>NZ_JBIWEB010000008.1:0-244281 GCF_044762335.1 Pedobacter suwonensis | reverse complement strand
TTTCAAACAGGAAATGGAACAATGCTTAATGACCTCACGGTTTCAGAAATCAATCTTGCACTCAGGTATGCACCACACGAACAAATTTTTTTAGGCACCGAACAACGACACCCGATTAAGAGTAAATATCCAATATTTACGCTTCAAAGTGCTTATGGTTTAAAGGGATTTGCAGGTGGAGAGTACCGTTACCTCTCCCTAAGTAGCACCGTTTACAAACGATTTTATTTATCTCAATTAGGTTATTCGGATATTACACTTCTTGGTGGTACGACTTTAGGTCGACTGCCTTTTCCATTGTTATCTATTTTGCCGGCAAACCAGACCTATCTTTACGATAAAAATGCCTACAACAATATGAATTTTCTGGAGTTTGTTGCCGACCATTATGTTGGCCTAAACTTAACACACGCGTTTGGAGGCTTCCTGCTCAATAAAGTTCCCTTAATTAAAAAATTAAAATTGAGGGAATTTATCTCTGCCAAAGTGATTTATGGCGGTTTGCGAGACGAGAACAATCCAACTTTACATTCAGAACTGCTACGTTTTCCCAGATCACTGGCTGGAAACCCCTTAACATTCCCTTTGGGAAAAACACCTTATGCAGAGCTAGGTGTTGGCGTTGGAAATATCTTTAAAGTACTCCGCTTAGATCTGATTAAACGGTTTGGTTATCTTGATCATGGAGGTGTAAGCTCACTAGGTCTTCGATTTACGATTGGTACTGACCTTTAATAAACATTCCGCTCCTATTACAAGATTTCAGTATTTCTACAGAATTGAAATCTAGTTTCGTTGAAAATATCTGATCGTTTGGGAGCTGGATATTAGCGATTGCTATCCTATACGTTTTTGTTATGTAGCCAGGATGTTTGTATCTTTGATTGCATTTATGAAGAAAAAAGTTGTGCTTGTGCAGGATAATGAAGATATCTTAAACATTATGGATCAGGTTTTGGAGGAAGAAAGATTTAATGTCACTTCATCTCTAACAACGGAACCTATTAAAAATATTGATAAAATTAATCCTGATGTAGTTGTAATCGATGAGCACATTAAAGGAGCAGTTCGGGGATCTGAGGTTGTTAAAGATTTAAAAGCAGGTCTTGAAACTCAAGATTTGCCAGTTATTTTAACTTCGACATCAGATAAACTACTAGAACAGGCAGAAGCATGTAAGGCAGACGATTACATTCAAAAACCTTTTGATATTGACCACATGGTTGATGTAGTAAAACGTAATTCCGAAGATTAATTTATTACCGAACTAGTATTTTGGAAAACAAAAAGCTTTCAACCCCTCTTCACCAAAAATAAAAATGACGATTATTTCTGATAAGCTTTTTGTCTGTGGTATCTGAAATTGGTTTGATGTGGTCAATCAAATTGGTTTATCCATTTAAAGAATCAATGTCAACAATTAAAATTGCCATTTTTTAAATTGTTACGCAGTTTGCCCTAATACACTTTTAAAGGTTTTATTCAAATGGCTTTCGTCGGTAGAGTTCATTTCTTTTGCAATCTTATAAATCGTGAGATCACTATATTTAAGACGGGTTTTAATAATCTCTAATTTGTATCTGGTAATGTAGTCTGTAATTGTACTCCCGGTTTGTTGTTTGAAATATCTATTCAAATAATCTGGGGATTTGTTGAAGTGGATCGATATATTTTCAATCTTAATAAGTTCCTTGTCATAAATATGTTTTTGAATATATACTGTTATTTCATGGGCCCTATCTTATGGGTTATGGATTTTAGAAATAGTGATTGTATTTTGAATATTTCTTGCAATTAAGTGTCTTAGTAAAAAAACGATGTTTTGAGTGATGATGTTCGAAAAAGAAAGCTGTTTTCCTGCTCTTCTATGAGTTGATTGATCAATACCTCAAATAAGTTCTTCTCTGAATCTGCGATAAGATTTCCAGTTATGCTATGATGGTGATGGAATATATTTATTAAAAAAAATACAAAATCATTAAAGGTCAAAGGGGATCAAACCTAATTATAGTAAAAAAGATATAAAATAAACACGGAATTGTATAAACTTATTTTTGCATCTTTATATTAGATTTGCGTAACTCAAAGCAAACTAGTTCCTGAAAATGGAAAAGTTCACATGGTTTTGCCTATAGTGTGGCTTCCTGATTATTCTTATGCCTTATTAATTCGCGTAATAGATGTTGAACTTGATCAAAACGTCTATGTAGACCATAGAGAAAGACCACCCGATAAGGACATTCGCATAGCCATTCAAAGTTTTCGGATATATGATTTAATGTTTTTGCTGCACAGGTATTTTCCTGCTGGTAGCCTATAATCCATTCACATAGCCTATGCTATGTCCAAAAATTAGGATAAAAATTAAATTTTTATATCATGAAAAAGATATTTTTTGTAGTTGCTTTAGTTGCAACTGCATGGACCTAGAGCCGAACTTATTCGAATGTCAGACCATTTTATACTTCCTGATAAGAATAACAAGTTGACTAAAGCAGAAAATTTTAGACAAGATGAAGTCATTCAAGTTGGTGCTGAGATTTCATACTAGAATTATCAAAATATGGTCCTTTTCTAGAAAAGTGTTTGATTAATGGCCTTCGAATAAAAATATTATACTAGTGTTTAATTTGTTCATTTTCAAAAGTTTAACAATCCTTAAAAATGCCTTATTTAATTCTTTAACTAAAAGTCTGACAGTTTAATTTTCTAAGGCTAAAAGTGATGAGGAATAAAACAGCTTTCCCCTTGCAAAAAAGGATGTTTTTTCTTAATTTTAAAATAGAAATCAAGGGTAAAAAGTCTGACAAAAGTCTGCCAAATAGCCCCTAAAAATAGCGAAATGAGAAAAGTAAAACCCCTCTCAGAGTATCAAAAAGGCATCTACGGAGAAATATTAAGCGAATTTTTCAATCCGATATTCTCCACCCTCAGTATGTCCTAATCAAATTGTAACTTAATATCTGACCTCTTCTCCAACACAGATTTCCTTCAGGTTGACCCACTCATAATCAATAAATCCTTGGGTAGTCTGTAAGTTATAACGTTACATTTTCCTTTCGTCTGCCGACCTTGTTCCTTTAAAGATGAGCTATGAAGAATGACGAAGAAACTGGGCAACTTCATGAGAAATGTGAAGAACTAATAGAGCCTAAAATTTTAGGAAACGAGGAAAAATTACTAAATTTAATAGTAGAAATTATCGTTAAAATACTTTTAAAGGAGGTCAAATGAATGCGATTGGATATGTGCGTTTGAGTATTAAAGATCAGTCCCAATACTCATTGGGTTATCAAGAAAAAAGCATAGCTGATTATTGTGAGAAAAATGGAGTTGAGCTATTAGAAGTGTTTAGCGACAATGGGAAGAGTAGTTATACTTTTGATAGACCTGATTACATTGCCCTTGAGGATTTCATTAAACAGCGTAAGGGAAAGATTCAGTTTTTAGTAGTAATGGATCATGATCGCTTTAGTCGCAACCTTTCTGAGGCGCTAGCAAAGATTGAGAACCTTGAAAAAAAATATGGTATAAAGGTTTTAGCCACTAACGAGGCTCTTGACATAGATACGGAAGATCCTAATGTTTTTATGCAGAGAGCTTTCAAATATCTTATGGCAAATCAAGAACTATTCAGTATAAGGAAGCGTATAAAGATGGGAGTGAGGCATGCAATAGAAAACGGAAGATTTATAAACAAAGCTCCTTTCGCATACATTAACGCCAAAGAAGATGGGGGTAAATCAACGATCAAAATAGATCCGGATAAGGCAATAATTATCCGTAAAATCTTTTCTGATTACATAGATGGGAAAATGCCATATATCATACATAAAGAGGTGAAAGAAATGGGATTTCCCGCAAAGGGAAATAGTGCTATAGTACGAGTATTAAGCAACTGCGTTTATGCGGGCCTTATCAAAGTCCCTGCTGAGAAAAATTCTGCTGGACGTTACGTGAAAGGAAAGCATCAGGGAATTATAGACGAAAACGATTATTGGCTTGTGCAAAAAATGCTAGAGAACAAACGTCCCAGTAAAACACAACCGCATGAAGACAGTCCATTAAGGGGAATTTTAAAATGTCCTTGCGGCTTGAGCATGACCTCGGGGTGGAGCAAAGGAAAAAAGAAATATTATCTTTATTATCGATGCACAAAACACCATAGCATTAATATCTCAGCTGTCAAATTGCACGAAGAATGGAATGAGATTTTAACGCTTTTAAGTTTTAGCAAAGAGCAGATTCAATATATAACAGATAATAGCAAAAAGCTGATACAGGCTAAACTTCAATCCAATGTTGAAAAAGTTGCTGAAAATAGATCAGCCTTAAAGGAAATAGAACACAAGATTCAGCGGTTAGAGGAAAAGATGATGAACGACGAAATCGAATCATCCACTTATAAAAAATGGTTTTCTAAATATTCTGGTGAAAAAGGGTATTTGTTGAGTGAGATTAAAAAACTAAATGCTGGGGACCCAAAGAGATTTGCTTCGATATTAAAGCTTTTGCCGGAATTGATAAGTATTCCTGCGATCTTCGAGAAAGCTAACATCATAGATCAGCATTCATTAATTCGAGAGGTGTTCAAACATGATATCATATATTCTGAAGGTGCGTGTCGAACACTTTCAATTAATCCAATGTTTGCACATAACGTATTGAAATTCAAAGAGAAAGGGTTGCTCTTTTTGGAGCAACCCTCTTCAAAAATGGGGGCAATTCCCATTCGTACTCGGGGCGGGAATCGAACCCGCACGCCTTTGAAAGCACAGGATTTTAAGTCCTGCGTGTCTACCAGTTCCACCACCCGAGCATTAGCCGCTGCCGATCTCCATCGGCTTGGTTAACTTAAAAATAAATGCCTTCTGGTAGGAAGGCATTTGGAGCGAAAGACGAGATTCGAACTCGCGACCCCGACCTTGGCAAGGTCGTGCTCTACCAACTGAGCTACTTTCGCAAAATTAACACATATGTTGTGTTCCTTTGGGGTTGCAAATATAGAAATATAAATATCACTGTCAAAAAATAATTTAATTTTTTTTGCTTTAATCATTGTTTCCAGTGGTTTTTTAAGGCGTCTACCACAGAAATCAGTTGATTGAATTTTGATTTTAATTCTGGAAATTTAAAGATTATCAGGTAGTTGAAAGCGGCTGGTCAGCTCAGACGAAAGAAAAATCATCAGGTAAAAAAATAAAAAAAAATATGTGGTTGTTCCTGTTATTGTTGATGTAATTCAATATTAACTTTTAAGCAAGGATGAAAATCAAAGAAATTTACTTTTTGTGGTGATAGCTGGAATAACATTGCCTCGGGAATTTAAATATTGATGGCTTGCAGATACAGGTTATTGACGATAAAGTAGCGGTTCACCATCCGGATAAACGGCGATTGAATAGTAAAAACTTTTATTAACTTACTCTGGTTTATGGATTGCGATGAATGATAGCTTTATATTTCCGGTTTCGGCTGGATATATCAGGCTTATTTATTAAAGCACATCAGATTAGTTGCCGAATGAAAAGACAAATAGATGCATTCCTCATGATAGCAGTATGCGGGCTTTTGGCCTGTAATGCTAAAACAGCACAGAAGCAAGATTCGGTAAAGGTAGACCCGGCGCTGCGAAAGCCGGTTGCCGAACAAAAACGAAATAACCTTGGTGAACACATTGACAGCATGACTTTTGTAGAATATCTGGATGATGGTGATTATTTTCAGATTTTGGCAAAGAAAGGTGATAGTTTCATTGTGCTGATCAATGAAGCGGATACCACCAGAAACCTGAATCGTGGAGATAAGATACAGGTTGCCTGGAAAGACGGTACGGTTACCGTTCCCGGAGATCAAGAGGCCGAAATGCCCGCCAGGTTGCTGGTCTCTGTAAAGAAAACGGCCGACGGACCGGTAACTGCCTTCAGAAATAACTATGGTAAAAAAATAAAATATACCTGGTCTACCGAAGAGGAATTTACTTCATCATACCTTGATAAGGTTTATCGCTTAACAGAATATTACCTCACCCAAACCAAAAACCCTTTACTGCGGGCGGCCATAAAAAAACGGGAGGAACTGACTTATTCTATCGAATCGGCAGAAAGGAACGGTGAGCGCTACAGGGTAATTGGTATTGCACCTATAGGACCAAACGGCAGTAATATTGTTCAGTGGCTTTATGTTGGAGAAGAGAAGGGCCAGGTTTACGAATATGATCTTCCCGGGGATAAACTGGTTGCATTTGATTAACTGACTGATTAAACTCATTTACAGAAGTAATGACCAAACTTATTTTAAAATATTGGATCATCGATTTACTGGTAGGCTTCGTTTTGTATGTAGCCTACATCATCACCATTATGAATTCATCAGCCTCGGGTAACGGCCTGGAGGCTACAATCCTTTATTTTGCCGATATCGTTCTAAACATCGGTTTTTCGTTATTGTACCTGGCTGCAGCGGTAATTTGTTCTTTCACAGTTCTTTTAAATTTTATTCGGGAAATCAGGAACAGTCCCTTTTTTTCATGGCTTAGCTTTTCAGGTGCGCCGGTTTTGCTGATCGGGATGTTTATTGCCAGTTTATCAATAGATGGTTATCATTATAGCGAAAATGTGATGACCAAACTATGGATCTTTGCACTACTTTATCCGTGTATCACCACAATTTTATATGTGCGGTTTAGAAAGCAATACAGAAACTCAATAGCATTCCGGTAAAGCGCGTTAGCTGAGTGTTAGGATTCAACTACAAAAGTGATTAAAATAAAAAACCTTTCATTTCTGAAAGGTTTTTATTCGATTTTTTGATGTACTCGGGGCGGGAATCGAACCCGCACGCCTTTGAAAGCACAGGATTTTAAGTCCTGCGTGTCTACCAGTTCCACCACCCGAGCATTAGCCGCTGCCGATCTCCATCGGCTTGGTTAACTTTAAAATAAATGCCTTCTGGTAGGAAGGCATTTTGGAGCGAAAGACGAGATTCGAACTCGCGACCCCGACCTTGGCAAGGTCGTGCTCTACCAACTGAGCTACTTTCGCGTTTACAAAACTGATGTTGTTGTTTCGTTTTGGTGATGCAAATATAGGCAGATTTATATATCTGTCAAGGGATTTTTTATTAAAAATTTAATATTTAATTTAAATTGCTGGCTTTCAGTACAAGTAAAATTAAATCAGTTTCAAATCCTTTTGCCTGAAGGTAGCTCATCAGCTTACTTTTCCGCTTATACGGATCACTTTCACCCAAACTTTGTGCTTTTTTTACTGCTAATTTTTCTATCGCCTGTAAATAATCATCTTCATCGATACTGTAAATTGCTTTTTGTAAAATTTTATCAGGAACACCTTTCAATTTCAAACCCTGCTTTATTTTAATCCGACCCCAATGTTTGATGTTAAATTTGCCCGAGGCATAATGTTTGGCAAACCTTTCCTCATTTAAAAAATTGTTGATGATCAGCTCGGTAATAATTTCTTCCAGTTCATCTCCGCGCATTCCCCATTCAACCAGTTTATAGCGCACCTCTTTTTGCGAGCGCTCTTGGTAAACACAAAAACTTTCGGCTTTTACCAAAGCTTGCTTTTTATCTAATATTACTGCTTCTTCTTTACTGCTTTTCATAATTAATTACTGAAATTCGTAAAAATAAAAGCGATTACCTTATTTTTCTGAATATAATAGCATGCAAAATCCCATATATACGGTTTCCAAAATAGCTGAAATTTTAAATGCCAATACCAAATTGTTTGATGGAGAGCTTATTATCCATTACCTGGTTATTGACAGTCGCTCGGTTTTGCTGCCAGAAAGTTCTATGTTTTTTGCGCTTTCTTCACACCGTAACGGACACGAATTTATTAAAGATGCCTATGCAAGGGGAATCAGGAATTTTGTAGTTACCGAAGCAAAATATATTCATGAATATCCGGATGGTAATTTTTTACTGGTAAATGATGCCCTGGCGGCGCTACAAAAATTAAGCGCATATCACCGGAATCAATTTGATTTAAAAACAATTGGTATTACCGGCAGTAACGGGAAAACCATCGTTAAAGAATGGTTATATCAGCTTTTAGCAGCCGACTTTAATATTGTTAAGAGCCCTAAAAGTTATAATTCGCAGATCGGAGTACCGCTTTCTATATGGCAGATTGAGGCTGAGCACACCCTCGGTATTTTTGAGGCCGGTATTTCTGCGGTGAATGAGATGGTACATTTAGCTGAAATAATCCGCCCTGAAATTGGAATTTTAACCAATATCGGTGAGGCTCATGCCGAAGGATTCAGTTCAAAAAAAGAAAAACTTACCGAAAAACTGAAACTCTTTTCAACATCCGAACTATTGATTTACGCACCGGAATATGTAGGTGAAATAGGTATAAAAAACCTGCCTGGTAAAAAACAGTTTTGCTGGAGCAGTAAACAGGCGGCAGATCTGCAGATCACTACTGTTGAACCCATTGAAGGAAGATGTTATTTAAGGGCCATTTATCAAAACAGGGAGATTGAATGTATTCTTCCCTTTAAAGATAAAGCTTCAATAGAAAATGGCATGATCTGCTGGGCAACATTATTGGCTTTGGGTTATAGCCCGGAGCAGGCTGATCTGCGGTTGGAGAAACTGAGCCCCGTAAGCATGCGTCTGGAATTAAAAAACGGCATCAATCAGTGTTCCGTTATTGACGATTCGTATAGTGCTGATATTTCTTCTTTGGCCATCGCACTCGATTTTTTAAACCAGCAAAACCAGCATCCTAAGAAAACCGTTATCCTTTCCGAATTGTTCGAAACCGGACGAGATGATCTTGATTTGTATACTGAAATAGCCGGATTGCTAGCGCAAAAAAAGATAAACCGTTTAATCGGCATCGGCGCTAACATAGCCCGTTATGCCAATCTGTTTATGTTCGAAACGCAGTTTTTCGAGAATACCAGTGCTTTTGTTGAGGCTTTTCCGGGTTTATATTTTAACCACGAAACGATACTGGTAAAAGGGGCCAGGCGCTTTGATTTTGGGCGCATCAGTAAATTACTTACCCAAAAAATACACGATACCGTTTTAGAGATCGATCTGAATGCAATGGTGGGAAACCTGCAGTTTTACCGTTCTAAAATTAAGCCTGGCGTTAAAATAATGGCAATGGTTAAGGCCTTTTCTTATGGCAGCGGAAGTTTTGAAATTGCCAATTTATTGCAGTTCCACAAAGTAGATTATTTGGCGGTAGCTTATGCCGATGAGGGCATTGCTTTGCGTAAAGCCGGAATTACTTTGCCTATTATGGTGATGAGCCCGGAAGAATCTGCCTTCGAAGCCATTATCAAACACCGGCTGGAGCCTGAAATTTATAGCATAGAGATCCTGAATAGTTTCTTGAATGCCTTATCTGATTACGATTTTGATTATCCCATCCACCTTAAAATAGATAGTGGCATGCACCGGCTGGGTTTCGATCAGGCTGAAATAGGTGCCTTAGCCGTCCTGCTAAAAGATTCTGCAAGGCTAAAAGTACAGAGTATTTTCTCTCACCTGGTGGCTAGCGATGCTGCAGAACACGATGGATTTACCCAGCACCAGATTGATGTATTTAAAATCGCAGCTACTCAATTGGTTAACATTTTAGGTTATAAGCCATTATTACATATCTCGAATACTTCTGGTATCTCACGCTGGCCTGATGCGCAAATGGATATGGTACGTTTGGGTATAGGTTTGTATGGTTTTGATTCTGCGGTAACCAATAACCGCGGTTTGCAAACGGTAATGGTGCTTAAAACAACCGTTACACAGGTGAAGCAGTTGGCGCCGGGCGAAACTGTAGGATATGGAAGGAGGGGAGTTATGCCAGACGGCGGAAAAATTGCAACCGTAAAAATTGGTTATGCAGATGGCTACACCAGGTATTTTGGTAATGGCGTTGGCAAAATGCTCATCAACGGCCATTTAGTGCCTACAATTGGCTCAATTTGTATGGATATGACCATGCTGGATGTGACAGGCATCGAGGTGAAACCCGGAGATGAAGCTATCGTTTTCAATAAGGAGCATACCATTATGCAGCTGGCTAAAGATATTGGTACCATTCCTTACGAAATCCTGACCAATATCTCGCAGCGGGTTAAACGTGTATATTTCTATGAATAACGCATTGGTTTAGTTCGTCAGTCATGTAGTACGGCAAATCGCCAATTGGTCCGGATGTTCATTGGTCATGAGTATGGCAGATTGCATAATGGAGATTTAGACATTAATTTCTGTTGACTATGCTAAGTAATAGTCTAATAATAGATCGTAAATTTATACGCTGCACCAATCCACTAATGACTAGTGAAAAAATGAACTAAAAAAACACTAATTTTACACCATGAATAGAGTTGGGAAAGCCATATTAAACTATCTGATTAAAGGTTTATTAATTGTGGTACCCATTGCGGTGAGTATTTTTATTGTCGTTTGGGCGGTTACCACAGTTGACAGCTGGTTAAATGTAAAAAATGTGCTTGGTGTAAATCCACTTACCGGCGAAAGCAGGAATATTCCGGGCCTGGGTTTGCTTACCGTTTTGACGATTATTTTGCTGGCCGGCATTTTTGTAACCAATTTGGTTACCGAGCCCATGTACAACTGGTTTCAGCGGATGATGCAACGCCTGCCGCTGTTTAATTTCATCTACTCTTCCATAAAAGATTTAACCGAAGCCTTTGTGGGCGACGAGAAGAAATTTAACCACCCGGTATTGGTTGAGGTAGAAGGCGGTTTAAAAAAAATTGGTTTTTTAACACAAAACGATTTGCATAAACTGGATTTACCCAATGAAGTGGCGGTTTATTTTCCGCTCTCTTATTCCTTTGCTGGTCAGCTGTGTATTGTGCAGCGTGACAAGGTTACTGATTTAAAAATGACAGCAGCTGATGCCATGAAACTGGTGGTTAGTGGTGGAGTGAGCGGACTCTAGATCGCTCTTTTCAAAGCGATTACGATCGTCAAATCCGATGTCCTTAAACACACAATCAGAAAGTGTAAATCAATATGAATCTGATAAAGTTTCAATTTACGTTTACTTTACCGGATAAAAAACCAAAGTGGTTGTGATTGCGTAAGTATGCAAATACGCAATCATTATGGAACATAAGGGAAAATTCATTAAAAGAGCATCACTTGATATCAACCAGCTGGACAGCATCAGAATTGGGGATTTTTTATCAGATGAATACGGCAAATCCGGCAAAGTATGCGAAATTGAAAAGGTGGAGCGCTATGGTGAATACCACTATTATTTCAAACTATCTAAAACGGGCACGATATTAATTATTCTTTAATTTTTATCGGCATTACGTGATCAGTTTTTGCTGAATACTTACTGTCTGCTGTGCGAGAGCGCAAAGAGAACCATTGATCATTTGTGCCGGGGGTGATTATCGTAGAAAATAAGTTGAATACTTTCAACGTCAACCTATTGATATTCCTGTTGAATTATTTAAACATTTAATATCACTTCAAGCTCACCTGCGATGAGATTGAAGTGATGGATCTGGATTAAGCTGTCTTTAACCCTTTTTCGCTAAAATCTATAAGATAAGGTAGTAGCAAATTGGCGCGGAGCAATTGGATTTACACTATAGTTTTCGTGCACAAAATAATTCAGTGCATTGGTAAGGTTAGAAACTTTTGCAAGCAGCGAGAACTTTTTCCAGCTGTACCCCGCAGAAAGATCGAACGTGGTAAAGGCGCTTAACGGGATTAGCCTTAGTGTTGTTGCATTTTTAGCATCGTTCCAGCCGCCATTGCGTTTGCCGGTATAAAATGCCGAGGCACCCAATTTTAAACCTTTTATTGCTCCATCCTGAAAAGTATAGAATAAGGTTGCGTTCGCCGTGTTTTTCGTTGTACCCACTAGGCGAACATTTTCAATCATACCGGTAACATCAGGCGTGTTGGTGAAACGCATAAAGTTGTAGCTAAATCCTGCCGTGAAATTTAAACCGGTTAAAATGGCGCCCGTTAAATCGATTTCAAGGCCGTCACTTACGGTAGTTCCGTTTAATTGTTTGAGGTTGGTATTGGAGTTAAGGTTACCATTTTGATCATACATAGCGGTTTGCGCAGTGTTATTGTTCCTGATTTTGTAATAAGTTAGATTGGCCGATAACCTACCTCCGAATAGATCATTTTTTATACCAGCCTCATATTGATCTACCAATGATGGCGGAAGCGCCTCAAAATAAATGTCGGTACCGGTGTTGGTTATAAAGTTGCCCGCATAGCTGATGTACAGTGACGTGGTTTTAAGAGGCTGGTATATTAATCCTAATTTAGGAGAAAAAGCATCATCAAACTTTGTTGCCCCCGGTGTAGTTATTCCGGTTTCTAAATTCAAGGCCCTTGAACTGGCATTTTTCTGGTCTGTATAACGTAGGCCTGCCAAAACCTTAAATTGGTCATTTACTTCGATCAAGTCCTGGACAAAAGCACCATATCTGTATATTGGTGCAAGTGTGCTGGTTATGGCGAGAGCTTCAGGCATTACCCCTGAACCATAATAGGTGGCCGGATCAAATACATTTACATTGCCATAATTTAAGGTTGTGATATTGGCACCCTTCGCATCTTTACCATAAGCGAAGGCATTACTGGTTACTCTGGATTGATCGGCATCTGCACCAAATAAAACGGTATGTTTAATCTTTCCTGTATGGAAACTTCCGTTAACATTAATTTGCTGGTTATAAGTAAATTCTTTACTGAGTGCTCTTGAAAGATTTCTCGCTGCAATACCCGATGTATTGGCTTGGATGCGGTCAGATCCATAATAATTGCGATTGTAAGATTGGAAGGAACCAATGGCATTTAACTTCCAGTTGCTGTTAAATTTATGTGTGATATTGGCCTGCGCAGTAGCCGTATTTGTTTTATTGTAAGCCCATGGTGTGTTGATGAATGCACTCCGTCCAAAATCTACAATCTGGTTATTCACCGATCCCACACCAAAATCGGGAGTGAAATCACTTTTCAAATAATCACCCTGGATCAAAACTTCCGTCTGCTCACTTATCTGATACAACATTGATGGATTAATATAAAAACGTTTTGATTTTACATTATCCCGAAAACTTCCTGCATTTTCATAAGTGCTGATTGCCCTAAAGGCTAGTTTCTTGGATACCGGACCGTAAAAATCAATCATTGGCTTGTATTGATCATAACTACCTGTACGCATACTGATTTCACCACCAGTTTCAAATTTAGGCTTTTTAGTCACCATATTTACAACGGCTCCACCCGTTACACCACCATAAAGTAAAGCAGCACTACCTTTTAACACTTCTACTGATTCCAGTGTACTCGCCTCCGGACTGCCGCCAATAGTTGTTCTTGCGCCATTTTTAAAAATGTTATTGCTGCCCAGGCTATAACCTCTGGCATAGAAGTTTTCGCCAACGGCCCCGCGATTGGCACCTAAAGCAACGCCATTTACATTTTTCATTACATCGCCAAGGGTATTCGCCTGTTGATCTGTGATAACCTGATTTCCTATAATTTGTACAGCCTGCGGAAGATCAATAGGTGCAATGGCAATTTTACCTAAATTAACCGGTTTTCTATTGGGAGTTTTATAAGCATTAACCGCTACTTCATCTAATTGTGAAGATGATTCTGCGATGGTGAAATCTGCATTTACGGTTTGACCGGTAGTTACAACAACTGACTTTTCCTGTGCAGAAATGCCTACCGAAGATATCTTGATGATGTACGTTCCAGATGGAACATTCTTGATTGTGAAATTACCTTTTTCGTCAGTTTGAGTGGTTTTACCCGTATTTTTCAAACCAACATTGATGTACGCTGCCGGGATCCCATCGCTGGTTTTGATAAGACCTGCAATTGACCCTGTTTTATCTTGTGCCATAATATTTCCTGTCAAAACCAGAAAAAGGACAATGAAATTTAAAAGAAACGTAAAATTTTTATTCATCTTATTTAGATTGATTCTTATTTGTCGCAAAGAAAACAATTTTGCGGATCAAAATCAAATTATTTTTATTTATTCTAAATAAGATTAATTGAAGTGCTGAACTCCTTTACATGAATTAAAAGCAATGAAAGATTATTAAAATCAACAATTTCGAAGAATAGCCAAACATTTGTGAAGTTAGGCTTGTATCATAACTAGTTCAATTGGTTTATTCAACATATTGTCGTAGCCCGGTTTTAATTTAAAGTATAAATGGAAAGATATTCAAAAGTTTTAAGCAATGACCAGCTTTTAGAGGTTCTTTCTTTATCAAAAGATGCAACAGCCATCTACACATCAGCAGATATTGTAATTGAAATGGCTAATGATGCCATGATTGATTTTTGGGACAAAGACCGTTCTATTATCGGTAAACCACTGGAAGATGCCGTGCCCGAATTAAAGGGGCAACCTTTTATTCATATGCTCAAAAATGTAATGTTAACAGGAGTAACAGATAAAGGTAATGCAATACCGGCTGAAACAATGAGGGACGGGAGGCTTCAAACTGCTTATTATAGCTACGAATACCGCGCAATAAAGGATGAGTCTGGAATTCCCTATTGTATTCTTCATACGGCCAGTGATGTTACCGACATGGTAAAAGCCGAAAACGCCATTAAAGAAACTGAACTACAGCGTGAAGCACTCGATCAGGAACAGATTTTAATCAGCATAAAGGAAGAACAACAAAAAAATGATTTTATCAGCATGGTAAGCCATGAACTGAAAACACCTTTAACTTCCATGAGTGCTTACGTGCAACTGATGCAGAGTAAAAACCTAGCAGATGTTTTTGTGATAAACACATTGGCAAAGGTTCAGAAGCAGATTCGCAAAATGAGTACCCTGATCAGTTCTTTTTTAAATGTATCACGTTTGGAATCGGGAGAAATTCAATTGAATTTGTCGCATTTTGACCTGGATAAGGTAGCCCTGGATGTGATAGAAGACTTAAGATTAATTTATCCCGGTAATCAAATCGATTTTGAAGCAGGAGCGTCTAAATTAATTTACGCCGATAAAGATAAAATTGGTTCTGTTATTTCAAATCTGATCAGCAATGCCGTAAAATATTCAGATTTAAACAGCACGGTTTTAGTTAAATCGGTAATCAGCGACAATGATGTTCAGGTGTCGGTAACTGACTTTGGTATTGGTATACAGGCCCATGATCTGGAAAAACTTTTTGACCGGTTTTATCGTGTTTCAAGCCAGCAGACCAGAACCATTTCGGGATTTGGAATAGGATTGTACCTAAGCGCTGAGATCATTAATTTACATAAAGCTAAAATCTGGGCAGAAAGTGAATATGGCAAAGGTTCTACCTTTCATTTCCGTATTCCATTTGCTTCTCAATCCACTAATCTAAAATAAACAACACAATTAAAATGCTCATTTGTTATTATTAAATGAGCATTTCGTCTATAAACCCCATAAATGGGGCAATCATAAAAAAATACGGGGAAGATACTGATCATTCGATCGGTCAGAAAGTAGATCAGGCGCACCAGGCATGGTTAAACTATAAGGAGACTGATTTCGAAACCCGTTCCGGATTACTGTTGCAGGTTTCAAAACTTTTAAGCGGACGCAAGGATAAGTTAGCCGAACTGATGGCCTTAGAAATGGGCAAACCATTAAAGGATGGTGTGTCCGAAATACTCAAATGTGCCGCCGTTTGCGAATACTACGCTAAAAATGGAGCCGCATTTTTAGCAGATCAGCTCATCGAAACAGATGCGTCCAAAAGTTATGTGAGCTTTCAACCTATCGGTGTGGTACTGGCCATTATGCCCTGGAATTTCCCATTCTGGCAGGTATTTCGCTTTCTTGCTCCCGCCTTAATGGCCGGCAATGCGGGTGTACTAAAACACTCATCGGGTGTTACCGGCTGCGCGCTCGAAATAGAAAGGATAATTGAAGATGCGGGATTTCCGGAACACGTTTTTAAAACGCTGATCTGCGACAGTAAGGCCATTCCGAAAGTAATCGAAAATCCATATATCAAAGCGGTAACATTAACGGGCAGTACTGAAGCAGGCAAAAAAGTAGCGGAACAGGCAGGCAAACTGATAAAAAAAACAGTTTTGGAACTTGGAGGTAGCGATCCGTATATTATTTTGGAAGATGCAGATTTGGAAGAGGCAGCAAAAATATGTGCCGAAGCCAGGTTGATCAACAACGGACAAAGCTGTATTGCCGCTAAACGCTTCATTGTACAAGAATCAGTAAAAGAAAAATTTACACAACTTTTTAAAGTCGAAATGGAAAGCAAAAGAACGGGCGATCCACTATTGGCTGAAACAGATCTTGGTCCAATGGCCAGGGCCGAACTTCGCGATGAGCTGCATCAACAAGTATTAAAAAGCATAGAACAAGGGGCAAAATGTATCCTGGGAGGCGAGATTCCGTCTATTGCTGGTCACCATGCCTATTATCAGCCCACTATTTTAACCCAAGTAAAAAAAGGTGTACTGGCATATGATGAGGAGCTGTTTGGTCCGGTAGCTGCCATCATTGCAGCAAAAGATGCCGATGATGCCATTTATATTGCTAATGATACCAATTTCGGCCTGGGGGCGGCTGTTTTTACTAAAAACAGTGCACTGGCAGAAGATATTGCGCGTAATAAACTGGCGGCAGGCTCCTGTTTCGTAAACCAGGGCGTAAAATCAGATGTTGCTTTGCCTTTCGGTGGTATCAATCAGTCTGGGTACGGCCGCGAGTTGAGTATGTTCGGTATCCATGAGTTTGTGAATATTAAAACAGTATATATCAAGTAATAATAATATCCTAATATGAAAGCAGTTAGAATCCATGAGTATGGCGGTCCGGAAGTGTTATCAATTGATGAAATTCCAATCCCCCAACCAGCTCCCGACGAAGTATTGATCAAAGTGCATTCAACCAGCGTTAATCCGGTTGATTGGAAAATCAGGGAGGGACATCATAAAGATAAATTTCCCGCAAAATTACCTTTAACACTGGGCTGGGACGTTTCCGGTACCGTGGAGGAAGTTGGAGAAAAAGTAAGCGAGTTTAAAAAAGGTGATGAGGTATATGGCAGACCTGATCCAACCAAAAATGGGGCCTATGCCGAGTACATCGTAGTAAAAGCCAATATCATCAGTGTGAAACCGACGAGTATAGGACATGCCGAAGCAGCTGCTGTGCCTTTGGCAGGTTTAACCGCATGGCAGGGTTTATTCGATCATGGTTTGCTAAAAGCCGGACAAAAAGTATTGATACATGCTGCAGCTGGTGGCGTAGGTACGTATGCTGTACAATTTGCAAAATGGAAAGGTGCTTATGTCATCGGTACCGCATCAGATACCAATACCGACTTTTTGAAGTGTTTGGGCGTTGATGAAGTGATAGATTATAAAATGGAAGATTTTGAGTCTGTGGTAAAAGATGTGGATCTTGTTTTGGATACCGTTGGAAAAGAAACGCAGTTCAAATCATTAAATATATTAAAAGAAGGCGGACGCGTAATTACGACTTTAATGCCGGAATTTGTGGCCGAAGCAAAGGATAAAAAAGTTCACCTGATTGGTTTTATGGCACAGTCCATTCCAGCGCAACTGACTGAAATAGCCGGTTTGATAGATTCAGGAAAAGTTAAACCCATTATTGATAAAGTTTTGCCTTTTACCAGTGCAAAACAGGCGCAAATGGAAAGTGAACAAGGACATACAAGAGGAAAAATTGTTTTGCAGGTCATCTAGCATCAATTATAAAGCAGCGCTGCAGTAAAGAGGGGGATTTTTGGATATCAATCAAAGATCTCTCCCTGGCCTGCTAAAACTGACCAGTTCGTTTGCATAGACAATTTAACTGTGTTATTCGAGATGAATATCAGTACTGAAATCATTTTCTGTTACATCAGCAGACTGCGGCTGGATAATCACAAACTTAACGACATTTAATTCTGCTTTAATTTTAGCTCTCAACCTGTCGATTGCATTGGTTAAATCGGTGGTGTTTAATTCTGCATGGAAGGTAAGAATGAGTACCAGTAATACTTCCTTTGGAGATTGATATTGTGATAAAACACTGGTTACGGTAATTACATCAGGATCATTTTCGACCAGTTTTTTAATTTTCTGCTGCGTTTCTGAAGTTAAACCTTCGCCCATGAGTAGACTGCGGCTCTCTCTTGCCAGTATAAACGATACAAAAATCAGAAGTGTGCCCACCAAAACCGAAGCCAGTCCATCTAAAAATGGTAAATTTAAATTGTGGCTAAGTACCATGAAAATAAAAACAATTACCAATCCTAAAACTGCGGCACCATCCTCAAAAAGCACTAAAAAGCCAGATGGATCTTTACTTTTAATGATCGCTTTCCACCAGGGTAAACCTTTGCGCGTTTTATTAAATTCTTTTATCGCAATGATTAGTGAGGTGCCTTCGAAAATAAAGGATAAACCCAATACCACGTAATTCCATGTTGGATTGCCCAAAACCTCCGGGCGGCGGATGTGTGCAATGCCTTGCGAAATTGAAACGACACCGCCTAAACCAAAAATCATAATGGATACAATGAACGACCAGAAATACAGCTCTTTCCCATAACCAAACGGGCGGGATTTATCTGGCGGTTTTACACTTCTTTTTAGCCCATAAAGCAATAAAAGCTGGTTACTGGTATCAACCGTAGAGTGAATGCCTTCTGCAATCATTGAAGAGCTGTTGGTAAACGCTCCAGCTATAAATTTGGTTACGGCGATTAATAAATTAGCTGCTAAGGCACTATAAATAGAATTATTGGCTCTTGCCATAAATTAAGAAATGTAATAGATTCATTTCTTAAACCCATTTAATCTCATTTGGTTTTAGAACAAATGATGAAATTGGGTTAATCCTTATTTCAATCATTGAATGCTCATTTCAATACAATATGTTTAAGATCAGCCTGGCTGATCCGCTATGTGGTTTTTGCCTGTGGGCGTAATGATTTTTAACGTCAACAGTTTTAAGACTTATAGATTCCGTGATGCTCCATCCGATAGCTATAGAATGAAGCATCATGGCTGTTACGAATTTTTAAGCTAAAATCTCGTCAATTAACTTGAGTTCGGCTTCGCTGAAGGCGATATTATCCAATGCTTTAATTGAATCCGTAATCTGTTCCGGTTTACTTGCACCAATGAGTACCGTAGTGATTCGATTATCTTTTAATATAAACGATAAAGCCATATGCGCCAGTTTTTGTCCACGGGATTGTGACAGATCATTTAATCTGGAAATTACCGCCAATTTCTCTGGAGTGATGTTACTTTCTTTCAGGAAAATTCCGCTTGTAGCTACCCTTGAGTCAGATGGGATCCCGTGCAAATATTTATCGGTAAGTAAACCTTGCGCCAATGGCGAAAATGGAATACAACCCACACCATTTTGCGATAAAACATCAAGCAAACCATTTTCAACCCAACGTTCAAACATCGAATATTTGGGTTGGTGGATTAAACAGGGCGTACCGTTATCTTTTAAAATCCTGATTGCTTTTTCGGCTTCTTCAGCCTGATAATTTGAAATACCGACATACAATGCCTTTCCCTGCTGCACCAATAGACTCAAAGCACCCATCGTTTCTTCCAATGGTGTTTCGGGATCTGGACGGTGGTGATAAAAAATATCCACATAGTCCAGCTTCATTCGTTTTAAGCTTTGATCTAAACTGGAAACCAGGTACTTTTTTGAGCCCCAGTCGCCGTACGGACCATCCCACATGGTATATCCGGCTTTACTTGAAATAATCATTTCATCACGATAGCCTTTAAAATTTTCGTGCAGTATTTTCCCGAAAACTTCCTCAGCCGATCCAGGGGGCGGGCCATAATTATTAGCTAAATCGAAATGCGTAATTCCGTTGTTAAAAGCAGTATAGATAAGGTTTTTGCTGTTTTCAAAAACGTTTACATGTCCGAAATTATGCCATAAGCCTAATGATATGAGCGGTAATTTAAGTCCACTCTTTCCGCAACGGCGATATTGCATTTTGTGGTAGCGATCGGTTGAAATAATTTGATTCATGCTTATAATTTGATTGTTGCAATAATAATTAGTTTTGACGGATTTTAGCTGCTGATAGTCAATATATTCTTAGTTTCATACGTAATCATAAGATAAACGAACAGGTTGCAGCTTGTTTTACCGAAATCCAAAAGATGATCGCTTTAATTATAAGGCATAAAATCATTATGAACAGAATCCTTTATTGAAATTCTGATCTCCGAATTGTTCTTCTACATTTTGTAATGGGTATTCTACAAATCGTATCGTTACGTTTTAATGGCGATAATATTTGTTTTTTAATTCATCTAAATCGTTTTATTTGTAAAATTAAGCGATATATTTATAATAAAAATCTAAACCAAGTATTCCAATTTATGAAATTAAAATCATTAGCAGGCCTGTGCGTAACTGCTGCAATCGGATTAGCTTCCTGCCAATCCGGAACCAAAAAATCTTCTTCAGCAGATACTTTGAAAAGTGCCCCTTTAGCAGTTGTAAAATTAGTTGCCGATTCTTTTAAAAAAGAAATTGATGGTAAACAGATTGCCTTGTACATTTTAAAAAATAAAAACGGTGCAGAGGCCGTTTTTACCAATTACGGTGGTCGCCTGGTTAGTTTAACGGTGCCAGATAAAGATGGGAAGCTGGTAGATGTAGTGGTGGGTTTTAAAAGCATTGGCGATTACGAGAAATCAACCGAACCTTATTTTGGTGCAACTATTGGCCGTTACGGTAACCGTATAGCCAAAGGAAAATTTACACTTGAGGGGAAAGGCTATTCGCTTTTTACCAATAACGGACAGAATACCCTCCACGGAGGCAAAAAAGGCTTTCAATATGTTGTTTGGGATGCAAGTCAACCTGTTGCCAATAGGTTGATACTGCATTATCTGTCAAAAGATGGAGAAGAAAATTTTCCAGGTAATTTAGATGTTAAAGTGACCTATACCTTAACAGACGAAAATGAATTGAAGATGGATTATGAAGCTAAAACCGATCAAACTACGGTGGTAAATTTAACCAATCACGCGTTTTTTAATTTAAATGGGGATGGAAGTGGAGAAATTTTAAACCATGAGGTGAAGATTTATGCAGATGAATATACACCTGTTGATTCTACCCTGATCCCGACCGGGAAAATAGAAAAGGTTAAAGGCACACCGTTCGATTTTACCACTGCTACAACTATTGGTGCACGCATAAATGATAAAAACGAGCAGTTAACTTTCGGTAAAGGTTATGATCACAATTATGTGCTTAATAAAACCAAAGCTATGGGCATGTTTCATGCGGCTACGGTAAAAGGAGACCAGTCGGGCATCATTATGGACATTTATACACAGGAGCCAGGTTTGCAATTCTACAGCGGAAATTTTATGCAAAGCAAAAATACCTTTAAAAGTGGTGCTAAAGATGATTTTAGAACGGCAATTGCCATGGAAACACAACACTTTCCAGATTCACCCAACCAACCTGCTTTTCCGTCAACGGTTTTAAAACCAGGCCAGATGTATAAAACAAGCTCTATATACAAATTCAGTAAATAATCTCTTTGCTTATTGATTTAATGAAAAATGATGATGAAACGTGCGGCCTGACTAATTCGGGCCGTATCTTTTTAGAAAAGTTCTTGTAACACGGGGTCAGTATAATCTTCTATAAATGCAATAATGTTATGATAGGCGGAAAACTCTGCTCTGGTGTGCATTGTTGTAAGTACAACACATTTCATTCCGGCATTTTGCGCCGCCTCAACACCTTTCGGTGCATCTTCAAAAACAATACATTGGTTAGCGGCCACACCCAAAATTTCAGCACCTTTGGTAAAGGTTTCAGGATCTGGTTTACTGTTCTCCACATCTTCGGCACTTACAATTGCTTTAAAGTAAGAACGGATATTTAAGTTATCGAGCACAAAGTTGATGTTGAAAGGGATGGCTGCCGAACCGATGGCCATCTGGATACCTGATTGTTGTGCTTTTTCCAAAAAATCGCCCAAACCGGTTATTAATGCCAAATGTGCTCTATACGCGGCCTGATACCTGCGTTCTTTTTCGATGGAAATCTGATCAATTTGTTCCTGGGTGAAATGGCCCACGCCAAATACACGTTCCAGCAAATCCTGGTTTTTGCCATACATCTGTTTCTTAACAGCGTCAAAACTGATGTTGGCACCTAAATCATGTGTAAGAATATCGTGCCAGGCTTTGTTGTGGAAAGCCATATCATTAATCATGGTACCGTTGAGGTCAAAAAGGAAAGCTTTGGGTTTATCGTTCATCATAGCGGCAAAATTATTATAATTTTTATCATTAAGTTAAAAGATACTTTGTCAAAACAAATAACCAAAATATAAATGCCTGAAGCTGTGTCATAATCAACAGATAAGACCATATATTCCTAAATATAATTTTTACTAGTTAGGCGCGTTTTTATCCTTTGGAAATCCTGTGTTCAAATAATAACTTGCACATTTTATAAAACCATGATCGATATGATGACCGATGCCTATGATGAGGGCGATGCTTTTATCAAATATTTAAATGAGCTGCAGCCATTAAGAAAAGAAATAATTGATCGGGTAAAGAAAGAGACATTTAAGATGGTGGTGCGAAAGAATGAAATTTTACCTGAATTAAACTACATTAACGGAGATTGTTTGTTCTTTATCCTTAAAGGATTGGTACGCGCTTTTATATTAGACGAAGGAAAGGACATTACCGCATGGTTAACAGCTGAAAATAACCTGATAGGGCAGATTAGAAATCCCGGGACACTCGTGCCAACCTACCGGGAACAATATCAGGCATTGGAAGATTCTGAACTGCTTATACTTCCTTACCGTTTTATAGATGATCTGTATGTTAAATTTCCTGAAACCAATATTTTGGCCAGAAAATTATTGGCTATACATTATCATACTTCGCAAGAACGGTCTGTTTTATCACGAATTCCTTCGGCTGAAATCAGGTATAAACAATTTCAAACAGGTTTTCCTGCTATAAAATCCAGAGTTCCGCTAAAATTTCTGGCGAGCTATTTAGGCATGCGGATTGAAACTTTAAGCAGGGTAAGGAAGAAAGAAAAACTGCAGGCAAAAGCTTAATCTCTATCCTTTTTTAAAATAGAAGTAGCAAAGCGGGAAAAGGCAGATTAAGCCTAACAGAAAACCACCTACCGTATCTGTAAGCCAATGTGCACCCAGGTAAATTCTGGATGGTGCAATGCCGATCATTAAAAAGGCTGAAATGTAGGTTACGATATTCCGGGTTAGCTTCGGCACATCTTTCAGCGTATTCATCAAAATGATTAAAAACCCAAAAAAGAGTGTGTAAGAAAGTACATGGCCGCTGGGATAACTTTGAAATCGGTTCACTTCAACCAGTCGTACGTAAAATGCAGTTGGACGTGGACGGTTGATTATATTTTTTATACCTAGAATAATTAGTCCCGATAATAAAACAGTCGAAATGAATATTCCTTCCCGTTTATATTGCTGTTGATAAAATACGATTGCCACGATTACTACAGATAGTAATGAGTAGGGGAGTTCGCCAAAAAAGCTGATGGCCAGCATTAATTTATCTAACCAGTCTGCATGGTATTGTTGAATAAACATGGAGGTTTTAATGTCAAAATCAAGTATGGGATGTTTTGCAATAAAGAAGCTTAAACAGGCAAAAGCAGCAATTAACAGGGCAAGTATAAAAATTAGCGTATTTCGTTTTAATGGCATAGTTATAAATTGATCAGGGCCAAAACTATGGATTTTATGCTGATAGCTGCAAAATTTACGGCTTTTAAAATGCTATAATTTAAAAGTAAGGGTTGTGGAAATTCGGTTTCTGTACTTAATAAAATAAAAACCTTAAAATATTCATCAAGAAAATCAGACTATTCATCAAGGAAATACACCTATCTGTATAACAAGTTGGGAGGTGTTGAAATGATTTCCAATCTTCGGGTCAGATAATAAGGATATCTATGCTTATGAGGTTGGCAGGAATATTTTCTGCCAACTGAAAAAGCTCACTTTTCGACAATTTACTCAAATTATACTTTTTGTATTAACGCTTCGGCCCAAGAGCACCTCCTTTAAAAGAGGAGGTGCTTAGGTTGTTCCCGTTTTTTCCATTTACCATCATTTTTAAACAATTCACGGTACTTTGGGTTAACTTAATTATGGAACCCAACCATATAAAGAAGAAGATATTAAAGTTCCGCGCTTTGAAGAAAGTGCGGGTTTTTACACCACCACACAGCGAAGCCAGAACATGTCTGAAATTGAGGCAAAAAATAGTTTGCCGGAGTTAAAACTTCGGAAAGCGCTTTGGGTAAGAAATTTGAGGTTTAGGATCCATCCGAAGAAAATTCACGGCAAACCAGATATCGTGATTAATAAATATAGACTGGCCATATTCGTTGATGGTGATTTTTGGCATGGCTAAAAATGGGATAAAAGGAAAGCCTCCATAAAAACAAATTCGCGTTTTTGGATTCCGAAGATTGAAGGAAATATACAACGCGGCCGACACGTAAATCAGCAGCTCAACGCCAGAGGTTATACGGTAATGCGGTTTTGGGAACATGAGCTTAACGAACATTTAAATACCTGTGTTAACCAGGTTATGCTTTATATCGAGGCTGCTAAAGTGGCAGAAATACCACAAGCTGACGATTGATTATTTTACGACAATCTGTTTTGGATCGGTAACTACTATCTGTTTTTTGCCTTTAAAATCTGAAACCACTCCGGTGACACAAACGTTATTTCCAATAAACATGCTTGCAGGTTCTGAAGGGAATTTACGCTCATCCTCTTTATTGATCACTATAGTGATCAGCTCTTTTGGATAGGCACCTCCCAAATTAATTAAGGTTAATTTATCTAAAGCTTTTGCGCTGTAAACCGAATCGCAGATGGAAACGTTTTTTCCGACATATTGAGCTACATCTTTGGCTAGTATCATCGTTTGGCTTTTTGCATAAAATGCTACTGCAGTTAGCGAAAGAAGGAGAGACAATTTTTTCATAGGTGGGATGATTTAGTGGACAATCAAATGTAGTGAGACATTAAATTAACCAACCAAAGTTAAGGTTGCGTTTGCTAATTATCAATAACTAATGCCAAACAAGCATAAATATTACAGTAATATATTTTTACGCTGATGAAGAAAATTGCTAAGCAAGTATGCCTGACTAAGCATTGTTATATGAATATAGATTAACTAAATGATCTATTCCATTTTTTTATTCTGATTGGCGTAGAATTGGCCTATAACTTTATAAACAACTTAATTACTACAGGCTCAATGATGGTATCGCCAATTAAGTCTGGGTATAGGTCAGCATCTCGCTGAGTTTTTTGAAAACAACTTTGTTTTTTGGATGCAAATATATTTTCGAACATGGGCGTTTTTCTGAATTGCCCGGGAGAATATGGGGTTGGATCCTGTTGCGTTAATTTCATATGTAGTTTTATTAGAACAGAAAGCATGGTAAATTAGATTCGTATATTTCAGGCCGCTTTTTGGTGCTTTGTTGGTCCTGTTTTGAAATTGCCGGTTGGTTATCAAGTAATTTTTATGGCGATCCACTTAATATCCGTAATTTGGTTTTTAAATTTGCAAAAGGCAAATCCCGTCATTGATGAAGACTAAGTTATTTTCTTTTATATTTTTTCTCGTATTCACAATTCAATTATATGCAGAATATACCAATGATATGCTGCTGCGCAATTTTGCCAAGCCGTTAATTGTAGTTGTGCTCTTAGTGTGGCTTTATGTTGGCTCGAATTTAAAAGGACGTTTCCACAAGCGGATTTTTGCAGGATTGATTTTTGCTTGGCTTGGCGATGTGCTGCTGATTTTCCAAAAAGATAAACCGAGTTTTTTTATCTATGGCTTAATCGCTTTTATATTTTGCCACATTTTTTACATCAGGGCATTTACACTTGATCATAAATCTAATCCTAATCACAAAACGCCATATTTTTTATGGGTTGTAGGCGCTTTTGCCATCTTTTGTTCAGGGTTGTTCTTCTACCTGCAGCCTAAACTGGGGCCCATGCAATTCCCCGTTTTAATGTATGCTATCATTGCCACGGTTATGGCCATCATGGCCTTCAATCGATATGGTAAAGTAAACATTTTCAGCTTTAAGCTCATTTTTTATGCGGCATTGTTTTTCTTGCTTTCTGATAGCATTTTGGCGGTTAATAAGTTTAGTCAGCCCATTCCACAAAGCGGAGCATTAATTATGGCAACTTATATGATTGCGCAGTATTTAATGGTGTATGGTACAATTTCGCGTCAGTTGGTAGTTACCAGAACGGAAGTGTAGTAAGCAAAATTTATTTTTTCCAGGGTAAACCAGCTGCTATTTTCATTCTTTAGAATCGTTTGGGTCATTTTCGAATTGGTTTTTCTATTGCTACCCAGGTTTTAAGATTCACAAGCCGCTGTACATCAATATGATAAGGTGGAATAGCCCGGATCCCGACATTCCGTCGGTAGAGGAACGTAAGCAATAGCGGTACTGCAAGCTGCCACGAACACTTAAGGCTCATTTACTAATAAACATTCAAACCCTAAATCATTAATGCATTAATTTATTATTCGGAAAGCAAGACTTGTAAAAATTTTACTTCTTTTCTTTATCTAAAATCGTAAAAGTTTGCACCAGCCGTTCGCCATTTTCATCCACCAATGTCAAAATATGTTTACCGGGCGGCGGATTAATGGCCAATTGATGAAAATTAGTGGTAGTGCTTATATATTCATGATCAATGTGCCAGTATATTTTAGCACCCGGATTTCTGTGCGCTGCATTAATTACGATTTTACCTCTGGTTCCGTCTAGCTCCAATGGGATGTAAACAATTGCATTGTTTTTAGGATAAATGACTTCCATCACACTGTTTCCACCTGAAAGATCACAACCAGCTTTAAAAGGAGGGAGGGATTTATAGCCGCTATTTTTTATTTTGTAATAGTATTCCATAGCCGGTGGTAAAATGAACCAGCTTTTGTGTTGCATCTGAGTGGTACTTTCACAATTGTCGGTAACCCTAAAAGTACCTGTTTGGTCTAAATGAACCAATTTGTGGAAAGGACAAACGGCTGTCTTTTCTCCGGCAACCGGAACAAGTTCCTGAATCACATCAGTACAATATTCTCCTGCTTTATAACCGCTTTGTCTACATATGTTAAGTTTTTTGAGTTTGGTTACAGGTGTTTCGAACCATTTACCATTAGGCAACAATCTAAAAATATCAAAGAGCACTGGCGCAGCCGCTTCTATGCCCACTAATCCTGGCCGGCCCTCACCATCTGCGTTACCTACCCAAACGCATACTACGTAATTTGGCGTCAAGCCTACGGCCCAGGCATCGCGGAAACCAAAACTGGTACCGGTTTTCCAGGCCACCCGTTGCGAAGATGAAAACTGTTCCCATAAGCCTTCATCACCAGGGCGCATTACTTCTTCCATGGCATTAAAGGTAGCCCATATGGCGCCGTGATCTAAAAATGAATTGCGCTGATAGTCTTTTTCCTCTTTAGTTTGATGACTAAAGTAAGTAGCCTGTTTATAATCTTCGGGATTGTAAAGGCCTTTATAGGTGTTAAAATGGTTCAGTGTGCGTACCATACCCATATAGGTGTTGGCCAGATCCCACATCGTAACTTCGCTGCCGCCCAAAATTAGCGACAATCCATAATGATCTGCCGGCTGGTTCAAGGTGCCTATCCCCAATTTCTTTAATTTATCATAAAAGCGTTCATATTTATACTGCTGCAACATTTTTACAGCGGGGATGTTTAAAGAGCGGCTCAGTGCTTTATCTGCAGCAATGGCGCCATCATAACCCAGATCGTAATTTTGTGGTGAATAACCGGCTATTTGAGTAGGGATATCGGGAATTATGGTATGCGGTAATATAAAGCCATCATTAAGCATACTGGCATATAGCAACGGTTTTAAAGTACTACCCGGGCTCCGAAGTGCCTTAATCATGTCTACATGGCTTTGCAACTCAGTATTTTCTGGTTGATATATATTACCTACATAACTCTCCACCTGGCCGGTTCTGGCGTTAAGTACCAAGGCAGAAATATTATTGATATCGTTTGCCCTATAGCGGTTGTTATATCGTTTTAATATGGCATTAACTTTTAGCTGTATGTTTTCATCCAGGGTAGAAGTAATTCTGGTATTTGGGATGTTAAGGTTGACACGTTCTGCTTTAAAGCGGTTTAATAGGTGCGGCGCATTCTGGGGCAGGGGCATAGGTTTGCCCGGAACTGGCTCTAATTTAGATAAATTAGCTGTTGTCTGATCGATATATTTTAACCTGGCAAGCTTATCCAACAGATCATTCCTTTTTTTGACAAGTCTGGTTGAGTTTTTACCGGGATGAACCAATGAGGGACTGTTGGGAAGAACGGCTAAGGTGGCCATCTCACCCCATGAAAGCGTTTTAGCATCGCGGCCGTAATACCGCCAGCTGGCAGCTTCTAAACCTACAACATTACTCCCAAAAGGGGCGTTGGCCGCGTACAGACCTATAATTTCTTCTTTTGAATATCTCATTTCTAAGCGGAAAGCTAAAATGACCTCCAGTAATTTTTGCCAAATGGTCCGGTCTTGTTTACGCGATAACCGGATAACCTGCATGGTTAGCGTACTGCCACCACTTACCACACTTTTTGCGCGCAAGTTTTGCCGCATGGCTCTGCTCATGGCCAATGCATCTACCCCAAAATGGCTATAAAACCGTTTATCTTCAAAAGCAATAATGCAATCCTTAAATTTTACAGGAACACGATCTGCCACCGGGAAACGCCACTGCCCGTCGCTGGCGATTGCAGCACTTAATAAATGCCCATTGCTGGCCTCGATAACATAGGAGGTAGGCGTTTTGAAAAGTTTTGACGGCAAGGAAAAAAGGAAAGCCAAAAGCAGTGTAAAGCAGATAAGATCGGAAATGAGGAAAGCTTTTGGGATTTTGTTCATTTTGTGTAAAAAACCTATCAGGTTTAGAAAACCTGATAGGTTTGAAATTTATTGTTAATTTAGTTTACAACTTATTTCACCACCTGCACCCATTTGCCAGGTTCAGTAGCCGAAATATCATTATTATACATCGCTTCACATTGAACGGCTGACAGATAGTATTTACCCAGGTAAGAAGCATTAAGCAGTACCTTATAAACCAAACTTTCGCCTTCCCTTACATTGAAATAAGTGAAAACACGATCATCTCTGATGTCCTGATAGGTGAAAGGAGATGATGCCAGAATACTTTGGTTATCATTTACACGGGTATTGATGATTTCCCATCCAGAAGGGAAAATCTGCGTTAATGCCATTTGTTCGTAGTAACCCATTCTGCCAGGGTTTTTGATGGTTACTTCGGCATAAAAATCTGTTCCTTGTTTCAGGGTAGTAGGGTCTAAAACTTTTCCGTTTAAACGTTTGTAGTTCACGCTCATTTCTAAAACATCAGGACGGTCAGGTAAAAAGTTATTCTGACCAGCAACTGGTTGTCCTTCTAAAACCAAACGTACAAATAGTACATTATTTCCATTATTGGTAACCGAAGCCGTATTTCCTTTAAAGGTTACCGGTATACTATTGATATATTGCGTAGAGTTTACAGGTGCAGACTTACCATCCAATACATATTGGTATTGCAGCTTACTAGCCGACTGGTTGGATCCGCAGAATTTAGCGATAGCCAATAAACTATAAGCAGTTGTTTGTGTGCTATACCAGGTGTTTTCACCCAGTTTGGCTGCTAAAGGTTGCAATAAACCTGCTGCTTTTGCTTTCTGACCAAGTAGTGTCAACGTTTCTAAAATCATAGCTTCGTCACGCACATCAGAGCCATAAGTTCCTCCCAATTGTTTATAGGGCTGAATGGATGTTTCCAGGCCTTTGATCATATTTTGAGCCACATCATTTTGCCCGGCCAGTTTATAGGCCGCTGCCAAACGCCACTTCGCTGATACAGATAAATATTGGAAAGCTTTCAAACGGTTCATAGCTGCCATCTCTGGTCTTTTAGCCATTGCCAGCACATATAAACGATATGCTTGCGATAAATCGCCGCCATAAAAATTATTGCTGTTTGGCGCCCAGTTTGTAGCCTTTGATTTTTGAAAGCGCAATAACTCATCTAAAAGACCAACGGGTAAGGTATAACCGGCATTTTGTGCTTCAATTAAAAAATGACCGGCATAATTACTTCCCCATTCATCCGATGTACCTTCGCCAGGCCAGTAAGATAAACCGCCGTCAGTCGTTTGGAAACCTTTAAGCCTATTTATTCCAGCTTTGATGTTTTTTTCCGTTTTAGCTTTCTGCTGTTGGTTCAATGGGCTTAACCGATCTAAGAATAACTGAGGGAATATGCCCGAAGTTGTCTGCTCGATACAGCCATGTGGGTATTGAATGAGGTAACTCAATCTTTTGCCCAGGTTAATTGCCGGGATAGAAGATACTTCCAGCGAACCTGAATTGGTACCCGTCATTCCGATTGGTAAATAATTTACAGCCCATTTGGTATGTGGCTGAACGGTTGCAGAAACCACATTGGTTACATATGGGTTTGGATTTCTGATATCCATTTCCACATCATAAACTGTTTTTTCGGCTCCGCTTTGTGCAATTACTTTCACTTTGGCAATACCAACGGTATTTGGTGCTTTTACCTCAAAATAGGCCATTTGTTCACCTGTTTGTTTGTAGTAAAGTTGTTGCTTGTTACTGCTCTGGACAATTAAATTATTGGTCTGCAGTTGTACCGATACATTTTTGAGGTTTTTCTCTGTGGCAAATACGGTTACCGGTAAAGTGAAACTTTCTCCAGGACCAATAACCCTTGGCAGGGTGGCTAAAACCATTAAAGGTTTTTTAACCTGAACTGATTTTTCTGCAAAACCATATGCCGCATCCTGTCCGGCAACTACCATAGCCCTTACGGCGCCAATATATTGTGGCAATTTAAACTTGTGCGTTTTACTTTCGCCTTTACCAATAGCAAATGGCCCCATAAATTTAACCACCGCTTTAAAACGGTTGGCTTTTGCCGGATTTAAATTTTTGTTGATGCTTCCATCACCGCCGATACTTAAAATTCGTTCTAAATTTCCACCCCAGGCGCCAAGAACATAGTCGAATAAATCCCATGTTTTAACCCCTAAACCCTCGCGGGCATAAAACACACCATGTGGATCAGGCGTTTTAAACCGGGTTAAGTCAAGCAAACCTTCATCAACCAGCGCAATGGTATAGGTCATGGCTTTGCCATTCTGTTCACCCACAGTAATGGTATTTTCGGTTTCCGGTTTAATCTTATCTGCCATTTTAATGGTCGGTTTTAAAATCGTTTGCGGATCTTCTATAGCAAGAGGAATAGCGCCATACATTCTGATCGGTAAATCGTTAACCGTCTGTGCGTGTGGTTGCAATAAAGTAATGTTGGCAAAAACATTAGGTGCCATCTCTTTTTCTGCCTTAAATTTAAATTGTGTTTGGCCTGCTTTGGTATCTACCCAGAACGTTTTTAACACATGGCTTCCATTTTCAATTGAAATGAGCGCTCTTCCATTTTTACCTGTTGGTATGGTTAAAGTAATATCCTCTCCAACAGTGAATTTTTCTTTATCAGCGGTGAACGATAACATGGAGGCTTCTGTTGGATTACTGCCTTGTTCTCGCTGTGCCCAACCCGGCCAATCGATATAAACTGATTTTCCGGTAACATGTCCGCCGTTTACATCGCGTACCAGAATCAGATAACGGCCCCATTCCGGTTCATCAACGCGTAAATTCCAGCTTCCTTTTCCATTGAACAAATTTACCTGATGACTTTCAACTAATTTGTTGTATTGATTTTGGGTAAAGTTGGCGTAAGTATACTGGTCATCCTGTTCCCACCACCAGCGCCATTGGGTTTTATATAATTCTACGGTAACCGTTTTGGTTCCAGTCAATAATTTTCCATCGGTATTTACATTAACAATTTCCACTTTATGATCTTTACCTGTAACCAACATACCACTTAGGCGGTCGCCTTTTGCGGTACGGATACCTAAGTAACTGTTGTACACATGATAAGGAATGCTAAAATTATCGATGCTGAAATTACCTCCGGGTTCGAAAACTTTTGTGGTAAAATTTGCCCTTAACACACCAGGCGCGGTATTATTCTCATTCAGGTTGGTGTTGACCTGAGCAGTACCGTTTTGGTTCAAAGTGCCTTCGAAAATTGTTTTTACCTGCGATTCGAAGTTAACCGTTGGATTATCAAAGCTAAAACCATCAAAACCTTTAAATTTGGTTTCGGTAGTATTTAAGTTTACATCAACCTTTGCTCTTAAGTTTTGTGCAACAGCACCAAAAAGCCACCTGGCCGATAGGGTAGCGGCTGATGTTCCTGCACTTAAATATGTTCTGTTGCCAATATTGAAATCAATTTTCAAACGGTTTGGCATTATGGTTTCAATTTTTAAAGTTTTGGTGAATGTAGCACCGCCAGCTTTTACCTTGGCCATCCAGTTTCCTGTTGGTGCAGTACTTTCTGTCGCAGTTTTAAAGGTATAAAACCCATTTAATGGCTTACCATTAATCAACCTTTTGTAAAGCTGACCTTTAGGGTTGTAAAATTCCATTGTTACCGGATAATTGGCCGGCAGTTTTTTGAGTTTATCTTCCAGAACAAAGGAAACAAATAAACTATCTCCCGGTCGCCAGACTCCGCGTTCTCCATAAATGAAACCCTTTAATCCGCTTTGAACAACATCACCACCCACATCGAATCTGCTTAGAGGCAGCGAGCTGCCATCGTCTAATTTAAGGTAGCCACGTTCCGAACCATTTTTGGCAATCAATAAAAAAGGCTGGCGTTTCAGGTCAAACCTGGCGAAGCCATCGCCATCAGTTTTGGTGGTGAAAATAATCTGTTTCTGGTAGTCCATTAATTCCAGATTTACACCACTTAATGGTTTGGCTGTTAATAAATTGGTTGCTACAATCAGCATGCTGTTATCATTACCACGTTTAGCCACCAAACCTATATTTGAAGCAATTAAGTTTCTGCTCGCCCAGCGCTGGCTGGTATAAAATGATGGTGTACATGGATTATCTTTATCATTCCATCTGTAATTAGACGGGTAATAATTGTTGTAACGCTGCCAGAAATCATCATCCTCATCAATTTTTTCACCGTAGCCTTCATAATCACCGTATTCACTTTCTTCGTCACTACCATCGGATTTGTCTTCTCCGGCTTTACAATTGTAGGCATTATACTCCTGTCTGAAGGCAATGGTAACCCTGTACATGGCTCCCGGCTCAGTACGGATCATTTTATCCAGATCAAGTGTAAAACGGTTTTTTTTATGAAGGTTAAGTGCCTTATCTTCATCTAAATGCACCGTTTTCTGCAGGATGGGTTTAGCCACCCGTCGCAACTCGTTACCATCCTTATAACTATTAGTCTGGAAAAACTGGGGGATATTATTTTCATAAATCTTAATCACCGTAACATCAACGGCTTTTAGATTGATCGCTTCAAAAGGTAAAACCAGCTTTCCGGAGTTCGGCAAAATGGCGCCGGCACCTGCAATGGTCACCGCTGGTAATTTATCTTCAAAAACAAGATTCGCCATTTTGCCATCAGACAATTTTTTCCCGTTGATGTTTTCAACCCCGGCGTTTACGTTAAGTGCATAATTGCCTTTCAGCTCTTCTCCAGCATAGACTTTAACCTGACTGGCATCAATGGTATACCTCAAATCACCCAAATTGCCCAGGGTAATCATACCGGTCAAATCCTGACCAACCCCAATCGGTTCAGAAAACTGAACCAGGGCATAATCCTCTTCACCCTGGATAGCCTTCATGTCGAGGATTTCGAATTTGTTGATTGCCGGAACGCGAATTGCTACTTCACCTTTTTGATCTGCATCAATGGCATCACCATCCCATTCTATTTTTAATGTTTGGTCGTTACCTATCTTTTTAATGCTATCAATGGTGAATTTCGAACTATTTTTAGCTGGATCATGTTGCCATTTAATTTTTAATTTCTGATCAAAATCCAGTGAGAGTGTTTTTTCTATTTTACTGGTTTCTTCCACATCAGCAGTAGCCAATTCACCGGTGAGTTTCATGTAATCCAGAGAAGTATTATTCTGAGAAACCAATCCGTTTTGAGAAAGTATTAGCCCTGGAGTGATGACTTTGAATTCGAATTCGAAATCTTCAAGACCTTTTTCTGTATCAGAAACTTCCGAAAGTTTAAAGGTAGCTTCGTAGTTTTTGCCTGGTTTAAGGTTTTCATCAGGTCTGAACTCAACGGTTTGAGGGTCTATCCAATAGGTCTTTCCAGATATGGACGGGGAGAAGTCGAAAAGCTCCCTTGTGTCTGCTTTTCCCAGATCCTGCATACCCGTTGCTGCATTTGCCAGGTGTACGCGGATGAAACTCTTTTTAGAGATGGTACCGGAAGTGTAGGCTTCGATGTATTTTGCGTAAGCCTGGTTTTCTTCGTTGCTTTTCTTTTTTTTATTGAAATAAATAAATACAATTGACGCTATCGAAACAGCAAGCAAGCCAATAAAAATAAATTTCTTTTTTGAGGACGATTGGTAGGTAGATGGTTGTTTCATAAATGAAATTTGTTAAGAGACATGAGATATAATCTTGCGGTTGGAGCAATTGCTATGCCGTAATTAAGCTATTTTGATCGTTAAAACCATATTTCATCAGAAAATTAACTAAATTCAACGTTAAACAGAATAATGTGGAAAATTATAACGAATATGTTGCTCTTGTAAAGGCTTTTGGATATGTTTACAACTTCAACTTTAAATGACCAGGTATGATCAAAAAACTCCTTATTTTTTCGTGTTTACTAATTTCTACAACTTTTTGTTTTGCGCAGAAGACAAATGCAGAAAAGGAAGTTAATAAAGCGGTAGATCAACTTATAAACTTAATGATCCATCCGGATAGCTTAGGCTTAGATAAGTTATTACTTAATAATTTAAGTTATGGTCACTCAAGCGGGAAAGTACAAACTAAGCAAGAGTTTATGCATTCGCTGCTTTCCGGTGAATCTGATTTTTTAGATGATATTGTTCTGGGCGATCCTAAAACAATTATTCAGGGAAATACAGCATTGGTAAGACATAAATTAATGGCTCAAACCAATGATAAGGGCATTAGAGGGAGTGTAAATTTGTACATCCTCCTTATCTGGAGCAAGGAAAAGGCTGGATGGAAGCTGCTTGGAAGGCAAGCGGTTAAGGTACCTTAGTTAAGTCTGAAGTCCTTAGTCCACAGTCTTAAGTCATTTGCTAGCGACTTAAGCTTGTGTAAGACTAATTTTTTAAACTGAATTCGACTCGGGACTCCAAACCCCAAACTCCAAACTATTTAATCATCACCCCAGGCTTGTTAACCAAAGGTATTTTGATCAGGTTGGAATCGATAATGCTTTCAGGCAGAAATATAAATTTTTTATCGTAAATAGTACTGCCGATGTAATAACTTAACCAATATTCGTTGGTTAAGCCAAAAACTTCCGGATCGATGGCTTCTACTCCAGCAAAAGAATTGGCTTCCATATCGCCAATAAAGTGTCTTAACACGGAAGTTTTTACCTGCTTGCCGTCTTTTTCACCATAACCTTTAGAGCTGATCAATACATTGGTTAAGGTCTCGTTTTTAAGATTAACAAGATAAACCGTCCAGTTTTTTACTTCGGGTGTTTCACCCATTAAAACAACGGCCATGGCAATATCTTCAACTATATTTTCAGGTAAATCTGCTTTCAACTGGGTTAACTGTTTAATTATATAATTTATTTTGTATGAGAGAATCCTAAAATCATTTAATCCTGGTCTATTTTTTCTTTGCAACTGCCTTTTTTGCCGGTGCCGCTTTTTTCTTTGCCGGTGCTTTTTTCTTCGTTTCGAAAGCGTTTGGCACTTGTTCCACAATCATTTTCTTAACGGTTTCCAAATCGATATCGGCCAGTTCTTCCGGTGTATATTTTTGCTTGGTTGCCTCATTATTCCGTAATTTAAGCATCTGTTTACCAAAACGGATAAAAGGACCCCAACGGCCATTTTCAATAGAAATTTTTTCGGCATCCCAGGTTTTGATATACCTATTGGCCTCTTTTTCTACTTTTTTGCTAATTAAGGTATTGATATCCTCTTGGGTTAAATTATCAAAATCATATCCTTTTGCAGGGATATTGATAAAGAGATCGTTCCATTTAATAAAGGGACCAAAGCGGCCTTTTCCTTTTGTTACGCCTAAACCTTCGTAAAAAGCAATAGGTGCATCGGCATCCATTTTTTCTTTGATAATTTCAACCGCACGTTCATAAGTTACCGATAGCGGCTCTTCGTTTTTAGGAAGAGAAATAAAGCTTTCGCCCCATTTAACGTATGGACCAAAACGGCCAACCCCAACCATTACCTCTTTGCCTTCAAAATCAGGGAGCTGGAAAGGAAGTTTAAACAGTTCCAGCGCTTCCTCTAAAGTAATGGTTGCGACAGACTGCGTGCGCATTAAACTGGCATATCGAGGCTTTTCCTCATCATCCAATTCTCCGATCTGAACCAAAGGGCCAAATTTTCCAACCTTGGTATATACATTTTTGCCACTTGCCGGATCTACCCCCAATAATCGCTCGCCGGTGGCACGTTCTGCTGTTTCAAGTGTTGTTTCTACCTCACTATGAAAGGGGTTATAAAATGAGTGCAACATTTTGGTCCATTCCTGTAACCCCTGTGCAATCTCATCAAATTCTTTCTCCACCTTTGCTGTGAAGTTGAAGTCGACAATTCCTTTAAAATGCTCCACTAAAAAATCGTTTACTACTTCACCAATATCAGTTGGGAAGAGTTTTGATTTCTCAGCACCGGTAATTTCTGATTTAATTTCTTTTTTTACTTTTCCATCTGCTAAAACAATAGCCGTAAAATTGCGCTTTTTGCCATCTCTATCTTCTTTTACTACATAACCACGGTTTTGTACCGTAGAAATAGTTGGAGCGTAGGTAGATGGACGGCCAATGCCCAGTTCTTCCAGTTTTTTAACCAAGCTGGCCTCAGTATATCTGGCTGGCGGACGGGAATAACGCTCCGTGGCCTGCATTTCTTTTATAAATAATTCCTGCCCTTTTGCTAAAGGAGGTAAAATGGCACCACCTTCTTTTTCTTCGTTTTCATCATCGTCGGTAGATTCCAGGTAAACTTTTAAAAAGCCGTCGAACTTTAATACTTCACCTTCAGCTACCAGGTGTTCTTTTCTGGTTGATGCAGTAATCTGGGCTGTGGTTTTTTCGAATAATGCTTCGCTCATTTGCGATGCAATAGAACGTTTCCAGATCAGATCGTACAAACGCTTTTCTGAAATATCACCATCTACCGTATGTCTGTCGAAATAAGTAGGGCGGATGGCTTCGTGCGCTTCCTGTGCACCTGCCGATTTGGTTTTATATACCCTTGGCTGATGATATTTTTCGCCATAAGCTGATTTAATTTCGGCGGCAGCAGCATTAACAGCAGTTTCTGATAAGTTGACCGAATCTGTTCTCATGTAGGTAATCTTACCGGCCTCATATAATCTTTGCGCTACCTGCATGGTTCGTGCTACCGAAAAACCTAATTTTCTGGAGGCCTCTTGCTGTAGGGTAGAAGTGGTAAATGGAGCTGCAGGATTGCGTTTGGCAGGCTTTGTTTCCAAACTGGTGATATCGAATTTAGCATTTACACAGTCCTGAAGAAACTTTTCTGCCTCAGCCTCCTTTTCAAAACGCTGTGGAAGTTCTGCCTTTACCATTTCTTTTCCTTTTCCGGTTGAGAACTGAGCGGTAATTTTATAGGCAGCAGTAGCATTAAAGTTTAAAACTTCACGCTCTCTATCTACTATTAAACGTACCGCTACCGATTGTACACGGCCTGCAGAAAGTGATGGTTTTACTTTTTTCCATAACACCGGAGAAAGTTCGAAACCCACTAAACGATCTAACACACGGCGTGCCTGTTGAGCGTTTACCAGGTTATAATCAATTCCCCTCGGACTATCAATTGCTTTTAAAATGGCCGGTTTGGTAATTTCATGAAAAACGATACGTTTTGTTTTCTCCACTTTCAGGCCTAAAGTTTCGAATAAGTGCCACGAAATGGCCTCTCCCTCGCGGTCCTCATCGGATGCTAGCCATACCATTTCGGCTTCTTTAGCTAGCTTTTTTAATTCAGAAACCACGTTTTTCTTATCGGCAGGCACCTCATAGGTTTGGGCAAAATTATTCTTGATATCAATCGCCATATCACCTTTAACTAAATCACGGATATGGCCATAGCTAGATTTCACCAGGAAATCTTTACCTAGATAGCCTTCAATAGTTTTAGCTTTTGCGGGTGACTCGACGATTAATAAATTTTTGGCCATGAAATACGTTTTTGTGCAAATAAAGCTATAATTAGGGCACAAATCCAAACCCGATGAGAATTTAATACAAAAAAAATCTCAAATGTTGGTAAAATATATAGGATTATCAGGCGGTTTTAATCTGGTTTTAATTCTTTTTGAAAAGCAGTTTCGTTGGTGGGTAGCTAAGGCTTGCTCCCGCCTGTTGCTTCAAATCTGCAACCGCCATTCCCTGGTCTCCGGGTTATCCGCTTCACTGGTGTTTAGGTGGCCTGGCCTTTACTAATATTGCGGTTTTATCAGCTTTATGCCGAACTAGGATTGCAAAAGATCAATAACCTGTTATTAACTGGTTTGATAATAGCGGAACAGCCCTCTGCGCAGCGGGGAAATAAGCGGTAGCAAGACCAATTACTACACAAGACACCCGCACTTTCATTTCCACACTATTGATAATGTTCGATAATAAAATAGCTCGATAGTGGAAAGAATTTGACGGAATTGGAAGCGGATAAATTAATTTACATGCAAATCACACTTGTAAAAACTATTTGTGGCTATATTCGTATATAAAATTAAAAAAACGATGATCAGCACTATTCTAATCCTATTAAACTTATTGGTGTCGCCACCAAAAAATGTTTACGATTTCAGCTTCAAAACCATTGATGGCAAGGAAATTAAACTTTCTAAATTTAAAGGCAAAAAAATCTTGATTGTTAATACTGCATCTAAATGTGGTTTCACACCGCAGTATGAAGATTTAGAAAAACTTCAGAAACAGTATGGTAAAAAAGTAGTTCTAATCGGTTTCCCTGCAGGTAACTTTGGCGGTCAGGAATTTTCTACCAATGCAGAAATTAAAGAATTTTGTACCGGAAAGTACAATGTTTCCTTTTTGCTGGCCGAAAAAAGCAGCGTTAAAGGCAATGATATTAGTCCATTATTTAAATATTTAACATCTCAGACCAATACCGAAGAGCAGGGCGATATCAAATGGAATTTTGAGAAGTTCTTAATCAATGAAAAAGGTGAATTGGTACACCGTTTCCGTTCAAAAACAAAACCTACTGATGAGGCCCTTACCAAATACCTGTAAAGGATGAAAAATAGATGACGTAAAAGGGAAAGATTGATTTGATCTTTCGCTCAACAAATAATTAAAAGGTAAAGTGGTAAATAGCCATTTTGCCTTTTTTTGTTTATTAACCTAAGTTCAATTACTATTTGCAGCTTCTAGGTGAATATTTGCTTAAGCTGGTGGTCACCCTGATTCGATAACTGTCAGATTTATTTCAGGGGCTTAGCTGCAATTAAAAGCTGACCGCGAGGTAGCTAAAGGGCAATTGAAAACACTGTTTATACTTGTAAAATAAACTCAGCATGAAACCATGGCTAGCCTGGAATGTAACCGGTTAAAAAAAAGAAAGGGGCTTAAATCCATAAGCCCCAAATAAACCAAACAAACTATTTATGAAGTATATATATAACGCCTGCCCGGATAAAAAGTTTTTGAAAAAAATAAATTTATCGACGATTGATTGGTGTCTTATTATTGAATAGTGGTTTGACTATCTAAGATAGTCGAAAACCGTCTAATCATTTATAAAAAAGTGCAGTTGTTTTTGACTCGAGATGCTAAAACAGGTTGAGCTGTGCCGGTTGGTACAGACTTGGATCGAAAGAATAAGGTTCCTGCGTGTTTTGGCTATTGCAAACGTAATAAAGCTCCGTTTCTTCATGTCTTGAAGCTACCTTGATAAAAGTATCGCCTGCTACATTTTTGAAAAGTTTTTCCACAAGGGCTGCATCATTATTGTCTTTTGATAAATGGCTCAATAATAAGTGGCTCATGTAAGGCGCTTTATGGTTGATGAACAGTTCTAAAGCCTGCGCATTGCTGAGGTGTCCGTGGCCGTTTGTAATCCTTCGCTTCAAAAAATAAGGATAGCTACCGTTTTCCAGCATTTGTGCATCATAATTAGCCTCTAAAAAAGCGGCATGGCAATTTTTAAAATGTGCAATCAGGCGATCGCATACCGAGCCTATATCTGTAAAAACACCAACACGTACTTCGTTACATTCAATCGTAAAGCTGTAGGGATCGGCCGCATCGTGGAATTTAGAAAAAGCAGCAACCTTTAAACTGCCGATCTGAATATGTTGCTGGTGCCTAAGGGAAAAGGTGTTGTTCGCGTCGAGCAGAAGCCTGCTGTTTCTTAAAGTTGGTGTACTAATGTAAACGGGGAGTTTGTATTTTTTAGCAAAAACGGCTAAGCCCTTGATGTGATCGCTATGCTCGTGCGAGATAAAGATTGCTTTTACTTTACTTATAGACAGCCCCAAACGGTTCATGCGGATTTCAACCTCTTTGCAGGTCAGGCCAATATCAACCAAAACGGCCTCATGATCATTACCAATGTAGTAACAATTGCCATTGCTGCCCGAATTAATTGAGGTGAAATACAGTGCCATTTAAGGTTGCAAGATAAGGCTTATTTAGCGAACGGGAAAAAGAAAAACTATGTCTTTGCATCATTGTGTTCTACCAGTCGCGAAAGTAATGGCAAGAAAGCCTGTATCAAATTGATTTCTTCTGAAGAAAAGATTTTTTCCATGGTTTGAACCAGCCACTCTTCTTTTATCTTTCGGGTAGCAATAAGATGTTTTTCTCCAAGTTCGGTTAATCCGATAAAAACTTTTCGCTTATCTTCCTCGCTGGGGAATCGTGCTACACATTTGGCATCGAAAAGTCGGTTGATGATCTGAGAAACGGCCTGTTTAGACACCCTTTCCATGTCGGCCAGCTCCGTAGACAGCAATTTGCCATGTTGCTCCAATAGCGACATGGTTAATATTTCTGCATTGCTAAATTCTGAACTTACGTTCTGTTTGCGTAACGCCCTGGTTAAGCGGGTAACCGTGCTTCTTAACTTTGCAGCAATTTCTTGTGTTTGAGTTGGCATTCTATTGGTAAATATACTTTACAAAGATAGCGCTTTATTTTTAATCATAAATGGTGGTGGCTTTTTGTAATGTTTAATTTTTGATTTTAAAATGATAAAAATTGTATTTTTTGGCTTAAGTAATGTTTATGTATTTTGTAACTTTGTAAAGTTACTTTACTATTTTAATCATGAGTATTTTTCGTTCGTTAAGGCATTATAATTACAGGCTGTTCTTTACCGGTCAGGCCATTTCATTAATTGGTACATGGATGCAGCGTGTTGCCATTAGCTGGCTGGTTTACCGTTTAACAGGGTCAGCTTTTTTATTGGGATTGATTACTTTTTTAAGTTTAATTCCTTCTCTGGTGTTGGCGCCCTATGCAGGAAGTTATTTAGACAGGCACAATAAATATAAAATATTGGTGATTACCCAGGTAATTCTGATGTTGCAGGCTGGCGCCCTGGCGTTAATGATCTGGTTTAAAGTGTACGATATGTTCTGGATTGCAGCACTTTCGCTGGTTCAGGGCCTGGTAAATGCTTTTGATGTGACGGCACGCCAATCGTTAATGGTAAATTTAATTGATGATAAAGAAGATTTGCCCAATGCCATTGCGCTCAACTCTTCTATGTTTAATGCGGCCAGGCTAATTGGTCCGGCGCTGGCAGGAGTGATTTTAAGTACCTTAGGAGAGGATATCTGTTTTATCATCAATTTTATCAGTTTTATTGCTGTATTAGCTTGCATGGTGATGATGAAGCTTAAACTTACCGAGCATCAAAAGTCAACGGAAAATATATGGGTTGACCTTAAAAAAGGATATGATTACCTTAAATCATCGCCAGACCTGGCCGCCATGGTATTAACAATGGCTGCATCAAGTTTACTGGTTATCCCTTTTACCACTTTGTTACCCGTTTTTGCAAAAGATATTTTCAGCGGGAATGCTACAACATTTGGCTGGTTCGAAAGTGCTGCCGGATTTGGGGCGTTCTTCGGGGCCATTTATATGGCTACATTAAAAGCAGGTCAGAATCTGCAGAAAATCGTCATGTTGTCGGGTGTTTTGCTGGCTGTTTCCGTTGTGGCACTCGCTATATCGCCATCACTTATTCTCGCATTAGTTTGTACCAGTTTAGCTGCTCTGGGTTTGATGGCCCAAAATTCATCTATTAACACTTATTTGCAAACACATGCCGATGATGCAATGAGGGGAAGGACAATGAGTTACTATATTATGGCTTATCAGGGCGTGTTGCCAATTGGCAGCTTGTTGATGGGTTATCTGGCTCATCTTTTCGGTACGCAGGTAGTGGTTGCTTTTGAAGGAATTGCAGGGCTATTAATTGTTGCGGCATTTGTGTATAACGAGCGGCACAGAAGTCAAGTGAATAGCAGTGCAGTTTCGTTGAATTAGTATTTTTAAGTGGTGTTAGATGTTTCAATCTTACACTTTATAAATAGATCAGGTGTAAAATAAAGCAAAACCAGTCAGATGGTAACATCTGACAGCACAGAAGTTGCGAACAAAACGCAGAATGCCTGTCAACAAATGCTTACCCGTGCACCACTAACTTACAGTCCACCATCACTTTCTGATGGTTTTTCATATCGATTTCTTTATTGATTAACCGGAACAGGAGTTTAATGGCATTTTCACCTACCGATTCGGGATTTTCTTCAATCGAGGCGATAGGGGGCGAATCGAGGTAATTAATAAATGCATTGTTTCCAAAACCTATGCTTTCAATTTTATCAAAGTTAGGATGGTTTGATGATTTAAGGTATTTTATAGCATCAAAAAGAATAGGTTCTTTAAAAGCCACAAGTGCAGTGGGCATATCGTCTGGATCGGCAAATAAATTCTTAATTGCAGCGATGGTATTTTCCCTGTCAAAATCAGTATAAGCAACAAATTTTGCTGAAAAAGCGACATCATTATCTTTTAAGGCATGAATATAGCCATTAAAACGGTCGTGTGTAAAATTGGTCATCTTTGGGCCGCCCAGGTAGGCAATTTTGGTATGCCCCCTGTTGATCAAAAATTTGGTGGCCTCATAGCAACCCTGAAAAGTGTTGCCCAAAACCTTGTGGCAGCTTAAATTAAAGCTCGGGTTGCGTGTGTAATAAACTACCGGAATGCCCATATGTTCAAACTGATTAAGGTGTGCAAAATCCTGTGTTTGTTTCGAAATGGCTACAATCAAACCGTCAACACGACTCCTTAACAGCATATTTGCCGACTGTATCTCCTTTGCCAGCTCATCATGCGATTGACTGATGATCACATTGTATCCATTTTGTGTTGCTACTTGCTCTATGCCATCAATACTTCTGGTGAAAAAATGGTCTAAAAGGTTAGGCAGGACTACTCCAATAATACGTGATTTCTTTTCCTTTAAGTTGATGGCAGATTTATTGGGCGTAAAATGTAGCTCGCGGGCCATTTCCTGAACACGCTGCTTCGTGTATGCATTTATGGTGGGGTAATTATTAAGGGCTTTTGATACCGTAGAAACTGACATCTTTAACTTTTCAGCCAAGAATTTCAGGGTTATGGGTGTATTGTTCATCATCTTTTCCGATAGCTATGCATAATTAAGAAAAAATGCCATTATTTCAAACGTTTGAAATAGGGTTTCAATTTGTTTTTAGCCTGTTTTGGTTCACTTGAAATCAATTAATCTCTTTAGCTTTTCTAAATTCGTTGGTTCAATATAACCAGGCAAAAACATAATAATGCTCAAATTTAGGCCAGTCGAAGCGAAACCGTCCGCAATTAATTGTTAGTTTTGAAACGATCAATTAATCATATTAAAATTTAAGTTATGCTAAAAACAACCTATAGCGTATTTTTAATCTGCTTTTCGCTTCTTTCCTCATTCAGTTACGGTCAGGTTACGGCTATACAGAACATTAAGGGCCGGAAAATACAGAGTCTTAATGGGAAATGGAATTATATTATAGATCCGTACGAAAATGGTTATTACGATTATCGTCATGATCCTTTTGATCAGTCTAAAAGTGGATCAGGAGGTTTTTATGATGATAAAGTGCAGAAAGACAAATCAGAACTGATTGAATATGATTTTGACCATTCGCCACAAATGAACGTTCCCGGCGATTGGAATTCGCAGTCAGAAAAATTAGAACTTTACGAAGGTAATATCTGGCTGCGCAGAAAGTTTGAGGCAAAACCTGAAAAAGGAAAAAAATATTTCGTCTACTTTGGAGCGGTAAACTACGAAGCACATGTTTACCTTAACGGGAAAAAACTTGGCGTGCACAAAGGCGGTTTTACGCCATTCCAGTTTGATGTAACCAATACTTTAAAAACTGGCGAAAACTCCATTGTACTTAAGGTCGATAATATCCGCAGGCAGGATGAAATTCCAACCGTAAATACCGATTGGTGGAATTATGGTGGCATTACCCGAGATGTTTTTTTAGCTGAGTTTCCGGAGCATTTTATCAGTGATTACAAACTGCAGTTGGTAAAGGGAAATAATAACCTTTTAAATTTCTCGGCAAAACTGGCTGATGCAACCGCCGGTCAGGAAATTACGTTGTCCATCCCCGAACTTAAGCTTGAAAGGAAATATAAAACAGATAGTGAAGGTAAAATAGCTGACGAATTTATCTGGAACAATTTAAGTTTATGGTCGCCGGAAACACCGAAATTATATGAGGTAAATATTAAAAGTGATAAAGAAAATATCAATGATAAAATTGGTTTCAGAACCATTCAGGTCAACGGCGATAGCATTCTGCTGAACGGTAAATCTGTTTTTTTAAGAGGGATATCACTCCATGATGAGAATCCGCTTTTAGCCGGGCGTTTACGATCAGAAGGAGATATGCGTATGATGTTACAGTGGGCTAAAGACCTGAATTGTAATTATGTGCGATTAGCGCATTATCCGCATAATGAAGAGATGATCCGCCTTGCTGATGAAATGGGCTTACTGGTTTGGGCCGAAGTGCCTGTTTACTGGACCATCAGCTGGACCAACCCCGCAACCTATGCTAACGCCAAAAAGCAACTGACTGATTTAATTGTACGCGATAAAAACAGGGCAAGTGTAATTGTCTGGTCGATTGGGAATGAAACGCCGCTAAGCGATGCCCGTTTGAGTTTTATGAGCAATTTGGCTGAAGCTGCCCGGGCATTGGATGATACCCGTTTGATTGCCGCTGCTCTAGAGGTACACCGCGAAGGAAATAATATGGTATTAAATGATCCTCTGGGCGAAAAAATAGATCTGGTTAGTTTTAATGAATATGCTGGCTGGTACTCTGGCGGTAACCCATCCGAAATTGTCAAATACAATTTCGATATCAAATATAAAAAGCCGGTTGTGATTTCAGAATTCGGTGGTGGCGCTTTGGCTGGTTTCCATGCCGATGAAAATACCCGCTGGAGTGAAGAATACCAGGAGGCCTTATATAAAAACCAGATAACAATGTTGAGCAAAATCGGTGCCTTGCGCGGCATGACGCCATGGATCTTAACCGATTTCAGGTCGCCACGGAGACAGCACCCGATCTATCAGAATTTTTGGAACCGTAAAGGGTTGATCAGTGAAACAGGTCAGAAAAAGAAAGCATTTTTTGTGCTAAAAGATTTTTACGACCAAATGCAGGTTAAATACAAATAGAACAATAAATAGGTTAAGCAAAATGGTTTTCAGAAAAAGGACGTCAGGTAAAGTTACTTCAAAGAATAAAGTTTGGAAAGGTAACGCTCATTTGACTAGCCGTAACCAAATAAATCTGTTTATCATATGAAGACAAAATTAATCCTGGTAGGAATAAGTATATTGATTGTCAATATGGTAAGGGCACAGAAATTAGATGTAGCTAAAGCCTTTGCATCGGCAGCCCAACAAACCAATGTATTGATCAAAAATGTAGATTCAGCACGCCGCATCAGGCCTGATCTCGTTTCGCCACGTACGGTAGAAAACGGACAGTTTAAAATGGTGGGATCAGGAGACTGGACCAGCGGATTTTTCCCGGCTGAACTCTGGTATTTCTATCAATATACAAAGGACAAAAGATGGCTGCAATTGGCCAGAAAGTATACTGAAGACATCAGGCCGGAGCAGTTTAACAAAGGAACACACGATCTCGGTTTCATGATCTATTGCCCGTTTGGTAATGGCTACCGCTTAACAGGCGATCCGGCTTACAGAGCGGTAATTATCCAGGCCGCAAAATCCTTATCAACCAGGTTTAATGCTACGGCAGGCGTGATCAAATCGTGGGATCATAATGGCGATAAATGGAAATATCCGGTAATTATCGATAACATGATGAACCTTGAACTCTTGTTCGAAGCCACGAGGTTAACGGGCGATTCATCTTTTTACAAAATTGCGGTAACGCATGCCAATACCACTTTAAAAAACCATTTCAGACCTGATTTTAGTTCTTACCACGTTATCGATTACGATACCTTGACAGGTAAAGTGCTTCAGAAAGTAACGGCACAGGGTTATGCAAACGAATCCGCCTGGGCCAGAGGACAGGCATGGGCGTTATATGGTTATACCATGTGTTATCGCGAAACTAAAAATAGGATTTATTTAACTCAGGCCGATGGGATTGCAGATTTTATCCTGAACGATAAAATTACCCCTGTTGACGGAATTCCTTATTGGGATTACAATGATCCGAAAATCCCTGAAACATCAAGAGATGCATCTGCTGCTTCCATTACCGCTTCTGCACTTTATGAGCTGGCAAAGTACAGTGCCCACGCTAAAAAATATAAAGCGGCAGCCGATAAGATCTTAAACTCACTCACTACTAAATACACGGGTAAAATTGGTTCAAACTATGGTTTCATTTTAACCCATAGTACGGGGCATCGTCCGGCCAAGTCCGAAATAGATGTACCGATCAATTATGCCGATTATTATTATCTGGAAGCTTTGCTTAGAAGTAAAAAATAAAATCCAGTCGCGGCGGTGGTTGTTTGAGAGAATGATATATGCTTGTGCAGTATTGAAGAGATAGATCAGAATTGAATATAATATTATAAGACATTAAAGATGATAAAAGAAATTGGAGGCCTGTTCTCATTGGAAAATAAGGTAGTAGTTGTAACCGGGGCTACAGGTGTTTTGGGTGAGGCATTTGTTAATGGTTTGTGCTCAGCCGGAGCCACCATCGTGGTGATCGGGAGAAACGAAGAGGTGGCTAAACAAAGGGTAGCAGAGGTAATTGATACAGGCGGTAAAGCGATTTATATTATTGCCGATGTGCTGGATGAACAGCAACTGATAGATGCGAATACAACAATCATCAAAACATACGGGCGTATAGATGCATTGGTGAATGCAGCAGGTGGTAATATTGCCGAAGCAGTAATCCAGCCCGGAAGCGATATTTTTGACCTTAATATTTCAGCTCTGAAACAGGCATTTGACCTCAATTTATTCGGAACCATTTTGCCTACGCAGATTTTCGGAAGAGAAATCGCAAAAATTGGCGGAAGTATCGTCAATATTTCATCTGTTTCTGCTAATCAGGCCGTTACACGTGTATTGGGTTACTCACTGGCCAAAACTTCAATAGATTGTTTTACCAAATGGATGGCTGTTGAGCTGGCCAACCGTTACCAGGATAAAATCAGGATAAATTCCATTGTACCTGGCTTTTTTATCACCAATCAGAACAGGGCACTATTAACCAATAATGATGGTTCTTTAACCGCAAGGGGGCAGGCCATTATTGCAAAAACCCCATTTAAACGCTTTGGCGCACCCGAAGAGTTAATCGGAGCATTGGTATACCTGCTGAGTGACGCCGCTAAATTTGTGAACGGCGAAAATATTAAAGTAGATGGTGGTTTTACCGCATTCTCCGGCGTTTAAGGAATGGATTTAACCGTGAAAATTTTTAAAATCAGACTCATCAGTGCAATCATATAAATCAGTGTAATTATATATCATGAAAAAATTAGAACAAACCTGGCGTTGGTATGGCCCTAATGATCCGGTTAGCCTGCAAGATGTTAAACAGGCAGGCGCTACAGGAATTGTAACAGCATTACATCATATTCCGCATGGTGAAGTTTGGCCTTTGGAAGATATCCGGGAAAGAAAAGCCATTATTGAGGCTGCAGGTTTAACCTGGTCGGTAGTAGAAAGCGTTCCCGTACACGAAGCCATTAAAACCCGAAGGGCCGATGCCGGGCAGTATATCGAAAATTATAAAAGTTCTTTGCGCAACCTGTCGGCCTGCGGTATTAAGATCGTTTGTTATAATTTCATGCCGGTATTAGATTGGACGCGTACACAGCTCGATCTCGAAATGACTGATGGATCAAAGGCACTTTATTTCAACTGGATCGATCTGGCCATTTTTGATCTCTATATCTTAAAGCGCGAAGGGGCGGAGGCAGATTATTCAAAATCTGTTTTAGATCGGGCTGCCGCTAAATTTGCCAGTTTGACCGAACAGGCTCTGGTTGATCTCCGCATCAATGTGTTAATGGGCATCCCGAACGAAAAAGAAATTGAACTGGAAACCCTGCGCAACAGCATTAACGAATATAAAGCGATTGGAACACAGGGTTTAAAAGAGAATCTGAAGTTTTTCTTATCATCTATTGCAGGGGTTTGTACCGAAGAAGGTATCAAAATGACCATCCATCCGGATGATCCACCTTATGCCATTTTAGGCTTACCAAGAATAGCAAGTACACTCGAAGATTTTAATTACATTATTAAAGAAGTGGACCAGGCTTTTAACGGTGTTTGTTTTTGTACAGGTTCGTTAGGTGCCGGTATGGGGAATAATACCTTAGAAATTTTTAATGCGGTTAAAGAAAGGGTATATTTTGCACATTTGCGTAACGTCAAAAAAGATGAAGACGGCAGTTTTTACGAAGCCGATCATTTAGGTGGTGATGTAAATATGTACGAGATCATGAAAGCGCTCACCGCAGAAAACGCAATACGCGATCAGGCCATCCCTTTCCGCCCAGATCATGGGCACCAGATGTTGGATGACCTGGCCAAAGTAAGCAATCCGGGTTATTCGGCTATAGGGCGATTAAGAGGTCTTGCTGAACTCAGAGGATTAGAGATTGGTGTTACAGGAAACTATTAGTTGAGATCATTGTCGGGGCAGGAACAAAAGCTTGCCCCGACTTTTTAGTAAAGCAATTTCATCGGGTTGTTTATTTTCTTGTCATTCTGATAAGCGGAGTCGGAAGAATCTTTTTGTTTGCGTGCGTTTCCAAACGCGTGCGTTGTAGTTAAACGTATTGTATCGTTAACGGTTTTTTTTCAATAGAATTTCTATATTTAAACTCATGATCCATCTCAAAGCAGAAATAGAACGTTTCGAAACCATGGGTGAAAAGACGGGCTGGAGTTATGTATTTATCCCGGCTGCTTTAGCCAACGGAATTAAACCCAATTGTAAAAAGAGTTTCAGGGTGAAGGGAAAGATAGATCAGTTGGAGATTAACGGTATGGCAGTTCTGCCAATGGGAGAGGGCGATTTTATTATAGCTTTAAAAAGCGATGTACGAAAAAAACTTAAAAAAGAAGCCGGGGCAGTTGTAGAATTATCTTTGGAAGAAGATAAAGATTTTAAAATTGAAATGCCTGAAGATCTTGAAATCTGCCTGTCAGAAGAAGCGCATTTAATCCAAAACTTTTTAAAACAGCCTCAATCGCACCAAAACTATTATATCAATTGGATTAACCAGGCTAAAACAGAAGCTACGCGTACCAAGAGAATAGTAATGACTGTTAAGGCAATGGATAAAGGACAGGATTTTGGTACAATGATACGGGAGTCTAAAGGAAAGTCCTGAATTTGATGCTAAACTCCAAACTTCCAGCTTCAAACTTAAGCTTCCCGACTATAGTTCCTGAACCAACTCGAAACTTTCATCTGGATTACACCTAAAAAAGCCTCCCTAAAAATGCGGGTACTCATTTTTGATGTTCCTTCAGTACGATCGGTAAAGATGATCGGAACTTCAACTACCTTAAAGCCAAATTTAATGGCGGTGAATTTCATTTCGATCTGGAAGGCATAACCTACAAACTTAATCTTGTTTAGTGGGATAGTTTCGAGCACAATCCTGCGGTAACATTTAAAACCGGCAGTAGCATCCTGAATGTTGATCCGGGTAATGATACGTACGTACATGGAAGCAAAATACGACATTAAAACCCTGCCCATTGGCCAGTTTACCACATTCACACCTTTAACATACCTCGAGCCAATGGCTACATCTGCGCCGTTTACACAGGCTTCGCGTAAACGCAGTAAATCTTCAGGGTTATGAGAAAAATCGGCGTCCATTTCAAAAATATAGGCATAATCATGTTGCAATGCCCAATTGAAACCATAAATATATGCGGTGCCTAAACCTTGTTTGCCTGCCCGTTCTTCAATAAATAAGTGCCCCTCGTATTCTCTTTGTAATGATTTTACAATTTCAGCAGTTCCATCAGGAGAACCGTCATCAATAATTAAAAGGTGAAAAGGCTGTGTTAAAGAAAAAACCTTCCTAATGATTTTTTCGATGTTTTCCTTTTCGTTGTAGGTGGGAATGATGACTAAACTATCTGACACGTGTGTTGTGGTTTTTAAATAAAATAAGTTTTGGCCTTTGTTTGGTTTACCGTTTCTTAGCTTTTAACGTGCGAAAGTAAATATTTAATATGAAATCATCATGAATTTTCATGAATTCGGGTGATTTGTCCCCCTCGGTCATTATTCTGAACTTGTCTTAGGAGTTATTTTAATACCATTATTTCTCATAGATTTTAGACTTTATGGTTTCCCGCTAATTTCAGCGGTCTGTTACAGATTAGATTTTACTTGCTAAACCATTGTTTCTAAACCCGATCGTCGTGTAAAGCCCGGAGGCCGAAGTATGAGGACGAGGACTTGAAACAAAGAGCGGGGCATCAGGCCTCCAAGAAATACTGTCCCTTCATTTTCAAATCTCCACATATCTCAATAGACAATCATTTATCGGATAAATTTCTCTACTCTGCTCGAAACGATGTCCTTCTTACCTCACCTCCTGCATTAACTTTTTAACCAGTTGCGAAAAAATAATCAATGCCAAACCCGCAATTAAAGAATATAATGCCAGCGTTTTATAACCTTCGGTATAAGCCATCAATTTAGTGGTTAATGTTGCATTCTCAATACTCGACATTTCTGCACCGAGTTTACCGGCAGCCAATTGCCCGAAAGCACTTGATAAAAACCAAAGTCCCATCATCATGCCGAACATCTTCTTTGGTGATAATTTGGTAATAATCGACATCCCTATTGGTCCCAAACAGAGTTCGCCTAGTGTCAATAATAAATAAGCGAAGGTAAATACGTTCAGTGAGCTAATCCCCTGGGCATTAGCAAAGAATCTGGTGGCGTAAAAGACATAAAAACTTAAAGCCAACAGGAGGAAACCTAATCCAAATTTCACTACCGTATTAGGTTCAATTTTACGCTTATACAGACCGAGCCATAAAATACCTACAACCGGACTGAAAACGATCACAAAAAATGAGTTAACGCTATTGTTTACCACATTCGGATCAATATTAAAGAAGAGGATTTTATGATCCAGGTTATCCTTTGCAAATAACGAAAGCGAACCACCGCTCTGCTCAGATATGGCCATAAAAATGAAGTAACAGAAGATGAATACAAAAGCGGCCAACAATTTATACTGAGCTTTTTTATCTTTTATTTTAAAGGTTTCGTATAAGAAATATACCAGGGCAATAATGCCGATCGTGTACATAAAATAATCAGTAAAATCGGTATTTTTCACCATGATGTAAATCAATGGAATACACAATACCGACCCTACATAAACGGCTGTTTCATACAGCTGCTGTTTTGATTTCTTAAGGTGCAGCAATGGAGAACTACCGATTGGTCCGAGATGTTTTTTAGTAAAAATGAATGTGCCTAAACCAAACATCATCACCAATGCGGCCGATAAGAAACACAAATGCCAGTTGTAATATTTACCAAGGTAGATACACATGGCACCGCCCAGTAAGCCACCAACATTAATACCGGCATAAAAAAGCCCGTAGCCCGCGTCTCTTCGATTGTCTGTCTCATGGTACAATTCGCCAACCATAGATGAAACGTTGGGCTTGAAAAAACCGGTTCCTATAATAGATAAGGTAATGCCTGCATAAAACAGATCGTGGGGAGAGAAAGCCAGGATCAGGTTCCCGATAATCATTAAAGTACCGCCCCAAAACAACGATTTTTTAAAGCCTAAAATCTTATCAGCGAAAATGCCACCTATAAAGGTAAATGCATAAACAAAAGCCTGTATAGCTCCGTACTGCAGGTTAGATTTCTGGTCGCTTAAGCCCAGTTGCTCTACCATGAAGAAAGCCAATACGCCACGCATTCCATAAAAGCAGAAACGCTCCCACATTTCAACTAACGACAAGTGCCAGAGCTGTTTTGGGTATTTGCCTTTAAAATTTTGAATTTCTTCTATTGAAACTGTTTTTTCCATTAAATAGGTTTAAAAATGAAAAGCCCGACAAAGATCGGGCTTTTGAGTAAAAGTATTTTTTTTACTAGTGAACTCCATGCATCCATTTGCGCAACAATGGACTTATGGCGAACATAATAAAGCCTGCTACGATAGGAATGATGGTGAAGATTAAAAAGAAGGTTGAGATGGAATAAGCCGAACTGATTTTATCAATCAGTGATCCGGTGGCACCTGCAAGGTAATTGCCGATGGCGGTACAGGTGAAAAATACACCAAACATTAAACCTACCAAATTAGCCGGTGCAAGTTTACTTACGTAAGATAAACCAACCGGAGAAATGCAAAGTTCGCCAACAGTATGAAAGAAATAAGCGAATACAAGCCAGAACAGACTTACTTGCGCCGATGTAGCTCCCTGTGGGATAGCAGAACCTCCGTAAGCCAGTCCTGCGAAACCAATACCTACGAATATAAGACCAAAACCAAATTTTACAGGACCGCTTGGGTTAAATTTAGTTTCCCAGATTTTAGAAACAATTGGCGCTAAAGAAACGATAAAGAATGAGTTAAGTACGCTGAACCATGACGCAGGTACTTCAGTACTTACCGAACCCAGTTCCCGAGTTACTTTCCAGATAGCTAATACCCAGATAATGGCAAAGCTTAATAAGGTAAATAAAATGGTTGCCGGGTATTTTTTAAATATTTTTCTGGCTAATGAGAATAATACAAAAGTTACGGCTACCAATGGAAATATCGTAAGAACGCTGTCTACCCATTTAAAAGTAGTTGCTGCACCGCCGGTTAAATTTCTAAGTGTATAATCTTTAGCGAAAATAGTCATCGAACCACCGGCTTGTTCGAATACCATCCAGAAGAAAATGGTAAAAACAGATAAGATGGCAATAACCCATAAACGCTGGCTCCTTACTTTTTTCGGAATTTCTTCTACTGTCGGGTCTGCTTTTTCAACTTCTTTTGCTCTATCTACCGAAGCGCCTATTACGCCGAAAATTTTTTGTCCAAAGTAAAATTGCAACATACCGAAGAGCATAAAAATACCGGCAAGACCGAAACCGTAGTGCCAGCCAACTTTTTCGCCAATGTAACCACACATTAACATCCCGATGAAGGCTCCAGAGTTAATACCCATGTAGAAAATGGCATAGGCACTGTCTTTTTTATCGCTGATAGGAGGATAAAGCTTACCTACAATGGAAGAAATATTTGGTTTGAAAAATCCGTTTCCAATAATCAATAATAGCAAGCCGGCATAGAAAAAGTTATTGCTGAAACCTTCAAGTGCCATAGCTGCATGGCCGAGCGTCATAACAAAAGCGCCGATGATAACAGCTTTTCTATAACCTGTAAATCTATCGGCAATTAAACCACCCAATATTGGGGTAAAATATACTAAACCTGTGTAAATGGCATAAAGCTGTAAAGCTTCTGGCCGTGGCCAGCCCCAACCGTTTTTACTCAGGTCACTAATCAGGAAAAGAACCAATATGGCCCGCATACCATAATAGCTAAATCTTTCCCACATCTCGGTGAAAAAGAGTACAAAAAGGCCAACTGGGTGGCTAAATAGTTTTTCTTTGGATACGCCCTGACTTTCTAAATGAAGGTCTAGTTCCTTATCATGGTCTATACTAATGGTTTCATTAGATGCTTGCATAAAACATTTGTTGGTTTTAGTTTATGAATTCAGAATTTGTGTGTTGTTTAAGTTAGTTTAGCAGGGCGCAATATAGTGAGCGATTGGCAAACTCACAAGTTTTTGAGTGAGGAGTAAGGTAAATGATTTGTTAAAAATCAAAACTTCCTGATCGGTTTAATATTTTTCTTTGGGTCTGCATAAAGTGCATCATTCTCGTCCGGATCATTATTGAGCATGATATCTTCCTGCAGCTTTAGTCTTCCGCCTATAATTTTGAAGCCATCAAAAGTACCATCCGACCCATAATACTCAAATTTTCCCTCAATTTCAGGATCAAATGAAGCCAGATGATCAAATACAATCATGCCGGCTTTCATATCTGTTTTTAAGGTCATGGCGTTAGATTTGGCATACTCAAATATTACCCTGTTTTTTCCTTTAAGTGCTTTGCCATCGAAAACAGGCGCCCCAAAGCTAAGCTTGTCTTTGTCAAAAGCAAGAATTTCGATTACTTTCTTTGTAGTCATCTGCGTATTGCCTTTCCATCCCAAAAGGACATAATAAGGCAAACGGCTCCCGCTGGTTACCGGAATAATTTCATAATACCTGGCGCCGAACCATTTCTGGTTGTTGGTAATGCCATTAGGGTCGCTAATATTATCGGTTTGATCAATCAAAGGATAAAGTTTCAACGGTCCGCTCTTGGTGTTCATCTGCACAGCACCATAATAGCGGTACGTACCGTTTTCGAGCAGTACATACCAACTTAAAATCCTAAAAGCCTGATCGGGCGATTGAATTACCGATACATTTTTAAGTGAGTCGAAAGGGTAAGAGAAAGAACGAGGCATTTTTAAAGCCTCCACCAGTGTTTTTACAAAACTGCCATTTGTCTCTAGTTTTTGGGAATCACTTTGCGCAGCAGTAACCCTTGCCGATATTTTAATCAGGCTATCCTGAAACACATTTAATGCGCCCGGGGTTTGCTGCGCCTTTAAGCCCAGGCTTAGTGTTCCGCAGATGAAAAGAATACAAAACCTGATTACTTTCATATCATTAAATGCACAAAACGCTGAAAAAAATTATAGTTTCTCAATAACGATTGCGCTTGCGCCCCCACCACCGTTACAGATTCCTGCCACACCGATTTTGCCGTTATTTTGTGCCAATACCGACAGTAAGGTAACTACAATCCGAGCACCCGATGCACCCAGCGGATGACCCAATGAAACCGCACCTCCATTAACATTAACCTGGTTATCGTTCAATTCTAATAGTTGGTTATTGGCGATGGAAACGACAGAGAAAGCCTCATTGATTTCAAAATAATCTACATCTTTTATATTCACATTGGCTTTGTGTAGAGCCAAGGGAATGGCTTTTGAAGGCGCCGTGGTAAACCATTCTGGTGCTTGTTGTGCATCAGCATAACCTAAAATTTTAGCTAACGGCGTTAAGCCCAGTTCCTTTGCTTTGTCAGCGCTCATCAAAACCAATGCTGCTGCACCATCGTTTAAAGTAGAGGCATTTGCAGCAGTTACCGTTCCATCTTTTTTGAAAACAGGTTTCAGTGAAGGTATTTTATCAAATTTAACCGCTGTAGGTTCATCGTCAGTATTCACCAGGGTAATTTCTCCTTTGCGGTCTTTAACCTCAATGGCCAAAATTTCATCTGCAAATTTACCTGAACGCTGTGCGGCTTGCGCCTTTTTGTACGATTCGATGGCAAAATGATCCTGCGCTTCGCGACTGATTTGGCATTCAGTAGCACAAAGTTCGGCAGCAGAGCCCATATGGTAGTCATTGTATACATCCCAAAGACCATCTTTTACCAAGCCGTCTGTAATCTGTCCGTGGCCCAGGCGATAGCCATTTCTTGCCTTGTCCAGATAATAGGGAACATTACTCATGCTTTCCATGCCACCTGCTACAATAATTTCATTGTCGCCGTTTGCAATATTTTGTGCGGCCAGCATAATGGCTTTGGTGCCGGAAGCACATACTTTATTGATAGTGGTGGAAGGTAAATCTGGTAAGCCGGCAAATTTTGCGGCTTGTGTAGCTGGTGCCTGTCCTAAATTGGCCGACAAAACGTTGCCCATGTATATTTCCTGAATCTGTTCGGGTTTTAATCCGGCTTTTTCAATAGCAGCCTTAATAGCGAAGCCTCCGAGCTGAGTAGCAGAGAATTGAGCCAGTGAGCCTCCAAAACTGCCAATAGGTGTTCGTACAGCTGATACAATTACAACTTCTTTCATGTATAATAAATTTTATGAATTTTTGGTTAGGCCGCTAAGTTAGTCAAACCTTACAGGTTTCCAAAACCTGTATATCTTAAAATAACGTTTGATAGGTGGTTTTAGCATGTAGGTTACTGTAAGATTTGGTGCCATTATGATGTTGGTTAATCAAGTTGTGCCTTTTCGGCGTCGGTTTACTCCCATCCTGATCTAGGAGGGATTCCCATAGGGCGGGGTGGTTGATGGGTTTACTCGAAATAAGTTGGCTTAATACTTAATGTCGTGATATTGGTTCAGCAATTAAGTTTTTTTGGAAATGAACGTTTAGTGCGTTTCGCTTGCTGTAGTCCTGCTGTGCGCTGTAGCCTTCATACTTCGGGGCTGCCGCTGCCATCAGGTTTAATAACCTAGGCTGGCGCTAATTGGAGATCTTCATTCCGGAAGTGATTTATTCCCTTCCTTAATATGGAGGGGTGCCCGTAGGGTGTTTGATTGGTTTATTATAAAGAAGTTGGCTTAATACTTAAATGTAGTGATGTTGGTTCGTCAATTAAGGTTTTTTGGAAATGAACGTTTAATGCGTTTCGCTTGCTATAGTCCTGCTGTGCGCTGTAGCCCTCATACTTCGGGGCTGCCGCTTCCATCAGGTTTAATAATCCAGGCTGGTGCTAATTGGGGGCTTCATTCCAATCTTAACCTTTAGTTTGGAATTTCAAACAATTTTATATTTTTGGGATATCTATGATCAACTTTCTAAGGCAAGTACACCGGATATGGTTTCTATTCTGGATACTGTTTTTCTTCGCGCTTTTTTATCCCTTATATTACGTTACCTCCCGTAATGAGAAATATTATGGCATTCTGAATTTTTTTAGAAAAGCCAACAGCTTTTTATGCAGTCTGTTTTCGGGTGTTTTTTTCCGTTATCAATATCAGGAAAAACTCGACCGCTCAAAAACATATATATACTGTGCCAATCATACTTCTAATCTGGATATCATGATTTTTTGCATCATGGGACATGGTAAATTCCACTTTATGGGTAAAGATGAACTGTTAAACAATCCTGTTTTAAGCATTTTCTTTAAAACCATTGATATATCGGTAAACCGGGATAGTAAGATTTCTGCTTTTAGGGCTTTTAAAAAAGCTGGTGAAAACCTGGAGAAAGGGATGAGCCTGGTTATTTTTCCAGAAGGAAAAATTGATGACCACTATCCACCAAAGTTAGCCGAGTTTAAAAATGGTCCTTTCCGTTTAGCTATCGATAAAAACATCCCCTTGGTACCTGTAAGCATTATCGATGTGTGGAAAATAAACTGGGATGACGGTTCAAAATATGGAAGTAAGCCAGGAATTTGCGATATTTACGTCCACAAACCTATTAGTACATCAACCCTGGCTGATGTTGATGCAGATGTACTGAAAAAAAAGGTTTACAGATTGATAGATAGTAAGTTGAAATAAATATGAATTTAGACGCAAAAACCATTCATAAAATAGCCGATCTGGCCCGAATTCATATTGATGAAAAGCAGGTGGATACATTGATTCCTGAAATGAATAAAATTTTATCGTTTATGGAAAAGTTAAATGAATTAGATACTGCTAACGTAAAACCTTTGGTTTATATGAACGAATCTGTAAATGTTTGGAGAGAGGATATAGTCAAGCAGGAAATTACTACTGCCGATGGTTTGAAAAATGCCGCTAAGCATACCGATCAGTTTTTTATGGTGCCAAAAATTATTGAAAAATAATAATTTTCATCATGCTGTTGTAATAACCAGTGTGATTATTAGGTATCCCTAAAGATTAACATTATGCTTAATTTTTAACCTCTTGTAACATCTTGCCTGCTATGCTTGTCTAAAAAAGAAAAAACATGGAGAAACCACTCATCACGATAAAAGAAATTGGCCGTAAATATGTGATTGGATCTGAAGTGATTCACGCTTTAAAATCAGTTTCTTTAGATATTTACAAAGGTGAATTTGTTGCTTTGATGGGGCCATCTGGTTCTGGAAAATCAACCCTGATGAATATTTTAGGTTGTTTGGACACGCCATCAAGCGGAACATATGTTTTAAACGGAACTAATGTAAGCCAGATGAGTGATGATGCCTTGGCAGAAGTGCGCAACAAGGAAATCGGTTTCGTTTTCCAGACTTTTAATTTATTGCCGCGTTCTACATCTTTAGACAACGTTGCTTTACCTTTGATTTATGCCGGAACCAGTAAAAAGGACCGCGATTCAAGGGCTGCCAAAGCATTAGAAAATGTGGGACTGGGTAACCGTATGGACCATAAACCCAATGAACTTTCTGGCGGTCAACGTCAGCGTGTAGCTGTAGCCAGGGCTTTAATCAATAACCCTTCTATCATCTTGGCCGATGAGCCTACTGGTAACTTAGATACCAAAACTTCCATTGAAATTATGGGGCTTTTAGAAGAAATCCATAGTAAAGGCAATACCATCATTTTGGTTACCCACGAGGAAGATATTGCGCAGCATGCCCACCGTATTGTGCGTATGCGTGATGGTTTGATCGAAAATGATTATTTAAATACAGATATAAAAAATGTATCCCCGCGTTTGCAGGCACTGAAAGAAGCAGGCAGCGATTGGGAAAAAATTAATTGAGGTGTAAGGTAAAAGATTTATGGCGTAAGGTTTTGCCCTCAACCTTCAACCCTACACCCTAAACCTTTTTAAATGAAAATCTACACTAAAACAGGCGATAAGGGCCAAACCTCACTAATTGGTGGTACCCGTGTTCCCAAATATCACTTGCGCATAGAAGTTTATGGAACTGTTGATGAATTAAATTCATATATCGGTTTAATTATGTGTCAGGGCATTGACAACTATGATCAGCAATTACTAAAGGAAATTCAGGACAGGCTATTTACCATTGGAGCTTCATTGGCGGCAGACCCTGACAAATCTAAAATGAAGATTCCAGATCTGCATGATACTGATATTGCCTTATTGGAAAAGGAGATGGATCTGATGAACGAAAATCTGCCTGACTTAAAACACTTTGTTTTGCCGGGTGGAAACACGGTAGTTTCTTACTGCCATATTGCGCGTTGTGTTTGCAGACGAGCTGAACGTTTGGCAGTAGCACTTGCAGAAAATAGCTTTGTAGACGAGCGTATAACCATTTATTTAAATCGTTTAAGTGACTATTTATTTGTTTTGGCACGAAAACTGACAATATATTTTAACGCCGAAGAAAATATTTGGATTCCGAGGGTTTAATAGTGGAAAAATAAGTTTGTTTTGCTCAAAAATTTTGATATAATTTGCGCAATAATAAGAATAGGAATTTAATTGAATTGACGATATGTATTGGACATTAGAACTAGCATCGCACTTGGAAGACGCACCATGGCCTGCAACTAAAGATGAATTAATTGATTATGGTATCCGCTCTGGTGCCCCGGTAGAAGTGATAGAAAATTTACAGGCATTAGAAGACGATGGAGAACCTTACGAAACCATTGAGGAAATTTGGCCGGATTACCCAACCAAAGAAGATTTTTTCTTTAATGAGGATGAGTACTAAAGCTTAATAAAACATAAAAAACCTTTCAGAAGTACTGAAAGGTTTTTTTATGCAGGTTGTTTTTGATATTGTAAATCAATACTATAGCCAAATATTTTACATTTTCTAAACAAAAGCCTAAATAGGGGTGTTAATAAAGCAAAAATATAAACATTGCTAAAAAATTAACACTATGGGAAATTTATTGTACTTAGTCGCAGTAGTATTAGTTATACTATGGGTGATCGGATTTGTATTTCACGGCTTCGGCGACGTTGGTGGTATAATCCACGTTTTATTGGTAATCGCAGTTATTGCTATCTTATTAAAGGTAATTGGTAGGGCAGCTTAAAATAAAGTTGCTACCAAATTCATTCATTAAAGAAGTAGAAAACACTTTCAAATAGATGGATTAAAAAAAGGAGTTTCATATTTGGAATTCCTTTTTTTAATATAATCTTTTGCTAAAATTTAACCCAATTAAAGGAATTTGATTAGGTAAGGCTTATTTTCGAATCAGAATACAGCCTTTAGTTTTTTAGCAACAATTCGGCAAGTTCGAGATCAATAGGGTAAGTGATTTTAATATTAGCTCTTTCTCCTTCAATAATATTAATTTTATGACCAATAGCTTCTACTACACTCGCATCATCGGTAAAATGCGGGTTGAATTCCTGATTGTAAGCCTCTTTAAGGATCTCAAGGCTGAAAGTTTGCGGCGTTTGCACTAAAAAGATCTCATCACGTTTTAAAGCTGATGTTTTTTTGTTTTTAACCAAACGTACGCTATCGCTTGATTGCACTGCCGCAATAACATTGCCTTGTTTTGCAGCTTCTGCATAGCAGCTATCAATCAGTCTTTTTGAAACCAGCGGACGAACAGCGTCATGAATGGCAACGTAGGCCTCTTCTTCAATGCTATAAATGGCATTTTTAACCGAATAAAAGCGTTCTGTGCCGCCGTCAACAATCTGGTGTGGTATATGGAAATTAAATTCTTTGCAGAGTCTGCCCCAGTAAACCTGCTGATCTTTATTTAAAACCAATAAGATCTTAGGTTGAGTATTGCTGGCTGCAAAAGCTTTTATGGTATGCATTAAAACCGGGAGGTTTTTGAGCAGTAGAAATTGTTTTGGGGTTTCTGTTTGCATCCGATTGCCAGAACCGCCTGCTACAATTATAGCGTAATGTTTCATATAAAGAGATGTGAGATGATAGATTTGAGATATGAGACCTGATTTAACTCAAATCTCATATCTCAGTACTCAAATCTATATGATTAGCATGGCATCGCCATAACTGTAAAATTTATATTTTTCCTTTACTGCAACTTCGTATGCATTCATTACATTTTCATACCCTCCAAATGCGCTAACCATCATCAATAAAGTAGATTCTGGCGTATGGAAATTGGTGATCATAGCGTTTGCAATGCTGAAATCGTAAGGAGGAAAGATAAACTTACTGGTCCAATCGTTTGCCGCCTTTAATGTTCTGTTGGCAGAAACAGCAGATTCGATTGCACGCATGGAAGTTGTTCCAACTGCACAGATTTTTTTTCTGTCTTCGATCGCTTTGTTTACAATGTTTGCATCTTTTTGTTCGATGATAAACTGCTCCGAATCCATTTTGTGTTTAGTCAAATCCTCAACCTCAACCGTTCTGAAAGTTCCTAAACCTACGTGTAGAGTTACTTCTGCAAATTCTACTCCTTTAAGTTCAAGACGTTTCATCAGTTCACGGCTGAAGTGTAAACCTGCAGTCGGAGCTGCTACTGCGCCTTCGTGTTTAGCGAAGATAGTTTGGTAACGCTCTTTATCTTCTGCAGTAGCTTTACGTTTAATATATTTAGGAAGTGGGGTTTCGCCTAAAATTTCAACATTTTTTCTGAATTCTTCATCTGTTCCTTCAAATAAGAAACGGATGGTACGCCCACGTGATGTAGTATTATCTACAACCTCGGCAACTAACAGGTCGTCGTCTCCAAAATATAATTTATTGCCTACACGGATTTTTCGTGCCGGATCTACCAGAACATCCCATAAACGTAATTCCTTATTTAATTCACGTAGCAAGAAAACCTCGATAGTAGCACCGGTTTTTTCTTTATTTCCATATAAACGGGCAGGAAAAACCTTGGTATTATTTAATATCATAACGTCTTTGTCATCGAAATAACCTAAAACGTCTTTGAAAATTTTATGCTCAATTTTACCGCTGTCTTTATGTAAAACCATTAAGCGGGCTTCATCGCGTTGTTCTGCCGGATTGTTGGCTACTAAAGATTCAGGTAAGTTGAATTTGAATTGTGATAATTTCATTCTTGATGAATTTTTTGAGGTGCAAAAATACGAATTTAATTTTTCTTTTTCGTATTTTATCAAACGCAATTTATGTATATTATGTTTTGATCATTTTAAATCAAAATATACAGTGCTATCCGCGTATTAATAGACATAAAATTAATTAGTTTTGACCGTGATCTGTAACCTTTTCAAAGGCTTTGCATCTAAACTGTAATTATGATAATCTTTAGGCTAATAGGCGAGAGTTTCCGTTTTGCATTTGATGCATTGCGCCAGAATAAATTACGCACCATGTTATCGCTTCTGGCTATAACGATCGGTATTTTTACCATTATAGCTGTATTTTCTGCGGTAGATACCTTTCGTGGAAAATTGCAGGCCAGTGTAGATAAACTAGGCTCTAACACCATTTATATTCAAAAATGGCCATGGAGTTTTGGTGATAATTATCCCTGGTGGAAATATATGAACCGCCCACAGCCATCTTTGAGAGATTTCGAAGCGCTGCGTGAGCGGATTGAAAATGCTCAGGGCGTTACCTTCGAAATATCGGCTAGTGATAGGGTAATCAAATATAGAAGTAACTCGGTTGAAGGAATTTCGGTTTGGGCGGCATCGCACGATTTTAATAAAACCTGGAATTTCGAGCTTCAGGATGGACGTTATTTTACTGAAAATGAAAGCAGAAACGGATCACCGGTTTGTATTTTAGGTTCTGACATAGCTGACGGACTTTTTAATGGAGATGCAGCAGTGGGTAAGCAGGTCCAGATTTTAGGGAGAAGGTTAAAGGTTATTGGTGTTTTTAAAAAAGAAGGGGAAGATATGTTAGGTACTTCTCTTGATAAAAATGTAAATATTCCCATCACTTTTGCAAAAGGTGTTTTAGATATTCAAAATGAGCGTTATGGACCCCAGATTACCGTTAGGGGTAATGATAATGTGAGTTTAGAAGAAGTTGAAAGTGAATTGAGAGGGTTAATGCGGTCCATCCATAGAATTAAACCAGGCAAGGAAGAAGACTTTGCACTTAATAAAACCACTATTATTTCTAACCAGTTAGATTCGATGTTTAAGATGGTAAATATTGCAGGTTGGGTAATTGGTGGGTTTTCGATTTTGGTTGGGGGGTTCAGCATTGCCAATATCATGTTTGTATCAGTTAAGGAACGTACCAACATTATTGGAATCCAAAAATCGCTGGGTGCAAAAAATTATTTTATCCTGTTGCAATTCATTTTCGAGTCGATCTCGCTTTGTATTTTGGGTGGTTTATTAGGGTTGCTACTGGTTTTTCTGCTTGCTCTGGTCATCGGTGCCGCAACAGATTTTCATATTATATTAGGTCTGAACAATATCGCCTTGGGCATTGGGATATCCATTATTATTGGCACGATATCCGGTTTTTGGCCAGCATATTCAGCATCGAGGCTGGATCCCGTTGAGGCAATCAGAAGCTAGAACAGTTTTCATTTATCATTTGCCGGTTTGCAGTTGAAGTGTCTTATTGTTCATAAATCTTATTGCGGTGGATTGACAGGAGCAAAGCACGAGCGGGGAGGAACAAAGAAGAGAAAGACGAGTAGCTCCGCTGAAGAAATACTGGCGATCATTTTAAAAAATAGATTAAATCGTCACGTGGTCAGTTTGACAAGAAACACTTAAATAAGTGCTCATTTTTATTGGTGTTATATGCTTAACTGTTTGTTTTACAAGTGTTTTTTTAGCACTTAAGTCAAATCATCTTTATCAATCAACACATTTTTTGGATTATCTCTAATAATCAATGTTTATGCCTCGTTGATTCTAAATCGGCGAGATCAAATCAAATTAAAACTCTTTTTTAAATTATTATTTTTAACAAGTCTAAATAATGTTAGATTTGCCGAAATTTCTATAATTCCATGAGGCCACTATATCTAAAATTTTTTGTCACAGCATTTATTTTACTTTTTACGGTTACCTTGTTTGCGCAAGCACAGCAAGGAACCATCAAAGGAAAAATTGTAGATTCGTTAGGGAACGGTATACCTTTCGTCAATGTACTGGTTAAGAAACAAAATCTTAAAACGACTTCTGATAAAAGGGGCGTATTTAAATTGAATGCTGTTTCTGCGGGTAATCAGCAGATTAAAGTATCGATTACAGGTTACAATCTGTTCGAACAAGTAGTGTCCGTTAATGCGAATGATACGGTTTCTGTTACATTTGTTCTAAAAGAACAAGCTGAAGGGCTAAATGATGTAATTGTTTCGGCAAGCAGAAGGCCAGAGTCATTATCACAAACGCCATCATCGGTAACGGTGCTTACAGCAAAAGAACTGAATACACAATCAGCAATTAGCCCAAACTTAGCCAATATACTCTCTTACAGCGTACCCGGATTGGGTTTTTCAACCAATCAAACAGGTAACTCTGGTCAGACTTTGCGTGGTAGAAATGTGTTGGTTTTAATTGATGGTATCCCACAATCAACGCCACTAAGGGCAGGTGGAAGAGATATCCGCAGCATAGATCCTTCTGTTATTGAGCGTGTTGAGGTGATTAAAGGTGCTACCGCGATTTATGGTAATGGTGCAGAAGGTGGTTTGATTAATTATATTACTAAAAAGGCCGACCAGGGAAAATCATTCGGAGGTTATTCTCAGGCCGGAATCACAGGAAACCTAAAAGGTGATAGTACTATTGGTTACCGTTTTTCGCAACAGCTATATGGTAAAACAGGTAAATTTGATTACATAGTAAATGGCATGTTTGAAAAAACCGGTGTTTTCCGTGATGCTGATGGTTTGGTTATTTCGCCGGAATATGGTTTAGGCGAAACCAGATCTTACAATGGTTTTGTAAAATTAGGTTATAACTTCACACCAAAGCAGCGTTTACAGCTCATGTATAATTATTTCAGTTCCAGACAACATTCTAAATACATCACCAAAGAAGGCATTTACGGACAGTCGCCCGCTATTGGGATCTATGGTACAAGATTAGGTGAAGATGAAGGTACAAGATTTAACCATAATGCCAATTTACAATACACCAATCAACAGATTTTTGGTAAAACTGATTTAACAGCCAACCTATATTATCAGGATTTCTATACCATTTATTCTAATTCGGCATCATTTTTCGGTGGCGGCCAATCGGCTATTACTTCTACCAAAAAAGGGGCAAGGGTAAACCTCAACACACCCTTTAATTTAACCGCTCAAGTACCGATGCAGTTAAACTATGGTTTGGATTTAATGAACGATAAAACCGCGCAAAGCTTAACTGATGGTCGGTTATGGGTGCCTGATATGAATATGGTAAATTTTGCACCTTATTTGCAGGCTTCAGCAACATTAATTAATGATTTAACCATAAAAGGAGGCTTAAGGGTAGAAAATATCAACATTGATGTAGACGATTTTAATACCCTGGCTACCGGTGCAAACGGTGCGGGAAGTATAGCGGTACAGGGCGGCAAATTAAACTATAACGCTTTAGTATTTAATGCCGGTGCACGTTATTCAAAATTCAAATTTTTTAATCCTTTTATCAGTTACGCACAGTCGTTTTCGGTATTTGAGTTAGGAAGGGTGTTAAGAGCGGCAAAAAGCAATACTTTATCGCAACTGGAAACCAAACCCATCATCGTCAATAATTATGAGGCCGGTTTTAGCAGTAGTATAGATAAACTGAACTTTAGCGCAGCTTATTACTACAGTACTTCTAAACTGGGTGCCAATCTGTTAGAAGTAAATGGTACTTATATTTCTCAACGGATCCCTGAGCGTGTATACGGCTTTGAAATTCAGGCTGATTATCAATTACTAAAAGAGTTGAGCATTGGTGGTAATTATGCGCAGGTAGAAGGAAAAGGAGATGTAGATAATGATGGTGATTTTAATGGAGAAAAAGATGTGTATTTGAACACCACGCGTATCCCGCCATCAAAAACTACTGTTTATTTAAAATATTCAGGCATTAGAAACTTAAGTTTGGATGTGAACTGGATGCGTGTAGGAAACCGCGACCGTTTTAAAACCAACGCTGCGGGTAAATATTTAATTGGAGAGGGACCGGTAAAAGCATTCAACTTATTTAACGTAGCAGCAGTATACCAGGTTACACAACCATTGAAATTATCTTTAGGCATAGAAAACCTGTTGAATAAAGTTTATTATCCGGCTATTTCTCAGTTTTATGGCAGCAATGTAAATTATGTGCGTGGTAACGGACGCCGGTTTAACTTATCGCTGGGTTACGCTTTTTAAGCAATGAAAAACAGGAAATTTAAAAATACCATCAGGAATATCCACCTCTGGCTCGGCCTGGCAACCGGCCTGGTGGTATTTATTATTAGTGTTACCGGTGCGCTGTATATCTTTGAAGAAGAGATCAGGGATTTTACGCAAAAAGATTTTCGGTACGTAAGGCTTCAGGATAAGCCTTTTGTGGGTTTAGATAAAGTGATTTCAGCATTTGAAAAACTTTCATCTAGAGATGAACTCAGGCTGGTAAGGATAGAAGATGCGCAGCCAAATGCGACAGTGGAAATGACCAGTAAAAAGGGTAAGGTTTACTATTTCAACCCTTATGATGCTACTCTAATCAAAAAAGGAGGAGAAGACTGGCTACAGGTAGTAGAGCATATCCATATTTCGTTGTTATTGGGTAAAACAGGCAAGTTCATCATCCAGTGGTCGGTAGTTATTTTTGTAGTGATGCTCATTACCGGACTGATCCTTTGGTTTCCTGGCCAAATGCGTTTGTTAAAACAATCGTTCACGATTAAAAGAAAAGCTTCATTTAAACGGCTCAATTATGATTTGCATAATGTATTGGGTTTTTATGCATCTTTTGTGCTCTTGATTACCGCTTTAAGTGGTTTGTACTTCGCCTTTAAAGAAGTAAAAAATGCGGCCAGCTTTTTCACCGGGAGTAAGTTGGGGCAGGGCAAAGCGATCGTTTCGGCCAAACCCACAACTATAGATCCTATACCTGTACGCTACAATAAAATATATACCGAGGCCAAACTTAAGTATCCCGGTGCGATATCTACCAGTCTTTCGCTTCGGGGTAAAGGAGAATTAAGGTTAAGGATGATTTATCCGTATCGATGGGCACGCAAGCAAAATACCTTTTTTTATGAGCAAGCTACCGGTAGAATGATCAGGGCCAAACTGTTTAAAGATTATAATGGGGCCGATTTAATAGAGGCCACCAATTACGATCTGCACACGGGAAGGCTTTTTGGTCTTCCACATAAAATTCTTTCGCTTTTAGCGGCGTTGGTTGCAGCCAGTTTACCAATAACGGGATTTATGATCTGGAGGCAAAAACAGAAAAAGCGTAAAAGAAAATAACAACAGCTCGTTTCTAAATGAAGTATAATCCGGTAGGCAGAAACTGGTTGCTTTGCCTAATAATTCGCTGAAAATGATTTAATCATTTTGTCAAAAAAACTTAATCAGGTGTTAAATGAGTCTATGCCTGAAGAATAATGGCGATCATGATCTCTAAAAAAGATTTACCGAAAACCGATTTTTGTTCCATATGTAAGAATGGCAGCCGCACTAGCTACCTTTAAAGGGGCTCAGCTATCGATTTTTGATAGAAAACAAAAACAACGTTTTCCTGAAATAAAAGAATTAAAACAAATCATTCGTGATGAGGTTAATCCCACGAAAAACCTTGGTCATTCTGATGTGAGGTAATTACGGCGTAATCTTTAAAAGCCCCAGATGCTTGATTGTTCATCGAACATAGAAAACACAGGTTAGCCTGGATACTCCTGTATTAATGTATTAAAAATCTTGCGCTTTAAGCTATTTAATACTAAATCATAGCTGCTGATAGTGTGTGAAGAAAATACGTATATTCGTTCCATACCAAATAATACCACAGTACTGTTTTCTCTATGTTACTTCTAAATAAAAAAACTGCCTGCTATATACTTATTTTGTGGATGGCTGCAGGTATTTGTTTTGCCCAGTCTTCAGCTATTCCTTTAACTTACCTGGGAGTAGAAAACGGCTTGTCTAACAATGTGGTAAATTCTTTGTATTTAGATCATTATGGTTTTATGTGGATGGGTACCTATGATGGGTTGAACCGTTATGATGGCTATCACTTTAAAGTTTTCAGAAATGGATGGGAAGATGAACATTCGCTGATCAATAACCATATTACGGTATTAACAGGAGATAGAAAAAACAGGGTATGGGTGGGTACGCAAAAGGGAGTCTCATATTATGATTATGCCGATTCCAAATTTCATCACCTCGTTTATTTGGATAGGGGCAAAAAAAACGAAGTAAGTTATGCCGTCAATTCCATTGCCATAAGTGAGGCTTCAACAGTTTATGTAGCCACCGAGGAAAAGGGCCTGTTTATGCTTAAAAAGAACAGTGGTGCAGCAGAAAGGATCCCGTTTGTTAAAAATTTTGATTTTACGGTAAAAGCGTTGTATCTCGATAAAAATCAAACCCTTTGGCTTTTTATAAAGGATGTTGGCCTTTGTAGATATGATCACGGTCAAAACACCATCCGTTTAGTAACCAATGTCATACGTTCCGTAACTTGTATTACAAAAGGAACCGACCAGATGCTCTGGGTTGGTACAGAACGTGGCCTCTTTCAGTTAGATAAAGCCAAAGGTAGCCTTACCAGGTTTAGCGGGCATTTAAGTGACGAAAATATCATGAGTTTATTGTTGGATGAAAAACAAAAGCTTTGGATTTCAACTGATGGCGGAGGAATTACTATTTACGATACACAAAACCATAAAACGGATTACCTGACTGCAGGAAAAGAAAAAGGTTTGCTCAGCAGTAATTCGGTCGCCCAGGTTTACGAAGACGGGGAATCCAGAAAATGGATTGCAACCTTACGCGGTGGTGTTAATGTTATAGATCCTGAAAATGAACAGTTTACCACGATTAAAAATGATCCGTTAAATAGAAATTCATTAATTAACAACTTTGTACTTTCCTTTAGTGAAGATGAGCATAAAAACATATGGATCGGTACCGATGGAGGTGGCCTGAGCATTTGGGACCAAAAGCAAAATAGATTTATCAATTATACTAAAACGAGCGATCCAAATTCCTTAACCAGTAATTTTATTACCAGTATTTTAAACGACGCAGACCATAATGTATGGGTAGCCAGTTTTAGCGGAGGAATAGACCGTTTTAATAAAGCAACGCAGAAATTTGTTCATTATAATTGTTTTAATACCTACACATGCGTTGATGACATTAACATCTGGAAGCTTTATCAGGACAAGCAACACAATATCTGGGCAGGTACAACGAAGGGCGGTGCATTGTACCGTTACAATAAAAACATCGATAAATTTGAGCTTTTTGATCACAAATTAAAGGATATTCATACCTTGTTCCAGGATTCGAAAGGCAGGCTTTGGGCAGGAAACTATACTGAGCTGATCGAAATTGACCCGATCCACAAAAAACATCGTTATACCAAGATCAACTATGCCATCAGGGCTATTCAGGAAGGATTGAACAATCAACTATGGATCGGTACAGAAGGTGGAGGGTTATTGCTTTTTGATCCGGAAACGAAAAATATAAAGCGATACCTTCAGCGTGATGGATTGCCAGGTAATTCAGTGCTTAATATCCTTCAGGATAATCAAGGTAACTTATGGTGCAGTACTTACAATGGTCTATCCAAATTTGAGATTAAACGCCATAATTTTAAAAATTACTATGCCACTGATGGTTTGCAGAGCAACCAGTTCAACTACAATGCAGCGTTAAAGCTCACCAATGGTAATTTGTTATTTGGTGGGATTGGTGGCTTTAATCTTTTTTCTCCCGATAAAATCAAGAAAAGAAGAAGGATACCTAAAATGGTGCTGACAGATTTTAGGATCAACAATATTTCCCTCGATCAGGATTCTGTCTATAACGATATCTCTATCGTTAATTTAGCCAGTATAGAAATCCCATTTAGTGCTGCTGTCATTTCTGTTGATTATGCGGCCATAGAATTCTCTTTTCAGGATCAAATTTCTTATGCCTACTACCTGGAGGGCTGGGATAGAGACTGGAATTATGTAAATAAATTGAGCACAGCTTATTATTCGAGGTTAAACGAGGGTGAATATAAACTGCACATCAAGAGTACGGATACCGAGGGAGCATGGAGCAACAACGAAAAAATTGTATTGATTAAAATTTTGCCGCCCTTGTACCGCACCTGGTGGGCATATACCATTTACCTCATCATAGGCTCCTCGTTATTTTATCTTTTTCAAACCTATCGCAACCGGCAGAGGAGATTAAAACATGAAGTAGAGCTTACCAACTTTAAAATGGAGCGTGAAAAGGATCTGAATGAGAAAAAGCTGAATTTCTTTACCAATATTTCACACGAACTAAGAACACCTCTAACCTTGATCGTTAATCCGATTAAAGATATTATAAACAAAAAAGAACCGGGACAAGAGCGTAACGACTTAAGCGTAGTTTATCGAAATTCGAGGCGTTTACTAAGCCTGGTAGATCAATTATTACTTTTTAGAAAGACGGAAAGTGAAAATGATGCTTTAAAAATTGTGAAGATTAACCTGGCCAAATTTACAAAGGAAATTTTCCTTTGTTTCAATTATCTGGCCAAGCAGAACCAGATTGAATATAGTTTTGATTGCGAGGAAGAGGAACTGGATATTTATGGGGATAAAGACAAGCTTGAAATTGTTTTTTTTAACTTACTCTCTAATGCATTAAAATTTACGCCTAAAGGTGGATTTGTGAAATTCAGTGTTAAAACTGTTGGCATGCGTGTGCATATCGAAGTGAGCGATAGCGGCCCGGGGATACCTAAACATGTGGGTGAAAAACTGTTCGACAAATTTTATAAGGTAATGTCGAACGAATCACTAAAAATGGGTTTTGGCATCGGACTTTATCTGGCCAAAAACTTTGTAGAACTGCATAAAGGAAAAATTTCGTTTCGCTCCAACCAGGGTTCGGGTACTATATTTTTGATCGATATCCCGTTTGGAGAACCAAATTCACAACATGGTGGTATTTTGCAAAATGAATTAACCTATGTGAATGAACTCATTGCACAGGAAGAAGCAGAGGTAAATGATACCGAGAGCGTTGGTAATCTCGAATTGCTCATTTCTGATCTACATTCAATTCTGGTTGTTGATGATAACCCTGAAATTATTGATTATATCAAACAGATTTTTCAGGATACCTTTAAAATTTACAGAGCCGAAAACGGTACGGAGGGTTTAAAAATTTGTAAAGAGTTTTTACCAGATATCGTGATATCTGACGTAAACATGAGTGGCCTCAACGGTATTGAACTTTGTAAGGCCATCAAAGAAGATTCAGCCTTGAGCCATATTCCTGTAATACTGCTCACCGGCGATCCCAGTCCTGAAGTAAAACTTAAGGGCATTGAAGTGGGGGCTTACGATTTTATTGGTAAACCATTTGACAAGGAGCTTTTTACGGCAAAGATTAAAGGCATTATTAAAAACCGAACCAATCTTCAATCATATTTTTATAACGAAATAACGCTAAAAAGTGATGTTCATAAAGTATCACAGGAAGATAAGGGCTTCCTTCAAAAATGCATCATGATTATAGAAGAAAATTTGATGGAAGACAGTTTCAATGTAAAAACACTTGCATCTGATCTTGGAATGAGCCATTCAAATCTCTATAAAAAGATCAAAGCTACTTCCGGTCAATCCATAAATGGGTTTATCCGCTTTATACGGCTAAGAAAGGCAGCCGAATTGTTAATCAATACCAATCTAAATATTAACGAAGCGGCCTTTAGAGTGGGTATCAATGATAGCAAATATTTCAGGGAGCAGTTTCAGAAATTGTTTAAATTAACACCATCTGAGTTCGTAAAGAAACATCGTAAAAGTTTCCATAAATATTATAATATCAATGGAACAACATAAAAGTTACGTTTTTTTTAGTTAAAAGGGTGTTTAGCTTAAAACGCCCCCTGCAAAATATGATTTAGCCCCCCCTGTTAAGCTTAAAAATTTCGGTACTTCGGGTTTGCCAAACAATAAGAAACCGGTCAATTTAACCTAGTAATGTATCAGTCCTTAATTAAGAGAATGTTTCTGCTTTATGCATTCATCAGCATCGGAATGATGGTTGCTGCGCAGGAAACAAAATTGAGTACTATTGCTGATAATGGCTGGGCAAGTAATTCGGTAAATACAGTGATTTTCAGAAAAAATGCTTTAATCACCTTTAAAGGTATCCAATATGCTGCCTATTATGATCATGAGCAAAATGTAGTATTGGCTGAACGCAAAGTTGGCGCTAGCCAATGGACTGTAGTTACAACACCTTATAAAGGTGATGCGACCGACGCGCATAAATCAATCAGTATCATGGTAGATGGAGACGGTTTTCTTCATATTGCCTGGGGCCAGCATAATAATAGCCTAAATTACGCTAAATCTACTTCAGCAGGTTCGCTAACTTTAGGAAATATGGAAAGAATGCTTTCCTTAAAGGAAAATAAAGTAAGTTATCCGGAATTTTATAAACTAGCTAATGGCGATCTGTTATTTTTTTACCGCGATGGAGGCTCCGGGAACGGAAATTTGATGATTAACCGTTATCACTTAAAGACTAAAAAATGGACACGCGTACAGGACGGAATGATTGATGGAGAAGGACAGCGAAATGCCTATTGGCAGGTTGCGGTAGATCAGGCTGGAACCATCCATTTATCGTGGGTATGGCGCGAAAGCCCGGATGTGGCCAGTAACCACGATTTATGTTATGCTAAATCAACCGATGGCGGCACCACCTGGTTAAAATCTACAGGAGAGAAATACACGCTGCCCATTACAGCAACAAACGCAGAATATACAGTTACGATTCCGCAGAAAAGCGAACTGATTAACCAAACATCAATGTTTGCTGATTCAAAAGGGAAGGTATTCATTGCTGGTTATTGGCGGGGAATGAACGAAACCGGCCCTCAATATCACCTGGTTTTTAAAACAGATTCCAGCTGGAAAGTGAGCAACCTGAATTTTAGAAAAACTACTTTTAGCCTAAGTGGCACCGGTACCAAGGCGATTCCAATTTCTAGACCGCAGATTGTTGTTTGGGATAATGGAAAACATTATGCTGCTGGTTTATTGTTTAGAGATGCCGAACGCCAAAATGTGGCATCTATTGCGTTAAATAACAATCTTGAAGCAGATGACTGGACAATCAAAGACCTTACTCAAACTCCTTTGGGCGATTGGGAGCCTACTTATGACACCGAACTTTGGAAAAACAAAAAGATATTGAGCCTATTTTTACAAAATGTTGTCCAGATAGATGGAGAAGGAAGGGCAGATCGGTTGCCAACCCCGGTGCAGGTATTGGATTGGAAACCTGGAAAATAAATTAATTACACGAAATGAAGTATTCAACAAAATATCGTATTTTTTTATTGCTGATGTTTTTATCAGGCAAAATCATCGCTCAGCCTAAAAAAAATGCCAGTCACCAAACTGGAAACAAAGAAAATATAGCTTACTTATTCACTTACTTTACCGGTAATGCAAAAGGAGAGGAAGCTATTCGTTTCGCAGTAAGTTCAGATGGGTATCACTATAAGGCCTTGAATAAAAATAATCCTGTCATTTCTTCAGAAAAGATCAGCAGCACCGGTGGCGTACGCGATCCGCATATTTTGCGTGGTGAAGATGGCAAAACCTTTTATATGGTAGCCACCGATATGGTTTCTGCCAATGGCTGGGATTCGAACAGGGCAATGGTTTTATTGAAATCAAAAGATTTAATCCACTGGACATCTGCGGTTGTTAATATTCAAAAACGTTTCCCTAATAACCAAAACCTGCTACGTGTTTGGGCACCGCAGACCATTTACGACAAGGCGGCCAAAAAATATATGGTTTATTGGTCGATGAAACATGGCGATGAGCCTGATAAAATTTATTATGCTTATGCCAACGCCGATTTTACCGATCTGGAAACTGCTCCAAAGCAGCTGTTTTTTAGTCCCACCAATGGCTCTTGTATCGATGGAGACATTATTTACGATAAAGGCAAATACAATCTGTTTTTCAAAACGGAAGGAAATGGCAATGGCATTAAAAAGGCAGTTTCAAATAAGCTAACAGAAGGATACGTATTACAGGATAAATACCTGCAGCAAACCAAAGAAGCTGTAGAAGGTGCCGGCGTATTTAAGCTGAACCATAGTGACGTGTATATCCTGATGTACGATGTTTACATGAAGGGACATTATCAGTTTACCAAAAGTAAAGACCTGAACAATTTCACAGTAGTAGACCAGAATGTAACAATGGACTTTCATCCGAGGCATGGTACTGTTTTGCCTATTAATCTGCAAGAGTTAAACCGTCTTCTTAAACAATGGTATACGGTTGAATCTGTGCTACAAACTGCAAAAAATAAGGAAATTAGTAGAAATAATATCGTTATTGACAGTGTAAACCGAAAACTTTATCTGCCTGTAAATGATGGTACAGATTTAAAGGCTTTCGATCCTCAGTTTGATACTTTTGATAAAATCAATATCGTGCCGAAAGGCAAAATAGATTTTTCAAAAGGTCCGGTAGAAATTAAGGTAACTATTCCAGGTCAGCACACTAAAACCTATGCCGTAACTGTTGCCGTGGCAAATAACCCTGTATTAAAAGGCTATTATGCTGATCCTGAAATTTTATATTCCAATAAAACTGCTAAGTATTATCTCTATCCAACCAGTGATGGCTTTAACAATTGGAGCGGTACTTATTTTAAGTGTTTCTCATCAACAGATCTGGTGAACTGGAAAGATGAAGGCAAGATATTAGACCTTGAAACAGATGTATCATGGGCAAAAAGGAACGCCTGGGCACCAACCATTATTGAAAAGAAAGTAAATGGAGCATACAAGTATTTCTATTACTTTTCTGCCGCACAGAAAATTGGCGTCGCAGTTTCCGATAATCCAGCCGGTCCGTTCAAGGATTGTGGAAAAGCGCTGATTGCAAGCAGGCCAAAGGGTGCCAGAGGTGGGCAGGAGATCGATCCCGATGTATTTAATGATCCTAAAACCAACAAAAGTTATTTATATTGGGGAAACGGCTATATGGCAGTTGCGCCCTTAAATGATGATATGATTTCGGTTGATACCAGTGCCGTTAAAATTATAACGCCAGATAATACTTTTAGGGAAGGTACGGAAGTATTTTATCGAAATGGCAAATATTACTTTTTATGGTCTGAAGATGATACCAGAAGCGAAAATTACAGGGTAAGATATGGCTTTTCGGATTCACCGACAGGAAAAATGACCATTCCTGAAAACAATCTGATTTTAGCAAAAGATGTAGCCCAGCAGATTTATGGCACGGGGCATAACAGTGTAATCAAAGTAAATGGCAAAGACGAATGGTATATAGTTTACCACCGCTTTACCCGTCCGAAAGGAATTTCAATGGGAGATGCTGCGGGATTTAACCGTGAAGTTTGCATCGATAAAATGGAGTTTAATGCTGATGGAACCATCAAACCGGTAAAACCAACAGTAGGTGGCATTAAACCAATACGTTAATGGTATGAGATTATATAAAAATTTTTTGTTTATCTTTTTCCTGATCAGCCTGACGGTAAATGCCCAAAATCAACTGTCAAAAGAAGAAGTGCTGGAAGTGATTAACCGCGCAAATACTTATTGGCAACATCACAATAAACCAGAAGTGAGAGCCTTTTGGGATCACGCGGCTTATCATACCGGTAACATGGCGGCCTATGAGGTGACGGGGAATGAAGCCTATCGGAGATATTTGGAAGACTGGGCTGAGTACAACAAATGGATGGGCGCAAAATCGACAGATAAATCCAATTGGAAATATAAATATGGGGAAACAGATGAGTATGTATTATTTGGCGACTGGCAGATTTGCTTTCAAACTTATATTGATTTATACCATTTAAAACCCGAGGAGTATAAAATTGCAAGGGCAAAAGAGGTGATGGAATACGAAATGGCTACACCCAACAATGATTATTGGTGGTGGGCAGATGGTTTGTACATGGTAATGCCGGTGATGACTAAACTTTATAAGGTAACCGGTGATCAAAAATACCTGGATAAACTTTATGAATATTTTATGTACGCCAATAGCATTATGTATGATAAGAAGGAAAAGCTTTATTATCGCGATGCCAAATATGTTTATCCTAAACATAAAACTGTCAATGGTAAAAAAGATTTTTGGGCAAGGGGAGATGGTTGGGTGTTTGCTGGTTTGGCAAAAGTGCTTAAAGATCTGCCCCTTACAGATCCACATCGAAATGAATACCTAAATAAATACCGTAATATGGCTAAAGCGATTGCTAAAAGCCAGCAAACCGAGGGCTACTGGACCAGAAGTATTGTAGATCCGTTACATGCGCCCGGACCTGAAACCAGTGGCACGGCTTTTTTTGCCTATGGGTTATTATGGGGCATCAATAATGGTTATTTAAAGGAGAAAACTTATTTGCCAATAGCGCAGAAAGCCTGGGCATATTTAACTAAAACTGCCCTGCAACCTGATGGTAAATTGGGCTATGTGCAGCCAATAGGAGAAAAGGCCATTCCAGGTCAGGTTGTAGATATCAATTCAACAGCTAATTTCGGTGTAGGTGCATTTTTGTTGGCCGGAAGCGAAATGTACCGCTATCTGTTACACAAGTAATAAATTTTAGGGTTAAAAATGAAAGTTAAAAATATTTTAGTTGCTGCTTTAATGGTTGTTTGGGTTAGTGGGGCTGTTTTTGCACAGAAGAAAAACAGAAATACCAAGGCCACTTCCTTAACAGATCGACAGTTTTGGTTGCAACAGATGGATAAAATGGTGAGACCTGTGCTGTACAATCTGGCTAAAGATAGTTTGCGGATCGCCATGCCGAAGGTTACATCTATTCATATTGATAATAAGGAGCACCGCATTAAAGTACAGTATGTTGAGGTTTTAGGTAGGGTGCTGAGTGGTATTGCACCATGGTTACAGCTAGAAGGAGGTTCGGCAGAAGAGGTGGCGTTAAGAAAACAGTACCGGGAGTGGGCAATAAAAGGATTAAAAAATGCATTGGATTCGAATGCCAGAGATTTCATGACCTTCGATATTGGCGGACAACAACTGGTAGATGCATCTTATATCGCACTTGCTTTGGTTCGTGCGCCCTGGTTATGGGAAAACCTGGATAAGAAAAATCAGGAGCTGATGATGCAATCTATCGTTACGACGAGAAGATTTAAACCCGTTTTTTCCAACTGGTTGCTGTTTTCGGCGATGAATGAAGCCTTTTTAGCCAGATTTGGTTACAGTTGGGATCCTATGCGCGTTGATTACGCTTTGCAACAAATGGAACAGTGGTACACCGGTGACGGCATGTACACCGATGGAACAAATTTCGCCTTCGATTATTACAATAGTTACGTTATCCATCCCTATCTGGCTATTTTGGCCAACATTATTGGTACCAGAACGAACAGCTATAAAGATATGTTTGAAAAGATTAAGAAACGCAATGAGCGTTATGCCGTCATTCAGGAAAGATTAATCAATACCGATGGTAGCTATCCGGCTACCGGTCGATCTATCATCTACAGGGGAGCTGCATTTCACCACCTGGCTGACATGACCTGGAGGAAAGCACTGCCTAAACAGTTAAGTCCGGCTCAGGTACGCTGTGCACTGACAGCTGTAATCAGAAAAACTTTGGAAAGCCCCTCAACCTATAAAAATGGCTGGTTAACGATAGGTTTATATGGCGATCAACCCAATCTCGGTGATTTTTACAACAACCAGGGCAGTCCGTATATTGCATCAAATATCTTTTTGCCTTTAGGTTTGCCAGCGTCCGATCCTTTTTGGGCTAACCCGGCAGAGAAATGGAGTGCGCAAAAGATCTGGAGCGGCGAGAATTTCGAGAACGACCATAGCGTCAGTTTAAAATAGACAACACTTTAACACACAAATAGAAAACAGGGAATAGCCCTCTTGGTAACATTAAAAATTAGTTGATTAAAATGATGAACAAAAGAATCAGTTTCGTTTTAGGTTTTATCGCCTTTGGTCTGAGCTTAAGCAATTATGTTTCTGCACAGCAAACCTATACTTCTTTTACCCCTGGTAAAATTTGGAAAGATAATAAGGGCGTGCACATCAATGCCCACGGAGGTGGTATTGTAGAGTATAGGGGCGTATATTATTGGTTTGGGGAACATAAAGTAGAAGGAGAAATCGGAAATACGGCACAAGTAGGTGTACATTGTTATTCATCAAAAGATTTATATAACTGGAAAGATGAAGGTATCGCATTGCCGGTTTCTGACGATTTGACAAGTGATATAGCCAAAGGCTGTATTCTGGAAAGACCAAAGGTGGTGTACAATAAGAAAACTAAAAAGTTTGTCATGTGGTTTCACCTGGAACTTTTGGGTAAAGGTTATGCAGCAGCCAGATCGGGCGTAGCTGTTTCCGATCGTCCTACAGGGCCATATACTTTTATCAAGAGCTACAGGCCAAATCCTGGCAAAATGCCTTTTTATGCCGCAGGCACAGATGTAAAAGATATGGTAAACTGCCAGAAACCAGCCAATGAAAGTGATGGCTTTTTCTGCAGGGATTTTCCTGGCGGACAGATGGCAAGGGATATGACTGTTTTCGTGGACGATGATGGAAAGGCCTATCATGTATTTTCTTCAGAAGAGAACCTGACATTGCACTTAGCTGAATTGACGCCCGATTATTTAGGACATACCGGAAAATTTATCAGAATTTATGTGGGGCATCAAACTGAGGCACCAGCTTTATTCAAGAAAAATGGAAAATATTATATGATTGGTTCAGGCTGTACAGGTTGGGCACCAAACGCGGCAAGGTGGTTTGAAGCAAGCGACATTTGGGGACCATGGAAGTATATGGGAAATCCCTGCCAGGGGGAAGGTGCTAATATAACCTTTGGCGGACAGAGTACCCATGTTTTACCGGCGCCCGGAAAAAAAGGAGAATTTATTTTTATGGCAGATAAATGGACACCCAAAAATGCAATTGATGGACGTTATTTGTGGTTGCCAATTAAATTTGATAAAGATAAAATTTCAATAAACTGGGCAGACGAATGGGATCTGAACGTTTTTAAAAAGTAGAAAAACCAAATTTTTTATATAAACCAGATGATTGGATTGCACAGAAATGTGTAAAATAGAACTTTTTTGTCTAAAATTCCGGTCATCTCTAAACAAACTTTAACAAAAAAATGAAAGCAAAATTACTATGGCTGGTGGCGCTATGTTGCTCCTTATCGGCTTTTGCGCAGCAAGCTAAACATACGTTTAAGCTGGGAGAAAAAGAGTTTTTATTGGATGGAAAACCTTTTCAGATTATATCTGGTGAGATGCACTACCCTCGTGTGCCGAAAGAAGCATGGCGGGCACGTATGAAAATGGCAAAAGCCATGGGCCTAAATACCATTGGAACCTATGTGTTCTGGAATTTGCATGAACCACAAAAAGGTAAGTTCGATTTTTCAGGTAATAACAATATTGCAGAGTTTGTGAAAATTGCCCAGCAAGAAGGGTTATGGGTTATCTTACGACCTAGTCCTTACGTTTGTGCAGAATGGGAATTTGGTGGTTATCCTTATTGGTTGCAAACTGAAAAAGGTCTTGTAGTAAGAAGTACTGAGAAGCAATATCTTGATGAGTATAAAAAATACATTATCGAAGTTGGTAAACAATTGGCACCATTACAAATTAACCATGGTGGTAATATTATCATGGTGCAGGTAGAGAATGAATATGGTTCTTATGCTGCCGATAAAAACTATTTAGATATCAACCGGAAAATGTTTATAGAAGCAGGCTTTGATGGTTTACTTTACACCTGCGATCCTGCTGCAGATGTAAAGGATGGACATTTAGATGGATTACTGCCTGCACTGAACGGAATCGATAATCCGTCTAAAATCAGACAGCTGGTAAATGAAAATCACGGTGGCAAAGGCCCGTATTTTATTGCTGAATGGTATCCTGCATGGTTTGATTGGTGGGGAACCCCTCACCATACTGTTCCGGCTGAACAATATACCCAAAAGTTAGATTCTGTTTTAGCAGCAGGTATTTCCATCAACATGTATATGTTCCATGGTGGCACTACCCGCGATTTTATGAATGGTGCTAACTATAAAGACACTTCACCTTATGAGCCACAAATTAGTAGTTATGATTACGATGCGCCTTTAAATGAAGCTGGAAATGTGACTGAAAAATTTAAGGCATTTAGAAGTGTGATCGAAAAACACCTTCCTGCAGGACAAAGTTTACCGCCGGTTCCAACTGCAAAACCGAGCATGGCTATTGCACCTTTTAAATTGCATACTAAAGTAGCTTTGTTTAATGCCCTGCCTAAAGCCGTAAAAAATAGCACCCCATTAACTTTCGAAGATCTGAGCCAGGATTATGGTTACGTATTATACCGCACTACCATTAAAGGAGGTAGAAAAGGTGATTTGCAGCTTAAACAATTGCGAGATTATGCACTTGTTTTTGTTAACCAGAAAAGAGTGGGTATTTTAGACCGTAGGCTAAACCAGAATACCTTATCGCTAGACCTTCCGGCAGGAGAGGTGCAACTGGATATTTTTGTGGAGAACATGGGACGTATAAATTTTGGAAAGTATCTGCTTGAAAACAAAAAGGGCATTACAGAACAGGTTAGTTTCGATGGTAGCGAGATTAAAAACTGGTCTATGTATGGCTTTCCTTTTAGCAACGATTGCATAGCTACAACAGGTCAGGCAAAAGCAAACGGATATGGGCCAACTCTACAGAAAGGATCTTTTCAGATTTCAACGGTAGCCGATACTTATTTAGATATGACCGATTGGGGCAAGGGCGTGGTTTGGGTTAACGGACATAACCTAGGAAAGTATTGGGCAATTGGTCCGCAACAGACGCTCTATATCCCGCAGGAATGGTTAAAAAAAGGTAAAAACGAGATTTCGGTTTTAGAACTGATCAAACCTGATCAGAATACTTTAAAAGCGATTGATCAGCCGATTTTAAATACGCTTAAAAAAATTAATCTGGATTAGGCACCTATAAATTCATTAATTCGTAGTGTATCGAAAAGCAAGCACGGATTAATGAATAGAAAATGAATCTCCGAACCATGCTATAGTCTCTACCCTGACCTCGTTTCAGGGTCTTTAAAAAAAGTCTCTGACCCGCTTTGATCGTCTGATTGATCTAAACTTATAAGTTAGGAAATCCATAGAGACGCTATGCTTAACTCTACTGGCAGTCACCAGAAAAAAGTTCATGAAAATGACTGCCTGTAAATAGAAAAGGGCCATGGAAACTTAACCATGGCCCTTTTCGTATTTGATGTTTAATAACTATTTCTGAACCTTTATTTCGGTTCTTCTGTTCAGTATCCTGCCTTCTTCGCTGTTATTGTTGCTGATGGGATTTTTTTCGCCATGGCCAACAACAGTAAAGTTATTTCCATTTAAACCAGCATTTATAAAGTACGATTTTACGGCATTTGCACGGTCTACAGAAAGTTGCATGTTATGTTCGGGTGTACCTTCAGCAGATGAATAGCCATTGAGGATAAATTTCGTATCCGGCGATTTTTTCATCTCTGTAACCGCTTTATCTAAAATAGGGAATGATGATGTTTTAAGTACGAATGAGTTAAACTCGAATTGAATGTTATCTAAATTAAAATTTGGTTTTTCAACCGGTTCCGGAGTTTCTTCTTTCTCGACAGCAGGCGCTGGTTTTTCCGCTTCCACTGGTGGCGCTGCTTTTTCAACCGGTTTCGGAGCAGGCTTTGCAGCCAGTTTCTTTGTTTTACAAGAATACATAGTAAGCGTAAACAACGCCAAAAGCGTGGTAAATAAAAGGTTTTTGGTAATGTTCATGTTTTAAGATTAATTTATGTTTATTGTGTGTTTGTTGCCCAAACATACTAATAAATGATTATAGCTATAACGATGTTTTTCCAAAGAGCTTATATTTCATCTGTTAATCATATTAATTTACTTACATGTTACGCAAACATATTTATCGCTAATTCCTTTATCTATTATAACCTGCTATTATGGACCGTTTTAAAAACAAAATCGCTTTAATTACCGGAAGCAGCCAGGGAATTGGCGCTGCATGTGCCTTAAGATTGGCCAAAGATGGCTGTGATATTATATTGAACGGACATAAGTTTGATGAAAGGGGAGAGAAGCTTATTGCAGATATAAAGGATTTAGGCAGAAGGGTAACTTTTTTAGAAGCTGATTTAAGTAAAGCAAATGCAGCCACCAAGTTGATCAACGATGCTGTAGAGGTATTTGGCCATTTAGATATTTTGGTCAATAACGCAGGCGTAGAAAAAAATTCCTGTTTTTGGGAGGTTACAGAAGAGGATTATGATCTGATCATGAATACAAATTTGAAAGGTGTTTTTTTTAGCATCCAGTCATTTGTAAACTACTGCAGAAAAAATAAAGTATCAGGAACTGTAATCAACATGAGCTCTGTACACGAAGAAATCGCATTTCCAAATTTTGCTGCCTATTGTGCCAGTAAAGGTGGTTTAATGATGCTCACCAGAAATCTCGCTTCAGAATTAGCACAGTTTAAAATCAGGATCAATAATGTGGCGCCCGGCGCGGTTGCAACACCAATTAACCGGGATTTATTAGACAATAAGGAACAACTGGAAAAAGTGCTTCAAAATATTCCATTAAAACGAATGGGTAAACCAGAGGAGGTGGCAGCCGTGGTTGCTTTCCTTGCTTCTGATGATGCCACTTACGTAACCGGATCAACTTATTATGTCGATGGTGGATTGACCTATCATTACGAAGAGCAATAGGCTAATCCGTTTTGCGGCTCAGTTGTTTATTAAGCTCTACAGCTGCGCTGATTAAAGCCAGGTGTGTAAAGGCCTGTGGGAAATTGCCCAGGTGTTCGCCTTTTTGCCCCAATTCTTCGCTAAAGAGGAAAAGATGGTTGGAATAACCGATCATCTTTTCAAAATTTTCAACCGCACGTTCCAATTCTCCACTTTTAGCCAATGCTTCAATAAACCAGAAAGAACACATGTTAAAAGTGCCTTCTTCGCCCTGTAGTCCGTCTATTTTAGTCATGCCATTTTTATATCGGTAAACCAATACATCCAGCAGTAATTCTTTATCAATTGCTTTCATGGTCGAAAGCCAGCGTGGTTCCAACGGTGAAATGAAATGTGTTAACGGCATCAATAAGGCACTGGCATCTACGTGGGTAGCGCCTTTATACTGAACCCATGCCCCTAACTTTTCATTCCAGAAATTGTGATAAATGTCTTTATAAATTTCGCTGCGGATACCGTGCCATTCCTGCTCCGGGTAGGGAAACGATCGGTTTTCGGCAATTTTAATTGCCCTATCCATTGCTACCCAGCACATTAAACGTGTGTGAAGGAACTCCTTTTTCTCATTCCTGATTTCCCAGATGCCGTGATCAGGTTTTTTCCATTGCTTGATTACACACTGAACCTGTTTTTCGATCAATTTCCAGAATTCGTAGGTAATTGGTTTATGTGATTTATTGTAAATGTAAACCGTATCAATCAGTTCTCCATAAATATCAATCTGTAACTGACTTGCTGCTTCATTGCCAATTCGTACGGGCTTCGACGAGCGGTAACCTTCAAACTGACCGGCTTCTATTTCTTTTATTTTCGTATTGCCATCAATCTGATATACCAGTTGCAGGTCTATCTTCTGGCAAAGGTTAAATATCCAGTCTATAAATGCAGTAGCCTCATCAAAAAAGCCCAGCCTTAAAAATGCATACATGGTAAAAGCGGCATCCCTGATCCAGGTAAAACGGTAATCCCAGTTACGGTTTCCACCGATCGTTTCAGGCAGTCCAAAAGTAGGTGCGGCCACTACCGAACCAAATTCTGCCGATGTAAGCAACTTTAGGGTAATTGCCGATCTTTTTATAATTTCATCATAACGTCCTTGATAGGAGGTTTGACTGATCCATTCACGCCAGTAATCAACGGTTTTGCGATAACCATGTGCTTTATAATGGGCCAAATCAGCGGCAACTTTATCATCCTGAATAATTTCCATAATGATGTGCGCCGTTTCCGATTCCTTTAGGGTAAATTCAGCATAGCCAGTACCTTTTTTGATATGTAACGGCACATCCGCTTTTAGTTTTAAGGTTAGTTTTTCAGTTTCGGAAAAAAATACCAGTTCATCATTTTCATGCCAAACCGTATGTTCACTCATCATGTAGCCAAAAGCCGGTACACAGAAAACCTTAAAAGTGATATCGCCTCTGATGGATTTGATCTGCCGTACAATAGCGCTGGGAAAATCAGTTTCCTTCGATACCGGCATGTAATCGCTAAGCTCTGCGATGCCTTGTTCGGCGAAAAAACGGGTAAGCAGCACTGCCGTTCCCGGTAAATAAAGTTGTTTGCTGGTAAAGTTTTTAAGCTGTGGTTCAACCGAGAAATAACCTCCTTTTTCCGAATCGAGCATCGAGGCAAAAACGGTGGGAGAATCGAATTTTGGTGCGCACAAAAAATCTATTGAGCCATTTAGCGAAACCAGCGCTATAGTTTTAAGGTTGCCGATAACGCCATAGTTTTCTATTGGCTGGAAAGGTCGTTTTCTGTGCTTTGCCATATTTAAGGTATAATTTACCTAAGCAAAGGAATAAGGGTTGGTTTTTGTTTTATCGCCGTGATAATAGGCATTACAAAATGCAAAAATAAGCTACACCTTTAAGTTTGGTACCAGGCTCAAAAAGGCCTGTGCATTGGCGGCATACTTTTTCTTATCTAACTTGAAATAGAATGCGCCTTTTTTGGAACCCGTTCTATCTTTCTCTGCCAGCTTGATCAATAATCCCGTAGAAGTAATTTTCCGGCTGAAATTCCTCGTATCTATTTTAGTATCATTTACTTCTTCAAAAAGGATGTGCAGCTGTGGAATGGTGAATTTTTTAGGCAACATTTCGAACAGTATAGGGTGTAAGGCCGCTTTGTACCTTAACTTTTTACGGGCATCAGCAACCATTTGGTTATGGTCGAAAATAAGTTTGGGCCTATCGTTGATTAAAAACCATTCGGCCTCATAATCGTCGTTTAATTGCGCCTCATATTTGTGGATGTCAATAAGCGCAAAATAGCCGACAGAAAGTGTTCTTTCAATCGGGTCACGAAGAGGTTCTCCGTAAATCTGCATCTGCTCCAGGTAAACACCTTCTAAACCTGTCATTTTTTTAAGTACCCGGTTTGCTGCATCATCCGGGCTTTCACTAGGCCCCACGAAACCACCCATCAAACTCCACTTGTTGATCTCGGGTTCTAGGCCACGTTTTACCAACAGAATTTTAAGGTGTTCTCCATCAAATCCAAACACGATGCAATCAACAGCTACAAGATAATGCGGCTGCCTGGAATATTCAATCATTTTTTATTAAGGTTTAAAGGGCTTAATATGTTCAAATTTTTACGAAAATAAAAATTATTATTAATTGTCGTTTTGACAATTAATAATAATTTTATAATTTGGCGCCTTGGATAAGAAGGCCATGTGGCCTTCTTTTTTCTAAACAGTTGAAAATATAAAATGAACCAAACATTCGAACTTGACAATAATCCGCATACCCGGCTCAACATATTAACCGGTGAGTGGGTTTTGGTATCACCGCATCGCACTAAGAGGCCATGGCAAGGTAAAGTTGAAGACATTACCCCAGATAACCGCCCGGAATATGATCCAAAATGTTATCTATGCCCTGGAAACGGAAGGGCAGACGGAGATAGCAACCCATCCTATACAGATAGCTTTGTTTTTAACAATGATTTTGCCGCTCTGTTGGAAGATACACCAGCCGGAAAAATGAACGAAGACGATTTGTTGGTAGCCAACAACCAACGCGGGCTGTGCAGGGTAATCAGCTTTAGCCCTAAGCATAATCTAACTCTTCCCGAGATGAGTGTAGAAGCCATAACCGCTGTAGTTAATGTTTGGCAGCAGGAGTTTAACAGCCTGGCTGGCAACGAGTGGATTAAATACATTCAGATTTTTGAGAATAAGGGTGAAATAATGGGCTGTAGTAATCCACATCCCCATGGTCAGATCTGGTCGTTGGGCGATGTACCGATGGAAATTGCCAAGGAAACCGATCGTCAGAAAACTTATTATGCCATCCATAGAAGAAGTTTACTTGCTGATTATTTAAAGCTGGAGCAAAAGAAAAACGAACGCATCATATTTGAAAATGATCATTTTGCAGTACTGGTACCTTTCTGGGCAGTCTGGCCTTACGAAACCATGATCATCAGCAAACGGCATGTAGGAAGCATTAAACTTTTCTCTGCTGCAGAAAAGAAATCGTTAGCCGAGGCCATTAAAATCCTTACAACCAAATACGATAACCTTTTCGAAACTTCTTTCCCATACTCGGCAGGTATGCACCAGGCACCTGTAAATCATGGAGATTATCCGGAGTGGCATTGGCATATGCATTTTTATCCACCTTTGTTGCGCTCAGCATCGGTTAAAAAATTTATGGTAGGTTATGAGATGCTTGCCAACCCTCAGCGCGATATTACGCCCGAGTTTGCAGCAAATCGGCTTAAAGAAATGTCTACTATACACTATAAAACCAGCAAGGCTGAAGATTAAAATTTTAATAAATGAATGCACAAGATTTAAGAAGTACATTTAAAAGACTTTTCAATGCCGAACCCATTTTGGTTCGCTCGCCGGGAAGGATTAACATTATTGGCGAACATACCGATTATAACGGTGGTTTTGTAATGCCTGCTGCTATTGATAAGGCTATCTATGTTGCCATATCGAAACGAGAGGATGACGAAATTCATTTATTTTCAGAAAGTTACCAGCAGTTTGATATATCATCCATAAAGAATTTACAGAAATCAGAAAATAGCTGGGCAAACTATATTTTAGGTGTAGCCGATCAGCTAAAAGAAAGAGGGTATGCTTTAGGAGGTTTTAATTTTTATATTGATGGTGATGTACCGTTGGGTGCAGGCTTATCGTCATCAGCAGCTGTGGAGTGTGCAACAGGTTTTGCGCTCGATCAGCTTTTTTCTCTTGAGGTTCCAAAACTGGATATCGCTTTGGTTGCACAAAAAGCCGAACAGACTTTTGCTGGTGTTAACTGTGGGATTATGGATCAATTTGCCTCTGTATTTGGCCAAAAAGATCAGGCCATCATGCTCGATTGCCGAACAATGCAACACAGCTACATTCCGCTGAAGTTAGATGGTTATAAACTTTTACTTTTAAATACTAATGTAAAACATGCGCTTGCCGATTCAGCCTACAACAAAAGAAGGGCACAATGCGAGCAAGGTGTAGCCTGGATAAAAGAGCATTACCCTAACGTAAATACGTTACGAGACGTAACTCTTGAAATGCTGGAAGCGCATGTAAAACCAAAAGATGAAGAAGTGTTTACAAAATGCAGTTTTGTAGTTAAAGAAATCGGGCGTTTACTTACCGCGGCTGAGCAACTTGTAAATGGTAATCTGCACGGTTTGGGGCATCTGATGTTCGAAACCCACGAAGGTTTAAGCAAAGATTATGAAGTAAGCTGTAAGGAATTGGATTTTTTAGTGGCGGAGGTTAAACCGCTGGATGAAGTGTTAGGTGCCAGAATGATGGGCGGTGGCTTTGGTGGTTGTACCATTAATATCGTTAAAGAAGAGAAAATAGCAGATTTGATCGAAGAACTGTCTTCTAAATATTTATTGCAATTCGGCCTCAAGCTGGATGCTTATATTGTTCAAACCGATAATGGAACCAGTTTATTCAATTAAAAACTAAATAACCCAACTGGGATATTAACCCAATAAATCAATGAAAAACAATTTATTAGATACGAAGGATTACATTGTCTTTGCAATTTACTTCGTTATTGTGGCTGCTTACGGGCTTTATATTTACAACAAGAAAAAGTCAGAATCTACCGGTTCTAAAGATTATTTTCTTGCTGAAGGTTCTTTAACCTGGTGGGCAATTGGCGCTTCCTTAATTGCATCGAACATTTCCGCAGAGCAGTTTATCGGGATGAGTGGCTCAGGTTTTAAAATGGGATTGGCCATTGCCACCTATGAATGGATGGGAGCGCTAACCTTGGTGGTTGTAGCTGTATTTTTTATACCGGTTTATTTGAAAAATAAGATAGCCACCATGCCGCAGTTTTTGCACCAACGTTATAATGGCACTGTTGCGATGATTATGGCCGTTTTCTGGTTATTGCTGTATGTTGTGGTAAACTTAACTTCTATTCTCTATCTGGGGGCCCTCGCCGTAAGCAGTATTTCTGGTTTCGACCTGAGATTCTGTATGTATGCCATTGCCGTTTTTGCTATCATTATTACCCTCGGCGGGATGAAAGTAATCGGTTACACGGATGTAATTCAGGTATTTTTCCTGATTTTAGGTGGTTTGGCAACAACGTATCTGGCATTGAACCTGGTTTCCACACACTATGGTACAAGCGGCGTATTTGAAGGTTATAGCTTAATGACGACTAAGGCTTCTGAGCATTTTCACATGATTTTTAAGCCAGATAACGAAAATTACATCAACTTGCCTGGGTTAAGTGTATTGATTGGGGGTATGTGGATCGTAAACCTGAATTACTGGGGCTGCAACCAGTACATCACACAGCGTGCATTGGGTGCCAATTTAGAAACTGCCCGCGGCGGTCTTCTTTTTGCTGCTTTCTTAAAATTGCTTATGCCTATCATTGTGGTATTGCCTGGTATAGCCGCCTATGTGCTATATAAAGACGGCGTGTTCCAATCTGAAATGATTCAAGGTGGTTCTGTTGTCCCTGATCGTGCTTATCCGGTATTGTTGAACTTGTTACCTGCGGGATTAAAAGGACTTTCTTTTGCTGCGCTAACCGCTGCTGTTGTAGCCTCACTGGCAGGAAAAGCAAATAGCATTGCCACCATTTTTACTTTAGATATCTACAAAAAAGTATTAAAAACAGATGCCTCTGAGAAAAATTTAGTTACAACAGGCAAGATTTCTATTATTGTAGCCATGATTCTCGGTGTATTGATTGCGCCTCATTTGGGAATAGATAAGAAAGGTGGTTTTGAATATATTCAGGAATATACCGGGTTTGTATCTCCGGGTATTTTTGCCATGTTTATTTTAGGCTTCTTTTGGAAAAGGACTACATCAGCAGCCGCATTATTTGCTACAATAGGCGGTTTCGGTTTATCAGTTTTACTTAAATTCTTACCAATAGTAACCGATCTGTCCTGGTTAGCTGGAATGGGTTTTTCTGTCAAAAACGCAGATGGTGTATACGAAATTCCGTTTTTAGACCGGATGGGCTTTGTATTTGTATTCTGTATCATCGGTATGGTGATCATTAGTTTGGTAAGCAATAAAGCTAAGGCCGAAGCTAAAGGATTGGCCATTGATGCTAAAATGTTTAAAACAAGCCGAGGTTTTGCGGTTGGTGCTTTAATCATTATCGGGCTATTGGTTGCGCTGTACAGCGTATACTGGTAGCGATTAGTTGTTGACCTTGACAATTTTAATGTGCGTAATGCCTTAAGATTGTCAAGGTTATCCACTTATCAGGACATCTTGTTCTGGTAAATCTCCTGCTAAATTGATCAGGATCTTTCCTCTAAGTCTGCCCGGTTGAAGCTAATGATTTGATCGTTATATTTTTCGCTTCCTGTTTAAAAAAGCTTTTGAAGTTTTATTGGAATAGATATAAAATAGCAACGAGATCATTAACGTTGTAACCTTGGTCTTTTACTCTTAAAATTGGGGTTTGGGTTAGGATTTGTTTTTGGCTTTGGTGTTTTAGCACCACTTTCATCCTCAGATATTTTAACAGTAATTACATTACCTTTAAAAGTTTCTCCATTTAAGGTAGATACGATATTTTTGGCATCAGCAAGACTGTAAATTTCCAGAAATGCATAGCCTTTACATTTTCCCGTAGCCCTGTCACGAACTACTTTAATTGTTTCAACCCTACCATGAAGGCTAACCCAAATTGCCAAATCCATTTCTTGGATATTGTCAGGAAGGCCGCCTATGAAAATCTTAACCATTAATCTCTTATTTTAGGGAACACTTAGGGCTTTACTATTAAAAGCTACATTGTTCTTTTAGGCTTGCAAAATAGGTAAAATGATGCGCTTACCCAAACTAAATTTTACCAATTTTGCCCAATTTTATGATAACTTTTTGGTGAAGAGTGACTAAAAATATTGATGTTAACTGAGATAAAACGTACATTAGCTTTCTAATGACCAAAAAACAGTTCAAAATATGAGCACCCGCAAGCTAAGCATCCTAATCCTCATTTCATCACTACTTTTCATATCACCATTTACACAAGCAAAAATATCATTGCCTTCGGTTTTTAGTGATAATATGGTTTTACAGCAGAAAACAAATGCCGCAATTTGGGGCAAAGCAGATGCAGGTAAAGCTGTTAAAGTAATGGTTTCATGGAACAAAATTAATTATGGCGCTATTGCCGATTCCAATGGAAATTGGAAACTTAAAGTAGCAACACCAAGTTACGGTGGTCCGTATACCATCACCATATCAGATGGAGAGTTATTGGTACTCAATAATGTATTAATTGGCGACGTGTGGATCTGCTCCGGGCAATCGAACATGGAAATGCCGCTGGCAGGTTGGGGCAAAATCTTCAATAGTGAAAAAGAAATTGCAGCAGCAAACTATCCCTACATCCGTTTACTGCAGGCAGAACATGTTACCAGTAACTTTCCGCTTAACGATGCTAAAGTGGCTTTTGGCGGCTGGCAGGAATGTAGCCCCAAATATATTGCCGGATTTTCTTCTACCGCATACTTTTTCGCCCGCGAAGTGTATCAAAAAACTAAAATTCCTATCGGCCTGATCCATACTTCATGGGGGGGAACAGTGGCAGAGGCCTGGACGAGTGCTGAATCGCTAAAAAAGATGTCAGATTTTTCTGCAGCAGTTGATCAGATACAGAAAATGGCTAAAAACACATCGTCAACTTCTTACGAAGATAAATTGTTGAAATGGGTGAAAATTACTACTGATAAAGATTCAGGTAATCAAAATGGGACGATGAAATGGGCATTACCGACGAGTGATAGCTGGAAAAATATGACGTTGCCAACCTTATGGGAAGATGCCGCACTTAAAGATTTCGATGGAGTAGTTTGGTTTACAAAAAAGGTTACCATCCCCGAAAACTGGAAAACAAAAGGAGCAAAACTTAATTTGGGCACTGTTGATGATAACGATGTTACGTTTATTAACGGTGTGAAAATTGGTGAAACTGCAGGATATAACGTTGAAAGAACTTATGTTATACCTCTTGATTTGCTCAAAGCGGGTGAAAACATCATTACTGTGAGGGTTTTTGATAGTGGCGGCGGTGGCGGATTATATGGTAATGCCAATGATTTAAATTTAACAAATGGAGCGGAGAAGATTTCGTTGGCCGGCGAATGGAAATATAAAATAGGTTTGAACTTTAAAAATATTGAGCCTAAGCCATATGAAGAGAATGGTCCTAACCGACCAACTGTTTTGTATAACGCCATGATCCATCCTTACTTACAATTTTCCATCAAAGGAGCGATCTGGTATCAGGGCGAATCAAACGCCGATAGAGCTTACCAATACCGCACGTTATTTCCAACGATGATTAAAGATTGGAGACAGAAATGGGGACAGGGCGATTTTCCGTTCTATTTTGTACAGCTGGCTAATTATATGCAAATCGATCAAAAACCAACAGCTTCTTCATGGGCCGAATTAAGGGAGGCACAGCAAAAAACACTGTCTTTGCCAAATACAGGCATGGCCACGATTATTGATATTGGAGATGCAAAAGATATCCACCCTAAAAATAAACAGGAGGTAGGCAGGAGGCTGGCTTTAATTGCCCTGGCTAAAACATATGGACAAAAAATAAATTATTCTGGCCCTATTTACCAGTCAAATAAAATTGAAGGAAAACAGATCATATTATCGTTTGGCAATAGCCAAAATGGATTAAAAACAGCAGATGGAGCAGCGCCAACTGGTTTTGCAATCGCTGGCGCAGATCAGAAATTTTACTGGGCCAAAGCAAGTATTAAAGGGAACCAGATTATCGTCAGTAACGATCAGGTAGCAAATCCCGTTGCCGTTCGTTATGCATGGGGAAACAATCCCGTATGTAACCTGGTGAGTAATGATGGTTTACCCGCATCGCCATTTAGAACAGATACCTGGCCTGGGATTACCTTTGGCAAAAAATAAATTTAAAAAAGCGTTTTTGAATAACCCCAACAATTTATCTCGTATAAGTTGTCGGGGTTAAATTATCGGATTACCTGCATTAATAGGTTCCTCATATTTTTTACTAAATCGTTTTATTAGTTGTACAGATTTGTTAGTTTTACTTTATAAATTTCTAACCAATTACCTTTTTATGACTAAAATAATATTCTCCTTATGTGTGCTGCTGGCTGGCTTATCAATTAGATACACAAGGGCACAAAGCTTAACTGAATTTAATAAAGCACCATTAAAACAGCAGGTTTATGTGCAATTGCCCTTAGGCAGTATCAAGGCGAAGGGTTGGTTGTTAAAGCAGCTGGAGCAACAAAGGGATGGTGCAACAGGCATGGCCGAAGAGCTGTATCCGGAAAAAGACAATCTGGGCAAAAATACCGATTGGTTAGGCGGGGAGGGTAGCAGCTGGGAGCGCGTACCTTATTACGTTAAAGGCCTGGTCGCGCTGGCCTATACTTTAGATGATCCCATGCTAAAAGCGAAAGCGCAAAAGTATATCGATTGGACATTGAACAACCAGCAGGCTAATGGATTATTTGGTCCTCCTAAAATGAAAGACTGGTGGCCACGTATGCCAATGATGTATGCATTGCAAAGTTATTATGAGGCCACCAATGATAAAAGGGTTATTCCTTTCCTTTCAAAGTACTTTCAATATGAACTGGATCACCTCGATGTCAATCCTTTAAGTGAGTGGGCTAAAGCAAGGGCAGGTGATAACATGGAAATTGCCATTTGGCTTTACAATAAAACCGGCGAAAATTATTTGTTAAAGCTTGTAGAAAAGTTAAAACAACAGGCTTACCCATGGATCGATATTTACGCCAACAACGGATTTTACTTTTTTGGAGACGATTTTCAGCCAAAACATATGGTTAATGTGGCGCAGGCGTTAAAATTCCCCGTAGTTTACGCCCAGCTTCAAGATTCGCCCGGTAACCTTCAGGCCTTTTCTAAAGGCATCACTCATATTATGCGCGACCACGGTCAGCCAGAAGGTTTAGGTTCTGGAACAGAATTTTTGGCGGGTACCAGTAGCATTGAAGGTGTAGAAACCTGTACCGTGGTAGAATGGATGCAGAGTTTAGAAACAGCAGCCAGGATTATTCACGAAGTAAAAATTGGCGATCAGTTAGAAAAAGTAGCTTTCAATGCTTTGCCAGCTCAGTTTAGCCGGGATTTTAAAAACCATTCTTATTATACCTTGCCCAACCAGGTGCAGAGTATCCATGGAGAGCATGGCTTTAATCAGGATTATAGCACAGGCATCGTTTCGAGCCCATATTCAGGCTTCGGCTGCTGCCGCTATAATATGCACATGGGCTGGCCTTATTATGTGAAAAATAGTGTGGTGGCTACGCCAGAGAAAGGCCTGGCCGTGATTACCTATGGACCAATGGAAATAGAAACTGTAGTTGCCGAGAACAAAAAGATTAAAATTACCGAAGAAACCAATTATCCATTCGGAGAACAGATCAGACTAAACCTAGGACTTGCTGCTCCTGTATCTTTTCCATTGATATTAAGAATACCGGCATGGAGTCTTAAGCCGAGCGTTAAGTTAAACGGAGTGATGTTAAAGGGGGTAAAGGCCGGAGAAATGTTTACCATAAGCCGCAAATGGGAAAATAAAGATCAACTGGAACTTAACTTTCCAATGGAAATCATTACCAGCAAACAGGTCAATAATTCTGTAAGTGTGGAGCGTGGCCCGATTGTTTATGCCTTAGAAATTAAGGCCGAAAACAGGGTAACAAAAACGCACGCTGTTGCAGGCTTTACCGATTATGAGATCCATCCAAAATCGGCATGGAATTATGGCTTAATGATTGATAAAAATGGTCTAAACCAGGCCAGTTTGCTCAGATCAAAAATGCCGGAAAATCCTTTTATAGCAGCATATGCACCGCTTAAATTAAAGGTTTTGGCGAAAAAGATTCCCTCATGGGGCTTAGATTACAATAAGGTTGCTGCTTTTGATGTGCCCTATAGTCCGATTGCGTCTGTAGCAAAGCCAGAGGAAATTGTATTGGTGCCTTACGGTTCAGAAAATATCCGTTTAAGTTGTTTTCCCGTAATCGGTCAAACCAAAATGATAAATAGAACCTTAGTTGAGAATTTTGATCAGGGGATGGCCAGCAATTGGGTTTTTTATGGCGGTGGCTGGTTTTGGAAAGATGGTAAAATGAACGTTTCTTCCAATCCTGGTTCTGGTGGTTTTGGTATAAATGGGTCTAAATACGTAGCCAATGGTACAGACTTTAATGATTTTATTTATCAGGCAGAGGTTAAGATCGATACCAAAGGTGATGCCGGGTTAATGTTCAGGGTGGCTAAACCTGCCATTGGTCCGGATGCTTACCAGGGCTATTATGTAGGTTTAGATCAGGTTAATGGGACCATAGTGCTCGGAAAAGCAGACGGGCAAAAATGGACGGTAATAGGTTCAAAAAAATACCCTGTTGAGACGAATAAAGTGTATATCTTAAAGATAATGGCTAAGGGTTCTAAATTCGATGTTTTTATAGACGGATCTGCCAGGCCTGTACTTTCGGCATCAGACAGCCAATATCAGTCTGGAAGTATAGGATTAAGAACATATAAGGCATTGGCAAGCTTTGATTCGGTAAAAATTAACATCATTTAACGTCAGTTCATGACCCCTTAAAACATTACGGCAAGAAATTTGCTGATGCAGTAATAATAAATAAAGTAATATTATGAAATTATACAAATCAATTCCCATAATGCTCTTTACCCTGGCGCTTGCTGCAGGTTGTGTGAGCAATAAAAAATATGCCGAGCTTCAGGATACTTATTCGAAGTTAAGAGAGAGAAATCAGGAACTTAGCAATAAATACCAGGATAGTCAGCGCGAACTTAGCGGAAGTACGAGCAGGGTTAGAAGTTTGGAAGAACAGATTGCATCAGAAAAGGCTAACGTAGCGGCATTACAGGAGGCACTGAACAAATGTTTAAATTCCAGCAGCCAAGGGAATGTAAATATTTCAAAACTGGTTGATGAAATTAATAGTTCGAACAAATACATCAAACAACTGGTAAACGCCAAAAATAAGAGCGATTCCCTTAATATGGTATTAACCAATAACCTGACGCGTTCGCTGAGTCGTGAAGAATTGGGAGATGTTGATGTACAGGTGCTTAAAGGCGTGGTATATATTTCTTTGGCTGACAATATGTTATATAAATCCGGTAGCTATGAAGTATCAGATAAAGCCGGCGAGACATTGAGTAAAATTGCCAAGATCATTAAAGATTACGATACTTATGATGTACTGATAGAAGGTAATACAGACAATGTACCTATTTCTCAGCCTAATATACGAAACAACTGGGATTTGAGTGCTTTACGTGCTTCATCTGTAGTGCAGGTATTACAGAACAAATATGCAGTAGACCCCAAGCGTTTAACTGCGGGCGGACGTGGAGAGTTTAACCCAATTGCAGATAATGCAACCGCTGGTGGGAAAGCAAAAAACAGACGTACACAAATTATCATCACGCCTAAACTGGACCAGTTTATGGATCTGATCGGGAAAGCGCCTGAGCAATCTCAAAAATAGTGCATAACTAATCGAAATTATAAAGGGTTGAAATTAAATTTTCAGCCCTTTTTTGATTTCAAAGTTTTTATTCCCTTTCGATGCTCTTTTGCGCTTATAAGCGCCAGAATTTACTAGTTTGTTCAACAATAGCTGTTAAGTACTTACAATACCTTTAAAAATGTTTTGATATTGAATGGCAAGAGCATGTTTTGTAATGAGCAACTGAAGAAATAGAGATTAACATATTCAATCATATCTTCAGAAAGGTGTGAGTTCATTGCTCAGTTGAAAAAGGTAAACTGAAATAAAATATAGAACCTTTTCCTACTTTACTTTCTACCCATATTTTTCCATTATGCCTTTCAATTACTTCAGCACAAATATATAAGCCTACCCCAAAGCCTGCAATGGTTTTGGTATCATGACTTTCTACGCGATAAAAACGGTCAAAAAGCCGCGGTAGATCATTTTCTCTAATGCCCAGACCCTCATCTTCTACACTTACAACTGCATAATCGTTTTGTATTTCACATTTTATTGCAATCAGCGATTCTTTTCTGGAATATTTTAGCGCGTTGCCAATCAGGTTGTTCACAACACTTCCGATTTTTTCCATATCGGCATGTACAATCAATTCTTCCGGGCCAAGTACCTGGATAAAATGGCTACGCGAAACCATCCTGGTTTCTTCAGCAATGGTCTTAACCAGCGCAGTAAGATTAAAATTTGTTTTGTTCAATAATATTTTACCGGATTCTAGTAAGGAAACATTCAGAAAACCATCAATCATTATCGACATTTTTTTCAATTGAATATTTATCTTATCAAGTATTTGAGCAGAGAAAACATTATCTGTTTGTTTAGATTTGTATTGTAAAAGCTGTACGTACGCGCTTAAAGAAGTTAAGGGTGTTTTAAGCTCATGACTAGCCATACTGATAAAGTCATTTTTTCTTATTTCATCCTGTTTGTGTTCTGTAATATCCAGAATTGCCCCCGCGATATAAATAGCCGTTCCATCTTCGTTGTAATAAGCCTTTCCCGCAGTTCGTATCCATTTGCGCTTTTCATTAACGCCTTTAAGGTTAATCTGATATTCAATATTAAAGGCATCGCGGTTGTGTAGTGCGCGTATTATACCCCGGGTTAGATGCCCCATATCTTCCTGGCAGATCATGGATTTGGCCTTCTCGATATCTAATCTGTTATGCTCAATTTCATAGATCTGTTGTGCCCTTTCAGATAATAGCACCTGCTTGTTTGATAGGTCGATATTCCATGATCCCATTTTAGAGGCATCCATGGCTATTTTTAAAATGTCTTTCGCTTTAAGAAGTTCTTTTTTAAAATTTACCTGTTCGGTAATATCTTTAATAATCAACAAGATGCTGGTTACTTCGTTTTTATCATTCTTTAAGGGCTCATAAAGCGCAATAAAATACCCATCTGAAACCGGAGTGGAGAGTTTCAGTTCATTGATTGTTAGTGTTTGCTTGTTTTTGAAAATGTCTTTTACACGTTTTACCAGCGCCTGTTGGGTTTGAAATTCCGGTCTTGCATCTTCCAAAGATATTCCGATAACCTCTTTTCTACTCTTGCCCCAGAGTTTTAATATATTATCATTCGCATACTCCGTAATAAGTTCGGGTCCCTTCAAAACACACATGCCTAACGGCGCTTGCTCAAAAAAGCCCCTAAAACGCATTTCACTTTCCGAAAGCTCAAGCAAAATATGCTCCAGGTCGTTCTCGTTCACCGGGATTTCCTTTAATGAGCAAATGAGGTATTCAACAGGGCGGTTGCTTTGTAATACCGGCGAGAATTCGAGTTCCCATTTTACATGCGGGGAGTTGGAATAGATAGGATGAACGGTCAGGCTTTGCCTGGTTTTGAGCTCACTTACGCTTTGAACTGTTTTAATCAGCGTTGTTCTTTCATCATCAGACAGGAGGTCAGGGATAATATCGATATTATAGGATTCTGACTTCCCGCCAACACACGTTATTAAAGCCTGGTAAGCATCATTATGTTCTACCACTACTAATACCGGCTTAATTTTAAAAATGACTACAGGGTTTGTAGCATGTTTCAATAATGCCTTTAAAAATGGCGAAGCTAAATCTATCATAAATCTGAGATGACACTTTCTCAAATATAACCGTTAAACACTAAATTCCAATCGATTCACATATCTTTATCATATTTGATACGATATGGTATTAAATATAAGATATTGATATTTATTTACAGAGAATTTAATAACCTATACTGGGGAATTATACTACGGTAGTTTACACTGGATTAAAGAAAACCCCAGTAACTTAAGTTTTGAAGAGTCAGCTTATTGAAATTTTGATCGGCAGCAGGTTAGGTCAACATCAAAAAAATGTAAATTCAGGAATAGAAAATCTTCTTACTCATTATTTCTTGAAACACTAATGATTATGATTGTATTTTTTATACTACAAAATTATTGTCAATTATTATGAAAAAAGTGTCTTTTTAAGTTGTTAAAAGGTTTTTAAGTAAATTTATTTAAAATTATTATCCTGTAAATCAGTTGTTTGTGATTAAATTTAAAGCTAATTGGCTGATTTAAACGATTTCGCGTTTCTTGTTTATATTTTTTTAAAAAATTATATATATTTGTTCTTACCCTTTCGAGGGTATGTTTTTCATAGGTAGATGTAGGGTCAGAACATTGTTCTGGCCCTTTTTTGTTTTAATCAATTTAGATAAACTACTTTTGTGGTTATGATGAAAAAGAAAGTAATTGTTGCCGTTACAGGTGCCAGCGGTTCGATATATGCAAAGGTCTTGTTTGATCAGTTGCTGAAATTAAGAGACCAGATAGAGGCAGTAGGCATAGTGATGAGTGATAATGCAAAGGCAGTTTGGCAATTCGAGCTGGGAAATCAGGATTATAACCAGTTTACAGCGTTTACCTTTTATAACAAAAATGATTTTAATGCACCTTTTGCTTCAGGATCGGCTAAATATGATACCATGATAATCGTCCCTTGCTCAATGGGTACCTTGGGCAGGATAGCGCATGGAATATCTAATGACTTAATTTCCAGAGCGGCAGATGTAGTGTTAAAAGAACGCAGAAAATTAATAGCTGTAGTAAGAGATACCCCATTTAGCCTGATTCACATTAACAATATGAAAATGGTTACTGAAGCTGGAGGTATTATTTGTCCGGCTAACCCATCATTTTACAGTTTACCCCAAACGATAGAAGAGGTTGCCGGAACGGTAGTGAGTAGGGTATTGGATTTGGCGGGTTTCGAGCAGGAAAGCTACCGGTGGCAGGAGAAATAGTTGGTGTTTTGCCGGCGTTTAAATATTTTAGGCTGATTTAAATTAATATGATGAAACTATTTTTACGCTCTATGTTGTTCTGCATAGCTTTATGTGCTTTTTTTTCTCGCGTCAATGCACAGGAAGATTTTATCATTACCTTAAAAAACGATACAATTCTAGGCAGTATAAAGCCAGGATTATTGTCTCAATACATCCTTGAATCAAATGGCGGGGAAAATATCAGCTTTTCTCCCGAAACTGTAAATGGGTATTATTTATTCAAAAAGAAACAAAAATTCATTTCAAATAATATTCCTAAAAGCGAGAAACGGTATTTTTTACGAGTCCTGGAAGCAGGAAAAATTAATCTTTATGAGCATAAGGTAAGAACGCCAGAGGGAGTTTGGATTATTACCTGGTTTGCAAGTAAAGAAGGTGGTGGATGGGTAGATATTATTACTGATAGAATATTTGCTAAAATTAAATTACGAAAAGATATTTTTGCCGAGTTGATCGGTGATAACAAAGGTTTAAATGAATCTTTTCAAGAAGAGAAAAAATATAATTTTGATATCGTTAGAAAATATGTGGTGAATTACAATAATCAGTAGTCTATGTTAGCTATGATCTAGTCTGTAATTTGTCAGTTCTCAAAACTCAAAACCAACAACTCCGAACAAATTTCCTATCTTTGCAGCTTCAATGAAAAAGGTCGCATTTTATACATTAGGTTGTAAACTCAATTTCTCTGAGACTTCAACCATCGGTCGCTTGTTTACCGATGCCGGTTATGCTGTGGTAGAATTTCAGGACCAGGCTGATGTTTATGTAATCAATACCTGTTCTGTAACTGAGCATGCGGATAAAAAATGCCGTAAAGTTGTTAAAGAGGCTTTAAAGTATTCGCCAAATGCCTTTGTAACCATTGTAGGTTGTTATGCCCAGTTAAAACCTCAGGAAATTGCCGAAATAGAAGGCGTTGACATGGTTTTAGGTGCGGCCGAAAAATTCAGAATTGTTGAATACATTACTGATTTAACAAAACAGCCAAAAGCGCTTGTTCGTCAGCAGAATATAGAGAAAGTTAATCACAACTTTATTGCATCCTATTCAATTGGCGATAGAACGCGTACTTTTTTAAAAGTGCAGGATGGTTGCGATTATCCGTGTACTTATTGTACCATTCCTTTAGCACGCGGTGCAAGCCGTAGCGATACCATTGAAAATGTGGTAAACCGTGCTAAAATGATTGCCGAAAGCGGTGTTAAAGAAATTGTATTAACGGGTGTAAATCTTGGCGATTTCGGAATCAGAAACGGGAAACGCGAAGACAAGTTTTTCGACCTGGTTAAGGCCCTGGATGAAGTGGAAGGAATTGAAAGAATTAGGATATCTTCTATTGAACCAAATTTATTAAGCAACGAAATTATAGAATTTGTAGCCACTTCAAAAAGGTTTGTTCCGCATTTTCATATTCCTTTACAGTCTGGCTCTGACAAAATTTTGGGATTAATGCGCCGCCGTTATCGGAGTGATCTGTATGTAGAACGTGTTGCTAAAATTAAGGAGGTAATGCCAAACTGTTGTATTGGTGTGGATGTAATTGTAGGATTCCCCGGCGAAACGAAAGAAGATTTTTTGGATACCTATCAATTTTTAAATCAACTCGATATTTCTTATCTGCATGTATTTACTTATTCTGAACGTGAGCTGACAGCAGCGGCCGAAATGAAAGGCGTTGTAGCCGGAAGTGAACGGAATGAACGCAGTAAAATGCTTCATATTTTATCTGATAAAAAACGTAGGGCTTTCTACGAATCGCAAATTGGTAATGAAGGAGAGGTACTTTTTGAAGCAGATCAGAAATCTGGTTACATGCACGGTTTTACCAAAAATTATGTAAAAGTGCGGGCAAAATACGATCCGGTTATGGTAAACGAATTGAAAGCGGTCAAGCTTTTAGGGATTACTGCCGACGGAGAAGTGGAAGTAGCCGAACTGGAAAACACTTACGCGCACCATTAGTTTAGTCCTAAGTCCTAAGTCCTAAGTCCTAAGTCCTAAGTCCTAAGTCCTTAGTCTGAAGTTTTCTGTTAAATATCCTTTATTGTCATTCTGAACGCAGTGAAGAATCTTTTAAATGAACGATGTAAAAGATAAGATTTATGAATCGTTAATTTCTTAGCTTTCGTCTTCGGACATCTGACTTTCCACTTCGGTCTTTTCGCTTGGGTCTTTCCGCTTCTGTCTTCGGACACCTGACTTTCTGACTTTCTGACTTCTGACTTTCTGACTTCTGACTTTCCACTTCGGTCTTTCAGCTTTGGTCTTTCAGCTTTGGTCTTTCTTTCCTATCTTCGCAACAAAATATTTCTATGTTTCCTACCGTTTCACATTTTTTAGAATACCTTTTCGGCATTAATTTACCGCTTCCATTTAATACATTCGGTGTTTTTGTGGCGCTCGCGTTTGTTGCCGGTTACTGGGCTTTTACCAAAGAGCTTAAACGTAAAGAAGCATTAGGCATACTCCATCCAATTAAAAAGACCATTATAGTGGGTAAGCCCGCAACCACGTCAGAATTGATTATGAACGGGCTTTTTGGCTTTGTTATCGGTTACAAGCTGGTTTACGCGTTGCTGAACTATAAACTTTTTGTAAATGATGCCCAGTCGGTTTTAATGTCGACCCAGGGAAATATAATTGGTGGTTTGTTTTTTGCTGGTTTATTTGCTTACTGGGATTATACTGAAAAGAATAAGCATAAATTAGATAAACCAAAAGAAACACAGGTAATCATCCACCCATATCAGATCATGAGTAACCTGATTGTATGGGCGGCTATCTGGGGATTTTTAGGAGCAAAATTTTTTGATAATCTGGAATATTGGGATGATTTTGTTCAACATCCTATAGAACGCTTATTATCGTTTAGCGGTTTAACTTTTTATGGAGGCTTAATCTGCGGTGGTGCAGCGGTATTGATCATTGCGAAGCGAAATGGCATTAAACCCTTACATATGTTGGACGTAGGTGGACCCGGCATGATGCTGGCTTATGCAGTTGGTCGTATTGGCTGCCATATGGCGGGTGATGGCGACTGGGGCATTGTAAATCCTAACCCGAAACCGTTCTCCTGGCTGCCGGATTGGTTATGGTCTTACAAATATCCAAACAATGTGGTAGGCGAGGGTATTCCCATTCCAGGCTGTACCGGTAAGTTTTGTAACGAATTGGCACAAGGCGTGTATCCGACACCACTTTACGAAGTGATTATATGTTTAATCCTTTTCGCCTTTCTATGGAGTATAAGGGATAAAATAAAAGCGCCTGGTTTAATGTTTGGTATTTACATGATCTTAAACGGAGTAGAACGTTTTTGTATTGAGTTGATTCGTGTAAACTCCAAGTACCATGTTTTTGGCTTACCGCCATTTACGCAGGCAGAAATGATTTCAACTTTTCTGGTTTTGGGTGGCATTGCCCTCAGTGTTTATGCATTACGCAATAAGAACAAACTGGCTCAATAAGAACCTGATAAATTCAATTAAAATACAACAACAACCTCATACTGTTGTTTAATAATTATGAATTACGAATTACTGTGCAATAAAGTGATCTCGATTGTTAAGCTTACCGGAAATTTTATCCGCAAAGAAGCTATGCAGTTTGATGTTCAGAAAATAGAATACAAAGGATTAAATGATATGGTTTCTTATGTTGATAAAACAGCAGAGCAGAAACTTGTTCAAAATCTGGAAAAATTAATTCCTGATGCAGGTTTTATTACCGAAGAAAAAACCATTAACCGCATTGGGAAAACCTATACCTGGATCATTGATCCCTTAGATGGTACAACGAACTTTATTCATGGCATCCCGGCCTATGGTATTAGTGTAGCGCTTTATGAAGATGGGCTACCTGCAATAGGTGTGGTTTACGAGTTAAATCGGGGAGAGATGTTTTATTCTTACAAAGGTGGACCTGCTCTGATGAATAAAAAGGAAATTAGGGTTTCCGGCAATCCAGATTTAAAATCAAGCCTGCTGGCTACAGGTTTTCCATATTATCAGTTTGATAAACAAGAGAAATATTTAAAATTATTAGCTGAAATGATGCAGAAAAGCCATGGAGTGCGTAGGATTGGTGCGGCAGCTATAGACCTGGTATATACTGCCTGCGGACGTTTCGATGCCTTTTTTGAATATAATTTGCAGCAATGGGATTTTGCAGCCGGGTGTTTCATTGTTCAGCAAGCTGGCGGAGAAGTGTACGATTTCTCGGGAGGCAATGACTACTTTGAGAAAAGAGAAATTTTAGCCACCAATGGAAAACTAACTGCTGAAATGCTTGAAGCGATAAAAAGATATTTTAAATAGGCCGTAACCTTGATTGGAAAGTTATCGAATTTTACTGTAATACACTTAGGTTCGCTTCAAGATCAATATTGAAAGTTAAACGACGACCGGTTTTTAAAAACTAAAAGATAAATGCCTGTCAATACTTCGGTGATAACCCATTAATCAGGTATGTGGGTTGATATTCCTGGAAGAATAAAGTCGATATAACTACTGATATTTTTGAAATATAACTTGATCAAATTCAGTACAATATAAAGCATTTTTGAAACAAAAATAAGGAAGGTTGTTTAGTAAAAACTTTATTAATATGGTGTTAATTTTCTGATAATTAATAGTATATAATCTTTATTTAGCGTGCTTGTTCAGTCCGAAAAATTTCATTAAAAATCCTAGTGATGACGAAGTGTTGACGTCGTAATGATCGGAACGATGCAGGCGATCAGAATAAAGAGCTGCCTGTTGTAAACCTGTTTAATAAATAAACCCGCAATCATCAGTAATTTATTATCCGTATCTGAAGATATTACCCCACTATTGTTACTACAAACGTACATAATGTGTTCATCCTGATAATTACTTACGGTCCATTGTGATTTCCAGATGCCTGTTGATTTCCATTCATACTGTTTTCCGTTTGTCAGGCTGATTAATGCTTTTGATTTCCAGCTATCGTACGTAATAACAGCGATCACTTCACTCGTTTTCCGGTCGATTACCTTCGTGCTTGATTGCCAGAATCCCTCACTTACAAACTGATAATTTTGATCTTCAAATACACTTTCAGCACTGCTCGTCCACATCCCAAAAGTTATGGCCCCTTTCTGAAGCCCATCTGCAAAGAGTTTAAAATTTCCATTAAACCAATCGCTCTTCCAGTTGATCAATTTTGACATTTTATTGTGTTTTATTTTAGATGCAGGAGGTTTAGAGTTGTTACATAAAAAAAGTGCCTATTGTTGGTAAGCACTTTTTCAGTTGGCAGTTGGTAGTTTTCAGTTGGCAGTTAACCAATTGTGACGGTTTACCAATACATTAGAAATTCGGTTTAAGTACATATTTATCGTAAAAACGGAAAATATGTTCTGCAGCCTCTTCGGCAGTATCAACCAGTCTGAACAGGTTTAAATCCTCTTCATGGATATTATGCTCTTTTTGTAACATGGTTCCCTTAATCCAGTCGATTAGTCCGCCCCAATAATCAACGCCTACCAGTACAATCGGGAAACGGGCAATCTTGCCGGTCTGGATCAGGGTTAGGGCTTCAAATAACTCATCCATAGTGCCAAAACCACCTGGTAATACCACAAAACCCTGGCTATATTTCATAAACATTACTTTGCGTACAAAGAAATAATCAAACTCCAGTAATTTATTATGATCAATATATTTATTATGGAATTGCTCAAATGGTAATTCTATGTTCAAACCTACCGATTTACCGCCATTGGTATGGGCACCTTTGTTACCAGCTTCCATAATGCCAGGTCCACCACCCGTAATTACACCATAACCTCTATCAGTTAATAATTTACCACACTGTTCTGCCAGTTGATAGTAACGGTTTGTTTGAGCCGTACGCGCAGAGCCATAAATGGTAACGCATGGACCAATTTTAGCTAGTTTCTCAAAGCCATCTACAAATTCGGCCATGATTTTAAAAATTTGCCATGAATCGGTTACTTTGATTTCCTGCCAGTCTTTGTTCTCAAAAGCACTTCTAATTTTTTCTTCACTCGTCATATACTGTTATTCTAATATTAAAATCTGGTCTGTGCATCAGTTTTTTTGCTGATGAATAACAAACCTATAAATGTGATTAAACCGTTGATTAAAATCAGTTCAACACTAAAAACATATCCTCCTAATATTTCAGCAGAATTGCTTGCAAGCAAGTAACATAAAAAAGGTGATATTAAGCAAACTATTGGCACTAATTTATCATGCAGACCGCGTTTTTTTACAAAAAGCCCAAAACTATATAAGCCCAAAAGCGGTCCGTAGGTATAAGAAGCAATGGTGAAAATTAAACTCACAACTGATGAACTGTTCAACGCATTGATTACAATAATCACCAGGAACATCAAAACAGAAAAAACAATGTGTACCGTATGGCGTTTTTTTACAGCATTTTCGGCATTTACATTTTCTGCTTTAGCCATGCCCAGAAAGTCTACGCAGAACGAAGTGGTTAAAGCCGTTAGCGCCGAATCTGTTGTGGCAAAGGTGGCTGCGGTTAAGCCCAGCATAAAAATAATAGCCGGAACGGAGCCTAAGTTGTTCAATGCGATTTCGGGGAACAATAAATCCGTACGAGGTTTACCTGTAACGTGATCTAAAGGAATATCAATACCATTTTTACTCGCATAGATATATAATAATGCACCGACACTTAAGAAGAAAATATTTAAGATGACAAACACGCCGGTAAAGGTGAACATATTTTTTTTCGCTTCCTGGATGGTGCCCATACTCAGGTTTTTCTGCATCAGGTCCTGATCAAGGCCTGTCATGGCAATGGTTACAAAAATACCACCGATAAACTGTTTGCTGAAATAGAACTTGTTGATGAGGAAATCATCGAAGAAGAATATTTTAGAATAGCTGCTGTTTTTTACAGTTTCAAATGCCTGTGGAATATTGAAATCAAGACTGTTACATATAAAATAAATGGTTAGAAAAACCGAAAGTACAAGAAAGAAGGTCTGCAATGTATCAGTAATAATAATGGTTTTTAATCCACCTTTAAATGTATAAGACCATATCAACGCCAACGAAATGAGGACCGTTAACCAGAATGGAACACCGTAGCTGTCGAAAATAAAACGTTGCAATACGATTACGACGAGGTATAGTCGGGTTGCTGATCCTAAAGTTCGGCTCAAAAGAAATATTGAGGCAGCTGTTTTGTAGCTGTAATGGCCTAATCTCTTCTCAATATAACCATAAATAGAGGTTAAGTTCATGCGATAATAAAGCGGCAGTAAAACGGTAGCTATAATGATAAAACCAACCGCATTACCCAGCACAAACTGAAAATATTGAAACTGGTTTCCGCTAGGTGCGCCAACTTCTCCTGGTACCGAAATAAAGGTAACACCCGATAGTGCTGTTCCAATCATGCCGAATGCCACCAGGTACCATTTAGAATTTCTGTTGGCAACAAAGAAGGTGCTGTTGTCTGAGGATTTTTGAGAGGTTACAAACGAAATGATAATCAGTAGCAGAAAGTAGCCAATTAGAAAACACAAGAGAATGGTTGGTGACATATTTTTGATTTAAGCTGATAAATGTAAAGAAAACTATCAAATCAAGCAATATGTTATTAGTCCCGAGTCGGAAGTCAGAAGTCCGAAGCCAAAGTGCATGATAGCCATTTGCTGTTTTCAGTTGGCAATTTGCAGTTACCATTCACTATTGAACCAATGAACCTTTTTATCTATTTTTGCATTATGAATTTTTCATCCAAACTGCTTGAAGATGCGGTAAACGAATTCTCAAAACTTCCTGGTGTAGGGCAAAAGACAGCTTTACGTTTGGTATTACATCTTTTAAATAAGGAGCAGGAGGAGGTAAATCAGTTTGGTAATACGTTTATAAAACTTAAACAACAGATTAAACACTGCAGTACCTGCCATAATATTTCCGATTACTCAATTTGTGAAATCTGTACATCGCATAAACGAGATAAAGAAACCATTTGTGTGGTAGAAGACACGCGTGATGTAATGGCTATTGAAAATACGGGACAATATTTCGGGGTTTACCATGTTTTAGGCGGTTTAATTTCGCCAATGGATGGAATAGGGCCTTCTGATCTGTTTATTGATGGTTTGGTGGCCAGGATGACGGCAGGAGGGATCAAAGAAGTGATTTTGGCGCTCAGTCCGAATATGGAAGGCGATACCACCTTGTTCTACCTCTATAAAAGGTTGAAAGAATTTAATGTACCGGTAACCACGATTGCACGTGGAATTGCTTTCGGAGGCGAGCTAGAATATGCCGATGAAATTACCTTGGGCCGATCGATCATTACCCGCGTACCTTACGAAACTGCAATGATGAAATAATTAGCATTAGGTATAAAGTAGCAGGCATCAGGTATAAAATCACAGATTGGGACTTATCATTTACCTGTTTCTTGATACCCGATACTTAATACCCGATACTTACTACTCTTACTCAATACTTACTACTTAATACTCACTACTACAAATGAACCTAAAGAATAAAGTAATTATCATTACCGGGGCGTCAAGCGGAATTGGAAAAGCCTGCGCGGAAGAATTTGCCAGGCGTGGTGCCAATCTTGTTTTAGCTGCCCGTCAATACGTTACCCTTTGCGAAATTACTGCTGACTTAGAGAAAAAATATGGCATCAGAGCGGTTGCGGTACAAGCCGATGTGAGTAAAGAGGACGATTGCGAACTCATCATAAAACAAACCCTGGTTTCTTTTCAGAGAATTGATATTCTGATAAATAATGCCGGATTATCGATGCGAGCCCTGTTTAACGATCTGGATTTATCAGTGCTTAAAAACCTGATGGATGTAAACTTTTGGGGAACAGTATATTGTACCAAATACGCACTTCCTGAAATTTTAAAAACAAAGGGAACAGTGGTGGGCGTATCGTCTATTGCAGGTTACCGTGGTTTGCCGGGCCGTACAGGTTATTCGGCTTCTAAATTTGCCATGAATGGTTTTATGGAGTCTTTACGTACCGAATTGCTCAAAACCGGAGTGAATGTGATGGTGGCTTGTCCAGGGTTTACGGCTTCGAATATCCGGGTAACGGCCTTATCCAAAGATGGCGCAGCACACGGTGAAACCAGTATGGATGAAGGTAAAATGATGACATCGGAAGAAGTGGCCGGCATAATTGCCGATGGCATTGAACAGCGAAAACGCACTTTGGTGATGACCAGACAAGGCAAACTGGCCGTATGGATGAACAAACTGTTTCCGGCTTTCGTAGATAAAAAGGTATTTGATTTGTTTGCGAAAGAAAAGAATCCGTTGATAACAAGGTAGATGGATGATGGGTAGAAGGTGAAAGGATTAAGGCGTGAGGTTCAAGCGCCAAAGTTAATCATATTTTGATACTCGATACTTTTTACCTACTACTCCCTTCAGAAATCCACACCTGCAACTATTTCGTTTATTAAATGTTGAGTTGGAAAACCTTTATGATGTACAAACACGTTGTTTTATTAATGCTCTTGTTTCAAACGTTACTTTCTGCTGCACAAGTTAAAAAGGTAAAAAATATTAATTATGCCGGCAACACCGATGAAGCCAATACGCTGAATATTTTTTATAAAAACGATAGTATCAAAAATAAACCCGTTTTAGTTTTTATTCATGGTGGCTCGTGGAGTAGTGGTAAAAAAGAAACGTATTGGTGGATGGGTAGGAATTTCGCACGCAAAGGTGTAGTTACGGTCATTATCAATTATCCCTTGGCACCGAATGTTCAGTATGGAGAGATGGGCAATGATTGTGCTCTAGCTGTAAAATGGGTTAAAGAACATATTGCTGATTTTACCGGAAGTGCAGAGCAGATTTTTGTAATGGGACATTCTGCAGGGGCGCATCTGGCTGAACTGATCAATGCAGATCCTAAATATTTCAATAAGGCTGGGATAGCTAATCCAATTAAAGGTGTAATCCTGAATGATCCCTTCGGACTGGATATGGAAGAATATTTAACCACAGCCGAAAAAGACCATTTTTATTTCGATTTCATCCGGACCTTTACGGAACGGCCTGCGGTTTGGAAAAGTGCTTCGCCCTTAGCTTATGTGAACAATATTAAAAATCCGCATTTACTCTTTTATGGTAGTAAAACATATGGTGCCATTAAATTACAAACGCCGAGGTTATATGAAAAGCTTAAGGCGAACCATGTGCCTGTAGAGATAAAAGAAATTAAGGGCAAAAGCCATGTACCTATGATCAGTCAGATGATTTTTGGCAGCAATCGCTTATACAAAGATATTTTAGAATTTATACAAAGGACATCATAAGATTTGTCAACTTCCTTGTCTCTTTGCTATTAAAGTTGTCAGTATGGGGCTTTTGGAAAGATGACTTTTAAAACGGAGTGGTTATTTATTGTACCAACCCAACCCACCTAAACCTGGCAGCAGCGGAAATCCTTTTTGTTTGCAGAAACCCGAATTTCCTGTCGTCTGCAGCCTATGCAAGAGATTCGTGCTTCAGTATGATGGCTACGCAACAAAAAGATTGCAGCGTATGGCGGGGCTATCATAACCGATTGGCACCGTACCTGCTTTCCAAAAAAGAAAAGAATCTTTTAACCAAAAGAGACCGTTACACCGTTCGCGTAATCTTATCCAACTTACTATAATCCATTACAATTTTACCTTCCTCATTATGGTAATGCATTTTTTCAAACTTTGCATCCATTTCTATATCCTCATCCTGATAGCTCGTGCGAGTATGAATCGTTTGGGAAAATGTATCATCAAATGCCTTAAGCATAACGAAAACTTCGACCTCTGCCTGTTGTAATTCCGTTAACGATTTTTCGTATAAAGGACTGTCTTCTGTAATAGGGTGTACTAAAGTCCAGTTTAATGACAGGATGCCGATTTTATCACGTTCCAACGCCAAAGGGTAAAACCTTCGGATATGTTTGCCATCAACGGTTTCATTGTACGACATCACCATCTGTACCTCCACCTCAATGAGCTGATTACGGCGTAAGTTAACCAAACGGCACATTAAACCATGGCCTTTTTCATAAGGTGCGATTACCATTTTTTTACTGAAATTTACTTTTGAGGTAGGTCTGCTAAAACGGCCATATAACAAACCTGTTGCCAATGCAAAAGCAAGCAGGCCCAGCATACTTTCGAAAGCAGCCAGAATACTCGTAATAAACCCCTGAGGAGAAATATGGCCATAACCCACCGTAGAAATCGTTTGAGCAGAAAAGAAAAAGGCATCAAAAAACTGATCGCGCAGCGTTAAACCTTTAGCGCCTTCCAAATTCTCGATTCCAACAACATTATATAATACCGCAAATATGGTATTCACAATAAGGTAGGCAATCAGAATAACGAAGAAAAACCTTGGCCAGCTCATGGTGACGAGGCGGGTGTAGGTATCATCGAACTTAAACCAGGGCAGGCCCGTACGCTCAATATTCGCAGAACCATCCGGGTTTAGCATGCGCTGATTTTTCGTTACCGGATTGGATCCGAAACCCAGATCATCATTAAACTGTACTTTTCTTTTAAAGAAAACCATATATTTTAGAAAGATTTTGGAATATTAAAAAACTATGTCAATATTTGCTTTATACAAACATGATCATTAAAAACTTAAATAACAATTGGTGGTGGCATAACGAAATTCGTTAGGCAGATTCTATTGTTATATATTTTAAAATATTTTAAACACAACGAAGAGGATTGCCTGAAAAGCAATCCTTTTTTTATGCAGTTTTTTTAAACGTCGCCATGGTTCGTGTCACCACGAACCTGAATAAACATTAAATGGTTTGTGAAGACACAACCAGCGGAATACAAAACATGAAAAAGATATTAAACCATTTATTTGAGAACAAGAACTTTAGCAGGGAAGAGGCAAAGAACATTTTAATTTCCATTTCAGAAGGTGCATTTAATTCTTCGCAAATTGCTGCTTTTATTACGGCTTATGCCATGCGGAACATTACCGTGCAGGAACTGCAGGGCTTTAGAGATGCCATGCTGGATATGTGCCTAAAGGTAGATCTTTCTGGTTATAATCTCATTGATCTTTGTGGTACAGGAGGTGATGGCAAAGACACTTTTAATATTTCCACCTTATCATCATTTGTAGTAGCGGGGGCGGGGTATCATGTAGCCAAGCATGGTAACTATGGGGTTTCTTCGGGCTGCGGATCATCAAATGTAATGGAATACCTGGGCTATAGCTTTACCAACGATGAAGCTACTTTAAAGCGCAATCTTGATGCTGCGGGAATTTGCTTTTTGCACGCACCGCTGTTTAACCCAGCCATGAAAATTGTAGCACCGATCCGTAAAGAGCTTGGGGTAAAAACATTTTTTAATATGTTGGGACCTATGGTTAATCCCGGGCAGCCTAAATACCAGATGGTAGGTGTTTTTAGTTTAGAACTGGCCCGTTTATATGCTTATTTATACCAGGATACCGATAAAAGTTATACCATTGTGCATGCACTGGAGGGCTATGATGAAGTTTCACTTACCTGCGATGTGAAAACTTTTTCGAATAAGGGAGAGCAGATTTTAACACTCAACGATATGGGATTTGAAAAAGTAAACGTAAATGCCATTAAAGGAGGTGATGCGGTAGCATCATCGGCTAAAATATTTATGGATGTGCTTAATGGCGAGGCGACTGATGTGCAGACCAATGTAGTATTGTGCAACGCGGCATTGGCCATCCGGACTATCAAACCAGAAATGTCTTTTGCAGATTGTTTTTATGAAGCAGAAGAATCGCTCATGAACAAAAAAGCTTTGCACAGTTTTAAACAATTACTGGCATGCTAAGGTTAAAAATTTGTGGAATGCGCTTGGCCGCGAATATTGCTGCGGTAGCCGAGTTGCAGCCAGATTACATGGGCTTTATCTTTTATGAAAAATCACCAAGATTGATCAGTGAGGTTTCGGCAGAACTGATCAGATACATTCCTGCTCAAATTAAAACTGCTGGAGTTTTTGTGAACGAGGATCTAGGAAAGGTAAAAGAAAAAATAAACACATTGAACTTAAAGGCTGTTCAGTTACATGGAGGCGAATCTTCCGAATATTGTGGCGCATTAAAATTAAGTTTTCCCACTGTAGAAGTGATTAAGGCTTTTGGGGTAGACGAAGATTTTGACTTTTCAGCTTTGGAAGCTTATTTAGGTACAATTGATTATTTCTTGTTCGACACCAAAACAAAATTACATGGTGGATCCGGAAAAACATTTAATTGGTCTGTTTTGGACCGATACACTTATACCAAACCCTATTTTTTAAGCGGTGGAATTGATTTGGAACATACCGCTGCCATTAAAAAACTAAACGATGATCGTTTATATGCGTTAGATATTAACAGCCGTTTCGAAACAGAACCAGGTGTGAAAGATGCAGAAAAGATTAAAGAATTTATAAAAGAAATGAATAAGTAGAATATCATGTTACGATTTTAGCTGGAGATAGATCATCATTCGAGCGCAGCCGAGAAATCTACAATGTAAAATATAGATCTCTCTCCCGAACGTTCGGGATTGCACTTCAGTCGGGATGACGGCTACCTTAACGGCTATAAGTATGACATACAGTTGATAATATTATGAAATACAAAGTAAACGAAAAAGGATATTACGGAGATTTTGGAGGTGCGTACATTCCCGAAATGCTTTATCCGAATGTAGAAGAACTGCGTCAGAATTATTTAAAGATCATTGCTGATCCTGATTTCCAGAAGGAATTTCATCAGCTGTTGAAAGACTACGTTGGACGCCCTTCGCCATTGTATCTGGCTAAAAGGTATTCGGAAAGGTATGGAGTCAATATCTTCTTAAAAAGGGAAGACTTAAATCATACCGGAGCGCATAAAATCAACAATACCATCGGGCAGATTTTACTTGCTGAAAAATTAGGTAAAAAACGGATTATTGCCGAAACAGGTGCTGGTCAGCATGGGGTAGCCACAGCAACGGTGTGTGCACTGCGTAACCTGGAGTGCGTGATTTATATGGGTGAAGTGGATATTGAGCGCCAGGCGCCAAATGTGGCCCGTATGAAAATGTTGGGTGCAAAGGTAGTTCCGGCAAGTTCGGGCAGTAAAACTTTGAAAGATGCGACCAATGAAGCCATGCGCGACTGGATCAATAATCCTGTGGATACACATTACATTATCGGTTCAGTTGTTGGTCCACACCCTTATCCAGATATGGTGGCGATTTTCCAATCGATCATCTCTGAAGAGACAAAAAAACAACTGTTGGCGCAAACGGGTAACGATCAGCCTGATTATGTTTTAGCCTGTGTGGGCGGAGGCAGTAATGCCATGGGCATGTTCTACCATTTTATGGATGATGAAAATGTAAAGCTGATCGCTGTTGAAGCAGCAGGTAAAGGTGTATCAAGCGGATTTTCGGCAGCCACAACCTACTTAGGCAACGAAGGCGTTTTACACGGCAGTAGAAGTATTTTAATGCAAACACCAGATGGTCAGGTGGTAGAGCCTCATTCGGTTTCTGCAGGATTGGATTATCCGGGCATTGGCCCACAACATGCACATTTATTCAAAACCGGTCGCGGGCAGTATGTTTCCATTACTGACGAGGAAAGTCTTGAGGCAGGTTTATTGTGTACCAAACTGGAAGGCATTATTCCGGCGATAGAAAGTGCGCATGCGCTGGCTTATTTAGAAAAAATGCAATTCAAAGGTGGCGAAAATGTAGTGGTTTGCCTTTCAGGTCGCGGCGATAAGGATCTGGATACTTATATTAAATATTTTAATCTATAGATAGATTTGAGACGTGAGATATGAGGCAGTAGATTTCCTTGCCCGGTCATCATCTCACATCTCCAATCTCACATCTCAAAAGAAAATGAACAGAATTAAACAACTCTTCCAGGAGAAGAAAAATATATTATCAATTTATTATACTGCCGGTTATCCTAATACTGGCGATACCATTCAGATTGCGGAAGCATTGCAAAAATCAGGCGCAGATATTCTGGAAATTGGTTTTCCTTATTCGGACCCTGTTGCCGATGGACCGGTAATCCAGGCGAGTAGCAAGCAATCTTTAGATCAGGGTATGACACTTAAACTGCTTTTCGAACAGCTGAAAGAATTACGTAAAAACGTAACCATCCCGGTTTTATTAATGGGCTACGTAAATCCGGTTTTGCAGTTTGGCGTAGAAAAATTTTGCGAGGCTTGTGCTGAAGTAGGAGTAGATGGCTGTATCGTGCCAGACTTGCCGATGGTGGAGTATGAGGAGTTTTATAAAGATTGCTTCGAAAAACATAACCTGGCCAATGTATTTTTGATTACTCCTCAAACTGCTGAAGAGCGTATTCGTAAAATAGATGGTTTAACCAATGGATTTATTTATCTGTTATCGTCGTCGGCTACGACAGGTAAAAACTTAGAAGTGGGTAATACTACCGAAGCTTATTTTAGCCGTATCAAAGCAATGGACCTTAAAAATCCAACCATGATCGGCTTCGGGATCAGCGATAAACAAACTTTTGATAAGGCTTGTTCTTATGCCAATGGTGCCATTATCGGTACGGCTTTCGTTAAAGCCATATCCGAAGGAAATTTAGAAGAAAGCATCAGTAATTTTATGAAAAAATTTAAGGATTAAATTTTTATTTCATTAATGATCGTCATCTGATCGAGCATATGCAGTTTAAAAATCGAACATGGATTTTTACCTGACAATATTTCAAAGCTGACGATCATTTTAATGGCCACCATTGTTTACTTCAGATTAAGCTAATAGTTTTTAGCCAATTGAGTAAGATTTTCTGTTCCATTATTCAATATCAGTTGATCAATAATCCCTGAGATCTGCTTCGCATTTTGATAAACCATGAAGTGAGTTCCATAGTTGATCACGAAATCTGGTTTCGCTATTTTGGAATATAGAATTTTATCTTGTGTACCGTGAATATGGTAAATCCTTTCTGGTACAGTTTTGTTTCTCCAACTTAAAATGCTTCCAATTGCCCACTTTAGAAAATTAGGATCGGTATCTTTTATAATCCTATTCAGTAATATTTTCTCATTTGACGATTTTGTACCGAAAAAATAGTGCTGTGTAAGTTTGTTCGATGCTTTTAGAAATTTAGCTGGAATAAATTTTAGTAGTTTCAGTTTTCCGGCAAAGCGGTATAATCCTGGCAGATGGCTGCTTAACACCGTGCTTGAAATAATAATTGTTGCTACAGGTTTTAATCGTTTGGCCATTTCTACTGCAATCATTCCACCAAAAGATACGCCTACCAGAGCAAATGGCCGGCTGGTATCGATAATTTGGCTAAGGCGTTCAGCATAAGCTTCAAGTGACTCATTTTTATGAGGATCTATCCAGTCAATATGGATAACTGTGATCTTTTCACTCAGCTTTAATCGGGAAAAAATCCTTTGATCAGCACCGAGGCCGCTAATGAAATACGTATTCATTAAGCTGGTAAATTCCAGTCAATTGGTTTAAGGTTGTTTTGCACCAATAACTGATTTGCCTTCGAAAAATGTTTCGATCCGAAGAAGCCATTGTATGCAGAAAATGGTGATGGGTGAGCTGCAGTCAAAACATAATGCTTTTGCTGATCGATTAAAGCCGCCTTTTGCTGCGCATATTTACCCCACAATAAAAATACAATATGTTCTCGCTTTTGAGATAAAGCCTTAATAATTTCATCCGTAAAATTTTCCCATCCCTGGTTTTGGTGTGAGCCGGCTTCTGAAGCACGAACGGTTAAAGTGGCATTTAATAGCAGTACACCTTGTTCTGCCCAGTGCGTTAAGTAACCGTGATTTGGCGTTTTAAAACCTTCAATATCAGTTTCCAGTTCTTTGTATATATTTTTTAATGAGGGCGGGACTGCAACACCACGTTGCACAGAAAAAGAAAGGCCATGCGCCTGGCCAACCCCATGGTAAGGATCCTGACCTAAAATCACCACTTTAACCTCATCAAATGGAGTAGTATTCAATGCATTGAATATGTCTGCACCCTTTGGATAAATAGTTGCACCTCTTTGCTTCTCCTCCTGTAAAAAAGCTTTCAGTTTTATCATATAGTCTTTTTCAAATTCTTCTTCTAAAACGGCTAACCATCCTGGTTCTAATGCTGCTGACATAATGCTGATGTATATATTAATGTAAGATGTATGAGGTAAAATGGATTTGGGGTAATGTCTGTAAACGAATTTTAGTCAATGGTTTGATAGATTATAGTTGATCGTTAGTGTTGATAAACATAAGCCAATAGGTTATCGATTATCAAACATTTGGGCGATGATAAATATCAAACTATGAACCTCGAACCAAAAAATGCTTTAAAAGTTTAAGACTTTTTCTGGTATATGGCCAATAAATCTCCTTCAAGCGTAGTTTTAGGCCCTTCGGTAATCCGTCCTAATTCTTTACCTTTTTTATCAAAAACAATGAAAGTTGGCACTCTTACAATATCCAATCCATTCAGTATGCCATTTTCAGCCTTTTTGTTTCCATCAACTGCGATAATTTCTACATTTTTCTCTTTAAACTGCAGGGCGTCTAAAATTTTAAGAAAGTTTGGTACATTAGCCTTGCTGTCGCCACACCATGTTCCTAAAACAATCTTGATTTTTTCATTCTTGATCAGCTTTTTCAGTTCGATCATTGTTGCTGCATCTGGCACATATGCTGCGTAAAGCGGATCGTACATTTCCTTAAATTCAGGGAAAGTGGTAATGCCCTCGCGCGTGCAGGCATTGATTAATATATCTTTGTTGTGTACTTCGTCGTGTATTTTCTTGTTCAGGTCTTGTGCAGAAACGTTCATTGCAAATATGATTAGGGTTATGGAGAAGAAGATTTTCATAGTTAGTATATGTTTTTTTGAGCTTTTAAATTTTTATTGAAATTATTGTTTTAAAATCTAATTTGTGCCATTTAAACACGATATTTGCAAAAAAAAATAATTAGGATAAAATTTATGCCAAATATCATCAGATTAATTGCGGGGTTTGCTTTACTGGGTGGCGCAGTAGCTTTATTTATTTTCGGTTTCTGGCCATGGGGTATTATTGCCATTTTATTGGGGATAATTGTACTGATAACTTATTTCTTTAATGAAAACATGCTTTTAGCACAATGGTTTCTTAGAAAAGATAACATGCCCAAAGCAAAAATGTTTTTAGACCGTATTACCAATTATGAAACGCAGTTGATTAAAGTTCAGCACGGTTATTATAATTTGTTGATCGGGTTAATTGAAAGCAGAACAGCGCCTATGCAGAGTGAGAAGTATTTCAAGAAATCGCTTGCATTGGGTATGCAGATGGATCATAATATTGCTTTGGCAAAATTAAGTTTAGCAGGTATTGCAATGGCTAAACGTAATAAACGCGAAGCAACGATGTACCTGGCAGAAGCTAAAAAAGCAGATAAGAATAAATTGCTTGCCGATCAGATTAAACAAATGAAAGATCAGATGGGTATGATGGACAAACAGCAGCAAGTTCGTTACAGATAGTATTGATCACATCTCTTTATAAAGCCATTTCAAATTGAGATGGCTTTTTTATTGGATTAAATCTTAATGTACTTGGTTTTTTGCATAGATTTTCTACGCTATGATAACAATGTTGTTTTTAGGAAGTGAGCGTTTAATGGTTCTTGGCAGCTTGCAGCCCCGCTTTCGCTTATAGTCCTCTCCCGATGGAATGTCAGGATCCGGGCTATTCCGCTCTATTCGATTAGGAATAAGGGCTTTTGTGCTAGGCAACCCCTAAAATAAAATAACGTGCTAATGCGGATGCGGTTAGCAATTGTTGTAAGACTGCTTTATCGTTCCTTCTCGCAATGCAGACTTTTTACAAAGGATTATCATTACGCATAAAATCAAAACCAAATTCTACTTTCCATTGTAGTTTATATAAAATTTAAATACTATGGCAACATCACAAGAGGGGAGTACAAACAATACTCAGGAAGAAAATAATATCCAGGATTTGGGCGGTAAAGAAGCTGTTGAAAAACTGAGAACATTAGCCGAAAAAGCTGAAAGCTGCTTTTTTTGTACCAATATTAAAACAGGCGTACCTTTATCAGTAAGGCCAATGGCCATTCAGCAGATTGATGACGAAGGTAATATCTGGTTTATGAGTATGAAAGACAGTCATAAAAATGAAGAGATTTCTGCCGATCCTTTCACACATTTATTGTTTCAGGCAGGTGCCCATTCCGGTTTCGTCAATATTTATGGTATTTCAGAAATCAGCAGAGATCAGGCCAAAATCGATGAACTTTGGAGTCCGTTTATTAAAACCTGGTTTCAAGGCGGGAAAGATGATCCGAACATCACGTTGATCAAAGTGATTCCATCAGAAGGCTATTATTGGGATACCAAGCACGGAACAGCCGTTGCATTTTTGAAAATGGCAGCATCCGTAATTACCGGAAAAACGATGGATGATTCTGTAGAAGGAACGTTGGATATTGATTAGAGAGGTTAACTGTTTAAAATGATAAGGCCAATCGTTATGCTGAGTTCATTTCAGCATCGATCTCATAGACCCTGAAATAAATCCGATAATTATCGGATCAGGGTGACGTAAAAGCTACTTATCTCCTAAATAATCAAAACCTTCGAAGTCTTCTCTTTGCGCTCTCTTGCTTAAGATATCATCTTCTTCAGCTTGTACTCTTGAGAAGAACAAAGCTTCGGCCTGGATCCTTTTTATTAATTGGCGAACCAATGTTAAATCGAAAGCATCTTTGCTCAATTTGATGCAATATTCTCTTTCGTTGATTTCTAAACTTGACGTATTCATATGGCAAATGATTTTTAATTATCGATTGCTGTAAATATAGAAAAGGCTTGCTAAACAATTGTTAGCAAGCCTTTTAAGTTTATGTTACGTTTTTGTTAAAAATCGGCAGATATATTACCTGTAGATTAACAAATGAACTATTTATATGAGAGGAATAAGCCATCGTCTGTTTTAGACACTTTTAAAATGCCCTTACCAGTTAATGCTTTGAGGGTAGTATCCCATTTTTTATTGCTCCAGTCGGTTAGTTTTGCTTTTACATCCGCTAAAGGGTATTGTTCACCTTCAGCAATTAAAGCACATAGCTCAGTTTCTTCCGGAGTCATTTCAATTTTCTTTTTTTCCGGACGCATCTGTGGGAAGAAAAGAACCTCCTGAATGGTACTTTGGTTGGTCATTAACATAACCAAACGATCGATACCAATACCTAAACCTGATGTTGGCGGCATACCATATTCTAAAGCGCGCACAAAATCATCATCCATCGCCATCGCTTCATCATCACCACGCGCAGCTAATTTTAACTGATCTTCCAAACGTTCTTTCTGGTCAATCGGATCATTTAATTCCGAATAGGCATTGGCAATTTCCTTACCATTCACAAACAGTTCAAAACGCTCTACCAAACCTTCGGCAGTACGGTGTTTTTTAGCCAGCGGTGTCATTTCGATCGGGTAATCGGTAATGTAGGTGGGCTGGATTAAATTCGCTTCAACTTTGGCTCCGAAAATTTCATCGATTAACTTACCTCGGCCCATGGTATCATCAATTTCTATATCCAGATTTCTGCAGGTTTGTGCAATTTCATCCTCGGTCATTGCAGAAACATCTATTCCTGTATATTTCTGGATGGATTCGTACATGGTCAGTTTTTCGTAAGGTCCTTCGAAGTTAATTTCGTTAGCACCAACTTTTACCACAGCAGAACCTGTTGTTGCAACAGCTACTTTTTCTAAGCATTCTTCCACCATTGCCATCATCCAGATATAATCTTTATAGGCAACATAAATTTCCATTGAGGTAAATTCAGGGTTATGGGTACGGTCCATTCCTTCATTGCGGAACATTTTACCAAACTCATACACACCGTCGAAACCAGCAACGATCAGTCTTTTCAAATAAAGCTCATTTGCAATGCGCAAATAAAGCGGCATATCTAAAGTATTGTGGTGTGTAGCAAACGGACGTGCCGCTGCACCACCATGAATGGGTTGTAGGATAGGGGTTTCCACTTCCATCCAGCCCTGGTTATCGAAATAACTGCGCATGGTGTTAATTACCTTGCTGCGTTTGATGAAAATCTGTTTGTAATCAGGATTTACTGTTAAATCCACATAACGCATACGGTAGCGCAATTCGGGATTGGTAAATCCATCATATACGTTTCCTTCATCATCACGTTTTACGATTGGTAGTGGGCGTAATGACTTAGAAAGTACCTTAAATTCAGTTACATGAATAGAAATTTCACCTGTTTGTGTAGTAAATACATATCCTTTAACCCCAATGAAATCGCCGATATCTAAAAGTTTTTTAAATACCGTGTTGTATAGTGTTTTATCTTCGCCAGGACAAAGTTCATCACGCTTTAAGTAGATCTGAATCCTCCCGGTAGCATCCTGTAACTCCGTAAAGGATGCAGCACCCATAATATTCCGGCTCATAATTCTTCCGGCCAATACTACTGTCTTGTATGCTGTCTTATCTACTTCATAATTAGCTAATATATCTGCTGCGTAAGCATTTACTTCATAAGCTTCTGCAGGATATGGCTCAATGCCTAATGCACGTAATTGTTTTAGCGACTCACGTCGTAATTGCTCTTGTTCTGATAATCCTATACTCATTTCGGGTATTTTTTGCAAAAGTAAGAATTTGCAATGTGTTTATTATTGTAATGGAGATCATTTCAAACGTCATTTTTTGAAAAGACACCTTGGTGCAAAGATAAGAAAGGGATTGTAATTAATAAATGCTTTATATGATATAAAAATCCCAAAGGCGGCTTTAGGTCTTTGTTACTGCACTTATTGCAATGGGCAAAGAGCATCTAAACACATTTCATCATGCTTATGCATCAGGCATAGGTGAGCAGATTTCAATTAAAAATCCATTAATGTCTTGAATATAGGCTACAGCCTGCCCCCATGGTTTTATTTTCATTTTCTCAAGGGGAATAGCGCCGAGTTCTACCGCTTGTGTAAAAACCATTTCTACATTTTCAGTTGTAAAGCCTAACTCTATACCGAAGGGTTTTTGGCCCTTGATGCTTTGCTGAAAGCCACCCGGTAAGTTGGAGTTTGCGAGTTTTACATCAGCAAATGATATTGCTGTATCCCCACTAAGCAGTTCTCCATAATCGTTTTCAGGGGTTATGAATTTCCGCTTCAAGCCAAATGCCTTTTCATAAAATTCGATCGATTCAGTCACGTTTTTAACGTAGAGTATTGTGTAACTAAATTTTACCATGATTTTTTTTTTTTTTTTCAAAGATACTTCCTGTCTAAGAATTGACTTTGGAAAAATGCGACAAAATCTATAGTTTGGAAGGAGCTGATCCTGTAAACCTTTTTATTTCCTTTGTGAGATGGGCATGATCGTAGTACCCGGATTCGAAAGCTATTTCAGCTAAGCATTTACGTGAAGTATTATTTTTAATTATCCGGTTGGCAAACCGGTAGCGAACGACGCTTATAAAATCTTTAGGACTTACGCCAACCAAATTTTTAAAATTTCTTTCTAATTGCCTGGGCGATGTAAAGTATTTCTTTGCAAGTTCACCGACTTTTAACTGGCCATTTAGTTCCTCAATATCTTTAATTATCGGCAAAATCGAATATTTGGGCGGAGAGAGCTTACGAAGAAAAAAACGATCGAGATAGGCTGAAGTATTTTTATCAATAGCGTGAACTAAAGGCAGATCCATATTTTCAAGTTCAATACTTTGATTAGTAAATTCGTGTAATGAAGAAAGTTTAAAAAAACAGGAAAGTGCTGCCGGTTTAAATCGAATACCCAGAATTTTTGATTTACCTATGGTCTGATATTCTTTAAAATGCATCATCATGCCGATAAGATAAGTAGTTTCACTTTTCATCAATACGCTTCCCGTTTCGGTTCGGTAATCATCCTCAATATTGAAGATAATATCTACACATCCATCAGGTAGAATTTTGGTTCTGTGAAGCGCATTTCAGTAATTTCTGATATCCAATAGGCATCTATATAGTGCTTTAAGGCCGGATGCGGCTGTATTTCAAAGTAGCCCATTAAGTTTACAGGTTACTCCGCTTCCACACCTTCCTCATACATTTCTTCAATCGCCTCTGCATATTTCTTTTCTACAATCCGGCGTTTAACTTTCATAGTAGGGGTGATTTCTCCTTCATCAATATTGAAAGGGTTGCGCTTGATCTTAAAGTTTTTAATGCGTTCAAATTTGGCCAGTTCGTTGGATATTTTTTTGATGTCCTGCTCCATCCAGGCTATAATTTCGGGATTGCTGATAAAAGGATCGGCTTCTTCAAAAAATGAAGGTTTAAGTTTAAAGGTCTCTTCTAAAGTTTCCCTATTTGGGATAATGATCGCCGTAATAAACTCTCTTTTATCTCCAATCAAAAAGAGTTGATCAATTTTTGGGCTTTTTAAATAAATATTTTCTACCGGAGTAGGATATACGTTTTTGCCGTAGGCATTTACGATCATATTTTTCAAACGGTCCGTGATCTGAAGATTACCCTTATAAAACCGGCCAATATCACCCGTATGGAACCACATATCCTTATCTATGGCTTCGGCTGTTTCGGCAGGTTTATTAAAATAACCTTTCATTACGCAGTGCCCACGTACAATTACTTCACCCTCTGCACATTCAAAATCTTCGCTAAAAGTATGGTGGGTTTGAATGCTGATCATTTCTTTACGCTCTACATCCTGTATACCTACTTCAATCCCTGGAATAACACGTCCAACGGTACCATATACCTGTCTGTGGTATTCAGTAACCGACATTACCGGCGAAGTTTCGGTTAAACCAAAACCCTCTAATATCTTAATGCCGAGATCGCCAAAAAACTCACCCACATTTTTAGGGAGTGCAGCCCCGCCCGAAATCATAAATTTTAAACGGCCACCCGTTTTTTCCTTAATCTTGCTGAATACCAGTTTCTCTGCAATTCCTTTTTTTGCTGATAGGATCAAACCTGGGTTTTCACCGGCCTCTTTTGTTAGCCTGTACTTATTGCCAATTTCCAGTGCCCAGGTAAATATTTTCGCTTTTGTGCCGCCGCCTGCAGTACCACCTTTAATTGCTTTGTCATGTATGCGTTCCAATAATCGCGGCACACAACTCATTACGGTAGGACGAACTTCGCCCATGTTTTTGGCCAATAACTCTAAACTTTGTGCAAACGCTATTTTACAGCCCTGGGCGCAGCAAACATGGTAAGTTGCGGTACGTTCGAAAACGTGCGATAACGGTAAGAAAGAAAGAAAGGTTTCAGTTTGATCGATTACCGGAATCTGCTGCAAACACACCTCTACGTTTTTTACAAAATTATAGTGGGTAAGCATCACACCCTTCGGAGTTCCTGTTGTTCCAGAAGTATAAATTAATGAGGAAACATCCTGCGGAAGTACAAGGCTCCTGCATTGGTCAATTTCGGCCCTTTCGGCTGCCGTAATTTGATGTTTAAGCGCTAAGATATCAGAAAAAGCAATTACTTCTACATTTACATCTGCCGGTATCGTAACCTTTTCAAAATCTTTGAAAGCAGGAATGATATATTTTAATTCTTTACAATTTGCCGCAACTTTTAAAACCTTGCGGTAAAGAAAATTATTCCCAACCAGAATAGCTTTTATGCCCGAATCGTTAATAATATAGGCTACTTCCTGTTCGGAAAGTGTTGGATAAATAGAGACATTAATTACCCCAATTTGCTGAATACCCTGGTCATAATAGACATATTCCGGAGAATTCTCAATCATTAAACCCAAACGATCGCCTTTTTTAATCCCTTTTTCAAGAAAAAATGCAGAAACTGCATCCGCTCGTTTTAAAGTATCTTCATAAGAAATTTCTGCCCATTCTGCTCCCTGTTTGTGGATTAAGAAGGTTTCCTGAGGTTTGTGGATATTTTTAACAACATTCCGCAATAAGGTTGGAACAGTTGAAAATTCGTTTATTAATGGCATGCTCGTAATTGGTTCGCTGATAATAATTAACAATTATAATGCTTTTTGGTTTAATAATGGCAACTGTATCATCAACCTGCCCCAAAATTTTTTTTAAAATAAAATTTAATAGCCTGTAAAATATCGTCAGAAAAACGGACACTGGCTTCGTTGAAAAGCTGATGTAAATACCTGATTTTAGGTAGATGAATATAGTGGTTTCCCGTTATTTTTAATGCAGGGTTGCCAAATTATTGGTTATGGCATTACAGTTGCAAATCTGCATTTCAGAACTCAAAAATTAAAAATTGTATGATGAAAAAACCAATAAAAAGATTAACTATGGTAGTTAAAGGATGTGCATTTGCTTTAATAGTAGGTTTGGTGTTGCAACTTACGGCTTGCTCTAAAAATAACGATATTAACCCGAGCGATGAAGAGATCTTAAGCAAAAAAATTGAGGATATTATTCCGCAAAAGTATGTGGATAGCTTGACCAAATTAGGTTTTACCATAAATAAGGGTACTACGCCCCCAAATATTGATGGCGCATACTTATTTAAGCCTTTTACCATAAAAAGCAGTAACATACCCAACGATCCCTATCAGCCAGGATATGTGCTTAATGATGGGGTAATTAAACTTTATGAGCAAAGTACTACTGATTTCAGCATTAAAATGTTAGGGAAAAACTTTATTGGTGCAGCAGATACCAGTGTGGTAACTGCCATTAGTGGAGGTGGAAATAAATTTACCGTTTACGGGAAGGTGAAAGCTTACAGAAACGGTGGATATAGTTTTTACGCTTTTTTAATGTCAGGAGAAAAAGATGGCAATAACATTAAAAGCGGAATTGCGGGGATCATAAACATCGACGATTCTCATGCCGGATTTGGTACCATTGCAGAGGGACAAGGCAGGGTTGCATTTGATGGTGACTATACTTCTGAACCTACAGACTTCAGTAGCAAAATGGCCGTGATTACCGAAAGAGGTATCATGAGCAATAAACCATTCCAACTCAAATAACAAAAAAAAGTGGCTCGGAAAATCTCCAAAGCCGCTTTCTTTTTAATTCTAATTTTATACAGAGAAACTCTCTCCACAACCGCAGGTACGACTTGCATTTGGATTTACAAAATTGAAACCCTTTCCGTTCAAACCGTCGGTAAAATCTAATTCAGTTCCGGCCAAGTATAGGAAAGATTTCATATCTAAAGCAATTTTAATTCCTTTATCTTCAAAAAACTGATCCCCTTTTTGTTCCTCGTTATCGAAATCTAAATTGTATGATAAACCAGAGCAACCGCCACCTTTTACTGAAACACGTAAAAAGTAATCAGAACCCATTTCCGAATCCTGCATTAAGTGCTCAATTTTGTCTTTTGCCTTATCTGTTATTGTAATCATAGTAATAAAGATTTGTGATTTAAGAGATGAAATTTGAGAAGTATTTGTGCGCCTAAGTTAGCTGGCCTCACATCTCAAATCTATTGTCTCACATCTAGTCTAGTGGTGTGATTTTTCCAGCGCAATCGCTTCTAAGCCATTTTTAACACGGTAGTCGTTGATGGCAGATTTAATTGCATCCTCTGCCAATACTGAACAGTGGATTTTTACTGGTGGTAATGCCAATTCTTCCACAATGTCCATGTTATCAATAGCCAATGCCTCATCAATTGTTTTTCCTTTTAACCATTCTGTTGCTAAAGATGAAGAAGCAATAGCCGAACCGCAACCAAATGTTTTAAATTTAGCATCGGTAATAACGTTGTCTTCTCCAACCTCAATTTGCAAGCGCATTACGTCGCCACACTCAGGTGCACCAACTAACCCGGTGCCTACAAATTTACTGTCTTTATTTAAAGTACCTACATTACGCGGGTTATTGTAATGATCAATTACTTTTTCTGAATATGCCATGTTTTCTATTTATTAAGCCTCCTTTCGGAGCAAATTTTTAAATTATCTGTTTGGCGTTAGGCGTTCTGCGTATGGCAGTAGGCGTCTAACGTTCCACCTTTAACCTTCAAGCCTTCAACCTTTCTTAGTGTTCTGCCCACTCAATTTTGCTCAAATCGATTCCTTCCTTGAACATTTCCCAAAGTGGAGAAAGTTCTCTCAGGTGATTAACCGCTTTTTGAGTTACTTCAATGGCCTGGTCTATCTCTTCTTCAGTAGTAAACCTTCCTAAACCGTAACGGATAGAAGAGTGTGCGAGATCATCAGATAAACCTAAGCTTTTCAATACATATGATGGTTCTAAAGATGCTGAAGTACAAGCTGATCCTGAAGATACTGCCAAATCACTCATCGCCATCATTAAACCTTCACCCTCGACATATTTGAAAGAAATATTAGCTACATGTGGCAAACGGTGTTGTGTGTTACCATTAACATAGCTTTCTTCCATTTGGCTTAAAGTAGATTCTAATTTATCGCGCAAAGCTGATAAACGGATGGCCTCGCTTTCCATTTCTAACCGGCAAAGTTCACAAGCTTTACCTAAGCCTACAATACCAGGAACGTTTAAGGTACCTGAACGCATACCGCGCTCGTGGCCACCGCCATCCATTTGGGCAGTAACTTTAACCCTTGGGTTTTTACGGCGAACATAAAGTGCACCAACACCTTTCGGACCGTACATTTTGTGTGCAGAGAAAGCCATTAAGTCAATGCCATCAGCATTTACATCAACCGGAATTTTACCGACTGCCTGTGTAGCATCAGTCATAAATAAAGCACCATGTTTATGTGCAATGGCTGCAATTTCTTTAACGGGCTGAATTACACCAATTTCATTATTGCCATACATAATTGAAACTAAAATCGTTTCAGGAGTCATGGCCGCTTCCAGTTCAGCTAGATCAATTAAACCGTCTTCTTTAACACCTAGATAAGTAACGCGTGCGCCATTTTTTTCTAAGTGTTTACAGGTATCTAAAACTGCTTTATGTTCAGTAACTGCAGTAATAATGTGGTTACCTTTTTCTTTATACATTTCAAATACACCTTTAATCGCCAGGTTATCGGCTTCAGTAGCACCTGATGTAAAAATAATTTCTTTTTCAGTACAGCCGATTAATTTGGCTACCTCCTCGCGGGCATAATCTACGCCCTCTTCAGCCACCCATCCAAAAGCGTGGTTACGGCTTGCGGCGTTTCCAAATTTTTCAGTAAAGTAAGGTAGCATGGCTTCCAGCACACGTGGATCTAACGGTGTTGTAGCATTATTATCTAAATATATCGGCTGTTTCATCTCTATTCTGTTAATTATAATACAAAGATACGAAAAAACTTATTTAACAATTATAAATAATAGCTATGAGCTTATAGAGAAAAGCTGCATTTTTACATTAACATAACCTTATACCCTATGAAAAAGATAGAACACATCGGTATCGCGGTAAAAGACCTTAACCGTTCCATAGCCATATACGAGAAACTGCTCAATACCGATTGTTATAAAACCGAACAGGTGGCATCCGAACTGGTCAATACCGCTTTCTTTAAAACCGGCGAGAATAAGGTAGAGTTGCTTCAGGCTACTGCACCAGATAGCGCAATCGCTAAATTTATTGAAAAAAAGGGGGAGGGGATTCATCATATCGCTTTCCTGGTTGATGATATCATGGCAGAAATGGAAAGACTTCATAAAGAAGGTTTTGTGTTGCTCAATGATTCTCCGAAAAAGGGTGCAGACAATAAAATGGTGTGTTTTGTTCATCCAAAAGATACCAATGGTGTTTTGATTGAAATTTGCCAGGAAATTAAATGGGTGTAAGGGATGGAAGATGGGAGAGGTAAAATGGGAGATGGGTAATTTTTGAGATCCGTCATCCTCGCGCATGCGGGGATCTTAAAGCAGTTGGCAAGCCTTTTTTTTGAAAACGAATGGTTCCGTATTCCATAGCACCTGCAGTCCTGCTAACCGCTGTAGTCCCGATGAAACCTGTGAAACAAGCAAGCACACAATAAAAAACAAAATAAATAGTGCTTAAATCGGGAGCTGACGCTTTTATCAGGTTTATTTAATGTTGGACTGTGGTTCTTCGGAAAATGCAAATTGCCTAAGCCCAATATGAACAACTTCTATGCTAACAAACTTTAATTTTGAAATCCTGCAAGCTTAAAATCCTGTTCCATGTCACTAATTAACATCATCAGCAAAGATTTCGATATCCCGGATCAACTTGCTGAAAATCAACTGCGCGTACTTCTCATTGACGCTTTTGCCTATCTCATTGATAACGATTTTCCTAAACTGATCCAGATTTTATATAAAGCCGATGTAGACCAGTATAAATTAAAGGAGCTGTTGGAGACGGTGGAAGGTTCAAGTTCAGCTGAAGTAATTGCTGATGCCTATATCGCCCGGCAAATGGCCAAAATAGAAACCTGGAAAAAATATAGTCCGAAGAAAGATTAGGTGGCTTCTTCCTGTACAGGATTAAAGCGGTTATACATATCCATATCAAAAAACGAAACTGAGTTAATCTTATCTGCTTTTAGCACGAGATCGGTTTTCAGTTCGTCGGTATTTGCTACAGAGCCGTCCTCGATATAGCTGGCATAAACTGTTAAATACTGCGTGGTAAAGACGAGTTCCTTGTCATCAGTTCTGCGGTAACCACTAAATGCAGGGGTAATGCGTATATAACTGGTGGTAAAGGGCTTTGGTAATTCTTTTACCCATCCGATGTCGAATTTCCCGCTGTCCATAGTGAACTGTAAAAGATGGGCATCGAAAAAAGATGAACTTAATAGTAATTCAAATTCATTTCCTGAAGTAGCTATTGCCCTCTTTATGGCTTTAAGGCGATTAATGAAGAGATTAGCAATTTCTGTTGCCGCAACCGCAACAAATAATGAGAGACTGGTCGTGCCGAAATAAGGCGTGTGTATCGGAAGTGATTTGCTGAGGTATTCAATCATTTCGGGCCAGATGGCAATGAAGATTGCCCTTATTATAAAACATGCGCCAAGCAGTAAAATACCTGCAAAGGCGGCGTTCAGTAATATTCGTTGGCTTTCCAGCCGGTATTGTACATACCGAAGGTATCTGAACCGGATTAATATATAGTAGCCGCCTACCAGAGGGAATAAAAGTAGGTTAAATGGCATTTAAAAGGTTATTTTTTGCTTTTATCCTTTTCTATTTTTTTAAAGATATTTGATTGCATCAATGCGCTTACCATTTCAATCACCCTTGGTTGTGCAAAAAAATCAGGACTTTTAATATAGAGCTTCCCGCTGCTGTTGGCATGGATAATGCCATCTAATTCGCCGTGTTTTCTCATATATCAAACTTACATAAAATTTTAAATATCTGGAAAACAATATTCAGCTTAAAAAGTTTAATTTTGCCAAACCGGGCCATCTGTATGTTTTCACACTTCCGCAAGCAGAAGAAAGATATAATTTAAAATTCTTTATTTAGGCTTGTAAATCAAAAATAAAATTAGGATATTTGCATCCTCTAAAATAGAGGTAGAAAGACTAATAGGAAATGTCATAAGCGTTGTTGCCAGCAAATTGCAAGAATGTTCTTGATGCTTTCACACAAATAACTAAAAATAATATTCAAATGAAAAAAGATTTGCACCCAACAAGCTACAGACCAGTTGTTTTTAAAGATATGTCTAACGAATATGCTTTCTTAACAAAATCTTGTGTAGATACTAAAGAAACAATTAAATGGGAAGATGGTAATGAGTATCCGCTTTATAAATTAGAGATTTCTCACACTTCACACCCTTTTTATACTGGTAAAATGAAATTGGTTGATACAGCAGGACGTATCGATAAATTTAAAAACCGTTACGCTAAGAAATAATTCTAGCGACAAAAAGCATTTTTTGAAGTCCCTTTGCCAAAAGCATCGGGACTTTTTTTATTTTTGCTGCTTATGACAATCAATCTATTTGATGATGCTTCCTGGATGTTCTTACGTCCACTTACGTTTACCAGACCTGTGGCCGATTTACGCATTGGTATTTTAACCATTGCCGAGAAATGGGCAAAACATTTAAAAGCTGATTTTGGCTTTCACACTCAGGATCACCTTTCTGTAAAATTTGCACCAAAGCCTAATCCCGATTTATGTATAAATGGTTCTGTTTGCCCTGACGAAGCCTTGCTTGATGCTATTTCAAGACTTAAAGCGGGAGAAGCACTTTATCAAAACGATGTTTTTATAGCCTACATTGCTGATCAGTACTCTCTTGAAGCGATTAAGTCGCTCAAGCAAATTGAATACTCCGGAGATTTTACACGTATTGTTTATCCGGAACATATTTTTGGAAATAACCCTTCAGAGATCAGAAAAGATTTTAAATTGTTAACCGAAGGACGCAGCTCTGCAAAACTAAGTAGTACCAATCAGTTACTGGGCGATGATATTTTCCTGGAGGAAGGTGCAAAGGCAGAGTGCAGCGTGTTTAATACTACTTATGGACCAGTTTACATCGGTAAAAATGCCGAGGTTTGGGAAGGCTCTTTAATCAGGGGATCTTTTGCTCTTTGTGAAAATTCATCCATAAAAATGGGCGCGAAGATCTATTCGGGTACTACAATTGGTCCCAATAGCCGTGCAGGTGGCGAAATTAACAACGCCGTAATCTGGGGTAACTCGGCAAAGGGTCACGAAGGATATCTGGGCAATTCGGTAATGGGCGAGTGGTGTAATATCGGCGCAGATACCAATAATTCGAATTTAAAAAATAATTATGCAGAGGTAAAACTTTATGATTACGAAACTCGGAAAATGCGCAACACCAGCCTCCAATTTTGTGGACTGATCATGGCCGACCACGCTAAAGCAGGTATTAATACCATGTTCAATACCGGTAGTGTGGTAGGCGTTGGAGCCAATGTTTTTGGAGGTGGTTTTCCGCCAAATAACATACCTGATTTTAGTTGGGGCGGTGCGGCTGGTTTCGACATTTATAAGCTGCATAAAATGTTCGAAACTACCGAAAAGGTATTTGCAAGAAAAAATATGGCCTTTAATGAGGTAGAAAAAAACATGCTCACCCGGATATTTGAATTAACCGAATCGTATAGGCGATTTTAATATAAAACCTGATCTTAAAAAGGTCAACCAACCATTAAATAATATAAAATGAGAAAAAAGATTGTTGCCGGTAACTGGAAAATGAACCTGGATTATAACGAAGGCGTTTCGTTGTTCAGCGAAATCGTAAACATGGTTAAAGATGAGCGTAAAGGCGATCAACTGGCCATCATTTGTTCGCCATTTATTCATTTAAACAGCCTGGCAAAATTGGGTGGTAACGATGTTAAAATTGGCGCTCAAAATATCAGCGATAAGGAAAGTGGAGCCTATACGGGTGAAACTTCGGCCAAAATGGTGAAATCTGTAGGTGCAGAATATGTGATTTTGGGTCACTCAGAACGCAGACAATATTTTGCTGAAAGCGATGCTTTACTGGCAGAAAAAACTAAAATTGCTTTAGCCAATGGCTTAACGCCGATTTTTTGCATTGGCGAAACTTTGGATGAGCGTAACAACGGTAGTTATTATGAAGTATTGAAAAAGCAACTGGTAGAAGGGCTTTTTGGTTTAACTGAAGAAGATTTCAAAAAAATCGTGATCGCTTACGAACCGGTTTGGGCTATCGGAACGGGGTTGACTGCATCACCAGAACAGGCACAGGATATCCACGCTTTTATCCGCAGTGAGATTGAAGCGAATTATGGTTTTAATATAGCCGATGATACCACTATCTTATATGGTGGCAGTTGTAATCCGGGTAATGCCGCGAGCTTATTTGCACAAAAAGATATTGATGGTGGCCTAATCGGTGGAGCATCATTAAAATCACGCGATTTTACAGATATTATTAAAGCATTAAATAGCTAGATGCAATACATAAAAGCAATATTTACTTTCAAAAGTATCGAAGATTATCAACAGGATCTGCTTATCAGTGATCTTGCTGACCTGGGCTTCGATACTTTTGAAGATAGTGAGGCTGGTTTTACGGCTTTCGTTATTAAAGATAATTTTAACGAGCAGGAATTAAAAGATCTATTGGGCAATTACAGTGAGGAATTTGCGGCAGAATACACTTTAGAAGACGTTGCCGACGAAAACTGGAATGCTGAATGGGAGAAGAATTTTAGCCCGCTGGTTATTGATGATGTGTGTTACGTGAGAGCGACGTTTCATGAGCCACAACCTTCATACCCTTACGAAATCGTAATTGATCCTAAAATGGCTTTCGGCACTGGCCATCATCAAACCACCACCATGATGATGCAGTATATCCTGTCTGCCGATTTGAAGGATAAACAGATTCTGGATATGGGTTGCGGAACCGGAATTTTAGCTGTTCTGGCTGCAAAATTAGGGGCTAAAAGTTTAATGGCCATCGATTACGATGATATCTGTTATGAGAGTACGGTAGAAAATGCTGCGCTTAATGAAGTAAATAATTTACAGGCACTTTGTGGTAGTAAAGAAGTCATTCCGGATGATGAATATGATGTTGTTTTTGCCAACATTAATAGGAATATATTATTAGATCAAATCCACCGTTATGCTGAGGTTTTAAAACCTGAAGGCAAAATTTTTTTCAGTGGCTTTTATCTGGATCCTGATTTGGCGATGATTACTGCCGAATGTGCTAAATATGGCATTAAATACGTTGATCATAAACAAAACGGTGATTGGGTAGCGGCACAATTTGAGAAAAAGGTGGCAGGGTAGAGGGTTTAAGGTAGGTTGAAGGTAGAAGGTTTAAGGTTTAAGGTGGAAGACCGAGCGGTTAAGGTATTTAAGTGCTTGTTCTTCATTTTGTATCTTACATCGTTTGTCTCATATCTCATTTTCTTGTCTAACATCTCATATCTAGCGTCTCAAATCTCACATTTAGCATCTCAGATCTAAAACAAAAAATATGCGTATACATTTTATAGCGATTGGTGGGAGTGCCATGCACAACCTGGCCATTGCCCTACATAAAAAAGGTTATCAGATTTCAGGTTCAGACGATGTGATTTTCGAACCTGCAAAATCGCGTTTGGATAAATATGGTTTACTGCCAGCTGAAATGGGATGGAATGAAAATCGCATTTCTAACGAGCTGGATGCGGTAATATTGGGTATGCATGCCCGTATTGATAATCCGGAATTATTGAAGGCACAGGAATTGGGTGTTAAAATCTATTCTTATCCTGAATATATTTACGAGCAGAGTAAGAATAAACTGCGTGTAGTAATTGGTGGTAGTCATGGTAAAACAACCATTACCAGCATGATTTTACATGTACTAAATTACTATAAGCGTGATTTTGATTATCTGGTCGGCGCGCAGCTTGCCGGTTTCGAAACCATGGTTAAAGTAACCGAAGAAGCTCCGGTGATGATTATTGAAGGCGATGAATACTTATCTTCGCCGATTGACAGACGACCGAAATTTCACCTGTATAAAGCAAATGTTGCGGTAATTAGCGGAATTGCCTGGGATCACATCAATGTTTTTCCAACCTATGCCGATTATACGTTGCAATTTGAAAAGTTTATTGATTCAATAGAAACAAAGGGCACGTTGATTTACTGTAAGGCAGATGCAGATTTGAATGAGATTGTGTCAAAATCAAAAGCTGATGTGACCAGGATCGGTTATGCTATCCCTGAACATGAAATCAGGAACGGAATCACTTACCTGCTTCCGGAAGAGACGGCATTGAAGATTTTTGGTGATCACAACCTCATGAACCTGAATGCCGCCAAATTGGTATGTAAACAATTAGCTATCGGTGAAAACGATTTTGATACGGCCATTGCATCATTTACCGGGGCTGCTAAACGTTTAGAGGTCATTTCGGCTGATGTATCAACCAATGTTTATAAAGACTTTGCACATTCACCGTCAAAACTAAAAGCGACTATTGATGCTGTTAAAGCCCAATTTAACAGCCGTAAATTAGTAGCTTGTATAGAATTGCATACTTTTAGCAGTTTAAACAAAGATTTCCTGAAAGAATATAAAGGTGCGATGGATAAAGCCGATGAGGCCATTGTATTTATTGACATTAAATCTTTCGAACAAAAGCGAATGGAGCCTTTTTCTGAAGACGATGTGCAAAAGGCCTTCGCCAATCCAAAATTGAAGTTTTTTAATGACGCGTCAAAGCTTAAAGATTATTTGTTGAGCTTAAATTACAAAAATGGCAATTTGTTAATGATGAGCTCTGGTAATTATGCGGGTTTCGATTTGCCGGAACTTGCGGCCATTATAAGGAAGTGAGATTCTAGACATGAGATTTGAGAGGGATATTTTCTCAAATCTCACTTCTCAAATCCCATATCTAATTAAATTATGAAAAGTATTGGAGATCATATCAAACAAAGTAGATTGTTACTGGGAATAAGTCAGGCCGATGCGGCTAAAAAATTGAATATTTCCACTCCTGCTTTTTGTAAAATCGAAACGGGCCAGACCGATCTCAATATCTCGCGTTTACTCCAGATTTCTAAAATATTCAAAGTTCCGGTAATACAATTGATTACAGGGCAATCAGCATCATCGGAATCCGACTCCTCAAAAGAACTCATTGCGCTTAAAAAAGAACTGATCGAAAAGGAAGAAGAAATTAATAAACTCCGCAAAAAGGTGATTGATTTATACGATAAGCTTGGGATTTAAATATTGTTAATTGCCATGATGATGTTCAGCACAATAAAATATAGTCCTCTTTTGCAATGAGGATTAGAGAATATGCATTTATAATTCGAATAAAATGGCTTAATGCTAACGGCGATACAATTGCCATTCTCTATCATCCGCGTTACAAACGCGGACGATGGAATGAATGAGTATCAATTATAAAAAAGGCTCGTGGAGACATGAACCTTGTCAGGTATCGAATCTGTTAAGTTTAAAATATCTTCCGCATTGTTAAGTGCTTTTTTCCAAATGTTGCGCCCGTAGCTTTATGGATGGCAATCATCTGTTCATTAAAATCGCCTACCCAACTCAATTCAAGCTCTTTGTACTGGTTTTTAGGTAATACATATTCGCCTAAACGGATAAAAAGTACCGATTCTAAACCGTGTTTTTGGAATTTAGGTTTAGTGCCCATTACAATTGCCCTCATGCGCGTAACGCCCACCCAACGGCGGTAGGCAAACTTTAATTTTTCAATTAAACCCAGTTTCCCGTTAAAACCTTTGATCATCTGGTTTGCATCAGGAATCAACACGACAAATGATGCCGGTTCGCCGTTGAAGTAAGCAAACTGAATCAGGTGTTCATCCATAATGGGTTCCATACTTTTAAAACTCTCTTCGAGGGTTTCTCTTTTAATGGGAACGAAGTTTTCAAAATTCTGCCAGCCATCATTGTAAATTTCCATTAAATCATTGATGTATTTGCTTGAATTGGATTTGCTGAAATATTCGAAGGTATAACCAGGTTTATTTCTTACCCAGTTGGCAATTTTTGTAAAACGTTCCGGAAAGGGTATGGTCAGATTAATATGATTGGTCAATTGCTCATATTCTGTAACAAAACCATATTTCTCGAAAAATTTATGATAATAGGGGAAATTATAGTTCATGCCGAAAGATGGGGGGGTAAAGCCTTCAACCAATAGTCCCCAGAAACTATCGTTTTCACCAAAATTAATCGGACCATCCATCGCTTTCATTCCATTTTCGGTTAACCAGTTTTTGGCGGTATCGAATAAAAGAAATGCAGCTTTTTCATCATCAATACATTCAAAAAAACCCATTCCACCTGTTGGCTGGTCATAATGGTATGCTTTTTTCTCATTTATAAAAGCTGCTACACGCCCAATCAGTTTTCCTGCATCATCCTTTAATACCCAACGTGTGCATTTTCCATGTGCAAAAAAAGTGTTTTTTTCAGGGTTAAAAACATTTTCAACTTCGCTATCCAGAGGACAGATCCAGTTTTTATCGTTTTTATATAAGATTTTAGGTGTGTTTAGAAAGTCTTTTTTTAATGATGAATTGCTTACGGATATAACTTGCATGGGCAGATTTTAAAATTAAAAAGCATCCTACCAAGCGGGCGGATGCTTTTTCAAATATATGTTTTTTAAATATTAATAATCGTCGTCGTCATCGTCAAAATTGTCGAAGTTGTCCAGATCATCTAATGGCAAGTCGAAATCATCATCGTCATCATCCTGAGGCTTCTTTTTTGTTGTTTGAATATCGTCATCTTCAAAATCATCATCTTCGTCTGCCTGTTTTTTGGCAGTCGGTTTAGTTGGGAGTTTCTTTGGCGCTGTCATAACACAAAAATAAAAATTGCTTTTATAGTTTAAAAATACAAAAAAACTTTTTTTAATAACAATCTGTGAATAAATAAATTAATTTATTTGCTCTACATTTTCTCCTACAGAATTTTCCTCTTTAACGATATCTTTTAACTGTGGAAGCTGGTTTAAGCTGTTTAAGCCAAAGTAATCCATAAACAATGTACTGGTACGGTAGAGGATAGGTCGGCCAGGGGTTTCTGCTTTTCCATCAATACTGATCAGTTCTTTCTCAAGCAGGCGTTGTACCGAATAATCAGAGTTTACGCCTCTTATCTGTTCAATTTCCAACTTGGTTATGGGCTGCCGGTAGGCAATAATGGCTAGTGTTTCCATCGCAGCCTGACTTAATTTTTTCTTGGAGCGATGTAACTGCAGTTGATTTACCGTTTCATGATAATTTTTTTTGGTTAAAAACTGGTAGCCATTGTTTAAAAATACCAATTCGATTGCCAAATCATCCTGGCTATACTTTTCCTTAATCTGCTCTATGCTTTCGAAAACTTGTTCTTCAATAAACTCTTCATTAAAAACTGCATTTAAGGCAAGTATGATTTCTTGCTTACTGATGCTTTGGCTGGAAGAAAATATAAGCGCTTCAATGTGTCTGGTGATATTATGATTGGGCATATACAAAAATAAAATTTTCGACATAAAAAAAGCGGTCTCGCTTTTAAAAACAAGACCGCTTTCAACACACAAATGAAACCTGAATTAAGATATAGTTTTAGGTTAGGTTATTAAATATCTATATCAATTCTATAAGAACGTCTTTGATAAACACTATCGTTTATTTCTAACACAAGTTTAAGGCTAAACCAGGTTCGATCAAGATTCTATTTAGTAAGTGGTATTAATAATTGAGTAAACGGTAAATTGTTTATTTTAACGGTATAGAAATGGAGACGGTGGTACCATTTGTGGTATTTTGTCGTACGTTTAGGTGTATAGGTTTTGCTCCAATCTGACCTAAAAGATGTAACCTTTCTTTGGTAAGCTGCATACCTTTACTAATATGTGTCTCCTTTTTGTCTTTTAAGGAGTTTTCTATCCCGATGCCATCGTCTATAATTTCAATATTAAGATAGAATTCATCCATCAGTTTAATGTTAATCATGATTTTGCCACCAGTTTCTTTTGGCATAATGCCATGCCATATGGCATTTTCAACATATGGTTGCAACAACATAGACGGAATAAACGTTTCCTCTCTGTCTATATCGTCATCTAAATTAAAAATATAGTCTAATTTGTCACCAAACCGGTTCTTCTCCAGTTTGAGGTAGAGGTTTAAGTATTCTAATTCTTCTTCCAGTGAGATATAACTCTTGGTACAGATCTCCAGGTTTTTTCTGATCAGTCTGGCAAATCCCGTTAAAACCTTATTGGCAGACGCTGTGTTTTGCGTGTTAATATAATGCTGGATGGAGTTCATTACATTAAATACAAAATGGGGATTCATCATTGCCTGCAGTGCCTGCTGTTCTAACATCAGCACTTTGTTTTTTAACAACAATTGTGCTTGTTCCTTGTCCTTTTGCTTGCGGGTGATATAAACAGCCACTTTATAAAAGATATAAGCCACAAGCAATATTAAAATGGATAAAAACCATAGGCTTTGCCAAAAGTGACTTTTAATGGTAAAGGCAATTTTTGCAGATTCACCCCAACTACCGTTTTGGCTTTTTGCACTTACCTCAAACACATAATCGCCTGATTGCAGTGATGAAAAATCCAAACGCCTCGTTCGGGTTTCTATCCAGGCCGAATTTTCATTTAAACGGTACCGGTAGGTAATATCACTGGTGGTAAAATCAACGGCGCTAAAGGTAAAGAGTATGGTATTATTACCCGTTTCGAAAGTAAAATTATCCTGATCAACAGGTAAACGTTCGTTATCTTTAATGATAGAAGTAACATATACCTTAGGAAGGTTTTTAATAATGTTTTTATTGTTGTATTTAAACAGAATCAGCCCTTTGTTTGTAGCAAAATAAGCCGTGCTGTCATCAATATACAAACTGTTTATATCATCACTTAACAGGTCTTTTCCATAGTCGAAATTGGCTACATTAAGTTCATTCGGGTAATTGGCTATTTTGTTAACGCCTTTGTTGGTTAATACCCATATTTCATTGTTTTTGATGAATATTTTTGTGCAGATATTATTGGTTAAGCCGTCTTTTTGAGTAATTTGTCTGGTAATCTGTTTATTCTTATAAAAAATTAAACCATAACCATCGGTAGCCAGAATCAATGTTCCATCGGCAAGCTGCTGGATATCATTGATCCTTTTGGTTAGCAGGGGGTGGTTCTCATAGTGTTTAACCAGTTTTCCTTTCGAAAATTGAGAAAGTCCGTTAACATTTGAAAACCACAAATTGCCTTCACGATCATAAAAAACGTGATAGGACCTATCTTTAAAAAAATCCTCCTTTTCGCGATATTTTGCAGCATTAAACTCAAGTTTACTGGTTCTGTCTGATAAGAAAACAACACCTGATGATAGCGCCAGGGCAAGATGATTATTGTTTTCAGCAACGCTAAAGTGTTTGATCACAAACATCGAATTATTTGATTCCTTCAAATAACTTACATCGCTACTGCTGTTGTAAATATTTTTGAAAACACCCATTCCATAATCAGACGCGAAATAGATGGCTTGGTCTTTAGGGTCGAAAGTTAGCTGCTTAATGGTTTTGTATTTTTTAAAATCATCTAACCCAATTTCATCAACCTGATAATTGTTGATGCTCAGCACGTCTATTACCGCATCATCCGTACCCAACCACAGTCTGTTTTTCCCGTCTTTGGTGATGCTTTTAATTACATTGCTACTCAGGCCAGATTCTGCATCAATAATCGATAAGCGGTTATTCATGTTCGGCAGCATGTATATGCCCTGATTGGTAGCAAACCACATGTTCTGGTTATTATCTTTAATTACCTGGTTAACCGGAATATCCTGCAGATACTGCACCGTTTTTCCGCTTTTATCAAGCGCAAAAGCGCCATTGGCGTTTGACAGCCAAACCTCTTTGCTGCTAACGTCGTAATAAAAATATCCCGACATGTTTTTGATCAGGTTTTGCGGGATGGAAATAAGCTCGTTGATGATTCCGTGCCGGTATTGTTTTAATCCACCATTATCAAGATAGAATAAAGATCTGTTGCTGCTATTGGCAGCTGTCATATAAGAAATGGGTTGTACTTTTGACTTTTTCAGGATGAATGTTTTTCCATTAAATTGTTGTACACTTAAATCGCTATGTGCAAATATGTTACCTTGTTCATCTTCATGAATAAAAGCATTGATAAATTTGTCCTTTTGATTTGGAGAGATATATTTTCTAATGGTCTTACCATCCCAGCACACAATCAGGTTGGCGTTTGTTCCGAGCCAGATCCGCCCTGATTGATCAATTAAAAAGGAAACAATTACGGTATTAAAGTTGAGTTTTTTAAGGAGTTCATCGTTGTTCTGGTTGTAAAACTTTCCTTCTTTTAAATAGCTGAGCTGACCGTTAAGTGCAAAAAACCATAAACGGCCTTCGTTATCTTCTTTCATCTGCAGGATCTGCGTATCTGGCAAACCATCTTCAATAGTGAAATTCTGAAAGTTTGTTCCGTCAAAACGGCTCAATCCATTATCGGTGGCAATCCATATAAAACCTTTTTTATCCTGTAAAATGTAATAACAGTTATTGCTGGCAAGCCCGTTTTTAGTGTTATAATGGGGGAGATAAGTGGTCTGCGAAAAAAGTTTTTGAGGTACGATAAAACCCAGGATCAGAAATAAAAAAGCAATAAAAAAACTGCTGAAGCTAAACTTCAGAATAGCTTTTTGAGCTAGTTGTTTTCCTTTTATATACGGACTAATGATCACTATTTGCTTTGGTAAATAACTTTATTTTTTCAAAAAAATCGCTTGCTCTTCGCCTCGAAATGTTGATGCTTTGACCGTTTTTAAGGAAAACCTGTAGTCCGTTTTTCGAATTATATTCCTTTAAGTGATTAAGGTTGATAATGCTTGATTTGTGTATCCTGACAAACTGATCAGTTGGCAGTAATTCTTCGAACTCCCTTAAAACCTTGGAAACAGTGATTTTTTCGTGGTTGTTTAGGTGTACAATAGAATAATTACTGTCGGCTTCAATATAAATAATATCATCAATATCAATCATTTTAAAACCCTGTCCGTAAGGAAGGGTTAGTTTCCTGATCTCTGATCTCGAACTTAAACTGGAAGCCAGATTGTTTATTCGTTCATCATTCTCATTCTGGCTTTTAAATAATTTGATGTGTTGTGAAACTTTGTCTACTGCTGTTTTAAGTTCATCAATATCAATTGGTTTTAACAGGTAATCGAGCGCATTTGCCTTTATTGCTTTTAATGCATATTGATCATAGGCGGTAGTAAATATTATGGCAGCATTGTGTTTTTGTGCATCGGCCACCAATTCAAAACCATTTCCGCCAGGCATGGCAATATCCAAAAAGATCAGATCAATAGGGTGATGGTCTAAAATCTCTTTTGCCTCGTTTACAGATCTTGCTATACCGGTAATTTCTACCTGCTGACAATTCTGTTGCAGTAAAAAAAATAATGACGATCGTGCAAACTCCTCATCATCAACAATAATGGCCTTTAGTGTAGTCATAGCTATAGGTTGGTGAATGTATTAAAATGGTCTTATAAAAAAAAATGCAAATCGAAAAAACCAGTATCCAAATTGTCACGTATGTATCATCAAACGTATTCAAAACCACTAAAACATAGATGACTATGAAAAACAATGAACTAGAAACAAAAAGCGAGCTTCAGGAGAAAAGTTTGTTTGACAAAGCTGTGGGCAGAAGATCTTTTCTGCAGTATGCAGGTGCAGGTGCTGCCGGCATTGCTTTAGTAGCTGCAGGCTGTAGTAAAGACCGCGGTTATGATAACCCAACAATGAATGGTGCAACACTGGATTTTAAAGATGATAATGGTGTATTGAATTATGCTTATGCTTTGGAGCAACTAGAAGCGGCATTTTACATTAAGGTTGCTAATAGCAATACCCAATTTACAGGAACAAATGCTGCCGCAAAAAAAGCGTATTTCCAGGATATTCAGTTTCATGAGATAGCGCATAGGGAGTTTTTTAAAGCTGCTTTAGGAACTGCAGCTATAGGAAGTTTAGAAGTAGATTTTTCATCAATTGATTTTACTAGTGAAGCTAGCGTTTTAGCTACTGCGATGGCTTTTGAAGATTTAGGCGTTGCTGCTTACAATGGTGCCGGCCCAAGATTAAAAAATGGCACATTTCTATTGTTAGCAGGTAAAATTGTTTCAGTTGAGGCCCGTCACGCGGCTTATGTTCGTGATATGGTTTCAAACGGATCATTTGCAGATCTTAATAGCCTTGCTTCACTGGGAGCCAATAATGCAGGTGGCTTAGATGCAGCCTTAACACCAGATAAAGTTTTGGCTGCTGCTTCAAAATATATCAAAACCAAAATTAATGTTATCAATCTTTAAAATTTTAAACTAGAAATCATGAATATCGTAAATATATTAGAAGAAATTGAAAAAGTTGATGGTGAGGTTTATGAGCGTTTAAACCCGAGAAGAGCTGCCATGAAAAGCTTTTTTAACATCGGTAAGAAAATCTCATTGGCTGCTATGCCACTGGCTTTGGGTTCTATGTTTCAAAAAGCATACGGACAATCCACTTTACCATCAGGTGTTGCTGACGTTTTAAATTTCGCTCTGGCTTTAGAGTATTTAGAATATCATTTTTACAATCACGCATTGTTAGGTACTGATGTTACTTTCACTTATCCAACAGCAGCAGCTAAAACAGCAATTACTACCATTCGCGACCATGAGAAGGCGCACGTTGATTTATTGGTAGGCGCTTTAGGAAGTTCCGCACGTACACCAATTGCCTATGCAGATACCGATTTTAGGGCGGGTGGTACATTCGCGAATGTATACACGGATTATACTACATTCCTAGCTGTAGCACAAGGCTTTGAAGACACCGGTGTTAGGGCATACAAAGGCCAGGCGGCCAATTTAATGGCTGCTCCGGGGGTATTGCAAACTGCACTTCAGATCCATTCTGTTGAAGCACGTCATGCTTCTCACATCCGTCAAATGCGTACAGCTGCTGGCTCTACCGTTTATAAACCTTGGGTTAGCCTTGGTGCTTCCGGACAGGCAAATGATTCAGGTGTAGCAGCTGTTGATGCTGTTTATGCCGGTGAAGATTTAACCGTGCAGGCTGGAGCAAATATTGTCGGTATTGGTGGTTTCTCAGGTATTACCAAGGCAGCTGCTGTTGAAAGCTTTGATGAACCTTTAGATAAGGCGAGTGTGGTAACGATTGCCAACCTGTTTTTACAGCCTGGTAAAAGATTGTAGTACACTAAAATATTGACATTATTAATTAGGTAATGTTTCGTTTAAGGTGGGGAGGTAGAACTTTGGTTTTACTTCCCTTTGTTTTATCAGTGTTTTCGAGATTTAAGATCGATGTGAAATTAGAAATACCACACCAGAATCTCATTAAAATTAATGCTATTGATCATAGAAAGATGAATCTTGCAATCAACCATTTCCCATCTGACCTTACATTTTTAATAAGTAATCACCTGCTCTTCCAAATGCTCTGGCAAATCCCTGTAATTATACTTTTGGCCACGTAATTGTGGCTCAAAACCTGCAGCCTTAATGGATTGCTGGATACCATTTGCTGTGAAACGATGTGGTGCACCAGCTGCTGATACTACGTTTTCTTCAATCATGATCGATCCAAAATCATTTGCTCCTGCATGAAGGCATAATTGGGCAGTCGTTTTTCCAACGGTTAGCCAACTGGCCTGGATGTTTTTAATATTTGGCAGCATAATGCGGCTCAGGGCAATCATCCGGATATATTCATCGGCGGTTACTGTATTGCTGATACCACGCAGTCTTTTTAATAAAGTGCCGTCATCCTGGAATGGCCAGGGAATAAAGGCCAGAAATCCATTCGCATCTGCAGGTTTTTCGCTTTGTACCTGACGGATCCATACCAAATGTTCGAAACGCTCTTCGATGGTTTCTACATGGCCGAACATCATGGTTGCTGAAGTGGTGATATCCAACTGGTGACAGGCACGCATTACATCTAGCCATTCTTGCCCGCCGCATTTACCTTTGGAAATTAACCGTCTAACTCGATCGTTTAGAATTTCGGCACCGGCTCCCGGTAGTGAATCCATCCCGGCTTCTTTGAGTGTTTTCAATACTTCAGTATGCGTGATGCCTTCGAGCTTTGCGACGTGGGCAATTTCTGGCGGCCCTAAGGCATGAAGTTTTAAATCGGGGTATAACTCCTTTAACTTTTTGAATAGATCGGCATAAAAAGCCAAGCCCAGATCAGGGTGATGACCGCCCTGCAATAATAACTGATCTCCGCCTAAACGGAAAGTTTCTTCAATTTTAACCTTATAGGTCTCAATGTCGGTAATATAACTTTCTTCGTGACCAGGCCTGCGGAAGAAATTGCAAAATTTACAGTTTGCAATACAAACATTGGTAGTATTTACATTACGGTCGATCTGCCAGGTTACTTTACCGCTAGGGACTTGAATTTTTCTTAGCTCATTAGCTACAAACATCAATGATGCAGTATCGGCATTATGGTATAAGTATACACCTTCTTCTTGCGTTAAAAAATCAAAATGTAGCGCCCGCTGTAGTAAATCGGCTGTATTCATAAAGCAAAAATACTCGAAATAAGCATCACTATAATCACAGTTTTATAAAAAAACAGTGTATTGTTAATTATTTTTTGTGGTATCAGCTTTACGTTTAAACAGGTTTAGCAAATCATTTCCCTGTTTTTTTATTTCCTCTAAACGCTTTTTAGTACTGTCATTAACCTTTTTTAAGCCTTCGTTAGCTTTTACAACATTATTTTTAATCGTAGTTTGACCAACCGCAACTGCATCTGAAACTTGTTTAACCTTACTTTCACCAGTTGCAATGGCGCCTATTACCTGTTTCACCTTTTTATCAGCATTAACCCTGGTACTATCAATAAACTTTCCGGCCGTAGTGGCCACAGTGGTTGTGTCATTAACGGGTTTACCCAAAGAAGTATTTGCTTTGGCAAGCAATTGATCATCTTCTGCTTTTACAATGCCCCCATTTGCAGTATAATAGGTTTTACTGTTTAAATAATTGGTTTTGGCGGTTTCCAACTGTATTTTTGCGGCTGCTATTCTTGCGTTATCCTTACTTGCTACTGCTGCATCGTAATTCAATTGTGCATCGGTTAATGCGAGCGCCGCTGTTTCATATGATTTAGTAAAATCAATTTTTTCTTCCTTTTTTATAGCTGTGTTGCAGGCAGCTAAACCAAAGGTTAACAAACAGATTATAATGATATTTTTCATATTATTTCGACGTAGTAAATTGGTCAACTATTTTCTTTAAAGAAGTGGTTTCCTGTTCTTCAGTAATGTTCCCGCCGAGCCTCTCAACTTCTAAATTGTTAATACTTTTAGCAAATTCTAAATATTTTAAGTACCGGTTAAGAATCTCAATTTTCGTTCCATTGTTGTTCTGTTCGGTATTGCTTAGGTTTTTAACAAAGGTTTCCATATTGTCTATACAAACAATATAAGCTTGAAAAGCATTTGGTGTAAAGTAGTCGTTAACCAAACTATTTGTTGCGAGTTGGGGATATAACTTAGGTAGTTCAACAGGCGTTTTCTTTAGGGTTTCGGTTAGATTAAGTCCGGCATTGGAAGTATTTAAATACATTCCTTTTGTTTTCATCTGGCAGTTTTCTATTGCCAGATTAGTGGTGTTCAACAATTTAATTAAGTTGTTTTTTTGTCGATGTTATCCAGAAAAGTATTAACCGCCAGGGCAATAAACAATCCTGTAAAGGTGGATATTAATGAGATAACAAAACTAAACGTATCATTATTGTTTTTGCGCCAATTGCTTTCCCTCCTAAAGTTGAGTAAAAAAAGACTTGTTGCCACTAAAACGAGCGCGATTATAGCATAGGTGAGCATATTTCTTTTGGTTTTATTTTTGTAAAATTATATAATTACAGGTAATAAAAAAATTACAAATTTGTTTGCAGAATTTTAAGAAAAAAATTCCCTCGTGTTTGACAGATTAATTGATTAAACAATTTAGCAATTCAACAATTCAATTATCTTTGTCACTTATGGTAGATTTTAATCGTTTTACACTTGCCAATGGGTTAAAAGTTTTGGTGCATGAAGATGCAACAACGCCAATGGCAGTTTTAAATATTTTATATGATGTTGGTGCCCGGGATGAGGACCCCGAAAAAACGGGTTTTGCTCATCTATTCGAGCACCTAATGTTTGGTGGATCGATAAACATTCCCAGTTATGACGAACCTTTACAACGGGTAGGGGGAGAGAACAACGCTTTTACGAGTAACGATATTACCAATTATTACATCACTTTGCCAGCAGAAAATATCGAAACTGCTTTTTGGTTAGAGAGCGATCGGATGCTGAGCCTGGCTTTCTCTGAAAAAAGCCTGGATACCCAGCGAAATGTGGTAAGTGAAGAATTTAAACAGCGTTATCTTAACCAGCCTTATGGCGATGTTTGGTTAAAATTACGTCCGCTGGCTTATCAGAAGCATGCTTACCGTTGGGCAACGATAGGTAAAGAGCTTTCGCACATTGAAAATGCCACAATGGATGACGTAAAATCATTTTTTAAGAAACATTATACGCCGCAAAACGCCATTTTAGTTGTTGGCGGAAATGTGAAAACAGCAGATGTAAAAAAACTGGCCGAAAAATGGTTCGAACCGATTCCTGCGGGTGAGAAATATAACCGGAATTTAATTCAGGAAGATCCGCAAACCGAAGCCAGAAAAGAAACAGTTAAGGCTAACGTCCCTTTAAATGCGATTTACATGGCTTTTAAAATGCCAGGACGATTAAGCGGGGATTATTACGCTTTTGATTTATTGTCAGATATTTTATCGCGGGGCCAGTCTTCGCGTTTATACAATAGCCTCTTAAAGGAACAGCAACTTTTTAGCGATATCAATGCTTACATTTCAAGCAGTTTGGATCCGGGGCTTTTTATTATAGAGGGTAAACTGGTGAAGGGTATAACAGTAGAAGCGGCAGAAAAAGCCATCTGGGCTGAACTTGAGAAGTTAAAAACCGAACTTGTTTCGGAAACGGAGTTAACTAAAGTGAAAAATAAGGTAGAATCGGTACTTGTTTTTTCTGAGATGAACCTGTTGGATAAAGCAATGAATCTGGCTTACTATGAGCTGTTGGGCGATGCCGCTATATTGAACAGTGAAACCGAAGAGTTCCTAAAAGTAAACGCAGAAGATATCAAACGGATATCAAACGAAACTTTTAATCCTAAATCATCATCTACTTTATATTATTTAACCGAAGAAAATGCTTAACAGACAACAGGCACCTGATTTCAAGCAGGTATCTACCATAAAATTTATCCATCCGCAAAAACAGGTATTGGATAATGGTGTACCCGTTTATACGATTTATTCCGGAGAACAGGATTTGGTACGGATTGAGTTTATTTTTGATAATGTAAACTGGAACCTGGAAAAACCATTGCAGGCCATTGCGGTAAGCGCATTAATTAACAACGGAACAAATCAATTATCCGCAAAGGAAATAGCCGAAAAAATTGATTTTTACGGTGCATTTTTTCAAACAGAATATGTCCAGGATCAATCTTCGGTAACATTGTACACGTTGAATAAACATTTGCATTCGGTATTACCGGTTGTGAAAGATGTTTTATCAGAAAGCCAGTTTCCACAACATGAACTTGATATTTATATCCAGAACCAGAAGCAGAAGTTACAGGTTAACCTGAAAAAGAATGATATTCTTTCGAGAAAGGAATTTGCCAATGCTTTGTTTGGCGATACCGCTTATGGCGTCAATATCAAAGCAGCCCATTACGATGCCTTAAAACGTGAAGATTTGCTTGATTATTTTAAGGCTGCTTATGCTCCGAACAACTGCACCATAGTGATATCAGGTAAGTTCGATGATGCTGGATTTAAGTTTTTAAATGATTTTTTTGGCCGCGATTGGGAAAAAAGTGATGCCATAAAAAATACCTTTAGTTTTACAGCCAGTGAAAAAAAAGTGCTTTATACCGAAAAGCCAGATGCATTACAATCGGCTATCCGAATAGGCCAGTTGGCTATAAACCGCAAACATGAGGATTTTTGCGGGCTTCAGGTGCTAAACACAATTTTAGGCGGGTATTTTGGTTCACGTTTAATGAACAACATCCGCGAAGATAAAGGTTATACTTACGGAATCGGTTCTGGTATTTCTTCACTACAGCAGGCAGGTTATCTGTTTATTGCAACCGAAGTGGGTGCAGATGTATGTTCAGCAGCACTAACAGAAATTTACAAAGAGATCGAGTTATTGAAAAATGAACCCGTTGGAGCAGAAGAACTGGATCTGGTTCGGAACTACATGCTGGGATCGATGTTGGGCAGCCTGGAGAACGTTTTTTCACATGCCGACAAATTCAAGAATATTTATTTTGCAGGACTTGATTATGATTATTATACCAAATATATCGAAAAAGTGAAGACAATCACTGCTGAAGAGCTGTTGGTAATGGCTAATAAATACCTTACTACAGAAAATTTTATAGAAGTTGTGATCGGGAAGAAGTAAGCGGAAATTAAGCAATTGGGGTCGTCATTTCGAGCGAAGTGCAATGAAGTCGAGAACCACGAAGTGCTCAGCGAAGCTAAATCTATCGATATAGATCTCTCAAATCCACTGCGTTTCGGTCGAAAGGACGACTTTTTTAAATTTATCTATATTGGCACAGATAAGCGGTTTTCACAGCCGCTTTTACTTTAAATGATGAATTTGCAGGAATCTCGAATTGGTTTCCCGCAGCAATATTTATCCATTCAGTGGCATCTGGTAAAAGAGCCTGCAGTTGGCCCTCTATCACATGCATCACTTCTCTTTGAGCAGTACCGAAGGTATATTCTCCCGGATTGATCACACCAATGGTCGATTTTCCTTCAGTAGTTTCATAGCCTAACGATTTAACGTTGCCATTAAAATATTGGTTTTCAGTAATCATTGCAATTTATAAGGTTTTAGTCAAAATAGCTTTTTGTTTATCAGCCTGGTAAATCTTTTTATAAAAATCTACGTATTCGCCATATTTTTCTGGCGGATACTTTTTATTGTTCATGGTTTGCGTTCGGCTGTAAACGATCATATTATCCTTAATACTAAATTTCGCAGTGTACGATCCAAATTCAGAGTTGATCGTGATGTCTTTCGGAATAAATTCTACCTGGTATCCTTTTGGTAAGATGTAATTAATTTCGTCATCATCATGATAACTGAATGGAACAGCGAAGTATGTTTTTCTTCCTTCTACTTTAAGCGGAACGCTCTCGCGGCGGTTAATCTGGTTAACCAACAAAAACAGCTTATCTCCACCTTTGGTTAATAAGGGGTTGGTTTTAAAGTTAATTTCCTCAGTAAGTACCGGAACCGTTTTATCTGGCTGCATATACTTGTAGCTAATAAGTTCTGCTACCGGAATAGAACTGTTTTCAATTATTTTTTTGCGGAGATCAACAGGTTCCATCAATGTCAACGAAAAATTTTCTTCAAACTGTGCGTTACCATAGGTAGCCTTAATTTCGGAGGTAGCTGTACCGTCTTCTGCCAGCGTAATTTTGGTTTTTCGGTTCTGATAATTTTCTTTGGCATGGTAAGCCGGGGTATGCACAATCTTTCCTCCATCCTCGGTCACCATCAGTACATTCCTGTCAGAGTTGCCGTAGCCGATAAATCCCATGGGTTTAAATTGACTGGTGCATTCTAAAAATGTCGTGTCTTTTTCAAGTGGAACGCATAAAATCATATGGTTTGCCTGACCCATGCTGGAGTAATTCAGATTTAAACTAGGCATATCGTTTCCGATCACAATTAAATTGGAGGCGATTCCTGCTTCGTTTAACAAAGCCTTCATATAATTGGAAAGCGCTTTACAATCGCCGTAATTTACCTGCGCAACCTTTTCGGCTAAAATTGGTCTAAATCCACCGATTCCTAATTGCACACTAACATAACGGGTATTTTGCTGCAGGTGGTGGTATAAAATTTTGATCTTTTCTTTTGGCGTTTTAGCATCTTTGATCAGGTTCTGCACCATCAATCTTGTTGCTTCGGGAAGTTTATTTCCTCCCTGATTTAAATTGAAAATCCATGAACCAAAATTTTTCCAGTTATCAAAATTTCCCATCGAGCCATCGAATTCAAACTCATTAGGAGAAGCTTTAACCCATGAAGAAACATTATCAAGGCCCGTACTCAGAGGCTCCTCAGTAACTGCAGCAACATTGGCACTTTTCCATCTGTACTGCAATTTTTCACCGTTAATTACCGAGTCTGTCGGTAAATTTGAGCTGGTAATGTACTTCATCTTGTAATTTTTTGCCTTTTGAATTGTGTAGGCAGATTTTTCAACCGATATGCCAAAACCTTTAAGGTCGCGCCATGGCGGGAAAGAAAGCAATCCGTTATAGTCCTGGCTGAAGCTATATTCTATAGTATAAGGATAGGTTATACTGACAAATTTTAAAAGCTTAAGCCTGTTGTCTTCGAAAATCGAAAAGTTCGAAATCAGGCTTTGGTCTTTAATGTCTGAACTTCTATAGTCTTTTACTTTTTTTCCTGCAGCATCGTAAAGCGCAGCCTTGATGTTATATATATTGCTGAATTTATCGTAAACTTCAGCCATTTCACCATATGGTTCGCCGGCTTTATTCATAATGGTTATGGCTACTTTATAATCCATTTTTGCCGCGCCCAGTCCTTTAACATCGAAAAAGGATTCTTCGTTTCTTACTACGGCTACAGCATCATGTTTCAGGCTTTCAGAAATTTTCGCCACATCGTAATCCGTCTGCGCAAATGTGGTATTAATAGACGCAACAGCGAATAGCAAACTTAAATAATACTTCATTATACTTTCTTTTTAAATACGATTTGTTCGGCCTGCTTTTCAACCACAGCTTTAAATAATGCTTGCAGATCGAAATATTCTTCTGATGTGTAAAGCGATTTATTCAGGCTGATGGAACTTTTTACCATCAGGGTTTTACCTTCTATTACATAATTAATGGCAAAGGTACCCTTGTCTTCCTGAAGTTTATAAATGCCTCCTTTAGGAAGTTTATCTATTTCATAATCATCAGGGAATTTTACCGTAATGCGGTAGTTTTCTTTAAATGGGTAGGCAAAATCAACTGGAAATTTGCGTTGCTCCAGCTTAAATAAATTCTCCTTTGTTCTTTCAAATAGCAGGGGGGTAAAATACACCAGGTTGCCAGCTTCTTCAACGTTATCTTCAATCACAACGTCCATGCTTTCGGTTAATAATTCATCCGGATTATCCAGATTATCGATCTTATATGACGATATTTCGAGCCCGGTTTTATCTTTTTTGAAGTCTTTAATAAACTCAGCCTCGTTATTTGTTTTTCTATATCTATTTCGAAGACTTAGTGCTGCATAACCTTTTGAATATTGGCTGATCTGTCCGCTTAACTTATGGTCTTTGTCTAAAACCATACTATATACAAATATTTTTTCGCTGGAAACACTTGGCTCTGTGGAAAGCCAGTTGCCTGATGTGTTTTTTAAATCGATATAAAATCCCTGGTGACTCAAATTTTCGTAGTCTAGCATACCAGCCGGCAGATCCTTGTCTGTCGCATCCAGAAAATACAGGCTATTCTGTATCTGCGTAACCGCTATTACGTTGTTGAATGCCGATACCAATGGATAACCCGGATGTTCGCCGTTTTCTCTTGTACTGAGGAGGACAGGGAAGGCCTCAATCCTGGCTTCTTTTAATAAACTTAACAGGGCAAGGTTAATATCTGCAGACGAGCCTGTTTTCTTTTCGAAAATACTTTTTGGGTTGGTTTCGCTGGCATACTTTGAGTATTGCTTATCCCATTTTAAATTATTTTTAACATAATTCAGAATGAGTTTCACTGCGGAAAGGGTATCTTTTTCACCTTTCAGGATACCTGGCAGTACTGATTTGGCATAACCGTTTTTGTTAATAAAGCCACCAAAATTTTCATCTTCAGCTAAGCCTTTAATGATCTTTGGCCAGGAGCCGTTAAAATCCTGATACATTTCACCCGGAAATTGGGTGCCACGAAGTTCAAATTCTATTTTGGGTGTATAATCATCCATTGTGGTTACATATGGTTCCTCTTTTAGGGCCGGTACATTTGCAGCACAATATTTATCGTAAGCGGCATTCGAAGTTAAACCCGGAATGTAGGAGGTGTTTACGGTTTCATGCACCGGATGATCGATTTGGTAGTATCCGCTCACATTGTTTTTGTATACAAAGTATTCTGGTATTCTAACATTGTACTCAGACCACAGTGTAGGAACAGTGGATTGGAATTTCCATCCGCGTAAAGTAAATGTGAAGTCGGATTTGATTTTATACTTGAACTCAATAATAGATCCTTCCTTTACATTGGGCAATGCGAATTTTTTGATTATATAATTTTTGTTGAATGCCTCGGTAAACTTGGCATCTTTATTTAGTTTGCTGGTAATTATTTTGCCATCAACCATATTATAGGTCGCAGCATCCATAAAACTGAGGTCTTCCTTTGCAGAATTACTGCTTTTATAAAGTTCAACATTGAAGTTAGCCAGATCATAGCCGTTTTTATTTAGAATTTTATAACGGATGTGTCGTTCAAAAACATAAATAAAACCGCCGTTATTGCTATATTCGAAATAGCAATCGCCAACATCAAACAGCTTTATTGCGGAGGCTGAAGAGTCTTGACCCGAAGCTTTTACTTCGAATTCTGCCGGTGCAATTTTACCAAACTTGAATTCTCTTTTTACGGGTGGATTGTTTTGGGCATAAAGGGTACTCACTCCAAAGCATAGCATTAGAGTCAGAAATCTGAGAGCATTTTTCTGCATGTATAAAATTAGTTTTTTGGTTGGTGCAATTATATCATAATTATCCGAATTATTTAAAATTTTTTCGGTGCCAATCAGACTAAATCAGCCGCATCATTCTCGTTAATCTGATTGATGTAATTGTCAGAAGAACTCAATATTTAAGCATTTTTAACTTTACGCTTTAATTTCCGTTCGATTTTCGTATCTTTGCCTGGCAAATAATAAATCCTAATTTATTTGCTATGCAACTCGATTCCACAAAGTTTATTGCCACAGGTTTAACGTATGATGATGTACTATTGGTACCCGCATACTCTGAAATTCTGCCCCGTGAAGTAAATACAACCACTTTTCTAACAAAAAAAATCAAACTTAATGTTCCATTGATTTCTGCTGCGATGGATACCGTAACCGAAGCTGAACTGGCCATTGCCATTGCGCAGAATGGCGGAATAGGCATGTTACACAAAAACATGACGATCGATAGACAGGCTGCCGAAGTACGCAAGGTTAAGCGTTCGGAAAGCGGTATGATCAAAGATCCCGTAACTTTATTGGAAACAGCTGTGGTTGCTGATGCCTTCAAGATCATGAAGGAGCATAAAATAGGCGGTATTCCGGTGGTAAGTAGCGATAATAAACTGGTTGGCATCATCACAAACAGGGACTTACGTTTCCAAAAGGATATGAAGCGGCCAATTTCTGAAGTAATGACCAAAGAAAATTTAATCATTGCTCCGGAAGGAACTACCTTGGTTCAGGCAGAGGAAATTCTTCAGAACCATAAAATTGAGAAACTTCCAGTTGTGAGCAAAGATGGTTACTTAAGCGGATTAATTACCTTTAAGGATATTTCAAAAGTTAAAAATTACCCGGTAGCCTGTAAAGATGAACATGGCCGTTTGAGAGTAGGCGCTGCTGTGGGTGTAACTGCTGATACTTTACAAAGGGTTGATGCTTTGGTGCATGCTGGTGTTGATGTCATTACGATCGATACAGCTCATGGCCATACCAAAGGGGTAGTAGATAAATTAAAAGAAGTTAAGGCAAAGTATCCTGATTTACAGGTGATTGTCGGTAATATTGCTACAGGTACAGCTGCCAAGTTTTTAGCAGATGCCGGTGCAGATGCCGTTAAGGTTGGTATTGGTCCCGGTTCTATCTGTACCACCAGGATCATTGCCGGAGTTGGTGTTCCTCAATTATATGCTGTTTATGAATGTGCCAAAGCGCTAAAAGGGACAGGGGTGCCTGTTATTGCAGATGGTGGAATTAAACATACAGGAGATATTGCAAAAGCAATTGCTTCAGGTGCAAGCACCGTGATGGCAGGTTCTTTATTCGCAGGAGTAGAAGAATCGCCAGGTGAAACCATTATTTACGAAGGGCGTAAATTTAAATCATATCGTGGAATGGGTTCGATTGAAGCAATGGAGCAAGGTTCTAAAGACCGTTATTTCCAGGATGTGGAAGATGACATTAAGAAACTGGTTCCTGAAGGTATTGTTGGTCGCGTACCGTTTAAAGGCACCCTTGCTGAAGTAATGTACCAATATATTGGTGGTTTACGGGCAAGTATGGGCTATTGTGGAGCAGCCAATATTGAAGCCTTACAGGAAGCGCAGTTTGTACAGATTACCGCTGCAGGCATGCGCGAAAGTCACCCGCATGATATCACCATTACCAAAGAAGCACCTAATTATACCAGGTAAGGTTAAGGAAGAAAGGTAAGAGGGGAGAAGGCTTAAGGTGATATTTACTCAACCTTCCTGATAGTAAAGAAATGGGGCATCGGTTTACGATAGCCCCATTTTTGTTTTAACAGAATTTGAAGGTTTTTAAAACCCATCAGGAATAGCTCCATTCTATTAAAAATCACGAAATAAAATTTGGCAGTTGATATTTTTTAATATATTTGCCTACTAAATCTATAGATTTTGTATAATAATATGAAGATCAGTCAAAAAACGTGTTTGCATAGCTGTTGTAGCCTTCTGGAATTATTAGTCAACATTCGCAAGTACCTTATTAATCAATAATGCTTAAACCAACCATTCACACCATTATGAACAAAACTTTACTTTTTTTATTTTCATTTTTAATCTCGGCGGGATTTGCTTTTGCCCAAAGTCCGGTTACCGGAATTATTAAAACAACTAACGGTACTACTATCCCCAACGCAACGATAAAGGTAAGGGGAACCAACCAGGCTGTGGCAGCCGATGAAAACGGCGCTTTTAGCATCAATGTAAAACAGGAAACACCTTTCTACCTTCAGGTCAGCGCTGTAGGTTATAAACCACAGGATTTTCAGATACTAAAAGTTGAGGATACGCCAATAGAATTGGTTTTGGTGGAAAATGCATTGCTTGATGAAATTGTGGTAACCTCCAGAAGGCGTTCGGAGGTTTTACAGGATGTACCGATCCCAATTACCGTTATTGGTGGACGTTCAGCCGAAAATGCAGGTGCATTTAACGTGAACCGTTTAAAGGAATTGGTCCCTTCGGTACAGTTGTACGCCTCGAATGCGAGGAACACTACCCTAAATATCAGAGGTTTAGGTTCCACCTTTGGTTTAACCAATGATGGTATCGATCCTGGTGTAGGTTTTTATGTAGACGGCGTTTATCATGCCCGGCCGGCCGCAACTTCTACCGATTTTCTTGATATTGATCAGATCGAAATTTTACGTGGTCCTCAAGGTACCTTATTTGGCAAAAATACCACGGCTGGTGCTTTTAACATCACCACGAGCAAACCCACTTTAACGCCAAGCGCAAAAATAGAATTGAGTGTCGGGAATTACAATTTTATTCAGGCCAAAACATCAGTTTCTGGTGCGCTGGCAAAAGATCTTGCTGCAAAAATTTCAATTTCTGGTACGCAACGTGATGGTACCATCTGGAATACCAGGGAAGAACGCAGGTATAGCGGACAGAACAACCTCGGACTGAAAAGTCAGTTATATTATACCCCTTCCGAAAAATTGCAGGTGTTGTTAAGTGGCGATGTAAGCATTCAGCATCCGGCAGGTTACCCATTGGTAATTGCCGGCGTTACCACAACCGAAAGAAGTGCATACCGCCAATATGCCAGAATTATTTCTGATTTGGGCTATCAACAACCTAAAATAGATCCTTTTTCAAGAGAAATCAATACCAATACGCCCTGGAGACATAACCAATCCATCGGCGGGATCTCGTTAAATATTGATTATAAAATTGGGAATGGAACACTTACATCAACTACGGCCTGGCGATTCTGGAACTGGGATCCCACCAACGACAGGGATTTTTCTGAGGTGGCAGCATTGACCAAATCGCAGGGCAATTCACGTCACGATCAATACTCTCAGGAAGTCAGGTACGCAGGCAATATTACCGAGAAATTAAGTGGGGTAGTGGGCGTTTATTTTCTGGGTCAGAATTTAAAAGGTTTGGCACAAACAGAAGAAGTAGGTAAAGATCAATGGCGTTTTGTACAAACCAGCAATACCGGTAGTCAGGCTTTATACTCCACACCGGGTTTATTGGACGGTTTTGGTATTAAAACCAACTCTGTTATAAAATCGTTAAGTGCGGCAGTTTTTGCGCAGGTTGACTGGGAGGTTTTAAAAAACCTTCATGTATTGCCAGGTTTAAGGTATACCTATGATAAAAAAGATGTTGATTATGATCGGGTAACGTATGGAGGTTTACAAACCACCGATGCGACATTATTAGCACTCAAAGCAGCCGTATATGCCAATCAGCAGTTCTCTACTAAGGTAGATAACAACAATTTATCTGGTAACTTCACCGTTTCTTATCGCCCAACCCATAACTTAAATGTTTACGGAACTTTTTCTACCGCTTACAAACCGGTGGGTGTCAACGTAGGCGGTTTGCCAACTACTTCAACGGGAGCAGCAGACTTATCTGTAGCTGTTGTTAAACCGGAATACGTTCAGCATTATGAGCTTGGTGCGAAAACGAAGCCGCTCAAAGGTGCCATTGTCAATATCAGTTTATTTAATACGGACATTAAAGATTATCAGACCAATGTGCAATCGCCACAGCTGGGCGTAAACAGAGGTTATTTATCAAATGCCGAAAAGGTGAGGGTAAAAGGCCTGGAAATAGACGGTACTTATCAATTGGAACGTTTTTTAACTTTAAATGCTGCCCTGGCCTATCTTGATGGTAAATACGTAAGATTTACCAATGCACCGCTACCATTAGAAGAAACCGGACATACCGAGGTGATCAACGGCGTGGCTACCCAGGTTGCCTTTAAAGATGCTTCCGGCGGTAGGTTGCCTGGTATCTCCAAATGGAATATCTCAGGCGGTTCAGAGTTGAGTACACCTGGTAATCTGTCCACCAGAGCGGGACGCTATTTCATCGCCGGTGATGCGAGTTACCGTTCAGAATATTCTTCAAATCCTACCCCATCAAGCGTACTGCTTGTTAAAGGTTACGCTTTATTTAATGCCAGGCTGGGCTTCAAATCCGATAAGTTTTCTTTGTTTGTTTGGAGCAGAAACATCGCCAATAAAAATTATTATGAGCAGTTACAGGCTGCAGCAGGAAACTCCGGTTTATACGCCGGTGTATTGGGCGATCCGAGAACTTACGGTGGAACAATCCGTTATGCATTCTAATTAATTTTTTCTCTCTTATATTTGGTTAGCAGGGAGTGGTGTAATGCCACTCCTTTTTTATTGGAATAAATAACTGCTTAACTATTTGAGTGCTCAATTTTGTTTGAAAAGCGATGACAGTATTTCATGTTAAATTCAGTTCTGCTTTCCGTTTCGAGTTCTCGCTGCGTGGGTTTTCTCTCCAATCAGCTTTATGTAGCAAAACCAATGGTCTTGCGGAAAAAATCTGATAGCAACTTAATATTTTACATGCTGCTAAAAGTTTGTGCAGAATAAAAATTTATTGAAAGCAGATAAAATCTTAACTTCGGTAAATTTTTTAAAGAATGAATAAGCTTAATTCCGTTTGTGTGTACTGCGGCTCAAACTTTAATGGCGATGCAACTTTGCGTGATGCAATAAAGCAGTTGGCAGAAACACTGGTAAAACAACAGATCAGATTGGTTTATGGAGGAGGAAGTGTTGGTGTAATGGGACTAATAGCCAATGATGTGCTGGAATTGGGTGGCCTGGTTACAGGGGTAATTCCTCAATTTTTAATGGATAAGGAAGTTGGACACCAGGGTTTAACAGAAATGCTGGTCACCGAAAATATGCACCAGCGAAAACAGAAAATGGCTGATTTGAGCGATGGTTTTATAATATTACCTGGTGGATTTGGTACATTGGAGGAATTTTTTGAAGTATTAACCTGGTTACAGCTCGGTCTGCACCATAAACCGATCGGTGTATTGAATGTGGATGGTTTTTACGATCCCTTGTTTGCCCAAATGGATATAATGGTGAAAAGTAAATTTCTGAAGCCAGCCAATCGGGATTTAGTATTTAATGAATCCGAAGCCGAAACTTTAATTAATAAAATGGATGATTTTTCAGCTATTCCAGATGAGGTCTGGTTCAGAGAAAGAAATTTGAGTTAGGAGAAGTATCGAGTAGAAAGTATTAAGTAGGGAGCATCAAGTAAGACTAAGAAATTATCAATCCGCCATATGCAAAACGCCTGGCGCCAAACATACATACCAAATGCAAATTATCACGTCGCACGCAGAATTTGAACAATACCTGGGCAAAGAATTAGGAGTTTCTTCGTGGCATTCCATTACACAAGAACAGATTAACAAATTTGCCGATGCCACATTAGATCATCAGTGGATTCATGTTGATGAGGAAAGAGCACAAAATGAAGGCCCGTTTAAGGCAACTATAGCGCATGGTTATTTAACGCTTTCATTAATCCCGTATCTATGGAAAGAAATTGTTGATATCCAGAACTTAAAAATGGAGATCAATTATGGGATAGAAAGTTTAAGATTTGCACAGGCCGTAACCGTAAACAGTAAAGTAAGATTAAAAGCTAAACTGGCTTCAATTATCAATCTCCGTGGTGTAACCAAAGTTAATATGGCTATCGAAATGGAAATTGAAGACCAGAAAAAACCTGCATTTAGCGGAGAGGTCGTTTTCTTGTATCATTTTATAAGCTAATTATTGATTGCGGGGCGTATTGTTTATATTTAAAGGTTAAATAAGAAACAGATTCGCTTATGATCCAAAGCAAGAAATCCTTGGGCTACATTTTTATTAGCCTGATTATCCTGTCCTGTCAAACCAATAAAGAGCAGCAATTGGCAGCTGATTCCTATTTGCCGATGCAGATTGGTAATTTATGGTACATGAATGCGCAATCCTATACCGAAATTCAGGATACCGTTCGGATTAATAATAAGCTTTTTTATAAGTTCTATTCTTTGGTAGGAGGCGATGCAGTCAGCACCGTCTACTTAAGGATAGATGAGCATAACAGATTGATCGAGGGCTATCCCTATAGTCCTTTGAAAACATACACCAGAGCTGATTTTTCTGCAAAGAAAGGTGATAAGTTTTTCACCACAGGTGAAAAAGATGAAAATGATAACGAAGTTACTGTAGTTCAAAAATCAGATCAAGAAATCACTTTCTCGTTTGATCCGATTTATCATCCGAATTTAAAAGGCCACCCTACACAGGTAAAATATATAAAAGGTAAAGGCTGGGCCGATCAGTACCAGAAACTCAAGATTAATGGTGTGGTTTATCAGAATAAGTAAGACAATTAAACACAGAGTCTAGTGGTATATATCGAGGTGAATAGATAAGGGTTTAACTCGTTATAAAGCAGATATTTATAAAGTTTATCAAGTACTGAAAATATGGGATTAGGCTAATTCCAACGTTGTTTTCTCTGTGCTTTTTCTTTGTGCCCTCTGTGTTTAAAAACTTAGCTTTCGATTAAGAAACTTTGCGCGCTTTGCGGTAAAAGCGACCAAAGCACAGACAATACTGAGATGATAAACTCAACTTTGTTTGCTTTGCTGTTAAGAGACTTAGCAAACTTTGCGGTATAAGCCATGGAAGCACGGAAAATACTAAGATACTAAACCCAACGTTGTTTCCTCTGTGCTTTTCTCTTTGATCTCTGTGTTTAAAACACATCAAGTATTCTTAAGTTGAAAAAATAGCGTCCTTTGTAGTTAAACCAGGTGCTAGACCAGAAACCATTTTGGTCAATACCATTTTTCTAAAATTAAATTTAAATTGCCTCCATGAATATCGAATTCAATAAAAACGAGGATGTAAATAAGCAGTTGGTGTACGAACTGAAAACCAGACTTAAAAAAGTATACCAGGGCGGTGGCGAAAAAAATGCTGCAAAACAAAAAGAAAAGGGTAAGCTGCTGGCCCGTGAGCGGATTGCCTATTTGATTGATGAAGATTCTGATTTTTTAGAAGTTGGAGCCTTTACTGCTGACGGCATGTACAACGAGCAGGGGGGATGCCCTTCGGCTGGCGTGGTGTGTGGCATTGGTTATGTGAGTGGACGGCAATGTATGATTGTGGCTAATGATGCGACCGTAAAAGCAGGTGCCTGGTTTCCAATGACCGCTAAAAAGAATCTTCGTGCGCAGGAAATTGCCATGGAAAACCGCTTGCCGGTAATTTATTTGGTTGACAGTGCTGGCGTTTACCTGCCCATGCAAGATGAAATTTTTCCCGATAAAGAGCATTTCGGCAGGATGTTCCGCAACAATGCCATCATGTCTTCAGAAGGTATTGTACAGATTTCGGCCATTATGGGGGCTTGTGTTGCAGGAGGTGCCTATTTACCCATCATGAGCGATGAAGCCATGATTGTAGATAAAACTGGTTCTGTGTTTTTAGCGGGATCCTATCTCGTTAAATCGGCCATAGGAGAAGAAGTAGATAATGAAACTTTAGGCGGTGCAACTACACACTGCGAAATTTCAGGTGTTACCGATTACAAACATCCCAACGATCAGGCCTGTTTAGATAGCATTAAAAACATCATGAGTATGCTGGGGGCTCCTCAAAATGCTGGTTTCGATCGTATTGCTCCAGTTAAACCAAAAGAAAGAGAAGAGGAATTGTACGGCATCTTCCCCGAAAACCGAGATAAACCTTACGAAATGATGGATATTATTAACCGCTTGGTTGATGGATCCGAATTCGAAGAATATAAGAAAGGCTACGGACAAAGTATTGTTTGTGGTTTAGGCCGTATCGATGGCTGGGCCGTAGGTATTGTGGCCAATCAGCGTAAAGTGGTGAAATCGAAAAAAGGAGAGATGCAGTTCGGCGGGGTAATCTATTCGGATAGTGCCGATAAGGCAAGCCGTTTTATCATGAATTGTAACCAGAAAAAAATCCCTTTGGTTTTTCTGCAGGATGTGACTGGTTTTATGGTAGGCAGTCGCTCTGAACATGGCGGTATCATTAAAGACGGGGCCAAAATGGTTAATGCCGTTGCCAATTCGGTAGTGCCTAAATTTACAATCGTGTTGGGCAATTCTTATGGTGCCGGCAATTATGCCATGTGCGGTAAAGCCTATGATCCGCGTTTAATTTACGCATGGCCTACCGCAAAAATTGCCGTGATGGGAGGCTCACAGGCCGCTAAAACCCTTTTGCAAATTCAGGAAGCATCTTTAAAAGCTAAAGGCGAATTGATTACGCCAGAAAAACAAGCTGAGCTGTTGAAAGAGATAACCGATAAATATGATAGCCAGACTACGCCTTACTATGCTGCTTCGCGACTTTGGGTTGACGGCATTATCGATCCACTTGAAACTAGAAAGGTCATTTCGATGGGCATTGAGGCAGCCAATCAATCACCGATTACCAAAAAGTTTAGTGTTGGGGTGATACAGACTTAGTTCATGATCGACTTTTTTAACCACAAAGAGCGCAAAGAAAAGGCGCAGAGAAACACAAAGCTGGGCGATTTATTTCATTGTGTAAAACCAAGCTACTATGCCCCATGCACCATGCTAAATATCTGGCATGTTAATAAGTAAACTATGTTGACAATGTGCGCTTGTTAACAATTATTTAAAGCATTAAATTTGCGCAACGATTAATGAATTTCAAACATATTATATAATGTCACAAGAAAACGAACACGTTCAGTGTTTAATTATAGGTTCAGGTCCTGCAGGTTATACTGCTGCAATTTATGCTGCCAGAGCTGATTTAAAACCAATCATGTATACTGGTATGCAGGCTGGCGGACAGCTTACGCAAACTACAGATGTAGAAAATTTTCCTGGCTACCCGCAAGGAATTATGGGGCCTGAAATGATGGAAGATTTCCGTAAGCAAGCCGAACGTTTCGGAACCGATATCCGTTTCGGTTATGTAAGTTCGGTAGATTTCTCTTCAACCCCTCATAAAGTGGTAGTTGACGAAATTAAAACCATTACTGCTGATACTGTAATTATTGCAACAGGTGCTACCGCAAAATGGTTGGGTTTACCGAGCGAGCAACAATACAACGGTTTTGGTGTTTCTGCCTGTGCCGTTTGCGATGGTTTCTTCTTCAAAGGTCAGGATGTAGCCATTGTAGGTGCCGGTGATACCGCTGCAGAAGAAGCAACTTACCTAGCCAAACTTTGTAAAACAGTGCATTTGCTGGTTCGCCGCGATGAATTCAGGGCATCAAAAGCAATGGTTAGCCGCGTATTAGCTACTCCTAATATTATTGTACACTACAATACCGAAACGCAGGAAATTTTGGGTAACGGTAAAAATGTAACAGCAGTAAAAGTAATCAATAACAAAACAGGTGTTGAATCTGATATTGCTGTTGAAGGTTTCTTTGTGGCTATTGGCCATAAACCGAACACAGATATTTTTAAAGGACAACTTGATATGGATGAAACCGGTTACTTGACCACTAAACCAGGTTCTACTTTAACCAATATCGAAGGTGTGTTTGCTTGTGGTGATGTGCAGGACATGTACTACAGACAAGCAGTAACTGCTGCAGGTTCTGGTTGTATGGCTGCACTTGATGCCGAAAGGTATTTGGCCGCTAAAGAGCATCCCGTAGAAGCTTAAGCGTAATTTCAAAATATTTTAAAAGAGAGAAATCAGCAATGGTTTCTCTTTTTTATATAGCGTCTTCATCTCGAGCGAAGTGCAAAGTAGTCAAGAGATCTGTTAAAGCAAATTTTATTTGATAAAAACCTCCATCTTTTGGAAAGCAATTGCAGTAGCACTTTTTTAAGTTCGTCCTGCTTTACATTTCAAGTCCGCACTCGTACCTCGCTTGCGTGCTTTTCATTTCAATCAGGTTTAATTATTTAGGTTCTTGCAACTATTAAGGATTGAATAGCATAGTGCCCATGGTTTCTTCTGCACATTGCAAACCCAAATAGGTTAACCAGCCTCGCCACCTAACTTTAAAATAAAATTGTCATCTCGACTGAAACGCAGTGAAATGGGGGGATCTATCACTAGGATTTCTCTTTTTTACTATTGGTTTTTTTGGAAAGCAATTGCAGTAGCACTTTTTTAAGTTCGTCCTGCTTTACATTTCAAGTCCGCACTCGTACCTCGCTTGCGTGCTTTTCATTTCAATCAGGTTTAATTATTTAGGTTCTTGCAACTATTAAGGGTTGAATAGCATAGTGCCCATGGTTTCTTTTGCACATTGCAAACCCAAATAGGTTAACCAGCCTTGCCACCTAAATTTAAAATAAAATCGTCATCTCGACTGAAACGCAGCGGAATGGAGAGATCTACTCGCAAGAAACTTTACAATATAGATTTCTCGGTCGCGTTGCACTGCGCTCGTATGACGGCCTCCTAAGATAAGATTTATATGTCTTATGCATCAAAGTCAAACGGTTGATCTGAATTGTAACAAGAATGTGGGATTTGTAATTTCTCCATAATCTCTATCTTGGTTCAAATAATTAGTTTAAGCTATAAATCAATACAAAAAATGAACAAAGCATTATCGGTTTTTATTGGAGTATTAATCAGTACAGGTGCATTTGCGCAGCGTGATCCTAATATGGGCATCATACCTGCACCGGTAGCCATTACGAGGGCAAGCGGAAATTTTGAATTGGATAAAACCACAGTTTTAGTCAATCAAAGCATTGATGGAGCAAAGATGGCTGATTTATTAAATGCTTTTGTGGTGAACAAGGCAGGCTTCGCCCTGCGCGAAACTAAAATTACCCAACCTAACCAAAAGGCCATTATTTTGACATCAGTAGGTGCGGATCAATTGCCATCTGAAGGGTATACCATTAAAGTTACCCCGAAACAGATTGTTTTAACCGGAAAAGGTGCGGGGTTGTTTTATGCCGTTCAATCGGCTATGCAGATGATGCCAGATAAAGCTGCCGATAAAATTACCATTCCTGCGGTTAGTATCAATGACTATCCACGTTTTGCCTATCGCGGAACCATGCTGGACGTAAGTCGTCATTTTTTTCCGATTTCTTTTATCAAAAAATATATTGATCAGCTGGCTTATTATAAAATCAATACTTTTCACTGGCATTTAACCGATGATCAGGGCTGGAGATTGGAAATAAAAAAATATCCTAAACTCACCGAAATCGGTTCATCGCGTAATGGTACCATCATTGGAAATTATCCGGGTAATGGAAATTACCTGATGCCGGTGAAAGGTTTCTACACACAGGAAGAAGCCAAAGAAATTGTTAGATATGCCGCTGCTAAATACATCACCGTAATCCCCGAAATTGAATTGCCTGGTCACGCATCTGCCGCTATTGCTTCATACCCGGAATTGAGCTGTTTCCCTGATCGTGATACTTTTATCAGCGATAAAACGCCTTGGGCAGGTAGTCGAAAAGGCAAGCAAGTACAGCAAACCTGGGGCGTTTTTGATGATATTTTCGTCCCATCGGCTAATACTTTTACGATGCTGAATAATATCCTTGATGAAGTAATCGATATTTTTCCTTCAAAATATATCCATATCGGTGGCGATGAAGCACCAAAAACCTATTGGAAAGAATCGCCGTTTTGCCAGGCTTTAATGAAAGAAAAAGGCTTGAAGGACGAGCATGAATTACAAAGCTATTTTATTCAGACAATAGAGAAACATGTAAATGGCAGAGGCCGATCTATTATTGGCTGGGATGAGATTTTAGAAGGAGGTTTGGCACCAAATGCTACAGTAATGAGCTGGAGGGGTGAAGACGGCGGTATTGCTGCCGCACAGCAAAATCATGATGTAATCATGACACCGGGTTCAATGGGCTTGTATATTGATCATAAACAATCTAATTCGCCTGATGAGCCGGTTACCATTGGTGGTTTTGCGCCGTACCAAAAAATATATGCTTATGATCCGATTCCAAAAGTGCTTACTGCCGATCAGCGAAAATATATTAAAGGCGTACAGGCCAATATGTGGACAGAGTATATTAAAACTACTGCAAAAGCCGAAAATCATGCTTTCCCACGCCTATTGGCTTTAGCAGAAATTGCGTGGTCGCCGGTTGAGCGCAAAGATTTAAAAAACTTTAGCGAAGAGCGTTTACCGGTGCATTTGGCCCGCCTGGGTAAAATGGGGATCAACTTTTGGGTACCAACTCCAATTGGCTTAAGTGATCAACCTCTAACGGGAGGTGAATTTACCATTGATTTAAAAGCACCGGTTTTAGGAAGCAAAATTTATTATTCAATTGATCTATCGCGCCCTTCGGAAAACGCTTTTTTATACAATGGTCCTGTAAAAATTACGGTTCCTAAAGGCGAGAAGAGGGTTTTGAAAACCATTGTTATTGCCCCAAGCGGTAGAAGAAGTGTAACTACCGAAACAATTTTAAATAATGGTGCCCCTGAAGTTAAAGCAGAGGCGAAGAAATAAAAATAAATTGCTTTGATAGGCTAAAATCATTAATTTGGGACAACCAAAATATCCCAAACTAGAATGAAATTACAGAAATATACATTACAGCATCTCCTGTGCATTACGGGGATGCTGTTTTGTTTAGCATGCAGCGAAGAGAAGCCAAAAGAAATCAGAACTGAAACCGTAAAAGTGCAAAATCCTTTTCGTTTTTATAAGGATATTGAAGTAAAACCCGGATTAAATTTTGAAATTGTCAGCTGGGGCAAGGGTGTCGATTCTATTGGCGGTTACCAGATTTTAATGTCTGATTCGATCCATAATCATTACCGGTCGGCAGCTGTTGATCGCAAAGGTATTATTACCGACGCCTGGAATATGGATTTGGATAACGATGGAAATCCGGAATTATATATACAGCTGTTGAGCAAAAAAACAGTTTCCGATCTCAATGTATTTGAATATGCGGGCGGCGATTTTAATAAAATCAGTTTTCCTTCGTTAAACGCCGGTCAAAAGAAAGGCTATAGAGGAGATGATAAATTTTTTATCAAAAATGGTGACCTTTTTCGTTCGTTTCCTGTAAAGGACAGCGCAGATAGTACTAAAACCATCACTAACACTTACCAGTACAGGTTAAGCGGTAATAGTTTTTCAACGAGCGAGGTGAAGTAGGGTAGAAGGTGGAAGGTATAAAGGTGGATGCTGCATAGCGTGATGTGTATGGCATGGCGACAAATTCTAACCAGTTAATCGTCATTTCGACTGAAGCTTACCGATTTTTCATCGGTAGCGAAATGGAGAAATCTTTTAAATTTGATTTCAATAAGTTGTTACAAAGATCTCTTCTCGCCTGTACGTGCAGGCACTTTGCTTTGCTGCGGTCGAGATGAAGGCTTTTCGCGCTCGATGTTATCCTGAGAGATAATTTATTGTATAAAAATCAATAGGATTGACAGATGATTTAGTAAATTTAAAGGCTAGGAGTCATTGTCCTTGTGAGAAGGCTTTTTCAGCCTACAGCTTACACCAACCTTTCGGGGAAGCAATCTTAAAACGATCGCTACTAGCGTACGCATTAAAATTGCCTCGTGCATCGCAATGATGATTTTTCTTATTAAAGGCTATTATTGGTAAATTATTTCTGCATCAATTTATACTGAGAGATCCTGAAATAAATTCAGGATGACGAATTTCAAAAATAATGAACAACCAAAAATTTTCCATTATTGATCGTGTTAAAAGCTTTAAATATGCTTTTCAGGGCTTAAAACTCTTTATTGTTAATGATCATAATGGTAGGATTCATCTTTTTGCAGCAGTTATTGCTATTGGCCTTTCTTTTTACCTTAAACTTTCTGCTTTAGAATGGATCTCCATTTTGGGGGTTATCTCGGCCGTTATTGTTGCCGAAATTTTAAATGCTGCCATTGAAAAGCTTGCTGATGTGGTTTCGCCGGGTTTTCATCCTAAAATTAAAATCGTAAAAGACCTGGCCGCTGCTGCGGTTTTGGTTGCTGCATGTTTAGCTTTAGCCGTTGGGGGCATTATATTTATCCCGAAATTATTATTTCTGCAGCGCTAATGTAGCCGTTCTGGATTCCTCCATTTTATCCTCAATAATCCGGTCCCAGCGGGCCTGCATTTTGTGGTTGCTGCCATGTTCGGTTTCCTCATCGTAATTATGTTGCATGGTGTCGAAATAACTGCTGATCTGGTTGGCCAGTTCGGCTATCTGGGCTTTATAGTTGCTAACGGAATAATTCCGGTTTTTTAGCACCCTTTCAGCTTCAGAGAGCAAAATGTATTGAATATTTACATGTCCCTGTTCGTGGTGCAACAAGCTCGCCCTTACTTCAGGATCTTTAATCTTATCCCACTTTACCCAGGAACGGTTTTTATCAATCCGCACTTCATTTTTAAGCTTAATCACTACACGGTTTCGGTATATAGTACTGTTGTAACTATATTCCCAGGTCATGGCCGTTAAGGCAATAAATGGCGAACTTTCATCAGCTTTGCCTTTAAAATAAGTTTCCCAGTTCAGTTGTACGGGCTGGGTAAAATCCTGTTTAAAAGCAAAAGAGAAAGGCAGTAACAGCAATAATAATATCGGAATGATCAGTTTTTTCAATGCCATAATTTTTTCAACGGTATCACAGCCTGATTTTTCATTGCCATTCAGGCCAATCAAATCATCAGGATTTGTGTGTCAAATTTTACTACGAAAAAACCGTGCCTAAAATTATTCGGGAGTAGAAATCTGGCCGCTAATACGCTCGAATTTTTCGATTAGCAAGGCAATCCGCTCTTTTTCTCTTTTTATTACAGCTTTGCGTAAAATGGTTGAGCAGAAAATAATCCACAATGCTGTTAAACCAACGGCAACCACTTTCTGTATGGTGCTAAAGTATGCCAGTATTTCTACAAAATAAAATATTAAACCCAAAGAAAGGGCTATGGCATAAAACCAGTAAAGTGAGTTGTATAGTTTGTAACGATTTAACTGATAGGTTTTTAAGGTGTGCAGAAATTCATTCGGATGGGCGGTGAAATCATTTTTGGCAATTAAACGGTAATCCCGGTAAAGGATTAAGGTATACACACCAATGGCAATAATGGTAATGCTGATCCCTACGTGCGTGGTCCACGATTCGAAATGGAAAAATATCCATAGGGCAGCAATGGCGATGAAAGACAGCAGCATACCCCCAATGTTTAAGGCCGATTTCAGCTTTAATCCATTTACTTCTTTCTTCGCTTGTTGTAACATTTCATCAGCAGAAACCTTAACTTCTACCTCGTGTTTTTGCCACAACTCCTGTATTTGATCAAACGCTTGCATACTGGCTATATAATTCTGTTAATTTTTGTTTAATACGATGAATTTTTACCCTTAAGTTGCCTTCACTAATACCTGAAATGTCGGCAATTTCGTGATATGGCAGTTCATCCAGTACCATGGTAATAATTAAACGGTCATTCTCCTCAAGTTTAGAAATACATTTATAAAGCAAGGCTACCTGTTCGTTTTTCTCCGAAAATTCTTCCACTTTATTTTCGATAATGTTATCCGTTAACTCATCTTTTGCCTGTCTCTTTTCCGATCTCAGGTAAGTTAAACAGGTATTTACCGCGATACGATAAATCCACGTTGAAATCAAAGATTTATTGCGGAATTTATCCAGGTTTTGCCAGACCTTTAAAAAAGTTTCCTGTAGAAGATCATTTGCGGCATCGGTATCGCCGGTATAACCATAACATAAATGGAATATTTTTTTGGAATTCGAATCGAAGATCTGCTTGAATAACTTGTCTTTTTGTTCCATTTAGGGGCTGTCGTTGCGTTTTAGATGTTGATACACATTTTTTGTTACACAGGAATTCCAAAATAATATATTTTTGAAGCCTCCTGATATCAAAATTGGTTACAAGCCGTAAATATCGTAGTTTTACCGAATTAAGTTGCCACAAACTTTTTTATTCATGAAGAAAAACAGACTCACGCTTTTTATTTTTATAGCGCTGATTGCAGGAATTGCATTGGGGTATTTTTTAAACGTAAATGCTATTAATGTTTACAACCAGAACATAATGAATGCTGATGCCAGGGTTAAAAGCATAGAAGTTAATATTGCAAAATCAACTGATACCACGAGCGCGGTTTATACCCAGCTTAAAGCAGATAAAAAGGCTGCCGCTAAAATCAAAAAAGAAAACGAGACCATCAGGGAGAAAAAACTGGAGTTTTTTACCCTGTTAAGTGACATTTTTCTACGCCTGATTAAAATGATTGTTGCCCCGCTAGTATTTACTACCCTGGTTGTTGGAGTAGCAAAAGTAGGCGATATCAAAGCTGTTGGCCGTATCGGAGGTAAAACATTGGGTTGGTTTTTAACCATGTCGTTAATGTCGCTCGTGTTAGGGATGATCCTGGTTAATTTGTTTGAACCTGGTAAGTACATGAAATTATCATTACCCGATCATCTGGTTGATACCGGGATCCAGAAGGCAGCCATGAGTGTTAAGGATTTTATAGCGCATGTATTTCCGAAAAGTATTGCCGAATCAATGGCTACCAACGAGATTTTACAGATTGTAGTATTCTCTTTGTTTTTTGGGGTGGCTACAGCAGCTATTGGTGATATGGGACAGATTGTAATCAAAGCTTTTGATGCCATTGCTCACGTGATCCTGAAGATGACAGGCTATGTAATGAACTTTGCCCCACTTGCCGTATTTGGCGCCATGACGGCTATTATTGCCAAACAGGGTTTAAGTGTGCTGAATACTTACGCCATTTTTATTGGCGAATTTTACTTTGGTTTAATCATTTTATGGGGAGTATTGATCTTTCTGGGTTTCCTGATATTGAAAAAACGGATTTTCCGTTTGGTAAACGATATGAAAGAACCTGCCCTTTTAGCTTTTAGCACGGCTAGCAGCGAAGCAGCCTATCCCAAAACAATGATGCTTTTGGAGCGTTTCGGCTGCAAGGATAAAATTGTAAGTTTCGTGCTGCCTTTGGGTTATTCATTCAATTTAGATGGATCGATGATGTATATGACCTTTGCTTCGTTATTTATAGCCCAGGCTTATGGCATTCATTTAAGTTTTGAACAACAAATTTCGATGCTATTGATTTTGATGTTAACCAGTAAAGGGATTGCAGGCGTACCAAGAGCATCTCTGGTTGTAATCGCTGGTACCATTGCCAGTTTTAATATTCCTGAAGCAGGTTTGGCATTGTTAATCGGTATTGATCCGCTACTGGATATGGGCCGTTCGGCAACCAATGTAGTGGGGAACAGTATTGCAACGGCTGTAGTAAGTAAATGGGAAGGGGAGTTGAAGGAGTAGGTAGTCCGGAGTCCAGAGTCCAGAGTCTTTAGTCCTGAGTCTTTTTAAACTTTCAATTATTTAATAATGCGCTAATTCAATCATTCAAAATTCAATCATTCAAAATTCAATAAAAAGTGTCAAGTAGAGGAAAAAAAATATTCTTAGCCATTACGATTATCGTTCCGATGATCATTTATTGTTACATCTATTATAAACCGATTATCCAGAATGCACCTTTCCGGAAAAAGGATTTTGTATCAATGGAATACAAATGGGGCATTAAAGATACCTTAGAAAATCACTATAACTCGGCCACTGGCGAGTATCAGTATGTAACCGGGGCCGATTCGGTAATTAGGAAAAAAATCTTTTTAAAAAACGACGATATTCTTTACATGCACAGTAAAGCTAATGAAATCGGACTTTGGAATTTTCCGGATACCATAGGTAGGAAAAGTGAGAAATCCATGGCAGTGCCACGTTACGATATTTTGTTTAAATACAAGGAAAAAACAAAACATGTAGTGATTTACGGCGATTTTGATGGTAATCCCAAATTGTTGGATGCTGCCGTACAAATGCGAAAAGTTATAGATCAAACATTGTTACAGGCCGAAAAAAGAAGCGCTAAGTAATCTTTACTCGGGAGTCCTAAGTCCTGAGTCCTGAGTCGGGAGTCCTGAGTCGAAAGCCGAAGAAGAAAAAACATTCATTTGTTATCATAAATAAAGACCTTGATCTAAGCAGATTAAGGTCTTTATTATTTAAGATGTTTTCGTATATTTACGATATATTCGTAAGTATGGAAAAATTAACATTGCAGGAAGAAGAAGCGATGCTGGCTGTTTGGCAGGTTGGAAAAGGTTTTATTAAAGATTTTATGGATGTGCTGCCCGAACCTAAACCACCATATACCACTTTGGCATCGACTATCAAAAATCTTGAACGTAAAGGATATCTGGTAAGTGAAAGGTTTGCAAATGCGAACCGTTACAGTGCAAAGGTTAAAGAAATAGAGTATAAAAAGCGTTTTATGAGCGGTTTTGTTAATAATTATTTTCAAAGTTCGTACAAAGAACTGGTTGCTTTTTTTGCTAAGGACAAAAAGATCAGCGCCGAAGAACTTAAAGAGATTATAAATTTAATTGAGCACCCTGAAAAGTAGAGGCTATGCCACATTTCTTTCTCATTTTGTTTAAAATTAACCTCGTGCTGATTTTGTTTTCGGCTACTTATTACCTGGTGTTGCGGAGGTTAACATTCTATTCTCTAAACAGGACATTTCTTTTGTTTGGAATTATTTTTTCTTCTGCTTATCCTTTTATTAACCTGACTGATTTTTTGGCCGGACATCAATCTGTGCCCGCCTTTGTTCCCGGGCTGAACCAACAGGTAAGCCAGCTGGTAAAACAGGATGCCGTTCCTCTATTGTGGCAGGTGCTTACGATATGCTTTTATGTTGGTCTGGTGCTTATGGCATTGCGCTTACTGGTGCAGTTTATTTCGCTGTACCGCATGCATCAAAATTCTTCGCCCGATAAGCTAAATCAGTATCAGGTAAGGATTTTAGCGGATGAGGTAAGTCCTTTTAGTTTCTGGCAAACCATTTATATCAATCCGGGACTTCATAAGCAGGAAGATCTTCCTAATATATTGGCCCATGAGAAAGTCCATGTGGAGCAATGGCATACAGTTGATATTATTCTGGCTGAAATTTGTGTGGTTTTTTACTGGTTCAATCCCGGCGTTTGGATGATGAAAAAAGCCGTGCGCGAAAACCTTGAGTTTATTACCGATGCCCGCATTCTAAAAAAAGGAATAGATAAAAAAGCTTATCAGTATAGTTTGCTGGATGTAGGTAACTTACAGGCTTCAGTTGCCATTGTGAATAATTTCAGCTTGTCTGATCTAAAAAAGAGGATCATGATGATGAATGCCAAACGGTCATCAAAATTAAATTTAACACGCTATATGCTTGCTTTACCGGTTTTGCTGTGCATTTCACTTGCCTTTACCATTGATAAAAAAGCGGTAGAGAAAAGTTTATCCCCTTTAACCAAAGCGGTAGTTAATGTGATGCCGCATCAGCAGCCTGAAGCTGTTGTGGAAGCAGGAATAAAATCAAAAATTAATAAAAAAAGAGAGGTTATGTCGCGGGTGGTAGATAAAACAGATACCGCTGACAGATTTACCTTTGTTCTGAAACGGAATAGTAATGGTTTGGATTCCGCACAGCAAGATGTAGTGGCCGCGATTCAAAAAAAGGTTGACAATTTTAAATTCCATTTTAAAACAGACGGTAGCTCAAACAAACGAATTTTGGTCAAACAGTTCAACTTTACAGATTCAGTTCCAGCTAACGAAAGAATTGAACAGATTATGCTCGCTGAACAGGCAAAAGGTGGCTTTGGAAATGTTGCAGGTACCAAAGGAAAAAAAGTTACAGCCATTTTTATCATGAAATCTACTGTCAATACCAAAGAGAACAGCGAAGCATTAAAAGATAAACCTGGTGCAAAAGAATCTTCGGTCACCAGTATGGGTTATTACCTGAACGGAAATAAAGTGAGTAAAGAAGCGATTGATCAATTAAATCCCGATATGATTATGGATCTGAAAATGGATCAGAAAGGGCAGTTTATCCAGATCAATACGAAGCATTAATCGAGTTTTTTTCGCGGATCAAACGGATTGTAAGGATAAAGACAGTTCGTAAACAACGATCTGTGTTAATCATATTAACCAGCGGGAGACCGTGCGCTGCAGCAAAAAAGCATTCGTAACAGGTTTTTTTACCGCAGATCAAAGGGAGTTTGCAGATCAGGAGAGTTCTTATAGCAACAGTCTGTGTTAATCATCTCAAATCAGCGGGAGATCATGCGCTGCAGTACTTCCCGCTAATTAATTCTTAAAAATTAAACGTCGCCTTGAGCATGGCTACCCGCCCGGGGATAATATAAGTTCCGGTAGTTAAGGCGTTGGCCGAAAGGTAAATGGCGTCAAACCTTTTAATATTGGTGAGGTTAGTGATCCCAAATTCAATATCAGTCTTCATTTTTAACCATTTGTAACGCAGGTTCGCATCCGCAAAAATGTATTTCAAATCAGGTTGTGATGATTGCCTGGTGAAAAGGTGTTCAGCAGAGAGGTTTACGTACAGATTTTTAATTGTGGTAATCGCTAAAGCAGACTGTTGCCTCAATTGTTTAATATTCGTTTTTATCCCGTTAGCTACTATGGCTTTATTATCGATTATGGCAAAATTGGCTGCGTAAGACCAGTTAATGAAGTCGCTCAGCTTGGCTTCAATCCCAACTTTGTAAGCTATGGTTTGCGTGTTAAACGGTAAAAGTGCATTGTTCTGTAGCTGACTATATCTGCTTTTAGAATAACTGACACCGGCATTTACGGTACTTTTTAGGGTAAACAGGTATTTGCTGGCATTTGCTGCAAGGTAGAAGTTACGGATATGGTTATTTAATGGCAGTACAATTTTCTGCTGAATGTTGTTGCTCAGGTTGAAGGCCGAAATGGTGTTCAACTCAGTGTCGCTATAATTGGCCGTTAAATTCGCGAACAACATTTGCATGGCCTTTCTAAAGTTGAAACCGGCGCCTATGTTATGTGTTTGGGATTCGGTAATTGGTGCATCGTTTGAAAATAATGAACGGTAGTTCTTTAAAATCGTACCACGGTATACGTCGCTAATATTTCCCAGGTCGTTTCTGAAGCTATAGTTTGCCGTTACATAATTTTCGGTACTGGTTTCGTATTTTAGGTTAAACGAAGGGTTTATGAATAGTTTATTCAGGTTATTATGCAATTGGTTAGCGGTATCACTGTAGTCAATGTAGTTGTAGCTTAATGGTAAGCTTAAACCAGCCTTTAATTTATCATTGGTATACTCGTAAGTGGCTTCAGTGTAAAGTTTGGTTTTAAACCAGCCAAGTTCGTTTACCGTATTTCCTGTAACGGGTGCCGTTTGCTGATTGTTTTGCGTGCGGTATAGCACTGAATTAAGCTGCTGTTGCTGCACATTAAAGCCTGCTTTGTAGGTTTGTACGAAATTGTTTTTTACAAAAGCGAATGACACATAGTTATTGGTGTACCAGGTTGGTAGTTTGATCTGTTGTGTTAAATCAAGATAACTGTTTCCATTATTTAAAATATCAGGGTTTAGCCCGGGTGTAATATTTAGGATTTCGGGTTGAGTAGTATGGTTTAAATAGGAGTAGAGATTGATTACATCCTCTGATTTTAACTTTTTCCGGTAATTAAATTCGTTCGATAAGTCGAAAGTTTTCTGTTTAAGAATCTGGTTGGCTGCTACGTTATTAATTATCAAATCCGATGTGGTTTTGAAAGGGGTATATTCCAATACCAGATTGTTATTCAGATAGTATCGTTCCGCATTGCCATTCAGGTTAAACTGCGCCCTGAGTTTTTGTGGATTAATGGCATTGTTTTGTGTTTCGGCATAACGTATGGTTTGACCGGGAAGGTAAGTCTCCGAAAATTTATTGTATTCCTGACGTCTTTGGTCGTATAGATAGGAGATATTGGCCCTTAACTGGAGGTCTGGATTGAACTTGTATAAATTGTTAAGGTTAATCAGGCCAGCTTTGTTAAACAGATATCTGCTTTGTGGCAGGGATGGTACCCCGGCAGCGCCTGTGGATAGCAGTCCGTTTGGTTTATCGTTATCCAGTTTTTTTGCATAATCAGAAAAATTATGTGCAATAAGGTCGTTACCCGGATCAATGCCGATATTGTTTCCTTTTATGTTGTTGATAAATTTTAGCTTTTTATTAAACAACATGGCGTTTAGGTTTTCATCAAATCGATTGGGGATGCCGGCACCAACAGTGGCATCTCCCATCATTTTAAGCTTAGCTTCATCTTTGATCACCAGGTTTAAGGCAACATCATCACTCATATTATTTTTGCGCATCATTTTAATAGGTTGATCGTTCTGAATAACCTGGACCTTATCAACTGCTCCATGCGGAATGCTTTTGGTGCCTATATTGTACTTATCATCTAATAGATTATCCCCATCCACATATAGGTTAGATATCGATTTTCCATTGTAGGTGATCTTGCCATCCTCAGCCACCTCAACGCCTGGCATTTTTTTTAATACATCGCCAATACTCCTGTCTTGCTTATCGGCAAAGTCAGCCGTGCGGTAATTTAAAGTATCGCCCCTGGATGTCAATGATGGTCTGTTTTTAACAGTTACCGTTTCCAGCGTGGTTTCGCTGGGTTGTAAAATCACCTCGTAATTTTTAGCAACATCGGTTACGGTAGTCACCATCTTTTTAAAACCAATGCTCGAAGCTTCAAGTTGGTAACCTGCAATGGCTTCGTTTTTGAGTTCAATGGTAAAGGCGCCATTTTTATTCGTTCTGGTAAAATTGATGATGTTACCGCCGGCATCTTTTAAGGTAACGTTAACGGATTCAATACCTTTGCCAATGGCGTCTTTTACCAATCCTTTAAGCGGCCTTTGTGCAGCAACAGAAAGCGCCGCCAGCAAGAGCCAGCAGCTTAAAATGAACTTTCTCATTTTTTATCTTCAATTTCTATCGGATTATTGATTTCAGCTTTATTTGCAGTTTTGCTTGCAGGGCGTGGCGCCTGATTGGTTTTGAATGAACCTTGCATTCCATTTGCAGCCATTTGGGCCTGCATAAAACCTTGCGGATCTTTATCGCGTGCTGTTTTAAGTTTATCGAGTTCTTTTCTTGTGGTTTTTATTGCATTTGTTGGTAATTTAATTTCAGACCCAAGATAACTGGTGCTAATATCCATACCCATAATCTTTACCGAACTCACCCCGCCACTTGGGGCTGCAATTTTAACCTCTCCATCTGGATTGTCTGTAGCATTTGTTTCCTTTACATTTTCAAGTCCGGCAAATTCAAATTTCACTTCTTTTTTATCATCGTAAGCTTCTATAATTAAACCAGGTAAACCATTTAATTTCCATGGACCGCTTTGAAGCGGAATATCGGTTGCAAACCAGGCTATCCAGTTGCGGCCTTTAAAATGTGTAGTTGCTTTCTGACAGGCAATTCCCGAAAAGCTCATCGTATCTTTTAATATCTTCCAGCTAATGGTTGGAGCAGGTTCTTCAATTAGGTAATTGTTAAATACGCGCTCTTTGGTAATCATTTTATGTTCATTTGCAAAAAAGAAATAGTCTTCCTGGGTAAGTGGTGCCTTCGTTTCACTTTTTACTTCAATTTTCACGTTTCCATTACCTGCCTGGTTTTTCATTTGCTCCATGATCTGCATTTGCATGTTCTTTGCCTGGTTCATTTTATCGTAACTGGTAAATACAGATGCATTTTTACCGGTTACAAGCAGCATATTTTCTACTTTGGGTTTATCTTTCTGTGTCGTATCGGTTATGTGTGTAAAAGTGTAGCGCACCCTGGCCAAAGCTTTGTCTGGTTCCTGAGCCTTTGCTGATAGTAAAATGACTGTAGCCAGGCAAGAAGTAAAAATTCGTTTCATGATATGGTTATTTAGTTATCTATTTAATTTTCGTAAATCTACGAATTTTTCGTAATTAGAAAAATGTTTTAACATTTTTTAACGGGGAGGGAGGGGGTAAAATGGAAGACGGATGATGGAAAATGGAAGATGTAAAAATGGAAGATGGAAAATTGGGAAGGAGAGGGTACGTATTTTTTCGCCGGGAAGAATAGACACCTACATTTTGATATGTCATTTGAGTGGAGTTGGAACCGACAGAAATAATATTTGGAAATGAGCGTTCGGTGTTTCTTGGCGGCTTGCGGCCCCGCTTTCGCTTATAGTCCTCACTGCGCTCCGGGCTATTCCGCTCGATCGGGTTTAGAAACAAAGCTTGTTTGCCCTGGAACTTTACAAACGAGGGTATTCCCATTATTGATGATAAGCATCGCTGAAAAAGCGAAGGCCTCTCATTACTATGGTGTGTGTAGACAAAGCGTGTGCAGGATGCGAGAAAGGAACTAAAATGCGTATATTGGCGCTTTAAAAAAAAATAACCGTGTGGGTAAACGAATCAGGAATTTGTGGTTGAAATGAGGGGAATGTTTTGACGAAAAATATTTTCGATATCTGTTTGTGTGTTAATTGAATTTATTCTATATTTGCACCTCGTTAAATAAAAATTAAAAAACTAATATTTAAACAATGTACGCAATAGTAAATATAGCAGGGCAGCAATTTAAAGTTGCTAAAGACCAGCACCTTTTTGTACACAGATTACAAGGAGATGAAGGCGCTAGTATTGAATTTGATAATGTATTGTTGGTTGATAACGGTGGTGCAATTACTGTAGGTGCTCCTGCAGTTAAAGGTGCTAAAGTTTCAGCTAAGATCGTATCTCATTTAAAAGGTGATAAAGTAATCGTTTTCCACAAAAAACGTAGAAAAGGTTACAAAAAGAAAAATGGTCACCGCCAGTTTTTCACTAAGATTCAGATCTCTGACATCACGTTATAATTAATTGTTAACCCAATAATCCGCTTTTAGCGGGTTACAAAATATAAAATCATGGCACACAAAAAAGGAGCCGGTAGTTCGAAAAACGGACGTGAATCGCACAGTAAGCGTTTAGGTATTAAAGTTTTCGGTGGTCAGTTAGCTGTTGCAGGAAACATTTTGGTACGTCAACGCGGCACAAAACACCATCCTGATAAAGGCGTGGGTATTGGTAAAGACCATACTTTATTTGCTTTAGTTGATGGTACTGTTGTTTTCAAAAAGAAACAAGATAACAAATCATATGTTTCTATTCTTCCTATAACTGATGCGGAGATCGAAGCAGCAATTGCTAAGCCAGCTGCTAAAAAAGCAACTGCAGAAAATGAAGTTGTAGCTGAAGCCGCACCAGCAAAAAAAGCACCTGCGAAAAAAGCAGCTAAAAAAGACGAAGCTACTGAAGAAGCTGCAGCTGCAGAATAATTAGTACGAAATGAAAATAGAAAGGGTTCTGATGCAATCAGGACCCTTTTTTGTTGTAGCTAAAACTACAGTTGTGAACTGGCTTTCTCAGTCAGCACAGCAACTGAAAGCTGATTGATTAACCTTATCCTAAAATCACAAGATTAAGATTGTTTTGTCGTTCCTTGTTGAAATAACGGGATTTTCTTTTGCTGATTTATCCTTCGTTTAACTGACGTCAAACCTCGGACTGCCGCCGCCGCTGAATTGTTAAACCCTGTTAAATAACAAAAATTAACATTTCAGACTTTTAGATTTGGGTATTGATTTAAAACCAAACCCATGACTCTGAAGCAGATATCCTTATTAATTCCATTACTTATTTCAAGCACTTTCCTGTATGCGCAAGATATAGAAGAAAATATGCGCATGGTAAAGCCTTTTAAGGCAGACGGTGTATCGAACGAATGGAATGAACCACTTAACCAGTATAACGATGCTACACGGCTGGCTTTTGCGCTCGCTAATGATGACCAGAATCTTTACATTATTATCGAATCTCTGGATCCGCAAACTACGTTCAGTGTATTGAGCGGATGCATTACCTTAAACATTAGTACAGCAGGCAAAAAGAAGGATGGAATTCAGTTAACCTTTCCGCTGATGGAAAGACCACATGAGGTTAACGATGTAAATATGTCCCCAAATAATATAGCGCAACCTAAAGGAGATATGGGAGTGCCGCAGGATCCTTTAACAATGAATAAAAGCATCCGTGTTTCTGGGTTCAAAAACATTGTCGATGGTGATTTATCTGCAGAGAACCAGAGTGGGATTAAAACTGGTATGAGTATACGCCCCAATAAAGACCTGATTTACGAACTCTGTATTCCGCTGGCACAACTGTGCGTAAATGTCGAGGCAAAAAAGCCATTGGTTTATCACATTAAAATTAACCAGCCCGATAGAACTGCTATGCATCAATCAGGCAGGCAGGAAAATGGGGGCAGAGCAGACGGTTTTTCGGGTGGAAAAGGCATGGGTGGAATGGGCAGTGGACGCGGTGGTATGGGTGGAGGAAGATCAGGAGGGCGGATGAGCCGTAGCCGTGGCCAAGGGCTGCAGGAAGACGCTGGAATTACGGCTAAACAGTCTGATTTTTGGATTAAGTATAAATTGGTTAAAGCTTAGGCACAAAGCCATCTTAATGCGAACCCTGGTGATGGCTGCCGTTTAAGATGGCTTCATATTTGGATCTTTAATCGGTATCGGCTTCGATGCGATCCGGGGCAACGAAGCCGGGAGTTTGAACGGGAAAAATCTTTCCCGACTTCACGACAGTAGCGTGCTTCAGTCTGTATGACGCTTTCTCAAATCGATTAAGCTCGCTTTTCTAATACTCCCTGGCCATTAACTGGTGAGTAAGTGTCAACAGGCCGGCTTTTCTTTCATCGCTCACATTGATCTGTGCAAATAAGGCCAAGGCTTTATCCCGGTAATGGTTCATGTGTTCTTTGGCTATTTGCTGTATATCCAGGGTATCGTAAACTGCCCTAACGGTTTCTACCTTTTCTTGTGCATTAAATGCTTTAGCATTGGTCCACGTATTCAATGTAGCTTTGTGGTCGCCTTCAGCAAGTTCAAGAGCTTTTAGCAATAAGAAAGTTTTTTTATTGGCAATAATATCGCCACCAACCTGTTTGCCAAACTTTTCAGGATCGGCATAAACATCTAAAATATCATCCTGCAGTTGAAAGGCAATACCTATGTTTTCACCAAATTGTTCAATGAGGTCGGCATCTTTTGCCGGTGCACCGGCAATTATTGCTCCTAATTTAAGTGCTCCTCCCAGAAGTACGGCTGTTTTAAGTCTGATCATGTTGATATACTCCGCAATACTTACATCATCACGTCCTTCAAATTCCATATCCAGCTGTTGTCCCTCGCAAACGCCTTGTGCAGTACTATTAAAAGTATCAAGTGAATCTTTCAAAAAAACTGGATTTACTTTCGCCAGGTTTTTATTGGCTTCTACCATCATCACGTCACCGCTTAAGATAGCCACATTAGTGCTCCACTTTTCGTGTACGGTTGCCTGGCCTCTGCGTAATGGTGCATTATCCATGATATCATCATGTACCAGGGTGAAATTATGGAAAATTTCGATGGCCATGGCAGCATGGACAGATTCATTGGCATCTGTACCAAACAATTCAGTAGCCATAAGTACCAACAGGGGCCTTACGCGTTTGCCGCCGAGGTTAATAATGTAACTGATTGGATCGTAAAGTTGTTTCGGGTAACCTGGTAAATTTAAATTTTGTATTGCGGTATCTAAAATCTGCTGTAATTGTTCTGTAGTATGCATGTTCTGTTTCAACATTGTGTTTCGGGCACAAATGTCTTAATTTTTTAATCAGGAATTAGGGTGAAATCGATCTGACGTTTAGAAAGGTCAACTTTTTTTACACGGATCATTACTTCATCACCCAGTTGATATTTTTTCTTTTTTCTTTGGCCAACAATACAATAGTTTTTTTCGTCTAGCACATAGAAATCATCAGATATATCGCGTAAACGGATCATACCTTCGCATTTATTCTCTTCAATTTCTACATACATGCCCCATTCGGTAACGCCAGAAATAACACCTTTGTATTCGGTACCGATATTGTTTTCTAAAAATTCGGCTTGTTTATACTTAATTGATGCTCTTTCAGCTTCAGCCGCCCGTTTTTCCATTGCCGAAGAATGTACAGAAGCAACTTCATAAAATTCCATATCGGCCGATTTGCCCCCATCTAAATAGGTTTGCAGTAAACGGTGGGCCATTACATCAGGATAACGGCGGATTGGCGAGGTAAAATGTGTATAATAATCAAAAGCCAAACCATAATGACTTGTTTTTTTTGTGGTATAAATGGCTTTGGCCATAGAACGGATGGCCAGTGAGGTTAAAATATTCTGCTCTTTTTTGCCTTCAACATCGGCCATTAAATGGTTGAGTGATTTGGCAATTTCCTTATCAGATTTGGTGTTGATTCTGTAACCAAAACGGGAAGCAAAGTTGGCAAAAGTTTCAAGGGTTTCCATATTTGGCGAATCGTGTACCCGGTAAACAAAAGTTAATTTTTGCTTACCCTTACTTTTTTTGGCAATAAATTCAGCTACTTTGCGGTTGGCCAAAAGCATGTAATCTTCGATCAATTTGTGGGCATCTTTGCGTTCTTTAACGTAAACGCCTATAGGTTTACCCGCTTCATCGAGTTTAAATTTAACTTCGGTGCTTTCAAAGCTGATGGCACCATTTTTAAACTTGCGGTCGCGCAGGATGTAAGCCAGCTCGTTCAGTTTTTGTATTTCGGTTGCGTAATCGCCGGTTTTATTTTCAATTACTTCCTGTGCTTCCTCGTAGGTAAATCTGCGATCGGAGTGGATTACGGTGCGGCCATACCATTCGTTTTGGATGTTTGCCTGCTCATCGAGTTCAAAAACTGCAGCAAAGCACAATTTATCTTCGTGCGGACGAAGCGAGCATACGCCGTTACTTAAACGCTCAGGCAGCATTGGGATTACACGATCGACCAGGTAAACCGAAGTCGCGCGGCTGTAAGCTTCTTTATCAAGTTCAGTTCCCTGGAGAACATAATGTGAAACATCGGCAATGTGGATCCCGATTTCATGGTTTCCATTTGCTAATTTCTGGTAAGAAATGGCATCGTCAAAATCCTTTGCGTCAGCCGGGTCGATAGTGAAAGTTAACACCTTTCTAAAATCTTTGCGTTTAGCAATCTCAGCAGCAGAAATTTCTTCCGGAATGGCATTGGCTTCTTTTTCTACCTGTGCAGGAAACTCGAGCGGAAACCCATATTGAGCCAGGATGGCGTTCATTTCGGTGTTGTTTTCACCTTGGTTGCCCAGCACATGTTTTACAATACCTACCGGATTTTTAGCGCTTTCTGGCCAGTCGGATAATGTTACCAATACTCGTTGGCCGCTTTTTGCGCCATGCGTATCAGCCAGTGGCACAAAAATATCATGCATCATTTTTTTATCATCGGCAATGACGAATGCAAAGTGATCTGATATTTTAATCACGCCTGTAAAGTCTGATTTTGCTCTTTTAATGATTTCGACAACCTCGCCATCATTTTTCCGGCCACGCTTTTTGGCAAAAACATAAGCTTTTACGGTATCGCCATGCAGCGCATTTTTAAGCTTGCGGGGAGCGACAAAAATATCTTTTTCAAACTCGTCTTCAGGAACGATATAAGCTGAACCATCAGCCGTCATATCTACGGTGCCAATAATAAAGTTCTGAAGTTCTTTAAGTTTAAATTTACCTTTTTGTGGTTCCAGGAAAATGCCGTCATTTTTTCCTTCTTTTAATATCTCTAAAATCGTTTCTCTTGATTCCTGATCATTTAGGTTCAATTTGGCCGAAACCTGTTTATAATTGAGCAACTGATTATTGTTTTTTTCAAAAATATCACTAACCAATTGATTCAGAACCAATTTTATATTTGCCGATTTTTTCTTTGCCATACGCTAAACTGAATTTATCGAAGATACAGAAAAGATAGGGAAGTGGCAGGATTTGACGTGTAAAATGTAGGTAAGGGGGGTGAGATGTGAGGTGTGAGATGTGAGATTGGAGATCTGAGATGTGAGATGAAGATTCCAACTATGATTTTGTTAATTTAAGTTCAACATAGGTAACGTTTTTACGCTCAGCTGTATAACTGATATGTACGTTTCCGTTTTGATCCTGAATAATGGCTGGGTAGCTATATTCGCCTTTCAAATGGTTTTCGAGGGTGTACATATCTTTCCAGTTTTTACCATCGTTTGATATGGCCAGCTTTAATACTGAGCGGCCTTCCCACCAGTTTTTACCTGCGGTTAATGGATTATAAACCAGCAATTGATGGCCGTCTTTCAAAGTTACCGCATCGCTGCCCGAATTGGGATTAGGCAGTTGGGTAGGTTTTAATTTTGACCAGGTTTCTCCATGATCTGCAGACCAGCTTTCTACAATCACATTTTGGCGACTCCTGCAAAGTAATTGTAGTTTTCCATTGGGGTATGTAAGAATGGAGGGCTGGATAACGCCAAAGGTATCGCAGTTGATCTGAATCTTTTGCCAGTTTTTGCCATTTGCATCCGATTTTTCGATATGGATATGCCATTTTTTTTCATCCTGACTTTCGGTGCTTGATGGATAGAGGATGGTTCCGTTTGCCAGTTGGATGGGTTTGTTTTTGATAGGTCCCAGGAAATTTTCAGGTAATTTTTTAGCTTCAGACCAGCTTTTACCATTGTTGGCAGACGTTTTATATTCGGCCCGCCAGGTACGGGGATTTAAGCCTACTTTGTAATGTAAAAATAAGATGCCGTTTTTTGCTTTAAAAAGAACCGGATTCCAGCAGGCTAAACGGCTGGTGTCATTTTGTATCCCATTGGCAATTTCAATAGGCTGGCTCCATTCGGTGCCGTCTTTTACTGCCGACCAAATAACCACGTCTTCGCTTCCTTCATGTTTGCCTCCAAACCATGCAGCCATAATTTTTCCGTTTCCCAGATCAACCAGTGTTGAAGCATGGCAGGCTTCGAAAGGCACCTGCTTAAAAATAGGGCCTGATTGTATTATTTCTATTTTTTGCGCGTAGGTTGCTATGTAGAGCAGCAGTATAACATTAACAGAAAAAATTCTTTGCATAATTTATGGTTGGCCGGGAATAGCGGCGATAAGTTTCCGGGTATATTCGGCCTTAGGGGCATTAAACAGTTCTTCAGGGAAGCCTTCTTCTTCAATTTTACCTTTATTCATCACTAAAATCCGGTCAGAAATATGCTTGATTACCGCCAGGTCATGCGAAATGAAAATGTAAGTGAGGCCAAACTCTTCCTGTAAGGACCTGATGAGGTTGAGTACCTGCGCCTGAACAGATACATCAAGCGCTGATACAGATTCATCGCAAATGATAAATTTAGGCTGTAATGCCAAAGCCCGGGCAATAACCACGCGTTGCCGCTGGCCTCCGCTAAACTCGTGTGGGTAGCGGTTAAAATGCCCGGCCTTTAAACCAACTTTCTCTAAAAGTTCTATTACTTTTTGTTTGCGTTCGGTATCATTTTGATAAAGCCGGTGTACCTGCAAGGGTTCCATTATGGATTGTCCGACGCTTAATTTAGGGTTTAACGAAGAGTAGGGATCCTGAAAAATAATTTGGATATCCTTTCTGAGTTTTCGCAATTCATTTTTGCCCAGGTGTGTTATGTCTTCTCCGTTAAATATAACGGAACCCGAAGTTGGCTGGATTAACCTGAGGATAGTGCGCCCCAGCGTAGTTTTCCCGCAACCCGATTCGCCTACAAGGCCCAAGGTTTCTCCGGGAAAGACATCAAAATAAATTCCGTCTACCGCTTTAACATAATCGCTAACTTTACCGAATAATCCATTGCTGACAGGATACCAGGTGCAGAGATCTTTAATTTGCAGCAATGGTTTTCGTCGGTACAAGGTTTGCCTTCTTGTTGCAATTTCTGTTTCTGTTAACTGGTTTGAAGCCAGCAGGTACGCAGGTATATCTCTGGTTTCGCTATTTAAAAAATCAGCTACGACCGGTAATTTTTTTAATTGTAAATTCGGCGAGGGCCTGCAGGCCAATAAACCTTTGGTATAAGGGTGTTGCGGATTTTCGAACACCGATTTTGCTGGTCCCTGTTCTACAATTTCGCCTTTATACATCACGGCCACTTGGTCGGCAATTTCATTTACTACACCTAGATCGTGCGAAATAAAGATCATGGCCATGTTGCGCTCCGTTTTGAGCTTAAGAAGCAATTGTAAAATCGTTTTCTGAACGGTTACATCCAAGGCAGTAGTTGGCTCGTCGGCAATGAGTAGTTTCGGGTTGCAGCTCAAGGCCATAGCAATCATCACCCGCTGCTTCTGTCCGCCTGAGATCTGGTGCGGATAACTGTGAAATATTTTTTCCGGCCGCGGAAGCTGCACTTCGTTAAACAGGGCAATGGTCTGTTTTTTTGCTTCGGCCTTATCTACCTTTTGGTGCAGGATAATGGCTTCGGCCACCTGATCGCCGCAAGTAAAAACAGGATTAAGGGAGGTCATGGGTTCCTGAAAAATCATCGAAATCTGATTCCCCCTGATTTGCCTGATCTCGTTAGCATTTAAGTTAAGCAGGCTGATGTCTTCAAATTCGATATCACCCGTGATTTTTGCCAGTCCTTCATCATGTAAACGCATAATGGAAAATGACGTAACCGATTTGCCGGAGCCCGATTCGCCTACTATACCCAAAACAGTACCTTTTTTAACATTAAAACTTACAGTTTTAACGGCATTGAACCAGCTTTTATCTTCCTGGTTGTAGAAATTGATATTTAAATTTTTAACGTTTAGCATTAAATCTTACTGATTACAATTTCTTTTGAACCTGACTTTAAACTATTGTGTTCATCTAAATGATAATGGCAACTGGCGGGAGTTTCGGCATGTGCCAGAAAAAGCAGCTGTTTTGCCAAAGAAATTAAGCCAGCATGGCTTCCTGAGATCATAATCTGATCATTCAGAACTTCGCTTTTAATTATAAATCCATCTTCCCAGATCGAAACAGCACCCTTTTCTTGAGCGTATTCGGGAATGTTTATTTTTAATTCTGCCATCAGGTTACAATGGTAATATTTTCTTCCGGAATTATATCCATCCCTTTAAATTTTAACAGTACTTGTGCGGTAGTAATTACATCTTTCTGGCAATAGGTCACAATCCGGGGCAGGTTTTTTTCTTCATAATATACCTGTTTTACCTGACTGCCGTTAATGTCATCTTTTGGCGTTGGGATATCGAGAATGGCAGCAAGCAGGTTAAGCGAGGTGAAATGTTTGTAGTCGCCAAATTTCCAGAGTTCCATGGTGTCAACATGATTAACTTCCCATGGTTTTCTACCCGATAATTCCAGCTGTGCAGGAATTTCTATCTGGTTGATTAAAAGCCTGCGGCACAGGTACGGAAAATCAAACTCCTTTCCGTTATGGGCGCAGAACATCAGGTTAGGTGTCTGCTTATAAAGCAGCGCTGCAAATTCAGAAAGTATTAGATGTTCATCATGTCCCGAAAAGGATTTGATGCGCAGTTTGTGCTTGTTTTCCTCAAGGTAGAAAATGCCCAGACTGACGCAGATAATTTTACCAAATTCAGCCATAATACCTGCACGGTCGTAAAAGTCTTCAGCACTTTGCTCGCCATTGCGTTGATAATGCGTTTTTTGTTCCCAAAGTTCTTGAAGATGGGGTGGTACCTCCTGAAAAGAAGCATATTGCGGAACGGTTTCAATATCAAGCACCATTACCTGGCTCAGATCTAGCGTTTTTAACATATAAACAGTTTTCAGTTAACAATTTACAGTTTTCTGTTTATAATTAAAGCAGGTGGAAAATATTTTATCAGATTTCAATAGGTTTAATAGCAAAATCAAACAATTTTTGACAGATATTATGATGCTACGATAAAAAATTGTGGGCTGCTAGAAAGGTGATGGCACATTATTCGAATAATCTCAAACTCACTTAACGGCCAAAAATCGTATAATACGTTTATAAATAAAGGCCGTACAATAAGTTTTATCGTACGGCCTTTATGTTTTTAACCAAATCTATGGTGAATTAGGCTAATTTACCTAAAGCTTCCTTAATTCTCCTTAAAGCTTCAACCAAACTTTCATCTGAAGCGGCATAAGATAAACGGATGTAATTATTGTTGCCAAAAGAATCGCCACCTACAGTTGCCACGTGACCAACGTTTAATAAATATAAAGCTAAGTCTGAAGAATCTTTGATGACATTTCCGTCAGCATCTTTTTTACCAAAAAAAGAACTGATTTCAGGAAAAAAGTAAAAAGCCCCATCGGGAAGATTAGTTTTTACACCCGGAATATCATTTAACAGGTTGTAAACCAATTCTCTGCGGCGCAAAAATGCCTCTTTCATTTCCAGAACACTCGCTAAGCCTTGCTCGTAAGCTACAATTCCGGCCCTTTGCGCAATGGAACATGTACCCGAAGTGGTTTGTCCCTGTAATTTATCATTCGCAGCAGCAATCTCCTTATTTGCTGCAATATAACCTAACCTCCAGCCCGTCATGGCAAAAGCTTTAGAGAAACCATTAACAATAATTACGCGGTCTTTGATGCTATCGAACTGCGCAATAGACTCGTGTTTATCTATAAAGTTGATATGCTCGTAAATCTCATCAGAAAGGATGTAAATGTTGGGATGTTTTTCGAAAACAGCTACCAATGCCGCTAATTCTTCTTTGCTGTAAACCGATCCTGTTGGATTACATGGCGAAGAAAACATAAATAATTTCGATTTCGGTGTAATAGCCGCTTCCAGTTGTGCAGGCGTAATTTTAAAATCACTCTCTATATCTGTATCTATGAAAACAGATTTTCCTTCTGCCAGGGTAACCATTTCCGAATAAGAAACCCAGTAAGGCGTTGGGATAATGACTTCATCGTCCGGATCGATCAAGGTGAGAATAACATTTGATAAAGATTGTTTTGCACCTGTTGAAACAACGATCTGCGAAATATCATAATCCAGGTTGTTTTCTGTTTTCAGCTTGTTAACAATGGCCTGGCGTAGTTCCGGATAACCTGGTACTGGCGAATAACGGGTATAATTTTCGTCCAATGCTTGTTTAGCAGCATTTTTTACGTGATCTGGCGTGTTAAAATCGGGTTCACCAACACTTAAACTGATTATATTAATGCCCTTTGAAGCAAGTTCGCGACCAAGTTTGGTCATTTTAAGGGTTGCAGATTCTGATAGACTGTTGATTCTTTTAGATAAGGTGCTCATGGTTAATTACTTTGACCGCAAATATATAAACCAAATATTATTCTGCACTAAAAAAGACGCAGTTTTTCTCATTTAATTTATCCGATAAGCGTATTTTTGAAAAAAATATTCGTGTGTCGGTAAAAAAGAAAGCAATAATAATCTCCCTTGTTGTGAGCGTGGTGCTAATGTTGGCCAAGTTTGTTGCGTATTTTATTACAGGTTCAAATGCGATTTTAACCGATGCTGCAGAGAGTATTGTAAATGTAATTGCCGGTAGTTTCGCCTTTTATAGCATTTACCTAAGTACGCGGCCGCGCGACGAAAACCATCCTTACGGACATGGAAAAGTAGAATTTTTTTCTGCTTTTGTTGAAGGAATCCTTATTCTGATTGCGGGAGTAGTGATTATTTTTAAATCATCGTACAACCTTATTTATCCTCATGTAGTGGGGGAACTGTTAACCGGAATGTTGATAATTGGAATTACCGGGGTAATTAATATGATTGTAGGTCTATACCTGATCAATGTAGGTAAAGATCAGCATTCAATTACTTTGCAGGCTGATGGGCGACATTTATTAACTGATACTTATACCAGTGTAGGGATTGTACTGGGCTTGATTTTAATTCAGCTGACAAATATAATTTGGCTGGATAGCTTCCTTTCTGTTTTGGTCGGCTTTTATATCATTTATTCGGGTTATACGCTTACCCGCGGTTCGGTAGGAGGCTTAATGGATGAAAGTGATTTTAAACTGGTTGAAGAAGTAGTGGAAGTGCTGCAAAAAAACAGGCATAATCCATGGATTGATGTGCACAACCTGCGCACACAGCAGTATGGACCTGAATTCCATATCGATTGCCACGTAACATTGCCTTATTATTTCGATTTAAACCAGGTTCACCGTGAAATTTCTCAGATCGATGAATTAATTAATTCTAACGGTGTACGTAAAGCTGAACTGTTTATCCATGCCGACCCTTGTTTGCCTGAATGTTGCCATTACTGCCACATGAGCGAATGCCAGGTGAGGGTAGAGGCTTTCAAAAAAGAAATTGTTTGGACACCTGAAATCGTAATCAAAAACAAAAAACATTTCGATAATGAGCTACTTTAATGTCCGTGTTTACGGGCTCTTGATTAACCATCATAACGAGGTTTTAGTAAGTGACGAGGAGGAATATGGAATCCGTTTCAGTAAATTCCCAGGTGGCGGTTTAGAATTGGGTGAAGGTTTGATTGATGGATTAAAGCGCGAATTTATGGAAGAGTGCCAGGCTGAAATAGAGGTATTATCACATTTTTACACGACAGATTTTTACGAAAAATCATCGTTTAATGATAGCCAGGTGATCAGTGTATACTATCTGGTTAGGGAAAAAGCACCACTGCAGTTAGCATTTAAACAAACCATTTACGATTTTGATGGAGAGGGGGAGATCCTTCAGGCTTTCAGATGGGTAAAAATTGATGATTTAAATCTCGATGACATCACCTTTAAAACAGATAAAACTGTAGCTCAGCTTCTAAAAAATCAATATAAATCATAAATTCTGATGTCCGATATCTCCAAAACCCAAACGCCAAACTCCGAACTTAATTTAACTGAGCGCGATAAAAAGGTTATCTGGCATCCTTATACCCAGATGAAAAACGCCTTACCGCATATTCCGATTGTGCGTGGAGAGGGCGTTTATGTTTTTGATGAAAACGGCAAAAGGTATATTGATGCGGTTTCATCATGGTGGGTGAATATCCATGGCCACGCACACCCTCATATTGCAAAAAAGGTAGCCGAACAGCTTTCGGTACTTGAGCATGTAATTTTTGCAGGCTTTACGCACGAACCGGCCGTATTGCTCGCTGAAAGGCTATTGCCCATATTACCAGGTAAACAAGAAAAAGTTTTTTATACTGATAACGGTTCAACAGCGGTTGAGGTAGCTTTGAAAATGTGTTTGCAATATTGGGACAATAAGGGGAAGCCTAAAACCCGGATTCTGGCTTTTAAAAATGCCTATCACGGAGATACTTTTGGCGCCATGTCTGTTAGCGGGCGCAGTATTTTTACAGATGCTTTTAATAGTTTGTTGTTTGATGTAGATTTCATCGATCTGCCTAGTGAAGATAATATCTCATATCTAACTTCTTACATTTCAGATCTTACCGATACAGCATGTTTCATTTTTGAACCCTTAATTTTAGGTTCTGGCGGTATGCTGATGTATGAAGCAAAATATCTTGATGGACTAATCGCTGCCTGTAAGCAAGCAGGTATTTTGATCATTGCTGACGAGGTAATGACTGGTTTCGGCCGGACTGGAAGCTACTTTGCCTGCGATAAACTAAGCAATAAGCCCGATATTGTTTGTTTAAGTAAAGGTTTAACAGGTGGAACTATGCCATTGGGAATCACAACCTGTACCAATGAAATATATGAAGCTTTTTTAAGTGATGATAAATTAAAAACGCTTTACCACGGACACTCCTTTACTGCAAACCCGATTGCTTGCGTTGCTTCGTTAGCAAGTTTAGATATTCTGCTGCAAGATGAAACAATGGCTAACATTAAAAGGGTAGAAGCCAAACATGCCCTGTTCTTACAAGATATAAAGGCGCATCCTAAAGTTAAAGCGGTGAGGCAAACGGGAACCATTATTGCCATTGAATGGGAAACTGGAAATGAAACTTCTTATTTAAGTAATCTTCGTAACCTGTTGTATACGTACTTTTTAGAAAGAGGAATTATATTGAGGCCATTAGGGAATATTATTTATATTCTTGCCCCTTATATCATTAGTGATGAAGATCTTGATTATATCTATGCAAATATAAAAACTGCCTTAGAAGAAGTGTAAATATCCTGAGTCGAGTGAGATGCTACTACCACTTATCAGTTTTCTACGAAAAGAAAACTAACCCAAAGGCATTTTGCTCATGTCCATGTAAAGAATATTCCATCTTTGACCATCCAGATCAACAAAACCACAACCGTACATCCAGCCATCTTTGTAACCAGGTTCTCCATACAGTGTGCCACCGGCATCCACCACTTTTTGAGCAAGGCTATCTACCTCTTCCGGACTTTCTGCATCGAAAGAAAATAGCACTTCGCCTCCATTACGTCTATCGGCAATGTTCATACCTATAAAACTCTCATACAGATTTTCCTCGAAAAGCATGATTGCAAAGTTGCTTTCTCCTACTAAAAGGCAGGCCGAATCCTCCCGGGCGCCATATTGCAGGTTAAGGTTGAAGCCTAAAGCTTTAAAAAATGCCTTAGATTTATTGATATCCTTTACCGGAAGGTTGATCCATAGTGATTTTGTCATAACGTTTTATTTTGTTGTGGTAAATATAGGTAAGCAATAGATAGGACTAGCTTGCTAAAAGCGAAAATTTAGAGGGTTGTTTGAGACAATTAGTGTTTCCCTGTTTTATTCATCAATAGTAATTAAATTATAAGTAATGATTTACGACGAAATTTAATAGCTATTGAAAATGCGCTTCGGCAACTGCTCGCCTATTTGTAATGTTAATAATGATAATTTTTCGTTACTATCATGAAAATAGAGCGTGTTCGACTCTAATCTAAATGGAAGCTCTTCAGGCATATCAAAGTGATATTGAGCGTTAACTTTTTTACTTGAATTATAAAATATCAGCTTGCTCTTTCCGTGGTATACAATAGCAGCCCTTAATCTCCTAAATTCTGTAACAACATAAAATCTAACCTTACCACCTTTATCTGATATTTTTCCAAGATAAGTCGACTTTAAATCGCCTCCTTTAAATTTTTTAAAGAGACTTTTTCCGATATTTTGCTGATTCAAATCAATATTTGGGCTATCGTTACTCTGACCCAAACACCACGATGAGATTAGTGATAATAGTAAAATTGAAATAACCTTAAGTAGCACTGGAATTATGTTTTTACAATTTATACAATTTCTGCGGGTTTTGCTCTGCGTAATTTAGAATTAAGTTTAAAATGTAACTGTTGGATTGATAGGTAGCTAAATCATTTTTAATTGGCGCTAATCCATCTGATAAATAATTTTGATCCGTAAAGTAACCCATGCCATAAAATTTCCCGTTTTCTACTACCAAACAACTGAATTCATCTTCCTTTCTTCCGTCATCTACCAATGCAAAGCTCGGTTGCTGTTTTTGAACATCCATTAAGGCCGCATTTAGTTTTTTGTTGTAAACACTCACCGTTTCTATTCCACTGCATGCACCAAAACATTGTCCATTCTCATGCGCGTAACATTTGGTTGCTGTTTTCTGCAGATAGCAGAGCTTGGCACAAAGCTGGTATTTATCAATCAAATGATTTAAAAAGTTATAACCTTCCAGTAAACTGTTAAAACTTTGCAGGGCATTATTGTTCTTTTTGTGTTTATCAATTGCTAAGCGCAGATAGCCGTTTTGGTCTTCGAAAACGTATAAGTCATACTTATGTTCATAACGTTTCATTGCCCGGTTGTTTTCAGGCCAGAGACGTCTGATTTCATTTGCTTCTAAAATCAGGGCCATCAGTTCGGTTCCACACGTTACATAATCTACATGATGGATGTTACGCAGGAATTCCTGACGCTGCCGATTGGGGGTATTACCGGTAAAGTGACTGGTTACACGTTTCTTAAGATTTTTTGCTTTTCCAACATAAATAATTTTGCCTTTATTATCCTTGAAATAATAAACGCCAGGCTGGTTGGGCAGTTTCAGGATAGACGCTTTATCTAAATGAGGAGGTAAAACCTGCTCTTTCGATGTTTTTTTCAGCATTTCTGCGATGACGCCCTCCTGGTCGTACTCCAGTAATAAATTGAACAGGATACTGGTTGCATCTGCATCTCCTGCAGCACGATGCCGGTTTTGAATGGGGATCTGTAAGGCTGTACAAAGCTTTCCAAGGCTATAAGACGATTTCCCCGGAATTAATTTTCTGCTTAATCTTACGGTACACAGCTTTTTGCATTGTAAATCATATCCTGAAGCTGCCAGATGATGCTTTAAAAAGGAATAGTCGAAATTTACATTGTGCGCCACAAAAACCTTATTACTTAAGAGTTGATAAATCTGTAGTGCAACTTCGTCAAATGTTGGGGCGTCCATCAACATGTCATCATCAATTCCGGTAAGTGCCGTAATGTGCGCAGGTATTGGCTGCCTGGGATTAATCAGCGTAGTATAAGATTCAACGATTTCGTTACCATCATGAATGTTAATGGCAACTTCGGTAATGCCATTTGCCGAGGCATGACCACCAGTGGTTTCAATATCTACTACTGCGTATAACATTAAAATAATTTGAATTACAAACTTATGCTAAAATAATTAGTATAAAAAATATTTTGATTATTTCTTTAGCACAAAAAAAGCGGTTACCTGTTTAACGTAACCGCTTCCGTAGTTGTATATAATTTTTTATTTAAATTTATTAAGCAATTTGCTTAAATTAGGTTTAATACCCACAGAGATGGGTACAGTATTAAAAGTCCTGTTCTGTATTTTACTAAAACCATACATGTAGCCGGCTTCAACAAACAAGTTGGCACCTCCAATATTGTACTCTATACCTGCACCACCTTCAGCAATCCCTAAACCATTAGATTTATTATTTTGTATAACCTGTAAGCTTGATGAATTAACTGTTGCCTGAGGAGTCAGGATAAACCCACCACCTGCACCGGCAAAACCATAAAATGCCCATTTGTTAACGATTTTACGGTAACCCAAGGCTACGTTTAACAGATAGGTAGTTGCTCTTCCTTTCTGTAAGGTATAATTGTAACCCTCATCTGGGGTAATCTGATTAAAAGTGAAAGCATGTAAGCTTACTTTTGGATAAAGGAACAAACCCTGATTACCCAAACCTAAATTCAGGCCTAACGAAGTTGAGAATTTTGGTTTAAAATAATCTGAGGTCTCGCCCACAGGGAATGCAAATCCGATTCCGCTCATGGAATACAGTTTATCCGGCCTGCTTTGTGCCATGATCCTGGGTGAAGCCATGATCAATAGTAGTAGAAGGGTTGGAAGTAGTTTTAAGCTCATAGTTTAATTTTTTTAATTTTCCATTAATGCACCTACTTTTCGAAGTAAATCTGTGATGTTGAAGGGTTTTTCCAAATAATCATCGGGATGGTATTTTTGTGATGCAATATAATTTTCATCATACCTGGCCGATGCCATAATAATAGGTATGCCAGCTGTTTCAGGGTTTAACCTTAATTCCTTAAACACAGCTCGGCCATCCATTCCATTCAACATGATGTCCAGAATAATCAGATCGGGCCTGAAATCTTTAATGGTTTTAAAAATATACCTTGGAGAAAGTAATGGGTAAACCTTATAATGTTCGGTCTCTAATACCTCCTGGAAAACTTCTAATACATCTGGATCATCATCCACAACCAACACTCTTTTCAAAACAGATAAAATCAATTAAATAGTAAAATAGTTTATCCTAATACAAAGTTTTGGACGTAATGTTTCAATCCTGCATCAAAATGTGTTGCAGGTGTTGATAGCAGACGGTTGAATGCTACATCAGGGTGTTTGGATGAGCACCTTTCTGTAAAGAATTCTGTTCGATAAATTTCGAAAAAAGTTCTACATAAGTTTGTGAAACAGTGAAAGATGTCTCACCCGAAAGGAATATTTTGTCATCAAGAACACTTTTAATGTATTGCTTTGCAATCACCACCGTTGGAGTGATCTGAATAAATGCAGGATTCTCCTTTAGCATCTTAAGCGTTTTCGTGAAGTTATATTTCGAACTCAGGAAAGCATTTTTTGTGGTTTTAAATTGAATGTCTTCGCCTATTTCTTCAATAGCAATCAGCTCATTCAAATCTATCCTTACCAGGTCGCCATTTTCTCCCTTTAGCGGTATATAGAAAAAATGTTCATCTAAAATAGAAAAAGGATGTCTGGTTCTTGTCCCGGTGGGATAAAGGTTGTTTATCGTTTTGGCCAGATGTATAATAGAGTAGGGCTTAAGCAAATAAGCATCTGCCTGTACCTTAAAGGCATCGAGTGCATACCTGGTATGTGCTGTGGTAAAAACCAGATAATTTGTTTTTTGCCTTAATAAGCCGGCCAGTTCGATTCCGGAAAGCGAAGGCATTTCAACGTCCATAAAAATAATGTCGACCGGGTTGGACGTTGTTATTTCTGAAAGGGCTTGAAGCGGTTCGGTAAAGGTTTTGATGAGCTTTAAGTCAGGAAGTTTTTCCATATATGTCACCAAGCTCTCCAAGGAATGAGGGTCATCATCAATCGCAATGCAACTTATCGACATTTTTTATAGGTTAGTTGGTGCAAATTACAATTTCATTAAATAAAACAAAAGAAAAACACGTTGTGGAAGTATTTTTTTATGTATTTGCAAAGTTGATATTCTTTTAAACCGTATATATCTATTATAGGGCCTCATGATTTGCCCTTATCTAGCGTTCATATTACTTTTGAAGTTCATCACCTTTTGTAATTCGATCTTCTGCCTGTGATTTTTTCAGGTTACAAATGGTACTGTCAGGTATACAACAGATAAGAAGCTTACTTATTAATGTATGAAATTCCAGAATTCAGGATGCTGCAAATGTAATTTTTTAAATAGGTCATCTTTGGGACCTTAAGTTTAAGGCTAATTTACTGTATATTTAATCAAAAACTTTTTTACCTGCTTTTTGTTTAAGTTTTTATTGTATATATTTAAACAAAAATGACCTACTCTATAGCAGATCTTGAGCAGCTGTCCGGCATCCATTCTCATACCATCAGGATCTGGGAGCAACGTTACCATGCGCTGAGTCCATCGAGATCTCAAGGCAACACGCGTTTATACGATGATCAGCAGCTTCGGAAACTGTTAAATATTGTAAGTTTAAATAAAAGCGGTTTAAAAATTTCAAAAATATGCAGTCTTTCGGATAGCGAAATGGATAAACTGCTTGATGAACAGTTCAATTATTCTCCCGGCGATAAACAAGACGACTATTATGTTGCACAATTGATTAAATATGGACTGGCTTTTGATGAACACACTTTTAATGAGCTAATCGACCAAAGTATTAATCAATTTGGACTTTCTAACTGCTACCGGAAAATAATCTATCCTTTATTATTACGCTTAGGGTTGATGTGGCGAAAAGATGATATCTGCCCTGCACATGAACACTTTTTATCCAATATTATCCGCCAAAAAATATTTACCCATATTAACAATCTTCCTTTAATGGAAAATTCCGGGCAAAGCTGGCTGCTTTTTTTACCTGAAAATGAGGACCACGATATCGGACTGCTTTTTGCCAGCTACATGCTGAGGATGCAACATCATCACGTAATTTATTTAGGTAGCAGAGTTCCGCTGGATTCGATTAAGCGCATATTTTCGACGTTGAATGTAGGGCACGTTATGCTTTTTATGATCAAATCGAGGCTAGCGCCTGCGGCACAACAGTACATCGATCAACTGTCTGAAATATGCTCGGACACAAAAATCCATCTCGCCGGGAATAGTGAGGTGATTGGTAAGCTTGACCATATCGATCACATCAATTGGATTAAAACGCTTGATGAATTTGAAAAAACAATAGAATTACCCTCACATACATGAAAGAAATCTTCGATCAATTATCTGGCAATTGCAGCCGGCTTACCACTAAGTTATACAGCACAAGCTTTTCTTATGGTATTTATTTTCTCGGCAAAGAAATTCGCCAACCCATACATGCTATCTACGGCTTCGTACGTTTGGCAGATGAAATTGTAGACAGCTTTCATCAATATGACAAGAAATTTTTACTGGAAAAATTTAAGGAGGATACTTTTGAAGCCATTAACCTGGGCATTAGCTTAAATCCTATCCTGAATTCATTTCAAAAGGTTGTCAATCAGTATCAGATAGATGAAGAGCTGATTATTCTTTTTCTCAGAAGTATGGAGATGGACCTGTCCACACAAAAATATACTCCCGAACTTTATAACGACTATATTTTGGGTTCGGCAGAGGTAGTTGGGTTGATGTGCTTAAAAGTTTTTACGTATGGAAGTGATGTCGATTACGAATATCTTAAACCGTATGCCATGAAGCTGGGTTCTGCGTTTCAAAAAGTTAATTTTTTGAGGGATGTTAAAGCTGATCATCAAACACTTAGCCGGAATTATTTTCCAAATGTGAACTTAGCTGTATTCTGCGATCAACAAAAACAGGAAATTGAAGAAGATATTGAAAAGGAATTTTCCATTGCACTAACCGGTATCAAACTGCTGCCTGCCTCTTCCAGAAACGGGGTCTATTTATCCTATATCTACTATAAAAAGTTATTCGCTAAGATAAAGCGCTTAAGTGCAGAGAAGATTATGACCGAACGGATCAGGATTTCGAATACCCGTAAGGTTGGGCTGATGTTTGATTCGCTGATCCGCAATAAGCTAAATGTAATTTAAATGGAAGAACAAGTTATTCTCGTAGATGAGGAGGATGTGCCGAAAGGGCAGATGGATAAAATGGAAGCCCACGAAAAAGGTTTGTTGCACCGTGCCTTTTCCGTTTTTATTTTTAATTCCAAACTCGAATTGTTACTGCAGCAAAGAGCTATGAGTAAATATCACTCGAGGGGCTTGTGGACGAATACCTGTTGCAGCCATCCGAGAATCGGCGAAAGTAATATGCAGGCCGCTAAAAGGAGGTTAATGGAAGAAATGGGGATGGATTGCGAATTAAATTACCTGTTTAAATTTGCCTATAGAGCGACATTCGAAAACGGGTTAACTGAACATGAGATCGATCATGTGTTTTTTGGTATGAGCGACAAATTACCGGTGATCAATCGTGAGGAAGTGGAAGCCTTTAAGTATGTTGACCTGGATACCTTATCGCAGGATATCGCGCTTAATCCCGACGCTTACACCCCCTGGCTGAGGATCTGTTTGAACGAAGTAATCGCACACGCATCAACTGCACAAATAAAAAACGGGCATACAGCCTAAGCCATATACCCGTATCTAAATTAACGCTCTCGAGGACAAATATAAGGCTAGTTTGGAAAACTCCAAAAATTATTTTAAATAAAACATTTCTTTTACTTTAAGATTATAATTATTGTTATGAGTGGGCGTCTGCTAAATTTAATCCACTGATATTTAATATTTTAAGTTTTTTGCGTGACAAAGAATATTTATAGGTTTTTGTATTAACTATAAATTTTTTGACATTTTTTGCAAAAGTAAGTCTGGCGGTGTGTTTTGCCCAACTCTTTTTTATCGATTTTATGTTTAAGAGGACACACTTTCTGGTTATATACCTCCCAATGTTTACTTAACGTATTTTCCTTTTTCCATTTTAAAAAATCGAAACTATAATTCCTGGCCTCGGTAACCAATGCCTTTAATTTTACAGGCGACAGGTCTTCAACCTTATTTAGTGGATGTATGCGGGTACGGTATAAAACTTCATTTTTGATAATGTTGCCTACTCCGCTGAAAATTTGCTGGTCGAGCAATACGTCGCAAACCATTGCCTGAGGTATGTCCTTCAGTTTTTTAATCGCTGCATCGCTATTCCATTCATCAGCCATTACGTCGTTTTCCCAGGAGTAATGTTCTTTGACGTTTCCTTCCAAAAGGTCAACTTTGCAGGTATAAAAGTTTAATTCATCTTTTTTGAAAACGATGCCCAGTTTTAAAGGTGTTTTTTTCCTGGCATTAATAAGATAGCTGCCGAAAAGCATGAAATGGATCCGGATGGTAAAATCCTTGAAACAGATCAAAAAGTGTTTTCCCCAGCTTTTAAAATCCTCAACCTTTTGACGGAGTAATTTATCCTTATCAAAATTGTTTACATTACCCGTTACTTCAAGCACCTCGGGCTTGCCCAACTGTAACTCTTGTATTAAATCTTTTAAAATTACGATTGATGGACCTTCGGGCATATTACGTTTCTTCTATTTTTTGAAATTTAAATTTATCTTTAATATTGCTATTAAAATATCGCCCTTTTGATCCTGACGCCTTTAACATCTTGTAAATATTTTCAGGAACATTTTTGTATAGATAAACCATATCGGTCACAAAAATGATTTTTAAGGTTTTTGTAAATTCATCATAACTGAAATACTTAATTACTGATGATGGCATAACAATAGGTTATGATTTCAAAACATCAGTAATTAGAATTGGTTTCAGTCATTTTTTAGTGTTAATTCCTCTTTCTGAACTTTTATTTTTTCTTTTTTCAGATCGATGCGGATAATGTTATACAAGCTCATGTAAACATTTGCTATCCATACGGTGGAGAAAAACGCGATGATATAACCTCGCCAGTCCGGATAAATTAAGGTAAACCTGGTGATGAAAAGCAAGATCAAGGTTACATAGTGGCTAAAACAGTATTCACAGGTAAAAACATAAAAAAACTTCCTTTTTAACAGTTTATTGCAGTTTTTAGAACGGTCTACACAAAATTCACGGGCTTCTCTGAAAATCTCTTCCTTTGTAACTGTCCAGGCGATGCAGGCTACGGGCAAAGCCATAAAAAAAAGATAATACAGGTGTGTTTCCATAGTAATTAAATCAAGATATAGATACAACCTTAATCCCTCGAAAATGTTTAATTAAGCCGTAAACATTTTAATTGTCCGTATGTTAATTAAAATATAACTAATTAACAATGTTATGGAAAGATCAGAAATCATATCTCTACTTGAGGTAATCAATCAACAGGTTAGTTCTTCGGTTTTGGGTGGGATGGAAGAAGAATATGAAGAATTGGAACGTATGGGGTTAATTAAGATTAATCGCGAATCGGTACAATGGTCATCTGCTATAACGCCAGCAGGCATCGCTTATTTAGGTCATGATTGATGCGGTTATTTGATGCCGAAAATTGTTTGTCAGTCTGATTATAGCCGAAGGCATTTTGAGCTAAATTCTTGACCATATAAAAGAGATAAAGTCTTTAAGCCTTTTGTGATTATATACTTTAAGTGATCAGGAATCAGTTTAATTTTATTTTAATAACATTCTTATTGTAATTTCTACTATTGCCCAATGCCCTCAATATTGATCAATAGCATTGAGATTCAACAAAACCTTTTTATTTTAACAATTGATCTGCAAACTTGCTACCGAGATCTTGCCTATTAAACTTTAAACGATTAATTGTTGAAATTCTAGTAGTTTTGCGGTTAGTTTAGATTGTGCCGCAAAAAATCATAACGGCGTTTCTAGCTGCAGATATGAACGATTTACAACTTAGAACGGTAAATGTAACCAGATACGTTACGCCATTGCGAGAAGGTGGGTCCCTGCCTGCCATTGCAGAGGCTGATGATCATTTTTTATACGTACTGAAATTTAGAGGGGCAGGACAGGGCCCCCGGGCTTTAATTGCCGAATTGATTGGTGGCGAAATTGCCCGCTATTTAGGATTGCGCGTACCTGAGTTGGTTTTTGCCAATTTAGACGAAGCTTTTGGGAGAACTGAGCCCGACGAGGAAATTCAGGATCTGCTTAAGGCCAGTGTAGGGTTAAATCTGGCGTTGCATTATTTATCGGGAGCGATAACATTCGATCCAACCGTAACTACGGTTGATGCCAAACTTGCTTCGCAAATTGTTTGGCTTGATTGTTTTTTAACCAATATGGACCGCACCTGCCGAAATACCAATATGTTACTTTGGCACAAAGAACTGTGGTTAATAGACCATGGTGCTGCGTTATATTTTCATCATTCATGGCAAAATTGGGAAGAACAGGCAATTAAGCCTTTCTCTTTGGTAAAAGATCATGTATTGTTGCCATGGGCATCTGAATTGGAAAGTGTAAATAAAGAATTCAGCAAATTACTTAATCCCGAAAAGATCGCATCAGTGATTAACCTGATCCCTGACGACTGGCTGGAAGGTGAAACCAGCTTTGACAGCAAAACAGCTCATCGCGAGGCCTATAAAAATTTCCTTACAAACAGATTGGCACATTCTGATATATTTTTAAAAGAAGCACAGCATGCAAGAGAAATTCTTATTTGAGTACGCTGTGATTCGCGTAATGCCAAGGGTAGAACGTGAGGAATTTATAAATGTGGGTATTATTTTGTTTTGTGCCAGGCAGAAGTTTCTGAAAAGTATTTTTTCTCTTGATGAGAAAAAAATAAAGGCCTTTTCTGCAGAAACAGATTTAAACGAACTTACCTTAAACTTGTGTGCATTCGAAAGAATAAGTTTGGCGGCGGAGGGTTCTGGTCCAATTGGTCAATATGATCAGGCTTCCCGTTTTAGATGGCTTACGGCAACCAGAAGTACAGTAGTACAGTGCTCAAAAGTGCACCCTGGTTTTTGCGATGATCCCGAACAGACCTTGTTAAGGTTACACCAGGAGCTGGTTTTATAGCGTTATGCGCGTGGCGCCGGGCACATAGCGTTAAATTTACTTTAAACAATCCATCATTTTAGCAATCGCATAATACAACAGTTAACCCTTTAAACCACTTTCTCCTTGCCGAAAGAATATTTTAAAAATCTTCAGGATCTTCTTGATACCGAACGTAAAGAAGATTTACAATCGTATTTAAAACTTACCGACAACACTTCGCCTGCCGATAGGCGGGCTTTAGGCTTAACCTGGTACCCGATTGCCATCAGAAATACGGAAGTTGGCCGTGGTGATTATTTAACGGTTGAGCTGGAAAGAACTACCCATCAGGATTTTTCTCATCAGTTCCGTTTTGGTGCTGCTGTGGTATTATTTTCAAATCATGATGCCAAAGAAAATCGGCTGGAAGGGATTATCAATCATCAAAGTAGCAGCAGGATGAAAATCAGCTTCCGTGTTGATGAACTGCCGGATTGGACGAGAGATGGCAAATTGGGTGTAGATCTGCTTTTTGATAACAACAGCTATGATGAGATGCAACGGGCACTTAAGCAAGCTTCAAACTTAGCCGAAAATGATGCAGAAAATAAACTGATCCGTATTTTAACAGCAGGAGAGAAACCGTCGTTTCGGGGAGAAGAGAAGTTTGTTATTCCAAATACGCTAAACGATTCACAGCAATTGGCCGTGAATAAAATTATTGCAGCTGATCATCTGGCTATAGTTCATGGCCCGCCAGGTACGGGAAAAACTACTACGTTGGTGCATGCTATAAAATCATTGTTGAAGCATCACGATCAAAAAATGCTCGTGGTAGCACCAAGTAATACCGCTGTTGATTTACTTACGGAGAAGTTGGCTGCCGAAGGACTAAAAGTAATCCGGGTAGGAAATCCTGCAAGGGTGTCAGAGAAATTAATGGCAGCTACGCTTGATCATCAGATGGCCGATCATCCGGAGATGAAAACCATTAAAGCCTTAAAGAAACAGGCGAGTGAGTACAAAAATATGGCGCACAAATATAAGCGGAGTTTTGGTAAAGCAGAACGCGATCAACGTAAAGCCTTGTTTGATGAAGCACATAAAATCGGAAGAGAAGTAGAAAAAACAGAGCAATACATGATGGATAATCTGTTTAGCAAAGCACAGATTATTACCGCTACTTTAGTAGGTGCTAACCATTATACCGTCCGGAATTTAAAGTATAATACCATCGTAATTGATGAGGCCGGGCAGGCTTTGGAACCGGCTTGCTGGATACCGATTTTAAAGGCGCAAAAAATTATTTTGGCCGGAGATCATTTTCAGCTTTCGCCAACTATTAAATCAAATGAAGCTGCCAGAAACGGCTTAAGCAATACTTTATTAGAAAAAGTAGTAAATCTTCATCCAGAATCTGTTGTATTATTGAATACACAATACAGAATGAATACTGCTATAATGGGTTATTCATCGCAGGTGTTTTACAAAAATGCGCTAAAGGCTCATCAGTCCGTTGCAGACCGCTTATTATTTTTGGGCGATGAACCGATCCAGTTTATTGATACGGCAGGTTGTAGCTACGATGAAAAATCAGACGGAACGAGCACGACCAATCCTGATGAAGCCGGGTTTTTGGTTAAACATCTCATACACCTTATTGCTGATTTAGTTAGCAAAAATGAAAGCTTTCCTTCAATTGCCATTGTATCACCTTATAAACAACAGGTTCAACTATTGAACGCCCTGGTTGAAGAAAGTGAAGCATTGATTCCCTATCGCGACAAAATTGCGGTAAACACCATTGACAGTTTTCAGGGACAGGAGCGGGACGTAGTTTATATCAGTCTGACCAGAAGTAACAGCGATGGAAACATCGGCTTCTTATCGGACACACGTAGAATGAATGTGGCCATGACCAGGGCGAGGAAAAAACTGGTTGTAATTGGCGATAGCGCTACCTTATCGAAATCTGCTTTTTATGCTGATTTTATCCGCTACGCGGAACAACTGGATGCTTATCATAGTGCCTGGGAGTTTATGGACTTATGAGCTAAACTTTTTCCATCTTCTTTTCTTCCTCGAGCTTGCCTGATATGCTGGCGCCTGCAATTAAAAGTTCATGTGTAATGGTTTTGGTGTATTCAGTAATTTCAGATTTAAAATCTTTTACTGATGAACCTGAACGGATTTCTTCCAGTCTCTTTTCCCATTGTCCTGTAAGTTCTGCCTGTGCAATTTGTTTATCTTTTACTACTTCGTAAACCGCCAGGCCTTTATTGGTGGGTACAAGATTCCTTTTTTCCCTGGTAATGTATTCTCTGGTAATTAAAGTTTCTATAATAGATGCACGTGTTGCCGGTGTACCTAAACCACTATCTTTCATGGCATAACGCAATTCCTCATCTTCAATTTCTTTGCCGCACGTTTCCAGTGCTTTTAATAACGAAGCCTCATTATACATGGGCTTAGGCTTGGTTTGTTTTTCTAAAAGAGATTTTTCAGTGATAGGCAATTGTTCGCCAACCGCCACCTTTGGCAATGCGGCATTGTCTTCATCCTTTTTATCATCTTCAGGGTCGTTAAAAACGGCACGCCAGCCTGCAGAACGGATTACCGTTCCATTAGCTACAAAAGTAACACCTGATTGAATGGTTATTTTGGTTAATTCCTTCATGCATTCCTGATGAAATGACTCAATCATACGGCCAACAACCATATCGTATATCGCCTGTTTATCCGAACTCAATCCGTAGGCCTGTTCGCCGGTCGGCAGAATGGCATGGTGATCGGTTACTTTTTTGGCATTCACACTCCGCTTATTAAGGGTTACCGTTTGTAAAAACTGCGCTTGTTTTCCAAAATCAGGATGACTGGTAAATTTTGCAATCAGATCCGGAACACCGGCAAAAATATCATCACCGATATAGCGCGATCCGGTACGGGGGTAAGAAACCAGTTTACTCTCATACAGGTTCTGTAAAATACTAAGTGTCTGGTCGGCGGTATATCCTTTTTTCTTATTGGCTTCCTGCTGCAGACTGCTTAAGTCATGCAGTAGTGGAGGAGGTTCTTTCCTTGGTTTCGCTTCTACAGCCGTAATATTTCCACCAGTTGGAAAGCCGGAAGCCACATCTTCTACCAGGGCAAATAATTTTTCAGCCTCTTCCTTTTCCTTGTAGTTAGCGGTTGATATGGCTTTAAAAACCTGTTCATCTTTGGCCAGCAAAATACTGATCTGATAATAGGTTTGAGGAACGAAATTTTTAATCTCTAAAAAACGCGCACAGATCATCGCCAGGGTAGGTGTTTGTACCCTTCCTAAGGAAAGAACTGTTCTGTTGCCTGCAGATATGCTGAGTGCCTGCGTGGCATTCATGCCCACCAGCCAGTCAGACTCCGAACGGCAATGGGCAGAATTAAATAAGGTATCATAATCGGTTCCAGGTTTTAAATTCCTGAATCCATCTTTTATGGCTTCATCGGTTTGTGAAGAGATCCAGAGGCGTTTAAATGGTTTTTTGCATTTCAGGTAATAATAAATGTACCTGAAAATCAATTCACCCTCGCGCCCCGCATCCGTTGCTACGATAATTTCACTCGCTTCATCAAAAAGTTTTTTGATCGTTTCCAATTGTTTGCGTACCGCAGGATCTTCCACAAAACCATCTTTTGTTTTAATCTTTCTGACGGCGAGTTTAAACTTCTGTGGAAGCATGGGCAGATGTTGCTTCCGCCAGCCAATAAAACCATAATCCTGAGGAGGAGCCAATTGCAATAAATGCCCGAATGCCCAGGTAAAAGAATATCCTTTACCTTCAATGTATCCATCTTTTCTGGTGGTTGCTCCGAAAACTTTAGCAAGTTCACGACCAACAGAAGGCTTTTCTGCAATTACAATCTTCATGAATGGGCTTATCTTTTCAAACCCCAAAGATGATTAAAATATCGGCAATAGCTTAAAAAAATTACTCACAATGCCTTTTAATAAACCTTTTTGTAAACAATTACCAGATAAGTTTGTCCATCAGTTGGATCGGCGGTTTTTATACCGGGTTGATTAACAATTCGGTAATATGTCTATCTAACCTTCACAATTATTTTAATGAATGGATAAAATTTACCAACTGAAAGAAAAACAAATTAAAGTGGGACTTGAGCCAAAACTAATCCGGGTGTACAGTAATGCACAACTCTGGTCTTATCTTGAAGGAACAGCAGTTGTCAGGCTTGAACGGTTTGAAGTTCTGGTCAATACCATTAAAGCTGATTATGAACAATTTTTTGGAAAGAAACTCGCAATATCAAATGCCTCGCTTATTGTAGAGATTCTTGTACATGTATATTGCGACTATTTGGGATTACACTTTAACCGGATTGTAGGGATAAAATGGATTCAGGTGATTGTTAAAAAATTACTCAAACGCGCTGAGGTTGTAGATTGCGGCGAAAAAGGTGTTGATGGGAACCGTTGGGTTTGGGATTTGCTTGCAGGCAGCCAATCACTTTTTATCAAAATTTTTCCAAAAAAGCTAAACGCCAAAAACATTAAACGTCATTAATCTGTCTTTGAGGCAAAAACCCGCGATTGGTTTAAAGCCACACTTGCCGCAAGCGTTTCGTTTAAAAAAGAAGAATAATATAACTGGTTTGAGTTATTGATAAAAAGCACTGTATGGTCTGAAATGGTGTCAATGATGTCATCTGCCAGTTTAGCCGGAACAGCAGGGCAGCCCTGACTTCTGCCCAGTCTTCCCAATTCGTCTATGCTTTTCTGACTCACATAACTGGCACCGTGCACCACAATCGATCTTTCCCTGGCATTGTTGTTAAAATCTTGATCCATTCCGTCTAATTTAAGCGAACGGCCATGTTTGCCATAATATATCTCACCTGTTAAATAGAAACCCAGGCTGCTTTGATTTGAATTTATCTTATTCGAGAATGATGAAGGTTTATCACCACCGCTGTTTTGCCCGTGTGCTACCCAGGTATTTAGAATCAACTTTCTATCAGCTAAATCAATAATGTATAGGCGTTTTCTGGTACTTTCCTGATCAAAATCGGCAATGGTTAAAATGGATCTGGCATTTACCAGGCCGGAATATTTCATGTTGTAAAAACCGGTTAATGCTTTTTCGAAAACTTGCTGAGTTAATCCCACAGCATCTAAATGAATTTCGTGGTATATACTGGAAACGAGTTGGCTGTAAAGACTATCTGCCGCTATATTTTTAATTACATCGTGTTGTGTTTCTTGACGATCTATTGCTTTCCAGCTTGTTCCGATAATGCTCATGACCATTAAAAAAGCCGTAGCAAAGCGCATGACATACTTCTTCATTCAGTTTGGTTTAGTTTGATTCAGCATTATCTATACGATGATATTATATAAATATTGCCTGCATTTAGTTTGTAATGCTAATATACATTATGTTTTAAAAAATATTGGCCATATCCCAATAGCTTTTTTGAATATTTTGAAGTTTTTTATGGTTTTGAAAGGAGCTTTTGAGATAGCGAGAAACTAAAATATATCTTTTGTTCTAAATCTATTTGCCTATTTTTGCCGCACAAAATAAATGAGCATGCCAAACAACGAAAATGATTATTCTTTCTGGACGAAGTACAAGAAATTTGCCACGACAGAGATTTTGATGTACCTGATCATGATCATCGGTATTGGACTCGGGATTATTTTTTTAAGCTAATGGCTAATTTTAGATAATCGGCAGCATTTACGTCGTTTATAAATTTCGAAAATTCAGCATACCGTTCTGCTGGGAATGTCCCATCGTTTAAAATAAATTTTCGGTAATAGGTTAACTTATTTCCTTCTACACTCGCTTTGCAGGTGTACTCGCCAAATGCATTTTTAAAGGTTTTATTTTGCCCGGTTATTAATTCTGAATCTACATTATCAGGCAGCGTATAAACAATAGTGTCCTCATCAGTATAACCACGGTTGATATAAACAGGTAATGTCCTGTTTTTTACTTCGGGGACTGATCGTTTTACGTTGAAGGCATTAAGCTGTAAAAACATCTTATTCCCGTTTACAGGAGCATAATTTCTGATATTGACGGTGATATCTTCTACCAGTTTAGGCTTGATGTCCTTTTTTTGAACGAATGAAACCGTTTCAAAATCGATATTATCAATATTATAAGTCTCTTTTAATAACTTATGCTGTTCTGTTATCGGTTTATCGATCAGGCGTTCCTGGTTTTCATATTGTGAGCCCGTGTAAGCGGTATACATTTTGCCAGCTATGCTTCCGTCTGCTTGTAGTGTTAACTCAGCCTTGCGTATCTGCAGGTTTTCATCTGTAGTCAGTTTTGGGGTACGCAATAATTTTCCGCCATCTGCTGTGCAGGCCAATACCAGTCTGTCATCAGTAAAATCACTTAAATAACCAAATGGGATCTTTTGGCTGGTGCATTCCAGCCAGGTGGTATCACCATCTAACGGCATGCAGAGAATAATATGATTGCCCTGATCCATACTGGCATATGATGGGTTCATGCTCTTCTTTTCAGAACCAGCTGATACCACACAGTAATAAGATGTTATGTTTACAGCCTGGAGTAAACTTTGCATGTAATTGACCAGGGCTTTACAATCGCCATAACCCAGTCGGTCTACCTCGCTTGCTGAAACGGGCTGAAAACCACCAATACCAATCTGGACGCTGATATACCTGGTTTTATCCTGTAAATACTGATAAATTTTACGCGCTTTATCTTTGTCTGTTTTTTCGTTTTTTACCAGTTCTTTGATCATCTCAATGGTAGAGGCAGGCAAAGCTTTACGGGCTACCAGTAAGTCGTCATAAATCCATTTGCCCAGCTCTTTCCAATCGGTATAAATGCCTTTATGATTGTAATAATAAAACGCTTTTGGGGCAATCTGTATGTTGGTAAAATAGGTATCCCGTGCCGGACTGTAGGGTTCGGGTTTAACAGCTAAAATGTTATTCACTTTCCAAACAGATTTTCGCTGCTTCTCATCTGTTGTAACTTCTGGTTTTCCGGTATAATTTTGCGTTTTTATTCTAACGTCGTCCGTTGGCTTGCAGATAAAGGTGTAAGTACTTTTTTCCACCGAAACGTCATCTGCGGGTTTAGGTGTCCAATCAGGGATGATTAGATTTTGCTTATTTCTGATCTCATAATGATATACAAGCGTATAAGGATACTCAGTTACCGATGGTAGATAGTGTTTAACACGGCTATCAACAAAAAGCGAAAACCCATCTGCGGCGCTTATGTCTGCAAAATCATTTTGAGAGAATTTATGCGTCAGTTTGCCAACACTGTTGTAAACTTCTCCCTTGATGCTTTTAATCGAAATATTTTTATCGTAGAAGATTACTAAACGTGCCTGAGCCTCACCATTTTGGTTAAAAACAGTAATTGCCTTTTTCACATTTAGTAAAACGTTATCAGGCGAACGCATGTCGACAGTTGTTTCCTCATTACGGATACAGGCATTGGCTCGGTTACGGAGATTTGATGGAATTAAATCAACATCGTAGTTATCTTGTGCAAAACTTGCAACAGAAACTAAAAATAAGGCAAGAATGGTAAATAATAACCTCATTTTAATTTGTCTTTTTTAATAAACACTCTGTTTTTTGGTTTTGAATAATTTTGCTGTAAAATTCTTTTAGGAAAAGATATTCTTCGGGCTGATAAATAGCGTTGTTGAACTGCAAAATCTGGTTCATTGAAATGGTATTATCATCCAGAGCGGTTTGCAACAAATACTTTCCGCCCGCATTAGGTAAAGCGATGGCCATATCTTTCGGTTTTTCCAGTAACAGGTATTTTTCGGGTAAAAGCACGTTAATGGTAATGCGCTCATCAGACGCTGCACCTAAATCAACAGGGTAGGTACGCTCGTTCAAATTAAATGGATTTTTTGAGATGGTATGGATAAAAAAAGGGCTAAAATAGAACTGATCTTTATTTGTGCCATCGTTTATGGTGAGTTCTACCTCATATTTCTCTTCCAGAGAATTCTCAACACTATCCAGATTTGAAATTTGATGATCCAATATTTTTATTCTGGTTAATCGCTCATCAAGTTTCTCTACATATTCATCGGGAGAACTGTGTTGAAGGATTTCTTTCCGCTTTCCATATGCCGCATAACCCGTTGTATAGGTGGTTAAAGTACCGATAATTTTTCCATCAACGGTCATCTTTCCGGTCATGATGTAACTGGTTGTCGATTTTTGACTCGCAATTAAATCGATCCAATAAGATGGTTTTTTTAAGTTGATTACACGTCCCTGGTCATTTATGCAGCGTAGTGGTAGTAAACCGAAAGGCAGTAGTGGTTCTGTAGCATCCAGTAAATAACTTTTATCGGCAATATTTACTTTGGCAATCAAATAGTTAAAATCGCTCATTACAGGGTAAAGCTTGTTTACCGTTCCATTATCACGGGTTGATAGAATTACGGCTTCAGCATCCAAACCGGCAGCAGAAAGTGCTGCAATTAAGCTCAGGTTAACATCCGCTACATTGCCCGATCTGCTATCCAGTGCTTTTTTGATGTTATCTTCTGAGTACTTTCCGTAGTAATTATTCCACTTGATCTGCTTTTTGATATAATTATAAACGGACTTCGCTTTATCTAAATCTGATGAACTTCCTTTTGTGATTTCCGGGATAAGATCTTTAAAAACATCTTTTCTTTTCATCTGGCTGCCCAGTGTTTTATAAGATGACAGCTCGAAATCAATATCTTTCCAGGTTTTGGTATAGGACGTTTTACTGCCGTCTAAGTTCTGAACATCAGAAAGTTCAAAATAAATCGCCGATTTGAAGTTACTGGGTGCGGTCATATTATCTTCTTCGATAAAAGCCGGAATATTCTTCATCGTGTAATTGATTTTGGAACAATCAATCGGTACGGCCGATAGCCTTAAACATCCCCTGCTGATTTCAGCTTTTTGATCCGTCAGTTTCTGAAAACCACGTAACGATACATTGTAATTATAAATGCCGGGAATATAAACCAGATACTCACTTATGACCTTCGGAATATTGCTCTGAAATTCCCATGTTCTGAAATTAAATAAGTTGGGCGATTTTAATTTATAACTGTATTCAATAACCGATCCTTCTTTAAGGTTTGGAAGTGTAAACTTGGTCAGTCTGGTATATTTAGACCTGTTCTCGACAAAAATGGCTTTTTTATCCATAATTGTTTCGGTATAATCATTACCGATATGATTAAAAGTAGATGCCTTTATTTCACTGATCGTTTCCTCGCGAGATTCATCTTTATAGGTTGGAATAACAATATTGGCCTCTTTAAAGCCTTCCTTGTTAAAGATTTTGATTTTTACATGGTGTTCAAAAACCAGTTCTAAACTTCCTGTAGCATCATCTTGCTGGATTGAGGCGGTGCCGAATTCTTTTAAAACGATGGCATTGGCATTACTGTCTAATTTTTTTTTGTCGAATTCGTAATCGTCGTAGGTAATAGAACCGAAGGTAAAGTTTTGTGCCTGAGTAGTTAGTGATAGAAAAAAAAGGGGTAACAGGGCGAAGATTTTATTCATTTGAGCGTGTGTAAATTGCCGCAAGTTAATGTTAGTAACGAATATTCTAAAATAATTTGACAATTAAATTTATAAATTAATAAAGGTGTTTTACAGAACTAATGAAACCTTTTTAGCACTTTTGAAAAAAAAGAATTTTGACATTCCGATCCAAATCTAATGTCGCTAATCTCACATCTTAAGAAATGAAATTAAATTTAAAGCGCCCTTTAGCATTTTTTGATTTAGAAGCTACTGGAGTTAATGTTGGAGCTGACAGAATCGTTGAAATAGCGGTTTTAAAAGCGATGCCAGATGGTTCTGAAATTGTTAAAACCTGGCGCGTCAATCCAGAAATGCCCATTCCTTTGCAAACTTCGTTAATACACGGTATTTATGATGAAGACGTTGCAGACAAACCTACCTTTAAAACCCTGGCAGCAGAAATTGCAGCATTTATTGGTGATAGTGACCTGGCCGGATACAATTCAAATAAATTTGATATCCCCATGCTTTTGGAGGAATTTTTAAGGGCGGAAATAGATTTCGACATGAGCAACCGTAAATTTGTTGATGTACAGAATATTTTCCACCAGATGGAGCAACGTACCTTAAAAGCAGCCTATAAATTTTATTGCCAGGAAGATTTAATTAATGCCCATGCGGCTGAAGCTGATGTGATTGCCACCTACAAAGTTCTGCTCGGTCAGCTTGAAATGTACAAAGAAACTGAGTTTGAGAATAAACAAGGTGTAAAATGTATTCCGGTGGTAAACGACGTAGATGCACTGCATATTTTTACCAATATCAATAAACCTGTAGATTTTGCCGGTCGTTTGGTTTACAATGATAAGGATGAGGTTTGTTTTAACTTTGGTAAACACAAGGGTAAAACCACTGCGCAGGTATTTTCAGTAGAACCTAGTTATTATGCCTGGATGAAAAATGGCGATTTCCCTTTATATACAAAGAAGAAATTAGACGAGGAGTGGGCAAAATTCAATGCAAAGAAAAATGAGAACAGGCCGGCAAAACCTCAGCATAACGCGCCCGCAAATAAACCGCAATATCAACAGAAACCTCAGCCAAAGCCCGAAAAACCTGCTCAACCAATTAATTCGGATATGCTGGAGCAGTTAAAAATGAAGTTCGGCAAGTAATAATTAGTTGGTGAATCGTTTAATTGTTTAAAATGGTTAATTGAAGTTAAACGCTATGCGCGCTGCGCTCAGCCCTAAGCTCAAAAGATGAAATCTATAAAAATATTTGGCCTTTTATTCTGTACTGCAATCTATGTCAGTGCGCAGACTACCTTACCGATAGCGCCCGTTTTTCAAAAGGCTTATCAGAAAGAAACCAGAAATGTAAATGGCAGGCCTGGCAAAAATTACTGGCAAAATACCGCCAGATACGATTTAAATATAAATTTTAATCCAGCCAGCAGGTTGTTGAAAGGAAAGGTTCAGGTAACGTATACTAACAATAGTCCGGATACGCTGAAAGAGATCTGGTTTAAATTATACCCAAATTTATATAAAAAGGGAACGCCAAGGAAATCTAAACTGGCAGCCTCTGATCTTGGCGACGGTGTGGCAATAGAAAAAATGGTAGCAAACGGAAAAACCGTTACTGATTTTACGATCGATGGAACAAATATGACCGTTAATGTTCCTGCAGTTATACCAGGCAAAACCGTTAATTTCGCAATTGATTATAGTTATTTCCTAAATAAAGGATCACATGTTCGTACAGGTCAGGTAGATGATGGTTCATATTTTATTGCCTATTTTTTTCCCCGTATTGCGGTTTATGATGATATTGATGGCTGGAATAAATTTCCGTATACGGGTGCTGAGGAATTTTATAACGACTTTGATCAGTTTAATGCTTCTATTACTGTTCCGGGAACTTATGGGGTATGGGCAACCGGCGATCTGAAAAATCCTTCAGAAGTTTTTCAGAAAGATATCGTTTCGAGGATGTTAACTGCAGAAAAAAATGATGCTGTAATTGATGTGATTACCGATAAGGATCTGGCAGATAAAAGAGTGACCAAACCCAATGCATTTAATACCTTTAAGTTTGAAGCTAAACATGTAACTGATTTTGTATTTGCTTTGAGCGACCATTACTTATGGAAATCGAGCAGTTTGGTGGTTGATCCTAAAACAAAAAGGAGAACACGGGTAGATGCGGTTTTTAACCCCAGACATAAGGATTATTATGAGGTGATAGATTTTGCGCGTAAGACGGTAGAGGCCATGAGTTATACTTTTCCTAAATGGCCTTTTCCTTACAACCATGAAACGATATTTGATGGTTTGGACCAGATGGAATATCCGATGATGGTAAATGACAATCCGGTAGATAACAGGGTTGATGCCATTACTTTAACTGATCATGAAATCTTCCATACCATGTTTCCGTTTTATATGGGCATAAACGAAACCAAGTATGGTTGGATGGATGAGGGCTGGGCAACTATTGGTGAATGGTTAATATCACCAATGATTGATTCTACCATTGTGGATGAATATGGCGTGCAGCCTACCGCTTCATCTTCTGGTGGTAAAGATGATACACCAATTATGACTTTAACACCCGACTTAAAAGGATCGGGATCTTTCACCAATTCGTATCCAAAACCGGGTTTAGCTTATTTATATATCAAAGATTATCTGGGTGATGAACTGTTTACCAAAGCTTTGCACACTTACATTCAAAACTGGAACGGCAAACACCCAATGCCCTATGATTTCTTTAACAGCATAAATACAGGCAGTGGGAAAAATTTAAACTGGTTTTGGAAGGCCTGGTTTTTTGAAGATGGCGTAACCGATATGGCCATTAAAGCGGTAGATAAAACTTCAGCCGGATATACAGTAACTGTTGAAAATAAAAGTGTTAAGCCATTGCCTGTCGATTTAACGCTGACCTTTGAAGATGGTACTACGGAAAAAAGTCACAGCACGATTGGTGTATGGGAAAAAGGCGACCGGCTGGTAAAAATTGAAGTGAAGACTAACAAAAAATTATCGAAAATAGTGATGGGAAATCCACACACGCCCGATAAGACAAAAAGTGACAATAGTTTTTCGGTGAGATAGATAAATGCCAGTGAAGTCATGTTTTTTGGTTAATCTGCTTATTTTATCTTTACATGCTTAATGCGGCAAAGTATTACAGCGATCGTCATCCTTGACTTGTTTCAGGATTTATTTAACCAATTATTAAATGGATGTTGAAATAAATTCAGCATGACGCTCATATTAATTATATGCCAACAAACGTGCTTATTCAGGTTTCAAAAAATCGATATTTCTTTTCAAACCTGTAAACTTGGTACGCTTAACTGGCGAGCCTTTAAAAACCTTTTTAAAAACATCTTCCGTAATTTCCATCAGGTCTTTGGTATTCAAATCCAGTAAGCCATTCGCTGGCTTAAAGGCATCTTCATTGTGCGCTTTAGAAAAACGGTTCCATGGGCAAACATCCTGGCAAATATCACAGCCAAACATCCAGTTGCTCATCTTATCTTTAAATTCATTTGGAATTTCGTTTTTAAGCTCAATGGTGAGATAAGAAATGCATTTAGATCCATCTACCACCTGTGGTGCAATGATGGCATCAGTAGGGCAGGCATCTAAACAGCGGGTACAGCTCCCACAATAATCAGCCTGGTAAGGATGATCATAACCCAATTCGAGGTCGACTATCAATTCTGCCAAAAAGAAAAAAGAACCATCTGTTTTACTAATGAGGTTGGAATTTTTACCGATCCAGCCAATGCCCGATTTTTTTGCCCAGGCACGGTCTAAAACCGGGGCAGAATCTACAAATGCCCTTCCTGAAACTTCTCCGATATTTTCTTCAATAAAATAGGTGAGTTCCTTTAATTTTTCTTTGATAACCGTGTGGTAATCCTGCCCGTAAGCATATTTAGAAATTTTTGGTGCGTTCGGGTCAGACTGTTCTTCTTCCGTATAATAGTTTAATGATAAGGAAATTACAGACTTAGCGCCTTCAACCAGCAATCTCGGGTCGAGGCGTTTATCGAAATAATTTTCCATGTATTTCATTTCACCGTGGTGGTTCTGATTAAGCCATTTTTCCAGTCGCGGCGCTTCCTCTTCAAGAAATTCGGCTTTGGCAATACCACAAGATAGAAAGCCCAAACGGAGGGCTTCTTCTTTAATCAGCTGGCTATATTTTGCTTCATTGTTATACACCGATTTGCAAAGATAAGGCTTAGGATTTAAAACATTTTCAATAATCGCTTGTTCTACATGCAGAAACTAAATTAATTAATTATGGTTCATCCTTGGCAGGTAAAAACCAAAAAAGGAGAGCTTTCAGGAAATTAACTATGGAAAATATAGATCCACAACATACGGAATCAGGAGCAGCTCCCAAACCGATAGAAAAAGATTACGAAAATCACAAAGAAGATCCAGGACCGGCACAACCCGCGGTTACCGAAAGAGACGAAAATGGTGCCGGCCAGGCATTAAAATGGGTGATACCAATAGCGGTAATTATTGGCCTGATCATATGGTTTGTGATGAGAAAATAATTAGCTTTAGGTTAAAAACAGAAATGCCGGTACATTAATTTGACCGGCATTTTTTATAATTGTTGTTATTGTATAGTATTTACTTCAAAAGTTTTACCTGATAAAGGTCTTTTCGTCTGTCTTTCAGTACTTTAACCGTTCCGTAATGATGCAGTTCATCTAGTAAATGCAAGTCAACATCTACCACGAGTACCATCTCTGTATTTTGTGTGGCTTCTGCTTTGATGGCGTTGGTTGGAAAAGCGAAGTCAGACGGGGTAAAAACTGCAGATTGGGCAAACTGGATATCCATATTGTTTACTTTGGGTAAATTCCCCACGCAACCTGCAATCGCCACGTAACACTCATTTTCTATTGCCCTGGCCTGCGCACAATGTCTCACACGCGTATAACCATTTTGGGTATCAGTTAAAAATGGCACAAATAAAATCTGCATGCCCTGTTCGGCATAAATGCGGCCTAATTCGGGGAATTCTACATCATAACAGATCAAAATACCCACTTTACCGCAATCAGTATCAAAAACCTGTACTTTATCGCCACCAATCATGCCGTAATACTTTTGCTCATTCGGGGTAATATGAATTTTTCTGTATTCATCTATTTTACCTGTACGATGGCAGAGGTAAGTGGCATTATATAGTTTGCCGTCTTCAATAAGCGGCATACTGCCCGTAATAATATTGGTATTATAGCTCAATGAATATTCATGCATTTTCTGTACAATCTCTTCCGTTTTTTCGGCAAGCTTGCGCATGGCCTCAATTTCAGGTAAATGATTGTAGGGTTGGAGCAGGGGGGTGTTAAATAGCTCAGGGAACATTACGAAATCTGATTTGTACCCGCTCAAAGCATCCACGAAAAACTCTACCTGTTCGTAAAACGCTTCCATATTAGGGAATAAACGCATTTCCCATTGTACCAAACCTAAGCGAATGGTCATAGCCGAACGGGCTGAAGCATCAACACCCTGATAGTAAATGTTATTCCACTCAATCAGGGTGGCATATTCTTTCGATTCTTTGTCACCGGGCAAATAGTTCTTTAATACTTTTCTAACGTGAAAATCATTGGAAATCTGAAAGGTAAGCGTTGGATCATAAATTTCCTTTGATTTAACCTTATCTATATATTGCCTCGGACTTAACTTTTCTGCAAATTGATGGTAACCAGGGATCCGCCCGCCGGCAATAATACTTTTAAGATTGAGGCTTTCGCAGAGTTCTTTTCTTGCTTCATATAATCTTCTTCCTAAACGCAATCCCCGGTATTCGGGGTGTACAAAAATTTCGATGCCATAAAGTGTATCGCCATTTGGATCGTGTGTGGTAAAAGAATAATCACCGGTAATCAGTTTATAGGTATGCCGGTCTCCATATTCATCATAATTTACAATAATGGCCAATGAACAGGCTACAACTCTATCGTCAACAGCAATACAGAGCTGCCCTTCAGGGAAAATATTTAAAAGTTTTGCGATGCTTGATTTTGGCCAGATAGAGCCGCCCATACTGTCGTAAGCCTGTACCATTGATTCCTTGAGGTCGGCATAGTCTTCGAGCGTTATTTTGCGTAATTCAATATTCATACAGTTTGATTTGTATTAATGAACACAAAAAAGGCTTAAATGTTCAGATTGATTTTGTTTTCTCAAATTGCGGCGGAAAGAATTCCTGAAAAATTCTACATCAAGCCTCTTTAACGAAAAACTAAATTATGACTATATTTGGCACATATTAACCATCGCTAAAGCGGTGTCAGCTGTAAAACTTTGGTTATAACTTATCATATTAAGAAGCTTTAGATGCCTTTACAAGAAACAAGCCCCCAAACTGCTTTCGAACTCGTTTCTGGATTAGAAATCCACGTCCAGTTGAATACAAACACGAAAATATTTTCTGCTGACAGTGCATCTTTCGGGGCTTCACCTAATCAAAACATATCTGCAGTTTCGCTGGCATTACCCGGGGCCTTACCCAAGTTGAACAAAGAGGTCGTGGCAAAAGCGATCCGTATTGGCTTAGCTTTAAATTGTACCATCAACCAGATCAACCATTTCGACAGAAAAAACTATTTCTATGCCGATTTGCCAAAAGGATACCAGATTACTCAAGATAATCAACCGATCTGCGTAAATGGCTTTTTAGAACTTGAATTGAGTAATGGTACCAGGAAAAAAGTAGGTATCAATCGAATCCACCTGGAAGAAGACGCCGGCAAAAGCATTCACGATCAGGATGATAATTATTCTTTGGTTGATCTGAACCGGGCAGGGGTACCGCTGATCGAGATTGTAACTGAACCCGATATCCGGAGTTCAGAAGAAGCTTCCGTTTTGTTGAGTGAAATCAGGAAACTGGTCAGGCATTTAGATGTAAGCGACGGCAATATGGAGGAAGGTAGTTTGCGTTGCGATGCCAATATTTCGATACGCCCAAAAGGTACCAGTGAATTTGGAACACGGTGTGAGGTTAAGAACTTAAACTCCATGCGCAACGTGCGGAGAGCAATGGATTTTGAATTTGGCCGCCAGGTAGAAGTGATCAGTAACGGAGGAATAATTATTCAGAGCACTTTAAATTTTGATGCCGACAAAGGAACCACCGCCCCGATGCGGACCAAAGAAGAAGCCAATGATTACCGTTATTTTTCAGATCCCGATCTCCAGCCCATTTATGTTTCTGATGATTGGCTGGACGAAATTAAATCTTTGATGCCACCGTTACCCAATAAAATTTCACAACAGATGGTTGCTGATTTTGGGATCAGTAAAGCCGATGCGGCACTTTTTGCTGAAGATTTAGGTCTGTTAAATTACTTTAACCAAGCTCAATCAACCGTTGAAAACAAAAAAAGTTTAATAAACTGGTTAATCGGCCCAATCAGAGCGGTTTTAAATGAAAAAGGGATTACTATAGCTGATTTCAGGGTGAATCCGGCTCAGCTGGCAGAAGCGATCAACCTGGTAGATGATAAAAAAATAACGCAGCAGATTGCGATACAACAATTATTGCCAGCTGTTGAATTAGCTGATGATGCAAAAGTTATTGATCTGGCACAATCATTAAACCTGTTGATTTCTGAAAACGGAGATGAATTGAATACATTTATTGATGAAGTGTTAAATAAATATCCACAACAGGTGGATGCGTACAAGAAAGGGAAAAAAGGCGTTTTAGGTTTATTCGTAGGCGATGTGATGAAACTGGCCAAAGGAAAAGCTGATGCTAAAAAATTAAATGAATTAATACTTGAAAAACTGAAATAATGAGAATAAAACAATTGAGCCTGCTCATGCTGATCGCGATTGCTTTCATGGCATGCAAATCTAAAGATAGCTTTACAATTGACGGGAAGTTCCAGAATCCGGGCACAGAAAAGAAAGTATTTTTGTACGGTATGCAAAATAGTAATATGGTTGCAATCGATTCAACCAATCTATCAGAGAAAGGTGAATTTAAATTCATTCGCAAAACGCCATCTGTTGATTTCTTCAGGGTGTCTGTAGGTAACCATGAGTTCATGTTAATTGCAAAAAACGGCGATGAAATTAAGTTGGAAGCAGATTTGGCTGATAAAAATATGGCTTATAAAATTTCAGGGGCAAATGAGGTAGAAAAATTGTCGGAACTAAATGCCATTAGAAACAATTTTGCCAAACAGGTTGAAAAGTTACAGGCAGATTTTGAAGCAAAAGTAGCAACACAACCTCAAAATAGGGCAGCCGTGTTAGAATCGATGAAACCACAATACGAATCTTACATTAATCAATTGAATACACAGATCATAAAATTTGCAAAAGATAATAAAGGTACGCTAGCCAGTTTTTATGCCATGAATACTTTGAGTCCGCAGGAGTTTGAAGCTGAATTGGTGCAATTTGCCGATGAGGTAAAAGATGAGATTAAAGGTAATGCTACGGTAGATGCTTTTGTAAAACAGATGGCACTTTTAAAATCCGTTCAGGTAGGGCAGGTTGCACCTGCATTTACCATCAATACAGCGGATAATAAGGCGGTAAGCTTATCAGATTACAAAGGGAAATACGTATTGATCGACTTTTGGGCATCATGGTGCCAGCCTTGCCGCCAGGAAAACCCAAATGTAGTTAAGGTTTACAATAAGTATAAAAATAAGAACTTTGATATCATTGGTATCTCACTTGATACTGACAAAGCTGCGTGGTTAGGTGCGGTAAAAGCAGACGGATTAACCTGGACACACGTTTCGGAACTAAAAGATTTTAATGGCGAAACGGTAAAAAAATACCAGGTGCAGGCCATACCAACTTCCTACCTGGTTGATCCTTCAGGAAAAATAGTGGCTAAAAACCTGCGTGGAGAGGAACTGGATGCATTTTTAGCCAAAACGTTACGTTAAAACTAATTCCATGTTAAACTAATTTAAGTAATTAACAATTTCTTAACTTAGGCTTAACTAAATATTGCATCATGGATACTACTTTCGTAACAAATATTTAACTATGAACAACGCAGGTCAGAAAATATTAATTGTTGATGATGAACCAGATATTCTGGAGCTTATTGAATATAATCTTAAAAAAGAAGGTTATCAGGTTTTCACAGCTACCAATGGCCAGGAGGGAATTACTGTTGCGAAGAAAGTACATCCGGATTTGATCATTCTGGATATCATGATGCCTAAAATGGATGGCATTGAGGCTTGCCGTTTAATGCGCGCCATACCTGAATTTAAAAACACATTTATGGTTTTCTTAACCGCCCGAAGTGAGGAATATTCAGAAATTGCCGGTTTTAATGTGGGTGCCGACGATTACATCGCAAAACCGATTAAACCACGTGCTTTAGTTAGCCGGATCAACGCGATTTTAAGAAGAAATGCCGGCACAGAAGAAGTATCTGAAAACAAACTGGAAATTGGCGATTTAGTAATCGACCGCGAAGCTTATCTGGTTTTTCAGGGTGGTAATAAAGTGATATTGGCCAAAAAAGAGTTTGAACTTTTATATTTATTGGCTTCAAAACCTGGTAAGGTGTATACCCGTGAATCCATTCTAAAAAATATCTGGGAAGACTCTGTTGTGGTAACCAACAGGACAATTGATGTGCATATCCGTAAGTTGAGGGAAAAATTAGGTGAAACTTATGTTTCAACTGTAAAAGGTGTAGGTTATAAGTTTGAGCTTTCTTAAATTATTAAATTTAAAGATATTAAGCCGTTCTGATCAACATTCAGGGCGGCTTTTTTATCTACTTAAAATCTTCAATCAGATCCTGAAACAAGTTTAGGATGAAGGTAAAAAAATCGTCATGTTGAATTCATTTAAACAACTTTGTTCATAAAGACCCTGAAATAAATTCAGGGTGACGAGCGCCTTAAAAAATAAATCGTATTTTTGCGCTTCATTAAATTACTGCACAGTTTGAAGTTTCCAAATTTTAAAGACCTTATTCTTTTTGAAGACAACGATTTTATCGTGATCAATAAACCACCTTTTTTAGCCTCACTTGATGAACGCGGTGGATCTGGAGAGACCAACGTGTTGCGTTTAGCCAAACAATACAGCGATGACGCCCAGGTTTGTCACCGTTTGGATAAAGAAACTTCTGGTGCATTGATTATTGCCAAAAATCCGGAAGGTTACCGCCATGTTTCTATGCAATTCGAAAGAAGAAAGGTAAATAAAACTTACCATGCGGTGGTAGACGGACACGTTATTTTCGATCAGTTAATGGTTGATCTGCCAATCCTGAACGATGGCAATAAAAATGTAACCATTGATAGGGCGGAAGGTAAACGAGCTGAAACTATTTTCGACTCGTTAAAATACTATAAACACTATACGTTGGTAGAATGTAAACCCATTACCGGTCGTATGCACCAGATCCGTATCCACCTGGCCACTCAAAGAGCAGCCATTGTAGGTGATGAGATGTACAAAGGTAAACCTGTTTTTCTTTCTTCAATTAAGAGAGGTTATAAATTAACCAAAGGTGAAGAGGAACAACCCATTATGAAACGTTTCGCGTTACATGCCAGGCATTTGGTATTTAAAGGATTAGATGACCAGGACATTGTGATAGATGCTCCTTATCCAAAAGATTTTGCAACCTTAATTAAGTTATTGGATAAATTTGATGCGTAAAAGGAGTCTTTAAATTGACTGCTGTCTTTGTTTTTCTTACTTTTGGGCATCCGCCCTCTATCTAAAAAACAATAGAATGTACATCAGATTCGTAAATTACCTTGATAAGATAAACCAGTACAGGAAATCTAAAATATCAAACCGTAATTTCTTAGTTATTCTCGCCATAATTGTTGGAATTTTAGCCGGATTGGCTGCCGCTGTTCTAAAAAGTTTAACCCACCATATCGAAGAATTTCTGCAATCGGATTGGCACTGGAAATATAAATATTACCTGTACTTTATATTTCCGATGATCGGTATTTTCTTTACAGTTTTATACATCAAATACTTTATCCGCAAATCGAAATTTGAAACCGGGTTAACGCCTTTGCTTTATTCGATTTCCAAAAAGTCGAGTAAAGTAGAGGCTCACAACATTTATTCGCAGATTATTACTGCAGCAGTAACAGTTGGTTTTGGCGGTTCAACAGGTCTGGAAGCCCCTATTGTAACCAGTGGATCAGCAATTGGCTCTAATATTGGTCGCATATTAGGCTTGTCTTATCGCGAAATTACTATGTTGGTAGCCTGTGGTGCTGCAGCGGGCATTGCAGGTGCCTTTAATAGCCCGGTGGCGGGCATTGTGTTTGCTATCGAAATTTTATTGCCAGAGTTTACTATTCCTGCATTTATACCACTGCTATTATCAGCGGCAACTGCAGCCGTAGTGGCGAGGTTATTTTACACTCAACAACTTTTCTTTCTGGTTACCGAAGGATGGAAGGTTGACGCCTTGTTTTATTACGTCATATTGGCCTGCTTTATTGGTTTGTTTTCTATTTATTTTACAAAAGCAAACTATGCCGTAAAGGGCCTGTTTTACAAAATCAAACATCCTTATACAAAAGTAATTGTAGGCGGTTTAATGTTGGGCGCCCTGGTTTTTCTGTTCCCAACATTATATGGTGAGGGGTATATCACTATAAAAGGATTGTTAAAAGGTGACTATCAGACCGTTATCAATAATAGTATTTTTGCCGATTATAGTTCGATTTCGGCTGTGGTCGTACTGTTCACGATTGTAACCATTTTCATGAAATCAATCGCTACGCTGGTTACTTTAGGTGCCGGTGGTAACGGTGGTACTTTTGCGCCCAGTTTAATTATGGGTGGTTTAATCGGGTTTATATTTGCTTACGTGGTTAACCTTTCAGGGATAGCACAGCTAAACGTATCTAACTTTATTGTAGCTGGTATGGCCGCCGCCCTGGGTTCTATTATGCATGCTCCTTTGACAGGTATTTTTCTGATTGCAGAAATTACAGGAGGATACGTACTAATGGTGCCATTGATGATTACTACTGCTATTTCTTATGCCATCAACCGTAGCTCGCAAAAACATTCGATTTACACCAAAGCACTGGCTGATAAAGGAGAGCTACTGTCTCATGAAGATAAGGATACCACTGTTCTGAACCAGATGAAGCTAAAATACCTGATTGAGAAAAGTTATCCTCAGTTGCAGATGAACGATCTGATTTCGTTGAAGATGAACGAAATTATGCAATCGCACAAAAATGTGATTGCTGTTACGGATGAGTTGGGAGATTTTAAAGGGATCATTTATATTGAAGAACTTTTTAACGAAATGGTTAATCATCCCGAAAAGGAAAATCTGAAAGCATCTCATCTGGTACAAACTGCACCAAATACCATTACCGAAAATGACGGTCTGAAAACAGTTTTGGAAAAAATGGAGCAGGAAAATGTATGGATTTTGCCCGTGCTAACCATAAAGAACCAATATTTAGGCTTTGTTTCTAAAACAGCAATCTTTAACAAATACAGGGCATTGCTGATGAGACAGAATGATTATATGGGTTGAGTGAGGTTTTAACGTTCAAAAGTTGAAATGTTGTAAAGTTCAGTGCTAAAGAAAGATTTTAACGTTTCAAAATTCAAGATTAGCTTTGTAATTTGGCATTTTGCTCTTTTACCATTCAACCTTAAACCTTTCGATTTAAAAAAAGGTTGGAATATTGTTAGGAAAACCTTCGAACATTCCAACCTTCAAACTTTTCAACTATCTTATTCTGCTCTTTTCAAACCAAACTTTTCTATTTTACTATATAAATGGCTTCTTTGAATATCAATTTCATCAGCTGTTTTTGATACATTCCAGTTATTTTTTTCCAGCTTGAACTTGATGAATTCTCTTTCTGCGTAATCTTTATAATCCTGGAAATTATTGAACGAATCGAAAGAAGAAGCGAGGCCGGTACCTCCGGCAGCCGCAATCTGCGTACTGGTTGCAGCACCGATGTTTGTACCACCCCCCGGATTAGCAAAGGCACGGACATCATTTTCGGTAATAACCTTGTCGCTTAAAATAATCAGGCGTTCAATCATATTGTGCAGCTCGCGTACGTTACCTGTCCATGGTAAAGCTTGCAGGGCCAGCATTCCGCCTTCATTTATTTTTTTTACAGGCATTCCATAATCGCTGCAAATGCTTTCTAAAAAGCTTTGGGCAATAACGGGGATATCATCCGTACGTTCAGTTAAATGCGGCACATGGATATTAATTACATTTAAGCGGTGATACAAGTCCATACGGAAGTTACCATCCTCAATTTCTTTCAATAAATCTTTATTGGTTGCAGCTAAAACACGAACGTTTACATCAATTTCTTTTTCGCCACCCACACGTGTAATTTTATGCTCTTGTAAAGCACGTAAAACCTTTGCCTGAGCAGAGAGGCTCATATCGCCAATTTCATCTAAGAATAACGTTCCACCGTTGGCCAGTTCAAATTTACCGATGCGCTGCTTAACCGCAGAAGTAAAAGAACCTTTTTCATGTCCAAACAGCTCACTTTCTATCAGTTCTGATGGGATAGCCGCACAGTTTACCTCAATTAGCGGACTGTCGGCGCGATTCGATTTTTCGTGCAGCCAACGGGCTACCAACTCTTTACCACTACCATTAGCACCGGTAATCAATACGCGGGCTTCGGTTGGCGCAACACGTTCAATGGTCTCCTTAATTTTAGAAATACTTTCCGATTCACCTAAAATTTCCCGGGTTTTACTGGCTTTACGTTTTAGGACCTTGGTTTCGGTAACCAAATTTCCACGGTCTAAACCATTTCGTACGGTAATTAACAAGCGATTTAAATCAGGTGGTTTCGAAATAAAATCGAAAGCGCCTTTTTTGCTGGCTTCAATGGCAGTCTCAACTGTGCCGTGACCAGATATCATAATAAAAGGCAGATCTGGTTTAATGATCTGTGCCTGCTCCAGCACTTCCATACCATCCATCTTATTCATTTTGATATCGCAAAGAACCAAATCGAAATTTCCTTTTTTGATCATTTCGAGGCCGTCGATACCATTATCTATATCTTCAACATCGTAATTTTCATACTCCAGAATTTCACGTAAGGTACTCCTTATTGCCCGCTCATCATCAATTATTAATAATTTAGCCATTAGAGATGTATTCTTTAATTTTTATAAACGCGAATATATTGTTTTTTAATTAATGTATAGTTTTTTATACAATAATAGGCTATAAAACCTAAATTGAGCTGAAAAGTTTTAATCTCATCAGAAATAATCTTCAAAATATTTATTCCCGTCGGTAATGCATATTTCCTGAACATTAATTTAACTTCTAAAAACGACTTTTCATTCAGCAAACACAAGGTTAATTGTTAGTTAAAATAGTATTTATACACCCATTTTGCATATTGGTTAATTTTATTACTTTTGCGGCGCTTTTGGTTCCCGGTCTTACGCCCAGGATTAAAAGGGAATACAGTGTAAATCTGTAACTGTCCCGCAGCTGTAAGCTCCTTAACGGATTTTCAATCAATTTGCCACTGTCCCGATATGTAGGGATGGGAAGGCCGGAAAACCGGGAGTAAGTCAGAAGACCTGCCTTGAGCGATTAATTTCATAGCTTTCGGGGATTGAAGCTAGGATTGAGATATCAACGTTGTTCGTATTTTCATTTCCTTTTCTGATCTGTTGGCTGTGGGCAAAACTCACAATCAAATGAACAAAAAATTTATGCTAACTGTAGCCGGGCTAGGGCTCGCACAGTTAATGATCGGCCAGGTGGCCAATGCGCAAACTCAAGATAGTTTGCAGCTCAAAGATGTTGTCATTTCTGCAACCAAAAACGACCAGAAACAATCACAGACCGGAAAAGTGGTCACCATTATCAGCCGGGAAGTGTTGGAACGCAGTAATGGTAAATCATTGCCGGAACTGATTAGCGAACAGGCCGGAATTATTGTGGCGGGAGCAAGCAGCAACCCAGGATTAAACAAATCGATTTTTTTTAGGGGTGCAGGAAGTGCTTATTCAATAGTTTTAATTGATGGTATCGTGCAGAACGATCCTTCAGGAAATGGAGGTGCTTTCGATTTAAGGTTGATTTCTATTGATCAGATCGATCACATTGAAATTTTAAGAGGCGGTCAGTCTACCATTTATGGTTCTGATGCTGTTGCAGGGGTAATCAATATCATTACCAAAAAAGGTGGCCCAAAAGGAAATACCATTTACGGTGTGGCCAGTGCAGGCAGTTATGAAACCTATAAAGGAACCATTGGGTTAAACGGTGGCGTGGAAGGCTTTTCTTACAATATTAACTATACCCATCATAAGACGGATGGAATTTCTGAAGCAGCTAATCCAAATGGAAATACATCCGTATTTGATAAAGATGGTTTTAAAACCGACGCCCTGAATGCAAACTTCGGAATCAAATTGGATAATCATTTTTCTATAAATCCATTTGTACGTTACTATTATGGCAATTACCAGTTCGATGGAGGTGCCTTTACGGATGCGGACAATTATTCTGTTCTGAAAAACTTTGCTACTGGTACCAATGCTAAATATGAGTTTGCTACCGGTAAAGTAACGTTAAACTACAGCTTTGAAAGCACCAGGAATGATGCGCACAGCCAGTATCCAAGCCTAAATGAAGGCAGGGCATCGTTATTGGATTTATTCTACAACCAGAAATTGGGCAGTAAACTGGATTTATTGTTGGGGATAGATAACCGTGTGATGAAATTATCATCAGCCACGAATAAACCCGAAACCAATATTTTTGCTGCTTATGGATCGTTATTCTTACACGATTTAAGTGTATTTAACCTGGAAGTAGGCGGACGTTATAACAAACACGAACAATATGGCGAAAATTATACTTATTCAGTTACCCCAAGCATCAATATCATCAAGGAAATAAAACTATTCGGAACAGTTTCAACAGCATTTAAAGTACCTACGTTAAACATGCTTTTTGGTCAGTTTGGCGCTAACCTGGCTTTAAAACCAGAAAAATCTCAGAATTATGAAGCTGGAATTAACCTTAGCTTTGCAGATGATCAGTTCAGCTTACGCCTTGCTGGTTATAAACGTGATTTAACCGATGCAATCATTTATGCTTACCCTAACGGATACATAAACCAGGTAAGTCAGAAAACCAAAGGCTTTGAGATTGAACCGGCTGCTAAATTCAGTGTGTTTAATATCAACGGTTATTATGCTTATGTAGAAGGTAATGAGTTCAACTTTGTGGATAATGCCATTGCCAACTATCTTTTCCGCAGACCAAAGCATACATTTGGTATCACGGCAGGTGCACAGGCTACCCGTAATTTATATGTGAGCGCTAATTTCCGCTATTTCGGTAAACGTACTGACGGTAATTTTGCGACTTATACTGTTGATAATCTACCTGCTTATCAATTGTTAAATGCCTATGCAGAATATGCATTAGCTAAAAAACGTGTAAAACTGTTTTTCGATGCAAAAAATATCCTGAATAAAAACTACAACGAGATTATTGGTTACAATAGTTTAGGTTTCAACTTTAATACAGGGGTAATTTTTAATATACACTAATAAAATTTACATTTGCACCTTAAATAATAACCAAAATAAAATGGCTCATTTAAAATTTAATCCCCGCACTTTAATATTGCTGTTGATGATCCTTGCCATAACGGCTTTCCGTTTGCTGGTCACATTCAACTCTGATGAATTACAGTTTGCCAATTTTTCATCAATCGGAGCGGTGGCTTTGTTTGGGGGCGCCTATTTTAAAGATCACCTAAAAGCTTTCGCTTTTCCTATACTGAGTTTGTTTTTAAGCGATTTCATTTTGTCAATCACTATTTTTAGTAAATACAGTAACGGTTTTCTTTACGAAGGCTGGTATTGGACATACATTGCATTTGCTTTAATGGTGTTGGTAGGCAGAATGCTGCTTAAGAAAATAAATGTGGTAAATTTATTGGCTTCAACATTGAGCATTGTGCTAATTCACTGGTTGGTTACTGACTTAGGTGTTTGGATTAACAATCCTGCATATACCCAGGATTTAGCTGGTTACTGGAGCTGCCTGGTAAAAGCTATTCCATTCGAAATCAGATTTTTAGAAGGAACAGTAATTTATGGTGCTTTACTTTTTGGAGCTTTTGAGATCTTAAAAGCAAAATATCCGTTATTAAAATTGCAAATGCAAAAGTCATAGTAATTGATTTGGTAGCTCAGCAACCAATCGAAAAATAAACAGAAATCCTCTTTTGATTTAATTCAGAAGGGGATTTTTTTTATCTTAGATAGCTAATTGCATTTTACCTTTTACATCTTACATTAAATGAAAGTCGTTTCCTTTTTACCCGCCGCTACGAAAATGATTTATGATATGGGCCTTCAGGATTACCTGTATGGGGTAACCTTTGAATGCCCGAAAGAGGCGGCCGAACAACCGAAAATCGTAAGGTGTATTTTGGAAGGTAAAAACTATTCCAGTGTAGAAATCGACAGGATTTTTTCGGCTTCCAAAGCGCAGGGCAAAAGTCTTTATTGGGTAGACGATGCCCTTTTAGAAAGCATAGCACCCGATGTCGTTTTTACACAGGACATCTGCGAAGTTTGTAACATCGACACGGTTTGTACCGAAACGGCTGTAATGAAACTGACTAAGCAGCCAACTCTGGTTCCGCTTTCGCCAAATAATCTGCAGGATGTTTTCGAATGTGCGGTTACCATTGCCAGGGCTTTGGGAAAGGAAGAAGTTGCTTTTAGTTATCTGGCAGGTCTACAGCAGAGAACCGATCAGATTCTGGATCGGCTACGTGCAAATAAATCACCATTAAAACGGGTGATGCTGATGGAATGGATCGAACCGATCTATAATTGCGGACATTGGATTCCTTTTCAGATTGCTGCAGCCGGTGGTGTTGATATGCTTTCGAACCCTGCGGGAGACTCAATTGTTACACCATGGGAAAAAATATTAAAATACAATCCCGAGGTTCTGGTAATTGCCCCATGTGGTTTCGACCAAAAAAGAAGCCTGGAAGAAATGGCAATCCTTACATCAAAACCAAATTGGAATAATCTGGATGCAGTAAAAAACAACCAGGTTTACATTGCCGATTTTGACATGTTCACTCAGCCAAGTATTGGTACTTTGGTTGAGGGTATTGAGGCTCTAGCTTGTATGTTTCATCCTGAAATTTTTAAGGCTGATAAAAATATTGCAGATAAATTTATTAATTACGCCCGACTTGTTCGATCGTCACAATCTGTTTAATCATTATATGGGGTTAGTCGTATTAACAGGAGCAGGAATCAGTGCCGAAAGTGGATTAAAAACCTTTAGGGATGCCGACGGTTTATGGGAAGGTTATAATATATATGATGTAGCAACGCCCGAGGCCTGGGAAAGAAATCCGGAATTGGTGCAGGAATTTTATAACGAAAGAAGAAAGCAGGTTTTAGCGGCAAAGCCCAACCGTGCACACCAGTTGCTGGCCGAACTCGAAAACGAATTTGATGTTGAAATCATTACCCAGAATATCGACGATCTGCATGAAAGAGCGGGTTCAACCAAGGTTACTCACCTCCATGGCGTGATTACCCGATCGCAGTCCGACCTTAAACCTCATTTAACCTATCCCGTTACAGGTTCGGAAATAAAAATGGGCGAATTGTGCGAATTCGGGTCACAATTGCGGCCCCATGTTGTGTGGTTTGGTGAAGCTGTACCGATGATTGAGGTTGCAGCTAAAATTTGCGGGAAGGCTGATTTGTTTGTGCTGATCGGCACTTCATTAGCGGTTTATCCTGCAGCCGGACTTATCGATTTCGTACCGGGTCAAGTCAAAAAATATATCATCGATCCCAGAACCCCGGACGTGAAGCGCTATCAAAACGTGATAACCATTGAACAAAATGCGGTGAACGGAATGGAGCAGCTAAAAAGCATTTTAAAAAATGGATAAAAAAATCTGCATTTTTAACTGGAGTGGTGGTAAAGATAGTACGCTCGGATTACATTACGCTCTCCAGGATCCAACGCTCGATATCCGTTATCTGGTTACCACCGTCACAGAGCAATATAATCGAGTGTCAATGCATGGAGTAAGGGAAAATTTGCTCATTAAGCAGGCTGAAAGTATTGGCATTCCTTTATATCAGATCCGTTTGGGTGAAATGCCGGATATGGAAACTTACGACAATACCATGCGTATTCATCTGGACAAATTTAAATCAGAAGGAATTTCATATGCTATTTTCGGAGATATTTTTCTCGAAGATCTGCGTAAATACCGGGAAAGCAGGCTGTCTGAAATTGGCATGAAGGCCATATTTCCACTTTGGCATAGGGATACCAGAGCTTTGATCAGCGAATTTATCAATCTGAACTATAAAACCGTCATTGTCTGTACCCAGCATAATCTAAAAGACCTATGTGGGAAAATAATTACTGAAGACTTAATTGATCAGCTCCCGCCGGAAATTGATCCCTGTGGCGAAAACGGTGAGTTTCATACTTTTGCCTTTGAGGGCCCAATCTTTAAAGCAAAAGTTGATTTTTCCGTTGGTGAACAGGTATTCAGGACATACAATTCACCTGGAAAAACTACGTCAGTGGATAATGATTCTTGTGCCAAACCTACACTTTCAGGCTTTTGGTATGTCGATCTGGTTGACTAATTTTTTGATTTGCAAAACATTTTGGCATCATTTTTTCTTTAGTAGTGATAATTAACTAAATCATATATCACAAATGAAACTCGTGTTAGTGAGGTTAGGTAACTAAACGATGGTCATACTAAAATTAAAAATTATGAAAAGGATATTGGTAGTAATCGCATTAAGTTCTGTTATGTTTGCTTGTAATAACAAAGCAAAAGAAGAAGCTGCATTGAAACAGCAGGAAGCAGAAAAACAATTAGCCATTAAAGCCGTAAGAGATAGCTTACGCCTGGACAGCTTTAAAAAAGCTGAGGTGGCCAGGGTAGAAAAAGAGAAAGAAGCCCAACACCAGGCAGAATTAGCAGCCGCGAGAAGATCAGGTACAAGCGCGAGAAGATCATATGCTAGTTCTGGCGGAAGCTCAACCAGTGCTTATGGCGGTACGCAGCCAACTGCGAAGAAAAAAGGCTGGAGTGATGCAGCTAAGGGTGCTGTAATTGGAGGTGCTGCTGGTGCAGTTGGTGGTGCTTTAATTGATAAGAAAAAAGGAAGAGGTGCTATTATTGGTGGTTTGGTTGGTGCTGGCGGTGGTTACCTGATTGGTAGAGGTGAAGATAAAAAATCTGGACGAGTACAAAACTAAGGAGATTTCAATCATATTTGAAAGCGTTGCGATTCAAAATCGTAACGCTTTTTTTGTACACCAACAAATCATTTCTATATTGCAAAAAATAAATTCTTTATGACAGAACATACTACTTCAGATAAAGGTCAGATTCAACATTTTGTGATGTTTTGGTTAAAACCACAATTAACCAAAAACGAAATTGCCGATTTTGCTAATTTTTTCGAAAGCTTAAAGCCAATCAAATACATTAAAACATTAAGTTATGGGCTTGCGGCCAATACACCGGTACGTCCGGTTACAGATAACTCTTTTACTTATTCACTTACCATTACCTTTGCGAACATTGCAGATCATAATGCCTACCAGGAGGATAAAATACATTTAGATGCGGTAGAAAAATTTTCTGAAAACTGGTACAGGGTAGTGGTTCATGATACGGTAGTTTCTGTTTAAAACCCATGTTTTCTCTCTGTTCCAACCGATAAATCTACAGTTCAACCGCAGATAGACACAGATTTGTTGATGTATAACTTGGCTGTACCTTGAAGTCAGGTTTAGAAAAACAAAAAATCTAATGAGACAAGTACAGGTTGATTGTCATTTCGACTGAAACGCATCGAAACGGCTGCCCGTGCATGCTTCAGGCACTGCGGTCGAAAGGACGATCGGTGCTGTAGGACAATCCCAACGGTCGTCAATCCTGAACTTGTTTCAGGATCTTTAGACTAAAGTAACCGATTACCGATGGTGATAGAGGAGAGGCTTGATCAAGGCTCCGGTTACTTCATTTTACAAGTCGAGATTTTGACGGCAGTGGAAAAATTTATCAAGTAGATTTTCTCCGTTCCGTTGCACTCCAGTCGATGACCTATACATCGTTTTTTTGAAAGATTTAATGCTTATTTCAACCCAAAATCGCTAAACCTCCCATTTATTTGGTTAAATCAAATGCCAAATTATATTTTTTTAATAGACTCAAAATTCAGCATATCAATTATTTACATGAATTTATCTTAATAAAGACTGTCGATAATAACTCCGTTTAGTTGAAAAAATATATAAGAATTCAGAATATTATTTTGTGTTTTAATATAATACGCTGAATATCAGTATATTAAAGTAGTTATTTTTAATATTGATGCCTGTTGTAAGCTGCAGTAAAATCAGAACGCATCGATTTGAAGCGGGCAATAACGGTCTGGATAAATTCTTCATCAATAATTTCAAAAACATCATTTACGCCACCGCCACTCAGGTCTAGTTCAGCAAGTTTATAACTTTGCTCAAAAGTACCCTGTTCAAATTTTACAATGTATTTTTGGTTCATTGAAAAAATGGTGATCTTACATTCCGGATGCGGAAGTTCTGCTACAACTCTCATTTAGGATATATTTTATTTATAATTCAACTGATGTGCCGTTAAGTGTTCCCCAGCTATCAATAATGGAGAAACGGGCAAAAAGTTCTTCTTTGTACCATTTTCTGGCTCTGGTAAGCTTAATCACATCGGCATGGTCGAAAGTTTTATAGGCATAGTTTTTTACACTCTCCGCATCGTGCCATATCGAGAAGGTGGCCTGGTCAAAAAATGGATTTTCTCCCATACCTGCAGATAGGACAAATCCTGGTGCCGTACGCATCGCATCTGCCGCCCTTTTAATATTATGCCTGAACTCTTTTAGTCGGTTAAATTTAATTGCAGCCCTGGTGATCACAGCAATTTTCCCAGAGGAAACTTTGTATGTCTTATCAACTTTAAAAGGTTGTCTTTTCGACCATAAGCCATGACTTGTTAAAGGATTGAGTAAGATGGTAAAACTTTCAATTGCGAAAAAATTAAACCATTTCATCACTATAGAGTTGTGGTTAAAATGATCATAATCTTTACGGTCATTCCAGGTCGTTAATACAGCCCAATGCTTGTAATCCGGAGATAAGTCGACTCTCGCATCTTTGCCACTTCCCATTAATTTCCAAAAACTACACTTTTTATTTAGCCATAAGGGTAGCCTTAAAACCGCCATTCCTATAAATGCGAAGGGGATAGTTAGGCCACGGAATTTAGTAATGGTTAAGGCTACGATCATAATAAGCGGTTAAGGGATCAAAACTAAGCATTTTCAGGATAGGTTCTCATTCAAATTTTTGTCATTAAAAACTGTGCTGTCTTAAAACTCGCATTACATTATTAACTTTGAATTTATAAATTAAACAAATGGCAGAAGATTTAGTTATAACAAGAGATGCCTCTAAAGAAGCGCAGTATCAATCCATCATCCCTCAAATTAAAGCGCTATTATATGGTGAAACAGATTTTGTTGCCAATATGGCAAATGTTGCCGCTGCACTTAAAGAACAGTTTGGTTGGTTTTGGGTCGGCTTTTACCAGGTAAAAAACGATGAGCTTGTTCTTGGACCCTTTCAGGGGCCTGTTGCTTGCACAAGAATAAAAAAGGGTAAGGGCGTTTGTGGTACTTCCTGGGCTGAAGCCCAAACCATTATTGTGCCAGATGTAGAAGAATTTCCTGGCCACATTGCTTGTGCATCAGCCTCAAAATCTGAAATCGTTCTGCCGCTGATTGTTAACGGTGAAGTAATCGGAGTGCTAGATATCGATAGTGAAGTATTGAATAAGTTTGATGAAACAGATCAACTTTATTTAGAGAATGTTATTGCGATTTTATTAAACAGATAATTTAGATTAAGCATTGAAATTAAGTCCTGAATATTATCGGAATGAGGATGTAGTGAGTCTTGCGAAAGATTTACTGGGTAAGGTACTCTATACCAAAATTGGTGAAGAAATTACTGCTGGTATCATTGTAGAAACAGAGGCTTATTTCGGGGTAAAAGATAAAGCATCTCATGCATATGGCGGTCGCCGTACCCACCGCACTGAAACCATGTATGGTGAAGGCGGTGTTGCTTACGTATATCTCTGTTATGGTATGCATCATCTTTTCAATGTGGTTACTTCAGTTAAAGACGACCCGCATGCGGTTTTGATCAGGGGGATAGAACCAATTCTGGGATTAGAAATTATAGAACAGCGAAGGAATATGTCTCGTTTAAAAGGTGCTATTTCCGCCGGACCCGGTTCGGCAGCAAAGGCATTGGGGATCGATAAGACTTTTAATGCCAAAAATCTTTCCGATGAGGAAATCTGGATTGAGGACCATGGTATCTGGTATGCAGAAGAAGATATTGCAGCAACACCACGTGTTGGCATCGCCTATGCCAAAGAGCATGCATTACTACCATGGCGATTTTTTGTAAAAGGCAATAAATATGTAAGTAAACCGAATAAGGTTTAATTTATAGAAACCTTTTAAGGCGCTTGCTGTTTTTCTCTATAAACAATCAAAAACATGAAAAACGAGAAAAATATAGCCATCTTAAAAGAGATGGCAGAAAGTGTAAGAACCTGTATGTTTACTACCTTTTCTTCAAGCGATGAATTTGGAAGCAGGCCAATGGGTACTGCGAAAATTGAAGACGATGGCACCCTGTGGTTTTACACCAACGAATACTCCTTGAAATCGAAAGAAATTTCAAAAGAAAATAATGTATTGCTGGCTTATAGCGATCCTTCTAAAAATACTTATTTAACGGTAAAAGGTAAAGCTGAACTTGTAGACGATAAAGTACGTAAAGAGGCTTATTTTTCTCCATTTGTAAAAGCCTGGTTTCCTGATGGCGTTGAAGATCCGAGATTAATTCTGATAAAGGTTACCCCTGAAGAAGCAGAATACTGGGATTCATCTTCGTCAAAAATTGTGGTGTTATTCAGTATTTTGAAAGCGGTAGTTACAGGAGATACGCCAGATTTGGGTAAACATGATACCATGAAATTCTAAGAAATTTAAAAGAATTGAAAGGCAGGATTGGAAACAATACCTGCTTTTTTGTAATATTGGCTGATGAATTTCGAAAACACACTATCGTTTGCCCAATTACAGGATGAGGCTGATCAGCTTCATCACTTCAGGTCTCAGTTCTTATTTCCAAAACATAATGATAAAGATTTTATCTACCTGTGTGGCAATTCATTAGGTCTTCAGCCTAAAGTGGCGGAAGAAGTCCTGAAGGGACAACTTAGCAATTGGGCCAACTACGCCGTTGAAGGTTGGTTTGATGGAAACGAGCCCTGGATGTTCTACCACAAGGCGCTTAAAAAGTTAATGGCTCCGATTGTTGGTGCGTTACCCTCTGAGGTTTGTCCGATGAATACCCTGACTGTAAACCTTCATTTGTTAATGGTCAGCTTTTATCAGCCCAAAGGCAAACGATTTAAAATCATTATGGAGGGAGGTGCTTTTCCATCCGATCAATATGCAATAGAAAGTCAGGTGAAGTTTCATGGTTTTGATCCTAAAGAAGCGATTATAGAGGTTTTTCCTAAAGAGGGCGAGGAAATACTCCATACCGAAGATATCATAGCTAAAATCAACGAAAATGATTCTGAAATTGCTTTGGTTTTGTTTGGCGGAATAAATTACTACACAGGGCAATGGTATGATATGGAAGCCATTACCAAAGCAGGACATGAAATAGGCGCAGTAGTAGGCTGGGATCTGGCGCATGCTGCAGGTAACGTCCCTGTACAATTGCACAACTGGGATGTTGATTTTGCGTGCTGGTGTTCGTACAAATACCAGAATTCAGGTCCGGGTGGAATAAGCGGAATTTTTGTTCATGAAAAACATTTTGGCAACTCCGAACTAAACCGGTTTGCGGGATGGTGGGGCTATCAGGAAAGTAAGCGTTTTAAAATGGAAAAAGGCTTTGTTCCGGAAGCCGGGGCAGACGGGTGGCAGGTAAGCTGTACGCAGGTAATGCCGATGGCATTATATCATGCTTCACTTCAGATTTTTGAAAAAGCAGGATTCATTGAGCCCTTAAGAAAAAAAAGTATCACTTTAACTAAATATTTGGAATTTATTATAAATCAAGTAAATAAGGAATTAGGATTTGAGCAGTACAAAATTATTACGCCAAAAAATCCTATGGATAGAGGAGCGCAGTTATCCATTATTGCACAGCGCAATGGTAAAGCGATTTTTGATGGTTTAATGGCGAATCAAGTCCTTGGCGATTGGCGCGAACCTGATGTAATCCGTTTAAGTGCTGTGCCGCTTTATAATTCTTATGAAGATGTTTATTTGGCAGGGCAAGCGTTATTAAAAGTCAGTAAAGATATTTTAACGTAGAAAAGAAAAACAATGATTAACTATAACCCTAAAGACTGGAGTACGTTCATTTTCCATATCGATAAAAGTGACACTTTTAGAAAACTTTGGCCTTTAATGCTTGGCGTAGCTGTATTTTCGGGGCTGGTTGCCTATGCCGAACTGAATTACTTTCAGCTTTCTAAAACGAGCAATGTAACCAATATTGGCATGATGCATAGTTTATTGGGTTTTGTGTTGTCGCTTTTACTGGTGTTCAGAACAAATACGGCTTATGACAGGTGGTGGGAAGGCCGGAAATTGCTTGGGTCATTAACCAACGTGAGCCGTAACCTAGCTATAAAGATTAAAGCACTTAAACTGACAGATGAGGATGTTCGCTTTTTTGAATACGGCATCCCCAAATATGCTTTTGCATTAAAAGAACATTTAAGAGAAAAGATGTATTTTGGTAAGAATAGCTTGCTCATTGAAGTTGAAGAAGGTAAACACATCCCAAACCAGATAGCAGGCAGTTTAACCAACAGATTCTATGGACTGCTGGACAAGGGGGCGATTTCGCAGGAACAGTTTATTGTTCTTTCCAGTGACTTTAATCAGTTCACCGATATCTGTGGTGCCTGCGAAAGAATTAAAAATACGCCAATCCCGTTTTCTTATAGTGCATTTATTAAAAAGTTTATTTTTGTTTATGTGATTACTTTACCCTTTGGCTGGGTGTTCAGTTTAGGTTACTTTGTGGTGCCAATTGTTCCTTTTATCCTCTATGTATTAGCTAGTTTAGAGCTGATAGCTGAAGAAATAGAAAACCCCTTTGGTTACGATGCGAATGATCTTCCGGTGGATCAGATCTGTACCAATATCGAAAAACATGTAGGAGAAATTCTAGGCTAATGATCAGTATTGCCTGGCATCCGCTATACGCCCATCCTTTACCTGAGGGGCACCGTTTTCCGATGCTGAAATATGAACTGATACCGGGGCAGCTTTTACATGAGGGAACTATAACGTCTCAGAATTTATTTAGTCCAGAACCCGTTTCGGAAGAGATTATTCTCCTCTCTCATGAAAAAGCATATTGGGAACAACTGAGGGACTTAACACTTTCTGCTAAAGATCAAAGGCGGATTGGATTCCCGTTAAATGCGCAGCTTTTAGAGCGTGAGCTAAGGATTACACAGGGCACAATTGACGGAGTTCATTTCGCAATTGATAATGGTATTGCCTTTAATGTTGCAGGTGGCACCCATCATGCAGGAAGCAATTGGGGTGAGGGTTTTTGTTTGCTAAACGATCAGGCTATCGCTGCTAATTATCTGTTAAATAAAAAATTAATTAATCGTATATTAATAATTGATTTAGATGTACATCAGGGAAATGGTACGGCCGAGATTCTCCAATATGAGCCGAGGGCATTTACTTTCTCCATGCATGGCAAGAAGAATTTTCCGTTTAAAAAAGAAGTTTCAAATCTTGATGTCCCTTTAGATGATGGAATAGCTGATGATGAATACCTGTCCATATTAAATGTCAATCTGAAGAAGGCTTTTGAGATGGCCAAACCTGATTTCGTATTTTATCTATCGGGAGTGGATGTGCTTTCAACAGATAAGTTGGGTAAACTGGCTTTAAGCAAAGCAGCATGCAAAGAACGTGACAGGATGGTGCTTCAGGCCTGTAAAGATAAAAATCTGCCTTTGCAGGTAAGCATGGGCGGAGGCTACTCGGCAGATATCAAGGATATTGTAGATGCACATTGCAATACCTATCGTCTTGCTTTTGATTTATTTGGATGAGCGTTTTTGCAAAGACATAATATCATTATCTTCGCGCCTATATGTTGGAGATTATTTATCAGGACGAAAATCTAATTGCGATTAACAAACCTCATGGCCTGTTGGTGCACCAGTCTTCCATCGCCAGAGACGCGACAGAATTTGCCCTGCAATTGTTAAGAGATCAGGTAGGAAAGCATGTTAGTCCCGTACATAGGCTAGACAGAAAAACCAGCGGTATATTGTTGTTTGCTTTTGATAAGGAGTCTGAAATTGCTATGCATCAGCAATTTATGAATGCTGAAACCGATAAGAAATATTTGGCCATTCTGCGTGGTTTTACACCCGATCAGATGGAAATTGATTATCCTTTAGCCAAAGAAAACGGAACCATGCAGGAGGCTTTAACGTCATTTCATACACTTCAGAGAGCGGAGGTTGCGGTAGCTTTTGGTAAACATCCAACCTCCCGGTATTCACTGGTAGAAGCCACACCTAAAACCGGACGGATGCATCAATTGAGGAGACATTTTAGCCATATTTTACATCCGATTATTGGCGACAGGACACATGGTTGTAACAAACAGAACAAATTTTTTAAAGAACAGTGGGATATGACGACCATGTTGTTACATGCATCAGAGTTAACCTTCGTTCATCCAGCTACAAAAGAAAAAATCCATTTAAAAGCCGGTTTACATGACGAGTTTAAAAGAGTGATGGATTTCATGAAAATGGAACTTTAGCACAATTTTTAACACCAAAATCTGTTTATATAAACATCTATGATCAAATACCTACGTTTTACACTCCCAGTTTTAGTGCTTTTTGCAGCCAGTTGTTCTTCCGTATATATGCCGAACGTTCCAAATACGCCCATGTTAAGTAAACAGGGTGAATTTAGTGGTGGTGCGCACATCTCATTAAAAGGCAATGCCAGCGTTAATGGTGCTTATGCCGTTTCTGATCATATAGGCGTGCTTTTTAGCGGCTCAAGGATGAACAGTGAAAGAAAAACCAAAGATTTCGGGCACAAACTGATTGAAATCGGAGGAGGTTATTTTGATACTTTTGGACCGGATGATAACCGCATTATCGAAATTTATGCGGGTGTAGGAAAAGGTTGGAGCGATATTACATTCCGTGATTATAAAAACGATATCCTCACCAGTTCTGAACTGCAGGATGTAGATTACAGGAAAACATTTTTACAGGTAAACTACAGTTCAAAAAAGAAAAATAATTTACGTTTGTTTGGAACCGATTTTCCCATTAACTATGGCACTGCTTTAAGAATCAGCCATGTTAAAATGGACCGTTTCTTTTTAAATGGTGTAGTGCAGCCTAAAGAAGATAATATTTTCTTTGAGCCGGTATTCTTTACCCGCATGGCGCTCAGCAAAACTTTTCAGCTACAATATACCACCAGCAGTAATATTGGCTTAAAAAGCCGTAAATATATGTCTGCCGGTAATTCTATCTTTACCATTGGGGTTGTGGTAAATGTAGGAGGAAAATAGTACCAGTTGTCATTCTGAGCGCAGCGAAGAATCCGTAACCTATAAGCACTTAACACTTAGAAACGTCGTCATTGCGAGGAGGAACGACGAAGCAATCTTACCTGCAGGTAATTCCGTACGATAAAGATTGCTTCGTCGGCGAGAAAAGCTTTCTCGCAATGACGATTATATCAGCTTATGCTACTATCTAGCCGCTAACCTTTTCGTCTTACTCTGAAATCTCAAAAACAACAGGATAGAGGCTGTGAGCAAACCCAGCGTTAACCCATACCAGATTCCGTTAACGCCTAAGTCAAAATGAAAGCCCAATACATAACCGATGGGGATTCCAACTACCCAATAGGCTAAAAAGGTAATTAAGGTTGGCATGTTAACATCGCCCATGCCACGTAAAACACCTAGTCCGACCACTTGCGTGCCATCAAACAGTTGAAAAAAGCCTGCAATAATTAACAGTTGTGCGGCAATAGGAATTACTGTTGCATCTTCGGTATAGATGAAAGGCATTAGGTTGTTGGCCAGTACAAAAATAACCGCAGTGCACGACATAAAAAGCAATATTACATGATAGCTGGCAATGGCTGATTTCCGTAAATCGTTAAAATTATTTTTACCAAAGTTATTTCCTGTTTTGATAGTCGCTGCCGATGCCACACCACTGGCAATCATGTAGGTCATTGCCGCTAAACTAATCGCGATTTGGTGTGCGGCCTGTTCTATCGCTCCGATGGTACCGATTAATACCGCAGCACCGCTAAAAGCACTGATTTCGAAAGAATACTGCATGGCTACCGGCATTCCGATTTTGGCAATCTTAATTGCCCTCATTTTATCAAAAAATGTTACTTTAAAACTGGTTAGGTATTTTTTAAAATGCTTTGAGCGCAAAACGTAAAAGCACATCACGGTAGCCATCAAAATCCTGTCTATCAAAGTACTTAAACCTACACCGCTAACACCCATAGATTTGATGCCGAACATACCTTTCACGAAGATGATTCCTAAAATAATATTAAGGGCATTTCCCCAGATCGAAACAAACATGGCTTGTTTGGTAAAGCCTAAACCTTCGGCAAATTGCTTAAATGTCTGGAAAATCAACAATGGGATAATCGAAACAGATAAAAGATTGAGATAAGGTTTTGCATAGCGTACTACCTCGGGTGTCTGGTCCAGGCGATCAATAACAAAAAATATCCCCAGTTGCACCAGCACATATAATAATATGCCAACACAAATGTTGATGATCAAACTGTTTGACAAAAGCTTCCCGCATTCATCATAATGTTGCCGGCCGTTTTCCTGTGCAATAAGCGGGGTTAAACCATAGGAGATGCCCAGACCAATTACGAGAATGAGCATAAAGATACTGTTTACCAGCGAAACAGCAGCTAACTGAATGGTATCGGTAAAATGACCCACAATAATGCTATCGGCCATGTGCACCAATGTATGGCCAACCTGCGAGCCCACAATTGGCAAGGCCAAATGAAGATTTTCTTTATAATAGGGCTTATACCGGTTGTAAATTTTAGAAAACATGAGTTTGCAAAGATCGGTTTTTTAAACCTCATAAAATAGGGATGTAGAAAAGTTAATATATATTGTCCAACCTGGTGACTCAAGCACTTCGAATTTGGAAATTTAGAGAGATAGATTTTTCTTCCGAATTTTCTGGATTGTGCTTATTTACAATACTTAGCAAGCGGAATCGTCATTCCCAACTCGATTGGGAATCTTAATGCAATAAGCTTAAAGATTAAGATTCCCACCTGCGCTGGAATGGTAACTAACCTAATTAAATCAACTTATAGCCATACTTAACTACCGCACGGCCGTGAAATACTCTTCCTTTTCGGTGGTATGCGATTTGATTACGTTGGTTAAAATTAAATTAACCAGTACTTTCTGGGCCTTGCGGTACGAACTGCGCAACAGTTTGCTAAATTCTTTCAGGGTTATCTTTCCATTTTGCTCTAGGTATTCGAGCAATTTTTTTTCATTATCAGAATAGGAGATGAGCACACCATTGTTTTTGTCCTCCTGTTTAAGCACTTCAAGAATAATCCGGCTGGCTAAAACGCTTTTATCATCAATGCGGATATAAGCCCACCATTTCTTTTGATGATCAAGTGCATAGTGCGGTTTAGTATCACTTTCAGGAATTTCAACCACCAAAACCAGCTTATCATCTACGTAAATCTCTTCAAAATGAGGTTCAATAGCCGGTTTGCAGAACTGATGTGCAGCAGTTAAAATCATGTATTTCTCTTCTTCTTCAGATTTCACTCCCTTAATGGATCCGTTGTCTGCAATGCCAATTAATAATTTGCCACCTTTATTATTGGCAAAAGCAACCAAACTCTTGGCTATTTTTTCGGTACTCGTAATGGTTTTTTTGAAATCCAGCATCACGCCCTCACCCTGCAAAATTAAATTCTTAATACTCGGCATAATCTAAAAATTAGTAAGCAACTCTTGGTGTTTCGCCCTGGTGCAGGTTTCTGATGTACACTTCATTCATTACGGTTGCACACAATTCGCCTTTTTTATTGGTGATCTCCATAGGGTAGGCCTTTACAAACTTTCCAATGGTTCTTAAAGCATGCTCAGCTTCATTAAGCATGTCATCAGTTACTGTTATAGTGAAATATAAAGTAGAACGTCCGGGTTTTAAATATTGTATAGAGGCACTCTTAAGCCAAACCCGGACTTTAAATCCGCGACGCTGCATCAGCTGATCAAATAAAAGCGCGTAAAATGGATCTGTAGCTGCGTAAATAGTTCCTCCAAAAATAGAACCGTTGTAATTTTTATTCAGAAAACTCTTGCTCAGTTTAACTGTGCAGCTTCTAAAGTCATTGTCAAATTTCTGAACCCAAATGCGTTGAAAAAATAGGGGTGGATAAAAACGCATTACCCATTTAAGGGTGTTTTGAGAAATAATCATATTTACTAATATCAGAAAGTTTTATCACCTTTTAAAGTTTTACCGATCTTGTTTTAGTCATATTTTTTCTGAAATAACAGATTGCCTGCTTATGGTATCCCGATCAAGGGTTTTTGTTAAACAGCTGTTTCTATAGCAGCTTAGCTTAAGGTTAAACAGTATTTAGGGAAAGAATATACCGAAATGCATGATGATATTATCTCGAAAATTAAAAATTACAACAAGTACCGTTTGATCTTCTTCGTTAACGTTCAATAGCTGGTGTTTATTTGCGAAAATATTATCCTTTATCGGATAATATTTAAAACCAAATGATTGTAAGGTTGTTTTGGATGATAGATAACATTAAAAACTATGAAAAAGATAATTTTAAGTCTTGCTTTTGCTGGTTCTCTTATGATAGCCACATCAGCATGCAATTCGTCAAAAAACATGGCTGGTTCTTCAGACAGTACAACAACGGATTCGACAACAACGGCGCCAATGGATACAACATCCAAATCAATGCCAGACACGACAACAAAAATGCCCCCTGACACGACAAAACAAAATCCTCCTATGTAGGATCTCAAAGAGGGTGTCCAAAAAGTATGGATACCCTCTTGTTGTTTTCCCATTAATTGATTAAATTAATGGTGCTAATGAAAACAAGATCAAATTTACATTTTAAAGCCTTAACCTCCCAGCAGGT
>NZ_JBIWEB010000007.1:194286-289030 GCF_044762335.1 Pedobacter suwonensis | reverse complement strand
TCACCCGCGACACCCTTGTCTCTGGCTAGCACTTCCTACTGCAGAGCGTGTTCGGGACTCTAACCCTATAGTCGATTGCCATGCCCGGCGCACCATAAAAAAGTCCCGATTTTCATCGGGACTCTTCATTTTATCCTCTGCTACCTCTTGATGGTCTTCCACCTTCGCCACCTCTTTCACCTCCGCCACCGCGCTGTTGTGGGGCTTCCATCCTTCTTTGTTCCTGTCTTTGTTGCATTTGCTGATTACGCTGTTGCTGCATTTGCGCATCACGCTGAGCCCTTTCCTGTTGTTGCTGCTGGGCTTGTTGCGCACGTTGCTGTTGCATTTGCTCATTACGCTGTTGTTGCATCTGCGCATCGCGTTGGGCCCTTTCTTGCTGCTGTTGCTGTGCTTGTTGCGCACGTTGCTGTTGCATTTGCTCATTACGCTGTTGTTGCATCTGTACATCGCGTTGTGCCCTTTCTTGCTGCTGTTGCTGGGCTTGTTGCACGCGTTGCTGTTGCATTTGCTCATTACGTTGCGCCCTTTGTTGATCCATCTGAGCACGTTGATCATCCTGACCTCGTTGTGGCTGCATATCACGTTGACCACGTTGTTGATCTATGCCCATGCGGTCTTGATTACGTTGTTGTCTGATCTGATCCCCACGTTGCTGATCCTGAACACGATTTGCATTATCTTGTCTGTTGCCATTATCAATCCCATTGGCACCACCGCGACTAATACGTCCGTTTGCATCCCGGTTATAAACTTCTCCCCTTTTATTTGGCTGATTATTGTTATCCCGGCCTACATTTCGGCTATCTCTCGATCCAAAACGGTTATCGCCAGTGCCTGGAGTATTGCCTCTTTGATCGCGATTAGTGTATCCTTCATTTCTTCCGCCTCGGCTAATGCCAGCATTGCCTTGCTCAAATCTACGTGGCGCGGCATTACGGTTGTCTAGCACTGCATTACGTTCAGGTCTTGGCCGGTAAATTGCCACCTCCCTACCGCCAATGCGGCTTGCACCTGGTCTCGAACTTTCAGCATAACGATATACAGTTACATCCCTGTTGGTTGCACGCCTGATATCTTCAACCCTTGGACCTCCATAATAACTTCTTCGGTTATACACATAAGTATTATTGATAATGGTAGTATTACGGATGTATACGTTATTACGTCCATAATCATATCTTGGAAAAGAGTTGATATAAATATTACGCTGAGGAATGAAGTTCCAGCAGAAAGCAGGCACTACATAACGGCGGCCGAAACTTAAATTAATACTAATGCTTGGTGCCATGGGTGCCCATCCGTAATAGCCATCTCCGCTTCTCCAATCTACCCAGGCTGGTCCCCAATTAGTGTCAGGCAACCAAATCCATTGCCGATAACTGTTAATTACCCAACGGCCATAGTGGAAAGGTGCCCAGCCCCAATCGTAATTGGAAACCCAGGTATTACCATATTCAGTCATGGCCCAACGTCCATTGGTATAATATGGGCGGAATTCACTTTGATCTACATCTGGTCGCCAAACATAACCGTATTGTGGATCCTGAATCCATGTGCCATAAGGTGAAAGCTCGTCGTAAAATGTCTGTAAAGAGATATTGCCGGTACTGTAACCATCAGACTGGTAATCATTTTGGTAGTCTTGTGCCCTGACAAGGGTTGTGGTTCCGGCAAGGAGCGAAAATAGCCCCAGCACAAGTGCCGTAGATTTCAGTGTTTTCATTTGTGTGTTTATTTTAATAACCTAATGTGTGTGTATCAATTAGAGAACCAAAAATGCTGAAGGTTTAATATGCAAGCATAGTTATTTACATTTTCCCTTTAATATTGCATTACAAGGCATATTTAACTAATATTTAACGTTTTACAGCAAGTTTAATTGTGTAGAAAAGAAGTCAGTTAAAAATAAAATTTGCTACACCTCTGTACATGAAAGAGATTATACTGCCATTTCCATAAGTTTTAGAACTTAAATTCTATTTATTGTATGTATTTTTGTAACATGCAAAAAGGCACTTTATACCTTATTCCCGTACCACTGGCCGAAGAGGCAGCACATAAAACTTTTACTCCTTATTTGGTCGATACGATTAATCAGATTGATACCTATATCGTAGAGAATAGTAAAACAGCACGCCGGTTTTTAAAAGAGGCAGGTTTAAAAACACCACAGAAAGATTTAATCGTACACGATTATGGCAAACATAACCGAACAGATCTGGGACAGTTTTTTGGGGAGCTTACCGCCGGCAAAGACGTTGGTTTAATGAGCGAAGCGGGTTGCCCGGGTATTGCCGATCCTGGGGCTGATATTGTTGCCGAAGCACACAAACGCGGTATTAAAGTAGTGCCACTGGTAGGGCCAAGCTCCATTTTACTGGCTTTAATGGCCTCTGGCTTTAACGGACAAAGTTTCGTCTTTTGGGGCTATCTGCCTATCGATAAAGAACAACGTACGAAGCGCATTAAAGACCTGGATTTATCGGCCAGCCGTTATAAACAAACCCAGATATTTATTGAAACACCTTTCCGCAATAACCAGCTTTTTGAAGAAGTATTGAAAAGCTGCAAACCCAATACTCAGATTTGTGTCGCCAGCAACCTTACCGCAACAGATGAATTTATTAAAACACAAAGTGTTTACAACTGGCGCAAAGAGGAAATAGATTTACATAAAAAGCCGACTATATTTTTGTTATACTAAAATCGGATGAAGCGTAGTCCTGAACGTTAGGTTATCGTGTGGACACATTTATATTAGCTGCATTTGTTTTTTATAGCACATATGCTACGGCAATCGTCATGCTGATCCGATAGGAACGTTAGGGGGAAGAGATCTTTTATATAGACTTAATTTCGCTGAACCTTTGGGTTACCTACGCTGTTGCACACTGCCTGAAATGCCGGACGATTTCAAAAAATCAAAACATATCCAGCCTAACATTGGTTGTTAAGGTAACGCTTTGCAATATTATTCACTAAATCTTTGAGTTATGAAAAATACGAGCACACCGAAAAACAATCCAACAGTTCAAGGCAATTCAATAGCTGACCGCGCTAACCACGATGTTAAAACGGATAAAAAGATACAGGGCATTACCAACGGAGGTGGCCAACGTTCCGATCAGACATCGAATAAAGATAACCAGCGGAAGTACGATAACAAAAAATAATGAAAAAGGTGATGATTCTTCCGGATCATCACCTTTTTCATTATCACAAATCCCTAATCCGGGGATATACAGAATAATAGCCATTTTATCAATAACATATTGCTCTTTTACTGATGGAAGTTCAGGCAAGGCAAAATGCTCAGTGACTATGGTAATGTGATCGGCTAAGTTTTCAGCCATTTCAACAGGGCTTCAAAACATTTTCAAGCTTCTGCATTTCCGAAATTCGGATCTGCCTAAAACCCCATCCAACATCCATTTTTTTGCTGTGTCATGCGGTCAAATGTTAACCAGACAACCTGAACCCAATTATTAGCTAATGAATTACTTGCTTATACCCCCAAGATCGGTTACGCATGGCAACTGGAGCAAAGCAGAAAGCGGAGCATTTATTGATTAGCCATTCTGTTTTACAGGTGTAATAGCGGCTGTATTAGGAGATTTATGCGAGTTCACTAAGCAGATGATATTTTGATACATCTCTCATTCCCAACTTATCTGGAAATCCTCTTAACACACGAACTATGGAAGTTCTGAACAATCCATCCTAACGAAAAAATTACTAATAAATATGGCTTTTATGTAATTTTTTATACATAAAAATGAATTATAAATATTACAAACAATACTGATTAAGTTTTCGTGTAAAATTCCGCTTAACGCCAAAATTAATGTAACATGTTCTGTTACATTTGTTTCATCAGCTATTAAGGACCAACTAACCTCTTATCCAATGAAAAAAAACTTAAAAAAAATCGCTTTCTTAGCGATAGTTGCAGTAACCATTGCTGCATGTAAAAAAAACCAGGAAACAGTAAGCCCAGAACCACAGGAAACGGTAAAAAATGCCGATAAGGTTTTACAGCACATTAAAAATCTGGGCTTTCCCGAGTCGAGCATTGTTGATAATGGCAATGAATATATCGTTGAGGAAGATATTATATTTCCTAAAAACATGGAAATCCCGGTTAATAATTCGGCACCAAAAACAGAACAGTACTACACCGGAAGTATTGTAAACGCAACGAAAAAACTAAACATCCGGATTTTTGTAGATGCATCCATGACATCAATGAGCAGTGAGATCAACAGCGCCATTGCCCAATGGAATGCTGTTCCAAATTCTACTTTACGCTTCAGCATTGTAACCACCGCCCCTTACGACATCCTGATCAAAGATGAAAATTTGGGAAATGGCGTTTGCGGCCAGGGACAGTTCCCTTCAGGCGGAAGTGCAGGTGCTTTGGTTAAAATCAATAAAAGTTATATTGCAGGTAATTCTTTTGCACAACGTGCCAGAACAATTTGCCATGAGTTTGGTCACTGCATCTCATTCAGACACACCAACTGGGCTGCGATCGGTGAATCAAGTGCAACGAATGTACCTGGCGTAACCGGAACAGACGCCTTATCGCTAATGAATGGTGGCCAATGTGGTTCGGGTGCAACCGTATTATCTCAAAAAGATAAAGACGCAACTGCAGTATTATATTAAAACGCAAAATAATCAATTAACCTAAACTAAATCCTTAACCAGTTGAAGATGAGCTCGGGTACCTAAGCAGTACCTGAGCTTATTCTTTAGCTAAAGCAATAATATCCTTACCTTCTAAAATCCGTCTCTGGTCATGATGGCTCAAGGTGTTAATCATCGCCTGGCCAAGCTCCGCCATCGTGCAAAAACCACTTGGATAAATGGTCCTGCCAATTGGAAACAACCAGTTGATGTATTTATAGAATTGATGTGCATACTTTTGCCCTGCTAAAGGCTTGATAAAACCCGGACGAAAATTAAAAACCTGTTCGAAAGGTAATTTTGTTAAATCACTTTCTGTTTTGCCTTTTACCTGAGCCCATCTTAAACGGCCATTCTCATTGGTGCCTCCACCAGAAACGTAACAAAAAGTCATACCACTGTTAAGCCTACTCAATGTTTGTGCTACATGCATGGTAAGCGTATAAGTCATTTTATAATAGGTTTCCCCATCAACACCTACCGATGAAATGCCTAAACAGAAGAAACAGGCATTATAGCCAGACAACTGATGTTCGATCGCTGAGAAGTTAAAAAAGTCAGCATGAATAATCTCCTTTAATTTTGGATGCGCGTAACCACAAGGCTTACGGTTAATTACCAGGATATGATCAATTTCAGTGCTGCCTAAGCATTGCATCAATACACCCTCCCCAACCATTCCGGTGGCGCCGGTAATGATAACATTATGCTCATTTCTTGTTTTTCCCATTGAAAGTTATTTAATAATCAAAACGAAGATCAGTGAATCTTTGTTTGCCAAATGAAGCTGTTAGCTTTGTTTTTGCTTTATTAATATAGAAAAATGATAATTAATTACCGTAATATGAGGAGTCAAAATTTGCCAATCATTAAAATGATGTTGTCAGCCTGCTTATTATTTATTTCCAGCTGGTTATTTGCACAAAACGAATTAAGTCCAGGGCAAACCTATCCTGATTTATTTGAGAGAGTGCAAATGGCAAGAATTTATCCCGATAGTAAATCTTTTACAGACGCCATTCCAAAGAAGAGTCCTTCAGAAATCATGAAGGCCTATAACGCTTTAAAAAACAAGCAAAGTTTTGATCTGAAAGCTTTTGTAAATGAATATTTTAATATTCCGGAAAGTCAGCATGCGGCTTACCAATCTGATATCAGTGCGGGTATAGAAAAGCATCTGGATACTTTGTGGACGGTTTTAAAAAGAGAGCCTGATACCGCTTCCACTTACCAGACGTCACTCCTACCATTACCAAAACCCTACATCGTTCCTGGCGGTAGGTTCAGGGAAATTTATTATTGGGATTCCTACTTTACCATGCTTGGATTACAAAGGGCAGGTAAAACAGAAATCATAAAAGACATGGTTGATAATTTCGCTTATCTCATTGATAAATATGGTTTTATCCCTAACGGAAACCGTACTTATTACCTCACACGTTCGCAGCCACCATTTTTTGCAGCTATGGTTCAATTGCTTGCAGCGCACAATAAGGATATTAAACTGGCAGATTATAAAGATACCCTGGAAAAAGAATATCAGTTTTGGATGAAAGGAGCCAGTAAATTAAGTAATGGCAAAGCCATAAACCATGTGGTAAAGCTTCCTGACGGTTCAGTTTTAAACCGATATTATGATGCAGGCGATCAGCCACGGGAAGAATCATACAGAGAAGATTTTGAAGCCGCTAAATTAACGAAACAGGCTCCTTCCACTTTTCTCAGAAATGTACGTGCTGCCGCAGAATCGGGCTGGGATTTTAGCAGCAGGTGGTTTGCCGATGGTAAAAGTTATAACCAGATTATCACTACCGATTTACTTCCGGTGGATTTAAATACTTTATTATATAATCTCGAAATGGCCATCGCTACCGCCAACAACGAAGCAGGCAACAAAACAAAAGCCATTGTATTTCTCCAAAAAGCTGCGCTGCGGAAAAAAGCTATCCTAAAATATTTCTGGAATAAAAAGCAAGGTTTTTTTACTGATTATAACTGGAAAAACCGGTCATTTTCCAGCCAAATTACACTTGCCGGAGCATTTCCGCTGTATTTTAGACTCGCTACACCGGTACAGGCCAAAGCCGTTAAAGAAAAACTAGAAAAAAACTTCCTTAAAACCGGCGGTTTAATTACCACATTAGCCACTACAAAAGAGCAATGGGATGCACCAAATGCCTGGGCGCCACTTCAATATATCAGCATTATGGCATTGCGCAATTACGGGTACAATACATTGGCCGATACCATTAGTAACAGATGGATTAACCTTAATATTTCGGTATTTAAGGAAAGCGGGAAATTGATGGAGAAATATAATGTGGTACATCCGAACAGCAAAGGTGGCGGCGGGGAATATCCACTTCAGGATGGGTTTGGCTGGACAAATGGTGTACTTTTGAAACTTATGAAAAAGTAGATGATCTACGATAGTCAAATTGAACTTGTCGGAATATTTACTGGTTTCGACAAGTTCAAAGCGACAAATTTTTAATTTCTGTTCGCAACAGAAAAGGTTTTGTTTTCCATACCAACACCCGTAATTTTAAGCGATTTCCATTTTGAAGGTAAAACGCTGGGAATTTGAATAATCCCTTTGTTTGTGATATCCAGACCTCCGAATCCCATGAGCATGCTTTGTAAAACCCCGCCGGCACCCGTAGCAAAATATGGATTTTTGCCTCCTTTAGTTTCCGCAATAACTCTGAATGGAGGATTTAAATTTGGCTGATAAGCCTCCGTAAAATATTTGTATGCCTTTTCTGCATTACCCGTTCTGGCATACAACAATGCAAAAATTGCATGTGTCATTGCAGGTGTGCCTTCATCAGGGATTCTGGTTTCGTAGTAGGCTAAATCTTTAACAATCTGACCTTTGTCCGTGATCGCTTTAAGCGGATAGGCCAATAAATTAACATCAGCCTGTTTAATACCTTCACCTTTATAAGTTGCATGTTCTTTGGTTACACCATCCGGAAAGGTTAAAACGGGAATGTTTTTTTCGACCAGTTCCCAATCTTTATTTTCAGGCAAGCCTAAAATTGCTGCAGCCAGTTTAGCATTTTTTAAATTCAGTTTGGCAGCTGCGTTTGTAAAAGCATTATTATCTACATTTTCTGCCCATTCATCAGCGGCCACCACATTTTTGATATCATATTGGTTGGGTCCGTTACGCTCTACCCTACTTGCCCAAAAATCGGCAGTTTGTGACAGGATAAGCCAGCCCTTTTCTTTAAGCCAAACTTTATCCTGAGTTACGCAATAGTAATTCCATGTGGCCAATGCAACATCGGCAGAAATATGGTGTTCAAAAGGACCACTTAAAGCCCAAACAGGCGTTTCTTCAACTCCTGTATCAGCACTTTCCCAGGGATACATTGCGCCTTTAAATCCATGTGAAAAAGCATTTCGTTTTGCTGCTTCCAGTCGTTCAAATCTATATTCAATCAATGATTTTGCAATATCAGGATGAAGCGCAAGGAGAGCCGGAAACATCCAAATATCTGTATCCCAAAACACATGTCCGTTATAGCCTAAGCCTGATAAGCCCATTGGCGAAAGTGAATAGGAAGTTCCCGCGCGCGCGAATGAAGTGAGGTGATACAACATACTATGTACATCCTGCTGCGCTTGCGGGTCTCCATCAATTAAAATATCCGATTTCCACAAATCATCCCAGGCTGCATTATGATATTTAAGTAATCGGTCGTGACCTTCGAGTTTGGCAAAAATGGTCATCCGTTCTGCCTCATTAAGTGGATCGGCATGTTGAACAGAACTTATCGTACTGCCAATAACCGAATAAGTGTAGCTTTCGCCTGCCTTTAGCGTTTTACTGAACTTCATTAAATGGCTGTTATTATCCCACATTTCGTGGATAATTTTTGGCTCACTGCCATGGAGCTCTGTAAACAAAAAACTGTTCGATGCACATAGCTGCAATTTACCTGTCGGGCTTTTCGCAGTTGAGGTGAGCAGGCTTAAAGTAACCTGCGGCCTGTCTATTTCGTTATAGTAATTCTCAACATCCCGAAGCGCATCCGGAGTTTCCATTACACTTGCCGCAGTGAGTTTTAAATCTTCATTCGCTGTGATGGTTACATCCATTAAAACCGTAAATGGCAAATGGCGTAATGCGTAATAGGTATATTTAATATTCGCTTTTTTGCCATAAAGTAATTGCGTTGTAAAAGCCCCATGCTTCATGTCTAATTGCTGCTGCATGTTGCTGGTATTTTGGTCATCAAGCCTTCTGCCATCAATTTCGATATACATATTCAGTAAGTTGAAACCGTTAAGAAAATTGCTTACACGACCGCGCCCGTAGGTATCAAACGTACCAGCCAATACCACGTTTTTAACTTTAAATGGCTGTGGTGAGGAAACAATTCCAATGATGCCGTTGGCAGCTGTTATTCCAAAATATTTATTAGGATCGATTCTATCAGAACTTATTTTCCATGGGTCTTGAGCCTGCAAAGTAAGAGCAATTCCCAATTGAAGAAAAAATAATAAAATTAATTTCATAACCTCTAAAGTTTAATTTTCATAAGCCTTTAAAATTTTACAATAAAAAAGTCCGGTTTTTAAAGCCGGACTTTTTAACTTATTAAAAATGATTAATAACCGGGATTTTGCTTTAGATTTTCGTTAAGCTGGTTATCAGGAATAGGGTAAAGAAGGTATTTAGCATCGCTTGCTGCCTTTTCCTGCCAGGCGTTTAACCATTTTCCAAAACGAATTAAATCAGTACGGCGATGGCTTTCCCAATAAAATTCTCTTCCAAGCTCATCAATCATTACATCAGGAGTAAGGGAGTTTAATGCACCAGCGCCACGAATCTCTCTGATATTGTTAACAATTACAAGTCCGGCAGGCGCGTTTGTAGTTCTCATTAAGGCCTCTGCTTTCATCATTAATACATCAGCATATCTGAAATAAACCCAATCATTATTTGGATTACCAATTTGTGCGTAATCTATAGCATATTTATATACCCGAATACCGGCAACTTCTAGATGATTTACATCTTTTTCTATGATATTAACCTCAGGTGTGAAAGCCAAAGCGTTTCCACGGCGATCTTTCAGGGCTACGCCATTTTGATTATATTGTTGTCCAACATTAAATCCAATTTTAACGCCACCAACATTAGTCATTCCAGGGTAACTCATGCCACGTCTGGTATCTGTTGCAGTGAACTTGTTGTAGAAATCAGATAAGGTAGAAAAACCATTCCAGCCACCTGGATTCATGTTATAGTGTGATGGCGCATAGAAGAATGCATTTAATCCGCTACCTTCTCCTCCTCCAATGTTGTGCCCGGTAAAGATATTCTCTGTAGAAATTATTTCATTATTTGGCGCAAAATTATCAAAGTAATTAGCGGCAAGTGCGTATTTGCCAGTTGCTGTAATCTCATCTGCTAATGTAATTACTTTGGCCATATCAGCTGCATCAAATGTAGGGGCTGCTCTGTTAGTAAATGCGCCTTTATTTAAATAGCATTTCATTAACAATACCTTGGCAGCTTCTTTAGTGGCAATATATGGCTTGGAACTTGCTGCTGTAGCACTTGGTAAAGCTGCCATAATTGCATTGAGTTCGCTAATTATAAACTCAGTAGCTTCTTTCGCTGTACGTACCTTTGCAGGCAGCGTAAGATTTTCGCCTGGTTCGCGATATGGTACTTGTCCAAATAAATCAATAATTGAAAAAGTAGCTAATGCCCTGACAAATCTAGCCTCTGCTGCTTGTTGAGTAGTTGGATTATAACGTAACAAATCGGTAGCAGCAAAAGTCGTACCTGTTAAGTCTTTTAAGGTACTGTAAATCCGTGAGTGAAAAGAAGTCCATTTATGCAAATGAAAAGCTCTCCAATCGCCACCATCATCCCAATCGCCGCCACGTGTTGGAATAATTACTTCATCCGAAGCTACTTCCTGCAAAGACCAAACACCCCATGGAGCCTCGAAAGGATTTCTTAAAGAGGTATAAACACCCTTTAAAAGAGTTGTCGGATCTGCGGCACCACTACTTATTTGCGATGAAGTTAACTCACTATTTAAGTTCTCATCTAGCTTAGTACAAGAACCTAATATTAAAAATGCAACTGGTAATACCAGCCATTTCTTTTTATTTAAAATTTTCATAACGTTGTTATTAATTAAAGATTAAAGAGATAAATTAACACCAAATGTAAAAGTACGTGCAGTAGGGTATGGAATGTATTCAATGCCTGCTGATGGTACGCCATCTTTGTTTTTATCTACGTTTACTTCAGGGTCGAAGCCTGTAAATTTGGTAATTACAAACAAATTCTGACCAGTAACATAAATATTTAAATTTTTAATTGATTTACCGATATCGCCAATGCGGTAGTTTAATGTTGCGTTGGCCAATTTTAAATAACTACCATCTTCTATATAACGGGAGGAAGCAGAAATTGGATTTGCTAACGATTCTTTAATAGAACCACCTACTAAATTTGTGGCGATATTTTTACTTCCTAAATTGGAAATTGAAATTACCCCGTTGGCAGTATTGTTATAAATGTCCTGGCCAAAAGCTCCATTTAAATTAGCTGTAAAAGATAGTTTTTTGTAAGCAACAGTAGTACTGATACCCAATAAAGTAGACGGATTAGGATTACCTACGTAATAAGAAGTAAAACCTCCATCAGTGTATTGCGAAAAGCCGCTGGCATCTAAACCTTCATACCTTTTAGTAACCATAGCAAACAAAGGCAAACCGTTTTGTATTACTTCAGCAGTTACACCACTTAATCCCTGTCCATTTAAATTCCCTGTTAATATGGTATTTGGCATATTGCTAACGTTATTTTTAATAAATGTTGCATTTGCGCCCAAATCCCAAGTAAAATCTTTTTGGGCTACAACCTGTCCGCTTACAGCTAGCTCAATACCGCTATTTTTAATAATACCAGGCAAGTTAACCCATGTAATAGCAGCCGATGGCGAAGAAGGCACAAAAGGAATACGAGGATATAATAAATCAGTAGTTTTTTTACTGAAATAATCAACGGAACCGGTTAATCTACCTTTAAATAACCCGAAGTCAAAACCAATATTAGTTTGTTCGTCTGATTGCCACTTTAAATCTACGTTGGCATTATTAACAAGCGCAAAAGTAAGTGGACCGGTAGCTGCATATCTTTCCTGAGATGCACCTGCCGGAAATTCCTGGTTACCTGTTTTACCCCAACCGCCTCTTAATTTTAAAACACTTATTGCATCTACGTTAAAAAAGGGCTCGTTTTTAATATTCCATGCAGCAGAAAACGATGGGAAATAACCGTATTTATTGTTTGCACCGAATTTTGTAGAACCATCAATACGGAACGTTCCGGTGATAATATATCGGTTTTTATAGTTTAATGTTGCTCTGGCAAACTCTGATTGCAATTCTGATTTAGGATCATTAAAAGACGAAACAGTACGTTTATCAGTTGGCGAGTATTGCATTATATTGGTGTAATCAATTGGCGTGTTATCAAAACCAAAAGCCGAAGAATTACTTCCTTTATTGATATACTTCATATATTCATAACCAACAACAGCGTTTAAACTTAATCCTTCGGTTATATCTGTGGTGTAATTTAAAGTATGTGTGTTTTGTAACGTTACCAACTCATTGTTGCCGATGTTTGCAAAACCACCCTTGCTTTGAATGTCTTCTAAGTTTATAAAACTGCGAATAGAAGAACGACGAGTACCTGTACTATAATTCACACTCGCCAACATGCGATATTCTAAACCTTTAGCAATTTTATAATAAGGAGAAAAGCTTCCTAATGCTGTGGTAACTTTCGATTTATCACTATAAGCTTCTAACATAGCAACTGGATTAATAGTTGTTCCTGTCCCTACAAATACGCTACCATCGGCATTATATAGAGATTTAGTTGGGTTCCAGGAAAGTGCCTGACCAAGTATACTACCCTGGTAACCTGCATTATTAGATACTGGTGCAATATTTTCGCTATACTGACTGGTAATTACGTTAATATCTAAACCCAGTTTTTTACTTTCTAAAAATTTAAAATTACCCGTTACACCGGCAGTATATTTAGTAAAGTTTGAGCCCTTAATAATTCCATCAATATCCTGATAGCCTAAAGAGAAGCGAAATTTTGCATCTTCACGTCCACCACTCATATTCAATGAATAATTCTGATTGTAAGCAGTTCTGGTTATTTCTTTTAATGCATCTACACTTTGACCTTCATTTCCACTGGTAATTCCATATGATGATAAAGCGGCCCTGTATTCATCGCCTGTCATTACATCAATTGAACGCATTAAGTTACTAACTCCGGTTGAAGCACTAAAGTCGGTTTTTAAATCACCAACCTTACCTCTTTTAGTGGTAATTAAAACCACACCATACGCGCCTCTTGAACCATAAATAGCTGTAGCAGATGCGTCTTTCAAAATTTCCATCGATTCGATATCAGATGGATTTATAAAGTTTAGTGGATTTCCACCTGGTGTAACCCCTAAACTTCCGGCATCTAAACCTGGTCTGGCGCTTCGTCCATCAAGTGCAACTCCATCTACTACATAAAGTGGTTGCCCGGTACCAGCAATAGCCGAGTTACCTCTTATACGAACCGTGTTAGCGCCACCTGGTTGCCCGCTATTAGCTGTTAACTGTACACCTGCTACCTTGCCTTGAATCAGTTGATCTGGTGCTGTAACTGGTCCTTTATTAAAATCCTTTGCCGATACGTTGGCAACAGCTCCGGTTAAATCGTTTTTCCTCACCGACGCGTAACCAACAACAACAACTGCATCCAGGTTGTTTAGCGAAGCCAGTGTGATATTAATCTGGGTTTGATTGTTAATGTTTACGGTTTGTGTTTCAAAACCTACGAAACTCACAATTAATCTTGATGTTGGCGATGGTACCGTAATTTGATATTTACCTGCAGCATCACTTTGTGTTTTAGTGTTTGTTCCCGCAACCTGCAAAGTTGCACCAGCTAAGGGTAATTTATCATTATCTAATATTATACCTTTTACCACGGTTTGCGCAAAAGCTGCCGTGTTTAAAAAGACCATAAAGAAACTTAAAAATGTAAGTTTCTTCAATGCATACAATTTCTGTTTCACAGGCGAAACAGACCAATTGCCTGGTAGAGTCGTGTTCATAATGGATTTATTTAATTGGTTAGAATTTTTAGTTTTTTTTAGTTCAGATAATTATGCTGAATCTTAAGGTGGTTGATGTTTCATGAATTTTGTTAGTTTAGTTTAGTTAGTATGATGATTATTTTTTATACAAAGGATATGGTTTTTCAATTTTCAATTTGGCTACCTCCAGCGCCTGACTGATACATTCATCAATGGATTTCTCGTGAACAAATGCCAATAGAAATCCCGACCAGAAAGCATCTCCCGCACCGGTTACGCCAATTACGGAATTTACCGGAAGTGCCGGCTTATGCTGCCAGGCCTGGTTTTTTGTTTTAAACCAGACACCATCTTTTCCGCAGGTAAGGCAGATTATTTGAGCATTCAGATTATCCAGCCATTTAACAGCTTCCTCAATGTTCAGGCTTTCCCCGGTGAAACGCTCCAAATCGTCGACACTAATTTTTAGTAATGGATTCATTTTCATCAGTTTTTTGAAAACATCTTTACCATCATCTTCCTGCCATATGGATGGTGCATAATTCCAGTCAACCGATAAATATTTACCTAGTTGATAGGCCTTTTCGAAAGCATGTAGAATATTGCTCCGTGCCGGTTCTTTGCTCAATGCGAAAGCAGTAGTATGCAGGATACCGCAGGCCTCAATGATGTTTTCATCCATCCTTTTAATGATCATATCGGCGCTCCGGTAAGCGATAAAATCAGGCGTTCCAGAGTTTTTACCCACTAATACAATACTGGTTTTTTCATCAGAGGTGCGGCTTATATAGGTATCGGCTATCCCAACAGATTTTAATTCACGAATGAGATAAGTACCCAGATTATCGTTACCTACCGTAGCAATAAGTTCAGCATCAACACCCAGCCATTTTAAATTGGCACATAGGTTGGCTGAGCTTCCGCCCTGGCTGACCAGAAAACGTGATGGCGATGCAAGAGATTCTATATTGAACTCTGATATGATATCAGCAAGGAGCTCTCCTACTACTAAAACTTTTGCTATATTTTTCACAGGCCTGAGAATTTAAATGTAAAGAGTTTGGTAAATGCATCATTTTTAATCGCTTGCTCGGCAATTACAGCTCCCGCAGCACTCCATGTACAATTAGGAATGCCACAGGGCGATTGATTGGTACCGTTAAGGCACTCGTTAAATAAATCGCCGCTGCTGTTGGCACGATGGATATCAGCAGTAATTTTAAGCGCCGTTTCATACTCCTGGTGATGATTTAATGAAGCAGCAAGCCAGCCATTCCAAACCGGCCATAGGCCGCCGTTATGAAAATAACCGGGTTTGTTGCGGAACGAGTAGGCATAGTTATGTTTCAGCTCCTGCATATCTGCGTCACTATATTCAATTGTTGGATGAAAAGAAGGAATTAAATCCTGGTTATCGTTGTACAGCGTTTTTACGTAGGCTATGGTATTGCTGGTTTGTTCTTTGTTGCCTACACCGAGCAGTAGACAAAAAGTATTGGCCTGCAGATCAAAATAATGATAAACCCTGGCCGGATTAAAGCCCATTAACCAAAAATGCGGAGAAACTGCCGCTAACTGATGGATAAGATGAGGCGAATAAAGCTGCTTTTGCGATTCACTTTTCCAATAATTTAATTGTATAGCATGGCTGATGTTCAGCGCTTTTTCGCTCCAACCCTTATTCTCTGATAAGGTTGATGCTAGTCTTAATGCCCAAAGCCGCAAAAGCTGATCGAAAAGAACATATCCATGCTGGATATATTCATCTGCCCAATCTCCGCTCTGCGGAACATAAATTAAATGTTTACCGTTAAACTCCCAGGCATCCATTACGCTAAAGCATCGCCCGGTTTGATGTACATATTTTTCCCAGAGTGAATTGTCGCCTGTTAAAATAGTGTAGGCCGATAAACCAATTACTGCCCAAGATGGGTTATCGGCCCGGCCTGATGTGCCTCCAAAACTTACCGATCCATCGCTGGGTGAAACGCTGGAGGGCATAAAACCGCTTTCGTGCTGGTGGTTAAAAATGGTTTCAATAGTTGCTTTGGCAGTAGCTATAAGTGATTTGTTACCGCTTAGCAAAGCCGCTATGCTTGTAATTACTCCATCCCTCGTCCACACCCTTTTATAATTATCATGTTCCTCTACTGCAGCCACAAAACCGGAAGGTGTTGATGCCCGGGCCATCAGTTTCAGTGCTAGTTCATATCCTTTTTGATTAACCATTGGTCTTACCTCCTATATCACGCTTGCTGATCAGTGAAACCATTATGCCTGCTACTACAAGCAATCCACCGGCAAACAGGATAGCGTTTTCGGGCGTATGCCCTAAAAAATACCGGTATACATATTTAAAAGTGATGGTTTCTAAAAGCATGGGCAGCACAATAAACATGTTGAGGATACCCATAAAAATGCCGGTTTTCGCTTTCGGTATACTACCGGCAAGCATGGCATAAGGGGTACCCATCATGCTCGCCCAGGCAATGCCCAAACCAATAATGGGTATAAACAACAAAGCTTTAGTGTGGATTAGCGGCAAACAAGCCAAACAAACACCTCCTGTTAATAAACTGATGAGGTGAACTTTCTTTGCTGTTATTTTCCTGGCGAAATAAGCAAGTGGAAAAGCAACAATGAAGGTAACCACATTATAGCCGCCATTTACGGTCCCGGTTAAAAGCTGCGCGGAAGCAAAACCATCAGCTGCTGCATTACTGGTATTGTAAATGGTTTTTGCCAAACAAAGGGTTACAAACTGCCAGTAAACAAACATGCCGTACCAGTTAAAAAGGTAAACCAGTCCAAGTTTTTTCATTGTTGCAGGCATTACCTTAAAGGCCTCGATAATATCTTTAAAAATATTGATAACACCCCCCGGCATTGCCTTAACCTTTTTAATTTCTTCAGGGCTTAACGGGGTTTCCTTTGTGGTAAAACAGCTGTACATGATAGAGCCGATGGATACCAGCCCCCCGATAAAAAATGCCGCGTAAGTGGTATACGGAATGTTGTTGCCACTGCGGGCATGTATGCCGATTAAACCTGCAGCAATTAAAATACCCGGGGTAAGATTGGCAAGTGTAATACCCAGACCGGTAAAAAAACTTTGTGTTAAAAAACCGAGGGCGTGCTGCTCTGACGGGAGTTTATCGCTAACAAAGGCGCGGTAGGGCTCCATGGTAATGTTGTTGCCTGCATCCAGTATCCATAAAATTCCTGCAGCCATCCAAATCGAACTGCTGTAGGGCATGGCAAATAAACAAATGCTGCATATAATGGCCCCGATTAAAAAATATGGTCTTCGCCGTCCAAATTTACTGGTCGTTTTATCGCTCATGGCACCTACTACCGGCTGGATAATCAGTCCGGTCATTGGCCCTGCGAGGTTTAGCAATGGAATCTGATCTGCATTTGCTCCCAGATAGGAATAAATTGGAGTCATGTTGGTTTGTTGCAGACCAAAACTATACTGTATACCGAAAAAACCCAGGTTCATGGCTATGATTGAACTGAAATTCAGTTTCACTGCCGATGAAATACCTTTGTGTTTTTCTGCTTGTGCGATTATCATATCAGGCCCTTTTAAGTTGATAAACGATAGCCTGCCAAGGCTTCAGATTTAATTTATTATTTGCAATGCCCACTGTTCCGCTGTAGTTGTTGATGAGCTGAGTTGCAGAAAGCGTGTTGATACCTGTACCCAGCTGGTAAGTAACTTCGTGGTTAGAAAAATTTAACACAACCAAAACTTTTTCCTTACCCAGGCTGCGTGTATAACAGTAGATACTGGGATTTTCGATATCGAAAACCTGGTAACTGCCGTAAACCAATACCGGGGATGCTTTACGCAAGGCCAGGATCTTTTTAAAATAAGCGAGCTCACTTGCCGGATTTTTTTCCTCATCAGCTACATTTACTTCGTTATAATTTTGATTTACTTTAATCCATGGTGTTCCGGTGGTAAAACCTGCATTTATTGTTCTATCCCACTGAAACGGGGTGCGTGTATTATCCCTCGAAATGAATTTCTGTTTATCCATAAAAGCCTGCAGATCCTCATTTTTGGCCTTTGCATTTTTGTAAGCGTTTATGGTTGCGATATCGCGGTAATCTTCAATCTTGTCAAACCTGATGTTGCTCATACCCAATTCATCTCCATTAAAATAATAGGGCGTTCCACGCATGGTCATAATCAGGGTGGTTAATAGTTTAGAAGATGCCGTTTTAAATGCTTTGCTGTCATTCCCATATTTGCTCACCATGCGGGGAACATCGTGGTTGCCCAGAAATATGGCGAGCCAGCCTTTATTCGCAAACGAATGGTCCCATTTGGTAAATGCCTTTTTCAGATCAGGTAGTTTATAACCTTTGGGATCGTTCCCGATATCCATGATCTCAAAATGGTAGGCCATATTTAACTCCTGCCGGTCTGCGTCAACCAGCGAATGTGCATCAGCTAAAGTACTCCCTGCACCTTCTGCAACGGTCATAATGTTGTACTTACTTAACACGGTGCGGTTCATTTCCTTTAAATATTGATGGAGGTGTGGACCCATTCCATAATATCTGATGATGTTTCTTTCGTAGCCTTCGGGATATTTTTTCCAGGTGGTATCTTTCGAAACATATTGGAAAGCATCCATCCTTAAGCCATCAATCCCTTTATCAAGCCAAAACTTCATGATATCATATACTTCGCGGCGCAGTTTTTCATTTTCCCAATTTAAATCGGGCTGTTTTTGCGAAAAGTAGTGGAGATAATAAGATTTGGTTAAAGGCTCGTATTTCCAGGCATCATTGTTTACATCAAAAAAGCTGTAACGGGGTGTGGGTTTTCCTTTTTCTGCGGGCCACCAGTGATAATAATTACGGTAAGGACTATTGCGCGAAGACCTGGCCTGTTTAAACCATTCATGTTCATCACTACTATGATTTAACACCATATCAAGCACCAGCCTGATCTTTCTTTTATGAAGGCCACTAAGCAGTTCGTCAAAATCCTTCATAGTGCCAAATTCTTTCATGATACTACGGTAATCACTAATATCATAGCCGTTATCATCATTTGGCGAAGCAAATATCGGGTTAAGCCATACCACATCAATCCCGAGACTTTCTAAATAATCCAGTTTTGAAATAATCCCACGTAAATCACCCACACCATCCCCGTCGCTATCTTTAAAACTACGTGGATAAATCTGATAAACTACGGCCTCCTTCCACCAGGCCGGCCTGTTCGTTTCGCTGTATACATTATGATTAGAAACAGGCTGCGTATGGCCGGTACTCAAATAAAAAAGCAGACTTAAAATAATAAATGGTTTCAGGGATCTCATATTTTTCGATAACAACATGCCAGCCCCAAATGAGCAGGCTACCTACATGTTGCGCTTTAGTTTAGTATTTGGTTAATGTAATTTCGAATTGGCAATGCCGAACGTTTAGCCCTACATACTTCATCTGTTTAATGATATGAAGATAGGTTTATAAAAGATTTAAAACCATATAAACCACCGAATTATGACCGCAAACGTTTGCGGAAACATTTGCGAAAATGTTTGTTGTGGAAAACTTATATTTGGGTAACCAAATATTAAACCATGAAACAGAACGCAACTTTAAAAAAAATTGCAGAAAGGTTAAACGTAAGTATATCAACCGTTTCGAGGGCACTGAAAAACCATCCGGACATTTCAGAGGAAACCAAAAAGAAAATAAATGAGTTAGCCGCATTGCTGGAGTACGATCCCAATCCCTATGCGGTTAACCTGCGTACACATAGCAGCAGGGAGTTTGCCGTGGTTGTACCAAGTTTATCAAACTTCTTTTACCATTCATTTATCAGTGCAATTGAAGAAGATGCACGCATTGATGGTTATACCGTAATTATCTACCGTTCGGCTAACGATCCGGTGATTGAACAGGAGATCTTAAAAAGCTGCAGACACAAAAGGGTTTCGGGAATATTTATTGCCATAACTTCCGGAACAAAAGAAATAGAACCTTTCCTCAAATTGGATTTACAGGGGATTCCGGTTGTTTTTTTTGACAAGGTACCAAAATACGAATCCTGTAACAAAATCTGCGTTGGGGATGCACATGCGGCAACCATTGCGGCGAATGAAATTTTAAAAAAGGGAATTACAAATGTCCTGGCTATTTTTGGTGATGAAAATATGTCGATTACGCAGGTAAGGCTGCAAAAATTTACCGAAATTGTTTCAGGTTACGCAGAATTTAAGGCTGTACACGCTAACAATTCGGAAGAAGCAGAGCAAACTGCCCTATCAATGATTCCAGGATTTGAAAAAAAACGTTTTGCTGTTTTTTGTATGAGCGATGAGATTTTGGTGGGGGCAATGAAAGCCATCCAGCGGATGGGCCTAAAAGTGCCGGCCGACCTTGGGGTAATCAGCATCAGTGATGGAATGATTCCCTCACTTTTTTATCCTGAAATTACCTATGCCGAAACCAGCGGTTTTAAACTGGGCAAACTGGCTTTTGGCAGAATGATGAGATGTATTGCCGGAAGTTCTTTTGCACAAACCATTATTGATGAATCTATATTAATCGAAGGCGGATCTATATAACCCCTTAAAATCAGCGGCTGTGTTCCTTACTAAAAACAACACAGCCGCTAAAAAAATTATCTTGCCGAAGGGCCTTTCATTTGGTAATCTTTCGGCGGCTCTGCTCCTAAAAGATGTTGAACAAAATAATCCCAGCGGCGGCGCATCATATACGGCGAGTAGGCACCGTAACCATGCGCACTGTTTGGAAAAATAACCAGGTCGAAAGATTTATTGGCCTTTTCCAATGCTTCCACAACTAAAAGTGTATTATAAGGCGGCACATTATCATCCATCATACCATGCACCAACATTAATTTTCCTTTTAGGTTTTTAGCATAATTCTGGTTGGCCTGTGCTTCATAATCCGAATTTTCTACCAAACCATTATAGCGCTCGCCCCAATCGTCCTCGTAGTTTCTATTATCATGATTACCTGATTCGGAAATGCCTACCTTGAAAAAATCAGGGTAACGGAACATCGCAGCAGCGGTTGCAAAACCTCCGCCTGAATGCCCCCAGATGCCTACCTTGTTGGTATCGATGGGATATTTTACAGATAGTTGCCTGATGGCTGCAATCTGATCTGGTAAGGTATTCTCGGCCATATTGCCATAACTCATATCATGGAAACTTTTAGAACGGCCAGGATTACTGGTTCCTTCCATAACCACCACAATAAAGCCCAGCTCGGCCAAAGCCTGGTGATCCCCACGCGAGGCAACGAAGGCCCAACTGCCTACACTACCGCCCTGAGGCCCCGGATAAATATAATCGATAACCGGGTATTTTTGATTAGCGTCCATTTTTGTTGGTGTAAAAACCAGACCATAAATATCAGTTTTGCCATCTTTGGCTTTCACCGAAACCGGAGCCGGTGCTTTCCAGCCTGTAGCAGTTAACCTGGAAACATCTGTTTTTTCTAAAGTACTGATCAGTTTACCATTGATATTTCTTAAAACAGTAACTGCAGGAACATCAGGTTGCGAGTAGCTATCAACAAAATATGCGAAAGATGGCGAAAATACAACCTGGTGATTGCCAACTTCTGGCGTCAAAAGCGTCAAATTTTTACCATCGAAACCAATTTTATACAGGTAACTGAAATAAGGATTACCTTTTTCGCGACCATTGGCAAAGAAATAAAGTGTACGCGTCTTTTCATCAACCTTAACTAAACGTGTAACTACGAAATCGCCTTTGGTAATCTGATTCTTTAATTTTCCATTGCCAGAATCATATAAATAAAGGTGTCCCCAGTTATCTCTTTCCGAATACCAGATAATCTCTTTAGAGGCAGGAAGATAACGCCAGTTAATGGCACCCTGCCCAGATTCGTATTGCGTTTTAACAGTTTCTTCGAAAACTTCGCGAACGGCGCCGGTTGTGGTGTTGGCAATGCGGAATTTTTCATTTTTATGATCGCGGGAAGTAGATACAAATGCCACTTCCGTACCATCCGCTTTCCAATCAATATCATCAAAAGTGCCACTGCTCGAGATATCATCGCTTAAGGTGGCCCGATGTGGATCTGCAGGAATATTAAGTGAAATTACTTTTGGATTTTCTACATCAATGATCACCCTCCTGATCGTTGCAATTTGTTTATCGCCAGGCAAGGGATATTTCCAGGCTTTTAATGTTGGTGCTCCAACATTGGTTGTTACAAGGTACATATCTTTCGAATTCCGCTGATCTTGCTGAAAAGTGGCAATTTTTTTCGAATCAGGTGACCAGCGCAGAATTGGCGCATCACTATGCTTCCAACCTGCATTATCCGTAGCATATCCATAATCCTTAATGCCGTCAGTAGTTAACCGGGTTAATTTTCCGGTGGCTATATCTTTAACAAAAAGATTATAATCTTTAATCAATATTGCCTTTTTCCCGTCAGGAGATAATACCTCGCTCCAGCTAAGCCCGCGACGTGATGGCATTGCACTACCTTTATAATCGGTAGTTAAAGTTTTTGTTTTCTTTACCGGATCTACCAAAAAAACCTGTTCAGTACCATTTACTTTAGTGCTATACCAAAATTTATCTCCCTCAAGCCAGTTTGGTTGCACAGTGGCATGATCGATGTATTTTGCGGTATTGTAGCTCATCAAACTTTCAGCCCTTTCGTAATCTTTAACGGTTAAAGCTTTCTGTTGCGCATTTGCTGTAAAAGCCAGCGTACAAGCTGTTACAGTAAACCAATATTTATTCATCATGTTAGTTAATCTTGCGATAAAAATAAGACTGTTTTGGCAAACGATTGGTATTAATCATGATACAAAATAAGCTTTACTTCCGGCATGGTATCAGGAAGGGCAAGCGCCATCCTTAAAAACAAACAAGCTTTTATTTGATAAAGAGATCATTCCTTGATTTGCTTACAAACTTCGGGGATTTGCATACATCAGCTCAGTTTGGCTCGCTGATCTTTGGATTATGGAAATAAAACAAATGGCATTGGGCAACCAGGGTTTGGTTGTACCAATGATTGGTCTTGGCTGTATGGGTATGACAGGCTTTGAAGCAGGACACATATATGGCCCTTCGGAAGAGCATGAAGCCATTGCAACGATTCACCGTTCACTCGAGTTGGGCGGTAATTTTTTGGACACTGCCGATCTGTACGGACCGCTGAAAAACGAACAGCTTATCGCGAAGGCCATCAGCGGGAAACGAGATCAATATGTTTTGGCCACCAAGTTTGGCTGGGAAATCGACGATAACAATAAAGTAACCTGGGCCATTAATGGCAAAAAGGATTATGTAAAGAAATCTTTGGAGCGTTCGTTAAAAAACCTTGATACCGATTACATCGATCTGTATTACCTGCACCGCTTGGATAAAAATACGCCGATTGAGGAAACAGTTGAAGCCATGGCCGAGCTGGTTAAGGAAGGTAAGATAGGCTATATCGGCTTGTCAGAAGTATCGTCTGAAACCGTTAAGCGGGCGCATGCCGTACATCCGGTTACCGCCGTGCAAAGCGAGTATTCTTTATTTGAACGGGGAGTAGAAGAGCGCGGGGTTTTAATTACGTTAAATGAACTGGGTATCGGCTTCGTCGCTTACTCACCACTGGGCCGGGGTTTTCTATCCGGCCAGATCAAAAGCATCAGCGACCTGCCGGAAAACGATTTTAGAAGAGCGATCCCACGTTTCCAGGGCGAAATGTTCAACAAGAATATCGAATTGGTTAAAGCAATCGAAGCTATGGCTGAAACAAAAAACGTCACATCTTCGCAGCTGGCTTTAGCCTGGATCATGAGTAAGGGAATTTTACCTATTCCTGGAACGAAACGCAGAAAGTATTTGGAACAAAACCTTGCAGCAACCAACATTGAGTTGACCGAATCGGATCTTTCACAACTGGAAAGCATCGTACCATTGGGTACAGATACCGGTGCGCCATATGATGAGTTTAGTATGGGCTTAATTGATTAATTTTGGTTATGAATGCTATTAACTCCATATCAGAATTTCACCGCTTACTGTCGCTGCCAGAACCCCACCATCCGCTGGTGAGCGTAATTAACCTGGCACATAGCGTTTTTTTGGAAGATGAAATCTGGAAAGGTTTCGTTAACCGCTTTTACTGCGTAGCGCTTAAACGCGAAGCTAAGGGTAAAATCAGGTACGGGCAACAGCATTATGATTATGATAAAGGCGTATTAAGTTTTACCGCGCCCAACCAGGTGCAACAACTAGACCTGCAAAGTATGGAATGTGGGTCTGGTTACCTCCTGATCTTCCATCCAGACTTTCTGTTACAGCATCCTCTGGCGAACAGCATTCATCAATATGGTTTTTTCGACTACGCGGTTAATGAGGCACTACACTTATCGGCAGAGGAAGAAGATGACCTGATCACGATTCTCCATAAAATTGATAAGGAGTGCCGGCATATCGATAAACATACCCAGGAGATCATCCTGACACAGATTGAAAGCCTCTTAAAATATTCCAACCGTTTTTATGAGCGGCAGTTTTTGACCCGCAAAAACAATAACTTAGCACTTTTAACCAGGTTTGAGCAGTTGATAGACGACTATTTTAACAGCGATGTAAACAGTTTACTCACGGTAAACTATATTGCAACACAGATGAACCTGTCGCCGAATTACCTGAGCGATCTGCTTCGGATTCACACCGGACAGAACACACAGCAGCACATTCACGAAAAACTGATTGCGAAAGCGAAAGAACAACTTTCCACCACTAATCTTTCAGTCAGCGAAATCGCTTACGCCCTCGGCTTTGAGCATGCACAATCCTTCAGCACACTTTTCAAAAGAAAAACAAATCTGTCTCCGCTGGAATTTCGTCAGGCTTTCAACTAACCAGCGGCGAAAAACAGAATTTTATTCTGTCTGACTGTTAGATTTTAGTAGCATAACGGAAGATGATATTTTGCAATGCATTTAGTTTGATCCCTTTAATGCGTAATGTTTCGGGTTCATGCCGATGTGCGCTTTAAATATTCTTGAAAAATGGCTGAGGTTTGTAAAACCCATCCGGTAACCGGCATCTGAAACAGATAGCTTCTCCATTCTTAGCAAAAAGGCGGCTTCCTGCATTCTAAATTTCTGATAATAATTGAAAATGCTGTCGCCAAAAATTTGCCTGAATAAACGTTTCAGTTTAGTTGGACTCATATGAGCAACAAATGCGAGTTCTTTAATCATTGGCGGCGTTTCCAAATGTTCAAGCATCTGCTGTTTTACGCGGTAAATGGCTTGTAAATCATGAATGTTTAAGGCAAGTAACTGTTTTTCACCGCGATTTTCCAGTTCCATCAATAACCTGCAAATCAGTTCTTCGGCCTTTACCCTTAAAAAGAAAAGTTTAAAGGTTTCATTGGCCGGTTCAGACAAGATTTCATCCACATTTTTTTGTAAAGAAGGCCACATAATCTGTTCAAACAGAAGAGGACGTTCATTCTGCAAAAGGCCTTTCAAAACCGATGATTCTTGTGAGGCAGTAAACAAACTGTTCAGGTAATCCGCATCAACTTCTATAGTAATGGTAGCAGTATTGGTATGGATCGCAATCACATCATCTGTATTGATCCGACTGGTTCCTATTAATACTGAAGGTATTGTATGCCTGAGTGGCGGTGACGTTTCTGCTCTGGAGAATATATTTTGAAACTTGAAAAATATCGTCTTCTTAGCAACATTGATATCAGGATTCTGAACAATTACATCTTTATTGAGCTCATAGTTACTAATAAGCATACGGATGTGTTCATTAAAAACAAATCCGATACAGTATCCACTTCCAAACTGCGGTGGAATCTCTAATCTTGTATTTTTTAATTTTGTTCCCAATAAGCGGGCTAATCTTTTCAGCACTTCCGGAACCGTTTGATCTTCAATTTCCATAAAGTCTTTTACGACTGTTTTTAGGTCTAATATAGCTATTTTATACTTAAATCGACTAATAATTTTGTGTATCAATCAAAGGCAATGATACTAAAAGAAAAAAAAGTGGCTATTATAGGTGCAGGGCCGGTCGGCCTGACCATGGCGATATTATTACAGCAAAAAGGCATAGATGTATGCGTTTACGAAAGGGATAAAGATCCACAAGCCAGAATCCGGGGCGGTACGCTCGATTTACACAAGGATTCAGGGCAGAAAGTGATGAAAAAAGCTGGTTTACTGGAAAGTTATTACGCCATAGCAAAGCCTATGGGGATGACGATCACAGATCAAAAAGGAAAAATATTATTGACCAAACAAGTTACACCGGAAAATCAATACGATAATCCCGAAATAAACAGAAATGACCTTAGAAAAGTACTGCTAAACACGTTAAAACAGGGTACGGTGATCTGGGACAGCAGATGCAAGAAACTCGAGGTATGTGAGGAGAAATGGCATTTGCGATTTGAAAACGAAACATTAGCAATTGCTGATTTTGTTATCGTGGCCAATGGCGGAATGTCTGAGATAAGGAAATATGTTACGGATACAGTCGCTGAAAACACCGAAACTTTTATCATACAAGGCGATGTAACTCAACCTGAATTAAATTGTCCTGAATTTTTCCGACTATGTAATGGTAACCGGTTAATGGCTGCCTACAAAGGAAATTTATTGGTAGCAAACCCCGATAATAAGGGTGTGTTAACCTATGGTGTGATTTTTAAAAAGCCTGAAAATTGGAGTGATGATTATAATGGTTTAAACTTTCAGGATCAGGACAGTATCCGAACATTTCTTTTAGAGAGGTTTATGGATTGGAATGAACATTACAAACAATTATTCCGCTCAACCTCCTCTTTCTGGGGCTTGCCGACAAGAATATTATCATTGGATAAACCCTGGAAAAAAGACCGCCCTTTGCCGATTACACTTATCGGAGATGCTGCGCATTTAATGCCGCCTTTTGCTGGCGAAGGTGTAAATACCGGACTGGTAGATGCATTAATTTTAGCAGATAACTTAACTGAAGGAAAATTTGAAAACTTAGCAGATGCTATTAATGATTATGAAAAACAAATGTTTATTTATGCCAACGAAGCACAACTTGCATCAGTAAGGAACGAAATAGAAATGCATCAGCCAGATTTTACTTTCGAAAAGTTGATCCGTTAAGCTTCGGTAGCCCACCTTCACCAAAGGCATTGTTGAATACGATTATAAGGGGATATCTAATGTAACACCGTCCTGAAGCAGGGCTGATTAGCATAGTAAACAAACTTTTAAAACATTGCCTACCTTATTCTAAACGTAATTCTGCTGAAATCAGCTGTTAATATTTTGTTCACTTTGATATTGCTTCAAGTGTAACATAAGTTGCCCAAGTGCTGCATGCAAGGGCGAACAATAGGCAGTACAAAAGAATATCTATTTCTTTTCTAAGCTTGATCCAAAAAACGATGATAAACATCAAAGGGGAAACTGCTATAAAAATAAAGACAATTGTTGCCAGGGTCTCGAAAATATCCTGATCATAATTCATGAGCAACATCCTGCTCCCAAAGTAAAGCAACCAGACGAACAATGGCGAGAGAAAGCATATTAACATTTTCCATAATAACTTAAGGTTAAGGTGTCCAGGCACTGTATTGCGATAATTTTTATATAACCAAAAAACTATGCCACCCATACACAAGATCAGAATTGCCAGCTGAATATAGGTGTTAAAAATGGTATCGGAACGAGTATTGATTTTTGAAGACGACTTGAGCTTATCTTGGTTATAGTGTTTGATACTGGTTGTTTCTCCGTTAACAAACGTCTGTATAACCTTATCAGTGCCAACAGTATCCCTGATCACCCAGGTTGAGTCTTCAAATCCCATTTTATAAAAACCCTCGATGATAGGCTTACCATTTTTCATTCTTACAAACCTTCCGTCAAGTCGCCCGCCACTAAATCTTAAAGAATCAATTCCTTCCTCCGTATTTACCGTTACAACTGTTATTTTTCCCGGGGGAACCAAGCTGGCGCTATCTGCGATATCATATAAAACCTCCTTGTCAAGATTTTTGAGGGATAGGTTTTTATTATAATCGTCATTCCTCACAGGCTTGCTGATGTATAAAGAATTTATTTTAACAACAAGCAAAGAATCCTTTTTGTAAAATTCGTATTCGCCATACGAACCGAGATTTTGCATTATTGGGTTTCGCAAAAGCACGTATTGTGGTTGATCAAACGATTGAATATATTTTTGTTGGGTAGTGGCACAAAAAGAGAAAATCGCAACAACGCCAATAAAATAGGCGCCTAATCGGGACATCAACGCTGTACCCATGGATTTACCTAGGGATTGTCGCGAATCGTTTTTTTGGTACATCCAGGCAAATAAGATCATGGGTAGTGCCATCAGATCGGAAAGATCGACCGTTCTTCCAATACTGAAATATGGTTTTATCAATTGAATGATAACTGAGGCATATTCGCTTTTCCAAAAAGTAAATAGGATCGCTGTAGATATAAAAACCCATATTTTTTGTTTTGGGAATATAGCCGACCAAAATATAGGAAAGATAAAAAGCCCGCAAAAATCAGAAAGTTTTCCGGTAAACCAGTTATGGAAAGCTGGCTTCAGAAAGAAGTCGTTGATAATTAACAGGAAAAGAAAAAAAATGAAAAGTGGCGAAAGAAGATTTTTAAGGCGGTTATTCATATTTTGCATTTACATCTGCTATTGATACCGATTATGCAATTTGGTAACCTGCGAAATTGAATCAATTAAATACAATCCAGGCTATTAAATAATAGAATAAAGAAAGGATATAAGCTTATTCTTAAGATAGGTATAAAATGTTTTAATGCGCGATACTCCTGTTTCAAAAATCAAATTTACGCAGCTCAGGTCGATGTCAGATTCGACATCATTAGGGATTTGCACTATTGGATGATACAAAAAAGCGGGAGAATTTTTCAATTCGCCCGCTCAGCGGAGAGAGAGGGATTCGAACCCTCGATACCGTTGCCAGTATACAAACTTTCCAGGCTTGCTCTTTCGACCACTCAGACACCTCTCCGTATCGGACTGCAAAAGTAATTTTTTTATTCATATCTCCATAAAAATTAATGACAAGAAATTCGGTCTGATGAATTTAATCTTTTGTTAAGTTATATCCCGTTTAACCGCTTGTTCTTTTTAAAGCTGAAGTCGTATAAAACATATTACAAATATTTCTCCACTGCGGTCGAAACGAAGGTTAGCGAAGAAGACAGCTAGGCTCCTTAAACGGACTTTTGACGGACTTAAGTCGGGGTTTCGTCGGACTTATGACAATTCCACCCGACCAAAATCTGAATTAAATCCCTGGTATATCTTTAGATAAGTATAAGCGACTAGCCTGATATTTAAAAGATCAGGCATAAAAAAAGCGCCTCATTTAAAATGAAGCGCCTTGTAATAAATTATATATAATTAATCTATAACGGTAATTTTTAACATATTGGTTTTGCCTTTTGCTTCGATCGGAATAGCGGCGGTATTGATGATGATATCACCTTGTTTAACCAATTTTTTACTTTTCAAGAATTCGTTTACTTCAATAATGGTATTATCAGTACTTTCCCAATTATCATAATAGAAACCTCTTACCCCCCAAAGCAAACTTACTGCATTTAGTAATGCCCTGTTGCTGGTAAAAATAAAAGTTAGGGCTTCCGGACGGTGACTTGAAATTTCGAAAGCAGTATAACCACTTAAAGTCATCGATACAATACCTACTGCATTGGTCTGTTTAGCTAGGAAACAAGCCGAATCACAAATCGCGTCGCTTAAGAAAGAAGGTGATTTTGGTTTTAAAAACTTATCAGGATGGAAAGGATAATTGTTCTCTTCAATGTTCTGAATAATTTTTTGCATGGTTTCGATCACAATCAGCGGAAATTCTCCTACTGAAGTTTCACCACTTAACATTACCGCATCAGCGCCATCCAAAACAGAGTTAGCTACGTCATTTACCTCAGCACGTGTTGGACGTGGGGTTGTGATCATACTTTCTAACATTTGGGTAGCTACAATTACCGGTTTAGAAGCTGCCCTACATTTCGCAACAATCATTTTCTGTAATAATGGAACTTCTTCCATCGGACATTCAACACCCAAATCGCCACGGGCAACCATAATACCATCAGTTACCGCAATAATTTCATCAATATTGGCAATAGCCTCTGGTTTTTCTATTTTAGCAATTACGCGGGCAGTTTTACCACGCTCAGCAATAATCTTTTTAAGTTCGATAATGTCTTCTGCCTTACGCACGAAAGATAAACCGATCCATTCTACATCGTTTTCTAAAACAAATTCTAAGTTTTCACGGTCTTCAGGAGTTAAAGAAGGAATAGAAACTTTAGTATTTGGCAGGTTAACACCTTTTCTGGAAGTTAAAATTCCACCATGAACAACTTCACAAACTACTTCGTCTTTTAAATTGGTGGAAATCACTTTCATCTGAAGCTTTCCATCATCCAGAAGTATAATTTCGCCAGCCTGAACATCCTGAGGAAAGTTTTGGTAAGTAATGTAAATGCGTTCTTCGTTACCGATGCACTCGTTCGTTGTAATTACGGTAGTAGTTCCATTGATCAGGTTAATGCCGCCTTCTTTTACTAAACCAATACGGATTTTAGGCCCCTGTAAATCAGCAAGAATACCTACATTATACTCGTATTTTTTATTCAAATCGCGGATGGTATCCAAAACCGCCTGATGATCTGCTTGTGATCCGTGTGAAAAATTTAGACGGCAAACATCTAAACCTGCGTTAAACATACTATATAATACATCTGGTTTTGCTGATGCAGGCCCAAGCGTGGCAACAATTTTAGTTCTCGAATGAAAAGGTTTCATTTATTAATTGATTTTAGGAATGCAGTTTAAAGAAAGCACTAATTATTATCTAAAATAATCAAACTGCATTGAATTTTATATATTTTGTTTTTTAGTTCTTTGTTTGTAACTGCCAAATATAGTGTATTTAATACACCATGTATATAATTTTTATATTACCAAATTTTCACGGCTCTTTAATTTCGCCGGATCTATCTTTGCAGCTACCTGTATATCAGGAAGTTTGTTCAATCCATTAATTAAATAATCCAAATCTTCCTTATCAATAAATTCTTTAATGATGATGAAAAAATCTACCTTGCTCATCTCCGGAATCAGGAAGCCATCGCTGCTTTTATTGCAGATTAAATAGTATTCCACTTCACCCTGCTCTACAAAAAAGTAATATTTAGAAAAAGACCAGGCGGGTTCATCAATATTAAAAAATATTTCGTGGTCCTCTATTTTTTCAAACTGGGTATTTAGCCGGGTATTAATTTTGTGGCAAAGCACATAGTCTTTAAGGGGTGCTGTGATCGCAATTAGTGTAAAATCAAGGTCTAAGGTAAGTTTTAGGTAAGTCTTATTCAAAACGAAATAAATTATTTACAGAACGAAATTAAAAAACTAATTCTATATTCGCTGTGTTATTGAGGTACCAAAATTACGTATCGAAATAAAAACATTTGAAAATTGTAAGAATTTATTTTTCTTTGCACAGAATTATTTAACCATTAAATTATAAAATTATGTCTGATATTGCTTCAAGAGTTAAGGCTATTATCGTAGAAAAACTAGGTGTTGACGAAAGCGAAGTTACGCCAGAGGCTTCATTCACCAACGATTTAGGTGCAGATTCTTTAGATACCGTAGAATTGATTATGGAATTTGAAAAAGAATTCAATGTAGCTATTCCTGATGATCAGGCTGAAACCATCGGTACAGTTGGCCAGGCAATTGCTTATTTGGAAAAAAACGTTAAATAGAATTACGCTTTTTCAGTATAAATGGAATTAAAAAGAGTAGTAGTAACAGGGTTGGGTGCGCTCACTCCTATAGGCAATAATGTTCCCGATTTTTGGGAAGGGTTGACTAACGGGGTGAGTGGCGCTGCTCCTATTAAAGGTTTTGATACTGAAAAATTCAAAACCAAATTCGCATGCGAGGTTAAAAATTTTAATCCTGAAGACTTTTTGGAGAAAAAAGAAGCCCGCAAGCTAGATCCGTTTGTACAATATGCTCTTGTAGCAACAGATGAGGCTGTAAAAGATGGTGGTTTTGATTTTGAAAAATTAGATACCAACCGAATCGGCGTAATCTGGGGTGCAGGTATAGGTGGATTGAAAACTTTCCTGGATGAAATTTCAAATTTCGCCAAGGGAGATGGTACCCCAAGGTACAATCCATTCTTTATTCCTAAAATGATCGTAGATATTGCTCCAGGCCATATTTCGATAAAATATGGCCTGCGTGGGCCAAATTTTGCAACTGTTTCAGCATGTGCTTCTTCAACAAATGCGATGATTGATGCATTTAACTATATCCGTTTGGGTATGGCTGATGTCATTATCAGTGGTGGTTCAGAGGCAATCATCAATGAAGCAGGCATGGGTGGCTTTAATGCCATGCATGCATTATCAACACGTAATGAAGATCCTTCAACAGCATCGCGCCCTTTTGATAAAGACCGTGATGGCTTCGTAGCGGGTGAAGGTGCAGGAACCATTATCTTAGAAGAGCTTGAACACGCTAAAGCAAGAGGTGCAAAAATTTATGCAGAACTTGTTGGCGGTGGAATGAGTGCAGATGCTAATCACATCACAGCGCCACATCCAGAAGGTTTAGGCGCAAGAATGGTAATGAGCAATGCACTGAAAGACGCTGGTTTAACAACTGCTGATATAGATTATATCAATGTACACGGTACTTCTACACCACTGGGTGATATTAGCGAAACCAAAGCTATTGGTACATTATTTGGTGAAGATGCTTACCGTTTAAATATCAGCTCAACCAAATCGATGACTGGCCACCTTTTGGGTGCAGCCGGAGCTGTTGAGGCCATAGCGGCAATCCTTGCTGTTAAAAATGATATTGTTCCTCCAACAATCAATCATTTTACAGATGATCCTGCATTTGATCCTAAACTGAATTTTACTTTCAACAAAGCACAGCAACGTACTGTTAGAGCTGCTTTAAGTAATACATTCGGCTTTGGTGGCCACAATGCTTCTGTAATTTTCAAAAAATACGAAGATTAATTAAAACTGCGCTGGTATATAATTTTGTATGCTAATTAAAAATAGATAACTTAGTTAAATATGCTAATTAGCCGTTAATTGTGTTATTTATTTAATGCCGATATTAAAATTATATAAACTCTATCTTTCTCCTGAAAAGGAGTTTGTTAAAAAGCTGAAAAATATTTTAGGCTTTGTTCCGGGTAATGTTACGCTTTATAAAATGGCGTTCAGACATCGTTCTGCAGCAAAAATCCTAAAAAATGGAAGCAGGAGCAGCAATGAACGCTTAGAATTTCTAGGCGATGCTGTTTTAGGTTCAGTAATTGCAGAGCTGCTTTTCAAACACTATCCCTACAAAGAAGAAGGTTTTTTAACCGAGATGCGTTCAAAAATCGTAAACCGGGCTAATTTAAACCAACTGGCAAAAAAAATTGGTTTTGATAAGCTTATCCAGTTCGATCAGCGTTCTGTTAGTATCCAGACAAAACACAACTCAATGTTGGGCGATGCTTTTGAAGCTATTGTTGGCGCCATTTATATGGATAAAGGCTACAATTTTACCAAAGAGTTTTTATTGCGGAGAATTGTAAAACCCCATATCGATATCCATACCCTTGAACTCACGGAAACCAATTTTAAAAGTAAGTTAATTGAGTGGTGCCAGCGCCACGGTAAGGATGTATTGTTCGAACTGGCTGAAAACGGTGAAGGCGAAAGCACTAAATTATTTACCATCAGCGCAGTGGTAGAAGGCGAAAAAGTGGGTACCGGCAGAGATTATAACAAAAAAAATGCGGAAAAACTTGCTGCAGAAAAAGCTTGTGAGATGCTTAGTATTTAATGGTTCATTCGTTCACTGGTCATTTGTTCATTAGTAAGGGCAAACCGCTAACTGCACACTGGTTAATCGGTTAATTGTTGAAACTAGTTAAGTGAATCCAAACCTCAGATCAGATCATGAGTAACTGCAAACCGCAAACTGCTTAACGGGCTCCCGACTAAGGACTAAACTACTTCCCCTTCCCAAGCGTATCTGTAAACTTTTTCGAAGATTCTTTAATATACTTGATGTAATCGTAACTGTTCCAGTACTGCGCTTTATTAAATTCAGGACGACAATTGAGCATGTATCTTTCTAATGTATCGCCTCTTAACTCGGTATTATTTTTAATAATGCTTTGGTTGAAGTATACATCGATCTGCGATTGTTTAATCTCATTATCCGCATACCGGCTAAATCTCCGGGCATTTTTAGGGTCAGTTCCAAAAAGGTTATAAAGTGCATTTAAAGGACTAAATATAGCCGATAGGATCGTAGTTTTACCGCCATTGTATACACCCTTATTCTTAAACTCCCGCTTAATCTCATTCAGGTCCTGCTGTTTTGTATTGCCCCGAATGGTTACATCAGCCAATGTGGTACTTCCTCTAACCAGATAAACGACCAGATCCTTTTCACTGCTTACCGCTACACGCTGATCAATCAGGTCCCTTTTAGTTACCAAAAGTGTATCACCAATTCTGGCTTTTAGTTGAAACATGCCAATATCATTACTGCCAACACCGATACCGGTACGCAAATTCGTAATCTCCGATAATGCAATTCTAACATTTGAGCCTTTCTCGATAACCACACCTCTCACAATAAAGTCTTGCGCTTTTGCCACAAAGCCGATTAAGGTAAAAACAAAGATTATAAAGGCAGATTTAACGTTTCTCATGTTATGCTAATTTGTGTGCTTTAAAGTATCGGTGTATTTTTTAGCCGACTCTTTAATGTATTTAACCGCATCATAATTGTTCCAGTTAATGGTCATGCTGCGTGTTGGGTAATAATCGAGCAGAAATTTGTCGAGGTCTTTACCTGTTAATGTTGTATTGTCCACAACCAGGTTTTTATTAAAAAACTTGTCTACTTCGATCAAACTTAACTCCTTTTTGTAATAACGGTTAAATTTACGTGCTCTTGCCGGTGTTTTCCCAAAAAGCTCATAAAAAAATGTTATCGGGCTGCCACCAAGCGGGTTTAATAAAATTAATGGCGGTTTACCAGCAAAGAAAGAGCCGTTATGTTTCAAATCCCGCTTAATATCTTCCATTTCCTGCTTTTTGGTCTGCCCTTTAACCGTCACTTCTGCCAGCATAGTGCTGCCCCTAACTAAAAAAACAACCAGGTCATCAGCTGTTTTAACAACTACTTTTTGATCGTTTAAGTTTTTTTTCTGAATAAAAAGCGTATCACCGATTCTGGCATTTAACTGGAACATGCCGATATCGTTGCTGCTTGCACCCATTTTACTTCGGATATTGGTTATCGCTGCTAAAGCAACACGCACATTAGAACCTTTTTCAATCACCACTCCTTTTAGCAAAAAATCCTGGGCGTTGAGTTTTATACCTTTTATTATAATGATGAATAAAAGAATAATCTTCAAATGCTTCATTGTTTAAAACTGGCAAATTAAATGATCAGATAGCGTGGCTTAGCTTCTATATCAACAGCGATTAAGCTTTTGTTTTTTTACTCATCATTCTACACCTTGGTCAGAAAATCATAAGCTTCATAAAAACAGTTTTAAAGCCATCCTATTTACAACAAGTTGTAAAAATAAGATTTGTTAAGCATGCAAACTGTTAAATAAACGTTAATCCTATGAAAAAACTAATGGCATTTTTACTACAGGAATAGAAGTTCCGTACCAAATGGGTAATAGCCCTTGCCAAAAGCATTAGCACTTTTTGCTTAAACCTGATTGAAATGAAAGACTGCAGCGTAGCAAGGACTTGTAATGGAAAGCAGGGCTTCACTACCCGAAGAAATACTGAACGCTGCTTTTCTAATCATAAAGCTATTTTATCTGATAAGCTACAATTCTAGCCTCTTAACCATTATTATTTCTCCTTTCGGCTTAAAACCCTATCTTTGCGCATGATAAAATCCATGACAGGATACGGCTTAGCAACAGCCGATTATGCAAACGCAAAGTATAGTGTCGAAATCAAATCACTCAACAGTAAATTCCTGGAGCTGAATTTAAAATACCCAAAGGCATTTTCAGATAAGGAGCTGATTCTACGCAATATCTGCAGCAAAGATATAGAGCGCGGAAAGGTAAGTTTAAGCATCACGATAGAACGCACTAATGGCGAGGTTACCGGTGCTACTATTAACACCGCTTTATTGGGTCATTACTACCAGCAACTTGTTGCTGTTAATAACGAATTAGGTGCTGATAGCAGTAATTTATTGCAAACAGCCTTAACTTTTCCTGATGTAATTAGTTACAAGGAAGAAAGTGTTAGCGAAGATGAGTGGAACCAGCTGTACCAGATTTTTACCGAAGCCCTGGCCAATTTCAACCAGTTCAGGGAAGATGAAGGCGCTGTTTTGAAGGCAGATCTGGAACTGCGGATTAAAAATATCCTGTCGTACTTTAAATCGGTGGAAGAACTGGAGCCTAAAAGGATTACAGCCATCCGCGATAAATTTAACCAGTTTTTAGAAGATGCAGTAGGTAAGGTAAATATTGATCAAAACCGTTTTGAACAGGAATTGATCTACTACATCGATAAAATTGATATTACCGAAGAAAAAACACGTTTAAAAAGCCACTGCGATTATTTCCTGCAGACTCTGGCAAGCAAAGAAGCAAACGGCAAAAAAATGGGTTTCATTTCGCAAGAAATAGGTAGAGAAATCAATACCATGGGCGCTAAAGCGAATGATGCTCAGATGCAGCAGTTTGTGGTAGGAATGAAAGAAGAATTAGAAAAGATAAAAGAACAGTTACTGAATGTGTTGTAACGTTAGGTAGAAAGCGGTAAACGCTTAATGCCAGACGCCAATCGCAAAACTTTTAAAAGCATGCAAGGCAAATTAATCATATTTTCAGCACCATCAGGAGCAGGTAAAACCACAATAGTACATCATTTATTAAAGAAGTTTCCTGAATTGAGCTTTTCCATTTCTGCAACTACCAGAGAATTGAGAGGTGATGAAACACATGAAAACGATTATTATTTTATTACCAAGGAAGAATTTTTACACAAAGTTGCCCACCAGGAGTTTGTAGAGTTTGAAGAAGTATATAACGGCACCTTTTACGGAACACTACGCTCAGAAATAGAGCGCATCTGGAATGAAGGCAAACACGTTATTTTCGATATCGATGTTGAAGGCGGCATCCGTTTAAAAAGAAAGTATGAAAATGATGCCTTGGCTATTTTCGTTCAGCCGCCATCATTAGAGGTATTAAAGGAACGTTTAAGCGGCCGCGGAACCGACAGCCCTGAAAAATTACAGGAACGTTTTATCAAAGCCGAAAAAGAATTGCTTTATGCAGATAAGTTTGATGTGATCTTAAAAAATTACGATTTAGCCACCGCTTGTGCAGAAGCAGAGCAATTGGTTGGGGATTTCTTGAAAAGTTAGCAGTTTCCAATTCTCAGTTCAGGATGCATAGGATAATTATTCTTTAAATTTAAAAATCAATCTATGGGTAATTTTTCTGATCTATTGGTTTATAAGAAGTCGTTTGAATTGGCCATGGATATTTTGAAACCAGCAACTCTTTTCCTAAAGATGAAGCACATTCATTAACTGATCAGATTAGAAGATCTTCCCGTTATACCAATATTTGTCTAATTGAAGCCTATAGAAAACGTAGATACAAAGCCTATTTCATTAGCAAACTTTCTGATAGTGAAATGGAAAATAGTGAAACAAAAGGTTGGCTAAAATTTGCATTCGAATGTAAATACCTATCTCAGGAAAAATATGAGAAATTAACATTACAAAGCGAAGAGGTTGGAAGATTATTATATCATATGATAAATAATCCTGAGAAATACGGTGCTGTTTAAAGAATTATTAATGAGCACGCCCCAACTGAAAACAGTCAACTGAAAATTGGAAAAAATGTCAACTGAAAACCGCCAACTGAAAACAGGACTCTTCTTCGGTTCTTACAACCCCATCCATACCGGGCATTTAATTATCGCCAATTATATGGCGAACCATACGGCACTTGATGAAGTATGGCTGGTGGTTTCGCCACACAATCCTTTAAAAGACAAAAGCGGCTTGACCAACATGTATGATCGCTTGGAAATGGCCAAATTAGCTACCGAAACCGCAGAACATATCCGCGTTAGTGATATCGAATTTGCATTACCACAGCCTTCTTATACCATTGATACGCTAACCTATCTCCATGAAAAATATCCTGAGAAAGAGTTTGTACTGATCATGGGCGCTGATAATCTCGTTTCTTTTAAAAAATGGAAGAACTATGAGGTATTACTCAAAAACTATCATATCTATGTTTATCCCCGTCCGGGAGCAGATGTGGACGCATGGAAAAACCACCCCTCCATCACTTTTACAAACACTCCCTTAATGGAAATTTCGTCAACCTTTATCCGAAAAGCCATCAAAGAGAAAAAAAATGTACAGTTTTTCCTGCCTGATAAAGTAATTGAGTTTATTGAGGGCAAGGGAATGTACAGATCTTAATCTGCAGTATATTTTTTTAAAACCTACTGTATTAAATTCGTTAATTGGACGGGTTTTTGTTCAATACGGCTTTGGTTTATTAATTTAGCTAACTGATCCAAAAAATAAGTGAAAAAAAATCTTTTTATCCTCATTGCCCTATGCGGAGTTGCATTTTCGGGCAGCGCACAACAAAAATCCTATCTAGAAATGTTAGCCAGTCAACCAAAATGGGTCGATTCGGTTTTTAATAAATTAAACCGCAGAGAGCGTATTGCACAGATGTTCTTTGTACGTGCTCATACCAACCTTGGTCAAAAATATACCGACTCGGTTGGACAGGTAATTAAACGCGAACAATTGGGCGGAGTGATCTTTTTTCAGGGTGGACCGGGCAGGCAAGCCATTGCCACCAATGCCTATCAGAAACTGAGCAGGGTACCGCTTATTGTGGCAAACGACGGGGAATGGGGCTTGGGCATGCGCTTAGACAGTACCATCTCTTATCCTTACCAAATGACTTTAGGTGCCATCCAAAATAAGGAGCTATTGTATAAAATGGGCTTGGAAATAGCTAAAGATTATAAGCGACTGGGGATGCAGATGAACCTTGCTCCTGATGCGGATATTAACAATAACCCTAAAAACCCGGTAATTAACTACCGTTCTTTCGGCGAAAACAAATATAATGTGACGAGTAAAGTTGCATCTTATATGAAAGGCATGCAGGATGGTGGTTTATTAACGACATTGAAACACTTCCCCGGTCATGGCGATACCGATGTTGATTCACATTACGATTTACCGCAGCTTACTTTCTCTGCTACACGTTTGGATACCTTAGAAATGTATCCATTTAAAGAACTGATCAAACAAGGCGCTTCCGGAGTAATGATTGCCCACATGAACATCCCCTCTTTGGATAATATTCCAAATTTACCATCTACACTCTCTAAGCCTATTGTTACTGGTATTTTAAAGCAGAAATTAGGCTTTAAAGGGCTGATTATTTCAGATGCGATGGATATGAAAGGGGTGGTAAAATACTTTAAAAATGGCGAAGCTGATTTGATGGGGATTATTGCAGGTAATGACATCATAGAACTTTCTGAAAACAGTGATAGAGCCATTAAGTTGGTACGTAAAGCGGTAAGACATGATCGTGTAAGTATGGCTGAGATTGACCAAAGCGTGCGGAAGATCCTAACTGCAAAATATTGGGCGGGTTTAGCTAAACGCGATACGATTGTAACCCAAGGTATTGTTGCAGGTGTAAACCGCAATTCGAGCAGTGCTTTGGTGCAGGAACTGGCAAATGCATCAGTAACTTTGCTCAAAGGTAAAGATTATATTAAAAGACTTATCCCCATCAGAAGAACAGCGATTATCAGTATTGGTGTACCTTCTGTAACTACCTTTCAGAAAGAAATATCGAAAGGTTATTACAACTCTGTTTATTATGTGTTGGACAAAGACGCCAGTGCAGCCCAAATTTCAAACATCGCTCGTGAAATCAGCGCATTTGACCAGGTAATTGTAGGCATTCATGATAGCAGGTCAAGGCCTGCAAATAATATACAGCTGAATGCAGGTGTTAAGAATTTTATTAAAGAATTATCGACCAAAAATGCTGTTTTTGCCTTGTTTGCAAATCCGTATAACCTGGCTGGCTTGTCGGGGTTAGAGAATAGTAAAGGTTTAGTAGTTGCCTATCAAAAAGAAGATTATATGCAGATTTCGGCTGCTGCAGTAATTAACAACCGCTTGGTACCTACGGGTAAGTTACCCGTGAGTGTGGCTCCATATTATAAATTTGGGGATGGGCTTTAGCTCTACGCAGCCCACATAATATCAATTTTTTTGTTACTGGGATAATTATTGTATAAAATCAATATGAGTGACAGATAAATTTTATTTGATAATATCCTTCGGCCGGTCTTCGTTCCTGGCTTGATTGGGAACCACAAAGTGCTCATGAATGCCATTGAATAAAAAACACTTATGAATAATCTTAATGCGAGGGCGTTAAGATTCCCACATACTCAGGATGCGATAGCTAGCGATCGGGTGAAGACCTTTCTATTGGATTTATGTCATTGATAGCTTATCCAGCGACTATTTAAGTCATTTCAATAAGTTCAATGTGACCTATCTATCAATTTAGCTATTTCTTAACCAACTCAATCTGAAAAATATGTGGCCATTTTTTACCAGCTACAAAAAGCCTTTTACCAGCCTTATCGTAAGCAATTCCGTTTAATACATTGTTATTTTTTTCATCATCAGTTTTAAAATAATCGGCTGGCAACAGTCCTGATAAATCGATCTTGCTTTCAACAGCTCCCGTTTCAGGGTTAATGATCATGATTTCATTCGTCGTATATACATTTGCATAAATCTTACCATCAATCACTTCAAGTTCGTTCAGATTTTGGATAGGGCCCTTATTATCGAAAACATCAATCGAACCAATTTTTTGATAGGTATTCTTATCCAGGAAAAAAATCGTGTTGGAACCATCGGTATTCAACACCTTCTCCCCATCAAAGGCCAAACCCCAACCCTCTCTTCCTGTGGTGTAAGAAAATTCCGATAATTTTTTGAAGGTAGCCTTATCGTATACAAAACCTACTTTCTCGCGATAGGTTAACTGAATAATCTTATTTCCGATTACGGTCATGCCTTCGCCAAAATACTGTTTATCTAAATCTGTTTGCTGAAGAATTTTCCCTGTAGCAGGATCTACCTTGCGCAAGCTCGAGTGACCATAATCTCCTGCACTTTCATAAAAGAAACCATCATGGTATTCTAACCCCTCAACATAAGAAGCGGTATCATGAGGCAGGCTCCTGATTACTTTGTAAGTATATTCTGCAGGCGCCTGGCCAGCTAATACATTTATATTTGATGTGATATCTTCTGATTTCCCTTCACCAAATATTTTAGCTGTTAACAGGTGATTACCCAGTTTCAGACCGTTAGTTTTAAGTTTAAGGGCCAAAGTATCGGTTTTTGAAGCAACTTTGACGGTATCGATCAAATACACTACTGAATCTACTTTTTGATCAGCTCCAAACAGCACTTTCACATCAAATTCATTCCCCGATGGTACATTAAGACCGGTTAATGGAGAAACAAAGCTACGGTAGGTTGTAGTAGCACTTTCTTTACAGGCAGTTACCAATGCAAGTGCAGATCCAACAAATATGAAATTTTTAATATGGTTAATCTTCAGGCCAAAACGCATCTTCTATATGGTTTAAATTATAAGTCTTATTTTTTGCAAAGGTAATCGCAATAATATCAAAACGGATATCATTTTGATGATTCATGATTTCAATATAGGCATTAGCGACCAATTCCATCTGAATTTGTTTCGATTTTTGTACAAATTCTTCTGGTTCGCCAAAAGCGATAGAGCTACGGGATTTAACTTCTACAAAAATCATAATACCATTTTTATAAACAATTAAATCTACTTCGGCTTTACCATGCGTCCAGTTTTCATCTAAAATTTCATACCCCTGATCTTCCAGATATTGTTTCGCAATCTTTTCACCTGCTCTGCCTAAATCGTTATGAAGCGCCATAAATAATTATTTAATGATCGATTTTTCACTGAACAACCTTCGTACTGGAAAAACGGTAATTTCTAGTAGTGTGCTGGCCAGTCGCCAACCACAAATTGCCCAACAAAGCTATATCTGTTTAAATAGATCTCTCCATTTCGCTATGCTTCAGTCGAGACGAAATCTCTACAGGACTCCAATCATTTATAATTTACTTTACGATAACAGAGCCTAAAAATTTTGAAATTTCCCTTTCTACTCCTTTAATCACGCCGTAGCGCTGCATTAAAATCATTTGGTTATCTTCGTTCTTCTCCTCTTTAATTTCTTTCAACAGGTTCATTAATATCTTCTCCACCTTCCGTTTTTTGAGGTGAAAAATACCGCCCAAAATGGTTGCTTTCAAATTCATCGATTCATCTTTAACATAGATAAGATGTTTATTTAACCAGTTTTCACTTAAAGCATACTCTGAAGTGGAAAGCGTAATCGCAAGATCGGCAATATCCCGGTCTTCATGTTTAACGAAGTGGTTTGCAGTTGGTAATCTGCCATTGTCAATTTCGGATTTATAATGGTCAATAATTCTCTTGCAAAGCGGATCATCAAATTCTACATCACTCAGGTTCTGCATGATGAATGGACCAATGTACATATCATCAATTTTATCCCAGTTTACAAATTCATGTCCGAAAGCCAGTAATAAGCGAACAATTTCCTTTTCCTGATACTCTTCTTCTTTAGCTGGCTCTTGCGGCTCGTAACCCATTGGGCCGGCACTATCATCCCATAAATCATCGGGCGGACCAAGCGGTTCTGGAGGACCTGAAGTATATGGTTTCGGATTTGAGGAAGGAGTTGCACGATGATTACCCTCAAAACTTTTCTTAAGTTTTGCAGAACGCATCTTATTCAGTTCGCTCAGCAGAATATGTTCTTCTATTTCGAGCAGGCTACTACTCTCGCGGATAAAAACCGAAGCTTTAATCGGATCAGGAATTTTAGCTATACTTTCTACAATATCGCGGATAATACCAGCACGTTTGATCGGATCGGTACCGGCATCCTTGAGCAGCACATTCGCTTTGTATAAAATAAAATCTTTTCTATTCTGCTCCAGGTAGGTTCTAAATGCTCCGGCACCTACATGATGCATATAAGAATCAGGGTCATGACCATCGGGAAAGGAAACAATCTTCACGTTCAGTCCTTCTTCCAAAATCATATCTAAACCACGGAGTGAAGCTTTAATTCCCGCAGCGTCGCCATCGAAAAGAATGGTGATATTTTGTGTAAAACGGCCGATCAGTTTAATCTGCTCTACCGTTAAGGAAGTACCCGAAGAGGCTACTACGTTTTCTACACCAGCCTGGTGAACAGAAAGTACATCAGCATAGCCTTCGGCCAGGTAGCAGTTATCCAAATCTCGGATGGCTTTTTTGGCATGAAATAAACCATAAAGTACGTTCGATTTGTGGTAAATTTCGCTTTCAGGAGAATTTACGTATTTGGGTACATTTTTATCTGTTTTTAGCGTTCTGCCGCCAAAACCAATAATCCTACCGGTAAAGTTATGGATGGGAAACATCACACGGCCGCGGAAACGGTCGTAAATTTTCCCATTATCATTTTTAATTGATAAGCCGGTGGCTTCTAAAAATTCTAACTTATGGCCCGCATGGGTTGCGCTTTGTGTCATCGCATCCCAAACATCGGGAGAATAACCCACCTCGAATTTTTTTAAGATATCTTCCCTAAAACCACGCTCTTTAAAATAGCTCAGACCTATGCCCCTGCCCTCGTCTGTTTCCCAAAGCTGTTTTACGAAAAAAGTAGCAGCATACTGCGATACGATGTAAAGGCTTTCTTTGGCACTCTGGGCTTCGGCAGCCTCAGGAGAAAGTTCGGTCTCCTCTACTTCTATGTTGTATTTATTGGCTAAAAACTTAAGTGCTTCCGGATATGAATATTTTTCATGATCCATAATAAAACGCACCGAATCGCCTCCTTTACCGCAGCCAAAACATTTATAAATCCCTTTGGTTACAGATACGTGGAAAGACGGTGTTTTTTCGCCGTGGAAAGGGCAATTACCAATTAAACTGGTTCCGCGTTTTTTTAAGTGCACAAAATCCCCAACTACCTCCTCAATACGGGCGGTATCCATTATCTTATCTATTGTTTCGCGGTTTATCATACTTAGTTATTGTCCGTCATTGCGAGGAGGCACGACGAAGCAATCTTTTTTGCTATTTTTATTTTAAACTGTTTTTACCTGCAGGAAAGATTGCTTCACTCCATCGCACATTCCCTTACTTCAGTTCGCAATGACGCTACAAATTCATCATTGCGAGGAGGCTTTTTCAGCCGACGAAGCAATCTTTTTTGCTGTTATTTATTTTCAATTGTTTATCCCCAAAAAGGAAAGATTGCTTCAGTTTGCAATAGTGATTCGTTTGATTACAATTACAAATCACTTTTAAGCAAAGATTTCCATACTCCCTTCCTTTGTCTCGACTTCTAAAAATTGTCATTGCGAGAAGGCTTTTTTCAGCCGACGAAGCAATCTTTTTTGCTATTTTTATTTTAAACTGTTTTTACCTGCAGGAAAGATTGCTTCACTCCAGCACACTTTCCCTTTCTTCGGTTCGCAATGACGAATCGGCTTGTTTAACCACAAAGATAACAGAGAAAAAACACAAAGCACACAGAGAAAATTTCTTTGTGTGCTTTGCGAAATACTTGGCGAACTTTGCGGTTTAGAAACCTGTTACTTCACCAAAGGCAAAAGCTGATCCGCTACCAATTTATTTCCTGTCTCGTTTAAGTGTACCCGATCAACAGTTAAAATACCTTTCTCTTTATCTTCCGGATTATTTTTTGCTTCATAATCTGCAAAAACCTTCCTCAAATCGCATACAGGAAGACTATTTTTTGCGGCTAATGTCCTAATTCCTTCGGCATATTTATTCAGATCGGCATCTAACTCATTGGTACCATCTTTTTTCTCGCCAACAACTGAAGGGGTAACTAATACCACTTTACTGCCCACACCCTGAATTTTATTGATCAAGGCCTGATAAAATTTCAAATATTTATCATAATCCGTTCCTGTATGAGAAGATTGTTTATGCCACACATCATTAATCCCTACATAAATCACCACTAAATCCGGCTTTTTGCTTAATACATCATCTTCTAAACGCAGGTAAAGGTCATAAACTTTATTGCCGCCGATACCGGCGCCCATTACATCATATTTGGTTGAATCGAGCGACTTTTTGATCAGCGTTACATATCCGTTTTTTGAAACACCCTGTTGGGTAATTGAATCGCCGAAAAAGATAATGCGTTTAGGTTTAAATGTCATTGAGGTTAATGCAATTAAGCAAAAGCTTAGTAAAATACTCGTTTTCATTACTGTTTTCATTGTGTATAATTGGTTAGGTTATTTATTATCGGTCTTTTTAAAATCCAGGTCCTGAAAATCGAAACTAAAATCAGTTAATGGGGAAATGGCCTCAATTTTGAAACCATCGGCCAGGGCATTGTTATCTAAGCTAAAATTAACAAAGGCATCAGCATCCAAACTTCTGTCGTACCATTTCACAATAAAAGTATTACCCTTATAGTAAGTCATATCGCCCTTTAATTTAGGTGAATTTTTAGCCTGGAAATGCATTTTACCATTTACTTCACTAATGCTTACTTCGCCAAACCAGGCGTCGCGGAAAGTTCCATAATAGTTTTTGGCATCAGGTTTTGAAGCCGCTAATTTTTGCTGTACAGCAATATCGCTCCAAACTCTGGCAACCATCTCATCTGCTTGTTTTTCGTTTCTTAACCTATTATCATTGTAAGTTTTAATCCTATCCTGACCTTTAATGCCTAAATAACCATCTTTGATTGAATTGGTAATGGCATTGAAAGCGGCTCCGGACTGCTGATTGGTTAACACAATGATACCGAGTTTCAGTTCAGGAAGAATGGTTACCTGCGTTACAATACCGGATAAACCACCGGTATGTGTCGCCTGGAAATTACCATTAACGTTGCTCAAAAACCATCCTAAACCATAACTGCTAAAAGCTGCCGGATTACCCCCTGCAATAATGGTTTGCGGGGTCCAGAGTTCTCTTGCCACAGCAGGACTGAATAATTTTTTATCAAGGTTCTCTCCATATTTACCACCGTTGATCATCGCCAATACCCACTTGCTCATATCGGTAACATTTGAGTAAATACCTCCTGCGGCATTCGCAATTTCGCCAAAGCTTAACCCTACTGGAAGCAGTTTACCTTCATAAGTTGCATGACCATCAATTACATTTGATTTATCTTTTAAACGGTACCATGAAGCAGCCGTTTTACTCATACCTAATGGTTTAATGATTCTGCTTTCAATAAAATCTTCATAGGTAATACCTGAAACTCTTGCCACAACTTCGCCGGCAACAATATACATCAGGTTATCGTAATCGTATTTGGTACGGAAAGAGGAAACCGGTTTTAGGTACCGTAAATTGTGAATGAGCTGCTTTTTATCTACTGTTGATGAATCAGGCCAGATCATTAAGTCGCCGGCGCCTAAACCCAAACCACTGCGGTGCGTCAGAAGGTCGCGGATGGTAAACTCGCTGGTTACATAAGCATCGTACATCTTAAATTCGGGGATTATATCGGTTACTTTTGTATCCCAGGCAATTTTCTTTTCGTCAACCAACATACCTAAAGCGGCCGCAGTAAAAGCTTTTGTGTTTGACGCTACACCAAAAAGGGTATTTTCATCAACCTTTTTATTGGTTTTGATGGAACTTACACCGTAACCTTTTAAATGGATAATTTTGCCATCCTTAATTACAGAAACGGCAATACCGGGAACATTAAAGGTGCTTAGAGTTTTTTCGACCACACTATCGATCTGTTTTGAGGTGAGTACCTGCGCGTGTACCTGGATACTCAAAAACAGCGATAAAGCAATGGATATTTTAAATTTTAAGGAAGATAAGAGTTGCATATTGGTGGTTTTAAATAATCGTTTAAAGATAATAAATCTTTTAGGCGATAACCGAATCCCTATTTGCCCTTTTCAAGTTTATAATCTTTGTGTACGATTAAAAAACTCGCTCTTTCTTCTTTTTTGAAAGGATAATCCCAATTACCCTGGTAAGTAATTTTGGTTGGTAATTTATCCTCTCCGAAATAACCCATTTCGATATTCATCTGCACATCAAAATCAAACAACATATTGCTGTATTTCATGTCGACATAACGACCAAGGATATTAAAATTGCGTTTATCAAAAATGGTAACCAGTTCTTTGATCATGATCCCATCTTTGGTCCATTTGCTTAAATCAGGTTTAACAGAAACTTTAAAACGGTACACCGGGATGGAATCGAGATAAGTACCGCTTGTGAAACCATAATCATAATATTGGCGCATATTGGCCGAAAATATCTCTGTTTTACTACCGATGAACGGCACCTTTATCGGACGGCCAGGATTAAAAATTAAGGTTTTCAGTTTGTCTTTATAACTTTCGTTTGTTCCTCCTTTTCCATCAGGCTTGGGTGCATTGGGTACAAAATCGGTGTTATAAGCGTTCATAAAAATGTAATCAAACATTTCTACGGTATATAACTGGTATTTCCCGTTTTTTTTATAAATTTTCCCGGTATCCTGTTTTACCAGATATTCCATTTTGTAGGGGCCGCTATTGTTATGGCGGATTTTCCGGTAAATTTTTCCATCTACCTTATTCTTCTTATCGTAACTGTAAATCCTGTTTTCAGCAATGAAAGTATAACGTTTCATATCTCTGAACGATTGATAAAACGAAGTATCATACATCACTTTTCTGATAAAGGTTTCTACATTCAACTTCTCAGCCTTGATATTTACAGCCGAATCAAGTACGATGGTTTTAATTGTATCCGGGTTAAAGCGGTTGATTTCTTGAGCGAAACCTTTGTGAAACAGCGGGATTAACACTAAAAAAAGCAATATTTTTTTCATGGATAAATGTAAAAGGTAAAATGGAAAAAGGAAGGTGGGGAATGCGTTATGATAAGATTAATGATAGTAATTTTAATTCCTTCATCCATCTTACCTCCTCCATCATTAATTCCCTAATTGTTTTAAAGCAATGTAAGCCATTAATCCGGTTGATATTTTCAAGGCGTCCTCATCCACATCAAATCTTGGCGTGTGTACCGAGTATTGGGTGTCTTTAGCTGCGTTCCCGGTACCTAAACGATAAAAACAGGCATCTGTTACCTGTGAATAAAAAGAAAAATCTTCAGCAGCCATCCAGATATCTAAATCAACCACATTTTCTTTTCCCAAATAATCTTCTGCAAAGGCTTTTGCATTTGCGGTTAGTTTTTCTTCATTGATTAAAAACGGATAACCCCTATGGATATCGAAATTGCAGCTTCCACCCATGCTTTCGGCAATCCCTTCGGCCATTCTTTTCATACGTTTGTGCGCTTCATCTCTCCAGTTTTCATCCAATGTTCTAAATGTACCTTCAATTTTAACCTCATTCGGAATAATATTGGTTGCACCATTGGCCGTAACTTTACCAAACGACAGCACCGATGGAATACGTGGATCGGCATTGCGACTCACAATCTGTTGCAGAGCAATAATGATATGCGAAGCGATTAAAACGGGATCGATATTTTGGTGTGGTTGTGCGCCATGCCCGCCTTTTCCGGTAACGGTAACATAAAGTTCATCAGTCGAGGCCATGTAAATACCTGAACGGAAACCCACTTTACCTGCATCAATTAATGGCATTACATGCTGGCCAACAATATGTTGTGGCTTTGGATTTTCGAGTACACCTTCTTTAATCATAATGCTTGCCCCACCTGGCAGAAGTTCTTCAGCAGGCTGAAAAATCAATTTGATGGTTCCGCCAAAATCATCTTTCATTTGATTTAGGATATAAGCGGTTCCCAAAAGCGAAGAAGTATGCACATCATGTCCGCAGGCATGCATTACACCATGATTCTTGGATTTATAAGGTTTGTCATTTGCTTCATGGATGGGTAACGCATCCATATCAGCACGCAAAGCAATAATTTTATCAGATGGCTGGTTGCCTTTAATTAACCCTACAACACCCGTATTGGCACAGTCGGTATATTCAATTCCCCATTTTTTTAATTTATCCTTGATGAACAGTGATGTTTCGAATTCTTTAAAAGATAATTCGGGATTGGCATGAATATGTTGACGATAACCGACTACATCGTTAAAAATGTGAGCGGCAAGTTCCTGTACTTTATTTTTGATCATTGGTTGTTGTGGTATCTAAAGTTGGTGCATTTATTTTTTCCCTAAAAATAAATAATGTGGGGAAAGTTGGTCTGAGTTCGTTAATCAGTCGTTGAGCCTCTAAGCGGCTTCTGAAATCGCCCACACGAACATAATAGTTAGGCTCTTTGTAAGTAAGGTAAGTATTTAACTGAGGATACATTCCTTTAAAACGCGCCTGCTGGTTAAAAACTTCGCGCCGGTCTGAGCCGTAGAAAATCTGTACGCGGTAGCCATAAGATGAAAAAATCGGTTTACCTGGTTTCACCTCACCCGAGGATTTGTAAACCTCCAGTCGCTTGGCGATTAAACTATCGATTAAAGGGTCTTTTATAACAGTTACTTCGCCTTTCTGTGCAAAAACGGTTAGGGTGAGAAACAAACAGAATATAAAAGTTAAAGTTATTTTCATGAGTAAATAATTGGCGTATGATGAGCACATGTACTGTCTCTATCTTCTTAACAACAAGAATGCCGAAATCGTTGCAAAAATCGGCATTCTTTATGGGTTAAGCAAATCGGTTAGCCTCCGCTTATTTCTTGAGGTAATTTATCAGGATTTTGATGCGTTTGCCAGATAGTATGAACAATGATTTGAGTCTTATTTGGCTCATAGAATATGATAAAATCAAGCACAACTAATCCTCGGACATTTACTTTTGAAGTCTCAATTCCTAAGAGAGGTTTTTTAATTAAAAGCTTAATTTCCTTATTAAATCTTTTGTAAAGTTTAGCTGAATATTTTTTATTACCATTTCTATTGGCATAAAACTCAAGTATACTATAAAGTTTAATTTTTGCTTTATGGGACCAGATTATTTCTTTAACCATTTATTTATTTCATCGTCTAAATCTGGCTGTGTTACAAAGAGACCATTGTTAATTTGTTCTTGGGATGAAATAATTTCTTGTTGTTGTTCAGAGGATAATTTTATCTGTCTACTTTTTACAGGTGCTTCAAGAATAGTAACACCAAAATCTTTTAGCATTTGTTTTACAACAGTATTGTTTTGATCAGGAATTTTTATTGTTATTGTTTCCATAACTCAAAAATACTAAATATATATATCGATGTCAAGACGTAAAGACGTCAGCATTTAAAAAGCCAGATTCCTTTTGGAAACCTGGCTTTAAGAATTATAACCATTAGGCAATTGATTAATTCGCTTTCTTAGGTTCTAACGTAAATTCGTACACTTTTGGGTCGTATTTCATCATCGCGCCTGTAGCCACATCAACAATAAAACCAGGAAAAAATAATAAATTTACTACAGACACAGCATCAAATGTGGATTGGGGTTGAAATGTTTTGGTTTCATAACCATCCAGCTTTAAACTAACGGTTTGTCCGGTGAATCCTTTTTTTAAGGATACAGCCATCGGTGTAACGCCTGTTTTAATGCCATCTACTTCAATAGTAGCGGCCGGAGGATTGGAATTAATTTGAACGGTTTGTTTTGTACCCGTAAAAATTGTGGCGCAGCTAGACAGCAGCAATGTCGCTGAAACAGCGGCAATGTTTAAAATTCTTTTCATTTGTGTGTTTTTTGTGTGTGTTTCCTACTCTTATGGCTTTTCGGTTACGCCCCGTTTTTTATGGTTGTCAGGCTCCATTTTTTAAGTTTATTGACCATTGAGAAATTGCCTACCAATTTCAAACTGACCGTCCATAAATATACCTGTTAATTTGAGGATTAAAAATTTAGTTACAAAAAAGGCCTCAACAAATATTGAGGCCTTGTAAAGCACTGTATATCTTAACTATAAATTAGCGCCGTGGCAGTTTTTGTACTTTTTACCACTACCGCATGGGCAAGGTTCATTTCTGCCAATAGTTGCTTCTTTGCGGATTGGCTGCTGTGGAATCGCTTCACGTGTATCGCCAAACTCAATTCCCGGCTCTTCTCTGCCAAACTCCTGTTTAGTGGTTTGCAGCTTTGGCTGTTTAACCGGTGCTGGTGCTTCTCTTACCTGATCTGGTTCCTGCTGTACCGGGATACCGCCTTTATATAAGAAACTCACCACTTCTTTATTCACTGCATTAAGCATGTTTTTAAATAAGTTGAAAGCTTCCATTTTATAAATTACCAATGGATCTTTTTGCTCGTAAACCGCATTTTGTACCGATTGCTTCAAATCGTCCATTTCGCGTAAATGCTCTTTCCAGCTATCATCAATTAAAGCAAGAACAATGGTTTTTTCGAATGAACGAACCACCTCTTTTCCTTTATTATCAATAGCTTTCTTTAAATCAACAGCTACCTGGATACCGCGGATACCATCTGTAAACGGAACCACAATCTGTTCGATATGGTCTCCGCGCTCTTCGTAAACCTGGGTTAATACCGGTAACGATTGCTGAATAATGGCATCTGATTTACGTGCATAAAATGCCTCTGCTTCTTCAAATAACTTCTCAGTTAACTGAGGAATACTGGTTGAAGAGAATTCTTTTTCGGTAATCTCCGTATCTAAAGAGAAGTTTTTGATTACTTCCAGTTTAAATCCATCGTAATTTGCTTCTTGTTTATACTCGCTTACAATGTCTTCAGCAACATCGAAAACCATGTTGTTCATGTCCACGTCTAAACGTTCGCCAAATAAAGCATTTTTACGTTTAGCATAAATAACGGTACGTTGCGAGTTCATCACATCATCATACTCCAATAAACGTTTACGGATACCAAAGTTGTTTTCTTCTACTTTTTTCTGTGCACGCTCAATAGATTTGGTAATCATAGAGTGCTGGATCACTTCACCATCTTCAATGCCCATACGCACCATGATACTAGAGATACGCTCTGAACCAAATAAACGCATTAAGTTATCTTCTAATGAAACGAAGAACTGTGAAGAGCCTGGATCGCCCTGACGACCTGCACGACCACGTAACTGCCTGTCTACACGACGAGATTCGTGACGCTCGGTACCTACAATAGCTAAACCTCCTGCTTCCTTAACGCCTGGACCCAATTTGATATCGGTACCACGACCAGCCATGTTGGTTGCAATGGTTACGGTGCCTGCCTGACCAGCTTCGGCAACGATATCGGCCTCTTTCTGGTGCATTTTAGCGTTCAATACGTTATGTTTGATGCCGCGGAGTTTAAGCATACGGCTTAATAACTCAGAAATCTCCACGGAAGTGGTACCCACCAATACCGGACGACCAGCTTTTGGTTCTAACTGCCCTGTTTGAGGATTAACCGCAGGAATTAACGCCCCTTTAGCATCCAATTTAGGCACAGCCCTGCCGGTTTGATCGTATTTAACAACCGGTTTACCATCTTTCTGTTTTACATTACCTTCTTTATCCGTCTCATATTCTGTCTCATAATGAGAATAAGGAAAAACCAGGTATTGTATTTCTGCAGCAACAGCATTATATTTTTCACGAACAGTGCGATAAACATAATCCTGCTCATCAATCCTCGAAATGTTTCTGTTGGTCGGGATTTCTACCACATCTAATTTATAGATCGACCAAAACTCACCCGCTTCTGTTGTTGCAGTACCCGTCATACCACAAAGTTTGTGGTACATACGGAAATAGTTCTGTAAGGTTACAGTTGCATAAGTTTGGGTAGCATCTTCAACCTTAACATTTTCTTTAGCCTCAATTGCCTGGTGCAAACCATCGGAGTAACGGCGGCCATCCATGATACGGCCTGTCTGCTCGTCAACAATTTTAATTTTTCCTTCATCGATGATGTATTCCACATCAATTTCGAATAAAGTATATGCTTTTAACAACTGGTTAACCGAGTGGATGCGTTCTGCTTTTACCGAATAATCGCGCATTAGAGCATCTTTTTGCATCACCTTTTCTTCTAACGGAAGGTCAGATTTTTCGAGCTCTGCAATTTCGGTACCTACATCCGGCAAGACAAAGAAATGAGGATCCTCACCTGATTGAGTGATTAGTTCGATACCTTTTTCAGTTAATTCAACCTGGTTATTCTTCTCATCAATATAGAAATACAATTCAGAATCTACCTTTGGCATATTCTTAGATTGATCTGCCATATAGTGGTTTTCGGTTTTTAACAACAAACCCCGAATACCGGTTTCACTTAAGAATTTAATTAAAGCTTTGTTTTTAGGTAAACCGCGGTATGCACGCAATAAGGCTAAACCACCTTCGCCTTCTTCAGTCCCGCTGTTGCCTGCATTAATTAATTTTTTGGCTTCGTTTAATGCTTGTGTTACATAGGCCTTTTGTGCATTAACCAAACGCTCAATGCGTGGTTTCAACTCATAAAACTCATGTTCATCTCCACGTGGAATAGGACCAGAAATAATCAAAGGTGTACGGGCATCATCAATTAAAACCGAATCGACCTCATCCACCATCGCAAAGTGCAGCTTGCGCTGTACCAATTGGTCTGGCGTTTGCGACATATTGTCACGCAGGTAGTCAAAACCAAATTCATTATTGGTTCCATAGGTAATGTCTGCGGCATAAGCCTTTCTTCTTGCTTCAGAATTTGGCTCATGTTTATCAATACAATCAACCGTTAAACCGTGGAATTCGAATAAAGGACCGTTCCATTCACTATCCCTGCGGGCCAGGTAATCATTCACGGTTACGATGTGTACTCCCTGTCCGGCCAATGCATTTAAGTAAGCCGGTAATGTACTTACCAGGGTTTTACCCTCACCTGTAGCCATTTCAGCAATTTTACCGCTATGCAACACAATACCACCAATTAACTGTACATCGTAATGTACCATGTTCCAGGCTACTTCTGTTCCGGCAGCATCCCATTTATTGGCCCATTGTGCTTTATCGCCAACAATTTTTACGTTGTTTTTTCTTGCAGCATAATCTCTGTCAAACTGGGTTGCGGTAACCTCCAGATAATCGTTTTCGCTTAAACGACGTGAAGTTTCCTTAATCACCGCAAAAGCTTCCGGAAGGATTTCCAAAAGTACTTTTTCCAACTCCGTATCGCGGTCTTTACCTAGGGCATCAACCTGATCATAAATTGCCGTTTTTTGGTGAAGATCTAATTCTTCGCTTTCTGCTTCAGCTTTTAGTGCTGAAATTTTATTATCGATATCGGTTAAAAAAGCAGAAATTCTTTCTTTAAACTCAATGGTTTTACCACGTAACTCATCGTTGCTTAAGGCAGATAGTTTACTGTAGTGTTCGTTAATTTTAACCACCAATGGCTGTATAGCCTTTATATCTCTTTCTGATTTACTTCCGAAAATCTTCGCTAAAAATCCTAACATTATATTTTAAATCGTATTTTATTATTGAAAAATGGGTATGTTACAACAACCAAGCCATTGTCAGCATCAAGTCAGTCTGGCAGTTGTTGGTGTAAAGGGGTTTAAATCTTAAAAAGATTTTTTAGATAGAAAGAGAACTATGGACTGTTGTTTTTTGGTTTTTTCCTGATGGTTAAATCAGCAATTACCTGGTCTGCACTCACATATTTAGCCACTTTTAACGGCGCTTGCGTTCCGATTAAGGCTAACTTAGTGTACGATAACAGATAAGGGTTACGGTCTTCATTGAGCTGAACCGAAGCTTTACCACTAGCATTAACACAAATATTATGCTCATTGCAATATTCGTTTAATATCCTTAGCCCTTCAACACGTTCGGCTTTTGCCAAATGTGTTAAGCTAAAAAATACAAGTGATATGGTAACGAGGTGTTTCATTAATTGCGGCAAAGCTAGTTTTAATCTTTTATAAAAAGAAATTACTGCCTTGCAAAAAGCATACCTCAATTTTTCGCCTTCCCGCACAAAATAATTTTCTTCAAAATCATGAATAATGGAATCATCCATACAAAAGCGTAAATTACCGATACTCTATCTATAAATTTTGCAGATTTATGTTAATTTGTTTATGCTTAAGAAAGTAAATTTTAGAATAATTATTCAAATCATTGCTGCTATATTTTTGTTAAGTCTGCCGCTTTTTATCATCGCAGATCATAACATTAAATTCATCATTACGGGACCAGGCTTAGTTCAATATATCCTTTTTTGCCTGATTTTTATTTCGATTTACTTTATACATAGCCTATATCTGTTTCCAAAATTATATGGCAAATCCCGGCACATTTTATACCTGTCAGGACTGCTCATCATTCTAGCCGGAATCATATGGTTAAGGCCCTTTGATAAATTCATTTTTCAAAACCAAGAATTTATTGAACATTCTGCGGGTTTCGACCGACCTCCGCTGCCTCCGGACCATCACCAGATTCCGCAACTTAGTGGGAAAAGATTTTCTCCCGGCCCTGAAAGAGGTGTTGATGCAGGACCGAGGGTTGACGTAGCAAGTGTTTTTCTTTTTTTCCTTGACAATTATTATCAGTTTCACCAAAGAAACAAATAAACAATTAAGCCTGACAACTCAAAGGGCACTTATCGCAGAAGCGGAAAAAGCACAGGCTGAATTATCTTTTTTAAAAGCACAGGTAAATCCGCATTTTTTATTTAATACGTTAAATAACATTTATACGCTCGCCACAATCAAAGATGAAAATACAGCACCTTCCATCATGAAACTGTCTAATATTATGCGATACATCACTGATGAGACCGGAAATGATTTTGTAAGTTTACAAAAGGAACTGGATTGCATTACAGACTTTATTGACCTACAAAAATTAAGGCTAACCCAAAAAACAACCCTAGTATTTGAACAGGAGGGCGATTTTGAGCATAAAAAAATTGCTCCCCTCATATTAATGGCTTTTGCTGAAAATGTTTTCAAATATGGCATCAGCAACCATAACAGCAACAAATTAATCATCAGAATTTTCAGCAAACAAAATTCGTTAACCTTATTTTGCCAAAACACTTTATATCCTGATAAGATCAATACCGAACGAAGTGGGATAGGTTTAGAAAATACTAAGCGCCGTTTAAATCATATCTATAAAAACAGGCACATTTTAACTATTGATAATAGCCAGAACCTATTTACTGTTAATTTAACGATTCAATTATAATGGTCCAAACCTTAAAATGTGTAGTTGTTGATGACGAGCCGTTAGCAGCTGCCCTGATTAAAAGTTATATAGAGGCTTCTGATCATCTTGAAATCGGAGCTGTATTTGAAGACGCCATTGCGGCTGCTGAATATTTAAACAAGCATAAAACAGACCTGCTCTTTTTAGATATAAACATGCCTGATATTACAGGTATAGATTTATTTAAATCACTAAAGGATAAACCCATGTTAATTTTTACAACGGCTTATAAAACCTTTGCTTTTGAAGGATTTGAGTTGGAAGCCATTGATTATTTATTAAAACCAATAGATTACCCGAGGTTTAAAAAAGCGGTAAATAAGGCTAAGGAATTTTATCATTATCAAAATGGAAAACAGAAAATAGACGTTGTAGAAAGCATATTTGTACATTCGGAATACAAGCTTATTAAAATAAATTTGCCTGATATTTTATTTATCGAAAGCCTGGAAGATTATATCAAAATCCACCTGCAGGGGAGCAAAATGGTTTTAACCTTAATGCCATTAAAAAAAATAACGGAGAAATTACCTGCAGATCGTTTCAAACGCATACACCGGAGTTTTGTGGTCGCTATACAAAAAATCAAAGCCATACACAATCGTAAAATAGAGTTGATTACCGGAGAAATATTACCCGTTAGCGAAAGTTATATGGAAACGATAAATGAATGGAAAAAAGGTTAAGCCCTTTAACACTTTTTAACTAAATTTTGATTTACCGATACAAAAGTCCGCTTTATCGGTACACATTTGCCAGGCTTATAGAATCTTTCGAGTTTAGCAGTGGTAACTAACAAGAAGATAACAGCAATGGAAAGAAAAAATTTTATTCGGAGTTTAATGATTGGAGCAATCTCTACTCCTGTAATAATTGACGCCTGTAAAAAAAGCAGTGTGACAGATGAAACTTCAGCAGGTTCAGGAACAGCGGGAACAACTACAAGTACAAACGGAACCTGTACTATAGCACCTACTGAAACGGAAGGGCCTTTTCCCACAAAAGTGCCTACATCATATGTTCGCAGTGATATTACCGACGGACGTACAGGTTACAAAATGACAGCTAAAATTACGATTGGCAACTTGAATAACAGTTGCGCTGGTTTGGCTGGTGCGATAGTAGACATCTGGCATTGCGATGCGGAAGGAAATTATTCTGAATATGGTGGTTCAGGTATGCAAAATACCAATTACCAGTCAGTTCATTTTTTACGGGGCCGTCAAATTACCGATGCGAATGGATTAGTAACCTTTACTTCGATTTTTCCGGGCTGGTATAGCGGTCGCGCAACACATATACATGTACATGTTTACAATGCCTCCGGAACTTCATTAAGTGTAACACAAATTGCTTTTCCTGAAGGTAGCGGTACCGCAGTGGCACTGGTAAACGGTTACGCTAAAGGCATGACCGGCTACACCTATAATAATGCAGATAATGTTTTTAGTGATGATAAAACAGGTATAGAAATCGCAACGGTTACCGGAACTTTGACAACAGGTTTCGATCTCACTTTTAAAGTAAATGTTAAAGCTTAATATTCTTATTGTTTTATTTTAATAGAGGCGCCTGGATTTCTGGCGTCTTTTTTAATTTTATGCCATGTCGGGAAAAGTAATTACGTTATGCTATCGGAAAATAATTGATGCCAACAACACAAGTCCATGGGATAAGTTTATATATGAAGATAGTTTTATAGAATTTAAAATGCAGGCTCAGTTTTATAATCAGGAACAACAGTTTAGCACTTTTGCAGAAATGCTGGTGAATGTTCCGGAAGCCGATAAACTGCATTTTTTGGTCAGCGCAGCCATTACCGGATATTTGAGGCAATTAAACGGAATTATACCCGACATACTGGATAACTTAGGCCGGCGTTTTTTGACTTTTGAAAATTTTAAGTTCGAAATCATCAATTCTGATATTCATGACCATAAAAAACACAAGGTGGCGATCAATTTCTTTTCAAAGCCAATGATTTGGCATGATACGATTGATAATTTACTTTTAGTATCACAATCTAAGGAAACAGATGAAGATGAAATTTTCACTAATCTTTTTCAGCTACAGCCTTTTGTAAGTATACACTCCATAAAAAACATTGATTAAAAGATGCAATCCAACCCAGGAAAAATATATTTGGCCGATCAACGCGGATTGACGGAAACATCGGTATTGAGAAGATACAGTACTTTTAATTTCGAGAAGTATTACAACGAACATAAAGAACCTTTTGGCGATTTATTTTTATGTAATGATGAATCTGTTGTGGGTGGAAAAATCACCTTCTTTCTTTGTAAGGAGGATTCACTCCAGATATTTATGCCCATTACAGGCGGAATAGATCTTGTTGCGAATGGAAAAGAATTTGCTGTAGAAACCGGACAGGTACAGGTATTGAACATGGGAAAAGGCGAGGTGCTGGAAATCAGTAATCCTTATCAGAACGATATTGTAAACTACATTCAGTTTGGGATTAAAACAGGTATGTTTTTAATGCGGGCCAGTGAGATGCTTTTCGACTTCGATTTGGAGAAAAACCATTTGATTGAAATTATTGCTAACCCAAAATTACCCTTTAAGTTAAGTGCAGGGATCTTTGCTGCCAGAGAAGAGGTGATTTATAAAATGCAAAGTCCAAACCATCAGTTTTATACTTTTATTATTGATGGCGCCTTTGAAATTGAAGGTCGTTTAATGCATGCAAGAGATGGCCTGGCACTTTGGGATATTGGGCAGGTAGAACTGGAAGCATTAAGTAATAATGCGATTGTATTAGTGCTGGAAATTGGATTTTAGTTTTATATGGTCATTCTGAACACAGTGAATAATCTTTAATCTACTAAATAGATTCTAAAAACAAGTTCAGAATGAAGGATCGCATCTAAAGAACTCCTCCATCCTACACCTCCCCTCTTCCATCATTTAAAAACCACCTCGGTGGCACCATAACCAAACTTTTCTTTTCTGGCATCCATATAGGTTTTTACATGGGGATTTCTGCTGATCAGTTTATGGATTTTATCCCTTAAGGTACCGTTACCCGAACCATGGATAAAAACGATCTTATCAAAATGATGTACCACCGCAGCATCCATCGCATTTTGAAAGTGATTGATCTGTATCTGCAACATTTCATCGGCTTCTAAAAAATGATGATCATCTCTTAGTTTTTCGATATGCAGATCGATTTCTTTTTGGGGTGCTTCAACTGTTCTTTTCTCATCTGCAGATTTAAAAAAACTTTCTTTTAATTTCTGTGGATCGATGGATACCGGAGTGAGATCATCCAAACGGATGAACCAACCTTTATTCCTTAATTGAGGCAATTCCTTTTGTTCGGTACTAAAATCTTTTGCCCTAAACTTCTTACGGATCACCAACGGATCGATGGGTTTCACATCTGCTTTACTAAATACCACCATCTGAAAATTAAACTCAGGCCAAAGATCAAGTTCAGCCAATGATGCAGAATAAACCAAATTGGAACCGTAAGATTCAATTGCCCCATGAAAAACACCTGCATATTTCCCTTTTCGATCGGTAATTAAACCAACCAATAAAATGTTTGGAGAATGGTTTTGGAGATGAAAATGTACTACATTACCCGCTTTATCATCGGTGGCAACGGCTACATAAATGCCATTTTCGATTTTGTTAACACCGGGAACATTCACCTGGATAGGTTTGGGCGCGTCCGGTTCTACAGCAATCACCCCATGACCATGCACGGAGGTTAAATTGCTCATCGCAACAGGTATCTCAAAGCCATCTTCATCGGTAACGCCTAAAGTTTGCGTATCAATAATTCTGGTAACATAACCTTCACGTTTTTCATCAACAAAACGCACAAAATCTCCTAGTTTAAATTTCATAATCCCTAAATCCCCTAAAGGTGAATCCCCATATTATTTATCAATAATTATCTTATTTTCATTTTAGCCTTTCAATCAGCTCCCCTTCTGACTTCTGACTAAACTAATGTCGCGTATCGTTTCCGTGGTAAATGCTCAGGTAACTTTCATATCTGGAAACTGCAATTTCACCTTCATTTACAGCTTCGATAACAGCACAGCCCGGTTCATTAATGTGCCTGCAATTATTAAATCGGCAATTGTGCGAGGTTTCAAAGATTTCCCTAAAAAAATGCCCCAGTTCTTCTTTTTCGATATCGATTACACCCAATTCCCTGATGCCTGGAGAATCTACAATAAAGCCACCTTGTGGCAGTTCGAACATTTCGGCAAAAGTAGTGGTGTGCTGCCCCTTATCGCTCCAGTCAGAAACCTCCCCTGTTCTTAGATCACGATCCGGCATTAAAGCATTGATCAGACTTGATTTTCCCACACCCGAGTGACCCGATATTAAGGTAATTTTATCCGTAATCAATTCCTGTATTACCGGGATATTAATACCTTTTAAAGCGGAAACTTCATAACAGGCATAGCCGATATTTTCGTAGATATCTTTAAACTCCTGCAGAATTTCCAAACCCTCTTTACTAAACAGATCGAGTTTATTAAACACCAATACGGCTGGTACATCATAAGCTTCTGCCGTAACTAAAAAACGATCGATAAAACCCAAAGAGGTACGGGGCGAAGCTAAGGTAACCACCAACATGGCCATATCTAAATTGGCGGCCAATATCTGGGCCTGCTTGCTCAGGTTGATCGATTTGCGGATGATGTAGTTTTTACGGGGCAACATCTCATTGATCAGACCCTGGCTGCTATCTTTTTCCAGATCAAATTTCACCCTGTCGCCAACCGCAATCGGATTGGTGGTTTTAAGTCCTTTAATCCTGAATTTGCCTACAATCCTGCAATCATAGCGCTCACCATTATCGGCCAGAACACTATACCAGCTCCCTGTAGATTTAATAACTAATCCCTGCATATTTGCAGTAAAGGTATGAATATGATTTCATTGGTAGAAGTAGCTGGCCTTGATAAAGTTTGTACATTAACGATGGAGAATAAAAAGGAATACAAACATTTCCGCTACATATTTTCTTATCCATTAAATATCTTACATAAATCCAACGCTTTAAAAGGCAAAAAACCTAAATTTGCGACAACAAAATCAAAAATATAATGAGTTTCAGAATAGAACACGATACCATGGGCGAGGTACAGGTACCTGCCGACAAATACTGGGGTGCACAAACCGAACGCTCACGCAATAACTTTAAAATCGGTCCGGAAGGCTCGATGCCAAAAGAAATTATCCACGCTTTTGGATACCTGAAAAAAGCAGCTGCCCTTGCTAACAACGAACTTGGAGTATTATCTGCTGAAAAAGCAGATTTAATTGCTAAAGCCTGTGATGAAATTATTGCCGGACAATTAGATGATCAATTTCCTTTGGTTATCTGGCAAACAGGTTCGGGTACACAAAGCAACATGAATGGCAATGAAGTGATTGCAAACCGCGCTCACGTGATTAACGGTGGTTCACTAGCTGACGATAAAAAAGTGCTTCACCCAAATGATGATGTAAATAAATCACAATCGTCAAACGATACTTATCCAACTGCAATGCATATTGCAGCTTATAAACTTACGGTAGAAAATACCATACCAGGCTTAGAAAAATTAAGAAATACATTAGCCCAAAAAGTAGAAGAGTTCAGTACGATTGTTAAAACAGGCCGTACGCACTTTATGGATGCTACGCCGCTTACTTTAGGCCAGGAATTTTCTGGTTATGTACAACAGATCGACAATAGCGTCCGGGCCATTAAAAATGCTTTGGTTATGGTTGCAGAACTGGCTTTGGGCGGAACTGCCGTGGGTACAGGCTTAAATACCCCAAAAGGATACGATGTTTTAGTGGCTAAAAAAATTGCCGATTTAACCGGTTTGCCTTTTGTTACCGCTCCTAATAAATTTGAAGCACTGGCTGCACATGATGCGATGGTAGAACTCTCAGGGGCATTAAAACGCACAGCAGTTGCCTTGATGAAAATAGCCAACGATGTAAGAATGTTAAGTTCAGGTCCCCGTTGCGGCATCGGCGAAATTGTAATTCCAGACAATGAACCAGGCTCGTCTATTATGCCGGGAAAAGTGAATCCTACGCAACCAGAGGCTTTAACCATGGTTTGTGCCCAGGTAATCGGTAACGATGTTGCAGTTTCGGTGGGTGGTATGAGCGGCCATTTTGAACTTAACGTATTTAAACCATTAATTGCTGCGAACGTACTGCAATCGGCACGTTTAATTGGTGATGCCTGTGTTTCTTTTACAGATAAATGTGCTGAAGGAATCACCGCGAACTTACCTGAAATTGAAAAACACCTGCAAAATTCTTTAATGTTGGTTACCGCTCTGAACCCGCATGTAGGTTACGAAAATGCAGCTAAAATTGCGAAGAAAGCCCATAAAGAAAACAAAACCTTAAAAGCAGCTGCTGTAGAATTGGGATTGTTAACCAATGAGCAGTTTGATGAGTGGGTACGCCCCGAAGACATGGTTGGCAGCTTGAAATAAGTTATTAGATGAGTCGTCATTCCCAACCTGATCCGATAGCCATCGGATGGGAATCTTAAAATATATCGCATTAAGATTCCCGCCTGCACGGGAATGACGTCACTTTTAAAAATAATGCCCAAATCAATACGGTTAATTAAATATAGGTAATATGAATTCAATACTTTCTAACCTTTTAAGCTTGATATCCATTATTTCACCTTGTATTGTATTTGGAACCTGCTGCTATTTTTTAATAAAAAAATCTTCAGTTGAGGCCATTTTAATGACCATTGGCTCAGGCATTGGCTTGCTCATTACCCTGTTTTACAGCTTTTTGATGCCATTACTAATTTCATCTCAAAATTTAGCTTATACAGAAGTTTCGAAATACTATGCCGTTGTGGGCATCATCAGCTTTATAGCCAGCCTTTGTTTTGCAGCAGGTCTTTTAATTCTGGTGATCAACACGGTTAAAAAGAATAAGATCATGTACGATCAAATCCCTAAAAGCAACAATTAATAACACAATGAACAAACTGCATCTGGCTTTCAGGAATTGCTACATCTTGCTTTTTATATTACCCATTTTACATCTGGCCTGTAGCCTGCGGCCCAATATTCAGGGTAAGGGAGAAGATTTTATGCAAGGCGTTTGGAATGAAGATTCTGTTGCTTATAGCCACAAGTTGAGCAACTATACACAACACCATTTCAAGTTTACCTGCGATTCGGTTTATATCGATATGGTAACCCATAGCAAAGTAAATTTTTACGAAGATTCTTGTTATAACAATGGCATCTGGAAAGAATATGCCAAAGGAGTGTATAGGGTTAAAGGAGATACGTTATTTATAGGTGCAACCTTTACACATGCCAATTATAAACAAAAAATATCAGGTTGCTACCGCATCGGCCGGTATGAAAAAAACTTCCTGATCAGCAAAAAATCGTCAGACAGCTTAATTTTAGAGAGTTTGAGCGATCAGCGTGAGATTAAACTCACACTTAAAGAAAAAATTACCTGCGTACCAAAAGAATTATAAAAAATGATTTTAACATCAATTAAACAGAAATTAACCATTGCTTTAACGCTGGGTCTTTTAGCGTATTTGCCTATGCAGGCAAATGCATGGGGCACCATCGGCCATCGTGTAGTTGGCGAAATTGCCGATAGTTATTTAAAAGCAAAAACACGCAAGGCCATTCAAAGTATTTTAGGCTATGAAACCTTGGCAATGTCGGCCAATTGGGGCGATTTTATTAAATCAGATTCTACTTATAACTATATGTACAACTGGCACTTTGTTAATCTTCCGGCTGGATTGGATAAAAGCGGTGTATATCAATTTTTGGAAACTGATAAAAAACCAAATCTTTACAACAAAATCCCTGATCTGATTGCCATTTTAAAGAAAACAAGCAGTACAGCTTCTGAAAAAAAACTGGCTTTACGCATGTTAGTTCACCTTGCGGGAGATTTATGCCAGCCCATGCACGTTGCCCGTAAAGAAGACCTGGGCGGTAACCGCGTTTCGGTATTATGGTTCAATGAGAAATCAAATATCCACAGGGTTTGGGACGAACAGCTGATCGAATACCAACAGTTAAGTTATACCGAATATGCAAAAGCCATCAATCATGCTTCAGCTGTACAGCTTTACAACTGGCAAAACACCAGCCTGAAAGATTGTATTTATGAATCGTACACGATTTGCAATAAAATTTACGATACGACTAAACCAGATGCTAAATTAAGCTACCGCTACAATTTCGACTGGGTTGATACCCTTAATAACCAGTTATTAAAAGGTGGTGTACGTTTGGCTAAAATGCTGAATGAAATTTACGCATAAAAAATAAGTTTGTGATAGGAGAGTTTTAATGAAATAAGTCCCTAAAACTTATCGTCATTGCGAGAAGGCTTTTTCAGCCGATGAAGCAATCTTTAAAGCCAAGAGCACTGTTACGAAAGATTGCTTCGTCGTTCCTCCTCGGAATGACGAATCTTTATGGCTATCCATCATTAATAACCTTTCTTAGGGCTATTATTTACTTTTAAAGCGCAGTAAAATTGAAAATTTTAATGGTTTGCCTCGGTAACATCTGCCGTTCTCCTTTAGCTGAAGGCATTATGCGCCATCTGGCAGATGAACAAAACTTAAACTGGGAAATTGCTTCGGCAGGAACAGGCAACTGGCATATTGGCCAGGCACCAGACCACAGAAGTGTTTCTGCAGCGAAGGCGTTGGGTTATGATATCAGTAAACAGCGGGCGCAGCAGTTTAACCCTTCGATGTTTGACTACTATGAACTGATTTTGGTAATGGACAAGAACAATTTAGCCGATGTTAAAAGTTTAGCCAAAACCGATGAGCAGCGAAAAAAGGTTAAACTTTTTCTTGATAACGGAGAAGTTACAGATCCATATTGGGATAATAGCCTGTTTAACCCTGTTTGTAAACAGGTTGAGGAAAGATGTATGGAAATTATCAAACAACTTTCTTAAATTTAAAGCTAATAATCTATCTTACTAACCAAGTCGAAGAAAAAATGAAAAAATACCTGTCCATATGTTTATTAGTTGCAACCGTGATTTTATTTCAAAGCTATACCGCAGCGAAGAAATCGACAAAAGTTTTAGTTTTCTCCAAAACAAAGGGCTTTAGGCACAACTCCATCGAAACGGGAAAAGAGGTGATCCAGAAATTAGGCACTGAGCGTCATTTTGAAGTAGATACGACAGAAAATGCTGATGCTTTTACTGAAGATAACCTAAAAAAATATGCCACTGTTATTTTCCTGAATACCACAGGCGATGTATTAGACGATAAACAACAGGTAGCTTTCGAAAGGTACATACAGGCTGGTGGAGGTTATGTGGGTATTCATGCTGCAACAGATACCGAGTACGATTGGCCTTGGTATGGCAAATTGGCTGGCGCTTATTTTATAAGTCACCCCGCTGTTCAGGAAGCCAGATTTATTGTTAAAGATAAAAAACACCCTGCTACAAAATTCCTTACCGATTCAGTATGGATGAGGAAAGATGAACTGTATAACTTTAAGAATATTAACCCGGACATTAAAGTGCTGATTAATTTAGACGAGAAATCGTATACTGGTGGTAAAAATGGCGATTTCCATCCTTTTGCCTGGTACCATAACTTCGATGGCGGAAGAGCTTTCTATACCTGTATGGGCCATACCAAAGAAGGCTGGGCTGACGATAAATTTCAAAAACATTTATGGGGAGGTATAGAATACGCTATAGGCGGGCAAAAGAAACTGGACTACAGTAAAGCCCATTCAAAGTTCTAAATAATAGTTGGGCTTGCTGATTTTCTACTCAACAAGCCCAATGTTATCTCATAAATATTTTAACGGTTGACGATTAATAAAATACGAATATATTCCACCAGATATTGTCGTTTTTATACGCTGGTTTCATCGCCCAAAAACAATCAATCTGATCTTCATCAAGGATCTTTTCTAAATTCCGGGAAAAATCAAATAGCCAGTTATTGGATCTTCCCCTCCATTCTTCAGGTTTCCTATATTCGAATTCGCGATATTGCATCCGTTTGATCAGGTATTTTTTAAGTTGCGCTTTGATTTCAGGTTTTTGAGCTATTGTAAGCCTTAACTCTTGTTCCATCTCAAACATAACCTTATCGAGATTGAGTGTATCTATTATAAATTCTTTAACCTCTTTATTACCATTCCGATAAAATTGCGCAGAGGCAGGATATCCCGTACAACAGGTAAACAATAAACCTAAAATTCTTTTTTAATCAACATAAGAATTTGGTTTAACCCTTTTAAAATTAACCAAATAAATATAATTCAGCATACAAAAGGAGGCTATTGCTCCGAAGGTATGCCATAAAAAATGCGTGCCGGTACTTAATATATCCCATTGATCTGCAATCCGGAAAGTTAAGGCAAAGATGAAGGCAATTAAGGCAAAACCAACCCATTTGCCATTCTTCCAGTTGGTCTTGATTAAGTACCCAAATACCGGAAATAAAACCAGCGCAGCCATAAAAGCATAATTGATATTGATAAAAATCTGAAAATCGCCATTACTAAAAAGCCTTCTTACATAAAACTGAAAAAAAGCATAAACCGCTACAATTAAAACGGCAAAGTACCATTCGGTCAGCTTGGAAAGAAAGTAGACACCAGCCGAAAGGCACAAAAGCATAATTGGCATCCAATCCATCATAATAAAGATAGGCCAACGCCTAAACCCGTGGTAAGTAGTACCTCCAATACCGCCGATATAAAGCAGCACCAATGCTACACTTAAAAAGCTATGCTGTTTAAAATTACCCCATAGTTTAACTGTCCAGTATACCGCTATAGCCAGAAAGAAACAACTTGTTAGGGTGTTAAAAGGCTCCGGAAATAACTGGCTCAGATTAGTTTCTGCATATACGGTACCGCCGTCAGGAGGATTTTGGTTAAAAGCACTCATGTTTAATTAACGTCTACTGTAATTAAATGTTTTGACTGATCGATGTAACACTCAAGATGTAAAATAATTTCGCTTTCACATGTTTTAACAGGTTAAATATCGGTTAAAACTTACCAACAGCAATGGTAATTATTTGTACTTTAGTTGAATCTAAGCTATAAGTATATGAAATCCGTATTGATCCTTTTTTTACTTCTTTCTACAGCTATTTATGCTCAAACCCCTCCTCAACCTTATGGTGCGGTACCATCAAAAAGGCAGTTGGCCTGGCATGATGTTGAAGTTTATGGCATCATGCACTTTACACCAACTACTTTTGAAAATAAAGAATGGGGTTTTGGCAATGCTGATCCGAAAACATTTAACCCAACAGATTTTAATGCCGACCAGATTATTAAAGCTGCTAAAGCAGGTGGCTTGAAAGGTATTGTTCTGGTGGCGAAACATCATGATGGTTTTGCTTTATGGCCAACTAAAACTACCGCTTATAATATCAGCAAGAGTCCGTTTAGAGGAGGAAAAGGAAATTTAGTTAAAGAAGTAGAACAGGCCGTGCGGAGAAACGGATTAAAGTTTGGGGTTTATTGCTCGCCATGGGACAGAAATAATCCACTTTATGGTACCGATAAATATCTTGCTGTTTATCAGGCACAGTTAAAAGAACTGTACAGCAACTTTGGAGAACTTTTTATGAGCTGGCATGATGGTGCCAATGGTGGCGACGGCTATTATGGCGGTGCAAAAGAAAAACGCTCTATTGACAACACCACCTACTACGATTGGAACAATACCTGGGCTATTACACGCAAAATGCAGCCCATGGCGAATATATTTAGCGATATCGGTTTAGATGTACGCTGGGTAGGTAATGAAGACGGACATGCTGCACCAACCTCTTGGGCTACTTTCACCCCCATGGCTCCGGACGGAAAAAGTGAAGCCGTACCCGGGCAGGCAAACTACCCGCAAAGCCCTGAAGGCATCAGAAATGGTAAATTCTGGATGCCGGCAGAATGCGATGTTCCGCTTAGAAAAGGTTGGTTCTATCATCCTAACGAAAAGCCAAAAAGTCCGGAAGAATTGTTTGATCTGTATTTAAAAAGCGTTGGCCGCGGTGCAGGTTTAGACCTTGGCTTGGCACCCGATACGCGTGGACAACTTCATGATGATGATGTTGCTGCACTGAAAACTTTTGGCGACATGGTTAAACATACTTTCCAAGATAACCTGGCCAAAAATGCATCGGTTAAAGCAAATGATAGCAGAGGGAAAAATTATGATGTTGCTACGCTGCTAGATAGCAAGAGAGAGACATATTGGGCCACCCATGACGATATACACCAGGCGACCTTAGAACTTGATTTGAGAACTCCTAAAACCTTTGATATTATCAGCCTGCAAGAATACATTCCTTTAGGTCAGCGGGTAGAAGCCTACAATATTGAAGTATTTGAGAACAATGCCTGGAAAAAGGTTTACGATGGCACAAGTATTGGCGCAAAACGCCTGGTTAAATTGGATACCCCCGTTACAACGAACAAAATAAAAATAAACATTACCAAATCGCCGGTCTGTGTTACATTAAGCGAAATCGGATTGTACAAAAAAGCCGGATAATTTAATCCGGTTTGTAAAGAATTTCGAAAACCTGTGCCAATGCGGCAGAAGTCTGTTTGCTATAGCGATAAGTGCTATCGGCCTTAATATCCCGATACATCAGCATTACGGCCCTATGCGATGCTTTACTCAGTTTTACTTTTTCTGCGCGTTCTTTAGCATCTTCAGGCCTCAAAGTCAGGGCCTGCATTTGCTTGATGATTATCAGGTTTCTTTCCATGGGTATGATACCATCTTCTTTAATAGAAGTAAGTTTAACATCTTTAGGCAAAGAGATTTTCAAATTCATAATGTTATTGAGTGAACCCAGATTAGCATTAAAAGTATCTCTTAGTTTTCGATATTCCTCTGTCCCGTATTTCGGACTAAAATGAAGCACTCCGCTAAAAAACATTAAAAATAAAAGTACCGATACTGCGTACCTTGTCCAGGTTTTAACCTCAAAAGTTTTATTAGGCTCATAGGCGAGCAGATAAGTAATAATAAAACCGGAAACAAAGCCCCCGATGTGCGCTGCATTATCTACCCTTTTACCAAATGCGCCATTTATGACCACCAATAATGATACAATTAGTGTACTTACTAATAAAGACTTAGTGGCTTTAGGCTCGAAAGACTTAGTGATCAACAGCGCAATAAAAGCCCCATAAAGGCCCATAATAGCTCCGGATGCACCCATCATTACGCCTTCCTGGTGAAAAATCAGACTGATCAGGCCTCCGCAAATACCACTCATTATGTAAACGAAAAGGTATTTTTTCCAGCCTAGTTTATTCTCAATCATCAAACCCAGGTAAACCAGGGCATACATATTAAAAAACAGGTGCGAAACCGATCCATGGATAAACTGATAAGTAATCAGGCGCCAATATTGCCCTCCAAGAACCAGGTTGCGTTGATTAACTCCAAAGTTCAATACTAATCGTTTTATTTCTGCAAGATAATCTTCTTGAGAAGCATGTCCGGTTTTTAGCGACAGATAGGCAATGAATACAATGGACAATAAGACAATTGCGATATAATATAACGTATTAAGTAGAACAATTATTGGCGTTACCGTATAACCTTTCTGGGGGAAAAGCAAGAACAACACGTTTTTGATTTTATTCTTCGTAGCCAAAGGAGCTTTTTCGAAGTAATGGTCATCTTGCGTTGCAATAAACTGATGAAATTTTTGCAGGTTCTCTTCCCAAACATCTTTCAGGTGAAATTCTACATATTCAAATTCATGAAAAAATTTCTCCAGATTGAGATCGTTTTTACCGTAATCGTTAAAGAGCATCTGGATCCCAACGCATTCACTTTTTACCACTGCAAAATTTCCGTGGATACGAATTGATATTTCTTCACTGTACGACTGGAAGGATATCGGGGTATAAGCAATTAAGCCGGTTTCGGAAACGTGGCTTAAGGCCCAGCCAAGATTTTCGATAGCCTGTTTGGCAACAATTAAATATTTATCTGCCGGAAAATCGGCCAGGGGAATAAATTTTTCGATTTTAGGCGAGTAACCCCAACTTACTGACATAGCGCGTTAATTTTTTTTCGCTGCTAAGATAATATAAGGTGACAGATTTTTGCTCTCGAATGGGATCAGCTTTGTAAATATTTTTCCGGTCAGCCAAACTGCCTTTTTAAATAAACGCACACTTGCCGACTTTTGATCTTCGTTTTCCAACCAAACGCTAAAGCGTCCAAAATAACCTGATTGTACATCTTTAAGGCCAGCCTGTTCACATATTGATTTCAGCAATGACGGGTCCATACTGTTGATATTGTGTTTATCATAATTTTCCTTATCGAAATTCTTCTGGAACCAACCGTTAACTGCTTTAAAATTTGGCAGCGTGATAAACAAAGTACCACCTGGTTTTACGAAAGCAATGTGACGGTTGATGATATCCGCCGTATCGTTAAAATGTTCAATTAAACCGCAGCTTAGTACCAGATCATATTGTTGCTCCGGTGTGTAATTAAAAAGATCGGTTTCGATGATGTGGATATCCTTTTCCGCTAAATCGCTCTTTTCCAAAAGTTCTTTTACCACTGGCGGATGAACAAAATAATCAAGAAGGGTAACGTCAAGTTTAAAATATTTTTTCAGGAACACGGCATAATAGCCAGGAAAACCTCCCAGTTCAATTGCTGTTTTAACGCCGTTTTTCCGGATCACATCAGCCAGCTGAGCATGAAATAAATAATTTGAAGGCAAATGAACTGCCAGTCCTTTTTTACTCTCCCAATAATTTACCCAAAAAGCCCTATCGGTTAATAAATTTGCCATGTTTTAAATAATTTCAGGCTCAAAGAAACGGAAAAATTTGATTAATTGTTTAAATGATATTGCTGTATTGCCAGATTGTTTTATTGCTAATTTAGCAACTCCGCTTATATATTTTATTGTCGGTTGCCAGATAACAGCCCGACAATAAAACAATCTTTTTAAGATTAACCCTATTTCAGGTCTTTTAAAATTTCGGCTACTGCTTTTTCCAGTTGCGGATCCCTGTCTGCCAGGCGGTCTTCAAAAGTATTTTTCACAAAAATATCTGGTTTAACCCCCTCCTTTTCAATGTTCTTACCATCCATGGTATAACAGCCCCAAGATGGTAAACGGTAAGAAGAACCATCAACCAAACCCTTAGCCGACGTAAAAATAATCCATCTGTAGGTTTCTGTACCGATAATCTTTCCCAGTTTTAATTGTTTAAAACCTGCAGCCGTCATTTCAGCATCACTTAACGATTGTTCGTTTATCAGTAATACGATAGGTTTCGCAGCCGGGCCAAAGTTACTTTGCGGGGCCATTTTACCTCCGCGGTATTTCCACTTCAGGTAAGGACGCTGCGAAAGAAATTTCAGTACCTCATCGTGTACATTCCCACCGGTATTGTAACGAAGATCAAGGATAATGGCTTCCTTGTTTTCTTCCTGGGCCACCATATCCAAGAGAAAATTTTCAAGTTCACCACTTCCCATATTTTTCATGTAAGAATAAGCAATCCGGTTGTTGCTCCACTTATCTACATTTTTATGGTTCTGGCTAATCCATTCATCATAAAGGTTCCCGCGTAGTGTACCCGAACTTTCAGGATGTACATTTAAATAAACATCCTTTCCGTTGCGTTTAAACGTTAATGTCATCTCCCGATCTAATGATGGCTTGCTGAAATAATAATCACGGTCTATTTTTTCATCTACTTTAACCCCGTTTACTTCTGTTAAAATATCACCAGCTAAAATGTTATTTCCAATACGGGCAGCATTGCTTTTTGCTGCAATACGTTCTACCTTCAAAGGGTTTTCATTTTCGAAGATGATTCCGGTTTCGTTGGTGATATAATTCAGGTTTTTTCGCTCCTCTGCTCCTGCGCTATTAAATCCCATATGCGAAGAATTCAATTCGCCCAGCATATCATTCAATAAAATCCTTAAATCACTTCGGTTATTCACATAAGGCAGATAAACGGCATAACGCGTCCGCATTTTATCCCAATCTACACCATGAAATTTTTCGTCATAAAAATTTTCGTCTAAACCTACCCAGGTTTCGTAAAACATCTGGTTAAACTCGGCATTTAGGTTCCTGGTAAATTTATAGCCGTGATCCACCCGATCAAGCTTGTTTCCTTCCAGGGTATATTTGTTGATTGCACCTCTTGATAAAACGAAAAATTTGTCGCCTGCAGAAGTAATCGAATAATCGCCACCATCGGCAACTTTTTCTGTTTTATTAGCTTCAAAAGGCTCGATAGTGGTCCGATACAGGCCCGGGGCTCCACCTTCGTGGTTAGACGAATAAAAAACATAAGTTTTATCGCCCTTGGCATACACATCTGTTCCGTACTGGCCACCAAATGAAGGACCAACCAACTCTATTCTATCCAGAAGATCTTCGGTATTAATGGTAATTACATTGGCTGGCTTAGGTGTAGGTTTAATTTCTGTTTTCTTCTTAGCTGTATCGGTTTTAGCCTTTTTATCATTTTTATTTTCTGGTGCAGGCATAACATCTGTCGGTGCGGGCTTGCTCTCTTTAAACAGGTCATCAAATTTATCAGAACGATAAGGCTCATCATAATTATTTAAAGCCATGCGGTAAATATGTGCATTTTGCATTCCTGTTGGATAGGAAGGCTTGGTGCGGGCACTGGTAAAGAAAATATATTTACCATCTGGCGACCAGGCCGGGCTGGTTTCGGTAACGCCTGTGTTGGTTAAGTTGATGGTTTTATTGTTTTTGATGTGATGTACCATAATATCCTGTTCAAAATTGCGGTAAACGGTAAACAGCACATATTCGTCATTTGGCGAAAAACTTGGTGTCGCGCTCTGTATGGCCCAAAACTCATCGGTTACCAAAGTTTTAGCCTCGAAAGTTTTAAGGTCCATCAGTTTAAGTTCGTTCCGGCCGCTTAAATACACCGCCATGGTTTTAGTTTTATTCAACGTAATATCACGTACATTTGCTTTGTCTTTTGTAAGCTGTTTTACAGTACCTTTTCCATCGCCTGTGATGGAAAACCAGTTCTGGTAACCATTAGTGGTTTGACTGAAGAGAATTGTTTTATTATCCGCCAGCCACTTACATTCCAGGGCGCGTTCGCCACTATTGGTAATTTTGCGGATAAACTTTCCATCGGCATCGCTCACAAACACCTCGCCACGCGAAATGAATGCCATTTTTTTCCCGTCGTTTGAAACATCAAAGGCTGAAATATTGCCACGTACATCGTACTCCTGCTCTTTACTCAATACCTGATTGCGCGAAGTGCTTATATTCACTTTTTCGGCTTTCTTAGTGGCAACATCGTAAGTATACAACTGATAATCTTTCTCGAATACCACCGTAGTTCCATTAGCCGAAACAAACGGACGCTTAATGGAAGTATCAAAGTTTGTTAAACCGGTTTTTTTACCATTAATAAAGGTATAGAGGTTATATTCATCGTTGCTTTCATCCGATACAAAGAAGATATTGCCTTTTTGATCAACACTCGTCCAGAAATCTTTCCCGATATAATCGGTATAACGTTTATAACTTTTTGTTTTTGGGTTGTATGACTGAATATCGGGATTATAGGCTCCTTTATAATGTTTACGGTTGGCGAAGCGCATACTTTCCCAGGTATCGTTAAAAAACAACTCTCCTGTTGGTGATTCAGCAATATGGTGTGTGGTATTAAAATAGTTATTGAATAAACGAACCGCTGTTCCGCCGTTTACATTTACTTTATAACTTGAAAAAGAATTGTAACGGCCCGAAGTAAAATAAATGGTTTTAGAATCCCAGCTCCAGTTATCTACTTCATCACTGGCATCATTAAATGTCAACTGTTTAATATCGCCACCTGCTAAAGGCATTACATAAATATCATAATTACCAAACTGATTAGATGAAAAAGCCAGCCATTTTCCGTCGGGAGATATTTTAGGGTTTATCTCTTCGCCCTGCATGGCTGTAATGCGCGATGCTACGCCACCTTTTACCGGAACTTTCCAAATATCACCATCGTAACTAAATACTATTGTTTGTGCATCTGGCGTTAAAGCAGGATATGCGGCGAAATAAGTTTGATTTTGGGCAAATGAATGTGCCGGCCATAAAAAAGCCAGTGCCACAAGTGATTTCACGAAGGATTTGATCATAATTAAGTTAGTTTGGCTCCGGAAAGGTAGTTCTTTTTTGATAAAAACAGCTTAACCTTAAGAACGATAAAATTTATGGATGAAATTACGCAACAGATTTTATATTCGTAAACAATAAAATGTATTTTTGATTGATTTGAAAGTAGTACACCTAAATACCTATGATGGAAATGGCGGAGCAGGCAGGGCCTGTTTGCGTTTAAGTGATGCTTTAAAAGCCAATGGAATCGATTCGAAAGTATTGGTTTATTATAAATTTGGCCAAAATCCCAAAATAGACACTTTCAGCAAATCACCATTACAGAAAGCCAAAGCCGTTTATAACATCTTATCAGAAAGATATTTTGCCAAGTGGTTAAGCAAATCGGTAAAAACACCATTCAGTTTGCAATGGTTCGGCCGTTCGGTGATCAACCATCCTGACGTTAAAAATGCAGACATTATCCATTTACATTGGATAAATCATGGTTTTCTCAATCCTAAGTTTCTGGCACAGCTGGATGAACTGGAAAAACCGATTGTGTGGACTTTTCATGATAGCAATGCATTTACCGGTGGCTGCCATGTACGCTATGGTTGTGAACATTTTCACCAGCAATGTGGCCATTGCCCCATTCTGAAAATTAGCGATAAAGACGATATTTCGCACAAAACCTGGCTGCGTAAACAAAAAGCATACACCAGATTAAATTTCCATATCGTAGCACCAAGCCAATGGATGGCCGCTTCGGTAAAATTCAGTAGCTTATTGGGTACCAGGAAAACTACCGTTATTCCGAATACGATCGAAACAAAAATTTTTAAACCTTATGTTAAATCGGAAGCGAAAAAAGTCCTGAAAATCAATCCCGATAAATTTGTATTGATGAGCGGATTTATGCCCTCAAAAAACGACAAACATAAAGGAACCCCATATTTAGTTGAAGCTTTGGAAATCCTTTCGCGCAGAAGCGGGATACATAAAGAAAATATTGAACTGGTTATTTTCGGAAACAAAGAAAATGCAGAAATGCCCGAATTTCCTTTCAAAACCACTTTCCTGGGCACTATTAACAAGGATGATCATTTAGCGAAGTGCTATTCTGCTGCCGATGCTTTTATTACGCCTTCTTTAGAAGATAACCTGCCCAATACAGTGATGGAAAGTTTATCTTGTGCTACACCAGTTATTGCTTTTACCACCGGCGGGATTCCGGATATGGTTAAACACCTGCAAAACGGCTACCTGGCCAAATATCAAAATGCAGAGGATTTAGCAAATGGCATTGAATGGTTGTATCACCGTCCGAATAAAGAGGAAATTCAGAAAGCTGCGAGATTGAGTATTCTAACCGATTTTTCGGAGGAAGTTATTGCTGCAGAACACATTCATCTTTACGAAACACTGATTGATTTACTGCCTAAATAAACCCATATTTAACAAAATTTCATAACGCTACTAGTTATTCGGTTTGCAAAATCTTATTCTCCATTCTACAAATAAAAAACTGGTTAATCTTTATTAAATTTATACCGACTGAACTGGTAAATGGAAAGCATCGAAAACTATTCTGCAAGTATTAAAGCATTAAAATCTGCTATTTTATCGAGCCGGTATAAAGCAGCTACTTTTGTAAACAAAGAGCTTTTACTGCTCTATTTTACAGTAGGTAAATTCATTTCGGAAAAGGTAGAAAAAGAGAAATGGGGCGCCAAAGTGATAGATAATCTTTCTAATGATTTACAGTTAGAGTTACCAGGTTTAAGAGGATTTTCAGGCACAAATATTAAACGGATGAGGTTCTTTTTCGAATCGTGGAGAGAACAAATCTTAATTAGCCCGTCACTGACGGACCAATTACAAACAACTGATATTGAACATATTGAATTTAGACCGTCAGTAACGGACCAATTGGAAAAGACATTTTTCAACATCAGTTTTACCCACCACATTGAAATTCTACAGAATTCACAATCGATTGAAGAAAAGATATATTATATCCAAAAGGCAGCTATCGAATTTTGGAGTGTTGGTACCTTAAAGCACCAACTTAAAAACAAATCATTCAGTAACTCCGGCAGTTTACCGAATAACTTTTTGAAAACGATTTCTAACGAAGAGATCAGGAATAAAGCCCTCCAATCTTTCAAAGATGAATACCTTTTAGATTTTATTAATATAGAAGATGCCGATGAACAGGACGAACGTATTTTAGAAAGTGGAATCGTAAACAATATTAAGAAGTTTTTAATGTCGTTAGGAACTGATTTTGCTTTTATCAGCAACCAGTACAGATTGATTGTTGAAGATGAGGAATACTTTATAGATCTTTTGTTTTTTAACCGCCGTTTACAATGTTTGGTTGTTTTCGAACTAAAAACCGGAAAATTCAAACCTGAGTACCTAGGCAAAATGAATTTCTATCTATCTGCTCTTGATGAATATGTTAAACTGCCACATGAGCAGCCATCAATAGGCATCATACTTTGCAAAGAAAAGAAGAATAAAATTGTAGAATTTTCATTCCGCGATTTTAACAAAGCAATGGGTGTTTCTACCTACAAAACCAGTGCAACATTACCTAAAGCATTTAAAGGTTTAATTCCGGATGCCGAAACCTTTAAAAAATTAATGGATTAACCCATGCCCAAATTAACCGTTATCACTATTGTGTACAATAACGTTCGCGACATTGAGCGTACTATGAAATCTGTTTTAAATCAGACTTATCAAAACATTGAATATATCATCATTGACGGAGCCTCGTCTGATGGAACACTGCAGGTAGTTCAGCAGTATAAGGACCGGATCTCGAAAATCATATCAGAACCCGACAAGGGCATTTATGACGCCATGAATAAAGGTTTGGCCTTGGCAACAGGTGATTATGTGTTATTTATGAACTCGGGAGATGAGATTTATGACAACCACACGGTAGAAGATGTTTTTGCAACTGCTCCCGGTGCCGATATATATTACGGCGAAACTGAAATGTATAACGATAACTGGGAAAATTTAGGCCGAAGGAGGCACGAAGCACCAGATGAGTTCGACTGGAAGAGTTTTAAATATGGCATGAATATCAGTCATCAGGCCATTTATATCCGCCGCAGCATCATTACGCCTTATGATTTAACTTACCAATACAGCGCTGATATCGACTGGATTATCAAAGCGGCTAAAAAGGCATCTAATATTGTAAATGTACACCGTTATGTAGCCAAATACCTGGTTGGTGGCATGAGCAAGAAAAAACACCGGGAAAGTTTAAAAGAACGGTTTAAAATTTTTACTAAATATTATGGCTTGATCCCCAATATTTTTAATCATATGATTATTGCGGGCAATTTAGCATGGTACTTTATCAAGCATAGAAGAACAAATGATTAATTTATGAATGAAGAAATTAACGAGCTCATTTCTCACTATGAAGAAGAAAAAACACAGCTTGAACTGTGGATAAAGGGAGCGGTAGAACAATCAGACTATAAATCTGCTCACGTAAACCAGAAGGCTTTAATTTATATTAATAACCACCTTCGCATCTTCAAAGCACTTAATGATCCTTACTATTTAAAAAAAGAAGAATATGAAAACCATATCAGTCTTTATGAAAAGATTTCTTTAAACCATGAACAAATTAGTGATTACATTAAAGAGCAAATTCAGAAAATAAGAATGAATTTAGATGACTTAAACAGTCGCAAAATTGCTGCTTTTCATGACGGACAAGAATTTGATGATGCGGTATTTGATCTGGTTGAAAATAAGATTTAGTGCTTTCATTTTTAACCTCCGTAAAGAAGAAAATCTTTATATCAAGTTTTCGGTTAAAAAGAACAAAATCATTATCCGTCTAACCCCGTTTGCAGATATTTTGGTTAGCGATTATTTTAATAAATCTACAGTAACTGTACTTAAACAAATCGGATTCACGAAAAATAAACTGCGTACCTGTTTTCAGATTAAATATCCTCTGGATAGCTTTAAAGATGCCAGTCCGATCAAAACAATTGTAAGCAGGGTAATTTATGAAGCCTTTTATAATTATCAGGTAAACAAATCAATAACTCTTGAAATTATTCCCCAATCTTAAATTTCTGAAAACAATACTTTTCCCTAACTGTCTTTAAATATATCACCTATTAAAAATTTAAAGATTATGGGACAATTAAGTAACCGCACCATTGCTGTACTTTCAGAGAGTGGATTTGAAGAAGTAGAATTAACCGAACCAGTTAAAAGGTTAAAAGAAGAGGGCGCAACCGTTCACATCATCTCCTCGAAAAGCGGAAAAATAAAAGCCTGGGATCAGGACCATTGGTCGATAGAAGTTGACGTTGACAAAACCATTTCAGAAGCAAACGCTGATGACTATAACGGACTACTTTTACCAGGTGGTGTGATTAATCCGGATCAGTTAAGGGTTAATGAAGATGCATTGGTTTTTGTAAAAGCTTTCTTCTCCGATGGGAAACCAGTTGCTGCCATTTGCCACGGTCCACAAACGTTGATTAACGCAGATGTAGTGCAAGGCAGAAAATTAACTTCGGTAAAAAATATTTCAAAGGATTTAATTAATGCCGGAGCGATCTGGTCTGATGAAGAAGTGGTAGTAGACCAGGGTTTGGTTACAAGCCGTACCCCTGAAGATTTACCCGCATTTAACGATAAAATTGTAGAGGAATTTGCCGAAGGAGTTCATGAAGGCCAACATGCCTAAAATTTTGGACGCTCTTTCTAGATTCACTCAAAAACGGTTGGCAATTTGTCAGCCGTTTTTCTTTTAAGCTACTTTTTTAGGCCGTCAGCTGTTACCACCTGAGGAACCTTACTTTCTAAATGGAATTACCTTACAGAACCGTTTGCGATGTCGGATGGTTACATCCAACACCACATAAATTTGACGACTTTCAGTATCGGATGGCAACATCCAACACCACTTATAACTTTACCTGCCTGATGATATTTTTGATATTCAGTTCAATAATATCGGTCATGGTTTTACACCGCAGGTAATTGGTATCCTTAAAATAATCGCTCATTCCCTGTTTAAGTAAAGCAATATTTTCGGGTGTAGTTAGCTCTTCTTTATTTGACACATCCCGAAGATCGGTTAAACGGTGTCGTTCGCTTCGTACACGGTGTACAATTGATGAGCGCTCCTCCTGCTGGTACTGCAATACCGTTTTCTCTGTCAGTTGCTCCATACTCATTTTTACGTAAGGCAGGTTTTCTTTAAAAAACTGCGGTAAGTAAACTCTTAAATTACCTTCGTAAAACTGTTGATCAAAATCTATCGCCCGGATACGGAACTGGATATCATCAAAATCAGGTGTAATCTGAACCACAAAATTATAGGCGCGCATATCGCCCAAAAGCATAATCAAACAGCGTTCATTAAATTTTACAAATTCTTTAGCTATACGTGTAGGGTTAAACTCTGGTGTATACAATTGCCCTTTTGTAAAAACATCACCTGGAATGCCGGCAATATGTTCTTCTACCAAGGTATTGCCATCTACAAGGTAATTTACCTGATTCGGCGAAAGTATTTCTTCCATTTCCAGTCCGTAAATCCTGGAGGCGTCAGCCTTTTTTACGTAGAAGTAATCATATACATCATTTAAACGGTTTACAATACGGATACGGAAAGGGTGGGTATTGCCAAATGTGCAATATTCTATTCTATCAATGTACTTATGCTCAACAATGCGCAGGTTCCCCGAAGCTTTAAGATTTGCATAAATTTCCTTTAGGCCATCATGCAATCTTTCAATTAAATCCTGAGCATATATAGGTCCTTCCCATAATGAGTCCTTACCAAACTTATCCATTAGCGGAAAAGCCTCATTAAACTGCATCAGGTCATTATAACCGATGGGCAATTTCGCTTCACGCTGGTAGGTACGCAAATATTTCTGCAAAGCAGGACTAACGGGAAAAATCGGTTTCTTTTTTGAAATTTTTACGTCGTTGTTTTCCATTTAATGACAAGGTACTATTTTATAGAAATATGTCTAAATCTTTTACCACAAAGGTCACAAAGAAATAGCACCGAGTAAACAGAGAATAGCTAAAAATGATGGTATTATCTATTCTTGAATCTTAGTATAAACCAAAATAGCCTGATTTCACTCGTTTCTTTTAGATAACTCACTGAGCGCTGTGGTTATTAACCTTTAGGATAACTAAACGGCAATCCAGCCAGATATCTGCTGATTTTCCGGTAAGGGTAATTTCCTGCGCCGTGATCAGCAAACTGCACAATGATGGTATTCGTTTTCGGATCAACATATAACCGTTGGCCAAGCATCCCTTCAGCCGCATAATCGCCCTTATCCCCTTCTTGCGGGATCCACCAGAGATAATGGTGTGCCGATTTCTGCCATCCTTTAGCCGATGCAGGCTTTTCTGTTCCAATATGGGTGGATTGATTTACCCAGCTTTCCGGAACCACCTGCTTTCCATTGTACTTACCCTTGTTTAAATATAAACGGCCGATTTTTGCAAAATCAATGGCCGTAACCTGAAAACGGCTTGCCGTATTGGTGAGGCCGTTAACCTGATCTAAACCCCAGGTTGCATGATACGCGGTACCTATCTTTTGCCACACATGAGTTTCAAAATATTTTGCTACCGATTTTCCGGTGGCCTTTTTTAAAACCCAGCCTAACAAAATCGGGTCGATACTTTTATACACCCAAACCGTACCTGGTTGATTAACCAGTTTGACCCTCATCAGTTGCGCTTTCATATTACCGGTATAATAATACTTGGCCTCGTCAGAAAAAAATGCTTTTACTATACCACCCAAAGCATCCCGAAACTCAAGGCCCGATTTCATATCCAAAAGATTTTTTAAAGTGATCTGTTCAAAAGCGGGGTTGGATTTTAATTCGGGAATGTACTGTGTTACTTTATCATCCAGGCTTTTAATGCTGCGCTCGGCCAATGCCTGACCTACAGCAATAGAAATCATACTTTTAGCGCCTGAGAATATACTGGTTAACGTACTATCGCTGTAACTTTTAGCATATCTCTCGTACAAGATACTATCATTCCTGATCACGATAAAAGCATTGACCTGTCCATTTTTCAAATAGTCTTTTAATGGAATATAGCGGCTATCGCCATCTCTAACACGAAGCGTATCCAGATCGTTCCGCTGTTTTGCCGATCTTATAAAATGAAAAACCGAATCGCTTCTATGCGAAACTTCCTGCGGAAAAACTTTATAGGTTTCAGCATTTGGCGTTCTGTATTTTAATACCTTCAACAAATAAGGTTTCCAAAGGAATAAGGCCAGCAACGATAAAAAAAAAGTATAAATCAGGATCAATAATATTTTTTTGACTGTCTTCATAGATAGGCGTTGTAAGGCAAATATAAAGGATTTAGGAAATTATACCCGCTTTGGCTAATTTCCCTGAAAAAGAACTTAATACTGAGGTTTATACTTCCACCGCCTATGGCTCCATAGCCAGTATTCGGGCTGTGCATTGATTATTTTTTCCAGAAAACGGGTATGCAGTTCAGTAATTTCGAACGAAGCGGTTTCGGCAGGATTTAAACAAAGCGGCACGCAATCAACCTCATAAAAACCACGTTTCAGCACATTCACTTTAAAATAAAATATAGGCTGATTGGTACGCATGGCAATTTTTTCAATTCCCAACTGTATGGAACTGGGCTGATGCATAAAATCGGTCCAATAATGAGATTCATCTTTGGCAGGTGCCTGGTCATTACCAAAACTAAACATGCTCGGTTTGCCTTTGCTAGCTTGCAATGCCCGCATGGTCTGCCGCATGGCAATTAATTTATTACCAAATTTACTTCGTACTTTTTTAAACCAATGATCAAATACCGGATTGCTAAGAGGTTTATAAATAGGGTAATGATCTGCACGAAAATTGAGTCCGATACCTAATGTACCCCACTCCCAATTGCCATAATGTGCCGAACAGATTAATACACTCTGGCCGCGGTCTAAATATTCCTGAACCTGTTTTTTATTTTTAAACACAAAGCGTTTTTCGATCTCCTGTTTAGAGATACTTTGCATTTTAACAATTTCAAACACCAGCGAGGCCAGATAACGGTAAAATCGTTTTTCGACAATTAAAATCTCTTGTAATGTTCTATCCGGAAGTGCATTCAGCAAATTTTCCCTCACCACTTCCCTGCGGTAGCGAAATACAAAATACAGTAACAGATATGCTCCATCAGCGAAAATGTACAATACAGATAATGGAAGCAAGGCTAATGTGCTTAAAAGAAATATTCCCAAACGGGAAATCCACGTCTTAATCATCAGGGTAGTTGAAACGCTAATTTATAAAGCACCTGGAAAAATTTTGCCACGAAAATGTTAGATTTCATTTTTATAACAACGCATATAGCTAAGCCATAGCATCCATAATATCATAATCTTTTATATGGGTTGATGAAACCTTTGGTTCAGGCTTATATTTCCATCTCCGATGACTCCACAGCCAATAAGCGGGTGATTCTTTAATGATGTCTTCCAGAAAGAGCGTATGCATATCGGTAATTTCAAAATCTCCTGTTTCAGATGGATTTATACAGATAGGCACACAATCAACTTCATAATAACCTCTCTTCAAATAATTGATTTTTAGATAAAAAACGGGGCGGTTGGTTTTCCTGGCGATTTTTTCTACCCCCAACTGTATAGAAGATTGCTGATTTAAAAAGATTGTCCAATAATTTGATTCATCTTTTGAAGGTGCCTGATCGCTGCCAAAAGTGAATATAGTTGACTTATGCTTATTGGCTTGGACCGCCCTTAAGGTTTGTCGCATGGATACCATGTTATTGCCAAACTTGCTTCTCATCTTCAGGAACCAGTTATCAAAAGCTTCATTGCTTAAAGGTTTATAAATCGGAAAATGTTCACCAGAAAAGTTCAGGCCAATAGCCATGCATACCCATTCATAATTACCATAATGCGATGAGCAGAAAAGTACACTTTCATTATTTTTCAGATAGGCTTCTACCAGATCGGCATTCTTAAATTTTACCCTTTTGTTCAACTCCTTTTTAGAAATGCTTTTCATTTTGATCACCTCTATAAAAAGTGAAGCCAAAAATTTATAAAACCGTTTCTCTATTGCATAAATTTCAGTGGCGTTTTTTTCCGGAAAAGCATTCATCAGGTTTTCTTTAACCACTTTTCTGCGGTAACCAAAAATATAAAACAGCAATACATAAAAAGCATCTGCCAATCCATATAATAAAAATAGCGGCAATAGAGAGAGTACATTTAATAAAAATATACCCGCCTTGGATAATCCTTTATGAATCACGATATAATTAGTTTGTTTGAACCGCAAATTTAAAATTGCCGGTAAATCCGATTGCCACCAGATTGTTAACTTTACATTCCCATAAGTTTTATGAAAAAAGCCTGACAGAAAATGGCAATTGTGATTAAATCGAAAACCAAATCATCCTTCAGCTTAATACTAAATTATTAAGCCATTTAACATAAAAAAAGCCCCGATTTACATCGAGGCTTTTGATCTATATTTTATTCCCGCTAAGGAATGTAGGATTAAGCGAATTGCTTTCCTTTAACTTTACGTTCTTGCTCAGTTAAGAAGATTTTACGTAAACGCATGCTTACCGGAGTAACTTCGATGTACTCGTCAGCCTGGATGTATTCCATAGCCTCTTCCAGCGAAAATTTAATTGCCGGTGCGATACGGGTGTTATCATCCGTACCAGATGCACGCATGTTGGTTAAAGCTTTACCTTTCACGATATTGATTACTAAATCATTATCACGGATATGTTCTCCCAAAATTTGTCCTTCGTAAATATCAACTCCCGGATCAACAAAGAAACGACCTCTATCCTGTAATTTATCGATAGAATAAGCAGTAGTGGTACCTTTATCCATCGAAATTAATACACCATTCAAACGGCCAGGAATCGTCCCTTTCCAAGGTTCGTAAGATTTGAAACGGTGTGCCATAATCGCCTCACCAGCTGTTGCAGTTAAAACGTTGTTACGTAAACCGATGATACCGCGAGATGGAATTTCGAATTCCAAGTGTTGTAGATCGCCTTTTGGTTCCATAATCAATAACTCACCTTTACGTTGGGTTACCAATTCAATTACTTTACCAGAAACTTCAGCAGGTACATCTACAATCAGGGTTTCGATTGGCTCATGTTTTTTACCATCGATTTCTTTAACAATAACCTGTGGCTGACCTACCTGCAATTCGTAACCTTCACGACGCATCGTTTCAATTAATACCGATAAGTGAAGGATACCACGGCCATATACCAACCACGAATCTGCACCTTGAGTTTCAACAACTTTTAATGCCAGGTTCTTCTCCATTTCTTTGATCAAACGGTCTTTAATCCTTTGAGAAGTTACCAGTTTACCTTCTTTACCGAAGAATGGTGAGTTATTAATGGTAAATAACATGTTCATTGTCGGCTCATCGATACTGATTACGGGTAATTGTTCCGGTGCTTCAAAATCAGCAATAGTATCACCAATTTCAAAACCGTCAATACCTACAACCGCACAGATATCGCCAGAGCTTACTTCTGTCGCTCTTACCTTACCTAAACCTTCGAATGTATAAAGTTCTTTTACCCTTGATTTAACGATTTTGCCGTCGCGTTTAATTAAAGTAACCGGTTGGTTTTCTTTAATGGTACCGCGGTGAACACGGCCAATTGCAATACGACCTACGAAAGACGAATAATCCAACGAGGTGATCTGCATTTGTAATGTACCTTCGTTTATTGGTGCAGCAGGAATATTTTCTACCACAGCATCCAATAAGGCGAAAATATCAGTTGTTGGTTTCTGCCAGTCAGTACTCATCCACCCTTGTTTAGATGAACCGTAAATAACCGGGAAATCCAATTGCTCTTCAGTAGCTTCAAGGTTAAAAAACAATTCGAAAATCTGCTCGTAAACCTCTTCAGGGCGGCAGTTTTCTTTATCTACTTTGTTTACAACCACAATCGGCTTTAAACCTAATGCCAAAGCTTTTTGTGTTACGAAACGGGTTTGAGGCATTGCCCCTTCAAAAGCATCGCAAAGTAAAAGTACACCATCGGCCATTTTCAAAACACGCTCTACTTCACCGCCAAAATCCGCGTGACCAGGTGTATCGATAATGTTAATTTTTACATCTTTATATTTAACAGAAACGTTTTTAGACACGATTGTGATACCACGCTCACGCTCTAAATCGTTGTTATCCAATATCAACTCTCCTGTTTGTTCGTTGTCACGAAAAATAGAACAAGAGTGTAAAATCTTATCAACCAACGTGGTTTTACCGTGGTCAACGTGTGCTATAATAGCTATATTTCTAATCTTTTGCATAAAATGCGCCTCAAATTTGGCGCAAAGATAGTGTTTAGAAATGGATTTTTCACTATAACGCCTACTATTTAATGCATTGATAACGCTGCAATAGTCTCATTTTTAATTAGAAAAGCAATTCCGGCAGCTTTTCGGTTTGATCGATCCTGTTGTACAATTAGTCTTCATCAAAAATTCTGGTCAATCGTTTCCATCAGGTTTAAAAACCAAAAGCCTGTTTAAAAAATCATTAAAATTCAAATGAATAAAACAAATGACTAATTTGAAGGTATTATGTAAATGGAAAAATCAATACAGGAATTATTTGATCAATATGAAGAAAAGTCGCTTGAAGTAGAAGCAGCAAAAAGGGCTATGGATGCAGCTGAATTACCGGATTTATCAAAGGAAGAATACATTACCGGTCCACAGGCCGACGAACACCTTATTGCCTGTATAGAAAGGGAACGCAAAGAAAAGGAATTGGAAACCCTTAGCCAGGAGTGGTCTGAAATTCAGGATGAATTGGCAGAAAAACTTTGTAAAATCAACACCAAAGTTCTGGTAAAAGATAGACGGGATGAATGTACCGTGTTAATTCATTGCGAAGGCGGCGGCATTATAATTCAAGACAAAGAAATTAATTAATAAACTAGACTATTAATAATTCATAACAATTAGACCTGTTAATTTGAACAATTAATGCGTTAAGATAACAGCCATAAATTCCGATTTATAAGTTTAGCTTTAACCAATCCGGATAAGTTACCACACCCAGTTCAGGTCTGGCTTCTCCATCTAAAATGGCAATAAACTCCAATGCATGTCCATCAGGATCATTAAAATAAATGGCCCACAGCAGGCATCCAGGCAAAAACCATGGGATCATGATTGGCACTCTTAAGAAAATTATAAGGCTGAAGGTTTTTAGATTCCAAAAACTGAACTGATTATTCAATACATCATCCACCTCACACCGAAATGCAAAGTGCCTTACATCAATTTCTTTTTTTGGCTTTTCCCAAATCCCCAACATGGCTTCCTGCGGCTTGCCAATCCAGAAAAACGCAATTCTCCGGTCGGCTTCATAAAGGCATTGCGTTAAACCTAAAACATTGCTGTAAAAATCAATCGATCTTTCCAGATCTTCAACATAGATATGCGTTTCAAACAATCCTTTTATCATGCTGTCAAGATAGCGATAACTCGTACGAGCAAAAAATCATGTTTTTCGATATTAACATCAATAAAATCGATTAACATAGTTATTCTATAAATTCGTTACTTAAATGCAGTTGATGTTAATGGAAACAATAAAGCTGGGATGAACAAAAGGATTTTAAGGTATACAGGCAGATCTTTAATCGTTTTTAGTGCACTAATTGCGATTTACTTCATTACTGCATTCTGCTGCTCGCGTATTACAATAAATGCCAATCCTGTAAATGCGAAGGAAGTAGACATATACATGATGACAAATGGTGTGCATACCGATATTATTGTTCCGGCTGTTAGCTCAGAAATTAACTGGACAAAAGAAATCCCTTACCATAACACTTTAGAGGCCGACAGTAGTTATCATTATCTGTCCATGGGCTGGGGCGATAAAAAGTTTTACCTGGAAACTCCAGAATTTTCAGACCTAAAACTAAGTAACGCTCTACGGGCAATTTCTGGCTTAAGCGCCTCGGCCATGCACACTACTTATTATAAAAATATAAGGGAAGATGAGAACTGTATAAAAATCATGATCAGCAAAACACAATATCAGCAGCTGGTCCGCTATATTTTAAATAGCTTTAAAAAAGATGATTCAGGGCATTTAATTGCTGTTCAATCAAACATTCATTATGATATCGGCGATGCTTTTTATGAAGCCAAAGGAAGTTACAGTATTTTCAAAACCTGTAATACCTGGGCTAATGCTGCTTTAAAAAGCTGTGGACAACGAAGCTGTTTATGGACAATATTTGATACCGGTATTTTTTTGAAGTATAAATAACTTCAAATAATGGTCGTCATGCTGAATTTATTTTACAAGTCGAAATAGTATTTTCAATTGTCTTGTATCTACTACGTGGTCAGCATCTTTACACTTATTAGACCCGGAAATAAATTCAGGGTGACGAAATTCAAGAGAAATTGTCGAACTTGATGTAATATACTAAACCTCAAATGCCCAATTTAAAAAAGCAGGCATCACACTTTCCCAGGTAGGTACATTATGTTTGCCACCAACTTTCTCGTAGTAAAAAACATGATCGGGCCTTTTGTAACCCTTATTTAATAGGATTTTAACCACATCAATGGTATCGTCTATAGAATCGATAATTAAGTTTTTATTCCGATCGGCAACTTCGTCTTCCGTTCCGGTCATCAACCAGAATTTCATATCCGGCTTGCCGGAAGTGTTTTCCAACTGCTGATGCATAATGCGGTCAGCATCCGTATAGCCATCATTTAAATCCTTTTTTCTCCACCAAAATGCACCCGAAAAAACTCCGACAACATCAAACGAAGCAGGATTATTCCAGGCAATATCAAAAGCAGAGAGGCCTCCCAGAGAAAATCCGGCGAAACCCACCTTACCGGTAATCGGCATCGCAATTTTCTTTTTAACAAAAGGCAAAAGTTCTTTGACTACAAAATCGGCATAGAGGTTTGCTTTTGCGCCACGCCCTTTAAAATCCGGCACACCAGCAACCCCATACTCCATTAAACGATCGTCTGATGCCTTAATGGCCACCACAATTAGCCTATGGTTTCTTTTAGCATGATGCGCATCTTCCAAAATCTGACTAAAATGCATCTTGGCCACATCTTGTCCGTCGTTTAACAGAAGAAGTTCTATTTTTTCATTACCCAAAATACCTTCGGGCGTATAAATATCTATCTCTACCTCACGTTTTAAATAATTTGAAGATATTTTAAAGTTGGTGGTATTAACTTTTACCGATAAAATGGTGGTGTACTTCATAATCAAGATCCCTATCACATGGCTATCGCCTCAGCATTAGGCTGCAAAGTTACAAATCTCTATAAACTATTAATTATCATAGGATATTTTTTACCATCTCCGCCTCATTTCATTCATTTTTAATATTGACACTATTCTTATTGTAGATTTTAATTTATACCTTAAACATTCAATTTGTATTATGGTTAAAGAAGAACATAAGAAATGGTACAGCCCGAATTTAAGTGGCGAAATCGACATGCTCATCTTTGGTCACGGTGGCATCCCTATCCTACTGTTCCCAACAAGTATGGGTCGATATTTTGAAAATAAGGATTTCAAATTGATCGATTCTGTAGCGGGATTTATCAACGAAGGAAAAATTAAAATTTATTGTCCGGATAGCATTGACAAACTGAGCTGGTACAACAAAAGTATTCATCCTGCCGACAGGGTTAAAAACCACATTTGGTATGATAAATATTTATTGGAAGAAGTAGCCCCGCTGGCCAGGCACGAAACCGGCCATAGTAAAATGATTACCGCCGGCTGCAGCTTTGGTGGTTATCACGCTGCAAATTTCGCTTTCAGGCATCCATGGCTGGTTAGCCATATGTTTAGCATGAGTGGCGCTTTCGATATAACAGGCCAGCTAGACGGTTTCTACAATGATGATGTTTATTTTAATAACCCGATTGATTTCATATTGAACAACAGTAATCCTGAGCTACATTACATGAAAATTGTTTTAGGTACAACCGACCGCGATATGTGCAGGTCAGATAATGAGCGTTTATCCAACATCCTAAATAAAAAGGGCATCAACCACTGGCTGGATATCAGACAAAACGCAGATCACGACTGGCCAATCTGGAGAGAAATGTTTCCGGATTATATTGCACAGCTTTAGTTTAGTCCGAAGTCGGCAGTCTTAAGTCACCAGTCGATTTAGGTTATAATCACCAAACAATTAACCGATTAACCAGTTAAGCAATTAAACTTAAAATTTACCAATGAAGAAAATAGGGATTTTATTTGGACAGGAACGCTCTTTTCCTGAAGCCGTAATCGAAAGAATTAATCAAAAAGCAGAGAAGGGCATTACTGCCGAAGCCGTTAAAATCGATAAGATATTTCAGAATGTACCACTGGGTTATTCAGTAATCATAGATCGTATTTCGCAGGATGTACCATTCTACCGCGCTTCATTAAAAAATGCTGCCATTACAGGAACTGCCGTAATCAACAATCCATTTTGGTGGAGTGCCGACGAGAAGTTTTTTAATAATGCCCTGGCCGAACAAATTGGTGTTCCAGTACCTAAAACGGCCTTGATCCCTTCCAGAGAACATCCAACGGGAACAACGTCCGAATCATTTTCTAACCTGGAAATGCCCTTAAACTGGGATGCGATTTTTGAGTACGTGGGTTTTCCGGCTTATATGAAACCTTACGATGGCGGTGGCTGGAGAGATGTTTATAAACTTCATGATAAAGAAGATTTTTTTGACAAACACAGTGGCACCCAGCAATTAGTGATGCTTTTGCAGGAAGAGATTATTTTCGAAGAATATTTCAGGTGTTATTGTATAGGTGGCAAACATGTTCGCATTATGCAGTACGACCCACGTAACCCACATCATTTACGATATGCAACCGAGGGTAAATCGCCAGATCCGAAATTACTTAAAACGGTTGAAGAATATACTTTAAAACTATGTAGCTATTTAGGATACGATTTCAATACGGTAGAGTTCGCGGTGCGTAATGGAGTACCTATTGCTATCGACTTCTGTAACCCGGCTCCAGATGCCGACATTAAAAGTGTTGGTCAGGAAAATTTTGATTGGGTAGTAGAAACCACAGCAAACTATGCGATAGAACGAGCCAAAGCACAAAAAGACGGACAAGATAATTTAACCTGGGGCGACTACATTAAATCGTCAGTTGGAGGCGAACCCCTAATCGCTAAAGCTGGATCAAAGGTATCTAAAACAGCCGCGTCAAAAAAAACTACGCCAACCGAAAAGGCTAAAGCGGCAACAACAGAAAAAACAACTGCAAAACCTAAAAAAGCTGCAGTAAAAAAATAAAGGGGATTTAATTTATGATTAATAAAGGATGAACGAGTTTACGCTGGGCATAGAAGAAGAATACATGGTAATTGATCCCGTTACCAGAGAACTTACTTCTCACGAACAAAAAATTGTTGAAGCCGCACAAAAAATACACAAAGACCAGGTTAAGGCAGAAATGCACCAGGCTGTGGTAGAGGTGGGAACAGGTATTTGCCGTACCACTACCGAAGCCCGCAAGGAAATTGCTCAATTGCGTTATACAGTTTCTCAACTGGCCGGAGAGCAGGGCCTGCGGATTGGAGCTGCGGGCACACACCCTTTTTCTCACTGGGAAAAGCAGCTGATTACCGAACACCCACGCTACAACGAAATTGTGAACGAACTACAGGAGGCTGCACGTTCTAATCTCATTTTTGGTCTGCACGTACACGTAGGTTTCCAATCGCGCGAACTGGCTATCCACATTGCCAACCAGGTGAGGTATTTCTTACCACACGTTTTTGCTTTATCAACCAATTCTCCATTCTGGGAATCGCGCAATACTGGCTATAAATCTTTCCGCACTAAAATTTTCGACAAATTTCCGCGTACCGGAATTCCTGATATTTTTAACAGCATTGAAGATTATGACAGTTATGTAAAACTGCTCATCAAAACCAATTGCATGGATAACGCCAAAAAAATATGGTGGGATATCCGCGTGCACCCTTTCTTTGATACCGTTGAATTCCGCATTTGCGATTGCCCGATGTTAGTAGATGAAACGATGGCGCTTACAGCCTTATTTCAATCCTTATGTGCCAAACTGTACAAACTGCGTTTACAGAATATGGAGTTTATCAGTTATTCAAGAGCATTGATTAACGAAAACAAATGGCGGGCAGCCCGCTACGGAATTGACGGAAACCTGATCGATTTTGGAAAAGAAATGGAAGTAAACTGCCGTAACCTTGTTTTGGAATTATTGGATTTTGTGGATGATGTAGTGGATGATTTGGGCTGCCGCGATGATATTAATTACGTACATAAAATATTAGAACACGGTACTGGTGCAGACCGGCAGCTGGCCGTTTACCAGCAAACCGGTAGCTTTGACGCGGTGGTAGATTACATTACTAATCAAACACTTATAGGCGCAAAGTAATTTTAGGATGGATAAAAGAAGCTTAAGAGTAGCCGTTATTGACATGAATAACGGTGCACCCAACCAGGGCATCCGGGGAATTCAGGAAATCTTATCCCGTTTTAAAGAGGAAAACGATATTGATTTAAGTTTCGATATTTTTGATTTAAGGCAAAAAGGAGAGATACCAGGCATAGATTATGATGCTTATATTTCAAGCGGTGGCCCGGGCAGCCCAATTGAAAGTAAAGGCGAAAAATGGGAAAATGATTTCTTTAATCTTTTAGATCAGATAGAAGATTTTAACCATAAAAACAAAGAAAGAAAAAAGTATGCATTTTTGATCTGTCACTCCTTTCAGTTGACCTGTAGAAAATATGATTTGGGGAACGTAACCGAAAGACGCTCGAATGCTTTTGGTATTTTCCCGATAACCCTGACTGAAGATGGAGAAAAAGACGAAATTTTTAATGGCATTACGAACCCCTTTTTTTCGGTCGATAGCAGAGACTGGCAGGTTATAGAACCAGATTTTGCTGCTTTTGAGAAAAAAGGCGCAAAATTATTGGCCATTGAAAAAGAACGCAAACATGTAGATTTAGAACGCTGCATGATGTCGATCCGCTTTTCTGATGAAATCATTGGTACGCAATTCCACCCAGAAGCTGATCCGGTGGGCATGAAAATGTACCTACTTCAAGAAGAAAAGAAAAAAGCCATTGTAGATATGCACGGCGAACAAAAGTATCTGGATATGCTGAACAGTCTGGATGATCCGGCGAGGATTGTATTAACGCAAAGTATTATCTTACCTAATTTTTTAAAAAAAGCCGTTGGGAATTTGCAAAAACAGCCGTCGTTGCGAACTGAAGAAATGGATTGAGCGAATGCGTGAAGCAATTCTATTGAGATTAAAAGATTGCGTTTCGATGAAAAATCGAAAACCTGCAATGACGATTTTTTGTAGCCATGACGAAAACTATAAAAACCTATGATACCTGCCCAACGCCAAAAATACAATCAACAATTCACTAACGAGAAATACCAAAATTTCCTCGCTCAACTGCAAAGCAGTTATCCGGAAATTCCGTTTCGGGTGGCTGAAACGCCTATTTTTGTTCCAAAATCTTTAAAAGAGAAGTTAATTGCGGCTGGTGAAGAAATCATAAAACTGATTAAGCAACCTGACTTTAAAGCACTTACGCAAAAGGCAATCCCATCCGAATGGAATGTACCTAATGAAAATGACCAGCCACATTTTTTAACTTTTGATTTCGGCATATGCAAAAATCAGGCTGGGGAACTTACCCCAATGTTGATCGAAATGCAAGGATTTCCTTCCCTGTATGGCTTTCAACATCACCTGGCAAAAACTTATAAAAGTAGTTTTGACATTGATGATTCCGTGAACCATTTCTTAAACGGTTTTACTGAAGATAAATACATCGCCTTACTAAAAGAAGTTATTATTGGCCAGCACAAACCCGAAGAAGTGGCGCTAATGGATGTTGATGCCCCAAACCAGAAGACAGCGATTGATTTTTTTGTAACCCAAAAAATGCTTGGCATTAAAATTTTGGCATTGGAAGAAATTAAAAAAGAAGGCAAAAGGCTCTTTTACGAAGAAGATGGTAAAAAAATCCAGTTAAAAAGAATTTATAACCGCCTGATCTTTGATGAAGTAGCCAATAACGCCGAAATCTTTAAAAACAGCTTCGATCCGCGTGAGAAACTCGAAGTGGAATGGGTAACGCATCCCAATTGGTTTTATCGGATCAGTAAGTTCACCATGCCTTTTCTCAAAAGTGAGTTTGTACCTGAAACACGCTTTTTAAACAAAACAGAAAAACTACCCGCCGATTTAGAAAATTATGTGCTTAAACCCTTATTTTCTTTCGCCGGCATGGGCGTTATTATTGATGTAACTGAAACGGACATTACCAATATCAAGGATCCTGAAAACTGGATTTTACAGCGTAAAGTAAATTATGAGCCTGCAGTACAATCGCCGGATGGTGGTGTAAAAGCCGAAATCAGGATGATGTATTTGTGGCCAGATGGTGGTGAACCCCAGCTTTGCATTAATCTTGCCCGTCTTAGTCGCGGTAAAATGATCGGTGTACGCTATAACGCCGATTTCGATTGGGTTGGGGGCACTGTTGGCTTTATGGAATAATTTTGCGTTTCAACCGCAAAGTACGCAGAGAAAAGCACAAAGAATCACAGCGCATAGTCTATCCTTGATCTGATAAACCGTTCTATATATAAATCTCTCTTACCCTCTGTGAAAAACTCATTTCTCTGTGTGGTAAAACAAACTTAGCGCTCTTCGCGAAAACCTTCGTGTACTTTGCGGTTAATGATAGACGATCCATATACATAAAAACGTCTTTTGTCCTACGTGTAAAACTCTGTTTTCTCTTTGGTAAAACAAACTTAGCGCTCTTCGCGAAAACCTTCGTGTACTTCGCGGTTAATGATAGACGATCCATACACATAAAAACGTCTTTTGTCCTACGTGTAAAACTCTGTTTTCTCTGTGGTAAAACAAACTTAGCGCTCTTCGCGAAAACCTTCGTGTACTTTGCGGTGAATGATAGACGATCCATACACATAAAAACGTCTTTTGTCCTCCGTGTAAAACTCCGTTTTCTCTGTGGTAAA
>NZ_JBIWEB010000007.1:0-194187 GCF_044762335.1 Pedobacter suwonensis | reverse complement strand
AACAAACTTAGCGCTCTTCGCGAAAACCTTCGTGTACTTTGCGGTTAATGATAGACGATCCATACACATAAAAACGTCTTTTGTCCTCCGTGTAAAACTCCGTTTTCTCTGTGGTAAAACAAACTTAGCGCTCTTCGCGAAAACCTTCGTGTACTTTGCGGTTAATGATAGACGATCCATACACATAAAAACGTCTTTTGTCCTCCGTGTAAACTCCGTTTTCTGTGTGGTAAAACAAGATTTGTCCTCAATATATTTACATTTAACTGAACACCATCCTTTTAAAACCTTTTATATTTGCGTTATGGATATTCAAACGATTTTAGTCTTTTTACTTTTTGCGGTAGCATTGGTATATGTTGGCCGTTTGGTTTTTAAATCTTTGCAGGTAAAAAAAGATGGATGCGGTGGCAATTGCAAATGTGGAGTAGATTTTTCCGATATTAAGCCCGTAAAAAAATAACACCTCACCTTTATGATTCGTCAGTTTCAAAAATACTTACAGGAAAAAATAGAAATAACTGATGAACAGTTCGAAAGCATATCGTCTGTTTTAAAAATTAAAAAATTCGAAAAAAACGAAATCGTTCAATATACAGGCGATAACTTTAAACATGGATATTTTGTAGGCAAAGGTTTATTACGTGCCTATTCAATTGATGCGAAAGGTAAAGAACACATCCTTCAGTTCGCACCCGAAAACTGGCTGGTTTCTGATCGCAACAACATGAATAATGAGCCCTCGATATTTTTTATTGATGCCATAGAAGCAACTGAAGCCGTTTTAATGCCTAACAATTTTATGGAAGAAGCAGCCAGGCAAGTACCATGCTTGCAGCCCATGCAGATCAAACTACTCAATAATTCGATCCGCTTTATGCAGAAGCGCATTAATATGCTACTTAGCGCAACCGCTGAAGAAAGATATCTCGATTTCATTAAACTTTATCCTAACCTCACCCTTCGCGTACCACAGTGGATGATTGCATCTTATCTGGGCATTACCCCCGAATCCTTAAGTCGCGTAAGGAAGGAACTGGCGAACAAACATTTCAGACCGTAGACAATTTTGAACGAATGGATATTGAATGAGTGACTGCTTTAATTAAATTTAAGCCGCTAACCCTTCAACATTATCTCCAATCCACCTATCATTCAATCACTTCCAATTACTTACCATACATCAATATGCAGTAAAAACCTATGTTATACTTTTGTGTTGTTAATATTAAAAACCTCAAAAACAAAAGATATGGCACAACAGAAATGGACATTAGATCCAACCCACAGCGAATTGCAATTTAAAGTAAAACACTTAATGATTACTACTGTAACTGGTAGTTTAAAATCTTTCTCAGCAGAATTATTATCTGAAGGTGATGAGTTCGAAAATGCAGAGATTTCTTTCAAAGGCGATATCGGTTCGCTTGATACCGGAAATATTGATCGCGACAACCATTTAAAAGGTAGTGATTTTTTTGATGCAGAGAAATTTGCCCACATTGAATTTAAATCCAGTTCAGTAGAAAAAGATGGCAGCGATTATATCGTTAAAGGCGATTTAACTATTAAGGGCGAAACCAAACCCGTAAAATTAACTGCAGAATTTGGTGGCATTGCTACCGACCCATGGGGCAATACCAAAGCAGGTTTTACCTTAAGTGGAAAAATTAACCGCTCTGATTTTGGTTTAACCTGGAATGCTGCATTAGAAACCGGCGGTGTAATGGTAAGTGAAGAAGTGCGCATTTTAGGTGAATTACAGTTTGTGAAAAGTGTATAAGCGATAGGCGTTTGGCGATTAGCGGAATTCCGCAAAACACCATACGCATAACTGAAAGGTTCCAATCATGGAAACAAAACAAATAGAAAAAGTACTCAAAGCTCCTGCGCCACACATGGTTGGTGATGGATTTAGGGTACACAATTTTTTTCCAAGCGGTTATCAGATCAATATGAGTCCTTTTTTCCTGATGGATTATGGCTCGAAGATCGAATTCTCGGCGAGGAAAGAACCACGGGGGGTTGGCGTTCATCCGCATCGTGGCTTCGAAACCGTAACAATTGCCTATCATGGTGCTGTTGCACATCATGATAGCTATGGAAACAGCGGGGTAATTTATCCCGGTGATGTACAATGGATGACTGCAGCAAGCGGTGTTTTACATAAAGAATACCACGAAACCAATTACAGCTTAACTGGTGGCCCATTTCAAATGGTTCAGCTCTGGGTTAACCTGCCCGCTAAAGATAAAATGGGGAAACCTGGCTATCAAGCCATTAAACAGGGAGACATGGCTCATTTTGATGTCCCCGGAGATGGAGGTAAAATTGAAATTATAGCGGGCAATTATGAAGGTATAAAAGGTAATGCAACCACTTTTAGCCCGATAGAGCTCTATAATGCCCGCTTAAATAAAGGAGGCCAGGCAACTTTTAATTTTCCCGAGCATTATAACACCGGATTCATGCTAATTGAAGGTTCGATTAAAATAAATGGATCGGAAACAGCTGCGGCAGATCATTTTGTCCACTTTGGCAACAAAGGCACAATGATTAAAATCGAAGCCCTGGAAAATAGTGTGATTTTAATATTGAGCGGAGAGCCCATAGACGAGCCTATTGCACAATATGGTCCATTTTTAATGAATACCGAGGCTGAGATTCATCAGGCCATTGAAGATTACAATCACGGTAAATTTGGTTATTTAGAAGAATAAACTGATCATTGTTACCTAATATTATTTTTAAAACGAAATGTAAAAACGGCGCTTTTTTTTTTAGAAAATTGCCGTTTTTTTTGCTTTATACTGCATATAAGGTAGTTTTTTATCTTCTTTGGGAGCGCAATGACTCTGCAAGAAAATAACGGTGTTCCTGTGTTCCGCTTGTACGCTTCGGGCATCGTTTCTCTGCCCTGCAGGGTACTGCTGCACCCAGGGCTATAAAGCAAAGACAGTATTTTGTTTTAACGGTTTACAAGGTGCACAAACGATGTTTATAAACCTGATGGTAGCGGCAGCCCCGAAGAATGAGGGCTACAGCGAACAGCAGGACTGCACACCCCGATGCAACACCGCCCTTTCGTTTCCAAAACCTGAAAACTTCGCCCTAATTACTTTTCTGATAAAAAAACTGGCCTTTAATACTTAGCATGGGTGATCGCTGGGAAAAGAAAAACTCGTGAATAAATCGTAATGCAAGTATCTTAATATTCCCGCATGCGCGAGAATGATGACTTACTGTTGGAGTTTGTCAGTGCTAGTTATTTCAGCTTCTTTCTGGTAAAACAGCCCCTGAAACGAGTTGCCTTCGGTAAGCTCGCTCATGGATCGATCGGTTTACTGTGCAGCTTTCCGTTGCGCTACAGGACGGAGTGACAGCTCTCTTTAAAAATTTCAATACAGGATTAAAATAGTATCTTAGGGTAGAACTAACGATCTAATTTACGGCGCCTAACTTTAAATCATTCATCCAATCTTCATATTCGTTAGTGACATTTGATTAATAAATCAGAAAAGAAAAATGTCCGGAAAACAAATATTTCAAACTGAAACTAAAACGCGCTGGCACGCATTTACCTGGGTAAGCCGTACGTTTTTTGTAGTCTTCATTGTCGCAATCATTTGCGTAGTGTACACACTATCATCAGTGCAGGCACCTAATTTGCCTTTTATCAACACGAATACACCCTTAACACAAAAACAGTTAGAGAAGTTAAAAAAATCGCAACGGTATAAGGATTTCACTATCGAAAAATCAAAGCTGCAAAAGATCAAAAAAGATCGTGAACGCCGCATCTTAACGCATCACGGAAATAATAAGCGCATCAACATGGCATTTTATGTGAGTTGGGCAGGAAGCAAAGAATCATCAATATCAGACTTAAAACGCAACATCAGCCATCTGGACATGGTGGCTACAGAATCGTTTTTTTTAAATGGAGATTCTATTGTAGATAAAGCAGATACTGCAGCCTTGAAAGTGATACATGCCGGCAAAAAATCGGCTATTGCTGTAGTTTCAAATTATAATAAAGACCATTGGGACGGCGGAGCGGTAAGAAGATTATTAGATGATCAGCCTGCTCAGCAAAAATTGATCTACGAACTGATAGCGATAACCAAAAAATATGGTTATCGGGGGATCAACATCGATTTCGAAGAGCTCAACCTTAAAAACAGCGATAGTTTTAACGCTTTTATGAAGAACCTGTATACGCAGTTTCATGCTGAAAAACTGATTGTATCTCAGGATATTTCACCAGAAAATGACGATTATCAGCCAGAAATTCTTCAAAAGTATAACGATTATCTGGTGTTAATGGCTTACGATCAGCATACCGAACTCAGTAATGCCGGCGATATTTCACACCAGGAATGGGTGGAGGAAAAGCTCGATGATATCTGCAATAAAGTTGATGCCGATAAAGTAATCCTGGCATTGGCATGCTATGGTTACGATTGGCCAAAAAATAGCATTGGAGAACCGGTTACCTATGAGCAGGCGATGACAAGAGCGGTTACTTATAAAAGCAAGATAAGCTACGATCCCGCCTCTGCCAATTTAAACTATACTTACAATGATGGAAGCGGAATTGAACACGAAGTGTATTTTACCGATGCAGCTACCTATTTTAATTTAATCCGCAAAGCTGATGACTGGGATATTGCCGGTGTAGCTTTATGGCGTTTAGGTTCGGAAGATAAACGTTTGTGGTCTTTTATTTCAAACGATCTTAGTTTAGACACGTTAAAGAAAAAACCATTCGATTTACGTAAGATTGCTTCGTTAAATATGGGCGGAATCTCTTATTTAGGCGATGGCGAAATATTAGACCTCATTTCTACTCCTAAACCAGGCAGCGTAAAATTCACTTTAAATAAAGAAGATTTCTCCATTGCCGATCAAAAATACACCAGGCTTCCAGAGCAATACGTGATTAAAAGGTTTGGAGAGGCCGATAAAAAAATTGCTTTAACTTTTGATGATGGCCCCGATCCTGTTTATACACCACAGGTACTGGATATTTTGAAACGGGAAAACGTACCTGGCTGTTTCTTTGTAGTCGGCGTTATGGCCGAAAAGAATATGGAGTTATTAAGGCAGGAATATAATGATGGTTACGAAATTGGAAACCATACCTTTTTCCATCCTGATATGTCGGCCATCGGCCCTAAAAGGGTGAAATTTGAGCTGAATGCAACCCGGAGGTTAATTGAAGCCGTTACCGGACACAGCACCATTTTGTTCCGTGCGCCCTTTAATGCCGATGCCGAGCCACAAAACATCTCAGAGATTTTACCGGTAGCACAAAGCCGTAAAGAGAACTACATCAACATTGGAGAGTATATCGATCCGGAAGATTGGGAGCCTGGCAAAACTGCCGATCAGATTTTTAATGAGGTGGTAAAACAGCAAAATAACGGCAATATCCTTTTACTGCACGATGCTGGCGGAAACCGCGAAGCTACCGTTGCAGCTTTACCGCGGATCATCAAATTTTTTAAGGCCAAAGGTTACACCTTTACTACCGTGGGCGATTTGATGGGCAAAAAAAGATCGGAACTTATGCCCGCCGTAAAATCTACCGCAAACAGTGGCTTTTCAGGTTCAGGAGACTATTTTTTCATCAGTTTTTTCTATTACGGCAACATCATTATAAATATTATTTTTTCTGTTGCCATTGTACTGGCTATTTTAAGAACCCTATTTATCGCCTATTTAGCAATCAGACAGCGAAAAAGAGCAAAACGCAATACCGGTAAATTAGTACAGCATCCTTCAGAAAAAGTAAGCATTATTATTCCGGCCTACAATGAAGAAGTAACTGCAGTTCAAACCATTAATAGTTTGTTAAAAACTACCTACCCTGATTTTGAATTGATTTTTGTTGATGATGGATCAAAAGATAAAACCTTTCAAATGGTGAACGAACATTTTGGTAGCCATCACCAGGTGAAGGTTTTCCGTAAAGAAAATGGTGGCAAAGCGTCTGCATTAAACTATGGCATTTCAAAAGCTACTGCTGAATTTGTAATTTGTATTGATGCTGATACACAATTAAAAAATGATGCGGTAACCGAACTGATGCGCTATTTCTATAGCGATAAAATAGCAGCTGTAGCAGGAACCGTAAAAGTTGGAAATGCCAACAACATCATAACCAAATGGCAATCAATAGAGTACATCACGGCCCAAAACATGGACAGAAGGGCTTTCGATTTGCTAAATACGATTACCGTGGTGCCAGGGGCGATAGGTGCCTTTAGAAAAAAGGTGGTTTTAGAAATTGGTGGTTTTACTGTTGATACCCTTGCAGAGGATTGTGATTTAACCATGCGAATTTTAAGGGCCGGATATAAAGTTAAAAACTGTGATGCAGCAATTGCCTATACAGAAGCTCCGGAAACGGTAAACATGCTGCTAAAACAACGTTTCCGTTGGAGTTTCGGAGTAATGCAAAGCTTCTGGAAAAACAGAAAAACATTGCTAAACAAAAAATATGGTTATTTTGGAATGGTAGGAATGCCAAATATCCTGATTTATCAAATCATTTTACCATTGTTTTCCCCGCTTGCCGATCTCTTTATGCTTATCTCCTTAATTAGCGGTCTGTTTTCATTAAGCGCTATTAATAATTTAACACTAACCGGATTTTCAGGAATTTTAAGCCTTCATAACGGTTTTGGCCAGGTACTATTCTATTATATTATCTTCATCTTTGTGGATATGATTTTTGCAGCAATTGCTTTTAAGATGGAGAAAGAAAAGTACACCAATTTACTTTACATTTTCCCTCAGCGTTTTTTCTGGAGACAGTTGATGTATGTGGTATTATTCCGTTCGTTCAGAAAAGCGATTAAAGGTGAGTTGGAAACCTGGGGAACCATAAAAAGAACAGGGAATGTTAAGGAACAGGTAGCGTAATAAAATACCGGTCTAGAAAGAAGTCAAGTTTTAATAGCCAGTGTGCTATCAAAACTTGACTTCTTTGATTCAATTAAAAAATCTTTTACTTCTCAATTAAGCAAACGGCATAAGAAACAACGCCCTCTTCCCTACCAACAAAGCCCATCTGCTCATTGGTGGTTGCTTTTATCGAGATATCTTCCGTAGAAATTCCCGTTGCATCAGCAATGTTTTGTTGCATGGCGGGAATATGGGGGTTAATTTTTGGTGCTTCTAAACAAAGCATGGCATCGATATTTCCGATCCGCCAGCCTTTTTCAGCCAGTAGTTTTACGGTTTCTTTCAGCAGGATTAAACTGCTGATGCCCTTCCATCTCTCATCTGTGTTCTTAAAATGAAAACCAATATCACGAAGGTTAGCGGCACCTAAAAGCGCATCGCAAATAGCATGAAGTAAAACATCTGCATCCGAATGTCCAAAAGCACCCTTATGATGATCTAAGGTAACACCACCGACAACAAAGGGATGTTGATCTTTTAACTGATGTACATCAAATCCGAAACCTACTCTAATTTTCATGTTTATTTTACTTTAATCTTATTTATCTTTTGCTTTATTTTCGCCAAAGTTAAACAATAGACCAAAACGTAGGGTATTTGCAAGCGGACTAGTCTGTGCATTTGCAATTAAATAAGAGAAATCGATATTAACAACATTGTATTTTAACCCCAGCCCTAAGGTAAAATACCGACTGTCACCTTTCATCGGGCTCTGATAGTTGTAACCTGCCCTAACCGCAAACTGTTGATTATACCAGTATTCGAGACCTGTCGAAATCCCCACTTCCTTTAATTCTTCACTAAAACCGCCCGGTGCATCGCTAAATGAACCAAAAATTCCGGCAGGTACCGAGCGGTTCGGATCTTTTCCGCTTACAATGTTGTTGTTCGAATCGTATATAGGTTGTGTGGGGACCAGTAATTTGTTAAAATCAAGCGCAAAGGTTAGCGTACTAAAATCATCTACCGTAAATGTAGATGCGCCGCCAATTTTAAAATTAGTAGGTAAAAAGAAATTTTCTCCACCATCTGAATAACTCATCTTTGTTCCGATATTGGATATATTGGCTCCGGCAGAAAGCACGGCCTGCCTGCCAAATAATATAGTAGCTGTTTTATATAAGCCAGAAACATCAACTGCTATAGCATTCCCACTGCGCACCTGTCCGGAAGAAGAAAACTGACCGGAAGCCAAATTCGAGTAAACATACCTTAACGAAGTTCCCAGCGAAAACTCCTTACCAAAATTACGCGCAAAAGAAACATCAAAAGCGAGTTCGTTAGGATTGGCGATCCCAAGATCCTGTTGGTTAATATCGGTAAGCTGAATAGATCCCAACGAAAAATATCTTAAAGATGCACCAATGGTATTGCGATCGCCAAGCCTGTAAAAGCCGCTTAAATAAGCAAGATTAATATCTGGCACCAAACTTTTTAACCATGGGCTGTAAGACACAGAAAATCCGTAAGGTTTATCTAGAAAAGCAAGTTTAGAAGCATTGATACTGGATGAATTTACATCACCTGCTACGGCTACGCCGGCATTACCCATTGCACCAGCACGGGCATCGGGAGTAATGAGCAGAAATGGAACTGCTGTTACAATGTTGTTTGCTTCACTACCGTTTGTTTGGGTATTACCTATGGTTACCTGAGCATTTGTTTTACCAAACACCAGTGCCATTGAGAGTGCAGAAAAAGCAAGTTTACTAATGTACTTGAAATTCATCCTTTTAAAGGTACGTAATTTTAGATTTTGGTATTGAATAATCACTGGAGAATATATCAGTAACGTAAAACCAAAACTTATATTTCACCAAAATACGAATTCTATGATTATTTACTAATTAAACATACGATTTTTACATATGGGTGGTAGTAACTCAACTGTAAGTATAAAACCAATAAGCACTTAGCAAAATGACAAGTTATCAGTAGTTTCAAAGAATGTCCTCATCAAACCGGCTTTACAGCTGAAAAGTCAAAAACTAAATATGGCTTATTTCAGTATGTATTCAAACATTAATTTATTTGTAATGTTTATCATAAGTTGCTTCAATCGTATCTTGTATTCGTGATCAATATATAATATGATAAACTTTATATAACTTATAAAAGCCTGTAAAGTACCAGCCAATAATTTTATCTTGCTTATTTATAATTATTTAACGATAATTTCGTTTAAAAGAAATACATAGCCATAAATTTAAAGTAATACGTATTCGATCAAAAAATATTAGCTATTTTTATTCCTACATTATTTATATATTCAGTTAAAATTTGTTTAATTTTATCGGTTAAAAGGCCATTAGGTTATTTCCAGTCGCTTCTTATGAAAAAACTAATACTATATTCTTTTACCTGTTTGTCATTAGCCGTCGTCCTTTCGGGTTGTAGCTCAAAAAGCGCGAGTTCCAGCAAAACAGGCATTCCTTATGCAAATAGGAAAAGCAAAAACAACCAATCTGGTGCTTTTGCGGTAGCTACCCAATATAAAAGGGCACCAGGCCCTGGTTTAATTCCGATTGAGGGCGGGGTTTTAGTTGTTGGCGGTAGTGCCATTGAAATACCAGGTGTTGAGCCCAATATTTATAATTATAAAAGACAGGTAACCGTACCATCTTTTTATATGGATGAAACTGAGGTATCTAATACGGACTGGTTAGAATACCTTCACTGGATCAGGTACAATTATCCTGAAGATCAAGAGTATTATTATAATGAGCTTCCTGACACCTTAGTTTGGCGCCAGGCATTATCTTATAATGAACCTTATGTAGATAACTATTTAAGACACCCTGCTTACCGTGATTACCCTGTAGTGGGTGTTTCCTGGGAACAGGCTTCACGTTATTGTGAATGGAGAACTTCAAGAGCGAACGAATTTATTTTACGTGAAAAAGGAATCTTAACTGATTATAAAACGCTTGCCGGAAACGGAAAAGCTAAAGCTGGCGACCCTGCAACACCCAGACCAGATAAACCTTTCAATACAGATGCCTATTTAAATGGCCAGTATGATGATAAAGGCAGAAATGCGTTTATTGATTATAATACTAAAGCTGGTGCTGCCACAACCACAGCTGGTGGAACGGCAGGAGGTACGGGTAAAAATAACCAGCCAAGGAGAACTGCTACCTTAGAAGATGGGGTAATTATGCAGCCGTACCGCCTACCAACTGAGGCTGAATGGGAATACGCTGCTTTGGGTTTGATTGGTAATACAGAATATGAGAATATCAATCAGAATAAAATTTACCCATGGAATGGCTTAGGTGTTAGTTCTGCCAAAAAGAAAACCAGAGGTATGATTCAGGCGAACTTTAAAAGAGCGCCTGGAGATTATATGGGGGTTGGCGGTTCATTGAACGATAAAGGAGATTTAACAGTTCCGGTTATTCAATACGCTCCAAACGACTTCGGCTTATATAATATGGCAGGAAACGTAAACGAATGGGTAAATGATGTTTACAGAACGGGTACTTTTACCGATGCTGACGCATTTAACCCTTACCGGGGTAATTATTTTACTAACAAAAAGTTAGCAGACCCACAAAGTGGAAAAATTGCGTTGGATAAATATGGTAATCCGATTAAAGAAAATGCCTACTCCGGAAGAAAACAAACCTGGGCCGAAAAACAGGCACAAGCTAAACGTGCTGATTCGATTTCAAAATCGACTGATCCACAATCGCCGGTAGCGTCCACCAGTTATCAGGCCGACCAAAGAGGCTATCGCGACAGACAAAATACGTTGTTAAATGAGGAAGGTGTAACACTGGTAAACGATAAATCAAGGGTGTATAAAGGTGGTTCCTGGAATGATATGGCTTACTGGTTAAACCCTGCAACGCGTCGTTTTATGCAACAAGATGAATCCTCGGCTGAAGTAGGTTTCCGTTGTGCCATGACCATGCTTGGTGCACCAGAAATTAGTACCGCAGGCAAAAGAAGTTTCAAAACCCCTCCACAAAAGCCTTACAGGGTGAGTAGAGGTAGATAAAAAAAGAAAAGTCCCGAATTAAATCGGGACTTTTTTGTTATGTATTGCGATCTAACTTAAACGAAAATGGTCAGCTCCCGACTCAATTATACCCTCTCGAAAACTCGTCATCTCGACTGAAACGCAGCGAAATGGAGAGATCTATCTACTCAAGAGAAACGACCCTGAAAGAAATTACCTTCGGTAAGCTCGCTAATGCTCGGTTCAGGGTGACGACACCAACAAATAGCTTAGTTTGAACAAGCCTAACTACTTAAACTGTACCAAAATCTGATTTTTCTCTACTTTATCCCCCTGCTTAATCAGGATCTTTTTAAGCACCCCATCTGTTGATGATTTTAAAATGTTCTCCATTTTCATCGCTTCCAATACCAGAAGGTTATCTCCTTTTTTAACCTCGGCATTTTCGTTAACCAAAACCTTTAATACTAAACCAGGCATAGGAGCCTTAATCTCAGAAACTTTATTTTTGGTCAAAATATCCAGACCAAGTTGCTTTAGTAAAACATCAAACTGATCTTCAATACTGATCTGATAAATATTTCCATTTACCTTTATTTTACAGGTTTTTTCGCTCTTGTTGATGTCAACAAGTTCCGTATTGAAAGACCTGTTTTGGTATAACACGTGCGTATTGCCCTGGCCAATTGTACTTAGATCGAGCTGAATCTGCTCTCCATTCACTAAAAAAGATGAGTCCTTTTTCTCAACATCAAATAAAAACTGATCGTTTACTTTTACTTTATACATGGCTTATTGTGTTAAAGCATACTGTACCAAATTTGCGCCCATTTTTAACGCTTTGGTTCGTGTTTCCTGCGTATCTTCGGGATAAGTACCAAAGTCTTCCCAGCCGTTCCCTAAATCGCATTCATAGGTATAATAACAAACTATCCTACCCTTGTAAATTAGAGCAAATCCTTGCGGGCGTTTATTATCGTGCTCATGGATTTTGGGTAAGCCTCCGGTAAATTTAAACTTTTGATTATAAATAGCATGGTTAGCTGGCAACTCTACAAAATTAAGTTCAGGAAATACCCTTTTCATTTGCGGCCTTATAAATCTATCCAGGCCATAATTATCGTCTATATGAAGAAATCCGCCACCTGTAAGGTATTGCCTCAAGTTTCTAATTTCCTGATCGCTGAAAACAACATTTCCATGTCCAGTCATGTAAATAAACGGATAATTGAAAATCTCTCTCGATCCTGCTTCTACTACACTTTCTTCAGGATAAAAATTAGTTTTCAAATTGGCATTACAATAGGCAATTAAATTGGGTAAAGCTGTTCTGTCTGCATACCAATCGCCGCCGCCATTATACTTTAATTTAGCCATACGGTAAGTGGGCGGGATAAAAGCAGTAAGGCCTAAGCTTATGGCTAAAAGACCAAAGCATAAAGTTAAAAACTTTACACCTTTTGAAAACTGAAAATTGCAAACTGAAAACTTCAAACTGATTATCGGTTAAGGTAATTGATTTCAAAACAAACAGATAAAGCCGCAGTTTCTGTGCGCAACCTGTTATCACCTAAAGTTAATGCTTTAAAGCCTTTATTCAAAGCTAAATCAACTTCATTTGGTGTGAAATCCCCTTCAGGACCAATAAGAATTAAATACTTTTGATGCGGAGCAACGAGTTTGGATATATATTGTTTTTCTCCCTTATCGATACAATGCGCAATTAACCTATGGCCATCAAAAGGTTCCTTTAAAAAAGCTTCAAAAGAGATGGCATCATTTAATTTAGGATGATAAGCTTTAATAGATTGTTTTACGGCAGATGTAATGACTTTATTAAGCCGATCTTCCTTAACTACCCTTCGCTCCGACCGATCAGTGATAACAGGTGTAACTTCATCAATGCCCAACTCTGTAGCCTTTTCTAAAAACCATTCTATCCGATCGATATTTTTAGTTGGTGCGACAGCTATATGCAAATAATGGTTTCTTTTATGAAATTCTGTTTCTACCTTTAAAACAGATAAAGAAACCTTCTTGGGATTATCGGAGGTAATTTCAGCAGTATAAAAGCCACCTTTCCCATCTACTAAATTAACAATATCTCCGATGGTTAGCCTAAGCACCCTAACACAGTGTTTGCTCTCTTCCTCGTTTAGTGTATAAGAATTTTGGGTGATATCCGGTGTATAAAAATTATGCATTGTTGAAATTAGTGATTATCAACCATATCTTCTTTATTGATTACCAGTTCTAATTTAATGGTTTCGATATTTTGCTCTGTCTTTTTTAAGATGGTAAACAGGTAACCATATGATTCGTTGCTTTCACCCACTTCCGGAATACGTTCAAAAATATGGGAAACCAATCCGCCAATAGTATCGAAATCTTCATCCTCTGGTAAATCGTGCGGTAGATATTCGTTCACATCATATACTGTAGCAAATGCATTTACGATAAATTCATTATCAGAAACCTTTTCTACCAATGGTTTTTCTTCATCGTATTCATCTTGTATTTCTCCTACAAGCTCTTCTACAATATCCTCTAACGTAACCATACCCGCTGTACCTCCAAACTCATCTAATACAATCGCAATCTGTATGCGATTACTTTGCAGCTCGCTCATCAGATCGTTAATTTTCTTGGTTTCGGTAACGAAATATGGTTTTCTGATGATATCTTTTAATGTCCAGTGCTGGTTACCGGCTGCAACTAAAGGTAAAATATCTTTCGCATGGATAATTCCAACAATCTTATCCATAATATCATCATAAACAGGCAAACGCGAATATCCTTCCTTAATAATCGTATCTATCACTTCTTCTTTTGGAGAAGTTAGCTCAATACCAGAGATTTTCGTTCGTGGTACCATGATATTCTTTACCACACGCTCATTAAAATCAAATACATTTTTAATCAACTCATGCTCGTTATTATCCAATGCACCGCTTTCTTTGCCCTGATCAAGCAGATACTGTAACTCTTCGGTACTGTGGATTGACTCGTGACCAGCAGATGTATCAATGCCAAATGGTTTAAGAATAATGGCAGCAAGACTGTTCAGTGTCCAAATGAATGGTTTAAATACTACGTAAAATAGCTGCAGCGGTACGGAAACGAAAAGCGTTGTGGCTACAGGCCTTTGGATAGCGAAAGATTTCGGCGCCAATTCTCCAAAGACAATATGCATGATTGTGATGAGCGAAAAGGCTACAATTGTAGATGCAGTGTGAATAGAAGCATCGCTTAAACCCCATTCTAAACTATCGAAGAGATTCTTAAAAATGGTATGCATAACGCCTTCACCTACCCAACCTAAGCCAAGTGATGCAAGCGTTATGCCTAGCTGTGTGGCGGCTAAATATCCGTCGAGATTATGGATAATCCCTTTGGCCATTTTGCCAACCCGACTGCCTGTTTTTGCTTTAATTTCAATCTGTGATGCCCTAACCTTTACAATTGCAAACTCTGCTGCAACAAAAAATCCGTTAAGCAACACCAAAAATAACGCTAGGAATAATCTCCAGCCAACAGCAGTGGTATCAGTTTCCTGTACCGCAGCCAAAACTCCGTTTGTAGGCAGGATTGCACTAAGCTCTAAATTTAAAAACAAACAGACCGTGGGTAAATCCATTATGCTAATTCTCTAAATGTTGTGTTATAAAGTTCTATGCTTTCTTTTATTACTTTATGCGCATAGCGAACACCGAGTAAATGTTCGATAGTTACATTTTTATCTTCTAATGCTTTATAATCCTGAAAGAAACGAACAATTTCTTTCATCTGGTGTGGAGGCAACTCATCTAAATCGTTAATATAATTTACCGACATATCGTGAGCAGCAACAGCTATGATTTTATCATCCTGCTCACCATTATCTACCATATGCATTACACCAACTACTTTCGCCTCAATCAATGTCATTGGATAGACATCTACTGAACAAAGTACCAAAATATCTAATGGATCTTTATCATCGCAATACGTTTGAGGAATAAAGCCATAGTTTGCAGGATACATTACAGATGAAAAAAGAACCCTGTCTAACTTAATCAAGCCAGATTCTTTATCTATTTCATATTTCGCTTTTGAGCCCTTAGGAATTTCAATAATTGCGTTTACAATTTCTGGAACATTGTGTCCAGGAGATACGCTATGCCACGCGTGATGATCGTCTTTTGCCATTTTTAATTTAAATCTGTTTTATCCTCTTCAGTGCCACTCACTACTTTACTTTTTACAAAGGTAATTAATAATGGAATAGTTGTAATAAGGATAAAGCCAATAATAATATATAATAAATAATCGTTGATTTCTTTTTCAAATCTTCTGCCTAAAAAATAACCGAGCAAAGTTAAGGAACAGATCCAAAGTACGGCACCCAATATATTATATAAAGCAAATTTTTTAAAATCCAGCTTCACAACTCCTGCAAAAATCGGTGCAAAAGTTCTAACAATAGGCACAAATCTGCCCATTATTAACGCAAAGGCACCTTGTTTCTGATAATATTCCTTTGCGGCTTTTAAATATCTCTTTTTAAAAAAGAAACTGTCTTTTCTGGTGTACAATACCGGACCAGTTTTACGTCCGAACCAATAACCTGTAAAATTTCCGGAAATGGCTGCTACACATAACCCAGCCAGGAGTACTGCAATGTTTACATCCAGCTTGCCGGTCGCCACAAACATTCCTGCCAAAAACAATAAATAATCACCAGGAAGGAAAAAGCCGAAAAACAGCCCCGTTTCTGCATAGATAACGAACACGACTAAATAGAATCCGCCCTCCCTCAATAATTTCTCGGGATCAAGTAGCTGATGCAGGTTATTCCAAAAATCGTGCATATTCAATTATTCGTAAAACTACAAATAATTATTAAACTACAACATACCTATATGAGGTTTAAAATAATTGCAGGATAAATACCCAATACCAATGTTATTGCTACAGAAACCAACAAAACCACTTTATACTGAGAAGGGGTTGAAAGCTCTGTCTCGACACCATCTTTAAACCACATGGCTACAATTACCCTAAAATAATAATAGAAACCAACCAGTGCATTTAAAATCGCAAATGCCACAAGCAGGGTTTTATACTCTGTCATTACATTCAGGAACATTAAGTACTTTCCAATAAAACCCGCTGTCAGAGGAATACCGGCCAATGAAAGCATGGCTATGGTTAAACACAATGCAACTAACGGATTCCGTTTTGCCAGGCCATTAAAGCTCTCGAAGCTATCGCTACCTGTTTTTTGTTTAACCAAAATTAATACGGCAAAGGCGATAATTGAAGCGAAAGTATAAGCCGCTGCATAAACCAGCACATTATTTCCTGAGTTTTTGGTTAGTACAATTAACGAGAACAACAAATAACCTGCATGCGAAATACTTGAATATGCCAGCATACGCTTGAAATTTTTCTGGAACAGAGCCGTTACATTGCCTATGAATAAAGTTAAACAAACGATTACCATCAATGGTGCAACCCAAAACTCGTGGAGTGGAGCAAAAGCATCAGCAAATAACCTTAAGAATGCCGCGAAACCTGCAGTTTTAACCACTGTACTCATGAAAGTGGTAATTAACGATGGCGCACCTTCATATACATCTGGGGTCCAGAAGTGGAACGGAGCAGCACCAACCTTAAAACTCAAGCCAATCATCATCAGAATTACGCCAGGATAAAATATGGGTGAAACTGCTTGATTATTGACCAGGTAAGCCTGTATTTTATCTAAATCAAAAGAGCCTGTTGCACCATAAATTAAGGTTATTCCAAATAACAGGAAACCGGTTGAGAAAGCCCCCATTAGGAAATATTTTAATGACGCTTCGTTAGAGGCAAAATCCGTTTTACGGATACCCGCCAAAATGTATAAACTCACCGACATGATTTCCAGGCCTACAAACAGCATGGCCATATTTTTATACGATACCATCATGATCATACCCGCTAGTGCGAAAAGAATCAAGGTATAATACTCGGCTATGTTATCGCTTTTGGCGTGGAAATAGTTCTGTGTCAACAAGAAGATTAAAAGTGTACCGACAATACATATTCCTGAAAATGCCAGTGCAAAGTTATCTGTCTGCATCATTCCGAAATGAACAGCATTACCATTCCATGCAGAAAAAGTAAATCCCAATGCAGTAAGTAAGCCAACAACGGTAAGTGGTAGTAATGCTTTTTTTGCCTTAAACAAACCTGCATAAAGCACTACAAAAGCTGTTATACTAATGGTTATAATAATATTCATTGCTTAATTTACTGTGTTTAATTTTTGATTTACCTGTTCTAATAAATGTTGTACAGATGCCTCTGTTAAATGCAAAACCGGTTTTGGATAAACGCCCAGAACAATAATTAATGCACATATGGTATAAAGAACCAATTTTTCGGTTCCTTTGATATCGGTAAAAGTGATGGTTAAGCTATTGGTTTGTCCCAACATGACGTTCTGATACATGCGCAACATGTAAACCGCACCAAAGATAATGGTTAAACCGGCAATGGCAGCCGCCCAGATACCGTAGTTGTAAACACCCATCAACAATAAAAACTCACCAATAAATCCATTCGTTCCCGGTAAAGCCACTGTTCCCAACACGATAATTAAAAATGTAATCGCCAACTGAGGTGCTACTTTGGCAATTCCGCCCAACTCTTCAATTTTATTGGTTTTAACACGCGAGAAGATGATATCTAAAACAAAAAATAAACCAACAACATTAATACCATGGCTCAACATCTGCACCATTGCACCTTGCATACCTTGCTGGTTAAAAGCAAAGATACCTGCTGATATTAATCCAACGTGAGCGATAGATGAATAGGCAACTAAACGTTTAGCATCTTTTTGGGTAAAAGCAATCAACGAAGCATAAACAATACCAATGATTGATAAAATAATAGCCAACTGTCCCCAATCATGAACACCTGCCGGAACAATTGGCAATAACCATCTGATTACACCATAAATACCCATTTTCAACATAATACCTGATAACAACATGGTTCCTTGTGCAGGTGCTGCAGTATAGGTATCAGGCTGCCAGGTATGGAAAGGAAAAATCGGCATCTTGATCGCAAAAGCGATGAAGAAAGCCCAGAAAATCCATCCCTGCTGAGTAGTATCCAGGTTTAACGCATAAAAAGCCTGAATGTTAAAATTGTGGGCCGGGTTTTGAAGATAGAGGTAAATAATCCCCATCAACATAAACAATGAACCAGCAATGGTATACACAAAAAACTTCATGTTGATCCGGATGCGGTCTTTTCCGCCCCAAATGGCACAGATAAAATAGATTGGAATTAATGCCGCTTCCCATCCGATATAAAACAAGAAAGCATCTAATGCGGTAAATACCAATAATAAACCCGTTTGCATGAATAAAATCAATGCATAAAATGCCGCCGGATTTTTATATTGATGGTTGTAGCTTGATAAAATGATGATCGGTACCAGTAAATTGGTAAGCAATACCACCAGCAGGCTGATGCCATCAATACCTGCATGGAAATTAATCCCCAGATCAGCAATCCATGGCAGGTTAACCTCAAACTGGGTACTTGCATCCGGAATGAAATTACAGGCGATAACCAAAGCCAGCACTAAAGAAGCCACCGAAAATACGGTAGAAACGATCTTTGCCGACTTACCAGCAAGTGCCGTAATAATTGCACCTGCAAGCGGTAGAAATATAAGTAGTAAAAGTTGTTCCATTATTTATTTTGAACCCTTTTTATATGTAGAAAAATGTATACAATAGCAATGCGATGATACCAAATACCATCATAAATATATAGAAACCTACGTTTCCACTTTGCAATAAACGAATACCTTTACTGGCCTCATTAGTGCTCCATCCCAATCCATTTACAATTCCATCGATAAATTTATTGTCGATAATCCTGTAAAAGAATCTTGATAGGGCATCCAACGGTTTGGTAATGATGAAATCATAAATCTCATCTAAATAAAATTTGTTGTAGGATAGTTTTGCCAATGCTGAACGCGGCGCTTCATCAGCAACAGGAACCCGAGCTCCTTTAACATACCTGGTATAAGCATACAATAGAGCTATTACAGCTGCCGCAACCGAAACAGCCATTAATGAGTATTCTGTAGAGTGACTTAGCTCCAATTCATGCTGTGCAACACCTGCACCTGATAGCCAATGCGCCAACCATTCGTTACCACCAAAAACGTGAGGAAGATTAATTGCTCCACCAATTGCAGCAAGAACAGCTAAAATAATTAGAGGTAAAGTCATTGCTGCTGGCGATTCGTGTACGTGGCTTTCTTCATGATGTGTTCCGCGGTATTTTCCAGAGAAAGTCAGGAACATCATTCTGAACATATAGAATGCCGTTAAAAACGCGGTTAAAACCCCAACTCCCCAAAGTATCGGACTAGCCTGGAAAGCATGTGCCAAAATTTCATCTTTAGAGAAAAAACCCGAGAACGGCGGTAAACCTGCAATGGCAATCGTACCGATCATCATGGTTAAAAAAGTAACCGGAAGTTTCTTTCTCAATCCGCCCATATGGCGCATATCTTGTTCATGGTGCATCGCATGAATAACCGAACCTGCACCCAAGAATAATAATGCTTTAAAGAAAGCGTGTGTTAATACGTGAAAGAATGAACCGGTATAAGCACCAACGCCAAGGCCTAAAAACATATATCCTAATTGCGATACGGTTGAGTAAGCCAATACCTTTTTGATATCCGTTTGTGTTAATGCAATGATAGCAGCTACTAAAGCTGTTGCTGCACCTATAATGGCAATAATGTGCTGGGTAAGCGGCGCCAGGTCAAACAATACACTGGAACGTGCAATCATATAAATACCTGCCGTTACCATTGTTGCAGCATGGATTAACGCTGAAACTGGTGTTGGTCCGGCCATTGCATCAGGTAACCAGGTAAACAAAGGCAATTGAGCCGATTTACCACAAGCGCCGATAAACAGCAAAATGGTAATTAAAACCAATGTATCCTTGCCTGGCAACATATTAGCTGCCTGAGGGAAAACTTTAGCAAATTCTACACTGCCAAAAGTGGTGAAAATTAAAAACACGCCTAGTAGAAAACCCAAATCGCCGATACGGTTCATTACGAAAGCTTTTTTAGCTGCTGATGCATACGCACTATTGGTATACCAGAACCCGATTAGCAGGTAAGAGCATAAACCTACACCTTCCCAACCGATGAACATGACGATATAGTTTGAACCCAATACTAATAAAAGCATGAAGAACACAAACAGATTCAGGTAAGAGAAAAATTTACCAAACCCTGCATCATCATGCATATAGCTGGTGGAATATAAATGGATCAGGAAACCAATTCCGGTAATGATCAAAAGCATAATCGAGCTTAGAGGGTCAACCAGGAAAGATAGCGGAATGTGTAATGCACCCGCGCTGATCCAATCGAATAAAAATACTTCGTGAGATTTTTGTGTGTCGCCTTGTAAACTAAAGAAAATAACTACGCTGATAACAAAGGAGGCCAGAATTACGCCGCTCCCGATGATACCAACAAGTCCTTTAGATAAAGAGTTTCTGCCCAGCCCATTAATTACAAAACCTAAAAAAGGTAGTAATGGAACCAACCAAATCAATTGTTCTATTGTCATTCTTATTATATATTTACCACTTAAGGCGATTTAAAACATTAATATCTATCGATTTTGTATTTCTGTAAACCATAACGATGATGGCTAAACCAACTGCAACCTCTGCAGCTGCCAGGGCCATAATGAAAAATACGAAAACCTGTCCGGATGGATCGTTACTATGCACAGAAAAAGCGGTTAACAGTAAGTTAACGGCATTAAGCATCAGCTCTACTGACATAAAGATTACGATGGCATTTCTACGGGTAAGTACACCGATTACGCCAATAGAAAAAATAATGGCGCTTAAATAGATGTAGTGATTTAGCGGAACGCCCTGAAGTTGTGATGTTAAGTTTTCCATTATGCTTCTACCTCATCTCTTTTAGATAATAAAACGGCTCCTACCATTGCTGCCAATAGTAATAGAGATGACAATTCGAATGGTAATAAGAATGGGCCAAAAAGCTCCTTACCAAGATTTTCTACCAATCCCAATCCCGGATTTTTTAAAATCAATGGACTGGAAATACTTGCTGATTTTAAAGAACCGATTAAGGTAACCACCAAACAACCGCCGGCAATCACACCGACGATTTTAATCAACGGCGATTTACTAGGTTCGGTGTCCTTATTCAGGTTAAGCAACATCAGTACAAATAAGAAGAGTACCATGATTGCCCCCATGTAAACAATAAAGTTTACCACTGCTAAAAACTGTGCGTTTAGCAATACATAGTGAACAGTGAAGGTAAAAAAGGTAAGGATTAAGTACAATACACTGTGGATCGGATTTTTTGCAAAAATCACCAGCAGCGAAAAGATGATACTTAATGTGGCTACGAAATAGAATACTTGTGTACTCATTAATTGTTGTTTATTTATTTATGTCTGTTCGATGGTTTGTATCTCCACAAACCATTATTTATATTTCGTTTCGCGAAGACACGAACCGAGATCTATTGGCATTTCTTGTTTAGTCCTTTCGACAGGCTGAGGATGACAATTATTATTTTTTCATTTCAAGTGGCGCCTCCACCAACTTATCTTTTCCGTAAATAAAATCCTTACGTAAATAATCAGCAGGTACAATCGGGCCATCTAAGTAAATAGCTTCTTTTGGACAAGCTTCTTCACATAAACCACAAAAAATACAGCGCAACATATTGATTTCGTAAGTGGCTGCATATTTTTCCTCGCGGTATAAATGTTTTTCTTCGGGCTTACGTTCTGCAGCAATCATGGTAATGGCTTCAGCCGGACAAGATAAAGCACACAGGCCACAGGCAGTACAACGTTCTTTACCATTCTCATCACGTTTTAGCGAGTGCATCCCTCTAAAGTTGGTAGAAAATTCGCGTTCTACTTCAGGGTATCTTACGGTAGCCTCTTTTTTAAATAAGTGACTGATGGTAATGCCCATGCCCTTGGCAATTGCCGGGAGGTACATGCGCTCCATAAAGCTCAAAGGCTTTTGTTCCAGTACTTTTTTCTTATTACTTAATGATTCCATAATTAAAACTTCTCAATAATCGCAATCACAATACCTGTTATTATAATATTGGCAATAGCCAATGGTATTAAACCCTTCCAGCCTAAATTCATCAATTGGTCGTAACGGAAACGAGGGATGGTCCAACGTACCCACATAAAGAAAAAGATGAACATGACAATTTTACCAAAGAAAACAGCTGTACCAATAAGTGGCGCCCAGGTTGGACCTAAGTGCGCAGCAACGTAATCCATACCAGGATAGTTATAGCCGCCCCAATATAAGGCTGCCATTACTGCCGATGATACAAACATGTTGATATATTCTGCAAAAAGGTAAAATCCTAATTTCATAGACGAATACTCGGTATGGTAACCTCCAATCAATTCGGTTTCACATTCCGGTAAATCGAAAGGTGCACGGTTGGTTTCGGCAAAAGAACAAACCATAAAGATTAAAAATCCCAGTGGCTGGTACCAAACGTTCCAGTTTAATCCATGTTGCTGATCAACAATTTCTTTTAAGCTTAAGGTATTAGTCATTAAAAGCAAAGCGATGATTGATAATCCCATTGCAATCTCATAACTGATATTCTGTGACGCCGCACGAATGGCACTTAATAAAGAATATTTATTGTTTGAGGCCCATCCGCCAATCATTACACCATAAACACCTAAGGATACTACACCAAAAATGTATAAAACACCTACGTTAATATCGGCAACCTGAAGCGGAACAATTTTGCCACCAATTTCAATTGGACTACCCCATGGAATTACAGCGGTACCAATACAGGCACAAAGTAATGCTAAACCAGGACCAACAATAAATAACCACCTGTTAGATGAAGCTGGGATAATCTCCTCCTTCATAAACATTTTAACACCATCGGCCAGGGGTTGTAAAATACCAAAGGGGCCAGCTCTATCCGGACCTAAACGATCTTGCAAATATGCAGCAACCTTACGTTCAGCATAGGTAGAATACATGGCAATAACTAAACTGATGCCGAAAATTACAGCTACCAGGATAAATTTTTCTATAACAAAAGCGCTATCCATTAGTATTTAACTGTTTTATGTAGTTCAATTTCATTTGCAGCCTGTAAAGCCTCATTTGGCTGAATTACATGCAAAGGTTTTAATGTTTCGTAGTGGTTAGATGCAATTACCGAAGTATCATCAATGTGTGTTGGACGTTCAATTACCCAATCAGCAGTTGCTTTTTTATCAAAGCGGCAAGTATTGCAAATAAAGTCTTCTACTTCGCCAAACTGATCTTTACGGGCTGTAACACGCAAAACATCTGTCCCTTTATACCAAAGTGTTACCTTACCACTACACTTTTCATGATCGCAATCGCGGTGTGCATCAACAGGTTTGGTAAACCAAACGCGGTTTTTAAAACGGAAAGTTTTATCAGTTAAAGCACCAACCGGGCAGACATCGATTACGTTTCCTGAAAAATCGTTATCAACCGCCTGCTGGATATAAGTAGAAATTTCTGAATGATCGCCACGGTTTAAGATACCGTGAACACGTTTATTGGTAATCTGATCTGCAGTAAAAACACAACGATAGCATAAAATGCAACGGTTCATATGCAACTGAATCTTATCGCCTATATCTATCCGTTCGAAAGTACGGCGCTCAAACTCATAACGTGTTTTTTGTAAACCATGCTCGTAACCTAAATTCTGCAAATCACATTCACCTGCCTGGTCACAAACCGGACAATCTAAAGGGTGGTTTATCAATAAAATCTCCACCACGCCTGCACGTGCTTCCAAAACTTCCGGTGAAGTAATGTTAAGTACCTCCATCCCATCCATTACGGTTGTACGGCAGGAAGCCACCAACTTAGGCATTGGGCGGGGGTCTTTCTCCGAACCTTTAGTCACTTTTACAATGCAGGTACGGCATTTACCACCACTGCCCTGTAATTTAGAATAATAGCACATTGCCGGCGGAACAATGTCCCCTCCGATTTGCCTTGCAGCATTCAGAATGGTTGTTCCGTTATCAACCTCTACTGTTATCCCATCTATCGTAACCTTAACTTTTCCACTCATGGTTAATGATATTCTTTTTATTTCTTGATCTCGCATTGGTTTGTGTCTCCACTAACCAATTCAATTATATTATTTCTCTTTCGAGATTTTATAACCAATTTCTTTTCTTGGCTGTTGTTGCTGCTCCAGTAGCTCATCAAAATACCTGAAGATGACTTCAATGTTTTTATCCTGATGATCTAGTTTCTTTTTTATCTTTTCTACTTCTAATCTTAAGTTCAGGTTCGAAGCCAATAATTCTCTAATTTCTGTAAATACTCTAACAATTTGGATATTTACCTCAATGGCTTTATCGCTATTTAATACACTTGCCAGCATTACCGCCCCATGTTCTGTAAAAGCATAAGGTAGAGCTGATGAGAATTTCAATTTATTTAGGTGCTCGAATTGCGAAATCAAACTATCTTTTTCATCCTTTGTAATCTGAAACATAAAATCTTCTGGAAAGCGTTTTATATTTCGTTTTACCTGCTCATTTAATCTTTTAGTAGTTACCCCATAAAGCTCGGCCAAATCAGTATCAACCATTACTTTTTTATCTCTCATTTCAATAATTTTATTGAGGATAATCTCAGCTGGTATTTTTACCGACAATTTATCTTTAGCCATAGTTATATATTTCAAAGGCGGTCGCAAATTGCGACCAGCTCCTAAGTAAAATATTACTTATTTCTCTTCCGCTACCGGAGCTTTTTCAATCGGCGTTGCATAATTGGCAATACCGTAATTTTGGCTCTGGCTTTTTACCGGTTCCTTAATGTGCCATTCAAATTCATCCCTAAAGTGACGGATCGCACTGGCAACAGGCCAGGCAGCCGCATCACCCAACGGACAAATCGTATTTCCTTCAATTTTACGTTGGATATCCCACAATAGATCAACATCTTCCATGGTTCCATGTCCGTGTTCAATTTTGTGCAATACTTTTTCCATCCATCCTGTACCTTCACGGCAAGGGGAGCATTGTCCACAGCTTTCATGGTGATAAAAACGGGAAAAATTCCAGGTATTACGAACGATACACTGATCTTCATCGAAAGCGATAAAACCACCAGAACCTAACATGGTTCCCGTTGCAAAGCCACCTTCTGATAATGATTCATAGCTCATTAAACGAGGCTCTCCGTTAGCCAATTTTAAAGTTAAGTTCGCCGGTAAAACAGGTACAGATGAACCACCCGCAACTGTCGCTTTAAGACGTTTGCCATTGGCAATACCGCCGCAATATTCATCAGAGTAGATAAATTCTTCTACCGGTAAACCTAATTCTATTTCATAAACACCTGGTTTTACTAAATTACCAGATGCTGATATCAATTTTGTTCCAGTGCTTCTACCAATACCGATTTTGGCATATTCGTCACCACCATCGTTAATGATCGGCACTACAGCTGCAATAGATTCAACATTGTTAACCACAGTAGGGCAACCATACAAACCAGCAATAGCCGGAAAAGGCGGTTTAATACGTGGATTACCTCTTTTTCCCTCCAGTGATTCTAACAAGGCAGTTTCTTCACCACAAATGTAAGCACCACCGCCAGGTTGAACATATAATTCTAAATCGTAACCTGTTCCTAAAATGTTTTTACCCAACCATCCGGCAGCTTTAGCTTCGGCAATTGCCTTTTCTAAAATACGGATCTGAGGCATCATCTCACCACGTACATAGATGTAAGAAACCTTTGCACCTAAAGCGAAACTGGAAACAATCATTCCCTCAATTAACGCATGAGGGATGTAAGTCATCAGATAACGGTCTTTAAAAGTTCCTGGCTCAGATTCATCGGCATTGCATACCAAATAACGTGCAACACCTTCTGGTTTAGCCAAAAAGCTCCACTTCATTCCCGTTGGGAAACCTGCACCTCCGCGACCGCGTAAACCTGATTTTTTAACCTCTTCTACAATCTCTTCCGGGGTTAAGGTTTTCAGGGCTTTTTCCACAGCACGGTACCCGCCTTTCTGGCGATAGACTTCAAGTGTATTGATGCCCGGTACGTTTATATGCTCAAGTAATAATTTACGGCTCATTATTTATAGATGTGAGATGTGAGATATGAGATGTTAGACAAATGCCTGGTCTCATACCTCAAATCTAGTTTCTCAAATCTTATTTTTTAAATCTTCAATCAATTTATCTACACTTTCGGTAGTTAAGTTTTCATAGAAAGTATACTCCGGGCTAATCTGCAATACCGGGCCATAACCACAGGCAGCTAAACATTCAACTCCTCTAAAGCTGAATAAACCATCAGGAGTAACTTCTCCTTCCTTAACACCCAATTTGTTTTCAAGGTGGGTTAGTATTTTCTCGGCACCCACCAGGCAACATGGACCGGTACGACAAACCTCCAGGGCGTATTTACCTTGTGGTTTTAAAAAATACATGGTATAAAATGTAGCTACTTCATAAACTTCGATCGGCTGAATATTTAAATATTCAGCAACCTGATCCATAGCTGAAGTAGGCACCCAAAGAAACTCAGCCTGCACCAAATGTAATAATGGCAATAAAGCTGATTTTTGTTTTCCTTCTGGATAACGGCTTTTTACTTCATCAAATTTGGCCAGCAATTCTGATGAAAACACTACAGGTGTTTGTTCTTCTACTTTAAGCATCTAATTCTCCTGCAATAATATTCATACTACTCATGTTTATAATGGCATCAGACAATAACATGCCTTCGCTCATTGGTGCAAACATCTGGTAGTTTATAAAACTTGGTCTGCGGAAGTGCAAACGATATGGGGTACGGCCACCATCATTTATCAGATAGAACCCCAATTCACCATTTCCACCTTCTACAGCGTGATAAACTTCTGCTTTCGGCGCATCAATTTCGCCCATCACAATTTTGAAGTGATAGATTAACGCTTCCATATTGTTGTAAACTTCCTGCTTTGGAGGAAGGTAAAATTCAGGAACATCGGCGTGGAAAATACCTTTTGGTTCTGTTTTTAACTTCACAACGGCTTGTTCAATAATGCGGACACTTTGCCACATCTCTTCATTACGTACCAAATATCGGTCGTAAATATCACCGCTTGTACCAACAGGTATTTCAAAATCAAAATCCTGATATGAAGAATATGGATCACTTACACGAACATCATAATCCACGCCTGTTGCGCGTAATAATGGGCCGGTCCAGCTATATTCTAAAGCAGTTTCTTTACTCACTTCTGCAACACCAGCCGTTCTGTCAATAAAAATACGGTTACGCGTTAACAGATTTTCGAATTCTTTTAATGCTTTAGGAAATTCTTTTAAAAATTTATCGATTTTGGCAAAGGCAATATCATTGAAATCTCTTTCAAAGCCACCAATACGCCCTATATTTGTGGTTAAACGGGCACCACATACTTCCTCTAAGATTTCGTAAATATGCTCACGGAACTGAAAAAGATATAGGAAAGTGGTGGTAGCTCCTGTATCCTGACCGATAATCGTATTACAAATAATATGATCTGCAATACGCGAAAGTTCCATAATAATTACCCGGAGATAATCTACACGTTTCGGCATCTGAATATTCAACAACTTTTCCACCGTCATGTGCCAGCCCATATTGTTAATAGGCGAAGAGCAATAATTTAAACGGTCGGTAAGTGGTGTAATCTGATAAAATGGGCGATGCTCGGCAATCTTTTCGAAAGCACGGTGTATGTACCCAATAGTAGAAACGCCGCTCACAATACGTTCGCCATCTAATTGCAGAACGTTTTGAAAAACGCCGTGGGTTGCAGGGTGTGTTGGACCTAAATTTAGGGTTACCAGCTCACTTTGCGGGTCGTTATCTGTAAATACCGGATGGTTATGATTCATAGTTTACCTTCCAAAAAATTCGTCTTTTTTATCTACCCTGTTCGGATCTTCCAATGGATATTGCTTCAACATCGGGTGAACGCCCAAGTCATCCATATTTAAAATACGGCGTAAATCAGGATGCCCTTCAAATCTAACCCCGAAAAGATCGTAAGTTTCACGTTCCATCCAGTTGGCACCTTTCCATAAAGTTGTTGCCGTAGTGATAGTTGGGTTCTGTTCTGAAATGAACACTTTAATTCTAACCCTTACTTTTTCAACCATGTTATGCAAATGGTAAACCACTGCAATACCATGATCTTTACCAGGATAATGAACCGCTGTAATATCAGTAAGGAAATTGAATTTTAATTCTTCTTTAAGATGTGAAAGCACATTTACGATAACATCTTTATAAGTTACAAAAGTTAATAAACCATAAGGCTCAGAAACAGCAGTAACCTTTTCGCCAAACTTTTCAGTCAGTTTAACGTGTATGTCGTTATTTAGCGTGGTTTCTTCCATTATTTAATGCCGTATTGACCTAAGAGTTCTTTGTAATAATCAGAATTTCTTCTTCTGCCCGACTCGTTCTTCACTAAATCCTGAATACGCTGGAAACCATCTAAAATGGCTTCTGGTCTTGGCGGGCATCCCGGAACATAAACATCCACGGGAATCACTTCATCGATGCCTTGTAATACCGAATAAGTATCAAAAATACCACCACTACTCGCACAGGCTCCAACTGCCATTACCCAACGCGGTTCTGCCATTTGGATATAAACCTGCTTTAATACCGGAGCCATTTTTTTAGCAATGGTACCCATAACCATTAACACATCTGCCTGACGGGGAGAGAAACTCAAACGCTCTGCACCAAAACGACCTAAATCATAGTGAGAACCCATGGTTGCCATAAACTCAATCCCACAACAAGAAGTTGCGAAAGGTAGAGGCCATAATGAATTTGACCGGGCCAAACCAATCACCTTATCTAAAGAGGTGGCAAAATAGCCAGGCCCTTCGGTTCCTGGAGGCGCATCAACTATATTAATTTCACTCATGTTTATAAACAAAAAATGCTCATCCCTTCAAAGAATGAGCAACAAATTTACAATATTTTAAAGGCAAAAAAGCGCGCATTACCTGATTTAGAACCTTTCTAAATAAAAAACCGCTATAGGTTAGTGTAAGTGATACACATCCCGGTTTATAACTGGCAATTTTTAGTTTACAGTTATTAAACTCGCGATAATTAAATGCTAATTGCAAACTGATAACCGGGACCTGATACCTGCGAACTGATTAGTTCCAGTCTAAAACCTTTTTCTTGATTACGTAGATAAAACCAAGCAACAATGTACCCATAAAGATAAACATTTCAATCATTCCATCCATTTTTAATGCACGGAAGTTAACTGCCCAGGGATACATAAAGATCACTTCTACATCGAATAATACAAAGAGTATGGCTACTACAAAATATTTGATTGAAAAAGGCTGGCGTGCATTACCTATTGATTTTACCCCCGCTTCAAAAGTCTCCAGTTTATCGCTGGTTTTGCGTTTCGGCCCTAAAAAGTGGGTAGCAACCAAGGTAGTTACTACAAAACCTAAAGCAACAATTACCTGAAATATAATTGGTAAAAAATCTATAGCTGAACTTTGCGCTTGCATAATTTCTATTTTTGTGATGCAAAAGTAAAAGAAAAAGGCAGAGTAACCAAACTCTGCCTTTTCTAAATTATTTAACTTTAAAATTATTTGCCTTTTGGCTTAGCTACTGCACCTGTCAACTCTTTTAATTTAGTTGTTGCATAACTATCAGTTGGATCTAAAGCAAGACATTTATTTAAGTAATCAATTGCCTTAACCTTATCTTTATCAGCATACCAAGAACCTAGCAACCTATAAGACTCTATCAAATTATTTTTAGCAGACGCTTGTTCTTCTGGTTTTACCAAAGTGATATATTTTTCATAAAAAGGAATCATTAAACCTTTTGGAGCTGTAGGGTTCTGAATCTGATCGATATAATCATTAATTCTGGCTCTAAAAAGATAGGATTGAGCTAAGTCAGGGGTTACTTTCGACAAATGACTAAGCGCCGAATCACCTTGAACTAAACCTTGCAAATTCATTGGTTTCTTTTCACGTTTTAATGTATAAGATTCCATAAATCTATTTATTCCGATGTACAAATAGTTATAAAGAGATCCTTTGCCATTTGGATTATACTTAGATGCTAACTCGTAAACCTCAGCTGATTTTGCAAATTTCTTAGCATCATACAAGCTTTTACCCGCCTCTGCCAAAGCTTCAGCATTTGTCGAATCAAGTTTAGCCGCTTCGATAATATTACCAACTGCCAGGCTATCCTGTCCAGCTTTCAATTGTGCTTTACCTAGGTAAAGGTAATCGTTACCTAAAATCTTTGATTTATCCTTTTCCTTAGCGAAAAACTCAGTCATGTAAGTTAAAGCTTGAGGATAGTTTTTATTTTCATAAGCAGCCCATCCTTTTAATCTTGCCACAACGCCTGATTTAGAATCATTAGCTGGAACCTGAATGGTTGACGCAACTTGCTCTAAGGTCTGAAAATCTTTAGCATAGTATAAAAACTGCATATAACGCAATTGAGACTCTAACGATTTATCCGTTAAATCCATATATTTTTTATAATTCTCAATTGCTTTTGCTGCTTTTTCTTTATCAACACCAAAGCTACTCCATTGTAAATATAACTCACCTAACTCACGGTAAGCCGGACCATAATTTGGATCAGCTGCAATTACATCCTGTAGTTCTTTTTCTCCTTCAGGAAAAGCCCTGGATTCTTTATACATCTTACCGATTTGCGTTTTAGCTCTCCTGTTATTCGGATCAACATCATTCACACGCATGTATGGACCTAATGCTTCAGAGTTTTTCTTTTGTAAAGCATATGCATCACCTTGAGCCAGGAAAACCTCAGCATCCTTGTCTTTAGAATCCAATTCATCAGCTTTGGTGATATTGGCTAATGCATTGGTAAAGTCAGGTTTTGATACATCATCGCTTGGTTTATCCTGTGCTAAATAAGCTCTACCGATATACAAATAAGTTTTGTAATCTTTAGAAGCCAATGCTACAGCTTTATCAAAATTAGTTTTTGCAGATGTTGGATCATTAGATAATAAATCCGCTTCGCCCAAACCAATTAAGTTTAGGTTGTTTTTAGGATCAGCGGTAAGCCCTTTGTTAAATACGGCTCTAGCTGAATCAATATAACCGGTTTTTAAATAAACCAAACCAAGATTGTAATAATTATCACCATCTGAAGCTTTTGAACTTACCAACGATTTAAGCATTGATGATGCTTTTTGATATTGCTCCGCGTCGATGGCTTTTTTCGCGTCATTTAAACTTTGAGCAAAAACTGCAGAACCCATCAACACCAAACCTACATTTAAGGTTATTGCTTTCTTTAAAATTTTCATCGGATATCCTGTTTTTTATTTAATAAAAATGAAGTGCCTCTATAGATTTACTTCGTGGTTCAATTTATAATTTTTAATTTAATTTCCTTTAGTCAGGTTAATTTGTCTCGGCATTAATTTATGTGGGCCAAGTCCAGATTTAAGTACAATCAATTGCCCTCTCTGACTTCTTAACCATGTTGCAAATCCTGTGCCTAAACCGTCCCTTCCTTCGCAATCAATAATATTGATATTTCTTAAGAAAGGATAAACGCCATTAATCAAGTTATCTTGAGTTGGTTTATAGAACTGATCATCTCCCGCCTTACCCTTCAAATTCTTCACACCCAACACTTTTATCTTCGACAGGTATTCGCTCAGCTCTGTATCTTTGCCCGTAATCCAATTTACGCCTAAAATACCAATAAAATTTTTATCTTCCGCAATAAGTTTAATTACTTCCTTGCTAGAATTTTTTGAATAAACTCCTGTAGCTGGAAACTGGCTGATATGGGCCAGCTCTTTAAAATACTGAAAGGTACTGGAATAAGCGTTATCAAAGACCAGTTTTTTATCTGATTTCTTCCCTTGCAAAATATCAATAACCTCTTTAACGTTAATTGTACTATCGATATTGTCTTTATTGGTAATTAAAGCAATACCATCAATGGCAAAACGCGAAGTATTGATTTTAATCTGACGTTGGTTGTAATATTTTTCTTCTGCCTTGGTTAACAATCTTGGCAAAACGATCACCCTTACACTATCATTCAAAAAAGCAGGTAATAATTTTTCTTCAGGTTTAACTGTAGCCTGAAATCTGGCATCCGGATAATCTAAACTAAAAATATCGATCTGATTTTGAACAATCGGTCCAACACTTTCATCAACCAATATTTTTAATGTACCACTTGTTCTCGTTTCTTTAACAGCAGCCGCCTTATTTTTGCGCTTGCAGGATACCAATAAAGCCAGTACACAAAATATTAAAAGAATTTTTTTCATTAAATGATTAATCGCGCCTACCAAGGCTTAAAAGTCTTACAAAAGCATAAATAATAAGGAAGATACCAATTGTAATCCGCCCCCATTCCGGAATAGCACTCAACCGAAGTGCAATAGGTTTATAAAATATAAATGCGATACCAAGTATTACATAAAAGATAAACATGATAAGGCCTAAAATGAGCAAAAACCGCTGTTTAGGCGATTTTTGCTTAAAGATATCGAAATTTAACATTTACGATTAGTTCAATGTAAAGTTAACGTTGATGTTATATTTTACCCTTACCGGCTTACCATTCTGGATACCTGGATTCCAACGTGGACTTGCTTTCAATACACGGATGGCTTCTTCATCAGTTCCGCTACCCAAACCACGGGTAACTGTGATATCAGTTAGTTTACCATCTTTTTCCACAACGAAAGATAAAAATACTTTACCCTGAACGTTGTTTTCTTGTGCCATTGGCGGGTATTTTATTGCTTTACTTAAGTAGCCATAGAATTTAGAAATACCTCCCGGGAATTCTGGCTGTTTCTCGATACTCACAAAGTCATAAACTTTATTGTCATCAACCGCAACAGCAGCTTCTCTTTTTGGTCCTTCACCAACCGGCTCAGCGATAACAATATCAGCTGTTGGATCACCTTTGATATCTCTCTGACCTGGATCAGCTTCCTTCAATTTTTCAACCGTAGGTGGTTCATCACGAACCTCAATATCAGGTTTTACAATTGGAGGTGGCATTTTCACCTGGTCAACCTTTGGTGGCGGTGGCTCTACCGGTGGCGGTGGAGGTGTTTCCGGATTTACCGGTGGTGGTGGAGCTAAAATTACTTCCTGTGCTTTTACCTGTTCTTCCTGCTGATCCATTGAGCCTTTAATAAGACTATAGATTTTTGGAGTAAAAAATAAAATCAGGAAGACAATAGATCCAATAATTAAGGCTCTTGTAGTATTAGCACCATTGGTTTTACGCAATTGATACGCACCATAGCTTTTGTTTTTATCTTCAAAAACCACTTCAAGCCATTCTTTTCTGAATATATCTAACTTCGACATAAAATTGGTTTTATTTGATTATAAAATTCCCTTTTCTCTCATGAACTGCTTCTCATTATCAAGGATATTATCATCATCAATCTGACGAACCTTTACTTTAAGAATCTCTAACTCGTCCATAATATCCACAAAGTTCTGAAAGGTAGAACCTGATGTTGGTTTTACCAGGACCACAAAGTCACCAGCAACACCCGAAGCATCAGCTGCTTTTCTATTTTTTACGATAGCATCTTCAATCTGTGAACCTGATTCAATTGTTGGTGCGCTTTCGCCAGCTACTCCCATGTACCAAGCTACTTTATTGTTTTTACCCAATAAAATGGTCATCGTTTTACTTGCTTTCAGCTCTAATCTGTTTTCAGGTAACTTCTCGTTTTTATCCGGCTTTGCAATATCCATCGCTTGTGGCGTAGAGATTACTGTTGTCAAGATAAAGAAAGTTACCAAAAGAAACATTAGATCCACCATTGGGGTCATATCAACCCTTGGCGTGGCTTTCTTCCCGCCCGTGTTTAATTCTGCCATTTCTTATTTCTTCTTTTTAGCTTCAGAATTAGTTACCAACAAAAATTTGTTTACACTTTGTTTCTGAAGTACATCAATAATCTTTTTCACAACTGGATACTCTTCTTTAGCATCACCTTTGATACTGATACGCATATCCTGATTGTTGATCTCTTTTGTAGCCTTACGCGCATTCAGCACCCAAGCATTTAATTGATTATCGGTTGAGTCAGCAGGAATACCTGGCTGAATGCCTGGTTTCATGCGGTCACCCGCGTTCATCGCAATTAACTGCTTTAAGCTTTGAATAGGAACACCGAAACTTCCGATCCCTGAGAATCTAACCGTTTCTTCTGGTGTAAATTTTACACCATATTGTTCGCCCATTAGCTGCAATGTTTTTTCTCTCACTTTTGGTCCTGCTACTTCAAAGAAAACTTTTCCCTGGCCAATGGTCAATATCGCATTGTTTTCTACCGGCACCTTAAACTCATATGTAGATGAGGGTGTAGAAACAGCTAGGGGTTCTGGTTGTCTTGCCGTAGCAGTTAAAATGAAGAACGTAAGTAACAATGCCGCCACATCGCACATTGCGGTCATGTCTGTTACTGTACTTGTCCTTTTTACTTTAATTCTAGGCATAATTTTTTTTACTAGTTTTAATAATGATGATCTTTTTTCCGGTTTTCCATAAAGCCGGTAAAAATTTTTTCAAAATTCTTATTTATGCGAACTAGCGTATGTTTGAACGATGCTGAAACCAGCCTCATCGATTGCGTAAGTTAACTTATCAATTTTAGATGTTAAGATGTTATACATGATGATCGCTAAAGTTGATACCGAGATACCTGTCATGGTATTGATCAAGGCCTCAGAGATACCTACCGCCAATGCTGCCTGATCCGGAGCACCAGAGTTAGCTAAACCGGCGAATGCACGGATCATACCTGTTACTGTACCCAATAAACCGATCAAAGTACCGATTGATACCAAAGTAGCGATGATGGTTAAGTTTTGCTCTAACATTGGCATTTCTAAAGCTGTAGCTTCTTCAACTTCTTTTTGGATAGCAACGATAGATTGCTCAACATCCATATTAGTATCCGCTTCAACTTCACTGTATTTTTTCAAACCAGATTTAATTACGTTAGCAACTGAACCTTGTTGTTTGTCGCATTCCGCTTTAGCTGCTTCGATATTACCTGAATTTAATAAACCTTTTACTTTAATAATGAAAGTATCTAAGCTTGATTTACCACTAGCTTTACCGATAACGATTAAACGCTCGATAGAGAAAACGATTGTTGTTAATAATAAACCAATCAAAACGGCAACAATAGGACCTCCTTTGTAAGCTGTACCTGGATAGTTGTTTGGTAATGGTAAGTTTTCGTTGTTGTTATCGATAAAGTTCGACGGATCTCCCAATACATATTTCCAAATCACGAATCCGATAACGATACAAATAGGAATAACTAATGTTGCGAAAACATTTGAAGCACTAGAAGAGCTCTCTTTTTTAACAGTTGCTGGTTTTGGTGCGTTTGCCATTTTTTTTTGAATTTTTAGTTTTAGTTCTTGTTTTTAATTTTTAGCTGTTTGTTCTTTTTGTATTACACTCAACGTTTCATATTCGATATTGTTGCGAAAAACAAATTTATAAATTGATTTTAAATTACAAATTAATAAATCAATAAGCAATTAAATCGTTACTTAGAATTTTGTTCCGCTAACTCACCACCGTGTATAACAAAAAAATTGCCCCAGCCGAGGCAATTCTTTCACAATAAAAACTAAAAAAAAATCGAATTGCAAATTTTTCGTTCAAAAAATGCATTTTAAAGCACATTTAACATAATTTTAACGCCACGTGACTGCTTTTTGGCACTTTTGTCAGTTCGAACTGCTTAAAATTATCTGTAAAAGCATTTAGTAGTTCATAGGCTTTTAAAAAGTATTCTTCCTGATTATCCCATGTTTTGGCGGGATCTAAAATTTCATCCGGCACCCCAGGGCAACTTAATGGCATCATCAGTTTAAATACATGGTGTTGCCTATATCTGTTATGATCTAAGCTGCCATCCAAAGCTGCGGAAATCATTGCCCGGGTGTACCTTAATTTCATCCTTTCCCCTACGCCATAAGGACCTCCGCTCCAGCCGGTATTCACTAACCACACGTTTACCTGATGTTTTTCCATTTTCTTGCCCAATAATGCGGCATATCTGGACGGATGCAACGGTAAGAAAGCCTTACCAAAACAAGCCGAAAAAGTTAATTGAGGCGCTGTTATGCCGGTTTCCGTTCCAGCTACTTTTGCCGTATAACCGCTCATAAAGTGGAACATGGCCTGCTCTACATTTAATCTTGAAATGGGAGGTAATACGCCAAATGCATCTGCAGTTAAGAAAAAGATGTTTTTTGGAACAGCTCCTATTGAAGGTAAGATGGCATTATCAATATAATCTATTGGATAAGCCACGCGGGTATTTTCTGTTTTACTGATATCAGTATAATCAACCTGTTGCGTACCCGGGAAAAAACCAACATTCTCCAATAGCGATCCAGATTTTACTGCTTTAAAAATCTGTGGTTCTTTCTCTTCGCTTAAATCCACACATTTAGCATAACAACCGCCTTCAAAGTTAAATACCGAATCTTCGCACCAGCCATGTTCGTCATCGCCAATTAATCCTCTTTCCGGATCAGCTGAAAGAGTGGTTTTTCCAGTCCCGGACAAACCGAAGAATATAGCGGTATCGCCGTTTTTACCTCTATTGGCAGAACAATGCATGGATAAAGTATTATGATATACTGGCAGAATAAAATTTAAAACAGAAAAAATTCCCTTTTTTATTTCACCTGTATAACCGGTTCCGCCAATCAAAATCATTTTTTTGGTAAAATTGATGACCGAAAAATTCTGCTGTCTGGTTCCATCGGATACCGGATCGGCTAGAAAACCTGGTGCAGCAATGATCGTCCACTCTGGACTTGCCCCTAATTGATCTTCTGCGGGGCGAATAAACAAATGATGGGCAAAAAGATTCTGATAAGCCGTTTCCGTAATTACCCTGATGGACATCGCATATTCGGGATGGGCGCAGGCGGAAGAATCGCGAACATAGATTTTCTTATCTTCCAGATAATTGGTTAGCTTATAAAATAGCTGATCGAATTTTTCAGAAGAGATTTTAATGTTTACATCTCCCCACCAAACCTGATCGTTGGTGATGTCGTCGCAGACAATAAAACGATCTTTGGGAGAACGGCCGGTAAACTTTCCGGTGTCAACAGCAAGTGCCCCTGAAGTGGCCAACATACCTTCTTTATTTAATAAGGCCTCATCAATTAATTCCGTTGGAGATAATTGGTACTTTACAGCAATGTGATCGCCTAGATTTAAATAGCTTAAATCTGGCGTTTGCAGTTTCTTTTTGCTCATAACAATAAGTTAGTTAGTGCCGCAAAGGTAAAGACTTATTTTGTACAAAAAAGAGTTTTAAAACTTAATTTTTTACATATTGTAGCAAATACACTATGATTTAATCGCCTTAATTTCAATAAATTGAAACCATTTTTTAAACACAAAAAAAATTAAAAATATACACTAAGTAAATTTAGATAAATGGTTTTAGTAATGTTTAATCCTTACGACCACACCTACTTATAAGGATTTAAGAAGTGACGCTTCTTTGATTAAAAGATCAACTCTAAGTCCCATCTATGAATATACTCTTAAAAGCATCGGAGCAGGCTAATCAAGGGAGGGAATAATTAGGCGCTGGAAAGGAAAGCAACTTAGATAGCAGCAACAGCCCGCGTTAATTAAGCCTGATAAAAGCGGAAGCTCCCGATCTCACAAACAGTAAACAGCAATACCATCGGGACTTTAGCGGTTAGCAGGGCTGAAATGCCCAAAGCACTACTGAAGCACCTTTTTAATAAAAAAGTGTCTCCCATATCTTATTGGAAAAGCTTTAGTAGTTTTTTTTGCGCCTTTGAATAGCTGCGGCTTTGAATATTTCCCGAAGACCGGGATAATATCGCTATTGCATTTACTTAAACGTTTTAATAAAAATTTCGAAATAAAAATTAAATAACATTTGCATTTTAAAAAAATAATCTTCTACTTTACGGTGTATAAAGTACACCAAGACAAGATGAATTTTAATACTTCAATTATTACAACGATTATTATTACCACCGGTATAAACCAGCGGGGCTAATTTGTTGTAAATTGAAAAAACATAAAACACAGAGCGTCCCGATTTTCATCGGGACGCTTTTTTTTTAAAACCATGCTGAATGAAACCTGCAAAAACGAGCATTTCAAACCAACGTTGAACGCAGCAACAAACAGTTAAACCTCATATCAATAATGAAAGTACTCAAATTCGGCGGCACATCCGTAGGTTCGGCCGAGAACATTAAAACGCTTTTACGCCTGGTTGGCGAAGAAAAAAAGAACAATAATCCGGTAGTTGTATTATCGGCAATGAGTGGTGTAACCAATTTACTTACCGATATGGCCGAAATGGCTGAACGTCGTGAAGATTACGACGCACACTTAAAAGAAATTGAGGCCAAACACTTTGCTGTCATCCGCGCCCTTTTGCCTGCGGCAGCACAAAACCCGGTGTTTACCCGTCTGAAGATCTTTTTTAATGAATTGGAAGATCTACTGCAGGCCGTAACCAATCTGCGTGAATTAAGTTTACAAACAAAAGATCAGATTCTGAGTTATGGTGAACGCTGTTCCACCTTTATGATCAGCCATATTGCGTCCCAGAACATTGGCGGTTCGCTTTATGTAAATGGATCTGAACTGATTAAAACCGACAGCAACTTTGGACAGGCAAAGGTTGATACTGAATTGACTGAACTGCTGATCAGCAACTTTTATCGGGAAAATAAAGACCAAGTACTTTTTGTAACTGGTTTTATCGCCAGCAATGCTGATGGCAGGGTTACTACTTTGGGTCGAGGTGGTTCTGATTATACCGCAGCGGTTTGGGGTGCCGCATTGAATGCGGAAGAAATAGAAATATGGACGGATGTTAACGGCATGATGACTGCTGACCCCCGTATGGTTAAAAAGGCTTTTTCCTTGCCTGAACTAAGCTATACCGAGGCCATGGAACTGAGTTATTTTGGGGCTAAAGTAATTTACCCGCCAACTATGATTCCAGCTTTTATGAAAAGGATTCCGATTGTGATCAAAAACACTTTCGAGCCTGATTTCGCGGGAACCTACATCAAAAGCGATGTAAAAACATCAAATCTGCCTATTAAAGGAATTTCTTCTATTGATCATATCAGCATCATCAACCTAACCGGAAGCGGTATGGTGGGTAAAGCTGGCTTTAGCGGGCGGTTATTTTCTCTGCTTTCGCGCGAACAGATCAATGTGGTATTGATTACGCAATCTTCATCAGAACATAGCATTACTTTCGCCGTTAAACCGACAGACGCTTCGAAAGCCATTTCCTTAATCAAGAAAGAATTCGAACTCGAACTGGATGCTAAAAAACTGGAATTGCCAGAAGTTGAAAATAACCTTGCCGTTTTGGCCATTGTTGGCGAAAATATGAAACGTACTCCCGGCATGAGCGGACGCTTGTTCAGTGCCTTAGGCCGTAATGGTATCAACGTAAGGGCAATTGCCCAAGGTTCTTCTGAATACAACATCTCGGTAATTATCAGCGCAGCTGATCTATCTAAAGCGGTAAATGCAGTACATGATGCCTTTTTTACCGAACTGAAAAGAACATTGAACGTTTTCTGTTTAGGCACCGGAAACATCGGCAAAACGCTATTTAATCAGTTGAAAGAGCAAATGCCTTTTCTCGCTGCCAATAATGATCTCCAGGTGAAGGTAACAGGCATCAGCAATACACGCAAAATGATCTTCAATGCCGATGGACTTTCTTTGAAAAATTGGGAAACAGAACTGAAAACGGATGGTGAAGAGGCAGATTTAGCCGGTTTTGTTGCCAAAATGAAAGCCCTAAACTTGCCCAACTGTGTTTTTGTTGATAACACGGCAGCAGAACAGCCTATCGGATTTTACCAGGGCATATTTGAAAGCAGTATTTCGGTAGTTACCTGTAATAAAAAAGGCAACTCGGCAGATTATGCACAGTACAAATCATTCAAAGATACTGCCCGTAAATTTGGCGTTGACTTTTACTACGAAACCAACGTTGGTGCAGGCTTACCGATTATCCGTACACTGCGCGAACTGATGATGAGTGGTGATAAAGTAGCACGGATTGAAGCTATTTTATCAGGAACGATTTCTTACATTTTCAATAATTTTAAAGATGATGCGGGCTTTTATGAAACAGTAAAGGAAGCACAGGAACTGGGCTATACTGAGCCAGATCCCCGTGACGACCTAAATGGAAAAGATTTTATGCGTAAGATGCTGATCCTTGCCCGCGATGCTGGTTATCCATTAGAAGCCAGTGATGTAAAAATCGACAATATTTTGCCTGATGCCTGCTTAAATGCAGCATCTGTTGAAGACTTCTATTCAGAATTACAAGCCAATGCAGCTTACTTCGAGAATTTAAAAAACACCGCAGCTAGCGAGGGAAAGGTTTTACGCTATATCGGTAAACTGGAAGATGGCAATGTAGAAATCAGCCTGCAAATGGTAGATGACAGTCACCCTTTTTATATGCTGTCGGGCAGTGATAATATTATCTCTTTTACTACAGATCGCTACAAAACCCGCCCATTGGTAGTAAAAGGCCCTGGTGCTGGCGCCGAAGTGACCGCCGCCGGAGTTTTCGCAGATATCATTAACCTAGGTACTTTAAATAAATAGCTAAGCCAATTAATAATGAAGAATAGTATAAAAGTTTTCGCTCCGGCAACTGTTGCAAACGTAGTTTGTGGCTTCGATGTACTGGGTTTTGCCGTAAACGAACCTGGTGACGAAGTTGAAATGCGATTTACCGATACACCAGGTGTGGTGATCAAACAAATAACCGGTGATGACGGCCGCCTGCCTTTAGATGCCGCAAAAAATACCGTAAGTGCCAGCGTTCAGCATTACCTACGGCATATTAACCGCTTAGATAGAGGTGTAGAAATTGAACTGCATAAAAAAATGCCTATCGGCAGCGGACTGGGCTCAAGTTCTGCCAGTACCGTTGCTGGTTTATTTGCCATTAACAAATTAATGGGCGATTTACTAACGGTTAAGGAACTGGTTCCTTTTGCCATGAAAGGCGAAGAACTGGCCTGCGGTTATGGTCATGCCGACAATGTTGCACCGGCTTTACTAGGTGGTTTTGTACTGGTAAGAAGTTATGAACCCTTAGATGTAATCTCATTACCCACTCCTGCAGGCATGTATGCTGCAATTGTTTACCCGGAGGTTGATGTACCCACTAAAGATGCCCGTCAGATGATTCGCAGTAAGGTAGCTTTAAGAGATGCCGTTAAGCAATGGGGAAATGTTGCAGGTTTAGTGAGCGGACTATTTATGAATGATTTCGACCTGATTGGAAGAAGTATGCAGGATGTTCTGGTAGAACCAGTACGTTCGATCCTGATTCCTGGTTTTGAGGAAATGAGAAAACTGGCAACAGAGAACGGCGCAATTGGATTTGGGATTTCAGGTTCCGGACCATCCGTTTTCGCCTTAACAAAAGATGAAGAAACAGCCAGAAAAATTACCAAATTGCAACAACAACATTTACATAAAATAAATATCAATAGCAAAGCTTTTGTTTCTCCGGTGAATGCCGAAGGACCTAGCGTAATGTAAAATGGAAGATGGATGATGTAAACCATATTTTCCATCATCCATCTTACCTCATCCATTCTAAACATGAAACTATATTCAACCAACAATAAAGATTTACGTGTTTCTTTTAAAGAAGCCGTTTTTAACAGCATGCCACAGGATAAGGGCTTATATATGCCTGTTGAAATTCCACAGCTTAATGCCGAATTCATTCAAAATATTGAGCAATATTCTCTACCTGAAATTGCTTACCAGGTAGCTTCTACGCTATTAAAAGAGGAGATTCCGGCTGAAGATTTAAAAGTACTAATTAACGATGCCATTAATTTTGATGCACCCGCAGTTCAGTTAGATGATAAAACCTTTGTTTTAGAACTCTTCCATGGTCCATCGTTAGCGTTTAAAGATTTTGGCGCCCGTTTTATGAGCCGTGTAATGGCTTACTTTTTAAAAGATGGGGAGCAGTTGCTGGATGTTCTGGTTGCTACTTCGGGTGATACCGGTGGTGCAGTGGCACTAGGCTTTTTAGGCGTGCCTAATACCAGGGTAACGATCCTTTATCCGGAAGGGAAAGTGAGCCCGATACAGGAATTACAGTTAACCACCAACGGTGAAAATATCAGGGCTGTTGAGGTAAAAGGAACATTTGATGATTGCCAGGCTTTGGTAAAACAGGCTTTTGCTGATCGTGAACTGAATGCTAAATTCAGGTTGACTTCTGCAAATTCTATCAATATCTCCCGATTGATTCCACAGACATTTTATTATTTTAACACTTACGCCCAACTTAAAAAGCAAGGTTTTGAGGATGTGATATTTTCTGTTCCAAGTGGGAATTTTGGAAATATTGGCGCTGGCTTATTAGCTTATAAACTTGGATTACCAGTTAAACAGTTTATTGCCGCTACCAATGTTAATGACACAGTACCGCGCTTTTTAGAAAGTGGTGTTTACGAAACCAGGCCATCAACCCAAACCTATTCCAATGCCATGGATGTTGGTGCGCCTAGCAATTGGGTCCGCATTATGGATCTTTTTGATCAGGATGTAGAGGCGGTAAAAAAAATGGTTACTTCTTACCGTTTCACTGATGATGAAACACTGGATGGTATTAAAGAAATAGACGAAAATTTAAATTACGTAGCCTGTCCGCATACCGCAATTGCATATTTAGCCATTGAAAAATACAGAAATGAAAACTCTGCAGATAACAGTGCCGCTGTTTTCTTATCAACGGCGCATGCCTGTAAATTCCCCGATATTTTCCCGGCGGATATCGCAACTAAAATTGAAATCCCAGTGCAAGTAAAGGCGTTAGAAAGCAAGCCTAAACATGCAGATCAGTTGGATGTGGGTTTTGAAGGATTTAAAGAATATTTGCTTAAAGGGTAATAATTAGATTGATCGTCATTTCGAGCGGAGTACAACGAAGTCGAGAAATCTGTCTAGAGATAGATCTCTCCGTTCCGCTGCGCTACAGTCGAGATGACGATTTATAAAAATGCAAATCCATTCCAACTTCTGACCTATCTCTAAAGTTAGCCGGGATTTGTAATCCTTAATCAAAAAAGTCATACAACACAAAGGTCCGGACTATAAATCCGGACCAACTTGAAAATATTTATTTAATTAACAGAAGCGAATGCTGTAGAAGTAATGCTTACGTTATTAAATGTCGCGCTTCCTGAGCTGGTGGTGATGGCCTGTCCATTAAATCTAAAAGTGCGTGAACCTGGGGCTGAAGTGTAAATAATAACCGTATAGGTACCGGCGGTCAATGGCCCATATGAACTTCCGCCCGGACCAAAATAAGCACTAACAGGCGTAGGACCGTACAGGTAAATAGATCCGTTATCACTGGTTCCGTTACTTAAATTTAAGCCAATGCTAAAAAATTTTCTGACGTTAATTTCTGCCTTGGTATTTTGCAAAGGTAATACAGCCAGTACTGTACAAAACAGCAATAATTGAATAAGCTTTTTCATGAGAATTGTTTTTTAATGTAGATTTATATCGGTTAGTTATATAAAAATAGAAATTTAAACGTTACGCAGGAAGATATTTGTAAAAATAAACAGTCATAGCACTACGTTAGTTAATACAAACCTAACTAAATTAAAAATTTCTTTAGAAATTAATCTTAGCAGACTACAAGTCTAAACCCTATTGAACCGGGAATTGTTTCAGAAGCAGAACATTACAACTATAGTTCGGCTATAAACTATGCTGGTGGTTTAGGCCTGCTGGAAGTTGTTTATTTATGATTAGATATTAATTAACCAGATTACAAATCTGATACAATTGGTCCGGATTACAAATCCGGACCAACTAATACCAACTAAATTACTTAGCGCCCTGCGATTTTAGCATTTTTAACTCATGCCTTAATGCCTCGATCTGTTGCTGTTGTTCCTTGATGCTGGCTACCAAAAGCGGAACTAAACTTTCATAATCTACCTTGGTGATGGTAGCACTTTTAAAAGCATTTTTTCCTGCACTGTAATCTTTGGACTGCACCGAAACAATATTTGGAACAGCTGCCTTTGCATCAGCTCCAACAAAACCATATTGGGGTCTGGCAGATAGTTTTAACTTCTCGGCCCAGGTTTTATCATAATTAAAGCTTACGGGCTCCAACCTGGTAACCAGGCTTAAGGCGTTTTCTACAGGTTTAACATTATTCTGCACGACTTCTTGTGCACTGATTTTTAAAGAGGCAGCGATTAAAAGCACTGCAAATGAAATTGCTCGTTTCATATCTATTAATTATTTTGAAATTTTTGAAATAGAAAATTGTTTCTGTTTTTTCGAAACAGGAAATAAATCCAAAAAGATGTATTAAATGGATGGAGGCGGTGTTAAAACCTCTGGAAAGTATGCCAGTTGGAAAGCATGATCAGGTATGATCACCTTTTTCGAAGTCTGAAATGGGAAGTGCAAGATTCCGTTAAATGAAATTTCCTGTACCGCAAATTCACTTTCTGCTTTCTTTTCTTCCTTTTCGGGTGCGTCGTCATTTATAGATAGAAGCTCAACCTGATGATCAGAATAACTTAAATACGAAACCACATGGCTCACTTTTAAGAAAAAGGCAAGCGCCATGCAGACAATCAATATATATCTAAGACTACCTGATTTCATTGCTACAAATATAGATGCTATTAAATTAAAACAATAATTTAAACTTAATGTTCTGTGTAATTTTCAAATGTAGCAATAGGCTAACAGCATTATGGCAGACGCGAAGACCTCTCGTGCCGAAACTTAGGTTAGTTATTTGCTGTAAATTTCAGTTCGGCCCGGAGTGCTCAGCGAAGCTAATCTTAATGCAATCGATTTAAGATTCCCAATCAAGTTAGGAATGACGATCACTCCTGGAGATAATGAAACTTTAAATCTATTTGTCACTCCTACTGATTTTTATACCATAAGTTATTCCTCAAGGACGACAATTCTGTATTTAACACACAGCTTGTTTTTTACTAAAAAATAGCCTTTGCAATTTGTTTGGTCTGTTCAGGGCGGCCCATGGTATAAAAGTGTAATACCGGCGCACCGAAATCAATCAGTTCTTTACATTGTTTGATCATGGCCTCAGTACCAATTTCTTTCGCCTCGTTGTTGTTTTTAGCATATGATAGCGCATCGGTTAACTCATCAGGCAAATCAATATGGAATATTTTAGGTAATACGTTTAACTGTGATAAGGTACTGATAGGCTTCAAACCCGGTATAATCGGAATATTGATATCGTTTTCCCTGCATTTCTTTACGAAATCAAAATACTTCTGGTTATCGAAGAACATCTGGGTAACAATAAACTCCGCTCCCGCCTCAACTTTCTTTTTCAGGTATTTAAAATCGGTATTCATATTGGGTGCTTCGAAGTGTTTTTCAGGATAACCTGCCACGCCGATGCAAAAATCGCTCTTAAAGGTTTCTACATCTTCATGCAGGAATTTACCTTCGTTATGATTCTTGATATGCTCAATTAAATCTGTAGCATAACAGTGTCCACCGGGAGTTGGCACAAAATTCCCGTCTGCCTTACGTGCATCGCCACGCAAAGCTAACACGTTGTCGATTCCCAAAAACTGAAGATCAATCAGTGCATTTTCGGTTTCTTCTTTGGTAAATCCACCGCAAATGAGGTGTGGAACGGCATCAACCTTATATTTATGGATAATGGCCGCGCAAATGGCAATGGTACCCGGACGTTTACGGTAAGATACCTTTTGTAGCAAACCATTAGCCTGCTCTTTATAAATATAATCCTCACGCAGTGAAGTTACATCAATAAAAGGCGGATTAAACTCCAGCAAAGGCTCTATCGCATCGTAGATCCATTGGATGCTTTGCCCTTTGATAGGCGGCAATAATTCAAAAGAGAACAGGGTTTTACCCTTTGCGTTTTTTATATGGTCTGTAATCTTCATACTCCTAATCCCGAATAACCGGGACTTTAAATTTTAATTATATACAATTCCTTCCCCTTTCGAGGAGACGGTTAATAAGCTAAATTCGGACTTAACCATCGCTCTACTTCTTCAACCGGCATATTTTTTCTGATGGCGTAATCTTCTATCTGGTCTTTGGTGATTTTTCCTAATCCAAAATATCTTGACTCGGGATGTGCAAAGTAAAACCCACTTACTGCAGCAGTTGGATACATGGCGTAACTTTCAGTCAAACGTAGACCAATTTTATTTTCAGCATCAAGCAATTCGAACAGGGTTCCTTTTTCAGTGTGTTCAGGACAGGCAGGATAACCCGGCGCCGGACGGATACCTGCGTATTCTTCTTTAATCAATTCCTGATTACTTAAGTTTTCATCCTGGGCATAACCCCAATATTCTTTACGTACCCGTTCGTGCATGCGCTCGGCAAAAGCTTCTGCCAAACGATCGGCCAGCGCTTTAGCCATAATGCTGTTGTAATCATCGTAATTAGATTCGAACTCATTCACCAGTTCATCAATCCCAATCCCTGCAGTTACGGCAAAACCACCAAAATAATCCTGAATTCCGCTTTCTTTTGGTGCAATAAAATCCGACAAAGCATAATATGGCTGCCCATCTACTTTTTCAGCCTGTTGGCGAAGGGTGTGGATTTTGACTAGTTTGGAGTTTGGAGTTTGGGGTTTGGAGTCTTCCAACTCAGCACTCTCAACTCTCAACTCGATGTCGTCTCCTACCGCGTTTGCCGGCCAAAAGCCAATCACAGCCCTTGCGGTTAATAATTTCTCATCGAGGATGCGTTTTAACAGAACCTGTGCATCATCAAACAGTTTCTTTGCTTCATCGCCTACATTTTTATCGTCGAAAATTTTAGGATAACTACCGCGGAGTTCCCACGTGTGGAAAAAAGGTGTCCAATCGATGTATGGAACCAATTCTTCCAGGGGATAATTATCGAAAACTCTCGTCCCTGTAAATTCCGGAACCGGTAAATCGGGCTGAAAATCAATCTTAAATTTATTTGCCCGTGCTTCTTCTAAAGTTTTAAAGCGTTTATCTGAGCGTTTATTTAAATGTGCTTCGCGTGCTTTATCATATTCAGCTTTGATGCCGGCGATATATTCATCTCTCGTTTCCGGATTCATCAAGGTACTGCAAACGGTAACACTTCTTGAAGCATCTAATACATGGATAGCTGGTCCTGAATAATTCGGCGCTACTTTTACTGCTGCATGGATACGTGAAGTGGTTGCACCACCAATGATCAATGGTACGGTAAACCCTTCTCTTTCCATTTCTTTGGCAAAGTGAACCATTTCGTCCAGCGAAGGCGTAATCAAACCACTTAAACCAATAATATCAGCATTTATTTCTTTGGCTTTTTTGATGATATCCTGTGCCGGAACCATCACGCCCATATCTATAATTTCAAAGTTGTTACAGGCCAGTACCACGCCTACAATATTTTTACCAATATCGTGTACATCTCCTTTCACGGTGGCCATCAATACTTTTCCGGCCGAAGAATTCTGGTCCTGATCAGGATTGTTCAGTTTTTCCTGCTCAATAAAAGGTAACAGGTAGGCCACTGCTTTTTTCATTACCCGGGCCGATTTTACCACCTGGGGCAAAAACATCTTTCCGGCACCAAATAAATCTCCCACAATATTCATCCCATCCATCAATGGCCCTTCAATAACCTGGATCGGACGGTCGTATTTCTGCCGGGCTTCTTCTACATCATCATCCAGGTATTCTACAATACCTTTAACCAGGGCATGTGATAGTCTTTCTTCAACAGAACCTTTCCTCCAGCCTTCATCTTTAACTACTTCTTTACCTTTGGTTTTTACGGTATCGGCATATTCAACCAGGCGTTCGGTTGCATCTTCCCTGCGGTTCAACAGTACATCCTCTACCCTTTCTAACAATTCGGGCGGAATTTCCTGGTAAACCTCCAGCATACCGGCATTTACAATACCCATATCTAAACCTGCGCGGATGGCATGATAAAGGAAAGCCGAGTGCATGGCTTCTCTTACGACGTTATTTCCCCTGAAAGAAAACGAAATATTAGAAACCCCTCCGCTTACCTTGGCGTGAGGCAGATTTTCTTTGATCCAACGGGTGGCATTGATAAAATCGACTGCATAATTATTATGTTCCTCCAATCCGGTTGCCACAGTTAAAATATTAGGGTCGAAAATGATATCTTCCGGCGGGAAACCGATTTCGTTTACCAGGATATCATAGCTGCGTTTACAGATTTCGATCCGGCGTTCATAATTATCGGCCTGCCCATGCTCATCAAATGCCATTACCACTACCGCTGCACCATATTGCATAATTTTACGTGCGCTTTCACGGAATTTATCTTCGCCTTCCTTTAAAGAAATGGAGTTAACAATCCCTTTCCCCTGCAGGCATTTTAAGCCATTTTCAATCACCGACCATTTTGATGAATCGACCATAATCGGCAGTTTGGCGATATCTGGCTCTGAAGCAATGAGGTTCAGGAATTTGGTCATGGCGGCTTCCGAATCCAGCATTCCTTCGTCCATATTCACATCAATTATCTGTGCACCACCTTCAACCTGTTGCAGGGCAACGGCCAATGCAGCTTCATAATCGCCACCCAAAATCAGTTTAGAGAATTTTGGAGATCCGGTAATATTGGTCCGCTCTCCAATGTTCACAAAAATGCTTTCTGGGGTAATGGTTACAGGCTCCAGCCCGCTCAGGCGCATGTATTGCGGAAGTGTGGGTAATTTTCTGGGTTTGGCTTTTCGTGCATTTTTAGCAATACAGCCAATATGCGCTGGTGTTGTACCGCAGCAGCCGCCAACAATATTTACAAAACCCGAGGCAATAAAATCATCAACCAGATGGGCCGTTTCGTGCGGTTGCTCATCGTAAGCACCAAACTCGTTGGGTAAACCTGCGTTTGGATAAGCTGAAACATAGCAGCCTGCCTTTGTAGCCAGCTCTTCAATATGCGGACGCATTTCTTTTGCACCCAAAGCGCAGTTAAAACCAATACTTAGCGGTTTTGCGTGCATTACAGAGTTTAAGAAAGCTTCGGCAGTTTGCCCGGAAAGTGTTCGTCCGGAAGCATCAGTAATGGTACCAGAAATCATGATTTCCAATTTACGCCCTATTACCTCTTCATATTTTTTAATGGCTACAATAGCCACTTTAGCATTTAAAGTATCAAAAATGGTTTCAATCAACAATACATCCGAACCACCATCTACCAAACCCCGTACCTGCTCATAATAGGCTTTTTCCAGCTCATCAAAATAAACCGCCCTAAAACCAGGGTCGTTTACATTTGGCGACATGGAAAGGGTACGGTTTGTTGGGCCGATAGCACCGGCTACGAAACATTTACGATCAGGATTTGCTGCCATAAATTCGTTTACAGCTTCTTTTGCCACCCGTGCGCCTTCAAAACTCATTTCGTAAGAAAGGTCTTCCATCTGATAATCAGCCATGGAAATACGCTGTGTACTAAACGTATTTGTTTCGATAATATCGGCGCCGGCCGCCAGGTACTCCAGGTGTATCGTTTTGATGATATCCGGACGCGTGATATTGAGCAAATCGTTATTGCCTTTCACGTCACAGGGATGGTTTCTAAATCGTTCCCCTCTAAAATCTTCCTCGCTTAAGTTATATCGCTGAATCATGGTACCCATTGCACCATCAATCACCAAAATACGTTTTTCTAATTCTTCTCTTATACCCATTTGCTGTTGTAAGATTTGAGATATGAGATATGAGATATGAGAGGGAATAAGACGCAATGTCTCAAATCTCAAATCTATGGTCTCAAGTCTCTAAAAGGCTTATTGAAAAAGTTGGTACGTGAATCGTAATCCTAAACTTATCTGTTTCCGCTATTTGCAGAATAGAATTTAGCACCTTGTAGGTTACAGGTTGCTAAGACTTCGTCGGGTCTAATCCCTCCGTCTTTCTTAATAAGCATACAAAAATGCAACAAAGCATTATCAATTCCAAAAATTATCGCTTTGCGGCCAAATAAAATTACAAAGGCCACGCAAAACTGCGCAGCCTTAAGAATATTATTTTGTTTTTGAAATCTATTTTCTGCTTCCAAAAATGCGTAATAGGAAAAGGAATATGTTTAAGAAGTCCAAGTATAAGGACAATGCAGCTACAATAGCCATTTTCTTGCTTTCAACCTGAAGAACCTGTTCGCCATTTGCCTCAATTCCTTCACCAATTCTTTTGATTTTTTGCACATCATAGGCTGTTAACGCAGTAAATATTGCAATACCAATGAATGCCATAAACAAACTAAACTGTTCGCTTTGAATAAACATATTAATTACACTGGCAATCACTAAACCAATAACCCCAACCATTAAGATTGGTCCAAATTTACTTAGGTCAATATTGGTTGTATATCCCATAAATGCCATAATTCCAAATATTCCCGCAGCGCCCGCAAAACAGCTCACGATTGAGCCTGAGGTATAAGTTAATAAGATAAAACTTAAACTCACCCCAGTTAGTACTGAATACAGAACGAAAACACCAATTAGTGCGGGTAATGATAATCTACTTAAACCAAATCCCATTAAAAGAACTAATCCAAGTGGTGCGAACATGGCAATATATCCGAAAATCGACATACCAACTTTACCGGTAGATGGGTTAACGGTTAGCAGGTATTGCATAAACTGCTCATTTGTTCCAAATAAATAGGCCGCTACTGTTGATAAACTCAATGCCACAAACATCCATAAGAAAACGTTGGCGAAGAATTTTTTAGAAACCGATCCTTCCTGAACGAAAACACTGTTGTTTTGATATTGATAATTTTGTTGTTCCATTTTAATTTTTGTATGTTAAATAATATAAAAATAAACATTTAGTTCAATCTTTTTGTCAGCAGTTCTTCAACTTTTTTAAAGAACTGTAAAGGTTTTAAGGTACGCCATGGCAGATTGTCAAATGCACCGCCAAAGTTAATGTAATAATCAATGCTGTTATCACGGAATTCACTGATTACGTGTTCCTGAAAATTCACCCCAACAATCCAGCCATCTTCTACTTCCTGAAACCATTCTTCATAATAACTATCGTCTGAAGCATGAAAATTCAGTACATTTTCACCAATCAGGATAAATTTATTAAGTCCTTCATCCATCATCATCTCCAAAATATCACGTTTGAGCAACATAATGTCGTTATTAATGGCATCGTTCCACTCGCCTATAAACTCTATAATGGCATAATTGCGGTCATAGTCAGCGTACAAAACCTTCATATATAAGGTATTAGAACCAAACTCATCCCATTGCGGGTGTAGCAAAAAGTTATAGATCTGCTTATCAAAGTAAAGTTCTGAATACTCGGTGTTATAAAATGGCGAACGCTCATCTTCTGCCGAAATATAATCATCTCTCCACTGGTAATAAGGCTCAATTTCGTGCATACTTTTTTTTAATTATTGAAGGATTCAGTTTTGAATGAGTGAATGTTGAGATCAGTTCTAGATCACAGCACTTTTTCAGTCTATCCCTCGGTCATTCAATCATTCCATCCTTCTCTCATTTTTTAGTGCCCTGCTTCTACAGCTTTACGTACACTTCCATAACGGCTTAACAGTTCAGCGGCTTCATCATAACCAATGTTCAGTTCATTGGCCACCATTTGTGTACCGCGGTCTACCAGTTTATGATTGGTTAACTGCATATCGACCATTTTATTGCCAACCACGCGGCCCAACTGAACCATCACCGTGGTGCTTAGCATATTTAATACCATTTTTTGCGCCGTACCGGATTTCATGCGCGTAGAGCCGGTAATAAATTCAGGACCAACAACTACTTCAACCGGGAAATCCGAAGCTGCGGCAATAGGTCCGCCGGTATTACAAACAATGCAACCTGTTAAGACTCCATGTTCACGAGCTATTTTTAATCCGCCCACTACATAGGGCGTGGTACCTGATGCCGCGAGCCCAACCAGGCAATCTTTTTCATTGATATCAAATTCCTGAAGATCTTTCCAGGCTTGGTCCGCATCATCTTCAGCAAATTCTACCGCTTTCCTAATCGCAGTATCTCCACCAGCAATAATTCCTACAACCCAATCAAATGGCACACCGTAAGTAGGCGGGCATTCTGAAGCATCTACTACACCTAAGCGACCGCTTGTACCTGCACCTATATAAAAAAGACGCCCACCTTTTTTCATCCGCCCGGCCACTGCCGACGTTAACTTTTCAATCTGAGGCAAAGATTTCTCAACTGCAAATGCTACAGTTTTATCTTCATTATTAATGCCCTGCAAAACCTCTAATACCGACATCTGATCGATATGTTTATAGTTAGATTCTTGCTCGGTAACTCTGTTCATAAATTTAATTTTGATAAAATTCGGTAAATTCTTTCTAAAAACTAGGTTAAAAATCTAAAAAATATCTGCCATAAATTTTAGCCAACCGCGGCAGGTATTATTTAATGCTAAATATTATAAACAAAAGACATGAAAATACAGTTAAAAAATATATCAACCCGCTAATTTTCATAAATTTGCAGTAACGCCAATGAAAAAAAATACCAGGAACAACATACTAATCGCTTTAAGCTATTCTATAATCTTAATAGCGGGCATGTTTTTGGGTATAAAATTCATTAAAGACCAAGGTTTTGGCGTTAAAAAAAGTCCGCAGCTTGCTGAAAACAGCGACGAAAAACTAAACGAAATCTTACATATCATCAATGGTAATTATGTTGATGACATCAATACGGATTCGCTTCAGAACTTACCTATTGATAGCGTTCTGCACCAGCTTGATCCACATAGTGTTTACCTGCCACCAACCGATGCGCAGGATATGACCGATAACCTGGAAGGAAATTTTGAAGGGGTAGGTATAGAATATTATATGCTTAACGATACCATGATGGTTACAGGGGTGGTGAAGGACGGACCAGCATATCAGGCAGGAATTAAACTAGGCGATAAGATTTTGAGTATTGATACTGCTATAGTAAGCGGACGAAACCTGCCTAAAGATCAACTTACCGGTCGTTTTAAAGGTAAATCCGGCACTGGTGTAAGCGTAGTGCTCTTACACCCGGGCGCATCACAGAGCAACCGCATTATGGTTACCCGTGGTAAGGTAAACATCAGCAGTATTGATGCTGCTTACATGATTAACAACGAAACCGGTTATGTTCGGATCAGTAAATTTGGTGCAAATACGGATAATGATTTTGCTGCTGCAGCCAATAACCTGAAAGCAAAGGGGATGAAAAAACTTATTCTTGACCTGCGTGACAATGGAGGTGGTTATTTTACCGCAGCTACAGGCCTGGCCGATCAGTTTCTGGGAGAAAATAAGCTCATTGTATACACCCAGGGTAAGCATGAGCCCCGGACTGATTACTTTTCTACCGGCACCGGGTCTTTTCAAAATGGCAAACTAGCTGTTTTGATTAATGAAAATACGGCTTCAGCGAGCGAAATTGTTGCAGGAGCTATCCAGGACCTGGGTCGTGGGATTATTGTTGGCCGCCGCTCTTTTGGCAAAGGTTTGGTACAAGAACAATTTGCATTTGGCGATGGCTCTGCATTGAACTTAACCATAGCAAGATATTACACCCCTTCTGGGAGAAGTATCCAAAAATCATACAAGAAAGGCTATGATGCTTATAAACATGAGTTGGACGAACGGATGATGGATGGAGAACTTACCGGAGACCGTACTTCTTTTCAGGATTCTATCGAGAAAACGGAAGGGGTAATTCAACACAATAGAAAAGCTAAACCTGTTGGCGGCATCCAACCAGACGTATTCGTAAAATTAGACACCACTGGCTATAATAAGTTTTACACTGGTTTAGTGAACAAAAAAGTGCTTTCTGATTATGTATTTAATGTACTGACTAACAGGTACAGTGCCAGCTTTGTAGAACAGAACATCAATATCTTTACCATAAACGATAATGACTTCAAAGATTTTATCGGATTCCTGCAACGCAAAAACATAACGATAGACCGGTTTCAATTGTACAATTCAAAGAATGTGATCTTAAATGATCTTAAAGCTTTACTTTGCCGCTATTATTTAGGCGATGTGGGCTATTATAAAGCTGTAAACCAGAATGACAATGCGGTAAGGCAGGCGCTCCTTAACCTTCAATAGCCATATTTTATATGCTTCCAAAGTGAAATTGGCGCAATAAATCAAGTTTAAATTTCTAAATCTACCTTAAAAACAATATAATATTCTGATTTTAAATCAAATATTAATACTAAATTCTGATTTATTAATTTTGCCGGTAAACATTTCATTTATGGAAACGAGCAGATTAGAAGCAAAAGACCAGGAAGCATTAAAAGATCTTTTAGAGAAGGCAAAGGAACAAACCGAGTTATTTCTAGGCTATCCCGTAGCTAAGGATTTTGATTACCAGGCGCTTTCCGGCTTTTTGAAATATCCGATGAATAATCTGGGTGATCCTTTTGTTACTTCCACCTATGGTGTCGGATCGCGCGAACTGGAAAAAGAAGTGGTTCAGTTTTTTGCCGAACTTTTTCGTGCACCCGCCGATAATTGGTGGGGTTATGTAACCAATGGCGGTTCAGAGGGGAATCTGTATGGATTATACCTGGCCCGCGAGCTACATCCAAAAGCAATGGTTTACTACTCAGAAGCTACGCATTATAGTGTGCAGAAGAATCTGCATTTGCTGAATATGTCGAATATCGTAATCCGCACGCAGACAAATGGAGAAATCGACTATGAAGATCTTGAGTACACCATTAGAATGAACCGCCACATGCCTGTTATTATTATGGCCAATATTGGGACCACCATGACTGAAGCACGTGATGACGTGTCTAAAATCAAAGCCATTTTAAAAAAACTGGCTATCCAGCATTATTATATCCACGCTGATGCGGCGCTTTCTGGTACCTATAGCGCACTGATTGAACCCAGGCCAGCATTCGATTTTGAAGATGGCGCAGACAGTATCGCCATTAGCGGCCATAAGTTTTTGGGTTCTCCGATGCCTTGTGGCGTGGTGGTGGCCAAAAAATCTAATCGCGATCGGATTGCCCGTTCGGTAGCTTATATCGGGAGCGTTGACACGACGATTACCGGATCCAGAAATGGCCATAGTCCCTTGTTTTTATGGTACACCATTAAACGTTTGGGCATAGCGGGCTTGAAAAGCAGGGCCATGCATAGTTTAGCAACTGCCGCTTATACCGAACAACAATTTCAAGCGCTGGGTATCGCTGCCTGGCGAAATGCCAATGCCATCACCGTAAACTTCCCTACCCCATCTGCAAAAATCTGCAAAAAATGGCAGCTTGCCGCCGAGCAGGGAAATTCGCATATTATCTGCATGCCAAATGTAACAGCATCACATATTGACCTCCTGCTTGCCGACCTCAGAACCGAATTGGTTTTACAGGATTGAGACTACAAACATTTCTATACACCTGCTGTTTAAGATGAGTATACGTTAAACAGATTTAAATGAAAATAATCATTGTAGGCGCTACAGGTACGCTGGGTAAAAAAGTAACTGAGGCTTTTGCTCCAAGGCACGAGATCATCCGTGTGGGGAATACCAAAGGCGATGTTCAGGTAGACATTACCAATGAAACATCGATCAAGAATATGTTTGAGCAGATCGGTCCTTTCGATGCCCTGATCAGTACGAGCGGGAAAGGTCCCTTTGCTCCTGTAAATCAATTAACGGGCGAAGTATTTAAAAGCGGTTTGCTGGACAAACTATTGGGACAGATTAACCTGGTGCTTATTGGCCAGCATTACATTAATAAAGGTGGCTCATTTACGTTAACTTCGGGCATACTGTCTGAACGTCCCGTTGCCGCCGGTTCTGTATTGAGCACTATAAACGGTGGCCTCAATGCATTTATTTTGGCAGCTGCCCGCGAAATCGGAAGCGGAATCCGCATAAATGCCGTCAGCCCCAATGTGGTTGAAGATTCGCCTGCTTTTTTCGATTCTTTCCCCGGAGAGATCCCGGTCACTATGGAAAAAGTAATTAAAGCTTACGAGAAAAGTGTATTGGGTATTATAACAGGCGATGTGATTAAGGTTTATTAGTAATCTTAAGCATTTCGGAAAAGTCTGTGCTGTGATGACTTAATAAAAACTTAGCGTAAAAATCCACTTAGCTAAAACCCCAAAGTTTATATTAGCCTAACTAACAAAACAAGTATGATTGAAACAGAACGCCTCATTTTAAAACCTTTAACGCACGATCAGCTCTTAAAATATATTAAAGATGATCATTCTTTAGAACAAGAATTTGGCCTTCTACCCACCAGGAAAAACATTTCTCCTTCGCTGCGTGAGGCTTTGGAACAAACGATTTTACCTAACGTTTTAGATAAAGACAAGGATTATCTATACCATACTTTATGGACAATTATATCCAAACCAGACAACAGAATGGTAGGCGATATCTGTTTTGTTGGTGAACCCGACCAAAATGGCGAAATCGAAATCGGTTATGGCACTAATGAAGAATTCAGGGGCAGAGGATTTATGACTGAAGCGATTGGAAGATTAATTGAATGGGCCAGGGAACAGCCTAAAGTAAAATCAATTTTTGCTGCCACAACAAAGGACAATGTGGCCTCTTATACCATTCTAGAAAAAAACAACTTTATCCATATTGGTGAAGTTGATGATATGTTAAGCTGGAAAATAGAATTAAAGTAAGCTTCACTGTCAATGCTACTAGTCTTAGCCTACCGCAAAAATATTGCTTAGTTTTTTGCAACTTTATTAATTTACAACGAAGACACAGAAAATTACGGAATAGTGCTCGCGTTTACCATTCTCATTTGCAAAAAGGAGGCCGTGAAAATGCCGATTTTATCTACTTTCGATTCCTATTCCCACGTTACAAATGTGGATCTCCTCCATCCTCGTTACAAACCAGGACGATAGTAAAATATTGAAACCTGGTCGTATCAAAGGATAAATGAGTTATCTGTATAGCTATAATATTAAGATATTACAATACAATCTCAAATAAACTTAAACTGATTCCTTCGTAATGTTTTGGCAATCCATCTGTTTTTTCCATGGTTACTACCCCAACATAATTAAACCCACAATCGGTATAATATTCCAGAAGCTTTTTATTATCCGCCCAGGTATCCATTCTAATAAATTTAATGTTATTCCCTACCGCATAATCTTTAGCCCATTTTATAATTTCCTTCACAAAAGCATAACCCCTAAAATCAGGATGGGTTACAATCCTATGGATATAAATTGCATCATGATCACGCGCTCCCCAAATTAAAGGATCCTTAAATGTAACGGCAAATACACAGGCTACTACCCCATCTATGAGGATTTTATATTGACGGTTTTCATTAATTTCGGTCTGCACCATATCCATATTGAAGCCTTGCCAGTGTTTGTTAAATACTTTCTTTTGGTGCGCAATAGCCAAATCATAAAATTCGAAAATGACATCGATATCTGTTGCCTGGCTATTTTGTATTTGTAATTGCATGTGGTAAAGTTAAGGATTACTAATAACATTGTCCTTTAGAGCGGTACTGCAGCCAAATTAATAAATCTGTCTGGATAGATATCTCCACTTCGCGTTGCTCCGGTTAAGATGACGACTATTCTGTTGAGATACCGTACCTAAACAGCCTTTATGCGAGAGAAGTAAATTAATTAAGGCACGGCGCCGACACCTTACGGATTCTTCACTTCGCTCAGGATGAAAATGCTGTACAAACAAAAACAGGACTACTTTCGCTATCGAGTGCAGTCCTGCTGTAAAATAATATTGGTTTTCAGGCATATAGATCTTAGCCCTCCACCTTTTAAACTTCAACCTCGACCCTATTTCTGTCTGAAATAAATCTGGATCGGTGCGCCGGAAAAATCGAAGTTTTCCCTTAATTTATTCTCGATGAAACGTTTATACGGATCTTTAATATACTGTGGCAGATTACAAAAAAAGGCAAACATTGGCGAAGTTGCATTAATCTGAGTGATGTATTTAATTTTAATGTGTTTTCCTTTCAAAGCCGGTGGCGGGAATTTCTCAATCAGCGGCAACATTACATCATTTAATTTTGATGTAGGAATTTTCTTGCTGCGGTTTTTATAAACCTCTAAAGCTGCCTCTATTGCTTTAAAAATCCGCTGCTTGTTTAATACGGAAGTGAAAATGATCGGCACATCAGTAAACGGACGGATACGCTCATGGATCTGCTCTTCGAAAGCTTTCATTGTTTGCGTATTTTTCTCGATCAGATCCCATTTGTTTACCAGAATCACAATACCTTTTTTGTTTTTCTCGGCCAGGTGGAAGATATTGATATCCTGACTTTCAATCCCCTCAACCGCATCAATCATTAACACCACTACATCAGCTTCTTCCAAAGCTTTAATGGTACGCATTACCGAATAAAATTCCAGGTTTTCTTTCACCTTGGTCTTTTTACGTAATCCGGCTGTATCGATCAACATAAACTCATGACCGAATTGATTATAGTGGATTTTGATGGAATCGCGGGTTGTACCTGCGTTTGCAGTCACAATATTCCGTTCTTTACCAATTAATGCATTAACGAGAGAAGATTTACCCACATTCGGACGACCGGCAATGGTTACTTTAGGCAATTGATTTTCTTCTTCAGGAATATCTTCGAAATTTTTAACAATTTCATCCAATAACTCTCCTGTTCCGGAGCCTGTCATAGATGATAAAGGATATACTTCGCCCAATCCGAAACCATAGAAAGTATGGATTTCGTTATATAGAGCCGTGTTATCTACTTTATTTGCGCAAACAAAAACGGGTTTATTACTTCTGCGCAATACTTGGGCAATATCATCATCCAGATCGGTAATACCTGTGGTTACATCTACCATAAAGATCAACACGGTTGCCTCTTCAATGGCAATCATCACCTGCTCGCGAATGGCAGCTTCATAAACATCTTCAGAGTTGGCTACATAACCGCCCGTATCAATTACCGTAAATTGTTTATCAATCCATTCGCCCACTCCATAGTGCCTATCGCGGGTTACCCCACTCATATCGTCTACAATGGCTTTACGGCTTTCGGTTAATCTGTTAAAAAGGGTACTTTTGCCTACGTTTGGCCTGCCTACGATGGCTATAATGTTACTCATGGTCTTCTTTTGATAGTTAATGGCTGTAGTTAACGGTCCTGGTGCCTTGAGCAAGCTGCTCAAAAATTTGGCTATCAGCCATTGACTATCAACTACTAACCGATTTATTTCGGGCTGCAAAGGTACGGTTATTTTTTCGTAACCGCTATTAATATTAATTTTTATACTTTTCCAAAAGTGCTTTGATTACATCTTCCGTTAATTCATTTCCTTGCAACAGCGGAAAACCTTCCCACCTTACCACTCCTTTTGGATCAATAAGGATAGCATGCGGAATACCTTTAATCTGAAGCAAATCTTTAACAGTTCCTTTAGTATCTATGGCTTCAAAATAGTTGATCTTTGGATTATTAAAAGCTTCTACTTTTTCCGCTGCTTCATCAGAAATACCAATGATTACAATTTTATCCTCATATTTCTTCTGGATATTGTTTAATGCAGGAATATATGCCCGGCATGGCCCGCACCAGGTTGCCCAAAAATCAATCAGCACAAATTTCCCTTTGGTATCAGGCTGTTTTGAAATCCATTTTTCAACAATTAGTTCCGGTGCCTTTTCGTTAAGGATAGATTTGGCCCACAACTTTTTACCATTGTTTGATTCCTGGGCAAAAACCACTGTACTGATCAACAGCAGGACAAAAGTTAAATTTCTCTTCATATCCTAAAAATCGGAATTAATTATCGTAACCGAAGCTTTTTAAATAATTCTTTTTACTTCTCCAGTCGGGAATTACCTTTACAAACATTTCCAGGAACACCTTGCTATCTAGAAATTTCTCGATTTCTAAACGTGCCTCGGTCCCAACCTTTTTTAACATGCTTCCGCCAGTGCCGATTAAAATGTTTTTTTGCGAATCTCTTTCGACTACAATTTCTGCAGTAATCCTGATCATGGTGCCTTTGCCATTTTTCATTTCCTCCTCCTTAAAGCTCTTTACAATCACTTCGGTACTGTAAGGGATTTCTTTCTGGTAATTCATGAAGATTTTTTCGCGGATCATCTCCGAAACGAAAAAACGCTCAGAGCGGTCGGTTAAATCTTCTTTGTCGTAGTATGGCGGGTGTTCTGGCAACATTTCCAGTACGCGATCCAACAACCCATCTACATTGTGTTTATGTAAAGCTGATATGGCATAAACCGCAACCGGATTTAACTTTTCCTGCCAGCAGGCAATTTTCTCTTCTACCTGTTCTTGCGTAGCCTGATCTATCTTATTGATCAACACAATTGTTGGAATATCCTTACTCAGGATTTTATCCAGAACATCGTCTTCATCATGCACCTCATTAATGTCGGTTACAAATAAAAGTACATCAGCATCGGTTAAAGATCCGTTAACGAAGCTCATCATACTTTCCTGCAAACTGTATTTTGGCTTAATTATGCCGGGCGTATCGGAAAAAACGATCTGATAATCTTCTTCATTTACGATACCTAAAATACGGTGCCTTGTAGTTTGCGCCTTAGGGGTAATAATACTAAGTCGCTCGCCCACAAGCACATTCATAAGGGTAGATTTACCCACATTTGGTTTACCTATTATACTAATAAAACCTGCTTTATGCGCCATTAAAATATTTTTTAAAAAAAATTTGCAGTACAAAGAAACGAATTATATCTTTGCATTCCAATTCGGAAACAGAGTTAAGGATTTAATTCATAAAAAACGAGTTGTATGTAGAGTGCGGGGTGGAGCAGTTGGTAGCTCGTCGGGCTCATAACCCGAAGGTCGCACGTTCGAGTCGTGTCCCCGCTACCAATTCAGTTGGTGGTTCTCAGTTGGCAGTTTACTGCGAATTGAAAACTGGAAATTAAAATACTGAAATGGCCCGTTCGTCTAGGGGTGAGGACGCCAGATTTTCATTCTGGAAACAGGGGTTCGATTCCCCTACGGGCTACGAAACCGCTACAAAGCTGAGCGGTTTTTTTTATCAGTTTCAACACTGCAAAATTGAAGGTTGGTATTTCCCTTAAAAATACATGAGAGTGCGGGGTGGAGCAGTTGGTAGCTCGTCGGGCTCATAACCCGAAGGTCGCACGTTCGAGTCGTGTCCCCGCTACCAATTCAGTTGGTGGTTCTCAGTTGGCAGTTTACTGCAAATTGAAAACCGGAAATTAAATACTGAAAATGGCCCGTTCGTCTAGGGGTGAGGACGCCAGATTTTCATTCTGGAAACAGGGGTTCGATTCCCCTACGGGCTACAAAAATCAATGTCAAATGATGTCAAAACCCTGCAAATCAAACATTTGCAGGGTTTTTTATTGACATCAAAAACCCAAAATATGCATCGAATCGCGATAAAAAAGTGAGTATTTCGGTGCGTATCTAAAACGCTAAACACTACGCACCGAATTCTCAATAATAACCTGAACGCCAACATGTTCACCGAGTAAACATCTTGATGCGAAAAAGCTGCTGCCTTACTTTTGTTTCACTCTAAGTAAGTAATTATGAAAGGTAATTTTCATCTGCTTTATTATCTAAGAAAGCAAAAAGTCTACAAAGGAGGCCCAAGGGCCATTTATATGCGCATCACCGTAGATGGTAAACGGGCAGAAATGTCTATTGGTCGTGAATGTGAATCCGACAAATGGAATAGTTCTGCAGGGCGTGCCATTGGCACAAAGGAAAATGTCAGAACCCTCAATAGCTACCTGGATAGCTTACAAAGTAAGATGAGAATGGCTCATCAGGCTTTACTCGACACAGGGCAACAGATTACTGCAGCGACTTTGCAAGAACAGTTTACAGGCAAATCACAAAAAAGCAGATATCTAATGAGGTTGTTTGCAGAACATAATTCGAGGATGAAGGAATTAATCGGGAATGGCTTTGAGGCCAATACGTTAAAAGGGTACATTAATAAATTAATAAAATGATATTGCACCGCTAACGTTAAAAGCTCGATAATATCTTTACTCGCACATCTTTCTACTATAAAAAAAGCCTGAATAGAAAGATTTTTTAGAGTTATATATTATAGCATCGATTCACCAACTCTTAAAGAATCCCTTATAACATCTATTAATTAGTTGAACTGTAGTTTACCAAATTTTACATCTTTACTCAAAACTATCTTTTATCCTATATTTTTCAACGCATTGATTTATAAATCTAAATTTTATCCCAAACTTACCCACCCTTGCATATCCAAATATGCGTAATGATGTTTTATACATTTAAGATAAATATAATGTAATAAAAATCAATGTTAAATGAATATGTACTTTATGACTGAAAAAGTAACCTTAAAATAAAGATCATAAATTAAATCGACCGTTTATTCCACAAGTAAAATTTTGCATAGGTGTTATTCTTTAATCGCCTAACGTAGGCTAAGTTATTTTGTTAAAAAGAAAGTCAAAATCTATATTGATTTCTTATAGGAAATTTAATTGTCTATTTTATCAAATTGTACCTTTGATTTATAAGATCAAGAGTTAATCTCCACCAATATAGTGGTGATTAATTCGGTGTGTAAACAATTCAAAACCATTTAAAAATCTGAAAAACAGCACCTTAAAACAACTAGGCATTCCCTATTTGGCTACTGATTATTGTCTTAAAATTATTATTTGTTGTATTTAATAGGATCCTGGATTACCTGTTGTATTTTACTACATTCATTAAGGTATGCTAGATGCTTTAAAATGTTGTCTATATTCCCAAGGCGCCTTAAAATTTAAATTCGGTTTAGTTTGATAGTAGAATAGTGAAGCACCAACCCCTTGGAATTGTCACCTCACTATTAATAGCGCTATATACCTTTGAAATACCTAGATTAGCTTAACGAGGATCAACCTGTATTTGAGAATCATAACTGCGAATTAATGAATCCAATTGCTTACTCTGTGAAAATTCGATGCAAGACTTCATATAAGGCTTCCTCCCTTCATAATCTGCGATCTGGGAGGGTCCAATAGAAAGAAAAGTTTTGTATGCCAGACTGTCAATAGCCTTGTAAATGTTTCGGGAACCGGAACGATTGTAATCAGTTATTTCCACATATACCGTTTTACTAATGTCGTTTTGAAGCGCTGTATCTTGTTTGCTTATCAAAGACAAACAACTGCATAATGCATACTCCTTTGCCCATTGGCGTTTTTCTTTTAAGACCGACGCATTGGCGTGTTTTTTACTCACCTTACAGCCTCCTGTGTAAAGTAAAATGCACATAAATGGCATTATCAAAAATGTTTTTTTCATGGTAACTTCCAAACTGTAACTTTTGCCGTTCCACCGTTTGCATTAAAATAATCGTGACCACCAATAGCCATGCTTCCTGTCCACAAAGTTGCATGCCCCATGGCCCCGAATTTTGAAGGGTAGTTCGGTTGCATTATGTATAAACCTTTTATATTTTTTAATTTCCCCCTAAAAAGAGTTCCTTGGGGGCCTCCGTCAGCAGCGGTCAACTCAACTTTGTCGGTGGTTGAAAAAATCTGCTTTACATAATTATAGAGATGCGCTGATGAAACGAAATAATACTTACCATCTGCACCGCTTGTTGTCTCTCCCGGGATATAAGGAATTGCAATTCCCGAATAATTTAAAGCTCGCGAAACGCGTAATGCGCAAGCGTTTGCGTACGCTACCGGATTAGACTGATACAAGCTTAGGATGTTTCCACCTACCAATGTGTAAACATCTGGAGCCGGCATATCTCCGCCTGTAGAATTTTTTGGATAGTTAGCATACATCGTACTGTAAGAGGGAGCGACCTTCACGCCATATTGCGCTTGCGGCGGATCATTCCAGGCCGCTACCTCTGGATCGGTATCCGAGAGATTGGGGATCGCTTCAGCGGAAACAGAAGAATAAGATGATGTTCCATTTGTCCAGGTGATATCTGTGCCGGTTATGGTCTCAGGAAGGAAAGAAGAGGGATTCTCGCTAGATGTGTCAGACCCGTTTCCTTTACCTATGTTATAATAGTAATCTCCTGTAAAAGGGCCTTGAGACTGATCTGCGTGGAAGTAAGCGCTAACGACCTTGCCGTCATTGGTATAAATTTCCGTCATTGTTCCGGTATAAGTTACACCGTCAACAGTCAGGGTCGTTTTAAACTGATCGGAAACCAAGTACCCCATTGATTTAACATAGTCAATCAATGCGCCAAAATTGGAGGCCTGTACAACTGCATTACTGCCATTAATACCAAATATGCCTGGTGTACCAGGACCACCTGGGCTAGGATTATCACCTCCACCATCACTACATATTAATGTACAATTTTGCCCAATCTCCTGAGTCTCACAGATCCAATCGCTATCGTCTCCACTCCCAGGACCACCCGGACCTGAGCAAATAGTCTGAAAGATGGGCGTACACATTGGAACACAAGATGAGGCAGACATTTCAGTACTCGCGCTCAGTTGTTTATTCATCGACGAATTGCTGATTTTATATTTCCCTATAACCTTACCGTTTTCTATACGTAGCAGACGATATGGTACTCCATCCATTTTTTTGAACTCAATATATCCGGTAAAAGAGGAGTTTAACTTTGCAAAAGTATTCTCCCGTATACTTTTTCCCTTATCTATATAGCTAATGTCTGGGATATAGGTTATAATGCTTGATTTAAGAGAGGCCAAAGAGTCTTTGTAAACAATCAGTCTTGATAATGAAAATTTTGACCTTTTAAGATCATCTTTTGCACGCTCACCATTTAAATGGTAAATTGAAATCTCATTCTTTGGGATTGCAATGGCTACCTCGACCATGCTGTAAGAATTTATCACAACTTCAGTGGTACTTTTCCAATTAGGCGTAATCACAGACGTAATCGGCGCTATGTTACCATTAGTAAATTTAACCTGCTGGTTCTTGCTTAGATTATCATAATACTGTTTCGCCTCTGAAGTTGTTAATCGGTCATTTTTTTTAAATCGTAGAGATTCTTTAGCACAAGAGAATGCTAAAAGACAAGTGATAAGGATTAAAAATTTTCGCATTAATTTATTTGATTATTTATATTAAGCTGTAAATATAGATATATGGATATCTGTTATCAAATTTGTTATTGCTGTATTATATGCTAGACTATCAATTATCTGATAATGAACACAAATAATAATTTAACTTAGACTCTCCGATGTATCACATCAAAATACATTTCAACTTGATACGATCCGAACCAATAATCTAATAGGAGAGTGATTCATAACGTTTTGATTGCTTTAAAATTTCAATACACGATACAAATTGATAGATCAATATTTGTATTCTGGAATATCGAATTGTATATTTGAATTGTAAGATTTAGAGTTAGTCTGCATTAAGGTTGTGGTGAGTAATTCGGTGCGCAGGAATTCAAACAGCCATTAAGATATTGAAAGCTAGTAAGATAAGAATATGGTTATATTCCCCTACGGGCTACAAAAGGGATTTACTCCCCAAACAGAGAAAGGCAGCTCCAAAAGAGCGGCTTTTTTTTATTTGGAAACCCCAAGCCTCATTCATAATCCTTTAGTCCGTATTGGTACTTTAAGCACACAAATTTCTTCATACAAGCATTTCACCAACCGATATTGGCCTTCTGTGATTTTAAATAGCAGCATCAAAATCGAAAAACCATAATCATCTAAAACCAACCTATTTTTGGTCAGCAGCATAAAAATTTTGCATTTCCTTTCTTAACCAAACCTCAGCTCCTTTTAAGCATGCCTTTATCAGGTTACCTACGGAAATATTATCTGCAAAATTTATTTAGACTTATTTTAATTAAATATATTTGCGCCTTAATTTTCTATCCCTTAACTAATGATAAGTTATTTACGTACGCTGCTTGTAACTGCTATTCTATCCAGCTGTTTAACAGCAACCGCTCAAAACACTGGAAGCATTACCGGTAAAATCCTTCTTGTGAACGGCACTCCCTATGCTTCAGCATCTGTTACCATAACCGAACTCGAAAAGGCTACGCTTACAGACGAAACCGGCACTTACCACTTTAATCATATTAACAGGGGGAGTTATCATTTAAAAATCCAGGTTTTAGGCGCACCAGAATACATGATAGAAGTTACCGTTATAGAAGGGCAAACCGTAACGGGCAATTTTCAATTACCCAAAGAAAACGTACAAGCTTTGCAGGAAGTGACCATCGCTTCCAACATTAACAGATTTTCCAAACGTGAAAGCCGTTATGTGGCGCGCTTGCCACTCAAAAACCTGGAAAACCCGCAGGTTTACAATTCCGTATCGAAAGAACTGATGCAGGAGCAAGCTGTAATAGATTTGGGTAGCATCTCGAAAAACGTACCTGGAGCGGGCATCCCTTTAATTCTGAACCAGGGAAGGGTTACTTTCCGCTCTCGTGGCTTTGAAACCGAACCTAACGCCCGCAACGGTGTGGCCGGACCTGCTTTTTCATTTATCGATCCAGTAAATCTGGAACGGATTGAAGCCATCAAGGGGCCATCTACAACGTTATTTGGCACCAATATTTCCAGTAGCTACGGCGGTTTATATAACCGTGTAACTAAAAAACCTTATAACGATTTTGGTGGTGAGGTAGCCTATACCGCAGGAAGCTGGAACCTTAACCGATTAACACTTGACGTAAATACACCCGTTAATGCGGATAAAACTGCCTTATTCCGCCTGAACGCAGCTACTACACATCAAAAAAGCTTTCAGGACCTTGGTTTCACCAATAATATTGCGATAGCCCCCAGCTTCTCCTATCAGCTTACCGATAAATTGTCACTGTTGATGGATGTTGAATTTGGACAGGAAAAAGGCACATCTGTTGTGCGATTCAATCCCTTTATCATACCTAATACCAATCAATCGATAACCGATATCGGCTTCCCGTATAATAAGACATTCCTGAGCAACGATCTTACTTATTCCACACAGATGCTGAACATCTTTGCTCAGGTAAATTATAAAATATCGGGTAGCTGGACATCCCAAACCATTATCTCCAGAAACCGTTCAACCATTGACGGCTACATCACTGCACTGAACGGAAGATCTGCCACTACAGTGCGCCCGCAGATTATAGTTGGAAATACCAATTTTATTGCAACCAACATACAGCAGAATTTTATAGGTGATTTTAAAATAGGAAAATTTCGTAACCGCATGGTTGCCGGTATAGATTTTTATAATAATTATAATGATTTTGACCGGGTTACCGTTAATTACAACCAGGATGTAAACTTTATAAACCCGCAGCCGGCGTATCGCATCAGCCGTTTCAAGGTAGACTCGCTGACCAGCAGGGGTACTTTACGTAAAGAATATAACCGCGACAACACCTATGGAGCCTATGTATCAGACGTATTTAACATTACCGACCAATTGCTGGCCATGGCGAGCATCAGGATAAACATGTTCGACTATAAGGGTGTCTATAATATCGTAACCGGCCAAATCACCGGAGGTTTAGGCTCAAGCGGCACGTCTGCAGGTCCTTATAAACAAACAGCTGTTTCACAAAAGCTAGGGTTAGTTTATGAAATTAGCAAAGATCACCTGTCGTTATTTGGTAATTATATGGGTGGATTTTTTAATCGAAACGGCCAGTCACTTGATGGTACCGCATTCAAACCAGAACATGCCAATCAGCTGGAATTTGGTTTGAAAGGCGACTTATTTAATAACCGTTTATCAGGAACGGTAAGTTACTATGATATAAAGGTAGAAAATGTTTTGCGTCTGGACCCAAGGGATATCAACTATTCTATCCAGGACGGCGCGCAACTCAGCCGCGGTATCGAGGTAGACATCATCGCAAACCCTTTCAGTGGCCTGAATATTATAGCAGGCTATGCTTACAATTACAGCTTATTCACCAATGCTGATGCAACGGTAAATAATTTGCGTCCGGCATTATCCGGTCCGGATAAAATGGCTAATCTCTGGGTGAGTTATCGTTTGCCGGAAGGAAGCCTGCGCGGCCTTGGTATTGGCTTTGGCGGTAATTACGGAAGTAAATCCTACCAAACCAACACACAAAGTACCAAGATAACCATACCGGCTTACACCATGTTGGATGCCGCCCTGTTTTATGACCAGCCCAGATACCGCGTTAACTTTAAGGTAAACAATTTAACCAGTGAAAAAGCCTGGTCGGTAAGGTTAACGCCACAGGCTCCGGTACAATTTATTGGCAGCATTGCGCTGAAGTTTTAACAGAATGGCCAATAATCGGTTTAAAGGCATTACGGGCTGGCTGCATTTGTGGCTGGGTTTAATCACAGGACTTGTTTTAATGATGGTTGCATTGTCGGGCTGCCTGCTTACTTTTGAGGATGAACTGGAACTGGTATTTTTTAAGGAACGCCATTTTGTAAGTCCCACCCGGCAACGTTTAAGTGCAGACAGTATATTCAATATTGCCAATAGTATTTACCCTGACAAAAAAGTATCTAAATTAATTTTGGAGGCGGAACCTGAACGAAGTGCAGAAGCACGTATTGGTAAAGGTCCTGAAATGAAAGTTGCTTATCTCAATCCCTATAACGGAGCGGTGTTGTACAAAGGCCTTTTTCAGAAACAGTTTTTTAGATCAGTAAGGAACCTGCATCGTTATTTATTACTGAATCAAACAGGAAAGGCCATAACCGGTATTTCCTGCTGCATTTGTTTATTTCTTACTATTAGTGGAATCATGATCTGGTGGCCGGCCAATAAAAAGGCCATCAAACAACGCTTTAAAATTAAATGGAATGCCAAAAACAAGAGGCTTAACTGGGACCTGCATGCGGTAACTGGCTTTTATCTCTCGTTTTTCCTGATCCTGATTACCCTTACAGGCCTCGTAATGAGTTACAATTGGGCAGAAAACCTGATCTATAAACTGGCAGACGGTAAAGCGCAGAAGGAACTTTCGCCCAAAAACCTGGTAAAGTCTAAAAAAGCCAATCCAGGTATCCTGCAGAAGATCGAGGACAGTATGAATAAGTTGTACCCTAATCCAGGTAGGCTTAACTTCAATATTTCACCTAAAAGCGGTCTGGCGATCATGGCTCAAAAGGAAAGTGAAGAATTACCTCCCGGATGCACCAATGCAGCTTATTTTGACGGCAAAACCGGACAGATCATCAGACAGCTGCCCTTTGCATCTGTAAGCTTGGGGACAAAAATCAAAAAGTATGTTTTGCCTGTACATGCTGGAAGTATCTATGGTTTGGGCACAAAAATCCTGGCTTTTGTGGTTGCCTTATTTACGGCGAGCCTGCCGATAACCGGTTTTATGATCTGGCTTGGCAAACGTAAAAAGAAAAAAAAGCCAGTGGCTGATAAACGTTCTTCAAAAACGTTGGCAACAGCATAGCGACAATTTAAACCAATATCAAACCCGGTGATCAATCACCAACGGTGTTTTACCGGTAATAGCATTGGTATACAGATTTAAATCATTACCAGCTAAAACCTCTACATTTTTTACTTTGTACCCAAACACCTCATATAGCTGTTGAAGTTTTTGTTCTACATACACATCTTTGTCGGTATTGGCTAAACCGGTTATCAGCATAAACCTTATTGACGTATGTCCTTCATGAGGGATAATCTGTATCTGAAACCGTTCAACATCAGCAAAAACAGCATTAAAATCATCCAGATCATAGTTGCACTCATTAAACATAAAGGAATTTGAAGATCTACCCTTTAACTCAAGATAAAGTTTTCCATCAACTTCCCCCCATTTGCCGATATCGCCGGTATCATACCTAAAGATTGGAAAACGCTTACGGAATAGATTGCTGACCAATAGTGAGCCATAGCCATCTGCATCAGGATTATCTGCTTCCACTATCAGGCCATCAATCACGTTGAACAATAATGGCGATCGGCTATAATCGCACCAGGCCCATATCCCCGTTTCTGCAGAACCATATAATGAATAGACCTGCCGGGTTTCAAAAGTATCTTCAAAAAGTTTGATATATGACGGTGGTAAAAACTCGCCACCAAATAAGAGATTGGTGACGGATAAACAAAGCTGGTGTTTTTTAAGGTATTGCGCAAAACAAAATAATTTTGAAGGTGTACCCAATAATACATCGGGCTTAAAATTTAGTGCCATCTGGTAAGTGTCTTCAAAAGGTAGGTTTCCACCGGCTACTAAAGTTGTCGCACTGCACCTTTCCAGCAGATCGTCCATAATTGCGGCGGTACGGTACATATCCATATAACCAAACATATTGAGCGCAATGGTTTTTGGGGTAAATACTTCAGCTTGTTGTAATGTGGAAGCAAGGGCTGCACGCTGTCCGAGATTTTCTGCAATATCGACTGGAAAAACCAGCGGTTTTTGGGTAGATCCACCAGAGCGCACCAGATAAACCCCCTGTTCCTGGCTATGCAGATCAAAATGGTCATTTAATAGCTTAATCAATTCCTTCTTACCAATTATCGGCGCATCTAAATAATCTTCATAATTAAGATAATAAGACCTGAAAAGATCTGATTGTTTGACAACCTGGTAGTATTGATTGAGCGTTGGATTGATCATTATTTATCTTTTGATAAGCAGATAGCCAATGTATTTTGGCAAATAACTGCGATAATGCCATAAAAAACTTATTCTTTGGCGATTGGAGGGCAAATTTTGTAACGCATGTTTATACCAGCGCTCACCGATCATGCCCATCAACAGCCTGTCATGTTTATCCTTACTCCTGATGTACCTTCCAATCACCAGTGGCAATTCGATCTGCTTGAAATGACTGTATGTTTTCCGAGAAAGGCTTCCAGGCACCTCATTAACATAAAGATAAGCTCCGGTTTGCAAGGCTATCTTCCCTGGCACCTCGTTCAATACGCCTTTAAGTACCCGATACCAAAAATCAATACCTTCATTTAACTGCGCATCGGGCTCATATCGGTTAGCGGCAATCCATTTACTTCGTGTAATTACATTACTGCCAACCCCCATAATAAAATGCGGATTGCTAACTGCCCTTAAAGGATGGCTAATCAGATACAAATCCGTATCAAGCGGTTCAAGGTACTTTTTTAAAGGTTCCAGATCAGGATATATTTCCTTACCCGGCATGAAAACGATATTAAGCACCATAAAATCCAGCTGATGCTTTTCAAATGCATGAGCGGCAACTTCCAGTAAATTTGGATGGTATTCATCGTCGGCGTCCAAAAAACTGATTAACTCGCAACTGGCAGCAGCAAAACCGATATTGCGTGCATTGCCAGGTCCCTTATTTTCGGGGAGCTCAATAACCTGTATCCTGCAATTGCCAAAAGCCGAAATATGATCGCGCAAAAAACCGTAGACGACAGAAAGACTATTATCTGTACTTAAATCGTCAACAATGATCAACTCATCCGGTTGTTTACTTTGCCGGATGAGCGAATTTAATGTTTGCACGATGTAAGCTGCTTTATTGAATAGCGGGATGATAACAGCATGCGTCATACCTATGATGTTGATACCATTGCAGGAAAAATGACTCCCCTACCCTGATGGACATTAACCACACTTTCTGCTGAACCACGGAACAGGCCATGACCAAATGACCGGTCATTGCAACACAATAACATCCCTACCAGATTGATCAGGCTCTTTCCGGTATCGTTGCCATATTTAAACAAACGCTGGGGTACATACTGCTGTACCATGTATTCTGTCCATTGTGTATCAATCGTATCCAGCCAAAAACCGGCTTCGCAATCACTTTTTACATACATATCAATACCACGGCCACCACTATTGCGTTTTAATACCCAATTTAAGGACGAGTTGCTTACTTCATTCCTTTTATCTGGTGTATGTAGGGTATATGTGGGAATTAAAAACGACTGTAAGAAAAGATATTCTTCTTCAGAAAGATAATTGCTCATGATCTCTTCGTTATACAGCACAGCAAGGATGCGTTTATCATGAACCAATATCAATGTACGTACATCGTTAAAGTAGTTGCCTTTACTGATGATCAGTTTCAATACTTCAGGATCAAACTTACGCAGTTCTTCGCGGTCCATTTCCAATATAAACTGATCAACGGGTTTACCATCTAGCATAATAAAGCCGTTTTCGCATTTTAACTGGGCTGGATTTGCAGAAATATAATTTAAGCCCTGTTTGCTAAACTCATTCAACAGGTAAAACACTTCGGTTCCTTTTTCTTTCTCATGTACCAGCACAATAGGCTCATGATTATTGAAGCGTTTAAAAACGGTACGGATAAAATCGCGCTGATGAGGAACAGCCTCTAATAGGGGCAAGCTGCTATCCTCAGCAATCATGTTCAGGTAATAACTCAGCATCCAACCATTAATCGGATACCTGGCCCCTATTTCGCAGATTCTGGTGCTGCCATCTTCTGCCTGTAAAAAATCAGGACGGTACAGGCCAACTTCGTAAGGTTGTACGCTTGCAATGCTCAAAATATTGTTCAAACAAGCATCAAAATTGTAAATGGCACGTATCCTTTCATCGTCGAAATAAGCGTTTACAATATTGGTCAGTGCCTTGTTTAGCACCTGGCATAGTTTTTCCATCCGTGAAATTTCGCTACGGCTTACAGCAACAGGCACTGGCGAAAATGAATCAGCACCATTGCAGGGTATTTCGCCCAGGTGTTTCACCAATAATTCGTTCAGCATTTCCCTGCTACAGATCATGTGGTTTTCTACAAGCTCAGCCGTCATCATTTATACAATTTCTTCTTCAGAAAGTACAGGATCCAAACTGGCGCTAATGGTTTCCATTACGGCTGCCTTTTTACTCAAATAATCAGCAACAATCTCACGTAAATCATAATCAGCCAAATTTATACCCATCGCCTTAACGTAATAATTGATGGCATTAACAGCATAAAAGAAATGGTTTTTTTCTGTTGGCCCGCAGTGTACAGTTATCCAGGCCAAGGTATGTTTCAATGTATCCTTATCAAAACCAAAATCATCTTCCAGCCAACTCGTAAACTTTGGTAAAATAAACTCCACCTCACCATGGGTATAAATTTCATGAACCAGCGTAGTTAACAAGCCGATCATTAAATCTTTGTTGCGCAACGAGTTTTGGTCTTTCCAATATTTAAAAGCACGTGCGCTAGGATCGAGATATTGCCTTAACAACCATCCATCGTCGCCACAGGTATTTGTCGCCATCGTATAAAACAGATCAGAGTGCAACACTTTGCCAACAACTGCCAGATCTTCATCAACAATTCTGTTTAGGCTGGCTACCGATCTGAAAAGCTGAGCTTCATCTGCCACAGGTATATTTTTATGGATCAGCATGGTCATGCGGTTACTTAATCCCGCAACAGTAACTGCACTGTTGTTGGTTTGGCTCCAGCTATGAAAAAAGGGTTTAAGATGGTCCCTGTCATGCAGAACTGCCGTTAGTTTCACAAAACTGTCTTCAATTGTTTTGAAATGTTCAGCCTGTTGCGGAAAATAGGTTAAAAGTTGGTGCTTCAATGGAGATTCTTCCATCCCTTCAAGCACAGGAATGATAATTGACAATAAATTTCTCATGATTATTTGGTTAAAGGTTTATTAAACAATAAAGAAATACGAATTAAAATATTCTCAATTTGTATTAAAATACAAGTCTAATCAGACATTTTAGCACCTTAGACGCGAGGAACGGCAGTTATTTTGATAACAAATTATTATCTGATATTTAAAGATATACCATTAGGATATCATAATCGGACTAACTGATGGAAAAGTGATTTTCATTTTGACGAGCGGTTTGAGGGTGATAAGATGAATTTTATTTATACATATATACATACTTTTTATTAAAATAAAGAATACATATTTTATATATTTTTAAAATACACATATAAAACTATTTAATATTCATAATAGTATTATTAAATATACATACATTTCATGGTTTACATCAGGTTAATGCTTACCACGCTTTAGGAAGTTATTTTCAGTTTACAATTAATCAAAGCAAAAAAGATTTACACTTTGATTAGTATAGAGGCTGATTATACGGCGACGGGTATATGGTAGATTTTTTACCCAATCTTAATAATGAGGATAACGGCAATATGTTTTAACATTGCTTTGAAGGAACTTGGAAGGCAGGTGCGGCGAAAAAAGCGATGCGTCATCCGATATTCGAAAACACTCCTGTAAAGAGGCCCATATCGTTAAAATTTAGATTACATTATGGATGTCAAACCATAATAAACATACATAAAAGGAAAATCCATTACGATATGGGCTTCAACGCTATTTCATCGCCAACTGTTGATCATCTGCTTCGGCCATTTCTTTATAGAAGGCCTTAAACTGATCGATTTTATCTAAAGGAACATAATCTTTCTTTAACACAAAACTTCGCTTTAATAACAGTTTATTTCCCTGTTGCTCGCTCTCAAGCTTAAAATCAATAAAGTCATTGCTCAACTTTACTGATTTAAAAGGCTGAACCATTGCCTTGCCATTGGGAAGCTCTAAAGATAATTCCTGGTTAGACTCGTCAATTCCGAATAATTGGGTAAGATCTATACCAAACTTTCTAGGTGAAACCACCTGTAGAGCGGTAGCATAAGATTTGTTCGACCATGGAATAGAGAATATGGACATGCCGGCCACACTTTTGCTCACATTCACCAATTTATAAGAACAGGCTGTTCCTACGGTATCAGATGTTGATTTTGCGGCATTAAGATTGGTAAAATTTAAGCTATAAACTTCATTTTCAGGATAAGTACCCGTTAAATCTTCCTTCATCTTTTTAATTTGATCGGTATTGCTCAAATCGTTAAAAACACTTCTCATGTAGCTAGACATTGATCCGGTATTCCAATTCGTTTCCTTAACCATCATATCGGCATTTTCTAACTTCACCTCGGTTTTGTAACCCATAACATTTCTTCCTCTTATACCAGGATTAAATTGGGTCAGTGCTGTGCTCGTTTTGTTAATTTCAAGGATATTAGATCCGAGAAAAGTATTACTGAAGGTGTTAAAAGGCAAAGTTCCGGAAGTAAGCTCTACCCAGTAATCTTTTCCGCCTATAGCAGCTTTGGCAATGCAATGATTAAATTCGATACTTGGCAATAATAGCGTATGCTGTCCCCGGTCTCTAGTATTTGCTAAAGCCAGTGTAGCCGAAATACCTGCCTCTTTACACATGCTGACAAAAAGTGTAGATACATCTTTGCAATCGCCAATTCGGGTATTGATAACTGTTGATGGATTTTGAGGAATAATACCACTTTGCCTGAACGATACGGAGCTGTATGCGATGTTGGTAATGATGTAATTATAAATCATTTTGATTTTGGTTAAATCATCTAAATTACTTTTGCCCGCAAACAAATCGTTCACTACAGTTTTAATTTCATAACTACTCCTTGCTTTGGCCGAAGCAATATTATCGTACCAATCTGCAATAAATTTCCAATCCGGAATGGATGATAAATACAGCATATTGGTTACATCATCCATTGGAGGCATTTTATCCTCATACCTTAATGCTTCCTGTTTATTCTTCTCCCACACATACAGATCAAACTCATCTTTTGTTGTTTTAACAGGAGTAATATCCTGTTGTGAAAACACATATTTAAATGCTTTATCGCGATGGATTAGCAACGAATATTTAATTTTAAGATTATCAAGTCCGTCACTAAAATAGAAAGCGTCCCAGAAGTGGCTGGACATGGCTCCTACATTGAAATTTTCGATCTTATAGCGGATATTGATTACATCGCCAACTTCGAGGTTTGTAAATACCAATTCATTGTTATCGGTTTCGGCCGGAACTTTGGTTCCATTGGCTTTTATTACCTCAGCAATTTCGATAGCATAATTCTGATCGTTATAGTAAGGAACTGCGTATTCTTTAAAGCTTTCAAGTCCTTTTTGGGTGAGTATTTTCGCCGTAAAAAAGTGTTTCTCTTCTGATCCTCCGTTTTCATAAACAACTTTCTGCACTTCATTATTTAAAACCACAACCTGCCCGTCAGGGTATTCGGTTTTAGATGGCGCCTGGCTAACCATTACCTTCACGTCGGGCTTTTCGAAATAATCGAAAACTGCTTTTTTATCCTGAAGTGTTCTTAACAACTGTATGACAGTGTAATTGTTCGGATCGATCTGCAAACTCTTCTCGTAAGCCTTAATACTTTTCTCTTTCTGTTTATTTGCATTATAAAGCAAACCTAACTGAGAATATACAAATGCATTGTTGGGATCGATTTCGAGTACCTTCAAATATAATTTCTCTGCCTCATCATATTGTTGCAATTTATAATAAATGCCGGCAAGGTCGGTGTAAACCGCAAAACCGATCGGATCATCTTTCAGATCTTTTTTGTAGATATCAATTCCCGCATCAGTTTCACCTTTATCCAGATATAGATTGGCTACATATTTAGCCGCTTTGTAATCGTTATTTTCGTTAATGTATTTTTGAAGAATATCAATAGCCTTTGGGTTCTTTCTAATCTGCACTTCAATCAGGTATTTTAAATTTACGATATCTGCAGAACTTAAATGCTGAGGATAAATTTTTTCAACCAGGGCGATAATTTCCGGTTGTTTTTTCTCTTGCCCAAGTATATTTAATTTTTTAATTAAAACTCCCTCATCCTCGCCATAGATTTTTTCGAGTTTGGCAATAATTTCTTTTGCCCGCACATAATCATTTTGTTGAAAATGCCCTGTATACATCAGTTCAAGTGCAAGCGAACATTCGGGGTCGTGTGTTTTGATTTCTTCTTTCAGGGTTTCTATCCCAGTTCTGTTATCTGCTTTTTCAAACAGTTCTATCATCATCAGGTTAAGATAGGTGCTTTCAGGAAAACGCTTTTTAAGCTTTTCCAAAATCAATCTCGCATCAAACACATTCCCTAAACGCAGGTACAGTTTAGCCATCATTAACTGATTTAAATAATTTTGAGGTTTTGCTTTCAAACCATCTTCAAAATATTTAAATCCAACAGGCCTGAGCTGAGCTGCAGCAGGGCTTGTTTCTTTTAAATAGGTTTGTGGCGTATTTGTAGCAGAAAGGTTATTCAGTGGTGTTCCATTAGCGTCTGTTAACCGAAGCATAAAGTTCGATCTGCCTGCGTAGCTTTCGCCTATTTGTACCAGAATGCGGTTGTAGCCCTGATTTAATTTAACCGGTACGATATAGGCATCAAGGTCGTTGTTTCTTTCTTCGGATTCGCTGATGACCAACTGGTCGTTTACCCAAACCTTTACCGAACCAGACACGCCGATCCTTAACTGTGCTACCGTATTTGCAGGTGCATTAACAAAGGTCTGAGCAAATTGCAATGCATTTTCGTAAGTATTGTAATAGGTAAAATCGAACCATTTATCATGCCTTACATACGGCACCGTTCTCCAGCTAAATTTTCGGTTCTTCTTACCAAAAAAAACATAATCGAGTTCAGGATGGGCCAAAATATCATCATACTGTTTATCAAAGCCACTGGTAGAAATATTTTCATATTCACCTGTAATTAACCAATTTTCGATTTCACCGATCTTACTAAAATACTGATCTGCCTCGGCATATTGTTTTTTCTCTTCGTAATGAGCACCTAACGAAGAATAGGCTAATGCGTTTAGGGTTCCGTCAACGTCTTTTCTTGCCGCAAGTTTTTTATAAAATTCCAGCTGATCAGCAGTCTTTATTTTTGAAGCCCTATTGGGCAAATCGCTCCAGAGTGCAACCAGGTATGGCTGTGGGTTTTTAGAGGTATTGGCTAATTTATTTAAATAGTTAAAACCCTCTTTATCTGAACGGTCCATTTCCGTCATCATAGAAAGTGCAACATTTGCTTCGTCTGAAGATGCAGGTTTTAATGCTGCTTTGGTAAAAAAATCACGGGCTGCTGTACGGTTGTTTTTGAAAAAATATTCCCAACCCGGATTTAAATTTGTTTGTGCCTGGATAGACGAAGAAACAAGAACAGAGAGTATTAATAGTTTGAATTTCATTTTGTAATTATAGAAAAAACAAATCTGAATCAAAAGCAATTATGGACTAAATAAGTATTACAACACATTATTCATATCAGCTAGCAGGCCTGATATTTAAATTTCTTGTAGAAAAGAGTTTAACTAACTAAGCTGGTAACATTTGCTTTGCATTTTGCCTGTAAATTTTGTCATTCTGCGCAGGAGAGCCTAAGCAATATTCTCCAGGTACCTTAATACCTCTTCTTTTTTTCTACTGGAAACCTGGATTTTCTCCCCGTTCTCCATTTGAAGATAACCCTCTCTGAAATATTTTTTAACATGAGCAAAATTAACGAGGTAGGATTGATGACATCTTAGAAAACCGAAGGGAGATAGCAGTCCCTCATAATCTTTTAATCCTTTTGATACCAGTATTTCGTTTGATCCTTTGATCACAAAAGTAGTATACCCTTTATCGCCCTTGCAGAACATAATATTTTCTATAGCAACTACCTCAATGTATTCGAGTGTTTTAAGTGCAATGCGCTTATTGGCAGATAAGCCCTGAGACAGATAGTACTCTTTAGCGATGCTCAGTTGTTGCTCGTCAAATAAATCCTGTTTATGGTGGTGAAAGCATTTATTTATGGCAGAAGTTAGCGATTCATCATCAACTGGCTTAAGCAGGTAACCAAAAGCGCCAAGATTAAGTGCCTGTATTGCGTATTGATCATAAGCGGTTAAAAAAATGACCTGGAAATCGGCTGTTCCAATCTGCTCAAAAAGCTGAAAACTATCTCCATCCTTTAGCCTGATATCGGCAAGAATAATTTCGGGCTTTAAAGCCGGTATTTCTAAGGCTGCAATAGCGATTTCGGCAGCAGTACCCACCACCTGTACATAATCAATCCGGGTTACAATCTGTAGAATATGCTGCAGTATACGCGGTTCGTCTTCCAGTATGTAAATTTTCATGTTAGATGTAAATTAATCGTTAATAATCGGGATATTGATCTTGACCAGCACACCGCGCTCACCCTTATCTTTTTTGTCGGCAAGCGTAAAACTGGCATTTTGACTAAAACGGCAAAACAATGCCTCAAACCGCTCGTTCAGAATGGTTTGCGCCAAAGATTGTTTTTGCTGATTGCCAGTTGCCTTATTATTTAAGCCACAGCCATTGTCATCTATCGTTATTTCAAGCTGATTGTTTTGCTGATGAAAAGAAATCTTAAGTAGTCCTTTATAAGGGATGTTCCTAAATCCATGTTCAATCGAATTCTCGACAAAAGGCTGGATAAGCATAGGAGGAATAAGTGTGGCCTGTGCATCAACCTCTTTCGAAACCGAAATCATATAGGTAAAAGTATCGGAATAACGCATCTGCTGTAATAACAGATAATTATTTAGCGAAGATATTTCCTCCTCAATGGCAATAAAATCCTTCCTGTTTTGTTCAAGAATTGCCCTTAGTAAACCTGAAAAAGATTTTAAATACCTTACAGATTCAGATGTATTTCCAGATGAAATCAGGCCTTGCAGATTGGAAATGGCATTAAATATAAAGTGTGGATTAAGCTGTACCTGCAGTAACTTCTGTTCCATAACTAAACGCTGGTTATCGGCTGCAAGAAGTTTGTTCTTATCCTTTAACCGAAGCTGGCGATAAACGATGATGAACAGCGACACAGCGGCCATTGATATAACCAATACCATAAACATTAACCAGCGCTGTTGATTAATCAGTTTTTCGTTTAGTTGATTACGGCTGTTGAGTTCGTTTATACTCCGGTCTTTTTTTTCTACCTCATATTTTTCATGCAATTCGGCTATTCTTGCGGCCTCTATCGCTTTATTGTTCCTGGTTTCAGTTTTATAAAGAGAGTCGGCAGCTGCCAGTGCCGATTTATAATCGCCTTTTAACTTATAAGCATCGATCAGGCCCATGTAGGGAGAGGTTTTACGCTTGCCGGATGGATCTTTTTTTTCCATTTCCATCCCGGCGCGGTAATAAAAAATAGCAGAATCTGGCTGGGCATTTCGTATAAAAGAAGTAGCAAGATTATTGTATGCAATATCATTGAGGTTATTTGTCTTTTTCAAAAAATGAAAGTATATGCGACTTAACTCCAGCGCCTTAGCCGGCTTCATCTGTTTACTGTAAATCTGTGCCTCATTATCATAGGTGCGGGCCAGCGCAAGACTATCTTTGATATTAACAGCCAGTATGCGCGCCTGGTTATTATAGTACAACATTTTGTTCAGATCACCCATTCTGGAAGCCAGTAGAAAAGAGATATCAAAATACCTTTGTTTAATAACGGGATGATTTTTAAAAGGATGAGCCGCAAAATACCTGGCAGCGTATTCCAATGATTTTTGTTCGTTATGGTTCTGATAATAAGCCTGTGCAATTAAGTCATAATATCGGTAGGTTAAACCGCTCTTCTGCATTTCAACGGTTTTTAAACCAGATAATATGCGGTTCATGAGCCGGGCTTCTACAATTGATCCGCTGGCTATGGTATTCAAAATAATTGCATTTTCCTTTAACATTTCAATATCATCATTTTTGTGGAACCCCTTCATTTGCTGATAAGCTGCCAGCGCGCTATCCTTTTTCTTTGCAAACGAAAATTTTCTTGCCCTAAAATAATGGTAGAAAGGATTTTTTTCCTTTTCCGTTGTTAAAGACAGTATACTATCCTGTCGATTGATGGCCAGCTTTAGCTTGTTAGATCCCGCAAGGGTATCTAAAGAAATGATAAACGAAATCATATCAGCTGCAGATTGCGCTTGAACGGATACCGATTGACCAGTTCCAGTTGCCGCGGGCCTTTGCTTGCACGAAACCAGCCAGAGCATGAAAAGCATAAAAAAAGGAATAAAGCGGAACTGAAAAAAAAGATTCATGTTGCTTAATTGATAATTAATTATTTCTCCTAGAATTAAAGCCTAAATATATCAATCGCACGCTTAGCGGAGAAACCTATATCGATATTCGGGAACTTTGAGGTTATATCCGTTGATAAACTCTACTTATTCGATAAGGGTAAAAGCTGGAAGGTCATACTATGATGATATGGAATGAAAATTTACCGCATATAGGTTAACCCTCTTTCTATTCAGGCTTTTCTGATTAAATTACTTTAGAAGAATGAAGTCCCCCTCTCTTTCAGATATTTTTAACCATCCGGAATAACCAGAACTAACAGAAAATTTTATAATATGGCCGAAATGCTGCAAATACACCCTTACAATTCAGCTAATTACAAGCTTATGAACTAGAATTTTAGTAACACTTCTTGCTTTAACCAGGCTTTCAAATTTGGTTATCAAAGAAGACTCAATAAAATCAAAAATTTAACGATTTATCATCAATTTTATAGGCTAAATAAGCGATATATTCAAAAAAATGTTGTTACAAACCAGTTTTTATATAAATTAGTATAACTAAACGAGAATGGTTAAGTGAAGTCTATACCCATTATTGACGAAAAGGCATTATTAATTGAATTAAAGCGTGGAGATAAGATCGCCTTTAAACAATTGTATGAGGTGTATTCGGGCAAACTTGCCAGTAAATTGATTTATCTGTTAAAATCTGAAGAGTTAGCCCAGGATATCTTACAGGATGTATTCCTAAAAATCTGGATCAACCGCGAAATGATCGATACGGAACTGAGTTTTGGTGCATTCCTGCATAAGATTGCTACAAACCTTTCTAAAAATGTGGTCCGGAAAAACGTTTACGATCAGCTCATGCGCGATGAGGTGGGCAAGGAAGGAGTTTATCATCCTATGGAAGAAGATGAAGATGCAGAGCAAGCCAAGGCTATTCTGGATCAGGCTATGGATCAGCTCACCGAAAGGCAGCGGGAAGTTTACACCTTACATAAACTGGAAGGGCTCAGTTATCAGGAAATCAGTGAAAAGTTGAATATCAGCCTTTCTGCTATTAATCATCATATCCAAAAAGCCAACAAACATTTAAAAGCAGTACTGAAATCAAGGTCATTTGAGCTATTTATTCTCCTGCTACCCACCATATTAAAAAAATAATTAACCAAGAGGTGCTATTTTTTCTTTTTCATGTGTATTCTATTTAAAAGGGATGCTTTTTCCCCTAGTTTAACATGAGCAAACCAAGCAGAATTAAGTTTTTATTTGATCAGTACTTAAACAATGTCATCACACAGGATGAATTGGCGGAGCTTAACGAACATCTTCAAAATAATGAAGATGAATTACAGTTTGATGCTGTAGTTAACGTATACTTTGATTCAGCATCTCACGCTTTTCATCCAAAATCTAAAGCTATTGGAGATTTAGCCTGGAATGCAATCGCTCAGGAAATAGAAGAGGTTCAGCCCAAGCAGCGGAAATTGTTCTCTTCTTTACAATATCTAGCCGCAGCAGCAGCCATCTTGATTTTTTTATGCTCTACATTTTTTATTTACAGATCCATTTATCTTAAAGATACTCTTCGAAAAGATATTGCACATGACATACTTCCTGGTACGCACCGGGCAACCTTACAGGCTGCAAATGGGAAAATCTATCAGTTAGATGGCAGTAAGCAGGAGATTATCAATGATGAAAAAACAATCCGCTACAAAGATGGGGCATTGCTTGAAAAAGAAGATCAGATTCAGAATTTTACTTTATCTACTCCGAAAGGAGGGCAATACAGAATTACGTTAGCAGATGGTACCAAAGTATGGCTGAACGCGGCTTCATCGATATCTTATCCCAGCGCATTTACAGGAAAAGAAAGAAGAGTGATGGTGATGGGTGAGGCTTACTTCGAGGTTGCCCATAATGCTCAAAAACCGTTCATCGTAAAAACCCAGTCGCAGGAAATAAAAGTTTTGGGAACAGCCTTTAACGTTAATGCCTATCAAAATGAAGAGGTAACGGTTACCACGCTTGTCCATGGCCGGGTACAACTCAACAGCCATGATATTTCAGAACCAGCTTATTTGAATCCTGGAGAACAATCGGTATTGAACCAAAATGCTTTCCGGATTACTCCTGTTGATGCTAGTTTTTATACAGCCTGGAAAGATGGGGAATTTATATTTAAAGCTACTCCAATTACCGAGGTACTTCGCCAGATCGAGCGCTGGTACAACCTGGATATAGATTACAGCGGTATACCTGAAGATATTCAAATTCATGCCTCCATTCAACGCGACAGACCATTATCAGCAGTACTGTCGGCGATTGAAAAAATTACCAATTTAAAATTCAGTATCGAAGGAAGGAGGATGAAATTGACTAAATAATTTACTAGTAAGGCAAAAACATGCTAAGGACAAAACTAATCCATGCCGTCGCCTCCTACCTATAAACCAATCAACAACCACTAACTAACCAACAAACTAATCACAATATGAATGATTTCCTTTTTTCTAAGGAGTATAGCGGGCGTATGTCCGGTCATAAAATTAATGGCGGAGCCACTAATACCGATTCTCAGTTCTCTTTTCGGTGGATCATCCTTTTACTTTTTGTATTGGCACTTTCATTTTCAAATAAATCGCATGCACAAACCGTAACCTTTGATCTTAAAAATGCATCGATTGTCAGGGCAACAACAGAAATAAGAAAGCAAACCAAGTATGATTTTACCTATAATGACCTTATCCTTAAAAAAGCAAATCCAGTTACATTAAAACTTGTTAAAGAGCCCCTGAACAGCGCATTAAAAAAATTATTTGCGGGTCAGGATCTTGATTATGAAATCAAAGACCGGATCATCATTATTACGGAAAAGAAAGCAAACGTGGCTAATGGAGCTAATAATAATGGTTTGAACAGCCCGGTAAATGGAAATGTAACCAATGAATCCGGTAAGCCGATGGAGGGCGTTACCGTGAGGGTTAAGGGTACAAAATTCTCTACGCAGACAGATAAAGGCGGTCATTTTGTAATTCCTGCTCAATACTCAGGTAGCTTGCTTGAAATTAATCATTTAGGTTATTATCATCTGGAAATCCCCGCACAAAGGGCACGTGTTGTTTCACTTAAAATATCAGTATCTGATCTGGAAAGCGTGGTGGTAAACACAGGTTATCAGCAAATTGATAGCCGACAGTTAACCAGTTCTGTCTATACTGTTAAAGCTGAAGATATTGTTACACCTGGTATTAATACCATTGATAAAGCCTTGGAAGGAAGGATACCAGGATTGGTTTTTATGCAAAATTCTGGACAAGTTGGTGCTGCACCCAAACTCAGAATCCGTGGAACATCGACCATCTTAGGTAACCGTGAACCACTTTGGGTCTTGGACGGAATTGTATTACAAGACCCGGTAAATGTAGACCCGCAATCAATAAACGACCTGGATTTTGTGAATTTACTTGGAAATGCAATTGCAGGATTAAACCCTGAAGATATTGAGCAGATTGATGTACTTAAGGATGCTTCTGCGACAGCTTTGTACGGTGCTAAAGCAGGTAACGGCGTAATTGTAATTACAACAAAAAAAGGTAAGCCCGGTAAACCAACTATATCTTACTCAACCAACTTTACTTTTAACAGACGTCCTCGTTATTCAGATAGAAACATGAACATGATGAATTCAGAAGAAAGGATGGATGTTTCGAAGGAAATGGTAGAAAGAAGGATACAATATAACAATGTAACACAGTTTTCGGGTTATGAAGATGCCCTTCAACAATATTATAAAGGAACCATCAACTATGATGAATTTAAGCGCCAGAGTGATTATTATGCTAATGTGAATACAAATTGGTTGGGATTGATTACACAAGACTCCTACTCGCAAAGCCATACCTTAACTTTATCCGGGGGGTCTAACCGTATCAAGTTTTACTCATCCCTGGGTTATTTGAATGAAAATGGAACCATAAAAGGAGAATATAATAAACGGTATTCATCAGTTGTAAATGTAACCGCTGATTACGACCAGTTTCTCGCACAAGTGAGCTTTACAGGGAACTATTCATCCAGAAATTATTCACCTGCTGATCTGGGAATCATGAATTACGCTTATAACACCAGCAGAACTTTACCTGCTTACAATCCGGATGGCAGCTATTTTTATTACCCGGTTACCACTCCAGCCACCCAGCTTTTCAATTACAATATCCTAAAGGATAGAGAATACAGTGCTGACCGTACTGATTTGCTTGCAAGTAACTTAAAGGCATTATTAAGATTAAAAATTACACCAAAATTTAATGTTGAAGGTACTTTTGCATATGGCATCAGTAATAACGATCAGCAAATTTACTATACAAAAGACTCCTATTACATTGCCAAACTTAGGCAAGACTATAGCCTTAGGTCTGATTTAGCCCCGGTGGGAGGTGAATGGACAAAGAAAGAAGTTCGTAATAATAATTATACCGGCCGTTTACAAGCCAACTACGCCACCACATTTGGCGCAGAAAATAGACATTCCCTTACCGTTTCGGGCGGAACAGAGATAAAATCAAATGAATACAATGGCTTTGATATCACCAGAAGAGGGTATTTCCCTGAAATGGGCGGTTACTTTGATATTGTACCAACTACTTATACAGGTTATTACAACCAATGGATGTCTAACAAGCTGGCTTTAGGATCTTTCAATCGTCAGCTTACCAACGAGTTTGCCTGGTATGCTACAACGGGTTATTCTTACCGTGATAAATATATTTTCAATTTTCATATCCGGGGTGAACAATCTAACTTATTTGGAACGCGTTCAAACAATAGGTTGTTACCTATTTACGCCTTCTCCGGTAGATGGAATATGAAGGATGATGTAGTTAAAAATACTTCATGGGTGAGCGATCTGGCTTTAAAAGCATCTTGGGGCTGGCAGGGAAATATGCTTTCCGGGCAATCGCCATACATGATCATCAGGCAAAACCCATCTACCGATCCTTATTATGACGCTACATATGCGACTATTTCTAACTACCCAAATCCAGATTTAAGATGGGAGCGTACTTCATCATATAATGTCGCCTTAGACTTTGCTTTATTTGGAAACAAGGTTACCGGTTCAGTTGGGTATTTCTATAAAAGGACTCAGGATGCATTCCTGAATAAAACAGTATCAGAAATTAATGGTGTTCAAACTTACACCATCAATAGTGGAACAATCGAAAACAAGGGAGTAGAAGTGGCTTTAAGCGTTACAGCAATCAATAATGTTGGCATGGATAAGTCGAGAAGGGGTTTCGTTTGGCGTTTTGATCCGCAATTGGGTCAGGTGTTGAATAAAATTATTAACCAGGCCATCAACAACAGAAATAACGTACTCATTGACAATATTAATTACTCCAATTACCTCACCGGTAACATTCAGCTTGCTGGTAAACCCATCAATACCTTTTACTCTTACAAATTTAAAGGTTTAAGCCCTGTTGATGGTTCACCTATTTTCTACGGCTTAGAAGAACAAAATTCGGCAGAATATCAGAACAGATATTTAGATATGGACAGGCAAGACGTTTACCTCGAGATCATGAATGAATCCGGTCGTCGCGAACCCTTTATTCAGGGCGGCTTATCAAATTACTTCGGATACAGGAATTTCGGATTATCATTTAATGTTACCTATTCATTAGGTAACAAGATCAGATTAATGAAAATAGCCTCAGGTTACGCCAGTACCAGCGCTTATCCACAGCAAAACCTGCGTAAAGAATTTGTAGAACGTTGGCGCAAACCCGGTGATGAAGCTTACACCAATATTCCTGGATTGCAGGTATCTGAAAATGCAATTAATGCATGGTGGCAAAACTATCCGGTAAGTAGCCTTGAGCTGGGTGGAAGTGCTTATGAAATGTACGATAATTCTGATATCAGACTGGTGAGTGGTAATTACTTAAAATTACAATCAGCATCTTTCCGATACAATTTTTCAGAATCTCTACTACGTAAATTAAAATTGAGTTCGGCCTATGTCAGCCTTACCGGAACAAATTTATTCACCCTCAGCAATAAAATGTTGAAGGGACAAGATCCAACTCAGTCGGGTTCTACACCAAACATCAATTTATCGGTAAGACCAACCTATTCAGCAAGTCTTAATGTTTCATTTTAAACAAAAACAAGCTATGAAATATCTTTTAACCCTTTTAACTTGCCTGTTGCTTCTGAGCTCCTGCAGCAAGTTTTTGGAAGAATATTCTACAGATCAAAAATACCTGGAAAACACAAATGATCTGAACAAGGTCATGATTGGTGAGGCTTTCATGAATAATGTATATAATATATCTATATACAATGCGGCAACCATGGGCGGGATCACCTCAGATAATGACTTCTCTGCCCCATGGCTTCATCTAATGGATGATGATACTGAAGCATTGGTACTTGGGGCTGCAGACAGAGATCAACCCACTCCGCTAAACATGCTTTCTGGTTTTCACAATTGGGGCGCTAATCCGGCAGTGAACATTTTAGGCTTGGCCTGGAATGATGTGATGTGGAAAAAGGTTTATAAACGCATTGGCGCTGTTAATGCGTTAATTTATCAAGCTTCAGAAATTGCCGCAAAAAATCCAGCCGATGCAAACCTGCAGCATTTACAGGGCGAAGCTTATTTTCTGCGTGCTTACTACTACTTTTTACTCCAAAACATCTACGGCTTTCCTTATCGTAAGGCAACCGCCGCTACCGATGAAGGTGTGCCATTAAAAATTTCTGAAAAAGTAGAAGATAACTATTTCAAAAGAACAAATAATGAGACCGTGTATAAACAGATTATAGCAGATCTTAATCAAGCTGCAGATTTACTTCAAGGCTACAACCCTACGACTAAAATCAGAGTGGGTATTGCTGCAGTCAAATGTTTACAGAGCCGGGTATATTTATTTACCGAACAATATGATAAAGTATTGCAGGTAACTAATGGTTATGAAAATATGGGTTACAGCATCACTGATTTAAAGTCTTATGTAGCAACGAGTAACTTTACTTACCGCAGCTCTACTGAAACCATATTTACTATGGGAACAAACGCTATTCCTGTGGTTTTTCCAAATGATTCTTTAGCATCTTACGCACCTGTGAATCGTCTTGCATCGAGCTTTAAGGCTTCTGATAATTTAATACAGCATTATAACAATAATGATTTACGCTTAAATGCCTGCTTTATGCTGTCTGCAAAAAGTAACGCATACCTTCCGGCAAAATGGCGTACCTGGTCTACCTATAATGATCCTGAGCAAGTATCTTGCATTTTTTCTTTCCGTTTGCCAGAAATGCTGCTTAACCGTGCAGAAGCGCAAGCCATGCTTGGTGCTGATGGTGAAGCCTGGAGTGAAGTTCAAAAACTACAAGCGATGCGCTTTAATAACGGAAGTAGCCAGCGACCAACATCTAACCAGGCATTGGTGAATTTTATTCGCGATGAACGCAGACGCGAATTTTGCTTCGAAGGCCATCGTTGGTTCGACCTGAGGCGGTACGCGGTTAATTCCAAATATCCGCTGGGACCAGATTTCGAGATCAAACATCCAACCTATAATTACGACGCGCAAACCAACACCTACACCCGTGCAGGATATTATATTTTAAAATCTTTTGCCCAGGATGCGGCTAGCTGGCAGGTTCCTATTCCTAATTATGCCATAGAATTTAACAGAGGAGCATTAACTAATCCTATCCGCAATGTGCGCAATATTCAACCTTAACCTGATCAACATGAAAAATACTTTATTTATGATCGCAGTCTGCTGCACGCTTGCGTTGGTATCCTGCAGAAAAGAATCATTCACTAAGTTTCCTGATTATGATAAAAATTGGTTGGCGATGGAAGATAATCCCAATGATCCGACGATTCATGCCAATTTTCTGTTCTATAAAGAAAACGGTATCCCGGTATTTGTGAATGATACCATTGGATCACAACAGCGTGTAGATGTTTTCGGCAAAACCTATACCCATTATGAAGTTTTATCATTAAGCTATTCGCTGGGTGGGATACAGAGTGGTCCGCCTCCTGAGGTGCAGTCCTTTACTTATTGTGATCCGGCAGACGTACCAAATGCCCTAACGTTTTTGAGAAATGAAATTATGCCTGTAATAAAGGGTAATATCCATGTTCCAAGTATTCTTTTGGTTGAGAACATGAATACGAACGCTTTCGGAAGCTATGCTTATAAAGGATTTAATACTGTGGTAATTGCACAAATTTCAAAAATCCCAACCATGGACGAAACAACCAGGGCAGATTACAAAGGCGCCATATTAAGGTCGATGCTTACCAATACCGTGTTGGATAATAAATATGCGGCTATCCTGGATAAGTTTTACACAGTTTCAAGAAGTTTTGTATCAGGCCGGGATGCTTATGGGTTAAATACTTATTTTTTTAATAGTCAGACTATCGTTGGACTGCCACCAGGCACTCCACTTACTTTTCAGGCAATAGGTTTTCTTGGTGAAGATATCAGAATTCCATCAACCACACCCATCTCTACCTGGCTGGACGTGAGTATGTACCTGGAGGCAGCTTTGGTAAATACAGATGCACAATTCAAGCAGAAATATGCAGAGTATCCTAGTATTCTTTTAAAGTACGGCTACATCCGCCAGATTTTAAACGATATGGGAATAAAATAATTTAACACAACACACAATCAATCGTTGGCAGGCATTTTCATCCTGCCAACTTTTAAACAATTACAAAACTATAATGAAAAAAACACTAATTTTTTCTGCGATGTTAGCCCTAGCTGCCTCGTCGTGGTCACAAACTGCAGTTATTAAAGGAAAATTTCATAAGCTCATGCCAAATGGCAGAGAAGCGGGCGAAGTTTTTTTTTCCAAAGCTAATGATGGAGATCTTGAGGTCATTATGCCAATGATTAAGAGTCGCCAGGAACAGGTTTTCCGGGCAGAAGTAAAAAAAGAAGACTTGAACACCATTCGATATGTGGGTCTGTTTGACGAACAATATGCGGTTTACCTGAAGCCAGGTGACGAACTTACTGTAGATGCCGGTGATGGCCAAATCATTTATTCGGGCAAAGTAAACAAAGAAAATCAGGTGTTTGCTGATTACTACAAAATGGTAAAACCTTTGAGAACTTATGGCTATACTAAAGATAATTATCGCCTGCCTTCTGATGGCTATCTTAAAATTGTCGATTCGCTAACTAAGCCTGTTGAGCAATTTATCAAAAATATCAATACCGGAAATGCTGCTTTTGATAAGCAAGCTAAATATTTTTTAACTTACAGTTATAAGTATGATGTGCTTATTCCTACTGCTTCTGGTTTGAATATCGGAAAGGAAAATGAATATCCGGAAAGCTTAGTGAAATTTTATAATGATGAGAAATGGACAGATGCGAATATCTGGACCCTGCCGATGGGCTATCCTTACATGCTTAACTTCGCCTTCGTAAAGCACATTATCTACAACGCGAAACAAGGTATGGCTGCAGATTTTCTGATACCGGAAATTTCAAACAAAGAACTTAAAGCTAAGTTTATCCTGGCACAGGCAGAAAGAGGTGCAACGATGAACTACGTTCAATACCTGGAGCGAAACGAGCAGTTTATGCAAACCAAGGAGCAGCGTGAAAAGATAAAAGTTCTATTGAAAAGAGGCCGCCTGCAACAACCTGGCGGAGACTGGATCGATTTTTCTTATCCTGACGCGTCCGGCAAAATGCACAAATTATCAGATAACTTAGGCAAGGTAGTATTTATTGATGTTTGGGCTACCTGGTGCGCACCATGTTTGAAAGAACAACCAGCACTCGAAGAGCTTGAAAAATCATTTGCAGGTAAAGATATTGTTTTCATTAGCTTATCTATTGATACCGATAAAGCTAAATGGCAGAAAATGGTGGAAGAGGAAAAATTATCTGGTTTACACTTATTTACCAATAACAAAGGACCAGTAGTTAGTGATTATGAAATAAAAGAAATACCCAGGTTCATTTTGTTTGATAAACACGGTAAAACAGTAGACATTAACGCTCCACGCCCTACTGACGCTAAATTAAAAGCGCTAATCGAGGCCACACTTAAAGGAGAAAAAATCGCATCCAAATGAGAAAACTAATTATTCTTACCATCATTTGCCTAAGCACATTAGGCTGGAAATCCTCAATTGCTCAGGGAATAAATTTTGAAAAAATAACCATGACTGAGGCTTTGGGCAAAGCAGCTAATCCGGCAGAGCCAAAACTCATCCTGGTAGATTGTTATACAACCTGGTGCATACCCTGTATAGAGATGGCTTCATACGAATTCCCTAAAAAAGTTGCGGGAGATTATTTCAACCCAAAATTTGTATCAGTAAAATTTGATATGGAAAAAGGTGAAGGAAAAGAACTTGCAAAAAAATATAACGTAACAGCTTATCCTACCTTTTTGATTTTAAATACTCAAGGACAGGAAATCAATCGGGTGGTGGGTAAAGCAACAGCTGATGAATTTATAGAAAAAGTAAAAAGTGCACTGGATCCTAAAAACTCGTTAGCTGGTTTAAAAGCTGCTTATGAGGAAAGCAAAAATATGCAAACCGGATTTCCTTACGCCTTGGCGCTATATCAAAGTTCTAAAGATCCATCAACAGTACTGGAAGAACTATTCGATAAGGCACAGGATTTTGAACGTTTCAGCAAAGATTATCTTGAGCTGGCTTTTGGCATAACCAAGTTTGGCAGTCCTTTCTTCAGGAAACTGATGTTAGAGAAATCCAATATCGATGCTTCCTGGGGTACGGAAGTCACGAACAGGATTATCTTTGATAAGGTCCGTAAAGACATGTATCAAATTGCCAGCGAAACGGGCGCCAGGTACAATATCTTTTACACGCCTAAAGAAGTGGAAGAGATAGCCTACACCGTGGCGTTGCTGAAATTACCTCAAGACAAGCCTGAATCACACATGTGCCGAATTGCCCTTTATGTAGCCAATCAGGATTTGGACGGCTTAATTGCCTATTATAAACGCCACATTGCGCTTATTCCAAATACAGATGTATTCAAAGGAATTTTGGACGGCATTTTAATGAAGAAAATAGATAAAGCCAACGCCGCGCAAAAAACCGCAATCAAAGAATATTTTAGTGGGGTAGCGAAGATTTATGAGAAAGAGGCTAAAGACTATCAGTATAAAGCTGAACAGGTGATGAACGCGGCAGGCAAATAGCGAAGAGGCTTAAAATCGAAAGAAGATGTTAGCAAAAAAAATGTTAAAAAAAGGCCTAATTATCACAACAGGTATATTTCTACTTGTTGTGGGTGCAACCCACGCGCAAACCTTTACCGATGATGCAAAAATTTTGAACGCTTATCAAAAAGCATTAGATTCTTTGTTTCTTAATGTGAAGACCATTACCGCTACCCAAGCACAAACCCAACTGGCTGAAAATATAAATGCTATTTCCCTTAATTTGGTGAAACTTAACAAAAATGGGAAAACTGGAAACGAAATCTACGAGTACGCAAAACCTGCAACAGTAACCGTTGGTATTGCCTATCTCTGTCCGAGATGTAGCAATTCTCATATCAGTGAATCTTCCGGATACGTAATAGACCCTAAAGGCATTGTAGTAACAAACTATCATGTAGCCGCGCTGTACGCCAATATTAGTGATGGAAATAAGCCTTTAGGACTTACCGTTAGAATGGCTGATGGAAAGATATACGCCGTAAAAAGCATACTGGCCTGTTCAAAAACGAACGACCTCGCGGTACTTGAGTTGGTCACTAACGGGGAAAAAATTCCTGCCTTACCCTTAGCACAAGCTGGCAAGGTAGGAGATGAAGTATATGTGTTAGGTCACCCGAAAGGGATGCATTACTTTTTTAGCAGAGGTATTGTAACCAACAAATATATGGAAGAAGCAGGTGAACATGACAAAAAAATTTTCCGCGAAATGATGGCTGTTTCTGCAGATTATGCAACAGGATCCAGCGGCGGTCCGGTAATGGATAGCTATGGAAATGTGATCGGTACAGTATCCAATACCAAAATGTTTACCCATAGCGAAATGAACCCTAGTGTACAAATGGTAGTGAAAAATACAGTACCTGTAGAGTCACTATGGAAACTGGTCAGATCGGAATCAAATCAATAAACTTAGCTTCATATTAACAGCATGTTTCAATACCCGCGATTAAAAACCGCGGGTATTTTTTGTGACATCAAAATTGCGTCCTGCCCATTACCGTGAAATTTACCGCTGCCTAACCCAAGCTTTTGATATCTTTGCGGCATGGAACATGTATTGGATAATCCGATTTATTATGCCCTAACATCCGGGCATAGCCATATCTCAAAAGGCACTGATGAGGTTAAATATTATGTCGAAGATATCACAGCTTTTGCCGGCTTAAAGGATAATTCTCAGAATAATTTAAATACCCTCTATCAAATCAGCCGGCCGGAAAGTCTTTTCGTATTTTTTTCTACAACTCCGGTTGAAATACCCGGAAAATGGAAATTGTTGAACCAGATTAATATGTTTCAATTTGTTTTTCGTAGCAAAGAAATGCCAAAAACAGGTGCAACCAGAATAACAGATCTCGACCTGCAACATGTTACAGAAATGATCAATCTGGTAGAGCTGACCAAACCGGGCCCGTTTTTGGCCAGAACCATTGAGCTGAGCAATTACACCGGCATTTTTACAGAAGGAAAACTGGCTGCCATGGCCGGACACCGGTTTTTTCCAAGCCCCTATCGGGAAGTGAGTGCCGTTTGTACGCATCCTGATCACTTAGGAAAAGGTTATGCCTATAAAATTTTACAGGAACAGATCAAAAGGATATTACTCCGTGCTGAAATACCCTTTTTGCATGTTAGAAATGACAATGATGGCGCTATTAAACTTTACTGGAAACTGGGTTTTGAAATCAGAACAGATATGATGGCCTACGTGATCAGGAAAGAAGCATAAGCCAATAAGAGAATGTTTCTAAATAGAAAACTACTTAAAAACTAACATTTCTATGCTGTAGTTTTGTGCCAAACTAGCACATACATGTCAAAAACAAAACTTACCATTAACAATAACGGCTCCGTTAAAATAGAGGGCGATTTCGAGATAGTAGATAAAAATGGGAATGCTTATGGCCTGCAGGGCAGAGAAGTTGTTTCAATCTGCCGTTGTGGTTTATCTAAAAACAAGCCTTTTTGCGATGGCGCCCATAAGGGCCATTTTGAGCATGAAGCCATTGCATTTGATCTTCCACCTAAAAAAGTTTAATAAATAGCATTTAAAAGCATCAATCTTTCCGGGTTGGTGCTTTTTTGTTTCAGGCGCGACAAATCCAGTTTGCAGCTGGGTAAAATTACTTGATAGGAACTAATTTCATTTTAAAAATTTTAATTAAAATTCGCTATACATAATTTCAAATCCTGTATTAGCTAACCATCTCCCCTCTTTAGACTACTTTTACAGGAACATTTTCTGCAATTTGGTGTTAGGTTGAATAAATAATCTACATCATGGCAAAAGAGAAGAAAAAAAGCAAAAAGAAAAAGGATAAAAAGAAAGGTAAAAAAAAGAATAAATTAGGCGTTAAAAACTCGTTGGTGAACAACATTAATGCCCGAAAGAAAAAAGGCAAGTCGAGATCAAAAAAGAAATCGAAAATCAGCAAAAAAGCCTACAAAAAAATGCAAAAAGGCTGGAAAAAATAACGTTTGGTGATACTATTCTCATGACAGCCACCTAAAACTATCCAAACGATACTTATATCCAAAAAGATAGCGATATCCTTAATTAAAGCTTGTAAATTTGCATGATGGAAACAGGAAAACAACACCGCAACAAAGAAACCTGTACGGCAAGTTTAAATGCGGTAAAAGATGCCCTATATGTACTAAATGGGAAGTGGAAGTTTCCGTTAATTATCGCTTTACAAGATGGCCCTAAGCGATTTAATGAAATCCAGAAATCGCTTGGAGAAATTACGCCCAAAATATTATCGAAGGAACTCAAAGACCTCGAGTTAAATGAGTTTCTGGTTCGAAAAGTATTTTCCACCACCCCCGTTACCGTAACTTACGAGCTTACCCCCTATAGCGAATCGCTTGACAGGGTAATTAATGAGCTAAGAGAATGGGGCTTAAAACATCGCGAAAGGCTGGTTAAGAACAGGAAAAACGAACATAACACTGCGGAAACAATGGTTTCCCTTTAAATGTCAACATGAACAACTATCTCCACCTATCGGCCTGAACGAGTAAAAAAGATAATGATAAAATTCAACTATCTTTGTACAAAATAAAATCCATGGCGGTATTACATAAAAAAGAAGAAAAAATCCAGGCAGTGCTAGGTAGGTTGCCTAAAAAATATACAGACGAACAATTTGTAGAAATGTTTATTAAACTCTACTCTAAAGACTGGGGAAAAATTAAATCAGCTTATATTAAGCAATCTCAGGATAAAGAACCGGGAACCATCATCAACATGCCTAAACCAGAGGTGTATTTAAGACAGGTCCTTGCTAACTATCTGAAACAAGATCATACCTCTGAAGCAGTAGAGGCTAAAAAAGAACCTGTTGCTGAGGCACCTGAAACTGAATTAAAAAAAGCAAAAACTCCGACTAAGAAGAAAGCAGAAGCAACTGAAGGCCTAACGGTAGAAGTTAAAAAAGCTAATGCGCCTGCAAAGAAAAAAGCTGAGGTTACAGAAGAAACTGTCGTAGCAGAAAAGAAAACAAAAGCAGCAGCAAAAAAGCCTGCAACAAAAAAATAAAAAATATTTTACATCATATACAATAAATCACCTTTTTGGTTGTTTATATATCTGAGAGCGTTAATTTAGATGACGGGGATAGGTCGGTATGATTTATCCCCGTTTTTTTTAATTTTTTCTCGCCCAGGTTAATCTTAGCAACGTTAGCATAGAAGCCCTGATCTCAGCCATTCCAACTCAGTTTTTTCAACTCCAACGAGCATTCTCTCGATACGCCATTCCCAACTTGATTGGGAATCTTAATATGCCGATGTAGGTCTATATGTTGCATTACGATTCCCGCCTGCGCCTATTATGTGATACATATTTGTTTTTAGTGCACCTTCATTAAGCAGGTCATCATATTGACCTGTAGCTTAGCGGAAAGCCACGCAGTAAATTGATTTCAGCATCTTTCCTGCAATAAGACCCGGAAATGAATTCAGGGTAACGGCACTAATACTAAAATACCTGGAGAATTGTGCTAAAAGCCACATTATTAATCGACTCAAGTTGAAAATTCATGATAACTAAATTCTATTTTCCTCCTTCCTATCTTTCCCATCCAATTGTAAATTTTATCCGTTTAATTGGCATATCGGAAAAAGTCGATATACATTTGCAACATGGATCAAGTAGAAATATTTAAAGCCCTTTCCAATAAAACACGTTTACAGATTTTAACCTGGTTAAAAGCGCCGGAGTTACATTTTCCGGAACAGCCAAATGCTGATTTTGAAAATGTTGGTGTTTGTGTTGGTCAGATCCAGATGAAAAGCGGCCTGTCGCAAAGCACCATTTCAGAATACCTGTCCATCTTACAGCGTGCTGATTTAATCAGTTCTACACGACTGGGCCAATGGACTTATTACAAACGCAATAAAGAAGGCTTAAAAAAATTAAGCGATATCATTAATACCGAAATATAATTTAAAAATATATGAATACAGATAGTTTATTCAGGCCATTCAGCCTTAAAACTTTGAATATCAAAAATAGAATTGTAATGGCACCTATGACGAGATCATTCTCTCCGGGCGGAGTGCCAACACCTGAGGTTGCTACTTATTATGCAAAAAGAGCGGCCGGAGAAGTAGGTTTAATTTTGTCTGAAGGAACGGTAATTAACCGCCCATCTTCTTCTGCGGATCCAAACATTCCACATTTTTATGGTACAGAAGCTTTAGCAGGATGGCAAAAGGTGATTAATGAAGTTCACCAGGCCGGCGGGCAAATGGGTCCGCAAATTTGGCACCAGGGAATTATGGAAAACCATGCATCAGGGTGGTTGCCCGATGCACCTTTTGAAGGACCTTCAGGTTTTAACAAACCAGGTTTTGAAAATGGTGTACCGATGACGGATGCGGCTATTGCCGATACCATTGCTGCTTTTGGTCAGGCCGCAGCTGACGCCAAGGACTTAGGCTTTGATACGGTTGAAATACATGGTGCACACCAATATCTGATTGATCAGTTTTTTTGGGATGCTACCAATAACCGAACCGACATTTATGGAGGAAAAACCTTAGCAGAGCGTACCCGTTTTGCCGTTGAAGTAATTAAGGAAGTACGTAAAAGGGTTGGCGAAGATTTCGCTTTGATTATCCGTTTATCGCAATTTAAACCCGCTACTTACGATTTTAAATTGGCTAACAACGAGCAGGAAATGGAAGAATGGTTAACCCCGCTCGCAGAAGCCGGAATTGATATTTTCCATTGTTCGCAACGCCGTTTCTGGGAACCGGAGTTTGAAGGTTCTGACCTGAATTTTGCCGGATGGGCGAAAAAAGTAACTGGTAAGGCCACCATTTCAGTAGGTTCAGTTGGTTTAGATGGTGATTTTTTTGGTGCTTTTGCGGGACAAAGTTCGCAGCCTAGCTCGTTAGATGAATTGGTGCGCAGAATGGACCGTGGCGATTTTGATTTAGTAGCAGTTGGACGTCCGTTGTTAGCAGATCCTAACTGGGTTGAAAAGATTAAACATAACCGCTTGGATGAATTGAAAGGCTTCAGCAAAGAAGCTTTGATGCAACTGGTATAAAAACTATATTTTCTCTTTAAGTTTAAAAGCATCTCGAAAGGGATGCTTTTTTTGTTTCTGGTGGTGTCAGATGTCACCATCTGACACACCTCTCAAATATTAATTGTGGAGTTGCTCTCTTTCTAATTTCTGAATACCATTTTTAGCCAGTCAAATGGTAACATCTAACTGCAAATAAAAATTTTCTGCCACGGAAACACTGAAGGCACGAAATCTTTTTGGATAATTATGAAAGCAATACCTGAAATACTTCGGTTACTCCAGCCCCGCCCTTTGCTTAATCCGACTGAAAATTCGGGATAACGCTGTCGGCTGGGTTTATTTCACCTCCGATAGTAGCAATGCCGTAGCCATCTAAACCCGATCAAAGCGGGATGCTCCCGATTTAAGCACTTATTTTTGTTGTTATATGGTGTGGTGCTTGCTTGTTTCACAGGTTTCATCGGGAGCAGAAGCGGGAGCGGGAATACAATAGCCTAAAAGCTTCTGTTACTGCTTTCCAAATAAAATTAAACGACCAAACTTTGTCACCTCAATTAATTTTTCTGTGAGGTCAGATGTTTACATCTGACACGTATACAATCTTTATTTCAATTCTTTCGAGAATACACATCACTAAATGCCGTTTTTATAGATTTAGCTTCGCTGAGCCATCGGGTTCTCGATTCCGTTATACTTCACTCGAAATGACGTGACGAATAGAATTCCAATTTAAATCCCAGTCTTTTTCCATAAATTCACGTCATCAAAAAATTGATTGTCCCATGTCGAACATTAAACTTATTATCGAAGAAAGACCTGCAAATATTGGCAATTTCATGGTTGGCAGACTCCTCCCTTTCCGTGAAAAACGTATGGTTGGGCCATTTTCATTTATTGATCATATGGGGCCTGCTGCAATGAGCGATCATGAAAACCTTGATGTTCCACCCCATCCGCATATTGGTTTATCTACCCTAACTTTCTTGTTTGAAGGCGAGATTACGCACAAAGACAGTTTAGGGTCGGATATTGTAATTAAGCCTGGGCAGGTAAACTGGATGACTTCCGGAAGTGGTATTGTACATTCAGAAAGAACCCCTCAATACCTTAGGCATACGGATAAAATGCTTCATGGCCTGCAGATCTGGGTGGCTTTGCCAAAAGCTTTAGAACAGATGGAACCCGAATTTTTCCACGTGGAAGAGGCAGATATTCCGGGCTGGACCCAAGATGGCGTCCATTTTAAATTGATTGCCGGGGAGGCGTTTGGTTATAAATCTCCAGTACCCGTATACAGCCCTTTATATTTTTTAGAGTTAAAGAGTGCTAACCGCCAGAAAGTGAATATTGGCGACTATCTTTTCGGCGAAAGTGCCCTTTATATTTTAGAAGGCGCAATAGAAAGTGACGGACATATTTTCGAACCCCGCCAGATTCTAATTGCCAACGATGCCAGACTGTGTGAATTTACCATGCACGCAAATACCACGGTTTACATTTTCGGAGGTGAACCTTTTCCTGAAGAACGTTTTATTTACTGGAACTTTGTAGCCTCTGATAGGGAATTAATTGAAAAAGCAAAAATAAAATGGCTGGAACAAACCTTTAAACCTGTACCTGGAGAAACCGATTTTGTGCCTTTACCAGATCCCATCCGCAATATTAAACACTAATTCCTCCTAAACAGATTCATATTTACAGAAATAGCCACGCCTGTCGACGATAACCTGCTATTGCCATAACCTATATCGGTTAACGGAATTTTCATAAAAGGTTTAGCGCTAATGCTTAAATTATGATTGATTTTGTGCTGAAACTCTATACCAACATTGGCTATACCTAAATAATGCTGGTTCGCATTTTTTACTTCGAAATTTTGCGGCCCCTGATAAGTGCCGTTGTAGGAAAAGCTATATTTTTCTTTTAACATTAAATAACTCGATAAACCTGTACTTAAAGAAATAGAATTACGGCGATTATCAAAAACTTTGTAATTTAAATTGATCGGGATATCCAACACGTCACAATTGGCATGGATGTTTGATGGTTTTATGCCGAATACATAGTTTGTGTTGGGCTTGTATAAACTAAAATCCGAATCGTAAATTTTCTTTGCGTAAGATGCCCCTGTAGTAACACTCAGTTTTTTTGTTAGGATAACGGTCGCTTCTATGCCCAAACCTCCACTTAGGCTACTTTGCCCTGATTTTTGTACGCTGGTTAAATCGGGCGCAGCCAGAATACTTAATATCAATCGCGGTTTCTTCTTAAAAACAGGATCTTGAATTTTTGCCACCCTACCCTGAGCAGGCTCAAACACCAGGTTTTGTTTTTCAAATACTATTGGTTCGCGCTCAGTACTTATTTTCGGTTTATAAATTACATCAACTAATTGGTTACTGTTATCACCGCCGGTTTCCATAGCTTTTAGTGAAGTGGACCGTGTTTCAGCGCCGTTTTGCGCATTGGTGGCTTTTTCTGTATCATGATGGCCAGCCAATAAACTTCCTTGTCCATTTCCGGAAGAACTATTTTCATCTGCTGTCTTTTTAACAAGCTCTTCTTTATCATTTAAAGGCTTACCAGTATTATCGTTCTTTTCTATCTTGGTTTTAACCTGTCTGTTTTTGAACTGATCAGCATCGGGTTTAACCAACAAATACACCACCAGCAACATGGCCACTATCCCGGCTACGGCAGTTAGCCATATTATCGGTACTGTTCTCCTTTTTGGTGATGGATGCAACCTTTCCTCCAGATTATCCCAATCTAAATCATTAAAAGGAAGGTCGGGATTTTCCAATCCATCCTTAAATAATTTATCTATATCTTTTCCCTCTTTCATTGCATATTTGTATTTAACCTTATCTGTAAAAGGTTCCTGTCTACCTCCGAACTTCTCACCTGGTAAGGGTTCGTCTCCGTAGCTTTTAACATTTCCTGTAGTTTTTGCCTTGCCTTAAACAGGTTAGATTTTGATGTACCTACCGATATTCCTAACATTTCGGCAATTTCTTCATGCGTATAGCCATCTATAGCAAAGAGGTTAAATACGGTACGATAGCCTGGACTTAGTTCTTGCACCAGCGCCAATAAATCCTGATAAGCCAGCTTATCATATATAGAACTTATCTCCGCTACATATTCATGATCGGTAACATCCACATGATCTGCAAATTTAAGATTGGCACGATAGTAATCGATAGCAGTATTGGTTAAAATGCGCCCAAGCCAGGGCAAAAAAGCTTTGGTAGGTTCATATTTGGCAATGTTCTTAAACGCTTTAAAAAAACCATCGTTCAAAATTCCCGCAGCATCTAACCGATCATTTGCATAACGCAAACAGATACCCATAGCAAAGCTGTAGAAATGTTGATATAGCGCTTTCTGACTATCTCTTTCATTTCTAATGCAGCCTTGAATATACTTTTGTATAAGAATATCTTCTTTGTCGCGCTTAGCGGTCACAATTCTCCTTTCGAAACACATTACGATCAGGAACAACGAAAGGTTGCTTCAAAATCAATCTTTTTTTAAAATATCTGTTATTATTCATTTTGGCTTAAAAACCTTCGTTATGGAAGCAACCATTTAAAACCTGTGGGCGTAATGGAAGCATATCAATTTTTATTAAAGTTAAAACTTAAAACAAAATCTTATGCTAATCTACTTAAAAAGAAATCTAATGGCTGTACTTTGTATAGCTGTAGTATTTACTGCCTGCAAAAAAAGCAATTCCGATGAGCCAACAACTCCGCCAAACAATAAAGGAATTCAATTGGCAAGCGATGCCAAATTCGGCACTGTATTAACAGATAAAGACGGTAAAACCTTATATTTTTTTGCTAATGATGCCGCAGGGGTACCGACTTGTACAAATGGTTGTGAAACCAACTGGCCACTTTATTACAGTGCCGATGCCAGTACAGATTTAAACCTGAATAAGGCAGAAGTAGGCGAGGTTACCCGTACTGATGGGCGTAAACAAAGTACTTACCGTGGTTACCCACTTTATTATTTTTCCGGCGATGCTGCTAAAGGAGACACTAAAGGCGACGGCGTTGGCGGGATCTGGTTTGTGGCAAAACCTGATTATTCGTTGATGTTGGCCAATGCACAACTGGTAGGGGCTGATACCAAAACCTATACCAGTACTTATGTGGAGGGAACCGGACTCACCAAATACCTCACTGATGCATTTGGCAGAACACTTTACGCCTTTGCTCCCGATAAAAATGGATTAAATACTTATACAAAAGGCACAACACAAGAAGGAATCTGGCCGGTTTACACTTCTGAAATACAGAATGTTCCATCTGTAATGGCAAAAACAGACCTGGGTGTAATCACAGTAGCCAGCGTGAATAAAAAACAACTTACCTACAAAGGATGGCCATTGTATTATTTTGCATCCGATACAAAAAGAGGCGATAATAAAGGAATTACTGTCCCGGGATCGGCAGCTCCGGGATCAGTTTGGCCTTATGTTTCAACCACAACCACGGTTGCTCCGGCACAATAAAATATTTGGGGTTGGGCAAATAGAATGGTCGGCTGTGTTTTTACAGCCGGCCTTTTATACCTCTAGTAAGGCTTGTTTAATTTTTTCGGCTGCTTCAGCCAATTCCTCATTGCATGGCTTTAACTTTTCTTTGCTGAAATTCATATCGCTTACATTATTCATCGGGATTAAATGAATATGTGCATGCGGCACTTCCAATCCGATGACCGAAACGCCTACTTTTTTGCATGGAAAAGCTATTTTTACACCTTTTGCCACAATTTTAGCAAACATCCACAAGCCAACATACAAGTCTTCATCCATATCGAAGAGGTAGTCTACTTCGATTTTTGGAATAACCAGCACATGGCCAGCAGTTAATGGCGAAACATCTAAAAATGCTAAATATTCTACAGTTTCAGCAACAACATGAGCAGGAATTTCGCCTGCAACGATTTTAGAGAAGATAGTCATGAGGTGGAAGGTTAAAGGGTGGAAGGTGTAAGGTTTTTAGAGCGGAGTGTAGACCTTAAGCCTTAAACCCTCCGCCTTCTAACTTATCTTGATATTTCTAAAACTTCAAACTGCATTTTGCCTGCAGGCACTTCGATTTCAGCAAGTTCTCCTACCGATTTTCCCAATAAGCCCTGTGCGATGGGCGATTTCACCGAAATCTTCCCGGTTTTTAAATCGGCCTCACTCTCTGCTACCAATTGATAGGTCATGGTTGCCCCATTTTTAACATTTTTTATTTTTACAATAGATAATGCCAGTACTTTTGATAAGTCCAAACGCGACTCATCGATCAAACGTGCATTTGCCAATGTATTCTGTAATTTAGCTATTTTAGCTTCATGCAGCCCCTGCGCTTCTTTAGCGGCATCGTATTCTGCATTCTCCGATAAATCACCTTTATCCCTTGCTTCTGCAATTGCTTTAGATATTAGCTGACGACCGGTGGTAGTTAAATAATGAACTTCCTCTTTTAATTTATCTAACCCTTCTTGGGTGTAGTAGGTTACCTCTGTCATTGCTCTATTAATTTTGTTCAAACGCTATAAAAAACAAACAAGACTATATAGTTGGTTTGCTACATAGTCTTGCTTCAATTATAACGAAGATAAAATGTGGAAATTACAAAAGCAAATAAAAGATTAAGATTTAACGGAATTTTAGCTTTCACCATCTTTTTTTTACGCCAAACTGTTTCATCGCGAGATTAATCAATCATTTACATCACATTCGATCGCACAGGTATTCAAAATTCAATCATTAATTTTAATTTAGCTTAAATTATTCTTAAAAATGAAAAAGTTATTTTCTATTGCCCTGCTCGTTTGCCTGGGTGGCTATACAGTTTCTGCACAGGAACTTTACATGCCCCGGAATATTAAAGCAGCCTATGCTAAAGGTACACGTGCCATGAACGGGAAACCCGGACCAAATTATTGGCAAAATCATGGCAAATACAATATGGATATCCAGGTAGATGCCGAAACCAAAGTAGTTAGTGGTAAAGAAGAAATTTTATACAGCAACAACAGTTCAGACACCTTAAAAAACCTGGCCATACGCTTTGTAAATAACCTGCATAAACCCACTTCACCAAGAAGTGGTTCAGTAGCCGAAGATTTTTTGAGTACAGGTTTAAATATCAAGGCCTTTTGGGTAGATGGTCAGAAATATAAGGTGGACAGCAAAAACTGGGGAACGGTTGGGAATGTTACGTTAAAAAACCCTTTATTGCCAAAATCAAAAATCACGGTTAAAATAGAGTGGGATTACCCCTTATCAAAAGAAAGCGGACGCGAGGGACAGATTGATCCCAACTCATTTTTTGTGGCTTACAGCTACCCGCGTATATCGGTATATGATGATTATAATGGCTGGGACCGCATTCCACATACCGATAGGGCTGAATTCTACAATGACTTTAATGATTACGAATTCACGGTCAAAGCCCCTAAAAACTATGTGGTGTATGCAACCGGCGATTTCCTCAACCCTGATGAAGTTTTACAACCGGAGATTTCTGCACGTTTAAAAAAATCATATAATGGTGATGAAGTGATCCATATCGCCACCGAGCAGGAAATGAAAGATGGTAAAGTAACACAGCAAAAAGACTGGAATACCTGGAAGTTTGCGGTAAACCACATTACCGATGTTACTTTTGCCTTGAGCAACCACTATGTTTGGGATGGTGCAAGTGTAATTGTAGATAAAAAAAACAACCGCCGTGCAAGTGCCCAGGCTGCTTACAACCCAACTACAGGAACAGATTTTATCAACTCGGTGAAGTACAATCTTAATGCTTTAGATTGGTTCTCAAACAATTGGCCAGGCATCCCCTACCCTTATGCAAAAACCATTGCTTTTCAAGGTTTTGCAGACATGGAATATCCAATGATGGTAAACGATTCTCAATTTGGCGACCCCGTATTTGCACAATTGGTTCAGGACCATGAAGTTGCCCACACTTACTTCCCTTTTTACATGGGCATTAACGAAACCCGTTATGCCTATATGGATGAAGGATGGGCTACCACATTCGAATATTTAATCGGCATTGCCGAGCATGGCAAACAGGCTGCTGACGACTTTTACAGGAAATTTAGGGTGAACAACTATATTAATGATAAATCGGCAGAAGAAGACCAACCCATTATTTCGATGTCTGATCAGGTTTCGGGCGCAGGTTATGGGAACAACTCTTACGGGAAAGCTTCATTATCTTATCTGGCACTTAAAGATATGCTGGGAGATGATTTATTTAAAAAAGCACTGCACACCTATATGAGCAACTGGAACGGCAAACATCCTATTCCATGGGATTATTTCAATTCCATGAATGCAGGTTCAGGGCAGAACCTAAACTGGTTTTTCCAGAATTGGTTTTTCACAAATAACTACCTCGATTTAGCCATTAGCAAAGTAACGCCGGCAAAAGAAAAATCAACCTTAACGGTTAAAAATGTGGGCGGATTTGCTATTCCATTTGATGTAGTGGTTACCTATACTGATGGAAAAACTGAAACCATGCACAAAAGTCCGTCAGTTTGGAAAGCCAATCAAAAAGAGCTGAACATCACGCTGAATACGGCTAAAAAAGTAAAATTGATTGCATTGGATAATGGAATCTTTATGGATGCCACACCAAAGGATAATGTTTGGTCAGTAAAATAGTTGAGAGTTTGCAGTTTTCAGTTGGTAGCTACGAAAGCACCAACTGAAAACTATTAATGGAAAACTGCAAACTAATAACTGATAACCGGCTGATGTTTAACCGGAAAATTTAAAGAATTGGCTATGAAACACATTTTATTGGCTTCTTTGTGTAGCGATTCTGCCAGTTCATAAGTCGCCTGATCAGCAATTAAGATTTGAGGATGCAGGATAACTTCTTTAAAACGGCCGCTTCCATCAGCCGATTCTTCCATGGTTCCTACTGCTTCATCTTTATAATCAATAACCACTATTCCATTTTTGGAGCATAAGTGTAAATACCAGAGCATGTGGCAGCTTGATATAGAGGCCAATAACAGATCTTCAGGATTATATTTAGATTTGTCGCCCAAAAAAACAGAATCAGACGAACCGGCAATATCGGCTTTACCTTTTACTGAAATTACATAATCTCTGTCGTACGAACGGTAATCCATTGTACCTGATCCTTTGTTGCCCGTCCAGGTAACAGTGGTTGAATATAGATGATCTTTCGGCATAATAAAACGGGTTAGATTATATAGCCAATTTAAGAAAATAAAATTAACTTTTTTAACGCCTTTCAGGTTTTACAATCTGCTAAATGTTAATCTTATCGCTTAAATGTGCCAGATCGTTTATAAGATTATGATTATTTGAAAAGCAGGGTTCGGTTGTGCTTCGGTTCCCAAAGTCCTGCTATCTCTACAAGTCCTTTCCCAATGAAAATCGGGATCCGGGCTTTTCGTTCTATCAGGTTTAGTTAACATAGGCTTACCGAAGGATATAATGTCGTTGTCATTAACTTTTAATTTTTCGGGAAGCTGCAATAGCCAGCTAAAAATTAAGTCCTTCTAACTTCTTTGCCAAAACTTCCGAAATTTTACGGTAAGAATCAAACGTCCAGCCACCCACATGTGGCGTTAAAATAACCTGAGTATTATGCTTTAATTCATCATACCACGGCTGTTCGCCCAAAGCCGGGAATTTTTCTGTTTGCAGCACATCCAATCCCGCACCTAAAATCTTCCCGTTTTTAATTGCATTCAGTACGGCAGTGGTATTCACAATTTCCCCTCTGGCGGTATTGATAAAAAAGATGGGCTTTTTAAAATGAAAGAAATATTCGTCATCAACCATTTGTCTGGTTTCTGTTGTTAAAGGAATGTGCAGGCTTAGCACATCGCTATATTTCACAATTTCTTCCATGCTCACCTCACGGGCAAACGCATCAGAAAAGCCGGTTTTGTACTTATCATAAGCCATCACATCAACCTCAAAACCGGTCAGTTTTTTAGCGAAGCTTTGTCCCATAAAACCGTAACCTATAATCCCGACTTTTTTGCCTTTCAACTCGTAACCCCGGTTTCCTTCCCGATCCCAGACACCATTCCTGATTTCGATATCCGCCCTGCGGAAATTGTTCATCAGCGATAAGAGTAAACCTGTAGCATGCTCACCTACCGCGTCACAATTACCTTCAGGTGCATTAATCAGTTGGATATTTCTTTTAAAAGCTATTTTATCATCAATATTATCCAAACCAGCCCCTGCCCTGGCTACAAACTTTAAATTGGTGGCAGCAGCAAAAATCTCGGCATCAATTCTAAATTTTGTACGTACGGCAATGCCAGAATAATCCTTTATCTTTTCCAGTGTTTGTTGTCGGGTAATCTGTGGTTCATCATCTACCTGATAACCCATCGCAACGGCCTGCTCTTTAAAGGCAGGATGCAGATCATCAACAATTAATATTTTTTTCATTTTTTAGTCTATGCTCAATATGATGAACAAAAGTAACATTTTGAAGATCGTTCAATTGAAATATTCATTTATAGTTTTATAAAAGCGGTAATTGCGTACGGTTAACTGCAAAACTTCATATTACCCACAAAAATATTACTATAAAATGGCTGTAATAAAATAGTTACGGCCCATTTATTAAACTAAGTTGCCGTTACTTTGTCTCCCTTTATAAAAACATACGAAATTTTATTTTTAATGAGACTTTTACAATCCAGAACTATACAGATTACCCTTTTACTTTTAAGCTTATCATTTAATCTTTTCGCACAAACAAGCGGAAAGGCAAAAATTACCGGAGTACTTAAAGATGCAAAAACCCAGGAAACCATTCCGTTTGCTACAGCAGTTTTAATTGATAAAGCTACGGCCAAAAATGCAAAAATAGCTCAAACCGATGTAAACGGCGCTTTTGTAATGACTGATATTCCTACCGGAACCTTTACATTTAAAATTAGCTTTGTGGGTTACCAAACCATGGTGAGGGATAATGTCAAAATAACGGCAGGCTCAGGTACCTTAAATTTTGGCGATATTAAAATGAATACTGCAAAAGGCAATGTATTAAGCGAAATTACCGTAACCGGCCAAAAATCAGGTATGCAAATGGGAATCGATAAAAAGATTTTCGCGGTAGATCAGAGCGTAATCAGCGAAGGCGGTTCTGCAGGCGATTTATTACAGAATGTACCATCTGTTTCTACCGATATGGATGGCAATGTGAGTTTGCGAGGTTCGTCAGGTGTTAAAGTATTAATTGATGGAAAACCATCTTTAATTGCTGGCGGCAACGTAGCGCAGATTTTGCAATCCATCCCCGCCAGTTCAATTGAAAGCGTTGAGGTTATTACCAATCCATCAGCAAAATACGATGCCGAAGGCCAATCTGGCATTATCAATATCGTACTTAAGAAAAACACCAAACTGGGCTTTAATGGTTCAGTTGCCTTAACTGCAGGTAATCGTGATAATTATAATGCCAATACCAACTTAAGTTTCCAGAACAGCAAAGTCAATATTTATGGAAACTATGGTTACCGTTATGGCAATCGCGTTGGAGGTGGTTTTCAGGATATTACCTATAAATCTGATTCATTAAATACCAGATTTGCCAGTCAAAACACCGTTTCCAAATCATTGGATAAAGGACATAATGCCAAAGCAGGTATTGATTATTACATCGCACCTAAAAGTGTAATCAGCTTATCCGGTGGCTTTAACTCAAGAGATAATGAGCGTAACGAATTCCTCGACATCAGACAATTAAATAAAAACAGTTCACCGGTTCTACTTAGCAACAGAACGAACAATACCGATGGTTTTGGATCAAGTTATGACGCAAATTTAGATTTCGTACAGAAATTTAAAAAACCAAAGGAAGAACTGACATTTAATTTCGGCTATTCGCACGGTACCAACAATAACGATCAGTATTACAGTACCAATACTACCAATCGTAATGGTGTGCCTATTGATGAAACCCTGAGTTTACAGCGTGTATTTAATACCGGTAACAACACCAATTATAACATCCAGACTGATTACGCATTGCCTGTAGGTAAAGCGGGTAAAATTGAAGTGGGTTACCGCAGCCAGATTCGTTTAGGTGAAAATGATCAATATGCCGATTCGATCCTAACCAATAGCAGCATTTACATTAGAAACAACAAATTGATCAATGGTTTTGACAGCAAAGATCAGGTGCATGCCCTGTATTTCAATTACCAGAACCAAATTAAAGATTTTGGCTACCAGATAGGTTTAAGAGGCGAAGATGCACGTTTAGATACACATCTGGAAGGCTATACCAACAATACATTAACCACTGCCGAAGGAAATATCCATTATAAAAGAATATACCCGAGCATATTTTTAACACAGAAACTAAAGGGCGATAACCAGCTTCAGTTGAGTTACACCCGTCGGGTAAACCGTCCACGTCCATGGGATACCAATCCATTTTTAGATGTTTCCGATCCATTAAATTACAGAGGTGGTAACCCGAATTTATTACCGGAAGATGTACACTCATTTGAGTTGGGCTATAGCAAATACTGGAAAAAAGTTACCTTGACTTCAAGCTTGTATTTCCGCCAAACCAATGATGTAATCCAGCGCGTAAGAAGTACACCCGTTAATGGAATTATTACCTCAACGCCTCAAAACTTATCAAACCAGATTAACAGCGGATTGGAATTAATCGGCCGTTTTGACCTGATCAAGGCTTTAAATTTTACCACGAACGTAAACTTGTACCAGGCAAAATTTGCCGGCGACGCTCGGTTTGACATCCCTTCAAGCAGTGGCTTTAGCTGGAACGCCAACGTAACCGGAAATTTAACGGTTGTTAAAAATTTATCATTACAGGTACGCGGCGACTACAGGGCTGCAGAAGTGATGGCACAGGGAAAGCGTAACGCCATGTATGGAATTGACGGGGGAGCCAAATATGATTTCCCTAATAAAAAAGCATCTTTAAGTTTCAATGTTAGGGATATATTTAATACCAGAAGATGGAGCATGACTACTGAAGATCGCGCAACAATTGTTGATTTTGAGCGACAGTTTCAGGGTACAATGGGAAATTTAACTTTCTCTTACCGTTTTGGAAAAACCACCTTTACCGGCACAAATAAAAAGAAAAAAGAGGAGCAGGATAACCGTCCTGATGAAGGGTCATTTTAATAACCAAAGAGCTTAGAAATCATTTCTAAGCTTTTTTTTGATATGGTAGAAACCCACAAAAAAAATAGGACGATTGCTTATCTTGCAGGCATGGAAGAAATCAACCCCTGGAAAACGCTAAAGAGCGAGGTAAAATACGACAACAACTGGATCCGCCTAACCGAACACCAGGTGATTAATCCATCTGGCGGGGAAGGGATTTACGGCACCGTTCATTTTAAGAACCTGGCCATAGGCATTCTTCCGTTAGATGAAAACTATAATACCTGGCTGGTTGGTCAATACCGGTATCCGTTAAACGCCTACAGTTGGGAGATTCCGGAAGGTGGCGGACCGTTCCATGAAGCGCCTTTGGAAAGTGCAAGGAGAGAATTACTGGAAGAAACGGGCATAAGTGCAAGAGAATGGAAAGAGATTCAAAGAATGCACCTTTCCAACTCGGTAAGCGACGAATTAAGCATTATCTATATTGCTACCGATCTTATTGAAGGTATTGCCATGCCTGAAGAAACAGAGCAACTGGTTGTAAAAAAATTGCCCTTTGAAGAAGCCTATCAAATGGTTTTGGCTGGAAAAATCACTGATTCGATGAGCGTAGCCGCAATTTTAAAGGCAAAGCTCATGATGCTGAATGGGGAATTGTAACGGCGACAGTTAACCAGAATAATTTATTATTATCTTTGCCATCCATTAATCAACGAGATGAGCAAGCTTTTCGGATATATTTTAAGCCCTATATTTTATATTTTATTTGGATTAAGCCTTTGTGTCTTTCATCCAATACAATGGCTTTGTTATAAACTTTTTGGCTATAAGGCACATAAGGTTTCGGTTGATATTCTTAATTTTTTCCTTACCTATTGTCAACTTTTCCTTTTCAATTCGATCAGTTTTCAAAACGAATATGATCTGCCAACCGATAGGCCCATTATTTTTGCAGCAAATCACCAAAGTATGTACGATATCCCCTCGCTAATTTGGTTCTTAAGAAGATACAGTGCAAAATTCATTTCTAAAATTGAGCTTACTAAAGGTATTCCATCCATATCTATTAATCTTCGTTTGGGAGGCGGGGCAAACATCAACCGGAAAGATAACAAGCAGGCCATTTCTGAAATCATCAAACTTGGCCGTAGAATGAAAGAACATAACTGGAGCACTGTTATTTTCCCTGAGGGCACGCGGGCAAAAGACGGGAAATTGAAAACATTTCAATTTGGCGGTATCGCTACCCTGTTAAAAGTGGTACCCAATGCGTTGATCGTTCCTGTGGCAATAGAAAATTCATGGAAAATTGTACGATTTGGCATGTTTCCATTAGCGACAGGAAATGCTTTAAAATGGACAGTGTTAAAACCGATAGAACCAGGAGTAAAACCAGCAAATGAGATTACGCTCGAAATAGAAAACGAAATCAGAAAAGTTTTAGATCAGCCGATGGCTCAGCCAGCGACTTTGTAATCTTATTAATCTCTTTTAATGATCCTCCAGCATTATAGACAGATCTTCATAGAATGGTCTTCATCCCGATCTGATAGATAGCTATCGGATGTAGCTTAGCGAAATGGAGATCTATCTAAAAAATGCTCCGCTTCTGTAAATCCATGGCAACAAAATGGCTAAGTGGTTAAACCGGTTAAGCGCTAAAAGACTAACGCCAATCACGCTAAATATTCTTATTCCCAATCACCCTAAAAAATTCATCGCGGTAGGTATCGCCAACGGGAATCGTTTTTTGATTAATGGTAATGCGGCTACGCTCAATACTTTCAATCTTATCAACGGCTACAATATATGATTTATGTACCCGGATAAACTGACTTTGAGGCAAAGCTTCTTCCATTTTTTTCATGCTTTGCAGCGTAATTACACGTTCATCTTTGGTAAAAATTGAGATGTAATCCTTTAATCCTTCGATATATAAAATATCGTGCAGGTAAATTTTCTGGATCTTATGTTCTGTTTTAACGAAAATATAATCCTGAACCGGGTTTGGTGAACCCGAAAAAGGTGCGGGTGTAACAATGGGTTGTGCTACACTAGCGGGTACTTCAACAGGTTTTACCTGATTATGAACTTTTTCTACTGCTTTATAAAATCGATCAAACGCAATCGGTTTCAACAGATAATCCGAAACATTGAGGTCGTAACTTTCTAAAGCATACTGCGGGTAGGCAGTGGTTAATATATAATGGCATTTATTGCCAGCGATTTTTAAAAACTGGATTCCGGTCAACTCAGGCATCTGAATATCCAAAAACACCAGATCAATTCCTCCACCCTGAACAATCTGCAAAGCTTCAATAGGGTTTTCGCACCTTTTAACCATGGTTAAAAAAGGCACTTTAGAAATATAATCCTGTAAAATATCAAGCGCTAAAGGCTCATCATCAACAACAATACAGTTTAGGTTCATTTTAGGTTATTATTTTAATTAATCACTAATCCGGCTTATGTTTGGTTATCCCGGATTATATGTCGATCATCAGTTCACAGGTATAATGCGTAGCCGAATTTACAACATTTAATTTATATCTGTCAGGATAAACCAATTGTAACCGTCGTTCTACATTGGTTAAACCCACTCCACCCTGTGCATCTTTATTCTGTTGGTTCTTTTTATTCACTACACTAAAATGCAAAATCTTCTGGTTGGCAATGATATTGATTTTCACGGGTTCTTCGGGATCAGTTACCACACCATGTTTAAATGCATTTTCAACAAAAGAAATCAGCATCAAAGGAACAATTTTTTGATTATCGATCTCACCGTTCAAAGTCAGTTCGATATAGGCCCCATCCTTAAAACGTATCTTCTGCAATTCAATATAGCTGGTTAGGTAATCTACTTCTTTACTTAAGGCTACGGTTGGCGTATTGCTTTCATAAATCATGTAACGCATAATTTCAGAAAGCTTCATAATCGCATCGGCAGTTTTATCCGATTTTTGATAGGCCAATGAATAGATATTGTTAAGCGAGTTGAAAAGAAAATGTGGATTTAACTGTGATTTTAAAAACTGAAGTTCCATCTCGCGACGCTCACTTTCTAAGTTGCGCTGAATCCGCTCGCTCGCAAACCAATCAATAGTAAATTTGATAATGCAGCTACTGATCATAAAAAAGCCACCAACGAAAGCTTTTCCTGCATAATATTCGTTTACATTGTATTCAGCGGCCTTGCCCCTCACCATCATCATATCCGCAGGATATAAGACAGCAATGACTGTCTTAATTAATGCAAAAACTGCAATCATCAGAAAAAAAGCAAAAACGTAAAGCCAATACTTTTTTCTTCTTTTAATGAGTTCAGGAATCAAAAAAATGTAATTGATGTAGAAAAGTGAAATGTTTAGGATTCCGAATACACCAAATGAAATAAATTCCCGCTTCAGCGTTATTCCTGAGCCCGTTGTGATTACAATTACAACCGCACCTATCACTATAGTTGCCCAAAAAATACTGTGCAATATTAAAGCGCCTTTACCTTCTTTCATTTACAAATTATTTACCAGAAATAGCAGCTAGTCAGACGTGGATAGCTATACCACTTTTCATGCATCCAAAATAAATAAAGTTTTATCGATTTACTTATACAATCTACCAACGGGCATTTTTTTTCTACCAACGGCCCAATAGGCAAATTTTATCGACAAACGCCAAAAATGTCTGTTGATCTAGAATCTTGAACACTTGGTATAATAGATTTTAGCAGGTTATTTTTCTTGAGTTTCTTTGAATCATCAAAACGAAAACAAAATGAAAACATCATCAGCATTCCAGTTCAAAAATCAAACAGTAGTTACTGACGGTGTTTTCACAATCTCTCAAATAAAACCATCGATCATGAAAAAGTTAGCAAACACATCGCCATTTTTACTTTTATTATTACCAGTATTTATGGTGATTATTTTAACGCTTACCGTTAACACCAATCAGAATGATGCAGAAATAGTTGTAAAACCTACAAAAACATCAGGTTCTATTGTGAAACAGGCAACTGCTATTTTCAAATAGTAATAATGGGTAATTACGCTATCGAAACCGTAGGTTTAAACTTTAACTTTGGCAACCAGGCTATAGTAAAAGATTTATCTTTACAGGTCCCGAAAGGGAGCATTTATGGTTTTTTAGGACCTAACGGCGCCGGCAAGACCACTACCATCAAAATCCTGCTGAACCTATTGAAGTCACCATCCGACCAGGTTTTTATATTTGGCAAGGAAATAAACAGTAACCGCATATCGGTCCTTAAACGTATAGGCGCTTTGGTAGAACAACCGGCTATTTATGGCCATTTAACAGGAAAAGAAAACCTGGTTAACAGGTGTATCTTATTGGGCATTAAAAAAACAAAGGCTGATGAAATGCTGTCACTGGTAGGCCTAGCAGAAGCGGCAAATAAAAAAGCCAACAAATATTCGCTGGGCATGAAACAACGCCTGGGCATTGCACAGGCACTAATCTCAGATCCTGAATTACTCCTGCTGGACGAGCCTACCAATGGATTGGATCCAAATGGCATTATTGAAGTCAGGAACCTCATGATCGATTTAGCCACAAAACATCAAAAAACAATACTGGTTTCCAGCCATTTATTGGCAGAAATAGAAAGAACGGCAACACATGTTGGCATTATAAACCAAGGTCAATTATTATTTCAGGGTACGATTAACGAACTTCATTTAATGAGCAAGCCCAGCCTCGAAATCGAAGTTAACAATATTGAAGATGCATGCACCTTGTTAATCAAGCAGGGATATGAAGTTACAGCCAAAACGGAGCGCGTAATTGCTTTACCATTTATTTCTTCTCAACACAGCGGGGAGCTAAATACATTATTAATCCAGAATGGTTTTATTGTGAGCAGTCTGTACCGGCAACGAAAAGATCTCGAAAATTTATTCCTTGACATCACTAAAGCCAACTAACATGCGCGCTCTTTATATTTCATTACGATCAGAATTCTACAAATCAAGGAAAACCCTGGCCTTTTGGGCCGCCATTTTATTACCACTCATTATTTGTGGTTTAATCAGTTCCGGTTTTTATTACGACGCTGAAAAAATCATTGCTAGCCACTACCCTCCAATGCTTTTGTGGGCACGCTATAGCGGCGCATCACTAAATGTAATGGGATTCCTGATCATGCCTTTCTACGTCATATTTATGGCTTTTTCCGTCAATAATATTGAACATAAAAACGATACCTGGAAAATGTTATTTGCCCAGCCCCTCAATAAATTTTCAATTTATGCTGCAAAATACCTGTATGCTATACTTTTGATATTTATCTGCTTATTCTTATTTGGAACACTTACCTATGCATTTGGGCATTTACTGCAGGTAATTGTCCCTAAGTTTAACTTTGATCAATACAATCCGTTAAAAATTCTGATTAACGCTTATACCAAATTATCTTTAGCCTCTTTGGGCATTTTATCCCTACAATTTATATTCAGCTTGTTATGGAGCGATTTTCTTAAGCCAATGGGGATTGGTTTTGTTTGCACCATCATGGGGATTATCACGGCCAACATAGGTTGGAAATATGCTTACCTGAACCCCTATTCTTTGCCAACGCTGGCTTTAAGAATAACTAAGGTAAAACAAGGCGATGATCCATTAGCGTTCCCTGTTTTTACCCAGGAAATATGGACAAGTTTAATTTATGCCTCAGTTCTTTTTATCATTGGTTACTTTATTGTAACCAAAAAGAGCATAAAGTAATTGCACTCAGATCAAAGTTCATTTCCCTTATAAACATACCCACAAATAAAAGCCTGCTGAATTGACTTTAGTATCAAATAGCAGGCTTTTTGTTTAGACTGAGAGGTTGTATATATCTTAACTTATAGAGACAGTATTCTTTCTTTAAACGCCCAAACAATCAATTGATAAGAATTTTTTAGATCTAATTTTCTTACCATATTTCTCCTGTGCGTATTAACGGTGTGTTCGCTGATAAAAAGCATTGCACCAATTTCTTTACTGTTGTAACCCATTGATAAAAGGTGTACGATTTCAATTTCTCTTTCACTAATCGAACCATGATTTTCCTGCAATAGGATGTTAGTTATCATTTTTGAGAGAATTAAGTTGCTAAAATTTCCTAAAACAGACTTATTCCGAAATAAGTCTAAAATATTTGTTTTTAAAGCTTGGACATTAGTGTTTGGTTATAGCAAAAAATTATTTCTTACTATTGTATACCAAAAGTAGTGGCTAGGCGCAATATGATATTAGCACAAAACGCCCTAAATTGCAAGGTATTTTTACGGTATTTATTTACAAATACTTCTTGACAGATCATTAATTATTATCGACTTTTAAACTTTTACAAACAAATTATCTAAATTTATGAGCAAAAAATTAAATATGGAGCCTATCGACCCCAAGGTTGCGGAGGCTATGGTAAATGCCTATGCCAAAGATGGTATGAACGCTTCAGAATGTTATACTAAGGCAGTATGGTTTCCGGCCGAACAGATTTTGGACATTGCAAAATCAATGAGTGAAGGCAAATATGACGGTTTAAGAATTTATTTTGCACAATACCTGGAAGGAGCAATTGATGGTGTTCCTCAATCGTACGAAGGAAGAAATACTTTATTATTGGTACCAACTACTCCAAGAGTGGGAAATGGCGTTGGAGGAAACGACCATTATGATGATCTAAGCAATATTGAAAACCGCGGGCAAGGCTGTCCTGATCAATGCAGCGGGGTAGCTTTATAACAATGAGATATCTATCCCCCATATTTATAGCAGAGGTTATTTGCTTTATAGCTGCACTCAATATGATATGGAAAGATAAAAATGCTTTCGGTAAGGTGATTACCTGCTATTTAGCTGTGGCGTTCATTACAGAAGAGGCTGCAGCTTATTTAGCCATAAGAGGAATACATAATTTATGGTTATTTAATATTTATCTTGTTTTTGAAATCAGCACCATATTATACGGCCTCTACCATTGCCTGAAAAAATATATAAATCCCAAGCCTATAATTTTGATAGGTTTGGGTATTATAAGCCTAACTTATATTTTCTTTTTAATTACGCAACCCTTTTCGAATTTAAATACAGTTACAATTACTGTAATGTCTGTGATTTTCACTCTTTTTTGCCTTTACTATTATTACTTGCTGTTAAAAGATGAAAACTTCATTGAGATCCACTCACATCCGGAATTCTGGTGGATTACAGGCGTTCTGTTTTACTACTTTGGCAGTACAATGTCTAACCTTTTTGATGGATTGTTTTCCGTTAAACTTATAGGCTTTGCTACCGTGAAATATTGTATTTATATCGTATTAAACCTTATTCTATATGGCTGTTGGCTATATTCCTTCATATGCAGAATGAAACAACGAGAATTGCATTTCTAGTCGCCATTGCAACGCTTATATTCCTTCTTGTGCCCGTATTTTTGATTTTATACATCAGGTCTTACAATCGGCATAAAAAGAATCATTTTCTGGAAAAGCAGAATATGCAGCAGAAATTTGAATCAGAAATACTTCAAACCCGTATAGAAGTGCAAGATCAGACCATGCAAAGTATCGCTGCCGAATTGCACGATAATGTGGGTCAGTTGCTCAGCCTCACCACCCTTACCTTAAACTCCGTAAATTTAAATGACGGAGAGAAGGCCAAAAAGAAAATAGACAATTCCTTGGCACTCGTTAACAAATCCATTAAAGAGTTAAGGGAGCTGGCCAAACTATTACATGGCGAACAACTGGTCGAAAATGGTATTGGCCATGCGATTGATCAGGAAATTAACTGGCTTAGCAAAGCAGGCAAATATGAGCTGGAAGTGAATAACCAGTTAATTGACCTGCAAATCACATCGCCTGATAAGGATTTGATTATTCTACGCTTGTTGCAGGAAATCATCAATAACATTATAAAACATGCTCACGCCAAACATATACAGATCAATGCCTATCTGGAAAAAAACATTTTACATCTAAAGGTAGCTGAAGACGGGATAGGATTTGATCCGGTTGAGATGAAGAGTAAAAAATCAGGGATGGGCCTAAATTCTATTTACAAAAGAATGGAGATGATCAATGGAAAATTAGTATTAAATTCGGCGCCGGAAGAAGGCACTTCTCTCACAATTGAAATCCCTTACCCTTAATTATGCAGCAGCCAAGTATTTCCATCGCAATTGTTGACGACCACACCCTCTTCCGTTCCGGATTGGCCAGTTTACTGGAAGAATTTGATGAAATAGAAGTGATGTTCGAGGCCATTAATGGCATTGACCTTCAAGCTAAAATCAACCGACATGCTGAAGTTCAGCTAATTTTAATGGACATCAACATGCCGGAAATGGATGGTTTTGCCACTACGAAATGGATTAAAGCCAATTACCCAAATGTTCATGTACTTGCACTCAGCATGCTTGAGGATGAGAAAGCAATAATCGGGATGCTCAAAGCAGGTGCCGGGGGATATATGCTCAAAGAATCTACACCTTCTGATCTGCTGACCGCCATTAAGGTGCTTGTAGATAAGGGTTATTATGTAAATGAACTGGTATCAGGAAGGCTTTTAGTGGCTTTAAAAGAGGGCGACATGAAACCGACATTTTCTGACAGAGAACTTACATTTTTACAATATTGCAGTACTGAGCTTACCTATAAAGAAATTGCCGACCTCATGAATGTAAGCCCACGAACAGTTGACAACTATAGAGAATCTCTTTTTGCCAAATTAAACCTCAGATCGCGCATCGGATTAGTGGTATACGGCATCAAAAACAACCTCATCAACATCTAACCTGAAAACCATACAAAACTCTGATTATCAAAAATATAAATCCTGTATTTTCTATTACTTTGCCGTAGATAGAAGTTCTATAATGGTAATAAAAACGCTATGTGATTATTTTCAAATAATTATCGGTAAAAATTTGGGCAACTAACCAATTAGTTTTAACTTTAGTTAAAAGCAAATTAATTTGCTATCATCCTTATTATTATTAACTATTATGGAAATTAAAGATTTAACCAAAGCTGAAGAGCAGATCATGCAGGTTTTGTGGCAGTTGGAAAAAGCATTTGTTAAAGAGGTAATTGAAGAGCTCCCCCTTCCAAAACCTGCTTACAACACCGTATCAACCATCATCAGAATTTTGGAAACCAAAGGTTTTATTGGCCATGAAGCTTTCGGAAAGGCTCATCAGTATTACCCTTTAATCAGTAAAGAAGAATATAAAAGGCATGCGACAGAAAAACTCCTGGGTAATTACTTCGAGAATTCTGTAGAGAGTATGTTTTCTTTCTTTGTTAAAGAAGAAAAACTGGATTTAACTGACGTTGATGAAATTCTGAAAATGATTAATCAGATTAAACATAAGCCAAAATGAGTTTTGCCCATTACTTATTACAGGTAAACTTATACTTAATTGTTTTTTTTGGCTTTTACAAATTACTGTTAGATAAAGAAACCTACTTCACTTTAAACCGTATTTATTTAGTAGCTGCCGGAGTTCTGTCTTTATGCACTCCATTTATCCGTTTAGAGTGGTTAACGGAACAAAAAGCGGCGCAGCAGGTTTACACATCAGTTAATTGGGAAGCGGTGTTGGCGCAGGCAACAATTGTAACCGAACGTAACGATGGCTTTAGTTGGGGAAATGCATTTGTATATATTTACTGTGCAGGAATCCTGTTCTTTTTTGGCAGATTCATATTTAACTTACTGGCCGTAAAAAAGCTCTTCACAATAAGTAAAGCTGGTTCAGCATTTTCTTTTTTCGGCAGAAAAGTGATTGATCAGGGATTACCACAGATGGATGTGATTGATATGCATGAAGAAGCACACATCAAGCAGTGGCACACGCTGGATATTTTATTTTTCGAAATTATAGGAATTATTACCTGGTTAAACCCGGTGATTTATTTTTACAAGAAAACTATTAAAAATATCCACGAATATTTAGCTGATGAACTCGCTGCCGAGTTTCAAGGCGACAAGGCAGCCTACGCCATGTTGTTACTCAGCAAATCATTCGGTATTTCACCAAATAGCTTAACAAACGGCTTTTTAGAAAAATCGCTGATCAAAAAGAGAATTTTCATGCTTCATAAAGAGCGCTCTAAAAAGATCGCTATCTTAAAGTATGGAATTTTTATTCCGCTATTCGCACTTTTCATTTTGTTTTCATCTGCTACAGTACGTAAAAATGAGAAGCTAATATCTATTACCGATCAAATCCCAATGGATAAGCCAATAGAAATGGTTGAAAACATGGTGACAACACAAGAGAAAACTATCAAGGCAACAACAAATTCTGTTGATGGTAACACAGATCCCAGCTGGAAGGGATTTTATAAATTTTTGGCGGTAAACATCAAATATCCGAAAGCAGCAAACAGCGATCAGATTCAAGGTAATTCACAGGTAAGATTTAATGTTAAAGGAGGTAAGGTCACCCATATCGCCTCAAATGTAAAATTAGGTACTGGCTGCGATGAAGAATTGATAAGGGTTATTTTATCTTATAAGGGGTTCAAATCTGTTGCTGATGGCAAATATGCACTAACAGTAGGTTTTAGCATTCCTGAATCCTCAAAAGAATTTAAGAACAGCCTGTTGCCTAAATCGGGCGGGTATATAAATCTGAACAAAATTAATATCCTATCCTATCTTCCTGAAAATACCGGAACCAGTGGTATTAAATCTGAGAATACAGATGACATCTATGATTTTGTTTCCATCGAGAAACAACCAGAATTTCCGGGCGGCATAGCCAAATTTTATAAATATGTGGTCAGCAATATAAGGTACCCAAAGATAGCGCAGGATAACAATGTACAGGGTAAGGTTTTCCTTAGTTTTGTGGTTGAAAAAGATGGTTCCCTTTCTGACGTACAGATTACCAGAGGTTTAGGAAGTGGTACTGACGAAGAAGCGATAAGGGTTCTAAAAGAATCGCCAAAATGGAATCCGGGCATTAAAAATGGCTTTGCCGTAAGGGTAAAGTATAATATCAATGTTAATTTCACACTCGCCAATCCTATAACAGAAACAAAAACAAGCCATATTTCTGATGACAAAATCAGATTGACAACGGGTAGCAATATTGATCCGCTAATCATTTTGGATGGTGTTAAATTAGCAGATAATGATCTGCTGGGTAAGGTTAATCCAGATGATATCGAATCAATGGAGGTATTAAAAGATAAAGCCGCAACGGATTTATATGGACCAAAAGCGAAAGGCGGTGTAATTTTGGTAACCAGTAAAGCGCCAAAATATAATATTTTTAGCCCATTTAACTCAAAAGAGGCTACTACAGGAGATAAAGACGCTAACTTTTAGCACTATAGCAATAGAGGTAATAAAAGATGCTGGTTCTCAAAAATTATATAGTGAAAAAGGTAAATATCGAGTGATAAATATTACCACTAAAAAAGCAGTATCACATAAAAATTAATTGGAATAATATTAAAAATTTAATTTTCCAAAAAACACGAAACCCCTGCAAAATTGCCGGGGTTTCGTGTTTTCTCTCCTGTCTCGGAAGATTAAATTTATAAAAACTTTAATACATATACAAATAATGCAGAATAAAATTTCCAAAAATGCAAAATTTTAATATGCAGACATAAGATTATTGCAACTTCGCAAACTTTTATTTCGGCAGCAATTTATTTTGCAACCTTTCGATTTCAAAACATGAAGTTTCATATGTTTTCACAATAGTCGAAAATTGTGTGAAACAAGTATTGCTTTAACTATCTGCCTGCTTAAAAAGCATTGAAAATTTCCTTATTAAATTTACAAAAATAATAATGCCAGGGCATGCTATTATACTAAAACGACTTAAGCAAAACTAAAAAGCCTCCACTAGGTGGAGGCTCAGTATCTGGCTGGTAAACCAGAAATACAGTATAATGTTTAAACAGTTTCTTCTGAAATAAATTTGGCAGTTGCAAAATCGCGGTTCATACGTGCGATGTTTTCTAAAGAAATTCCTTTCGGACATTCCGCCTCACAAGCACCAGTATTGGTACAGTTACCAAAACCTTCAGCATCCATTTGCGCAACCATACTTTGTACCCGACGATAACGCTCCGGTTGGCCTTGTGGCAATAAAGCCAGTTGTGAAATTTTAGCCGATACAAATAACATTGCAGAAGCATTTTTACAAGTTGCTACGCAAGCACCACAACCGATACAAGCAGCCGCTTCGAAAGCCGCATCTGCCTGCATTTTAGGGATTGGTAAGTTATTTGCATCTTGTGCATTACCGGTATTTACTGAAATAAAACCACCGGCAGCAATAACCCTGTCAAATGCCGAACGATCTACGGTTAAGTCTTTTACTACCGGAAAAGCGGCAGCTCTCCAAGGCTCAACAACTATGGTATCGCCATCTTTGAATGAACGCATGTGCAACTGGCAGGTCGTAACTAAATCTTTTGGTCCGTGCGGACGGCCATTGATAAACATTGAACACATTCCACAAATACCCTCGCGGCAATCATGGTCGAATACAACCGGCTCTTCACCTTTGTTAATCAATTGTTCGTTTAATACATCGAACATCTCTAAGAAAGACATATCCGGTGAAATATCGGCCAATTTATAATCTACCAAAGCACCTTTGGTTTTGTTATCTTTTTGACGCCAAACTTTTAGCGTTAAGTTCATATTTCCTGTACTCATGATATTGAGATTTAGGCGGGGAGCATAGAGCAGAGCGCTTGAAAGCACTTTGCACCATGCGCTCTGCTATTTATAACTTCTTTGTGCAACTTTAATATTTTCAAACTTCAGTTCTTCTTTGTGAAGTTCGAAGTTTACACCTTCCTTAAATTCCCAGGCGGCTACGTAAGCGTAATTTACGTCATCGCGTAATGCTTCGCCTTCCTCTGTTTGGTACTCTTCGCGGAAGTGGCCACCACAACTTTCATTGCGGTTTAAGGCATCAATACACATCAACTCACCCAGTTCGATAAAATCAGCTACGCGGCCTGCTTTTTCAAGTTCAGGATTAAGCTCATTAACTGCACCAGGCACACGAACATCACTCCAGAATTCAGCACGTAATGCCCTGATTTCCTCAATGGCTTCTTTTAAGCCTTTCTCGTTACGTGCCATACCACATTTCTCCCACATAATGTGACCTAAACGCTTGTGGAAATGATCTACAGACTTCTTTCCTTTAATGTTGATCAGCTTATTTAAGATGCCTGCTGCCCTTTCTTCTGCCTCTACAAACGCCGGGTGATCAGTCGGGATAGCTTTGGTTGAAATTTCTTTTGATAAATAAGCACCTATGGTGTAAGGTAAAACGAAATAACCATCGGCTAAACCTTGCATTAAAGCAGATGCACCTAAACGGTTGGCTCCATGATCAGAGAAATTAGCCTCTCCGGTGCAATATAAACCTGGTACTGATGTCATTAAGTTATAATCAACCCATAAACCACCCATGGTATAGTGAACTGCCGGATAAATACGCATCGGCGTTTCATAAGGATTTTCACCAGTAATCTGCGCATACATATCAAACAGGTTACCATATTTTTCCTTAATCACCGCTGTACCTAAACGCATGCAGGTTTCTTTATCCGGATTGTGGTTACCTGCCTTAGCCGCTTCGATTCTTCCATAACGCTCTGTATTGGCTTTAAAGTCTAAATAAACAGCCAATTTAGAAGCACCAACACCATAACCTGCATCGCAACGCTCTTTCGCTGCACGCGAGGCCACATCACGGGGAACCAGGTTACCAAAAGCAGGATAACGGCGTTCTAAATAATAATCTCTTTCATCCTCAGGAATTTCTGAGGCTTTACGGTTGTCATCTTTCTTTTTAGGAACCCAGATACGTCCGTCGTTACGCAACGATTCAGACATCAGGGTTAATTTAGATTGATGATCGCCAGAAACGGGGATACAGGTTGGGTGAATCTGCGTGTAGCAAGGGTTTGCAAAATAAGCACCTTGCTTATGTGCTTTCCAGGCTGCAGTCACATTACTTCCCATTGCATTGGTAGAAAGGTAGAATACGTTACCGTAACCACCTGTTCCTAATACAACGGCGTGACCGAAGTGACGTTCGATTTCTCCTGTAATTAAGTTACGGGCAATGATACCACGTGCTTTGCCATCAATTTTAACCACCTCAAGCATCTCGTGGCGGGTATACATCTCTACTTTACCCATACCAATCTGGCGTTCTAAGGCAGAATATGCACCCAATAATAACTGTTGACCGGTTTGGCCAGCAGCATAGAAAGTACGCTGAACCTGTGTACCACCAAATGAACGGTTATCTAACAAACCCCCATACTCGCGGGCTAAAGGCACACCTTGTGCAACACATTGATCTATAATATTGGCACTTACTTCTGCCAAGCGATGCACATTGGCCTCGCGGGCGCGATAATCACCTCCTTTAATCGTATCGTAGAAAAGGCGATAAACACTATCACCATCATTCTGATAGTTTTTTGCTGCGTTGATCCCCCCCTGAGCAGCAATAGAATGTGCTCTCCGTGGTGAATCCTGAAAACAAAAACATTTAACCTTGTAACCCATTTCAGCCAAAGTTGCCGCTGCTGAAGCACCTGCTAAACCTGAACCAACAATGATTACTTCAATAGTTCTTTTGTTCGATGGGTTAACCAAAGGCACAGAAGACTTATATTTTGTCCATTTACTGGCTAATTCGCCTTCCGGAATATTTGAATTAATATCTGACATATATCTTTTGTGCTAAAACTTAATCAATTAAATGTGTGTAAACTGCAATTGGCATCAATGCGAATACGATCGAAATAATTATGGCATACCATACACCAACACGTTTAATAATTCCATTATATTTTGAATGGTTCCATCCCATTGTTTGGAATGCGGATGCAAAACCATGTAATAAGTGGTAACAGAGAGAAATCATTAACAAAACGTAAGCAACAACCCTAACCGGATCCTGAAACTTCTCTTTCATTACTGCATATAAATCTTCATTCCCGTTGGCATCAACGGTCGGAATTCCTGTAAAACGGGAAACCACCCAAAAATCCTTTAGGTGAATAACAAGAAAAATTAACAGTAAAGTCCCCAACAAGCCCATTGACCGACTGTACCACTTGCTGTTAGCACTACCATTATAAACTGCGTAACCTTCGGGTCTTGCTTTCTTATTTTGGATAGTTAGGTTAACTGCCTGGTAAATGTGCACAAGTAAACCTAAAAACAATATGTACTCGCCTGCTCTAATGATCCAGTTGGTAGCCATAAAATGTGCTCCAATATTAAATTTCAGACCATTATCGTCAAGAAATATTAACGAATTAATACCAGCGTGTACAATTAAAAAAAGTATCAGGAATATCCCTGTAATACCCATTACGTATTTTCTTCCTATTGATGAAGAAAGTGCATTTCCGAAACCACTCATTTGATTAGGATTTATATCTAAATTTCCTGCAAAAATATCTAATTATGAGTTTAATTTATAAACGATTATGACAAAACAGCGATAAAACATTTATTTAGAAACATTCTAAAGCATATTCGTAATTAATCGAAAGAATATATGCTTATTTAGCGTTTCGATTTTGATAACGGTTAAACGTAGTGGTCTGGTTAAATGCTTTTAGAACATTAAGCAATCAGAATAACATCGGGATGCCTGGCTGAAACGTTACCGCTATCGAAATAAATGCTCAATTCATTACCAGTTTTTAGCGTTGCGTGATTAATAACGTTTGAATGTTAAATCTGACAAAAAACTCCTGATAATTAAGCCAATATCTTAGATAAATGATCAAACATAATTGAAATAAAATTTCGCCATAGAACTAATTTTTTCGTTATATTACTTCACCAATTGATCAATATGAAAAGAAAGCGCTACTTACTTATTTTATTTGCCTGCTTCTATTATAGCTGTGATCCCGCTCCTGCTATTTTTAATTTCGAAACCAAAAATTTCGGCCCCAATGCGGTGATCTCCGTCCAAAGTTCAGAAAACGGCGAAACCTTAAAAGTCGAAAATATCACAAATGGCAATCAAACGTTCAGGATTAACATGCCCAAAACAGGTTACGCCATATTGAGTACATATGATGACGGCCATGATGAAGAATATTACTTTTATCTGGACAAGGGGAATTATAAGGGGGTTCTTGACGGAAAAAACGCTGCGACTTACCCGTTTAAAATCTTACCGACTAAAGAAGGTGAAGAAATGATCAGCTTTTACAAACAAAAAGCAGAAATGAACAGAAGCCTGCTGGATAGCTTGGCGCTCGCCGAGCGTGAATTCAACCTCGCTACCCCTTACAATATTGCAGAAAAGGCGAAAAAGGCTGATATATGGAGAGCGAAAAAAATTAGTTCAGAACTAAATAATATTGAAATTTTTGCCAAAAATCATCCTAAATCCGATGTTACTATATTTTTACTAGACAGATTTGGAAGAGCAGGTTCTGAAGCTAAAAAATACCTGTCCATTTTTAAAGGCTTGGATAAGGAAGTACAGGAAAGCAAAAGAGGCAAAAAACTGCTTTCAGAAATTATGCAGGCCAACCAGATGATGGCAGGAAATAAAATGCCCCACATCGAAGGCGAGACACCTGATGGGAAAAAGTTTAATTTAAGCATATTGAAAAAAGTTAACCTAATTATCTGCTGGGTTTCCTATAGTGGAAAAAACAGAAAAAACAACCAGATATTGGCTCATCTTTACGAAAAATATAAGGATCAGAACGTAGAGTTCATTGGTGTATCATTCGATAAGAATAAAGATAGCTGGAAAAATGTAATTAATGCCGATAAACTGACCTGGCCGCAATATTCAGACCTTTTGGGGGAGAAATCACCTAACGCAAAAAACTTAAGTAATTATAGCGCAACATATTTCTTTTTGGCAGATAGAAATGGCATAGTGCTCAGCAATAATGACCTCACACTTGATTTTGTGGACACTGAAATAGGCAAACATTTAGCCAATCAATAATAACGTAAACCTGGCTCATAAAAAATCATAAAAAAAGTCCCGATTTACATCGGGACTTTTTACGATTTATGTATTCGAGTTTTCTTAAGCTACTTTAACATTTACCGCATTTAGGCCTTTTCTACCTTCTTCTACATCGTAGTTTACGGTATCATTCTCGCGAATGTTATCGATTAAGCCTGAAGCATGAACAAAAATTTCGGCATCGCCATTAGATGGAATGATAAATCCGAAACCTTTAGTTTCATTAAAAAATTTTACTGTTCCTTGTTGCATTATATTGTATTTTAATTTACACCAAATATAGGCTTAAATACCCATAATAAATTTTTTATTTTTTATTATGTTAAAATCTATAAATATATTGACTATTTGCCCTTTAGAGCCTATTCATTAAAGTATTTTGGTCGACGATTTACCGAGTTTTGTTAACATTTTAGAAATAAAACACCTTCAGAACGACGGTCAACTTTGGTTTTTCTGCCTAAAACGCGTAAAGATTGCCGATAAAAATCGTGTCATAATCTGCCGTACCCTATCTATCAATAGGTGGAAAATCAGCTAAAAATAAGACTTTTGCTTTGATCATAATTCACCGTCACATTCTCGGAAATCTTTACAACCAATGTTTCGTATTCTTTGGCGCTATAGCTCATGATCAGCAAATCATCAACAATCTCATGTAAAACAAGTTCCGGACTGGTATAGGTAATGGACACAACATGCGCTGCTTTATTTCGCAGATCTGAAGCATAAATATGTAGCTCAGCATAATCAAAAATGACTGGACGATTTTCAAGGTCATTTAAAACAGGCATTTTACAATCCAAGGCTGCAATGCTGTTCATCACCGCGTACTGAAGCTTCTGATTTAGCGCAATGGCCTTTTCATTGGCTTGCTGCATCTCAGAGAAGGTATGCAGGTGTTGATCTAAACTATATATGGCTGATCTTTTTTGAAATTCTTTATAAGTATCATGAAATATCCGCCTTTCAAAATCCGTTCTGCACATGAAATTGAAATATTGTTTTACGCTGAGGTTAATATTAGCTAAAGCCATAATATTCAGTTTTTTTTGTTGATTCTAATGTGGAACTATAAAAATTAATTAATCTCCCTAAGGGCTTGTAAACAATCGATGATAACGAAGCTATATCTTGATTATGAAAAACGGATGAATATTGATTTATGTATCAGGAACAAGGCTGAGCAGTTAAGATTTAAGATATTTTAACAGTTCACACTTAAATATTGCCAGATAATAGGTCATAAAATGTACTGATATCGAAACCGATTCAACAATCTTCATTTGGAGATGGACTGTGTTTCACTGGCAGCGAAAAGAAAAATGTATAGGTAACATTACTGAGATATCAGATAAGGTTATCGTCTATTAAACATAAAACAATATACCACGTGAACTCAATTTAAAAAAAACTGTTTGACAGGCTGGCAGGTTATTATTATAAAAACATGTGTAACTAAAACAATTACAATATGGAAACGAGAAACAACCATGCTTTAATCCAAACCTTACTGGATTGTGCGCTAGCTTGTGAACACTGTGCATCATCTTGCTTGAAAGAAGAAAATATCAACATGATGATCGATTGTATTAAACTGGATAGGGACTGTGCTGATATCTGTACCCAGGCGGCCAGATTATTGCAAAGAGATTCGATTATAGGACATCAATATTTACTGTTATGCGAAGAAATATGCAGACTTTGCGCAGCTGAATGTAGCAAGCACGATCATGAACACTGCAGGCAGTGTGCAGTGGCATGCGAAGAATGCGCAGATGCCTGCCACGCCAACCAAGAAACAATCAATCAGGATTAAAATAAAAAAGGCTTCCCAAATCAAATTGGGAAGCCTTTTAACTATTTATTACAACTAATTACTGTGCAGGAAAACTGTAATTATATGAGCCTTGCTCGCTCACACCAGAAATGCTTACCATATTATTTCTGCCTAAAGGCAATGCTTTTTGAACATCAGCCACAGAATTTACGGGTTGTCCGTTTACCTTCGTGATAATTAAACCTTTTTCTACTCCGATATTATCGAAAGCTTTACCGGTAGTAACCGATGTTACAACCACACCGCTGTTGATTCCATATTTCGCTTTTTGTGCTTGAGTAGCCGGAGCGAAAGTTGCACCTAGTTTAGAAACTTCCATGCCTTTGCCAGCCGTATTCTTAGCCGTAAGGCCAACGCTTGCTTCTCCTTTTAGCGTTACAGTGTAATCTTTAAGCGCACCATCTCGCAATACGGTTAACTTAACTTTATCTCCAGGATTTAAACGGCCTACCCTTTCCTGAAGATCGGGTGAATCGTTAATCACTACTCCGTCAACTTTTTTAATTACGTCACCTGCTTTAATGCCCGCCGCAGCAGCACCGCCTCCGGCAACTACATCACTCACATATAAACCACTTATTTCATTGGTCTTGATACCTTCAGGCTTTTCTTCACCACTTAACGGCACAAAGTTAACGCCAATATAACCACGTTTAACAGAACCATATTTCATAAAATCGTCTACAATTTTGCGGGCCAGGTTAACCGGAATAGCAAACCCATATCCCTGGTTATATCCGCTCTGCGATGCGATTGCCGAATTAATCCCCACCAATTCGCCATTAGCATTTACAAGTGCACCACCGCTGTTACCAGGGTTAATGGCAGCATCTGTTTGGATAAATGATTCAATACTGGTATTAGCCGGACGATCTGGTCTTTTGCCGGTACGTTGGTATTCACGATATTCTTCTTCTGTAATTTCATTACCTTGTTGCTCACGGCCGATTATACCGATGCTACGGTTTTTTGCACTTACAATACCCGCTGTTACCGTTGTATTTAAATCTAACGGGAAACCAACCGCTAATACCCACTCTCCAACTTGTACATTATCTGAATTACCCATCTTTACAACAGGCAAACCAGTTGCATTTACCTTGATTAATGCTAAATCCGTATTGGGGTCGCGGCCAATTATTTTCGCCTCTACCTTACGCCTGTCTGTTAAAACCACTTCAACCTTCTCTGCATTTTCTACTACATGGTTATTGGTTACGATATAACCATCCTGACTGATGATTACACCAGAACCTGATGCTGCCCTAGGCATACGCTGCATCTGACGACCACCGCCACCAAAGAAATCCTCCATCATGTCAAAAGGAGAAGAACTTCTGCCGCCACCACTCTGTGCTGCGTAAGTTGTTTTAATATGCACTACACCCGGTGCCACTGCCGCTGCCGCCTGGGTGAAATCTGCAGTACCTGCTGATGACACTTTCAGGGGGTTATTGGCGAAATATAAATTCTGTTTATCAGTAATTGTACTGCCTGTCTGGTTACGCTCAAACAGCTTATAACCTCCGATTGCTGCTGCCCCACCTATAAAAGCAGCTAACACGGTAATTCCTAATATTTTTTTCATGTTTCTGTATGTTTTTTAATGGTCATGATTTATTATAAACTAATTTGCTAGCTAATGGTTTAGCTCATAATATTCATTTATTAAAGTATGTTTGCAGGAGCGTTTTAATTTTGATTTAAGCAGAGTGCTCCAGCAGTTCTCATCTGCTTAAATTTTGTTGAGTAAGTTTGTTCAAATTTAATACCATATAAACGATATTTGTATCATCAAAGCACTTAGTTTTGTGTTAAAAAATGTTAAATCAAAAAACACAAATCATTAACCGGCTTTTCGCATCTCAAATATTGCATTAGAAAATGAAGCTTTCATGAAAATTAATTTCTTTAAATACCAGGGCGCAGGCAACGATTTTATTTTAATAGACCACACCAACGAACAATTAAAAGATATTGACAACCAATTAGTTGAACAGCTATGCCACAGGAGATTTGGCATTGGCGCCGATGGATTAATGTTTATCACAAAACATGAGGATTATGACTTCGAAATGCATTATTTTAATGCAGATGGTAAACCTGGAAGCATGTGCGGCAATGGTGGCAGATGCATTGTGGCCTTTGCCAAACAACTCGGCATTATTGATCGGGACACAAACTTTTTGGCAGTTGATGGCCCACATTATGCCAGAATTTCAGAAAACGGAGAATGGATCGATCTGCAAATGATTGATGTTGATACCATTACAAAAGATAATGAAGCCTACGTACTAAACACTGGTTCGCCTCATTACGTTGCACTGAGAAGTAATTTAAAAGATTTTGATGTTTTTAGCGAGGGAAAAAATATACGCTATAATTCAACCTATGCAGAAAAAGGCATTAATGTAAATTTTGTTGAAGACAAAGGCGATCATTTATTTGTACGCACTTATGAGCGTGGTGTTGAAGACGAAACCTATGCTTGTGGTACCGGCGTTACGGCGGTTGCCATGGCTATGGCCAAACATAAAAACCAAACCGGTCATATTAAAACTGACATTAAGGTTTTAGGAGGCGACATTAAAATAGAGTTCGATTACGATGGTAAAGTATTTACCAATGTATTTTTATGTGGACCAGCCAAATTGGTTTTCGAGGGAGAAGTGGGCTAGTGCTTTTGCTTAACGATCAATTTTCAGAAACTTAACGTATTGAGTAACAATCGAGCATTTAGTGTAAAATATACACCAATGCCATTTTCTGTTTAGTAAAACAAACAGGACCAATCAAAAAAATAAGATTATTTTAAGCAATTTAACAGCTTTTAACAACTGTCTCAAGATATTTACAAGCGTTATTTTAGAATACAAAACACGATTAAAACACTGATAAACAATAGTTTAATCACACATAAGACATATCTAACCTCGAAAATAAATCAATCGATTGATTAAATGACAGAATTTGGACAGATATATTTTTGCTTAGGCGCTATTTTTGGACAATAATTCCGGAAATCGAAGTCCTAATTTTTAGCGACGCTCTTAATTCCCGGAAATTCAAATTTATACACACACAGAAATAGTCCATGAGAAAAGTTACAACTCTCTTTTTTAGCATGAGCATTGGTATGCTTTTAGCATCTTGCGGAAACAATGATGATGCGAAAAAAGCAGCTGCTGCTGCGGCAGCTGGTCCACAAACCTATCCGGTTTTTACCGTAAATACACAAAATACAACTTTAGATTCTGATTATCCGGCAACCATTGAAGGTATCCAAAATATCGACATCCGCCCAAAAGTTGATGGCTTTATTGAAAAGATTTTTGTTGACGAGGGTACCGTGGTCAAAAAAGGCCAGTTACTTTTCACCATTAATGCGCCTCAGTACGAACAACAGGTACGCACAGCAAGAGCGGCCATCAGTAGTGCAGAGGCAGATGTTAATGCTGCCCAGTTAACCGTAAACAAAACCAGGCCATTGGTAGAAAAAGACATCATTAGCAAATACGATCTTGATGCTGCCCAATTAACATTGCAAAGCAGAAAAGCAGCGTTGGCACAGGCAAAGGCTGAACTGGTAAATGCACAGATTAACTTAGGCTATACCTCTGTTAAGAGCCCTGTTGATGGTGTAGTTGGCAGTATTCCTTTCAGAAATGGAAGTTTAGTAAGCAGTACCAGTACACAGCCTTTAACAACAGTTTCCAATATATCAAAGGTTTATGCTTACTTCTCTTTAAACGAGAAACAACTACTTGATTTTTCCAGAACATATAAAGGAAATACTTTGGCCCAGCAAATGAAAAACATTCCAGCAGTAAGTCTGGTACTTGCAGATGGAACAGTTTATGCCCAAAATGGCAAAATCGAATCCATTAACGGACAGATTAATACCAGCACAGGTTCTGCAAGTTTAAGGGCCACATTCCCTAACCCTACGTCTTTATTAAAAAATGGCGCCAGCGCATCTGTAAGGGTTCCGCAGCACATTGAGAATGCCATTCTAATTCCTCAAAAATCAACAATCGATTTACAGGGTAAAAAGTTCGTTTATGTTTTAGGTGACTCTGCTAAAGTAATTAACACCGAAATTGAGATTATGGATTTGGCCAAAGGAAAGTTCTATGTAGTAACCAAAGGCCTTAAAAGTGGAGATAAAATTGTTTTGGAAGGCTTCCAATCGTTAAAAGACGGAACAAAAGTCAAACCAGAAGAGAAAAGTGCCGATTCAGTTTATGCTGAGATCAAGAAATAACAATATCATGTTGCTTATCACACTTTCATAGTGTAATCAATATTAATTATGTTTAAGAAATTTATAGAAAGACCGGTTTTATCAACGGTTATATCCATCATCATCGTTATACTCGGTGTTTTAGGTTTAGCTACGTTGCCGGTTTCACAATACCCGGAAATTGCCCCACCAACGGTGCAGGTTTCTACATCATACCAGGGTGCCAATGCCGATGTGGTGATGAATAGTGTGGTTGTTCCACTGGAAGAGCAGATAAACGGTGTGGAAGACATGACCTACATGACTTCAAGCGCCAGTAACGATGGTACCGCAACCATTACAGTAAACTTTAAATTAGGTACCAATCCCGATCTGGCAGCAGTTAACGTACAGAACAGGGTTGCACGCGCGACCAGTTTATTACCTGCAGAGGTAACCAAGTCGGGTGTGATTACCGCGAAAAGACAAGCGAGTAACGTATTGATATTTGGTTTGTATAGCGACGATCCTTCCTACGATCAGAAGTTTTTGCAGAATTATGCCAATATCAACATCATTCCACAGATTAAAAGGATCAACGGTGTTGGTGATGCGAGTGCGTTTGGAACGCTGGATTATACCATGCGGATCTGGTTAAAGCCCGATGTGATGGCCACTTATGGCCTGGTACCAAACGATATTAGCGTAGCCCTTGCCGATCAGAACGTGGAGGCTGCCCCGGGACAGTTTGGAGAGCTTGGTAATCAGGCATTTCAGTACACCTTAAAATATACAGGCAGGTTAAAAGATGAGGCGCAGTTTGGTAATATTATTATCCGGACTACCGATAATGGCCAGATTCTTCGTTTAAAAGATATTGCCAGAATCGAGTTAGGTGCACAAAGTTATGCCAGTTCGGTTAAATTCAATGGGAAACAGGCTTTGGGTATCGCAATTAACCAAACAGCTGGTTCAAACGCAAAGGAGGTAATCGAGAACTCGATCAAAACCCTTGATGAAGCTCAAAAATCTTTTCCAAAAGGGGTACATTACTCTACTTTGGTTAACGTAAACGACTTTTTGGATGCATCGATTGAAAAAGTACTTCACACCTTGATTGAAGCGTTTATTCTGGTATTCCTGGTGGTGTTTATCTTCTTACAGGATTTCCGTTCAACCTTGATTCCGGCAATTAGTGTACCAGTGGCCATTATCGGAACGTTCTTTTTCCTGAGTTTATTTGGATTTACCATCAACCTGCTCACCTTATTTGCCTTGGTATTGGCAATTGGTATTGTGGTAGATGATGCGATTGTGGTAGTAGAAGCAGTACACGCCAAACTGGATGAAGGTTATACTGATGCCAAAAAAGCAACCATTGATGCCATGGACGACATTAGCGGAGCAATTATATCGATCACTCTGGTAATGGCTGCCGTTTTTATCCCGGTGAGTTTTATCTCCGGATCATCAGGCGTATTTTATAAACAATTTGGTTTAACACTGGCGATTTCGATTATTTTGTCGGCCATTAACGCCTTAACATTAAGTCCGGCATTATGTGCTTTATTCTTAAAACCGCATAAAGAAGAACACAAAAAATCTAAAAACTTTTTAGAGCGTTTCTACGATGCTTTCAATACCTCTTTCGATGCCGTAACCGGAAAATATAAAAAATCGGTAAGTTTTCTTTCCAGAAAAAAATGGATCGTTGGTTTGGCTATTGCCTTTTTCGTTGGACTACTGGTTTGGACAATGAATACTACACCCAAAGGTTTCGTGCCGAATGAGGATTTGGGAACCATTATGAGTGATATTTCCTTACCGGCAGGAACTTCGCAGGAAGAAACCAGTGTGATCATTACCAAGATTGATAGTATTGCGCACCAGATACCAGAAATTAAAAATACGTTAAGGATTGTTGGCCGAAGCATGATCAGTGGTTCAGGCAGTTCATACGGTATGGTAATTTCACGTTTAACACCCTGGGACGAACGTAAGGGCCGAGACGTAAAAGCGATTATTGGCGAATTGTTTGCAAAAACAGCAGGCATTAAAGGGGCAAAAATTATTTTCTTTGCGCCGCCAACTATTCAGGGTTTCGGTACCAGTGGTGGTTTTGAGTTCCAGTTACAGGATAAAACTGGTGGAGATATCAAAAAATTCAACGAAATTGGAAATGGATTTTTAGCAGCGTTAAGTAAACGTCCCGAAATCCAATATGCATCTACTTCCTTTAATCCAAATTTCCCGCAATATCAGATTGATGTAAATGTGGCAAAGGTTAAACAGGCAGGCCTGAATGTTAGTGATGTATTGGGTGTAATGCAAGGCTATTATGGTGGTGTTTATGCCTCAAATTTCAACAAATTTGGTAAACAGTTTAGGGTAATGTACCAGGCCGACGCGCAGTACCGTGCAAATGAGCAAACTTTAACCCGCATTTTCGTTAGAACCTCTTCTGGGCAAATGGCTCCGGTATCGGAGTTTATAACGTTAACCAAAGTATATGGACCACAAGCCATTTCGCGTTTCAACTTGTTTACTTCAATATCGGTAACGGGTAATCCAAATGCGGGCTACAGTTCAGGTGATGCATTAAAAGCTGTTCAGGAAGAGGCAGCCAAAAACCTTCCGGCAGGTTACGGTTACGAATTCTCAGGTTTATCACGTGAGGAGATGGCTGGAGGAAGCCAGACGGTTTTTATCTTTTTACTTTGTGTAATCTTTGTTTATTTCTTACTCGCAGCACAATACGAAAGTTATATTTTACCATTGGCGGTTTTATTCTCTTTACCGGTTGGTTTAGCAGGCGTATTCGTTTTCGATAAAATTTTCAGTGTAGATAATAACATTTATACGCAGATTACGCTGATCATGCTTGTGGGGCTTTTAGCCAAAAATGCGATTTTGATTGTAGAATATGCAGTAGATAGAAGAAGAAAAGGAATGAGTATTGCCAATGCCGCAATTGATGGTGCAACAGCACGTTTACGCCCTATTTTGATGACCTCTTTCGCTTTCATTCTTGGTTTATTACCGCTGATGTTATCATCAGGTGTTGGTGCAGCAGGTAACACCTCAATTGGTACCGGAGCGGTAGGCGGCATGTTAATCGGAACTATATTTGGTATTTTCGTTATCCCCGCCCTGTTTATCGTCTTTCAATCCTTACAAGAGCGAATCAGCAATAAATCGCCTTTTAACGAGGGCATTGACCATGAACAAACGCAAGAAGAATACGAATTGGCTACTGCGAACAGTAAACATTAATAGTAAGAAAATGAATTTTAGATATAAACATTCCCTTTTAATCGGTTTAGCCATCGTTGCCCTGAGTGCTTGCGTAACTAAAAAATACGAGCGCCCTCAGTTAAAAAGCGAGGGTTTGTACCGGGATAATAACACAACGGATACAACTACAATGGCCGACCTGCAATGGCGAACATTGTTTTCGGATACGACCTTACAGTCGCTGATCCAACAAGGCATAAATGAAAATTTAGACTTGAAACAGGCCATTGAGCGGATCAAAATTGCCGAGGCTACCCTGATACAAAGTCGTGGGGCATTACTACCAAGCTTACAGGCCGATGTTAATGTAACTGATAATAAACAATCGCAAGCCTCTTTGAACTTTCCTCCCGGGATAAATATTAACTTGGAAACCCAAACCTATAAGGCACAGCTGAGCACCAGTTGGGAAGCCGATATCTGGGGAAAATTAACAAGTGCAAAACGTGGCGCATATGCAACTCTGCTACAAACCGATGCAGCAAAAAGAGCAGTCCAAACACAGTTAATTGCTACTATTGCCAATAACTATTATACTTTATTGGCACTTGATAAACAATTGGCTATTACGGAACAAACCATTAAGGTGAGAGCTAAGGATGTAGAAACCATGAAAGAACTGAAACAAGGCGCAGTGGTAAATGGTGCGGCGGTTGTGCAAAGTGAAGCCAATCTGTATGCTGCACAGGTAACTTTGCCTGATTTAAAAAGAAGCATTAAAGAGGCTGAAAATGCATTAAGCGTACTGGTAGGAAAAGCACCGGATGCGATTAACCGAACCACCTTAGATCAGCAGACTCCTTATGCCAATTTACAGACTGGTGTTTCAGCACAGTTATTAAAAAACCGTCCGGATGTAATCGCTGCAGAATTTGGTTTTAGATCAGCGTTTGAAAACACCAACGTTGCTAAGGCCTACTTTTACCCTGCTTTAACCATTACTGCAGCCGGTGGATTATCCAGTTTACAATTACAGGATTTTTTCAGCAAATCTATCTTTTATAATTTAGTGGGTGGTTTAACACAGCCAATTTTTGCCAGGGGAGCAAACAAAGCCCGCCTAAAAACCGCTGAAGCCAATCAACAGATTGCTTTTTACAACTTTCAACAAACACTGTTAACAGGTGGCCAGGAAGTTTCAAATGCCTTGTATGCTTACCAGACTGCTGCTGAGAAAGAAGAAACAAGAACAAAACAAATTGCCTCTTTAACAAAAGCAGTAGATTTTACCAAAGAGTTACTACGCTACAGCTCAGCGACAAATTATACTGATGTGTTAACTTCAGAGCAAAGTTTATTAACAGCTCAATTAAATGGGATTAACGATCGATTACAAAAACTGCAATCAGTGGTAAATCTGTACCGTGCATTGGGCGGTGGCTGGAAATAAAATAATCATTGAAAAGTACATTAAAGGCGTTCTGATTTACAGGATGCCTTTTTTTTGTGGTTAAATAAAGAGAAAATTTTCATTCTGAGTGATTATTTATTGTATAAAAATCACTAAGAATGACAGGTAAATTTTAAGTAGATAATGTCCATCGAGAAATCGTCATTCCCAAGTTGATTGGGAACCAAGAAGTGCTCATGAATGCCATTGAATAAAAAAACACTATGAATAATCTTAAAACGCTCGCATTAAGATTCCCGCATGGGCGGGAATGACGACCTTCCAAGTAAATTCCGTCAATGGTAGCTCAGCGAAGGATCTTAAAAAAATAAGATATCTCCTTTGCGGGATAAGAAAATTAAACGACTGCATTACAGTCCATTTTCAATGCAGCTTAAAATTCAGTATATTTTTATCCCCAAAATGGTTCGGTTTTTTTGATGTAAACGCAAAATATTGTAAGTTTAAATTTTTTTAAGCGCTTAGCTTAGAAAAATTTTTAAACCAATCAATGTTACGTGTAGATAGCGCTAAAGCCTGTAAAGTGGTGTACTCATTGTGCAAACATGAGTATTTGGGCTATTTAATTGAACCACATGTAGTTCAGCTAAATCCACAGGGAGATTTTTCCTTTACTTATCAACGAATTTTCACACATACCGCGGAAGAATTTAATGCCTGTTTAAGTGACATTGATTATAAGCTGATCAGGATTCTGGATGATATTGAGCAGGATTCGCTGATTAAAAAATATTATAAAAAATTAATCAGGCCTACTGAGTTCTTTACCAAAATTTTCGACGATAAGTTTTATGAAAACGTCCGTCCTAAAATTGAAAAGAAACTTGCCGAGGTTTTAGAAATCTTAAAGGTAAAAAATGAACTTTACATAATGGACAAAGATGGCTGGCCTGTAGAGCGTAAAATTGAACTTGCCAGCGAGCCTGCATCTATCCTTTTCCATTTCCGGAGGAACGAAACGGAAACCCGTTATTTTCCGACCATCAAATATCAGAACCTGCGCATTGAATTCATGTTTAAAGAAGCGCAGATTATCAGCAATAAACCTGCCTGGTTATTGCTAAACGATCTGTTATACTTTTTCGACCAGGATATTGAGGGCAAAAAATTACAGCCCTTTTTAAACAAACGCTTTATTGCGATACCCAAAACAACCGAAGCTACATATTTCGAAAAATTTGTTGCACCCCTGATCGAAAAACACCACGTATATGCGGAAGGTTTCGAAATCAGGACCGAACAATTTGAAGCTATACCAGTGATTAAGGTATTATATGTTGATGGTGGTCTATCTCAGATACAGCTATACTTCAAATATGGGGAATATACTTTCCCGGTAGAAAATGCACATAAAGTTACGGTACGTTTAGAGAAAACGGCTGATAACTATATTTTCCACCGCATTAAACGTTCTGCAGACTTGGAGAAAAAGCAGTTTAACCTACTTCTCTCATTAGGGCTAAAGAAAACAAGTTCTTTATTCAGTAATCTGGAAGTAGCTTCTGCTGAAGAAAACCCGAGTTATGCCGCAATAAACTGGGTAAATGAGCATATTGAAATCTTAGAGGCATCGGGTTTTGAAATTGAACAGGCTACCGGGCAGAAAAAATTTGTACTTGGTGCCAGTAAAATCGACCTGGAGGTTAAAGAGGGGAATGACTGGTTCGATATCCATGCCGTGGTTTGGTTCGGTAAATACCAGATCCCTTTCCTATCGTTAAAACAGCATATCTTACATAAAAAACGTGAGTTTTTACTGCCTGATGGAGAGGTAGCCATTATTCCTGATAAATGGTTTACACAATACGGCAGTTTGTTCAGTCTTGCAGAAGCCGGACAAACGCTTAAATTAAAGAAACACCATATTGGTTTAATCAACGACCTGGCAGAAGATAGTTTGGCAAATGTGACCCTCGAACGCAAGCTCCAAAGGTTATCAGACTTTGAAGATATTGCCGACACACAGATGCCGGTAAATTTTAAAGGTAGTTTGCGCGATTACCAGAAAGCCGGCTATAACTGGTTCAGCTTTTTACGCGAATACAACTTTGGTGGATGTTTGGCCGATGACATGGGATTGGGTAAAACCATCCAAACACTGGCCATGCTGCAAAAAGTGAAAGAAGAGGATCAATTGCTTGAAACGCAGACTTCCTCCCTCATTATCATGCCCACTTCCTTGATTTATAACTGGTTAACAGAGGCTAAAAAATTTACACCAAAGCTCAAAATACTGGCGCATACAGGCACCAATCGCAATAAAGATGTAGCCAATTTTGCAAATTACGACATTATCATTACTACCTATGGTGTAACCAGGGTAGATATCGACGAATTGAAAAATTTCTATTTCAATTATATTATTCTGGATGAAAGTCAGAATATCAAAAACCCGGCATCAAAATCGTTCAAGGCGGTTAGAAGCTTAAAATCGAAACACAAACTGATTCTGAGTGGTACTCCGGTAGAAAATTCGGTTAGTGATTTATGGTCTCAATTAACTTTTCTAAACCCTGGTTTATTGGGTACGCAGGCATTTTTTTACGAAGAATATGTGCAGGCAATAGAAAAGAAAAAAGACGAAGAAAAAGCGCGTAAGCTGCAATCTATTATCAAACCTTTTGTGCTGCGCAGAACAAAAGAACAGGTAGCGGCAGAATTACCACCTAAAACAGAACAGGTAATTTACTGCGACATGAGCGAAGACCAGGCCGCCTATTACGAAAAAACCAAATCGGCCTACCGTAACGATTTATTGCAAAGTATGGATGATGGAACCTTCGCGCAGAAACAGGTTCAGCTTTTACAGGGATTAACGGCTTTGCGCCAGTTAGCCAACCACCCTGTAATGATTGATGGTGAGTACATTTCCGATTCGGGCAAATTTGAAAATGTAATCCATACTTTGGATAATGTACTTAAAGGGGGGCATAAGGTTTTGGTTTTTTCACAATTCGTAAAACACCTGGATATTTTCAAAAAACATTTTGAAGCTGAGCATATCCCTTTTGCTTATTTAGATGGCTCAACCCGTAACCGTGGGGAGATCGTTTCTGAATTTCAGCAAAATTCGGACCTGAAGGTTTTCTTAATCTCCATTAAAGCTGGTGGTGTTGGCCTAAACCTAACCCAGGCTGATTATGTTTTCATCCTCGATCCATGGTGGAATCCGGCGGTAGAACAGCAGGCTATTGACAGAACGCACCGTATTGGCCAGGATAAAAAGGTTTTCATTTATAAATTTATTGCAAAAGACACGGTTGAAGAGAAAATCCTGGCTTTGCAGAACCGCAAAAAATCATTAGCCAATTCATTGATTACCACAGAAGAAAGTTTCTTTAAATCGCTGAGTAAAGAGGACATCAGGGATATTTTAAACTAATATAAAGTATTTACAGTCATTAGTGCATTGGTTAATATAGCCTATACGAGCAGTTTGAATTTTGGAAGTAAATTAGCCGCATGCGTCAGCCTTAACTGTAGCGAATCGGAAAGCTATGAAGTAAACCGAACCTTAAGAGAGCTCACTGAAGGTCATTTATTTCAGGGCCTTAATCACCAATAAGATGTTAAAACGAGTTCAGCAGGAAGATCCTAAAGGGTGATCCTACATTTAAAATTCTTTTCAAACTCATTCCCTCCTTACTTGTTATACAGTAGAACATAAATTCTACCATTATGACAAATCAAGATTTTAATACCGCAGTAAACAATGTAAAAGAGGCATGGAAATATCCGGAGTTATTTGAAAATGTTTCAAAATCAGAACGTTGGTTATCAGGCGCTGCAGGCACATATCTGCTTTTCAAGGGTATTACCAGCATTTTCTCACATCCTGTAATTGGCTTAACTGGCGCAGCTATTGGTGCCGGGCTACTTTACCGTGGTATTACAGGCTATTGCCCCATGCGCGATCTGGCAGAGCAACGCAAAGAAGATATCGCCCCTGATGAAGTAGTAATTACGGAAACCTATGTTGTTGACGATTTAGGGTAAAATTTTAAATACTAAATTTCTATTTCTTAATAAACTGGTTAACTTTAAAAAGTTAAACCACAATCATGAACAAATACACACTATTATTTATCCCGGCACTTTTTGCAGGGCAAGTTATGGCACAAGATAAGAAACCAGATCCTGCCAATGATCCGAAAACAACGGAGGTTTGGGAACCTGTTCCGAAAATTGTAACGCCGGGTAAATTGCCTCAGGATGCACCATCTGATGCTATTATTCTTTTTAATGGTAGAAATTTAGATGCATGGCACTCTGTTAAAGACCCATCTAAGCCAGCAGCATGGACAATTGATGATGGATTTTTTACTGTTAAAAAAGGGGCAGGAAATATCGAGACAAATAAAAAATTTACAGATTACCAACTGCATCTGGAATGGAAAATCCCTGAAAACATTTCTGGAGAAGGTCAGGCACGTGGAAATAGCGGCGTATTTTTAGCTTCAACCGGTGGTGGCGATGATGGTTACGAAATCCAGATTCTGGATGTTTACAATAATAAAACTTATGTGAACGGACAAACAGGAAGTGTTTATAAACAGGCAATTCCTTTAGCTAATGCCAACAAAAAACCTGGCGAATGGCAATATTATGATATCATCTGGAATGCGCCACGTTTTAACGAAGACGGAACCGTATTAAAACCGGCAAGTGTAACCTTGTTTTTAAATGGTGTACTTTTACAGAACGGATTTGTATTAAAAGGGGCAACCAGGTATATCGGTACTCCTGAGTATAAAAAACATGGTCCGGCTTCGATAAAATTACAAGATCACGGTGATCCGAGCCCTGCCATTAGCTACAGAAATATTTGGGTAAGGGAATTATAATTTCAACAGACCGAAATATGGTCCTCGTTTATAACCACGATCAACGAGAATTGCGATTGTATCACTTAAAGGAACTATAGTCACATTAAAAATGTGAATCTCATACATCCCCGTTGCAAACGGGGACGATACAAAGTAAGAGAATTATAATTTCAACAAAACAACGATAAAAAACCTGCAGGCCAAAAGTTTGCAGGTTTTGTTGTATAGATAATTTGGCTGACAACTATACATTGATACCCTTAACGTTAGCTGTTATAACTTTAAGAACTTTGAAGCATTTCCATGTACAACTCCCTGCTAATCATTTCAGCGCCTAAACTCATTAAATGATCATTTGGCAACTGGCAATCGATCAAATCGATATTCATTTTACTTAAAAAGATTAATGCTGCTTTTGAAGCATTACTTACATGGCTAAACATACTTTCGCCACAAAAAACACGGTTAATCTTTAAACCATACAAGCCTCCTACCAAATTCTCATCCTGCCAAACCTCTACGCTGTGTGCATATCCATGGTTGTGGAGCCTGATATAAGCATTTTGCATTTCATTGGTAATCCATGTGCCATCCTGCCCTTTTCTAGGCGATGTGGCGCAGTTTTGAATCACCTGTGCAAAAGCCTGGTTAAAAGTAATTTTAAAAACCGCCTGGTTTAAAATTTTTCTCATGCTTTTACTGATCTTGATTTTATCGGGGTAAATCACACAGCGTTCGTGCGGCGAATACCAGAGAATCGGTTCACCTTCACTAAACCATGGAAATATACCATTTGAGTAGGCAATCAGTAACCTTTCCATACTTAAGTCGCCCCCAATGGCCAATAAACCATCGTCCTCTGCCAAAGCCGGATCAGGGAAACCTGGGTGATCATTTAGTAACTGAAAAAGCATGGTCAAAAATAAGAAAGAAAACAAAGATTAAACCCTTGGGTTTTAAACAAGTCATATTGTAAAACGGTCCTTTATGAACACGAAAGATAATTTTTTAAAAGTAAAACATCTTTACAACCGGGCAGGCTTTGGCATTTCTTATGCTGACTTACAAACATTAAGCAGAAAAAAACTAGATAAAGTAGTAAACAATTTGCTTAAGGATTCCCAAAAAGACGATCCGATTCAATTAGTAAATGATTTTGAATCAAGACGCCAACTTTTGGTACAAGCCGGTTTATATTCGAAAAAAGATCTTTCAGAAGACGAAAAGAAAATGCGTCAGCAGATTATCCGTGAACAGAATGAAGTGAGCCGCGACCTGAATATTGCTTTCATTACCAAAATGATCAATACTGATGCTCCACTGAGGGAAAAGATGACGCTGTTTTGGCATGGACATTTTGCCTGCCGCAGCAACAATCCGTTTTTTGCGCAACAATTAAACAATATTCAACGGACAAATGCCTTAGGCAGCTTTAAAACCTTATTGGTTGAGGTATCTAAGTCACCTGCCATGCTGCAATACCTAAATAACCAACAAAATAAAAAGGGTAAGCCAAATGAGAATTTCGCCCGGGAGCTGATGGAGCTTTTTACCTTAGGAAGGGGGAATTATTCAGAACAGGACATTAAAGAATCTGCCCGTTCCTTTACCGGCTGGATGTACGATAAAGACGGTTCGTTTATTTTCAGGAAGAACCAGCACGATAATGGCACAAAAACGTTTTTCGGCAAAATCGGGAATTTTGAGGGCGAAAACATTATCGATATAATTCTCGAGAAACCAGAAACCTCAAAATTTATTGCCTGGAAAGTATATAAATTCTTCGTTAATGATCATCCAAATGAGGCACACGTTAACGAACTCGCCACACATTTTTACAACTCGAAATACGATATCGCGTCGATGATGAAAAAAATGTTTACTTCCGATTGGTTTTATAGTCCGGAAAATGTAGGCACAAAGATTAAATCGCCAGCCGAATTTTTAGTGGGTTTAAGCCGTGAGTTTTATGTTACGTATAACAAACCTCAGGTTTTAATACAGCTGCAAAGCAGTTTGGGCCAATATTTATTTAATCCACCCAATGTTGCGGGCTGGCCTGGCGGACAAAGCTGGATTGATAGTTCATCGTTAATGTTAAGGATGCGGATTCCTTCGCTAGTGCTAAATGATGGGGAAATTGATTTTAGTGGAAAAGCCGATCCTGAAGATGAAGCTGTAATTGCTTTGAGCCGCACGGCAACCACTAACGCAAATGCCAATGCAAAACCAAAATCATACGTCAATGCAAATGCAGATTGGCCTAAATTTTTAAGCACTTTACCAAAAGGATTAACGCCGTTAGAGCTTACCGAGTTTTTATTGCAACCCAAATTAAACTCCAAAATCACCACCATGGTGAGTGATAATAAAGGGTTGCGAAGTACAGCAGTAGAAATTACCAGCATGCCAGAGTACCAGCTGTGCTAGACTAAATGTTGGCTGATGGTTTGATGGCTGATAGCCGTTTCACTAAAAAGCCAGATCATCAAACAGAACAAGTGAACAAAAACACTAACGAGATGAACAGAAGAAATTTTTTAAGAAATACAGGGTTTGTTGCAGCAGGTTCGCTATTTGTTCCTGCTTTTATGAAACCGCTTGAGGCCATGGCATTTGATGAATTAAGCCTCTATAAAAATCTGGTTGTTGTACAGCTTTCTGGCGGAAATGACGGCCTTAATACAGTTATTCCTTTTGGAAATGATATTTACTATCAAAAGCGAAATAGTATTGCCATTAAACCCGAATCAATAATTAAACTGAATGATATGCAGGGGCTAAATCCCAACATGGCTGCCCTGCAAGAAATTTACGATCAGGGCTGGATGACGATAATCAATGACGTTGGCTATCCGAATCCCGACCGTTCGCACTTTAGATCGATGGATATCTGGCAAACCGGCAGTGATAGCAATCAATTTTTATCAACCGGCTGGATTGGCCGCTATTTAGATAGCAATTGCCAAACCTGCAAATTGCCTTATACCGCGATAGAAGTTGACGACTCACTTTCTTTGGCCATGAAAGGTCAGACTAAAAAAGGGATTGCGTTAAAAGATCCTGCAGCTTTGTTCCGCAATACCAATGATCCTTTTTTTAAGGCCATGTTGCAGAACGACAAGGAACATTTGGATGAAGATAACTTAGGTTATTTATATAAAACCATGATCGAAACCTCTTCTTCAGCCAGTTATATACAAAATACTTCCAAAGTTTATCAGTCTAAATTTACCTACCCTAATTCAGGCTTTGCCAATCAATTGAAAACGGTTTCAAAATTTATCTCTTCAGGATTAAAAACAAGGGTGTATTATGTGTCGTTAAGCGGTTTTGATACACATGTGAACCAGATTGGTCAGCAAGGCAATCTGCTTAAACAATATAGCGAGGGTATAGCTGCTTTCTTAAAAGATCTAAAATCGAACAATAAACTTGAGGATACCCTGGTAATTACATTCTCTGAATTTGGTCGTAGGGTAGAGCAAAATGCCAGTAACGGTACCGATCATGGAACCGCAAATAATATGTTCGTTTTTGGCGGCAGATTGAAGAAACAGGGGATTTTCAATGCAGCACCCAACCTGAGTGATTTAGACACCGGAGATTTAAAATACCAGTTGGATTTCAGACAGGTTTACGGTACTATTTTAGATAAATGGCTGGATGTAAATAATGCTGACATCCTGAATAAGAAATTTAATACCCTGGATTTTATATAAGGTATACAAAGAAGCCAGGTTTAATAGCAGGAGTGTTATAAACTTGACTTCTTTATGATTTACTTCCTTTTTAATACATATACCGGCCGGTTGCTATCCTCATCAATCTGCTCCGTATAAACACTAAACAGCTCATAACCATAGGCTTTCATTTTATTCACCGCATCTAAAGCTGAATTAAATTCGAGTTTTTTACCATCATCATCCCTGATGTACAGTTCACTTACATCGCCCGCTTTTTGTCCATATTCCAGCGCAATCCATTGTTTATCAGCTAAAAAAATTTTTATGGCGCGTATTTGGATATAATCTACATGGATGTCGGTCAATTTCATGCCGTTTACATTTTGGGCTTTGGCAGTACAAAGCCAGAAGCACGCGATCATTGCCGCTGCAAGAGTAATTTTTTTCATATGATGTTTCTTTTGTGTGTAATGCTAAATTACAAAGAATCCAATTAGAATACTTGCACGATCTGTAACAAAATACCCAATATTAAATCTTAACGTAAAAAGCATCATGAACTTTTTAGGCAATATTATCTGGGTTATTTTTGGTGGAATCTTTATTTTCTTCGAATATATTATTGGAGGATTAATCCTTTGCCTAACTATTGTGGGGATTCCTTTCGGTATTCAATGTTTTAAATTTGCCATTGTTGGCTTAGCGCCTTTTGGCGTTAAAATAACCGACACCTCATCAAATACCGGCTGCTTATCTACCATTATGAATTTAATCTGGATTTTCTGTGGTGGCTTCTGGATCGCCCTAACGCATTTGTTTTTCGGTGTCCTGCTTTGCATCACCATTGTGGGCATTCCGTTCGGTCGTCAGCATTTTAAACTAATGAATCTGGCCTTTACGCCTTTCGGAAAATCGATTTCCTGATATTATCATATATAAATCCGTCATACGACCGGAGCGGAGAAACCTGTAATATAAAGTTCTTCCATAGATTTCTCCATTCCGCTTCGCTTCAGTCGAAAGGACGGCAACTGTTCCTAAGATATTTTCAGCATGGTAATAAGTTAAGCTATACAAATTTAAGAAAAGACCAGATCATCTACACAATCAATCCTATTAATTTAGAATGCGCTATCGCTTCCGCACTATCATTAAATAAACAGGCTTCCACTCCTTTGTCTTTTGCTTTTTTGAGCAATTCTATGGTTTCCGCCTCTTTTTCAGGCCGGATATTTCGAATATAAACTGCTTCAATGTTTTGCGGGTATTTTTCTACTATCGAACTATAAATTTTCGGGTCCTGCTGCGAGTTATCGCCAAAGAACACAAACTTTTGATTAGGAAAGGTATCCAGAATCCTCATCACCCGTAATAATTTGCCTTCATGGCCGGTTTTGCCTGTTCTAATTAAATCTTTCCATCTTTTAATTGTATTTAAAAGAAAAGCACCATCAGGCAGTTTATTAAACCTGAAAGTTTCCACCAGATAATCGTAAAGGTTCCATTCGCTGCTGCTGACATAAAAAAAAGGGTTGGGTTGATTTGGCTCCGTATGTGAAAGGGCGAGTTGCTGATAGTGACTGGCTGTATCGGAAAAGGTTTTACGGGTATGCGGATTCTTGATAAACAACTCTCTCAGCCTTCTGCCAACAGTTGCCGAGTGAGAAACCATCACGGTATCATCCACATCGGAAATAAAAGCGTATTGAGTAATGTGTGGTACATATACCCTGCCCTCTCCGGTATTCAAAACAGATCCATCCTGGTCAACAGCCTCCACTTTAACATCGTGCCAGCCTGCCGGAACATCATGCCGGGCATCCCATTCAAACTTAAAAAAACCATCTCTTTCGGTTTTATGGTAAACCGTCTGATCCAAAAATTGCAACCGCACCTCAACGAAAGCATAAGGTTTCAGGATAAAGAGTTTTAAAAGATGGATAATGTTCACAAACAAATTGTTACTGTAAACCTGCCGTGTTTTTGCCTTGCGTTTAAAAACATGACCATAAACAACCAGATTGTGTGCATGGCCATAACCGTGATATACTTTAACACTAACAGATTTATTCATCTATGTTAAAACAGAGTTTATTTAAAGTTGTTTGTTGATTAAACCATTAGGTAACACATGAAATTATTATTCGTCATCAATCCAGGCTCAGGCAGCCATGATACTAATTTAAAGAAAGTAATTTCTACCCATTTCGATTCAAAAAACACGGAAATTGATCTTTTTGAATTGCCGGAAGACTGCTCTTTAGAAAAGATTAAAGAGAAGATTAAAAGTGCAAAAGCAGATCGTGTGGTAGCCGTTGGTGGCGATGGAACCTTAAAATTGGTTGCAGAATGTTTATTGCACACCGAAACACCGATCGGCATAGTTCCTGCGGGTTCGGCTAATGGGATGGCAAAAGAATTGGGTATACCTACTGATGTTGAACAGGCTTTAGACATTCTGGATGAAGGCCATCTGCAAAAAATCCACGTGGTTAAACTTAACGACGAGGTCTGCATTCATTTATCTGATTTGGGCTTTAATGCCTATCTGGTGAAGAAATTTGATACCCTGCCACAACGTGGTATGTTGGGCTATGCAAAAGCTACATGGCATGCCTTGTGGAACCATAAACGAATGGATGTACAGTTGAAACTTAAAGATAAAACCATTACTTCTAAAGCAGCTATGGTTGCCATTGCCAATGCCACCATGTACGGAACAGGGTTAAAGATTAATCCTGACGGAAAATTAGATGATGATCTTTTTGAAGTAGTTTTAGTTAAAGATTACTCCTACCTGGAAATTATAAAGATATGGATCACTAAATTACCCTTCAACCCGAAAAAAATAGAGGTGTTTCAAACTGCTGAAGTAAAAATTTCCTCGAAACATAAAGCGCATTTCCAGGTAGATGGAGAATACATTGGAAAGTTAAATACAGTCGAAGCAAAAATCCTTCCTGCCGCCATAACCGTGGTTTTACCTGAGGCATTAAAAAACTGATCGATGAAGTTTGATCGTAAAATATAACCTGAAAAATTCGGCGATAAAACAGATCCGGAATAAAATATCAAACCACCTCTCGCCCAGACTTAACATTTCAGGTAAAAAAGTGATAAAACCGATTGAAAATACCCAAACCACCAAACGGAAAGGAAATTGAATATAATAGGCTATAAATCCAAATTTCTTAAATAGGGTTAAACCGATTGCAGAAATAAATAATGATACAAACAAAGGCAAAAGTAAAATTACTTTGGCCTGCGAAAGGATCTGATCGGGAATTTCATTTAAATGCGTTCAAATCTGCCAAAATTGTCTGGCTAACAAAACGATACTGATGAGATCCAACAAAGCAAAAAATCGGCCGATGTTCTTCATTACTTACAATACTTTGCTAAATAATCATCTGCTATTTTGCTTCCCATGTATTTAACAAAAAGGAAATCTTCACAGGCGCCTTGTTTATCGCCCTGTTTTATCTTTTTTAAGGCCATTTGAACGCGGTCTTCGAGGTATTCATCATCTATACCCAGCTGATTTTTGATTGCTATAATCTGAACTTCTTGTCCGGGTTTGGCCTGATCAATGTTTTTATAGAAATTGATCACCGAATTAGTGAGTGCCTCTTCAGCCTGATAATTGCGAATGGCTTCTTGAACCGCTTCATTTGATTTCCCTTCGCAATTGTAGCCTTGCAGTTTAAAATTCACCGGAGCCACGATCGAAACGGTTGTATCATAACCCGCCGGAACCTGCCACTTACCGCTGCTCATTCTAATTAAGCGTAGCGCTTCTTGGTCTAAGTCAGATAATATGCCTTTGCTCACTTTCGAAAAATAAACCTTTCCCTGTGCATTAAGCTTAAAACTGATGTTCACTGTGCCCTGGATACAATTATCTTTAGAGAACTGTGGATAGATGGTATTTTGCGTTAAGAAGTTTGTAAAACCATTTTTACCGGATTTAAACTGAACCTGGGCTATGGCCAGAGAGCAAGAGAAAAACAAGCAGATGGTGAACAGTTTTTTCATTGTACTAATTTACTAAAAAAAGCTGAAAGCATTTTACCACAGAGAGACACCGAGTTTTTCACAGAGAAAATGAGCGTTTTAATTTAATGGTAAGGTCGTCATTCCCACGCCGGCGGGTAATCTTAAAGCGCATTCAAGTAGCGATCGTTGTGAGATTGCTTAGCGGCTGAAAAAGCCTTCTTATAATGACGGTCCCCCAGCACGTCATCGCAAACAATTCTCTCTGTGTGGTCTCCGTGCCTTCCCCTCTATTTTCTCTGTGGTTAAAACTAAGAAAAAGTTGCTCTCAAAATAAACTCCGGATCAGGGCAATTGGTTAGGTATTTTTTGTGCTCACTAAACTTACATACACCCGGATAGTCGCCTTCTAATCCGTGCATATCTTCGATAAGCTGAAAATGAAGGTGTGGCGGCCAGCAACCGTTTTCATCCTTATTACCGAATTCGGCAAATCTTGCACCTGCTTTTATTGGCATTCCTTCGCTTAGATTACTTAAAGAAGCTAAATTCAGGTGACCGTAAAGTGCATTAAATTTATACCCTGCAATATTATAAGTCAGAATGATGGTTGCACCGTAATCGCCAAAGTTGTTATTATTGGCAAAGCTATGAACGGTTGCATCGTAAAAATTGTAAACTGGTGTTCCTGCCATCCCCCAGATATCTACCCCTAAATGCAATCTGCGGGGTTCTTCTTCCGTATCAAAATGTGCGCTTCGCGAATAAATGGTACGATGCTCGTTGTATCCGCCAATTCCGTATCGCGCATCATTTTTAAGCAGCTTTTCATTTACCCAATCGGAAAACCTATTGGTATCTTTCAAAACCTCATCTGTTAATTCCGTATTGGATGCGGTAAAATCCAGAGGCAAAAGCCGATCGTTTTTTACATCGAAATCAACAACTTTTTGGATTAATGCAGCATTTGATTGAATAACCTGACCGAAAGTTCGCATCTGTAATTATTTAAAGATATACACGAAATTATAAATGTAATGCGATAATGCACCACCAATTACAAATAGATGCCAAAGTTCGTGGCTGTGCACCCACCTGGATAATTGCTTATCTTTTGCATAATAATAAGTGCCGCTTATATAAAAGATACCGCCCAAAAGCAACCAGAAAATCGCCCCTAAGGGCAAAGTCCCCAACATTTTCTGAAGCAAAGGAACGATTAAGCAGCCCATTAAGATATAGATGGATAACGATATGGCTGTACTTTTTAAACGGTTAAAAATTTTGAGCAGACAGCCTGCAATGGCAATAATCCATACAACAGCAAACAAGCTCCAACTTAGCCAGCCATCAAAAACCATTAAGGCTGTAGGACTGTAAGAGCCGGCAATCATAAGGTAAATGCAGCAATGGTCAAACTTTTGCCAGAAACGTATCCCGTAATCGGTAGCCGGATAACCATGATACATGGCACTAACACCAAAAAGAATAAAAGTTCCGATGCTGTAAATCCACGCAGCGGTATATTCAATTGGTGTATTGCATTTTTGGAGCAATAAGTACCCGGCCGGGATTGCTACCAAAGCCGGTATAAAGTGCGTGAAGAAATTAACGGGTTCCCTTAGTTTCCTCACAAAAATTATTCGCTGTCCTCGTCTTTTTGCCTCGGCTCTTTTGCAATCTTATCAAAAAGATGATCCATGCGTTCTACATACTCGTTGGTATCATCCACAAAGAAAGTAAGTTCTGGCACCACTCTTACCTGGTGGCGGATTCTGCTTCCCAGTTTATACCTGATTTCTCCGGCATGCGAATTCACCGTATTGATTGAAAGTGTAGTATTATTGGTATTTAAAAAGCTGAGGTAAACTTTAGCCACTGCCAAATCAGGCGAAACCCTTACGCGGGTAATGGTTACCAATGTATTAGGTAAAAATGCAGCACCTTCACGCTGAAAAACCTGTGCCAACTCCTCTTGTAATACTCCTGCAAATTTCTGCTGACGTTTACTTTCCATAATGTATCTATCTATCGTAATTGCAATCGAAACCTCGTAGGTTTTAAAAACCTGCGAGGTTTATTTTCCGCACCGCAATAACGGAGTTAATCTAATAAAGCAAATTGCTATCATACGGATACCTTGCTACATGTGCAGCCCTGATTTTATCGTACAATAACGTTTTAAATTCTTCTATATTCTCTTTCTGAGTGGCTGAAATAAACAGGACTGGTACTTTGCCATGACTCATCCAGCTGTTTTTAAATTCTTCCAGTGTTAATTTACCGTCGTCATCGTCTCCTTCTACTTCCGGCGAAACATAAGCATCAATTTTATTAAACACCAGGATCATATCCTTATCGATTGCACCAATATCTTTTAAGGTTTCATTAACGGTATTGATCTGATCTTCGAAATTTGGATGCGAAACGTCTACCACATGGATCAGCAAATCTGCTTCTCTAACTTCATCCAAAGTAGATTTAAAGCACTCTACCAAATGGTGAGGTAATTTGCGGATAAACCCAACGGTATCAGAAAGCAGGAATGGTAAATTTTCGATCACTACTTTGCGTACAGTGGTATCCAAAGTAGCAAACAGTTTATTTTCTGCGAATACTTCCGATTTCGACAACATATTCATGATGGTTGATTTACCCACGTTGGTATAACCTACCAAAGCTACCCGAATCAGCTGACCACGGTTTTTACGCTGTGTTTCATTCTGCCTGTCGATATTTCTTAAACGCTCTTTTAACAAAGAGATTTTATTTAAAATGATCCGCCTATCACTTTCAATCTGGGTTTCCCCCGGACCGCGCATCCCGATACCACCTTTCTGGCGTTCTAAGTGCGTCCACATCCCTGTTAAACGTGGTAAAACATACTGTAACTGGGCCAGTTCTACCTGAGTCTTGGCCTGAGCAGTTTGAGCCCTGTTGGCAAAAATATCAAGAATTAAATTACTCCGGTCTAATACCTTAACACCCAGTTCACGGTCTATATTCCGCAGTTGCGATGGGGATAATTCATCATCAAATACTACAGTATCAATTTCTTCTGATTTTACATACGCTTTTATCTCTTCCAGTTTTCCGGTTCCCACAAAGGTAGCACGATCAGGCTTAAGCATTTTTTGCGTAAAAACTTTCTCCACCTTCCCACCGGCTGTATCTACCAAAAAGGCCAGCTCGTCTAAATATTCTTTTGTTTGGGCTTCCTTCTCGCCAGGCGTAACCACACCGACTAAAATTGCCCTTTCCTGCACTACGGCAGTATCATAAAATTTTTGTTTTCCCATGTAATTGATACAAAGATACAAAATTTGCGAACGTGTATTTTTTTTGTTCAAACCCCGTAGGTTTTTAAAACCTGCGGGATTTATAAAAGGCTAAATCTGCGTCACAAATTCTTTGATAGAAGCTCCGGGATTATCGGTTTTCATAAAATTTTCGCCAATCAAAAATCCGTTAAACCCTGCGGCTTTCAATTCTTTTATGGTCTGCGGATCACTAATGGCGCTTTCCGAAATCTTTAAAAATTCATCCGGGATTTTATTTACTAAATCGAACGAAGTCTGGATATCGACTGTAAAATCAGCCAGGTTCCGGTTGTTTACTCCAATAGCATCTAAATGAGGCGAAATACTTCTTTCCAGCTCTTCGAGATTATGCACTTCTAAAAGCACATTTAAACCAAGATTATGCGCAAACTTTCCGAAATCATTGATCTGTTGCGGTGTTAATATCGAAGCAATTAACAGAATAATATCAGCACCCCAGGCTTTAGCTTCAAGGATCTGGTATTCGTCGATCATGAAGTCCTTTCTTAAAATCGGAATATTGTTTGCAGCACGTGCAGCCAGAAGATCATCGGTTTTACCACCAAAAAAATCTACATCTGTTAATACCGATAGTGCAGACGCCCCCGCAGCATTATATGCCTGCGTTACTTCTGCAACATCAGCCACGCCATTGATTAAACCTTTTGAAGGAGACCGGCGCTTAAATTCGGCAATAATACCCGTCCGATCTTCAGCTAATAAAAAGTCTTTAAAAGAATAAGGTTTCCGCTTAAAATGGGGCGAATTTTCTAATTCCGTTATGGAAACCAAGGCTTTCGCATCAGCAATTTCTTCTTTTTTTCGTATTACGATTTTATCTAGTATGTTCATCTATCAATCTGTTAAGGGGCATCATCAAATATGTAATTTTCATCCTGGGCTTATTGAAGAAGCTTTATTAACTTCTTCCGCGGCGTTTCAATAGGCTCAACGTGACAAAATTTTAAAAAAGGTTGATATACCTCATCTAAAATTTTATCATTTCAATCAATTGAGACCCTGATGCTAATTCAGCATGAAGACCGGATGAAAAAAGTGCTAGGACGAAGCGGTTAACCAATTCTCCATCATTTGTTTGCCATGTTCTGTAAGCACACTTTCAGGGTGAAACTGTACACCGCGCACATCCAGCGTTTCATGTCTTAACGCCATAATTTCATTCTTATGATCTCTGGCTGTAATTTTTAAACAGGAAGGAAAATTCTCCTGACTCACTACCCAGCTATGGTAACGTCCAACGTTAATGGTTTGCGGACATTCCCAGAACAAAGGCTCATCACCATCTACAACCGTAACCGGCGTAGCAATACCGTGCATTGGCCTGCCTAAGTTGTACAATGTGCCGCCAAATGCTTCTGCAATGGCTTGTTGCCCTAAACATACCCCAAAAATACTTTTTGTCGGCGCGTAAGTTCTGATTACATCCAGCAATAAACCCGCTTCTTCCGGAATGCCCGGACCTGGCGAAAGCAATATTTTATCATATTTCTCTACATCAGCCAAATCGAATTTATCATTTCTCCAAACTTCAGCTTCGTAACCAACTTCGTTAATTAAATGTACCAGGTTGTAGGTAAAACTGTCATAATTATCGATCACAAGAACCACCCCCTTGCCCCCTGAAGGGAGATTACTATTTATATTTTTTTCCATTGTATTCCTTACTATTGGATTTTACTCCAGACTAAAAACTCCAAACTAAATCTGCTCTGCCATTTGCACCGCTTTACGCAATGCGGCAATCTTATTGTTTACTTCCTGCATTTCGGTTTCAGGTACCGAATCGGCTACAATACCCGCTCCCGCACGGTAATGCAGTTCGTTGTTTTTGCTCATAAAAGTCCTGATCATGATGGCATGGTTAAAATCCTCATTAAAACCCATAAAGCCAATGGCTCCTGCATAAAAGTTCCTACCCAGCTTTTCATTTTCATCAATCAGCTGCATGGCTTTATACTTTGGTGCCCCGCTTAAAGTCCCTGCCGGATAAGTGTCGGCAACTACCTTAAAAGCGCTTACATTTTCCTGCAAATGACCGCTCACTTTACTCACCAGGTGGATGAGATGCGAATAGTACTGCACTTCTTTAAAAGATTTCACTTCAACGCGGTTACAATGCCTGCTTAGGTCGTTCCTGGCCAGATCAACCAGCATTACATGCTCGGCACTTTCTTTAGGGTCTTGTTCCAATTTTCTGGTCTGCTCTGCATCTTCAATGTCGTTTCCACTCCTTTTAAATGTTCCTGCGATTGGAAAAATATTCGCCGAATTGTTTTTAATCGTAATCTGTGCCTCTGGTGAGGAACCAAACAATTTAAAATTACCGTAATCGAAATAAAACAGATAAGGTGATGGATTGATCGAACGCAGACAACGGTATACATTAAATTCATCTCCGGTAAAAGCCTGTTTAAATGCTCTTGAAGGTACAATCTGAAAAACATCACCGCGATAAATATGCTTTTGCAGTTTTTCAACCAGATCCATAAAACCCTGATCAGTTAGATTTGAACTTTCCTCACCACGAAGCTGGAACTTGTATTCAGGATAATTTTTATTCTGGATCAGGTATTCCATTTTTTCCAATCCACCCTCTTCTTCTCCATCGAAAGTATTTTTGAAAAGCGTAATTTCATTCTTAAAGTGATCAATGGCAATGATGTAACGATACAAGTGGTATTGCATTTCCGGAATGTCTTCTCCTTCGGGTGTTTCGGAAGTGAACCTGATATCTTCAAAATGCTGCACGGCATTCCAGGTAAAATAGCCAAACAGGCCGCTTGAGATGAATTTAATTTCGGGCAGTTCAGTTTCCTTAAATTTATCCTTAAAATCAGCAATTTCATCGATCAGATTTTTGCTCTCGGTAATCTCAACCGTACCATCAGGAAAATAGGTTTCCAGCCTAGAACCTTTTAAAATGATCCCCGCAACCGGATCGGCGCAAACAAAACTCATGGAGTTTTCACGACTGTGGTAATCTGAACTCTCCAGTAAAATGCTGTTTGGATAAACATCGCGCAAGCGCAGGTAAATGCTTACCGGCGTGGTGGTATCGGCAAGTAGTTTTTTGTAGGTCGTATTTATTTTATACATGATTTTACTATGTTGCTATTGCTTCGTGCATCGCAATAACGTTTAAATTATTTTTAACAATAAAAAGCCCGGCGTGTGGTTCTACGCCGGGCTTTAATGGTTCTTTAATAAGGTTTAGGTTGATAAACTATATTTCTTTCATACGCAGCCAGCGCAATCCGTTTTCGAATTACTTTGCCAAAGCCAGGTATGTATATTGTTGATCATGAGCCACAAAAATATAAAGAATTTTGAAAAAGCAAAATATTTATGAAAATAAGTTTAGTCTAGAGTCAGAAGCCCGAAGTCGTGAGTCTCAATCCACTTGCCATCCTGAGCGTAGCGAAGGATCTTTTACCGTAAGATCTCTTTTCTAACCGCAAAGAGCGCGAAGGTAAAAGCAAAGCAGGCCAAATTTATTGTTGAACATATAAGGGATGTAAGGAAATATAAGATAGCAAGTTTCGTGCTGCGTAATCTGACAAAAACTCTATTTTTTGTCATACTGGGGGATAATTTATTGGATAAAAATCAATGTGAATGACGTATACATTTATTTTATTCGCCCAAAGGAAAAGTCTTGCCTTGGCTCGCCGCCGCCGAAGGGCTCTTTCTTTTTGATGTCAAAAAGAAACAAAAAACACCGGCTGAAAATTTTTCTTTCGAAGCCAGTGGGATGGCTTTGTCAGTGGGGCACGAAAAATTATTAGGCCGGATTTAAGCAGAACGGAGATATGGTGCTACGGCCTAGCTATACGGAAACACATAAACTCCACAAGCTGCTCATTAACAAATAATTGCGAAATAACATCAATGGAAGCACAGCGAAGGATTTTTATACTGAAAGACCCTTTGATGCAGTGTTTCTTCGGGTTTAAGTATTTACTGCAATCATCAATGATCATTAAGAAAGCACGCAGATCGAATAAAATTTACGCAGTTTATTTTCAACCATGCCTCCACTCAGTGAACTCCGTGCCTTCCCTCAGTGTACTTTGTGGTAAAAAAATAGTACGCTATAACCAAAAAATCTCGCTCTGTTAAAACGGGATTTTATAATAATAAAGGGATATTCGATTAAGAAACTCCAAAAAAAGATCTTCCCGGAACTGCCTTAACCATTAATAAAATAGCTACTACAATTAGAACTAATGCCAATCCAAAGAAAATAGCAATGGTTCGGTGCTTAGCTACGGCATCAGTTACTTTTTTCGACCTCGCATTACCTACTGTAATTAAAATGATTGCTATAAGCATCATTGAGGTGTGCTCAGCTTTAAAATAGCGGCCAATGGCATCGCTCATTGGCAATTTGGTTAGCGGACTCACAAAGAATAGTACCAAACCTATCAAAAATTGTATATGTGCACTAATTAGTGCAAATACATTCAGTTTGCGGTTACCCTCTGTGTATGTTTTATTTCCAAACCAGCCCGATAATGCATTTACTACCGCGATAACCAATAAAATCAATACGATGTAGCGCCATCCGGAGTGCGCAGATTTTAAGATATTGTACATTTTTCTAAAATATGTTTAATCAAAAGTAGGTATTAATTGTAAAAAATAGGATATTCTGTTAAATGAACGCTTATTTATATTAGTTTTAAACAATTAAAACCCAAACTTACTATGAAGAAAATTTTACTTGCCCTTGGGCTGGTATTTTCTGCTACCTGCCTGTTTGCACAGCAAACCTCCTTCCCTGTTAATGGCTCCTATGATACCAGACCCGGAATGTTTGCCTTCACCAATGCAACGATAGTGGTAAATGCCAACCAAACCTTAACAAATGCAACCCTTTTAATTAAAGGCCCAACCATTCAGGCTGTTGGAGCCGGCTTAGCCGTACCGAAAGGTTATGTTGTGATCGATTTAAAGGGAAAATTCATTTACCCATCAATGGTTGACGCCTTTAGCAACTATGGCCTTACTGAAGTTTCTGCGCAACAACGCGGTTTTGGTGGTCAGCGCCAATCTATCTTTGTATCGACAAAAAAAGGGGCTTATGGCTGGAATGAAGCGATCCGACCTGAAACTTATGTAAAAAGCATTTTTTCGACCGATAGTAAAAAGGCTGACGAATTGCGTAAAGTTGGTTTTGGAAGTGTAAATGTAATTAACCGAGATGGCATTGCACGCGGTATTTCTGCAGCGGTAACTTTAAATGAGGGTGCCGATAACAGTGTATTTTTAAAAGACCAAACCGCAGCAAACTATTCATTCAACAAAGGAAGTTCATCAAATGATTACCCTACATCGTTAATGGGCGCTATTGCCTTATTGCGCCAAACCTATTATGATGCAGTATGGTACAGCAAACAAAAAGATGAATACAACATCTCTTTGGAGGAATTTCGTAAGCAACAAAATATCCCACAGATTTTTGAAGTAGATGGATGGCAGAACATCCTGCGTGCAGATAAAATAGGTAAAGAATTTGGCCAGAAATACATCATTAAATCTACTGGCGATGAATACCAGCGCATTAATGAAATTAAAGCTACCGGCGCAAGTTTAATTATCCCTCTAACTTTCCCTAAAGCTTACGATGTGGAAGATCCGGCAGAAGCCAGAAATGTAACTTTATCACAAATGAAAGGCTGGGAACTGGCGCCAACCAATCCTGCGGCTCTGGAGAAAGCGGGAATTAAATTTGCTTTAACATCATTTGGCTTGGAAAACAGCCGCGATTTCTGGGCGAATCTCCGCACCGCGATAGAAAATGGCCTTACTGAAAAACAAGCTTTACAATCAATCACAGAAATACCTGCCTCGCTTTTAGGAATAAGCGATAAAGTAGGTTCTTTAGAAAAAGGAAAAGTAGCCAACTTTTTGATTTCATCCGATAACTTGTTCAAAAACGGAAATATTATTTTCGAAAACTGGGTACAGGGCAAACGTTTTATCGTAAATAAGATGGATGTGAGCGATTTGCGCGGCACTTATAATTTAAATGTTGATGGTGTTGGTGCTTTAACCTTAAAAATTACTGGCGCAGGTGGTGGCTCTGCCGGAGCAATTGAAAGGGTTGGTGTAGATAGCATCAAAACGACCGCTACTTTCACCAGGAATGGCGATTGGGTAACCGTCAATTTCAACTTAAAGAAAAATCCTAAAGGCGATATCCGTTTAAGCGGTTACATCACTTCAGCCAACCCGGTTACGATTAAAGGCGAATCGGCATTGGCAGATGGCACTACAGGTAAATTTACCGCAACTTATAAAGAAGCAGCGAAAGAAACACCTAAAAAAGAGGATCCTAAGGCTACTTTGGCCATGGGACCTGTAATTTATCCTTTCTCTGCTTTTGGAAATACTGAATTGCCTAAACAGGAAACCGTACTGATTAAAAACGGTACCGTCTGGACGAACGAAAAAGACGGCATCCTTCAAAATGCGGATGTACTCTTAGAAAATGGAAAGATTAAAGCTGTGGGCAAAAACCTTTCTGCAAGCGGTGCTAAAGTAATTGATGCTACCGGTAAACACGTTACCGCAGGTATTATTGACGAGCATTCACATATTGCAGGCTCCGGGGGGATAAATGAAGGTGCACAATCAGTTTCTGCAGAGGTACGTGTTGCCGACATCATCAACTCTGAAGATGTAAACATTTACCGCCAGTTGGCCGGAGGGGTAACTACTTCTCAAATCCTGCACGGATCAGCCAATCCCATCGGTGGCCAATCGCAATTAATTAAATTACGTTGGGGTAAATCGCCTGAGGAACTGAAATTCGCAGGTGCAGATGGTTTTATCAAATTTGCCCTGGGCGAAAATGTGAAACAAAGTAATTTTGGCACAGGTGCCCGTTTCCCGGTTACGCGCATGGGTGTTGAGCAAACCTTTGTTGATGAATTTATCCGCGCAAAAGAATATGCCAAAGCACGCTCGGTAAAAGGTAACAACGTACGCCGCGATTTGGAACTGGATGCTATTGTAGAAATTTTAAACAACAAGCGGTTTATTACCTGCCACTCTTATGTACAGAGCGAAATTAACATGCTCATTCATGTGGCAGACAGTTTAGGATTTAAGATCAATACTTTTACACATATTTTAGAAGGTTACAAAGTGGCCGATAAAATGAAGGCGCATGGCATTGCCGGCTCAACTTTCTCTGACTGGTGGGCTTATAAAAATGAAGTGGCCGAAGCTATTCCATACAACGGGAAAATTATGCATAATGTGGGCGTTACCACAGCTTTTAACTCTGATGATGCTGAAATGGCCCGTCACTTAAACCAGGAAGCCGGTAAATCAGTATTATATGGGAATGTGCCTGAAGAAGAAGCCTTTAAGTTTGTAACCCTAAACCCGGCAAAAATGCTGCACATCGATGATCAGGTGGGCAGCTTAAAAGCGGGCAAAGATGCTGATGTGGTCATCTGGACGGCCAATCCGCTTTCTATTTATGCCAGGGCAGAAAAAACTTTTGTAGATGGTATTGCTTACTGGGATATTGACAAAGATGCACAGGTAATTAAAGCCATGCAGACTGAAAAAGCCCGATTGATCCAGAAAATGTTAGAAAGTAAAAGCAAAGGCAGCCGTACACAACGCCCATTGGGTGATGCACCTCGCCTGTACAATTGCGAAACTTTAGAAAACTATTCAGCAGAACTAACAGAAAAAGAACATGTACACTAACATGAAAACATATTTAATAAGCCTGGCTCTATCGGCAACAAGCCTGATGTGTTTTGCGCAGGCCAACATATCGCCAGCCAAAAAACAAAGTAAAACCATTGCCATTACCGGTGCAACCGTACATGTGGGTAATGGAACAGTGATCGAAAATGGTACCATCCTTTTTGGGAACGGAAAAATTATTTCGGTAACTGCCAATGGACAAGTACCGCAGGACGGTGTAATACGTATTGAAGCCACAGGAAAACATATTTATCCAGGTTTTATTGCTGCCACGACCAATTTAGGGTTAACAGAAATTGAAGCGGTAAAAGCAACGTTGGATTTTCAGGAGATTGGTGATTTTAATTCGCACATCCGCTCTATTGTCGCTTATAATACCGATTCGAAAGTTCCGGCAACTTTACGCAGCAATGGCATTTTAATGGCACAGCCAACACCACAGGGTGGAACGGTTTCAGGCAGCTCATCAGTGGTTCAGCTTGATGCCTGGAACTGGGAAGATGCAGCGCTTAAAACTGACGACGCCATGCACATGACCTGGCCCGTTACACCGCGTTTTAGAGGCGGTTTTGGTGGTTTCGGCCGTCCGCAACAGTCGCCAGAAATTTTAGCAGAAAGAACACAGGCTGCCATTGCGCAGTTAACGTCGTTTTTTTCAGAAGCAAAAGCATACTCCGAAATGGGCAAACCAGAAGTCATTAATACCCGTTTCGAGGCGATGAAAAAAGTATTTGCCGGGAACGAGAAATTATTTATCACTGCCGAAAGTCAGAAAGACATCGTTGCAGCAGTTAATTTCGCCAAAAAGTTCGGCATTAGCCCGGTGATTACGGGTGCAGATGAAGCTTACCTGATTATTGATTTCTTAAAAGATAACAACATTACGCTGGTGGTTAAACAACCACATGCCTTGCCGAACAACAATGATGATGATGTAAACATGCCTTACAAAAATGCGGCAATACTGGCCAATGCGGGCTTAAATGTCGTATTGAGTATTGATGGTTACTGGCAACAGCGTAACCTGCCTTTTATGGCGGGTACCGTTACGGCCTGGGGTTTAGACAAAGAAAAAGCTTTATCAACCATTACCTTAAATGCAGCTAAAGCCATGGGTATTGATAAAACCACCGGCAGTATCGAAACTGGCAAAGACGCTACATTCTTTATCTCCGCTGGCGATGCATTGGATATGCGTACCAACAAAGTTGAACAGGCATTTATTCAGGGCAGGGATATTAACCTCGATAATCTGCACAAACAATTGGATAAGAAGTTCAGTGAAAAATATAATGCTGAAAAGAAATAGATTTGGAGGTTAACTGGTCAATTGTTTCAAGTGGTTAATTGACTCTTAAAGCTTAGAACGAGAACGGCTGATATTCATTTATCGGCCGTTTTTGTTGGAACATTTCGATACTACCCTACCCATAGAAAACTCCATTCTCGGCAATAAATTACTTTCCATAAAGAAACACCATTAACATTAGCTTAACAATAAGCCAAAAAACTCCATAATCCTAAACCATTTCATAACCTAGAATCCAAACCGGCTTAATACTACAGCAACACCTTTGCATCATAAATCAGAAGATTAATTATGATGAAAAATTTACTTATTGCAGTGATGCTGTTTTTATGTTACGCCAGTAATTCGGCTATGGCACAAACTACCCAAGCATCAATTTCCGGAATTGTAACGGATAATCAAAAGAAGCCCATTCCAGGTGTTTCTGTTCAAATTAGAAACAACTCTACTGGTTTTACCACCAGAACATCAACAAATGCTCAGGGAGAATACACATTTAAAGAGCTTCCTTTAGGTGGCCCATACACCATTAAAGCAACATACATTGGCTTTGCAGAACAAAACAGAACAGGTTATGTGCTTAATCAGGGCGATGCCGTAATTGTAGCGGTTAATATGCAGGAAGATGCGCAAACGCTTGATGGCATCACCGTTAATGGATCGGCATTAAGAAACAAAGTGCAACAATTTGGTGCTTCAACAGAAATTTCATCCAAAACAATGAACTTGTTGCCGGTAAACGGCCGTAACTTTTCAAGCTTAACAGATTTGTCACCTTTATCAGGACCAGGTGGAATTTCAGGTCAGTTAGGCTCATCAACCAACTTCACCATTGATGGTATGACGGCGAAAAACCCAACTTCAGCAGGTAGTACAACCAGCCGTAGTGGTGCGCCTTACTCTATCTCCATTGAAAGTGTACGTGAGTTTAAAGTAGTAACAAATCAATACGATGTCAGTTTAGGCCGTTCGGGTGGTGGTACCATCAGTGCCGTAACTAAATCTGGTACCAATGAAATTACAGGTAGTGCTTTTGCTTATAACCGTGCTGATTTCCTTGCGAGTAAGTATGACATCAGAGGAAACAGAAGAACCAATGATTTTTCAACTTATCAATATGGTTTTAGCCTGGGTGGCCCGATCATTAAAGATAAATTACATTATTTTGCATCCTGGGATCATCAAAGAGACTCTCGCCCATTGATTATTGCTGATATCAATTCTGATGCAGATGTAGCGCGTTTCAACATTACAAACGCCACATTAAATAATTTTTTAGCTGTTGCAAGGTCAAAATATGGCGTAGCCAATACACCACAATTTGGTTCTTTCCCTAAAAAGAGGGGGACTGATGCAGGTTTCCTTCGTTTAGACTGGCAGATTGATGATAAAAATTTATTAACCGTTAGAGATAACTATACTAACGACAGAAATCCGTTGGGATTAGCTGACAATACGGCCATCAACTTTTACGAAAGTTATGGTAACGATAAAAACGTGGATAATAGTTTACTGGCTACTTTACGCTCCACAATTAGCAGTAAGGTTACCAATGAATTAAAATTGCAGCATTTGTACACCTACCAGGCCAGTACACAAAATGATGAATTAGGTTTTGCTATACCAAGAGCGATAGTTTCTAACTTAGAATCTACATTGCCAACCGGAAGTAAATTGACTACTGCAGTTCAAATTGGTGGGCATCGTTTTGGCCAGGAAGGTTTTACCAATAACGTTTTCCAATTGGTAGATAATTTATATTATAATACCGACAAAATTAAATATACATTTGGTGTAGATATCATGTATACCCATGCAAAATCATTGTATGGAAGTGAAGTAAATGGTCGTTTTACGTTTAACAGATCAGGCACTGGAGCAACCGATCCAACCGCTCTTCAAAACTTCGATAATTTAAAACCAATCAGTTATTACAGGGAAGTACCTTTAGTTGCCGATCCAAGTGTGGTTGGTAAATTATGGAATACCGCGATTTACGGCCAAATGCAAACTAAATTGGGTAAAGGGTTGGATTTTACAGGTGGTTTACGCCTAGATTATAGCAAATATCCAACATCACCATTAAACCAACAGCTGTTTGATGCTATAGGCGTTAGAACAGACCATGAATTGAAGCAATTGTTAATTCAACCACGTATCCAGTTCAACTGGGATATTAATGAAAACCATAGCGACTACTTGCGTCTGGGAGCCGGAATTTTTGGATCAGATGTAAACAACTATGTTACCATTAACAACTTAACTTTTGATGGTAAACACCTGGCAACAGTTGATGTTACCGGTTCAGGCGTACCAACTCCAGACTTTATCGGTTACAGAAACGGAACTGCTACGGCACCAACGCTGCCTGGATTACAAATCCCTACCATAAATACCTATGCTGATGATGCCAAAGTACCCGTAGTTTATAAAGCAAACTTATCCTACAACAAATTGATTAATGACAGAATAAGAATAGGTATTACCGGTTATGCAACGTTGGCACGTCACAACTATATGTATGTAGATAGAAATATGGTTGCCAATCCTTTCTTTACCTTATCAAATGAAGGAAACAGAGGTGTATTTGTACCTGCAAATACAATTAATACGGGGAATGGAAATACAGACTGGAAAACAGGCCGTTTAACTAATATGTTCGGTAGAGTGTTAGAATTGAACAGTCAAGGTAAGGTAAATCAGTTTGCAATAGTCGTAGATGGTACCTGGAGATACTTCAAAGACGGAGAAATTTCGGCCAGTTTTACCTGGAATGATACCAAAGACAACACCTCGTATAATGGTAACGTAGCCAACTCAGCAACTTTATCTTTGCCTGTAGTGGATGATCCACGCGATTTAAGCAGAATGACTTATTCAAATGGTCAATTTAGAAACAAAGTAGTCGTTTTCGGAACATTACCATCATTTAAAGGTATTAAAGCTGGTATTCGTTATTCGGGCATTGGTGGTACCAGATATAGCTTACTATCTGGCGGAAATACCAATGGCGATTTCGTGGCCACCAATGATTTAGCCTACATCTTCAACAGATCAAACACCAATGTACCAGCCGCACTTAGAACAGCTTTACAAACCTTATTGGATAATGGTGCCGCAAGCCAGAGCTTGAAAGATTATATCACCAAGTACGAAGGCACATTTGCGGAGCGTAATGGTGGTATCAATGGTTTCTATGGTACAATTGATTTAAGGTTGGCGTATCAGATTAAATTTGGCCGCGGTCAAAAACAAAGTATTGAAATTTCTGGCGATTTGTTTAACGTAGCCAATTTGTTTAAGAAAACCTGGGGTACTACAGAAACACTAGGTACGCAGGCTTTATACGCTGTTACAGGTTTTGATGCTGCAACTTCTAATTATAATTACCGCTTAAACAATACTGGTATAGTAACACCAACCGGAAACCCTTGGCAGGCTCAAATCGGTTTACGTTATGGATTTTAATAATCATTAGCTAACTTTCTTAGCTTAAAGTCATAAAAAAGGGGAATGGATTTTTATCCGTTCCCTTTTTTTATGTTTGTACTTAAAACAACAAAACTTTAATGGGATTATTATTAGACTACCTGAAACACCACAAGTGGATTGTGGTTCTGGCGTTATTGCTTGCAGGTTTCAATATTGGCTTTTCACTTTTAGATCCATATATCACCGGTCGTATTTTAGACCGCTTTATCAATAAAAAAGATACACTCACCTACGCTCAATACCTTTGGGGTTCGCTGGGTTTAATTGGCCTTGCTATTGGTGCAGCCATGGTTTCCCGTATTGCTAAAAATTTTCAGGATTACTTCACCAGTGTGATTGTGCAAAAAGTTGGGGCAAAAATGTATGCTGATGGTTTGCAGCATTCACTTAAATTACCTTATCAGGTTTTTGAAGATCAGCGCAGCGGCGAAACTTTGGGTATCTTACAAAAAGTACGCTTAGATTCTGAGAAATTTATTACCTCCTTTATCAGTATCCTTTTTGTAAGTTTAATCGGAATGATCTTCGTTATCGTGTATTCGGTTTCGGTAAGCTACAAAGTTACGCTGGTTTATTTTTCAGCCATTCCCATCATCAGCTTTGTAAGCTGGTTTTTAAGCCGTAAAATCAAAACCATACAACGCTCTATAGTTGGCGAAACAACTGCGCTGGCAGGCTCTACAACAGAATCGTTAAGAAATATCGAACTGGTTAAAAGTTTAGGTCTGGCTGATCAGGAAATTGAAAGACTAAACAAAACCACCTATAAAATTCTTGGTTTGGAGCTTAAAAAAGTGAAATATGTACGGAGTATGAGTTTTGTTCAGGGTACTACCGTAAACCTGGTGCGTAGTACAATGGTGCTGGTGCTGCTCTTACTTATTTTCGACAATACCATTTCGGCCGGACAATACTTTTCATTCCTTTTTTACTCCTTCTTCCTGTTTGGTCCGCTCCAGGAGCTTGGCAACGTGATTTTAACCTGGCGTGAGGCTGAGGTTTCGTTAGGCAACTTTAAAAAGATCTTGAGCACACCAATTGATAAAAAACCTGAAAACCCGACTTCGATCGAAAAAATTAAAGATCTAACCTTTAGTAATGTTGGCTTCAAACACCTGACGGCCAATAGAAATGCTTTAGAAAATATTTCCTTTAAAACCCATCACGGCCAAACCATTGCATTTGTTGGCCCTTCTGGTTCCGGAAAAAGTACACTGGTGAAACTATTGGTGGGTTTATATCCGGCAAAAGAGGGTGAGATTTTATATAATGGGATTCCAAGTAGTGATATCGATCTTGATGCCTTACGTGAGAAAATTGGTTTCGTAACGCAAGACACGCAGTTATTCTCGGGTACGATTAGAGAAAACCTCTTATTTGTAAATCCTACGGCAACAGATGAGGAATGTTATAAAGTATTAAACCAGGCAGCCTGCCAAACCTTACTGGCCCGTGCCGACAAAGGTTTAGATTCGTTAATTGGCGAAGGTGGTGTAAAGGTCTCAGGAGGTGAAAAACAGCGTTTATCTATAGCCAGGGCCTTATTACGCCAGCCGGATATCCTCGTTTTTGATGAAGCCACATCGTCATTAGATTCGATTACCGAGGAAGAAATTACCAGAACCATCCGTTCGGTTTCTAATTTAACCGATCACATTACCATTTTAATTGCGCACCGTTTATCAACCATCAAACATGCTGATAAAATTTACGTGTTAGAAAAGGGGCATATTATTGAGCAGGGCAATCACGAAGAATTAATCGCACAAAATGGCTTGTACCAGGCCATGTGGCGCCAACAAATTGGCGAGCGGATTGTTGAAGCTTAAGTAAATAAAATATTTCAGATGTTATTAGCAGAAATCAATAGCAACCAGGTAGCGCTGTTCGTGATTATACCTGCCGTTTTATGGCTGGCCCTAATCCTGATTGCCCTTTATCATATCTCCAGAAACAGCTCAATGGGCTTTAGCGTAAAGGTATTATGGTTCATCATTATCTTGCTGGCGCCTTTTCTGGGTTCTATTATTTACCTTATGTGGGGTAAGAATAAGAAGTTTTAAATGATTTAAATAAAGACAGGGACTTTGTATCCACAGACTTCAGTTTTTAAATAGTATATTTAATTTGTCAACTTTAATAGCCGAAACGCTAAAAAGTTGACAAATCTCACTACCATCCAACGTTGATTTGGCGTCAGGCCTGTCAACCTTTAATAGTAGCAAAAACCCAATTGCATTAAACCTGACTGTACGGAAATACTTTTTGTTGCAGTAAATCAAAATGCCGTACCACCACTAACAAAAAGATTGGAGGAAAGGCAGGACTACCGAAAATTTTTGCACACTATTGCTTTCCTGTCTATAAGGAAAACTACGTGTATTAACCGGTCTTAGCCGTTTGCTCATTGATATCCTGTAAACTGAGTTTGGTTAACGATCTTGTTTTTAGCCAGGTAATGCCAGCAATGGCGATTGTCATGCTTCCTCCAAATACAACCGCAGGAACCAGGTTCATCAGTTTAGCCGTTAAACCCGACTCAAACTCTCCAATCTCATTTGACGAACCAATAAACATACTGTTTACAGCCGAAACCCTGCCCCGCATCTCATCTGGAGTAAGTAACTGCATAATGGTTTGCCTGATGATAACACTTACACTATCAAACGATCCCTCAAGAAAAAGGAAGAATAAGGTGAGGTAGAAGTTTTTAGATAAACCATAGCAAATAATGCTAAGGCCAAAACCAGTTACTGCAATTAACAAATTACGCCAGGGTTTGCCCATTGGCGAAAAGCGGGTCATGGCCAGCATGGTAATTACAGCCCCTGAAGATGCCGCACCGCGCATCATGCCCAATCCGAAAGATCCCAAATGAAAAACATCTTTAGCAAACATGGGCAATAAGGCTACAGCACCACCAAAAAACACCGAAAACAGATCTAAGCTCATGGCCCAAACCATCATTTTCGTTTTAAAAACAAATTGGATTCCTTCTTTTAAACTATGAAATATATTCTGCGTAGGCACATAAGTGGCTGGATGCTTTTTGAAGGTAAATATGCAGATCAACGATATCGTAACCAGGGCCACAATGACACTATAGGCTGCTGTAATTCCCCATAACCAGTTTATCAAACCACCAAGCAATGGACCAATAATGGTAGCCAGTTGCCAGCTGCTGCTGTTCCACGTACTGGAGTTCGGGTACAGTTCTTTTGGTACAATTTTGGCCATTAAAGAAAATGTTGCCGGACCAAAAAAGCCTCTGGCCAAGCCAATGCAGAAAACCAAGCCATACATGATCATCACGATAAGGTCTTCCCGGAGGTGAAGATATTTACTGGTAATAATCAGCATTAAGACGGAGGCTAGCCAAACACCTGAAAATATCTTGATTAACAACCCACGTTTTTCACTTTTATCGGCAATGTAGCCACCATATAGTGCAATACCAATAGCTGGTATAGCTTCGCATAATCCAACCAGACCGAGTTTTAGCGGATCATGTGTTAAATCGTAAATATGATAACCGATAACCACAGCCTGCATTTGGTAAGCAAGCGTAAAAAAGAACCGCATGCCCAGGAATGATCTAAATTCTTTATATCGTAGCGCTGCGAATGGGTCTGATTTTACAATAACGGGGTTAGGGCCTGAATCTGCCATGGAAAAAAATTATTTGCAAAACTAAGCTTTGAAAAATCAATACACGAATAGAAAAATGCTCAACTTTAATTATTTAAATCAAAAATTAAGATAAATGATTAACAACCCAAAGCTTTAAGCAAAAAAAAACCCGATAGATAATTATCCATCGGGTTATATAACATTGCGAGTTTAATAGCCAGGATTTTGTTCGAGTAAATTATTTTTATTCACTTCATCTCGGCTAAATGGCCTGAAGTATAGCTTATTGTCCCAGCTTCTGTTTTCCTGCGCATTTTCCTCAACCGGAGTATAAGTATAATCGTATACGGTTGGATCATAATGATAAGGCGATGTCATACTTTTACCAGACTTAAACTTACCGGTTACTTTAATATAAGTAACTTTTCTTCCTAAAGTTTCACTGGCAATTAACCACCTGCGGGCATCATGATAACGTTGTTCTTCATAAGCCATTTCTATGCGGCGTTCATGGCGGTAAACTTCCCTAAGTCCAGCTTGATCTATAGCCGTTACCGCAGGCATACCTGCCCTGAAACGGATTTTGTTTAACCAGGTTGTAGCATTACTGAGTTCTCCTAATTCAATGCTTGCTTCAATATAATTAAATACCGCTTCGGTATACCTGAAGAAAGGCCATGGCACATTCTGCGACATAGAAGCATCTACAATGGTTGGATCCGGATCGATAAATTTATGGTAATAATAACCTGTCCAGCTTCCATTCCAGTTTTCGATAGAACTAGCTCTTGTATCCAATCCTCTAAAATCGAATCTGTTTCCTTTATCATCTAACAAATCATAAATACCGGTTTGAATCTGGCTTGCCGGATCTACATTTCCCGAAGCCTTATCGCGTGGTTTCCAACCTGCACCATCGTATAAAATAGTAGCATAAAAACGAGGATCTCTATTCTGGTAAGGATTAGCTTTTTGTGCGGCATTGGCCCAGCTAAACTTACTGCCATCATTCATCTCATAATCGTCAACCAATAAACCTATTGGCGTGTTACCTGCCCAGTTATGATACCCATTAGGACCATTTTGCTGTGCATGTTTATTATTATTCTGGATAATAAAATAACGGGCAAAAATGAGTTCTGATGCGGCACTTGCATCTATACCAGGAGCTTTACTCCCTCCCCCCATGGCAATGCTTTTGTAATTTAACTGACCATCTGTAGCGGGTGCAGAAAGATTTAATTTATAACCTGTACCCAAATCCATAACCGCTTTGGCTGCAGTTTGCGCCAATCTGTAGCGATCAGCCTGGTTACCGCTGGCATAGCTTAAAAAATCTAACTTTTGAGCAGCAATATTGGTAACTTTAGCAGTAAGCTTTGCCCTATCGTGTAAGTCACTAGCCGCATAAATTAATACTCTTGACTTTAATGCCAGTGCAGCAAGTGCTGTAGTACGTCCTTTATCAAGTGTTTTTCCGGTTAACAACCTATTGGCTTCATCGCAATCTTTAACGATAAAATTTACACACTCTTCATATGTGTTACGCTTGATTTTAAAATCATCAGTTAATGCATATGTTTTGGTTATGATAGGCACAGCCCCATAGTAACGCAGTAATTGCTGATAGAAATATGCACGTAAAAAATATGCTTCACCTAATAATTGATCTTTTAACAATTGGCTGCTAAGGCCATTATCTCCGCCCACAATCCGCTCAATAGTGGTATTACAGGCTCTGATGCGGTTGTACATTTGTTTATACGCCCAGGTATCGTCTACCCAACCTAGTGTAGACGGATTGATAGTTGCATTATTGATTAAATCTATACCACGGGTAGGATGTGTAAACAAGGCTTCATCTGAAACAGAAGCAAGCATCTGCTCCGAAAAACCACCACTTCCTAAGCCATTGTAAATATCATTAACAAAAGCCTGTGCAAGTACTGGATCTTTCCACACGAGTTCAGAAGATATCTTATCAGGGGGATTAACATTCATGAAATCCTTCTTACAAGAAACTGCAAGGAAGGTAATCGAAACTAATATATAGAGCTTTATATTTTTATTTAATGCTTTCATATTCTTGATTATAATTGATAAATAGCTATACGTTAAAAGGCGGCTTTAACACCAAAATTGATTACCCTGGCCTGTGGATAATACTGACCGCTTGAATTGGTTGACTCCGGATCCCAAACTTTGATTTTATCAAGAGTAGCCAGATTCAATCCATTCGTATACACTCTTACGCTGTTTAAGCCTACTTTTTCAACCCAGCTATTCGGCAAGGTATAACCCAACTCCACGTTTTTAAGCCTAACATAATTATTGCTCCGCAACCAATAGGTATTGTTCAATGCGTTGTTACCATCGGTATAGTAAGTAGCTCCTCTGTTTGACAAACGCGGGTTTACCGAACTTGGATTCTCAATGCTCCAACGGTTTTTGTAAGACCATTCTAAGAAATTACCAATATCGCCAGATTCTGTAATCCCTACGATCTGCATCCCGCCGGTTGCACCCTGAATCAGCACTGACAAGTCAAATCCTTTGTATTGTAAGTTTAAATTAAAGCCCCCGGTAAAGGTTGGCGTACCATTCTTATCCAGACGTATTTTATCATCTGCGTTGATTTTTCCATCACCGTTGATATCTTTAAACTTCATATCTCCAGGACGTAAATTGCTGGTTAATGCACTATAGTTAATTGTATTGGCATTAATTTCTGCCTGATCCTTAAAAACCCCGTCATAATCATACACCAACCATGAATTAGTTACCCTACCAGTTGAACGTTGCCATTCCGGAGCGCCGGGGGTTTCATCCCAGAAAATGATCTTGTTTTTTGCATAACCGCCGTTTACGCTTACGCCAAAGTTTAAATCCCCGAAAGTATCGTTGTAACTCAATTTAAACTCGAAACCTTTATTATTTACTTTTCCCAGATTAACCGGAGGTAAGCGATCTACTATACCCGAACTTTCAGGCACTGAACTACTTCTGCTAATTAAGATGTTCGTTCTCTTGTTATAAAAGTAATCCAACTCAAGTGATAGTCTGTTCTTTAGAAAAGATGCATCTAAACCAATGTTGGTATTATTGGCTACTTCCCATCCAAAATCTAAATTTGGCACATTACCCTCTACAAGTGTTTTAGTAACCAGGTCATTAAGCGTATATGTTCCAAAATTCATTAAACTCAGGTATTGATATTCTTGCAAAGTATTTCCAAAATAAGCCTCAGCTCCCATCTGGCCATATGATGCCCTTAATTTTAAATTATCAACGAACCTGACATTTTCCTTGAAAAAAGATTCTTCTGATAAACGCCAGCCTACTGATACACCTGGGAAGAAACCAAAACGCCTGGCTGTTGGAAAGATGTATGAACCATCTACCCGCCATAAAAATTCCGCTAGGTACTTTTCTTTATAGTTATAACCAGCCCTTCCGAAATAACTTAATCGCGCTCTGTTGAATAAATTATTTGGGTCACCAGGATTATTCCCTAAAGATTGTTCTTTCTCATCTCCCGCGAGCAACTGTTCAATAGCCGATGAAAGAAAATATCTCCTAAATGCTGTAAATCCATCATTTGTTACCTTTTCACGGGTTACACCAGCCATTAAGCCAATATTATGATCACCGATTTTCTTGTCGTAATTGATCATGCCGGTTAAGTTGATGGCCAATTGACCGCCAGCTGTTTCTCTTAGTCTTGGATCAGTATATTGCGATCTCACTGTACCAGTCAACACCGGCGTTACGCCATCAGCTTCAAAAGTTTTTTTGTCCCAATCATAAAGTGTCCATGGCAATTGCCAGTTTTTCTGTCTGCCAGAATATTTATCTATTGCCGCAGTTCCCGTTACTTTTAGTCCTTCAACACCAGGAATTTTAATTTCGACTTTACCAGTAGTTTGAAAATAATCTCTGATATCCTTATTGTAACCCGTTAAATCGGTAGTAGATACCACCGGGTTATAACCATATTCGATATCTCTTCCAGGTTTACCATTTGGCCATATCGCAATCTCATTCGGGCGCCCTCTCATTAAAAACCTGAAAATATCGCCTGCACCCACGGTTGGGAAATTACGGTCTTCTTCTCTGGCTGTTACCCCTAAAGTTGTGGTAATGTATTTACTCAACTTTGCTTCAAGATTAAAACGCATATCATATTGTTTGTATCCCGTTGCAGAGTTTTTATAATAGCCATCCTGATCAAGATAACCCAGAGAAACGAGGTATTTTACATTTTCACTACCGCCATTGATCTGAACATTATGCCTTTGCTGAGGCGACCAGTTTTGAAAAGTGGTTTTAAACCAATCGGTATTAGGATATCTTAAAGGATCTGATCCATCAGCAAATTTCCTGATCTCATCTGCTTTATAAGCAGCATTAATTGTTTTTCCTCCAGTAGAAGTATATGAACCCGTAGATTTAAAACTGTTCCATGCGGCCGCCCATTCGTTAGGGTCAATGTCAGAACCGAAGATGTTAAGCTCATTCAGAATTTCGGCATATTGTACTGAATTGGTCATTTTTGGTATCCTGGTAGGCTGTTGCAAGCCATAACTAAAATCGTAAGAAAACTGGGGCTTTCCAGATTTACCCAGCTTGGTTGTAATTAAAATTACGCCATTGGCCGCTTGCGAGCCATAAATAGCAGCAGATGCGTCTTTCAACACTGATACGCTTTCAATATCATTTGGATTTAAGCGCTCAATACCGCCCGCACGGTTGGGTATCCCATCAATTACGATCAATGCATTATTGTTCCCAAGTGAGTTTGTGCCACGAATCCTGATGGTCGACCCGTCGTAACCTGGCTCACCACTGCCTTGCAATGCGGTAACACCAGGCAATCGCCCAGCTAATGAGTTGGTTAAATTTACCGATGAAGATTTAGCAAGTTCTGTACCTTTAACCGAAGCAACGGCACCAGATACAACAGCCTTCTTTTGTGTACCATAACCTACTACAACTACTTCAGAAAGATTTTGGTTATTCTCTGATAACTTTACATTAATATTGGTTTGGCCCTTTACCTGAACTTCCTGATCTGCATAACCGATATAGGTAAATACCAAGGTTGCATTTTCAGGAACTTTGATACTGAAATTCCCAGCGCCATCGGTTACCGTGGTTGCTGTGCCGCCTTTCAACTTCACGCTTACACCTGGAACCGGCCCGTTTGCATCTGTAACTTTTCCCTTCACAATAATATCGTCGAGGGGGATTTTGTAAAAATCAAAAGGTTCCTTTTCATGCAATGATGCTTTGGCAGACATGCTGGCAAGTGGAGAAAAAACAAGACAACCACCGCAAACAAGAAACATGCTACCTCTGGCAAAAGTCCTCAATAGATTTTTTTTCATAGTTTTTCAATTAATTTTGGTTAGATATTGATTGTAATACAATTTAATATTCATGAGTAATCATGAACTGTTCACTTTTGCATTATTAAATCTTCATTATAGTGAGATCCATCTACATTAATCTCCAAATGAAAAAAATATTGACTTAAGTAAAGCTGATCAAATAATCACATAAATCGTGTATAAATCCCATTATCTGACATGAACGAATTACTTTATAAAACTACTGGATAATACACTATAATCATTCAGGGTTGACGACTAAACAGTTCATAATTGGTTACACACGCAAGGTAATGATATTAGCAATTAAAAAAAGGGGGTAAAATAATAATTATAAGGGGCTTACTCGTAAAAAAAATATTACATAAATTTGTCAGGTAAAACAAATAATACAATATTAGATATTATTGCAAAGAAGTAAGAATACTAAGTCAATGATTAAGCTAACTTATTTTATCAAAAGAAATCCCTCTTTCCAGTTTTTGCAGATGTACCTTTAAAGTCGCATGTTGAGGCATCCCTAACTTTGGATCTTCTGAAAAAAGTTCGATTACTGTATTGCGTGCTTCAGATAAAATCACCTGGTCTTTTGCCAGATCGGCAAGCTTTAAGTCCAGCACACCACTTTGCTGCGTTCCCGTAATATCACCGGGGCCACGAAGCTGCAGATCGATTTCAGATATTTCAAATCCATTATTGGTTCTAACCATCGTTTCTAAACGGATTTTACCTTCCTTACTAAGTTTATTACCACTCATTAAGATACAGAAGGACTGTTCTGCACCACGGCCTACCCTACCGCGTAATTGGTGGAGTTGAGATAGACCAAACCGTTCGGCGTTTTCAATTACCATTACTGAAGCATTAGGCACATTAACACCTACTTCAATTACGGTAGTTGCTACCATAATCTGACTTTTACCATCAATAAACTGCTGCATCTCAAATTGTTTATCTGCATTTGGCATTTGTCCATGCACAATACTCATCTGGTAAGCAGGGCGGGGAAACTGGTAACTTAACTGCTCAATTCCAGCTTCGAGATTTAAAAGATCTAATTTTTCGCTTTCTTTAATCAAAGGGTAAACAATATAAACCTGCCTGCCTTTGGCTATTTCTTGCTTCATAAAACCAAACATCCTTAGCCGTTGGCTTTCAAAAAGGTGTTTTGTTTCAATGGGTTTTCTTCCGGCCGGTAATTCATCGATAATTGAAACGTCAAGATCACCGTACAAGGTCATTGCCAGCGTGCGTGGAATCGGAGTAGCAGTCATAACCAGGATATGCGGAGGGACAATATTTTTGCGCCAAAGCCTGGCACGTTGTTCTACACCAAAACGGTGCTGTTCATCAATCACAACCAGGCCTAAATTTTTAAACTGGACCTTGTCTTCAATTAATGCATGTGTTCCGATCAGGATATCGATCTCTCCATTCTCCAACCGCTCATGCAAAATGGTACGCTCTTTCTTTTTGGTATTCCCGGTAAGAATAGCAACACGTACCAAATCATCGGTTACCAGCTCAGTAATAGAAGCGTAATGCTGACGAGCTAAAATCTCTGTAGGCGCCATCATACAAGCTTGATAGCCATTATCATTAGCCAAAAGCATACTCATTAATGCAACCGCAGTTTTTCCACTTCCTACATCTCCCTGTACAAGCCGGTTCATCTGAACACCACGCTGTGTATCAATCCTGATTTCTTTAATTACACGTTTTTGAGCATTGGTTAACTCAAAGGGTAAAAATTCCTTATAAAAGCGGTTTACCTTATCACCAACTTTATCGAAAGTGGCGCCTTTAAATTTTAACTGGCGTAAATGTTTATTGTGTAAGAGCTGTAACTGGATAAAGAACAGCTCCTCAAACTTAAGACGTCTTTCCGCGGCATTTAAATCCTTTTGATTTTTGGGGAAATGAATATTTAGCAAGGCCAATCTTTTATCGGGGAGCTGGTACTTATCTATAATATATTGCGGTAAATTTTCCGGAACCTGCGGGATAATCTGATCAAGCAGGCCTGCAATTAAACGCTGTAAACCTTTTGAATCAAGATTAAATTTTTTAAGCTTTTCTGTTGAATTATAAACCGGTTGTAGGGTCAAATTACCCCTTCCTACCTGTTTACGTTGATATAACTCCATCTCCGGGTGTGAGATACTGAAAGTCCCATTAAAAAAGTTTGGTTTCCCAAATGCTACATATGCGGCACCAACTGCGATGTTTTCATCAACCCATTTTAAACTTTGAAACCAAACCAGTTCCATCATCCCGGTTTCATCTTTAAAAACCGCGACAATGCGTTTTGCTCTTTTATCGCCGATCACCTTTTTGCTAATTACCCGGCCAATGATCTGGATATACTGCGAATCTGGATTGATCTGATTGATCTTGAAATATTTAGTACGGTCGATATACCTGAATGGATAATGTGCAAGCATATCCTGATAGGTGAACAGGCCAAGATCTTTTTTCAAAACATCAGCACGGCTTGGCCCAACGCCTTTCAAAAACTCAACAGGTGTATCTAATACCGAATTAAACAAAATATTTTACCGTTTCTTGTAAACAACAATTTTTAGCAATTGTGCGTTAAAAATAACGATCGATAGCAGCAAAAGCAAATAAGCAGAAAATGGTTTACATCCATTTTCTTTTGAAATTGAAAAACGCGGCTGCAAAAACAACATTTAAATTGATGTAGATTAAAATAAGGAGGCAACATTAATTTAAATTTATTACACGTGTTAACGATTTTAGAAATTCAGATGATTTCGCAATCTTTCTCTACTGAATAAACTAATGGCCAAATTAATATGGAAGCGAATATTCTGTGATAGATTTGTGGTAGGAAGTCCTTTATGGCAAAGGTATAGACATTGTTCCCCAGATGATTTAAAGAACAATGCCTGATATCAAATATATACTTTTTTTACTGTCAACTAGCCTACAACGGCAATTACCGAGATTTCCACATTCACATTTTTAGGTAATACTGAAACCTGAACTGTTTCGCGGGCAGGAAAATCAGCAGTAAAGTATTGGCCATAAACCTCATTAACCTGAGCAAAAGTACCCATATCACTTAAAAAAATAGTAGATTTTACCACATGATCAAAAGTTAAGCCTGCCTCAAGCAACACCGCCTTAAGATTGCGCATTACCTGATGTGTTTCTTCTTCAATATTGCCAATATTCAATTCACCACTTTCAGGATTAATGGCAACCTGACCTGATACGAATAAAAAGTTCCCGGCTTGTACAGCTTGGCTATATGGTCCAATTGGAGCTGGAGCATTAGTTGTTTTAATAATTTGTTTCATAAACTTAGAGTTATTTGGCAAGCCACTGAATAAGCTTGTAGATGATACCTGCAAGAAAAATCAAGATGGCCAATGCATTGATAAAATGCATAATCCTCAAATTAATATTATTTGGCCGGTTTGGATCTTTTTTTCTAAATAAGTACATGTACAAACTTAGCTAAAAAGCTTAATACACGAAACTAAAAGGCATAAAAAAAGTCCCGATTTAAATCGGGACTTTCTTAAATTTTTATATTGAAATACTAGTTTCTAGCAGTTTCAACACGACGGTTCTGGATACGACCTTCTTCAGTATCGTTAGAAGCAATTGGGTTAGCTTCACCATAACCTTTAGTAGCAACTTGACTAGCGTTAACGCCAGAGTTTACTAAGTATGTTTTAACAGAATTAGCTCTGTCTTTAGATAATTTCATGTTATATGCAGCAGTACCTTCGCTTGAAGCGTAACCGTTTACAGTTACTTTACCACCGTTTTCACGTAACACTGAAGATAATTTATCTAAAGTAGGGTAAGATTCAGTTTTTAAAACTGAAGAGTTGAAATCGAAACCGATTCTTTCGAAACCAGTTACGTTAGAAGATACTGTATCTGTAGTTGCTTTTGGAAGAGGACAACCTGAACCATCAACAGCAGTACCGGCAGGAGTTCCTGGGCATTTATCGAACTGATCAGCAACACCGTCACCATCAGTATCTTTTTTCAAATCTTCAACAGATTTCTCAACAGCAGAAACACGGTTTTTCAATGCTTCAACTTCTTGACGTAAAGTTGGATCTTTTAACTCATCGTACATAGTAGCTAATGGGTTAGTCCACTCTAAACTTGGTTTAGCAGAAGAACCTAAAGAGAATTCTAAACCAGCATAACCGTAAGAGAATTTATCTTTAGTAGTACCTTTAGCATAAACTCCGTCTAAGTTATCAGCATCAACAAAGTTCATGGTATAACCTAAGTTAAAGTTAACACGCTCAGAAACTTTGAATTTAACACCAGCACCAACTGGAATATAGAAACCTTTTACATAATCTTTAGCATCATGTCTGTCATCAGCAGGACCTACAGCATTACCTTTCCAGTCAATTACCTGACCAGTACCAGTAGTGATTTTTGGTGCATAAGCTAACATACCGGCACCAGCTGTTACGAAGAAACCTACAGCATTTTCACGACGTAAGAAATCAATTGAACCTACGTTTACAACACCGCGTAAATCTACAGCATATTGTAATTGAGTTTCGAAATCTCTAACAGCTGGATTAGTGATACCTTCGTTGTTACCTGAAAGTTTACCACGTGTTCCGTTTAATTCTAAACCGAAAGAGTGACCTAATTGCTTACGGATGTTTAAACCGTAACCTAAATTAGCATCCCATTTGTTAAAATCATTAGTACCACCGATAGCAACAACTGGCATTAAAACACCACCGTGTACACCGATAGACCAAGTTCTGTACTGGCCTCTACCACCAAATACTTTGACAGCAGAAGAGGTTGCAGGAGCGTCCTGAGCGACAGCAAGAGAAGCAACTCCTGTTAATGCCACTAAAGAAAGCGCAACACTTTTCTTTAAAGTAGAATAGTTCATAATCTTTTTTCTTTTTTAAGGGTTAAACAATTTAATTGATTAATTTTTCAGTAATGGCAAAATTAATCAAAATTTTAAATTTTCAAACTTTTATACAAACTCCGTTCCAAACTTCAACAGTCATTAATCATTTTATTACATTTGGCCTTTGCCCACATAAAATACTTTCTCATGAAATACCCTACTATCGATCAATCATTATTTATCTTAAATCGAAAAAATTTCTGCAACACATTAAAAAACAATTCAATAGCGATATTTAACTCAAGTGATGAGTTTCCTAGAAGTGGTGATCAGAATTTCGTTTTTAAGCAAAATCCTGATTTATTTTATTTATCAGGGATTGATCAGGAACAAACAATTTTACTGTTATATCCCGATTGTCCTAATCCTTTGTACAGGGAAGTCCTGTTTTTAAGACAGACAAACGACTACATCAAAGTTTGGGAAGGATATAAGTATACCAAAGAACAGGCAAAAGCTGCCTCAGGTATCCAGTCTGTATATTGGCTGGAAGATTTTGACAACATCTTACACAGCATTATTAATTATGCGGACAATATTTATTTAAATACCAATGAGAACGACAGGTATGCCCACGAAGTTCCTTATCGGGATATCCGTTTTATCGAAAAGATGAGGTCAAAATACCCATTGCATCATTATGAACGCTCGGCACCGATGATGCGAAATTTACGTGCAGTTAAATCTGATGTTGAGATTGAGCTGATTAAAAAGGCGTCGGCAATAACCCGTGATGCATTTATCAGGGTATTAAAGTTTACAAAACCTGGTGTTAAAGAATATGAAATTGAAGCGGAGATCATACACGAATTTATCCGTCAGGGTGGAACAGGACACGCCTACACACCCATAATTGCTTCCGGCCATAATGCCAACATCCTGCATTACAATGACAATAATCAGGTTTGTAAAGACGGGGACGTAATACTTTTCGATTTTGGAGCAGAATATGCCAATTATAATGCAGATATGAGCAGGGCCATCCCTGTTAACGGCAGGTTTAAAAAAAGACAAAAGGATGTATATAATGCGGTATTGCATGTAATGAAAGAGTCGATCAAATTAATTGGCGAAGGAACAATATGGAATTCTTACCACGAACAGGTTGGTGAAATCATGACAGAACAATTGGTTAACCTTGGCTTAATCTCGTTGGAAGATGTAAAAAACCAAAACGCCAGCTATCCTGCCTATAAAAAATATTTTATGCATGGTAATTCACATCACCTGGGTATCGATGTGCATGACTTTGCGGGAAGATACACCCCTTTTACCAATGGCAATATCCTTACGGTTGAACCGGGCATTTATATACCAGAAGAGGGTTTAGGCATTCGTTTAGAAAATAATGTTCTCATCACTGCAAACGGAAATATAGATTTAATGGCTGATATACCATTGGAAGCAGAAGAGATTGAAGATATTATGAACAGTTAGTCAGTTGCGGTTGGCAGTTAACAATTGGCATATTACGTTTACGATTAATCATTATTACCAAACTCATCAGCAAAACGATAAATATTAAAATCACCTTGTTTTAAGGCTACCTGAACCTTTTCAAGTAGCCTTTTCTTATCAATATACCGCATTTTTTGATGTTGTATAAGCTTCCATGCTTTTTCCGCAAACAAAAAAGATTTTCGGCTTTCATCGAAAACTTCAGCATTGATGATCCATTTGCACAATTCTTCTATACCTATCTCTTTATCAGCAATGGTTTTTAGGATTGGAATAGCCTTTATGCCCTGATGAACGATTTTTTTCAGGTTATTGGCAAAAGTATCCGCGCCATCCCGATCAGCTTTATTGATTACGAAACAACCGGCAATTTCCATCAAACCCGATTTGATATGCTGAACTTCATCTCCTGATTCGGGTACCAATACAACGATAGTTTTATCTGCCAATCCGGCAATTTCTACTTCCGATTGCCCCACCCCAACAGTTTCAACAATAATCAGATCAAAATCAGCCGCTTTTAAAACATCAACCATTTCTATGGTTTTTACCGAAATACCGCCCAAAGCGCCACGCGTGGCCAACGAACGGATAAAAACATTTGGATTGTTAAACTGACCAGCCATCCGGATTCGATCGCCCAATAGAGAACCAAAATTAAAGGGTGACGTCGGATCTACCGCCAATATGGCAATGCGTTTCCCTTCAGCAACAAAATGGTTCGTTAATGCATTTACCAGCGTACTTTTTCCTGCGCCTGGCGGCCCCGTAATACCTAAAACAAGAACATCTGTTTTACTATCTAAACTTCTTAAAATCGAATCGGCCGGTTCAATATCGTTTTCAACAAGCGTGAGGGCTCTTGCCAAAACCTTATAGTTTCCCGCCTTTACTTCGCTTAAAATGGATAGATGCGTATTCATCAATAAAACTATCTTTGTACAAATAAACAAAAATTATTAGCTACGAGGCGCCCCAATAATGAAAGTTACCGGTTTTACGTTTTTAAGAAATGCTATCGCTAATGATTATCCCGCAAAAGAAGCGATACTTTCAGTGCTGCCATTGTGTGATGATTTTATTGTAGCGTTAGGAAATTCTACAGACGAGACTTCTGAAATGGTGAGAAGCATTGACCCTAAAATCAGAACAATCGATACCGTTTGGGATGAAAGTATACGTGAAGGCGGGCGTGTCTTTGCCGATGAAACCAATAAGGCTTTAGCTGAAATCAGTGCAGATACCGATTGGATGATTTATATCCAGGGCGATGAAGCTATACATGAAGATTACCTTCCATTGATCAAAAAAGAAATGGAAGCTGAACTGACCAACAGCCAGGTTGAGGCCTTACTTTTAAAATATAAACACTTCTATGCTTCTTATGATTATCTGGCCCAATCCAGACGTTGGTACAGAAGAGAAGTTAGGATCATTAAAAACCTGCCTGGAGTACATTCATACCGGGACGCCCAGGGTTTTAGAATCAATAACAGAAAACTTAAGGTTAAACTGATCGATGCATACATTTACCATTACGGCTGGGTGAAACCGCCAAAAGGACTTCAAGGCAAAGTCCGGAATTTTAATCAGTTTTACCAAACAGATGAGTGGATTGAAGAAAACTATCCGGTGCAGGAAACTTACGATATGCACAATGCCGATCGTTTGGTTCATTTCAAAGGCAGCCATCCAAAAGTAATGCAGGCCAGAATCGCTGCCGCAAACTGGAAATTCGACAAAGATCTAACGAAGGAAAAGCCTAAAATGAATTTCCGCAGAAGAATTTTACAGAAAATTGAGGATATGACCGGATTGCGCTTATTCGAATACCGTAACTATAAAATCGTGAAATAAGCATCAAATTAATCTGCTTATATTTGCATCATCAAATTAATTATTAATGAAAAAGCCCAATGTTTTAGTAACCTTTGATTCGATGAAAGATGCCAATTGTGGTTATTTTTCATTTGGAAAAGGATTGGGCGATGCATTGATCAAAGAAAACAACGGTAAATTTAAGCTCAAGTTCTATCTTTTTAAACACACTCAATATCTCTTTAATGGCCTGGTTGACATTGTTTATCTATCCAGGTTAGACCGGTTGTTCTTTAAGAAAAAAAATGACTTCGATGTTGTTCATCTCTCCGATCAAACCTGCAGATTAAGACCTGGCAAGGTTAATGCAAAAAAGATAATGACGGTACATGACATGAACAAAGTTCATTTGAAGTTTAGCAAACCACACAGAATCAAGGTATATTTAAAAAAACTGGGTAAACTTATCTCACAGTGCGATAAAGTGGTATGTATTTCGCAGTTTGTTGCAAATGATGTTATTCATTACTTTCCTGAAGCGAAAGAAAAAGTTAGTGTGATTTATAATGGTGCAGATAAATTGATTCCGGATGAAAAACATCGCCCGGATTTTATACCTCCGAAACCTTTTTTATTTACCATCGGATTATTATCGGTACAGAAGGGATTCCATTTGCTGCCGGCTTTATTAAAAGGGAACAACTATCATCTTGTCATTTCAGGCAAAGAAACTCCACACAAACAAACGATTTTAGCAGAAGCAGAAAAATATGATTGTTTAGAGCGGGTGCATATTACGGGACCAATTTCAGATGAAGATAAAACGTGGTATTACCAAAATTGTGATGCTTTTTTATTTCCTTCCATTGCTGAAGGCTTCGGCTTACCTATAATTGAGGCCATGAATTTTGGGAAACCTGTATTTCTATCCAAATTTACTTCACTTCCTGAAGTTGGCGGCGATGTTGCCTATTATTTTGACAATTTCGAACCAGAACACATGCAGGAAGTATTCAGAAGCGGAATGATGGATTTCAATCAAAATAACCGGGCTCAGGAAGCTGTAGCCCAGGCTGAAAAATTTTCATGGCAAATAGCAGCCAATCAATATTTGCATTTGTACCAGGAATGCATGCTAAACAGCGATTCGAATTAATTTCCTTAAAGTCCCCGATTGCTATCCATTCTTACTCAAAGAACTGTAATTTTATTCGCCAATTATCATCATCATAATGATGTACACTAAAAACCGTACATTTGCCTGAATTTTATTGTTTTTTTAAGGTTTGGTTTCTGGCCTAAATTCCGTTTTACACATTATTTAATGAAAACTTATTTTCGTTTATTATCATTTGCAAAACCCATAGAAAAGTTCGCTATACCATATGTGATTGCAACTCTGCTTTCGATTCTATTTGGGACTTTTAACTTAGCATTGTTATCTCCCCTATTCGAGACACTATTAAATGCAAATAAGGAAGCTTGCCAAACACCAAGTTTAACAGATAAAGCGGCCTCCTCATTTAGTTTACTGGGAAAGTTAAGAGACTTTGTTAACTATTCAATTAAGGTGAATACTATAGAAAGCACATTGATGTACATTTGCATCATCATCGTTATCTCTGTTTTGCTTTCCAATCTGTTCAGATATTTTTCTCAGCGCTTCATGGAAGATTTGAGAGTGCATACCTTGCTCAACTTCAGGAAGCGCGTTTTTAACAATGTGATGAACCTTCATATTGGGTATTTTAACAATGAAAGAAAGGGTGACATTATTTCGAAAGTAGCCTCTGACGTCCAAGTTGTACAATTTACAGTTACCAATACGCTTCAGGTTGTTTTTAAAGAACCCGTAACGTTAATTGTATATGTTATTCTTTTGTTTAATATATCAGCAAAGCTTACCTTATTCTCTTTATTGGTAATTCCGGTTTCAGGCTTTATCATCAGTAAAATTGTAAAAAGGTTAAAGCAACAGGCAAAGGAATCGCATGAATCATTTGCTAAAATGATTGGCTTTTTAGATGAAGCCCTGAGCGGAATTAAAATTATTAAAGCCTTTAACGCAACCGAACGAATTAAAAATAAATTTAACCAGGAAAATATATACTATTCCAACTTAACACGCAAAATGGTTAGGCGCCAACAACTGGGCTCACCAGTTTCTGAATTTCTAGGTGTTTTAATGATTTCCGTTATCGTTTGGTATGGGGGATCATTGATTTTGCATAATGATAAAAATGCACTGGCCGCATCAGATTTTATTGCTTACATTGCTATTTTTTCTCAGGTAATGCGCCCTGCAAAAGCATTAACAGATTCATTCAGCGGAATACATTCAGGAATTGCAGCCGGTGAAAGGGTTTTAGAGCTAATTGATACTAAACCATTATTGTTAGATCGATCGAGTGCAAGAGCACTTGATGGGTTTAATCATACAATCAGTATTCAAAATATATCCTTTAACTATGGAGAAAAACAAATATTAAACTCAATAAGCTTCGATATAGAAAAAGGCAAAACAGTAGCCTTGGTTGGCCCTTCAGGTGGAGGAAAAAGTACCTTGATGGATTTACTGCCACGTTTTCATGATCCAAAATCAGGAAGTATCAAAATTGACGGCCACGATTACAAAGACCTTACCGTAGAAAGCATCCGCTCACAAATGGGAATCGTGAACCAGGAATCGTTTTTGTTTAACGATAGCATTTTTAATAATATCGCTTTTGCCAAACCTGATGCTACAGAAGAAGAAGTAATTGCAGCTGCAAAAATTGCCAATGCGCACGATTTTATATTGAATACAGAAAATGGGTACCAAACCAGCGTTGGCGATAGGGGCAACAAGTTATCGGGCGGACAAAAACAGCGGGTGTGCATTGCCAGGGCAGTTTTAGCTAACCCGCCAATTATGCTTTTGGATGAGGCTACTTCAGCATTGGATACAGAATCTGAAAAATTGGTGCAGGATGCTTTAAATAATTTAATGAAAAACCGTACCTCAATTGTAATAGCGCACCGCTTAAGTACCATACAACATGCTGATGAGATTGTGGTGATTGATAAGGGTGAGGTTGTAGAAAGCGGAAGCCACATGGAATTGATGAATAAAAATGGTTTATATAGGCGATTAATCGATATGCAAGCCTTTAACGACTAAGGATCGGATGAAGAAAGTATTATTTTTTATGCCCGATAATCCGTTAAAAAAAAATGCGGGAAACAGAACCAGGGCTTTAAGCATGTTAAGCTATTTTAAATCAAGAAATTTTGAAATTGATTTTGTAAGCGAATATTACACCGGGCGCTGGGATGAAACGGATATTAAAGCCTTTGAGCAATCGGGCTTAGCCGACAATACTTATGTAATAAAAAAAAAGCCTTCTAAAAAAAATATCCTTTATTACCTGCTTTTTTACAAACTCCCAAATTTCTTCTATCAAAATAAGGCCTGGTTTTTTCCACTCCAGTTTCCCGAAATGGTTACGTTAAGATTTAAGCGGGCCTTTAATAAAGTCCTAAAAAAAAACAACTACGATTATATATTCATCAACTATGCCAGTTGGGCTACATTGATGGCGTATAACCATCACACTAAAAAGGCGATAAAAGTAATTGATACCCATGATTTTATAACGGCTCAACTTCAAAGGAAAGTTAATATCGGCCAATCTTTTAAAGAGGAGATCAGAAGGATTTCGTTATTTGATATTGCACTGGCTATTTCTGTTGAAGAGCAGTATATTTTTAGCCAATTCTGTAAAAACAAAGTTGCTTTAGCACCAATGATGCTGGATAGGCCAGAAACCATCCATTCAGTTGAGAAAAAAACATTTGATCTGATTTATGTGGCCAGCGATAACATACACAATCAAAAAGCTGCCAATTGGTTTTTTAAAGAGGTATATCCATTGTTGCCCACCAATGTGCAAATATGTGTTATTGGTCAGATTAACGAGCACCTTTCGATAAAGGCACCCAATATTACATCGGTACACTTTGTTGAAGAGCTATCAGGCTACTACCTTAATGCTAAAGTGGCGCTATGCCCCATGCTGACAGGTACCGGCACTAAAATAAAAGTGATAGAAGCGCTTTCTTATGGAATACCCGTGGTTTGTAATACAAGAGGAATTGATGGATTGATCGACAAAAACAACAATGGTTGTTTGGTGAGTGATGATGCAGTTGAATTTAAGAACAATATCATGGAGCTACTGACAGATGCATCTGTATATCAAAAACAAGCAGAAAATGCGTTAGCTACCTTTAATCTTAATTACGAGAAAGAAAGCTGCTATAAAAAACTTGATAAAATATTCTTGAAATGACATTATTTTTCACAGTAGTCACTACAAATTATCTACCATTTGCAGTATCATTGTTAGATTCTGCTAAGCTTTTTCATCCGGAATTTGAGTTTTACATTTGCCTTGCAGATTACCTAACAAAGGAAGAAATTGCGTCAGATGACCTAATGCAAAAATATCCAATTGTCCAACTCCATGAACTGGCAGCAGAGGAATTTGACTTCATTACTCAAAACTATAACCCCATGCAGTTAGCGAACTGCTCAAAAGTGTTATTTGCAAAATATTTTCTCGATCAGGAACATATTGATCAGGTTATTTTTTGCGATTCAGACACTTACTTTTTTGGAAGATTGCCATCCAGTACCATTAATGAAGGCGAAATTGTTATCAGTCCGCACTTTGCACATCCGCCAAGCATTGATATGAAGCGGCAGGAACTGGAAGTATTAAATGCTGGCTTATATAACGGAGGTTTTTTTAAATTGAAAAAATCTCATGAAACTAACCAGTACATTTCATGGTTACGGGAACGATCTGTTAAAGAATGTATATACGATTTTAAAAGAGGCTTTTATGGTGAACAATTGTGGTTGAATCTTGTTCCCTTATATTTCAAAAATGTATTTGTAGAAAATAATCCAGGTATAAATGTAGCCTATTGGAATCTTCACGAACGAAATATATCAGCTTATGATGGAAAATTTTTCGTCAACAATACGATACCGCTTTGTTTCTTTCATTATAGCGGATGGGATTATAACAATCCATCAGAAATTTCCAAATGGGCTTTATTTACATCAGAAATGCGACCAGATCTTAAGCCCTTACTACTAAAATATCATGCCGCACTTCATGAAAATGGGTACAAAATTTATATCGATAGAAGCAACTATTATACAGGCAAAAATAACATTCAAAAAAAATCGATTTTTAAAAGATTAAAAGCAAGTTTTTTTAGCCTGAATTCTAAATCATTAGGCAAATAATCCAGAATGGCCGTATAACATTAGCTTATTTTTAATACCGAAATAAACAACTAATTTGCTAAGCCTCTATACTATATTCGGCTTTCAATTAAGCAATATTTATAAAAGCTGTATGTTTGTGGATAGAATAGTGTACCGGAATTAAGAAATTTAAACTGACCCAGTAGAAGTTTACAATTTTAAATTGAGGTAACAAAGTAAAAATGACATGAAGAGTACGCCACTACATAGTCCACTTGTTTCCATTGCTGTTTGTACATATAATGGAGCGCAATACATCGGTCAGCAAATTGAAAGTATTATAAACCAAACATATAAGAATATTGAAATCATTATTATTGATGATTGTTCAACTGATGGCACATTTGAATTATTGAGCTCAATAACAAAAGATGCTGTTAATGTTCGGTTAGAGCAAAACCAGGAGAATCTTGGTTTTACAAAAAATTTTGAAAAGGCCATTAGCTATTGCAAGGGTGAATTTATTGCTATCAGTGACCAGGACGACATCTGGAGTTTAAACAAAATTGAAATATTACTCAAAAACATTGGCAGTCATGGCTTAATATTTCATGATTCTTTGCTTGTAGATGAATACGGAGAACACATAAATAATTTAAAGCTCTCCGATATGAATAAGGTGTATAAAGGTGACTCTAACCTGTATTTTTTATTAAATAACTGTATCCCTGGGCATGCCTGCATGTTTAAAAAAGATATAATCTCTTATGCGATGCCTTTTGATAAAAGATTTTTTCATGATTGGTGGATTGCATTCGTTGCGGCCAGTGTAAGCTCCATTACCTATATACCGGATACTTTAGTGAAATATAGACAGCATAGTAATAATGTAACGGATATATTGTTTAAAAAGAATAAAAGTGAAAAGTCGGGTAATATTTATGCCAACTACAACATTGAATGGGTAGCACATCTATCAAAATTTAAGCACCTAAAAAATGTTGAAGAAATTAATTACGTTTATAAGGTCCTTTCAGATTATAGAAAGGGTATTAAAGGCCTGCAATTCCTAAAATTCTTATTAAATTACCATACAAAAATCTTTAATCTGAAAAAAAAATCTTACTTAAGTAATCTGAATTTAGCCAGAAAATTATATTTTATTGAACCTAATTAAATAAAATCATATTAATGAAGTTTAGTTTTGTTATCCTTACCTGGAATAGATATAAATTCCTTGAAAAATGTATTGCCGCTCTACTGAGCAGTATAAGTGGTAAATATCTTTATGAAGTAATCATCATGGACAATGGTTCTACCGATTGTACTCCTGAAATATTGGAACAATATAAGAAGAACGAAAATGTCAGGATAATTACAAGAAATAAAAATTATGGACTAAAGGCTTATAAAAGGTTGTTTTTTCATGCTCGTGGAGAATATGTTGTTATTGTTGATGACGATGTTTTAGAATTTCCCGAAAGCGTTGATACATTGTTTCTTGATTATATGGAAAATTTCAAAAACTATGGTTTTATTGCATTAAATGTTATTCAAAATGAATTTACTGATGGCGCCAAGCCATCAATAGACATGTATACAGAAGAAACGAAAGGTGATATGGTAATAGAAGCTGGACCAACCGGTGGTTGGTGTGCTTGCTTCAGAAAAAGAGATTATAATAAAATATTATTTAGGTTTTTATTTACCAAAGTAAACATGAAAGTTGGCGAAGATGGCTTACTATCAGCATTATTTTGGAAGCATTTACGTCTCAAACATGGTTTAATAAAAAACGCCTATTGCTTTCACGCTTGCGGGCCATATTATGCAAAAGAATACGGCCATCTTGATCGGGAAATTGAAAAATATAAGATATCAGGACTAGATGAACATGTGGAGAGATATAAAAAATTTGAGTAAAATTCTAGCGCCCCACAATCCATTTCACTTTTGTTTTAAGAATTAGTTTTGTCAGCCAAAAACTTGCGGAGTAGACTAAAATAAACTTTAATAGTGTAATAAATCCGTTTGTCCATACCGAATATTGCTCATATTCTAACCTTAGCGGCTGAAGAACAAGTTGTAACAGCCTCCCTATCACAACAGAGTGAACAAGATAAATTCCAAATGTCGTATTTCTAGGATCAAATTTCTTTTGTAGAAATGGGATATTTCCGATTTTTAATAATAAGAGAAATGCACCCAGCGAATAAAAGATATTAGTAATTTTTAGTGTATTATAAGGGTCATCGTTACCAAGCTTTATTAAATACATTGCTTCCAGATTAGATGCAATTAGTAGTAAAACTACCATTAAAACAAATACATACACTGGTATTTTCTTAATTTTCACCTGAAATTTATTGTAATATTTATTAAGATATACACCTAACCAGAGATAAAAAATAAAGCCAAACAATGCTGTAGAATGTTGTGTGATAAACCAATGGTAATATAAATTAATGCTATATACGATAGATATTAATCCAAGTATCAAACCAAACCAAATCTTATACAGATATTTTTTAAAGAGTAGAAGTATGGCAATACAAATTAAAAAATTTAAAATAAACCAATAACTTGTGAAAAAAATAGTATCAATAAATTCACGCCCTATCAGTGAAAATGTTTCAGTAATAATTCGTTCGTCACTACCTTTTTTGTAAGCAACAAATCGATCGATTAAATTTAAAAAAATAAAAATTAACACCCATATAATCCAAGGCTTGATTGTATTATTAAATCGGTTTTTAAGGTACTCTAATGGCGTATATTCCTGAAATTTATGATTTATTAAGAAACCACTGATAAGAAAAAAAGCTATAGTAGCAAATTTTAAAAGTTGCATGATGGAAACCTCAACAAACGTGTCGATGTTACTAGTATAGTTTAACTCCCAGAAAACTGAGCAATGTTCAAATACAATTCCAATCATGGATATACATCGGATAGTATCAATAAAATCAAAACTCTTTTTTACAGGCGCTTCGTCTTGCGTTAATTCAGTATTCATTAAATTGTTATGTATTGAATCAACAAATATCAGTTAAAAAAAAGAGTTCCGAATTGATTCGGAACTCTTTTAACATTTATATATATAAAATATTACAATGGAAAATTGTTTTAATTCTAAAAAAACTAGTTAGCAAAGACATGAAATGGTTGTCCGTTGTAATACCAACCTGGGAATGATGCATTTCTATTAGTGGTATAAAGATGTCCTCCCGATGAGCTATAAAATTCATAAACCGGTACTGTACCTGTGGTTGGAGTCTTATATACATAGCAAAGAATGCCATCATAATTATACCCGCCAAATCCTGGATATCTGTTTGTTGTCAATACACGATTATCAATACTCGGATTATAGAATTGATATAGAGGAACCGCACCTGCATATTGCGTGGCGTAAACTTTAAAAGGTTCTGCATTATGATGATAATTACCCCAATACTGCTCCATATTTGGGCCTAAATGATAGGCATGTCGATTAGTTACTGAATTATAATACTCATAAAAGATTGTGGGCAATAAAGAAGCTTGGTTAACTGAGAGATATTGTATGATGTAATTCTTTACTGCTAAAGCTTTTGCCTGGTCCGGAATAAAATCGTAGATAGGCAATAAGCCATTGCTTGGAATATCTATCAGTACCGAATTTTCTAATGTACAGCTATTTTGCCAAGCTGAAATATTTATTTTTGGAGTTGGGTTCGGATTAGAGGCATTACCAATAACGACATCACCTATTAAGCTTCTAGTTGGATCTCCACCACTAGTTACATAATGTAATTTTTGGGCAGAATTTTCTAAAGTATAGTTAGTATCATAAGTATATCCTGTATTTAGATTGAAAATCTTTTTTACATGAATATCTACTCCGGCCGAACTTGCTGTAATTCTATCGGACTTTGAAGTCTCTGATTGATAGATAACATCCAATTTTCCTCCCAGTATAATATCAGCTAAGATATGGGTACCATACATGTTCACAATAGCCTCTGGTGTTTGGTTTTGGACAAAAGAAAGGAACTCTGGATCTAAGTAAGACAGAAGTACATCCCTTTGTGCATTTAATTTAACCCTCTTTTGCTGAACTATAAAATCGTAGCTACTATAAATATTTTTAGACGAAAAGCTATCAGTATTATTATAACTTCCAGTTATCGTAGCTCTAAACAGTGACAATCCGAGAAAGTCAGCACCGAAGGTATTACTAAAACGTGTGGTTAATTTTTTCAAATAGGATACAGCATCACTCCCAGCTTCCAATCTTCCATCATTACTAGTTGAACCATCATATACTATTCTGGTAGACTGATCAGCATGTAGCCTATCTACATCAATAACTGGCAGAGTAGCTGCACTTGCATTCGCAAACTCTCCAAGTACATTGTATCCATAACCTAATAAATCATTTTTACCATCTCTTCCAAAACCTGCAATTGCTTTATGGTTGTTGATTAACCTTTTTTCCTCTACAAGTTCATTTTTCTTGCAACTGCTAAATACCGTTGTAACGACGAAAAGCATAGAAATGGCCTTTAATTTGTAATTGTTTTTCATGTAAATATTTGTTTTTTTTACAAAGCTACCGACAAGAAAAATCAATTATGATAAGGCCAGATTATCATATTGCCAATTAATAATTTTCTATAATAGAGTTAAATAGTTTGGTATGTGGATTACTTCACCAATATTAAAAGATTCAGTGATTTTATTTCATCCTATTTTAGTAGGAAAGATTCTGAAATGAATTCAGGGTGACGGCAGATTAATCAAAAAGACAATATAAGCTCCCAAGAGGCAATATTAATAATCGAACTTAGGTTTGTAATACTTATGACTTTTGGTGCCGCTCGCTATAAACTAATGATACTATCAGTTTCAATCGATTCCGAATCTATTCAAAGAAAGTAATGATAAAAAAAGAGGGTGTCCAAAAAGTATGGACACCCTCTTGTTGTTTTCCCATTAATTGATTAAATTAATGGTGCTAATGAAAACAAGATCAAATTTACATTTTAAAGCCTTAACCTCCCAGCAGGTTGTGCTTTTTCCTTCAAATATAGGGGATCGGATTCCCTCAGGGCACCCTGTTCGCATTGTTAACCAGGTTGTTGATTCACTCAATATCGATGATATTCTTTCGGGATATAAAGGTGGTGGCACCAGTAGCTTCCATCCAAGGATGCTCATCAAGGTTCTTTTTTATAGTTATTTCTGCAATATCTACTCCTGTCGTAAAATGTCTCAGGCCTTGCAGGAGAATATTCATTTCATGTGGCTTTCAGGCAATAGTACACCTGATTTCCGCACCATTAATGATTTCCGTGGCAAACGGCTAAAGGATAAGATCCA
>NZ_JBIWEB010000006.1:0-375287 GCF_044762335.1 Pedobacter suwonensis | reverse complement strand
TATATCAAAAATATGTTTCATATCTGTTTTAAAGCAAAAAAATACTTTAAATTCAAAAACAAAACATCCAATTCAAGCATATTTAACAATTTATTAACACATTTTTACATTATCTTTGCTGTATCATGATTTTAATTCCGGAAATCTTCTGAAAAAAGAACAGGAAATAAAAAATGACAAAAAAAATACTTAAAATTTTCTTAGTGTATTTTTTACACTATCATTTTTTTTACTATATTTGTATCATAATAAACGGAACGATGTTTGTTATTAATAGAAATAGATAAAATCACTTTCCGGATAAACCAAGGTTTAGAAAGAAAGTTAAAGACAAAGCCTGGCTCATAACAGGTTTATATTTGGTTAGAAAAAAGAGATACGTCTGGATGGAGTATCTCTTTTCTTTTATACGGAGTTTTGATTTATTACCTGCTTAATTACTCCTCCTCAAGCCAAATCATTAAGGGACGACCCAACATTACAATTGCTTCAAAATAAATAAAATGCTTTCTCCCCTTTCACCTCAACCTGAATATTTACGATTAAAATTAACCATTTAAAACATTCCTGATCTGGCTAAGCTAAATTACAGAATAAAACTTCTTTGGTTTATATTTGTTAGAAACCTTGACCATCTAGCAATTTTAAAACAACCTCTATTCATGAGTAAGTTTAGCAAACCCTCAGATAACACAACAGAATATGAATTACAGCGTCTAAACAAACTTAGAAGGTATGACATTATAGATTCGCCTCCAGAACTTCTCTTTGATCTGATTGCAGAAATAGCGAAGACTACTTTTAAAGCATCAGGATCATTTATTTCATTTATTGATGAAGCAAAAGTATATTTTAAGGCAAATACCAGCCCGATACCGGTCTCGGTTCTTGAAAAAGAAGATAGCTTATGCGAAGTAGCTTCACAAGCGACGGAGATTACCCTAATTGAGGACACCCATTCCTATCCTGAAATCAGCAATAATGCTTACGTTAAAATGGACAATGGAATCAGATTTTATGCTGCCGCACCAATAATCACCATGGAAGGCTTTATAATTGGAACCGTAAGCGTAATAGACGAAAAGCCAAGGCATGACATTGAACAAGACCAACTGTTGATACTGAAATGGCTGGCCAGGATCACCCTGGAAAAATTGGAATCGCGACTAATTAACCGCATTTCGGTACGCGCTTACGATGACCGTTTGCACCGACTGGCGCACGACATGAAAAACCCGGCCACATCGCTGATTGCTTATGGACAACTTTTAGATAAAGGCTTGCTCTCTCAGGAAAAACTTGTTTCACTAGGTAAAAAAATTGAGCAAACCGGCCGGAACATCGAGCAAACGATGAACAACCTGCTGAATGAAGCTAAAAATGAAAATGCTTCCATAGATCTCAGATTCGAAACGGTTGAAGTAATCGACCTGATCAACGCAGCGGCTGCAACTTTTGATTCTACATTAAAAGAAAAACAGCAAACGCTTAAAATCAGCTGCCAAACTGATGGCTATATCCAGGTAGATCAGGAACGTATAAATGACGTTCTAAACAACCTATTGAGTAATGCAATTAAATATTCACATGAAGGGGCAACCATAGAGATTATCTGCAGCGAGGAAGCCAATAGCATTATATTCGAATTTAAAGACAACGGTTTAGGCCTGACCAGGGAAGACATTACCAAGTTATTTACGAAATTTGCCAAGCTCTCATCGGTACCGACTGCAAAAGAACGCTCTAATGGCATTGGGCTGTATATCGTTAAAACACTGGTACAACTGCATGGGGGTAAAGTATGGGCAAGCAGCGCCGGTAAAAATTTAGGCAGTTCCTTTTTTATTTCCCTGCCAAAACAAGAAAGCTCACCCATTACGAATTAGCATAAAATTCCTTTCCATTTTATTTCACCTTTTACTCAGTGAGTTCGATCCAGATTCGCTTCGCAGGATACGGAAGTAGCCATCAATACTGATCAATTGGCCACTACATCAACGGATTCGGTTTTCCGCCCGAAAGCCTTCAACTTAAGGGACCTCACAATATAAATGACAAATATTATTACCGGAAAATAAGTGATTGAAATAACGTATACGCCCCAGATACCCTAGCCAAGAAAAAAGGATGTAACCAGTTGGCTACATCCTTATCTAAATTAACGCTCTCAACTTATGAAGTTGTATAAGGCTCTCACCCCTTATGCCTACAATATTACGGTAGAAAGATTAAGATTTGATGAAGAAATGTATTTTTGATCAATTATTTTTAAAAATTAATGCTAATGCCATCTGCGTTGTATTTTTCTGCAACTAGATTTATTATACTACCTGCCTAACCATTTTACTCCGTATTCTGCTCAATGTTTCGAGGCGCATACCTAAGTAAGTAGCCATACAGCGCAAAGGAACCCTGGTTGCATCAACAGAATTTAGCTCCATAAATTTCTCGTAACGCCTTTCGGCAGACGGGATACGTGCCAGCATTGATCGTTCTGAAGCTGCATGGTACTGGAATTGGAGTATTTTTCGCCATATGATGTTTGTTTCCGGATAATTTGTATAAAGCTCATCAATTAATAAATATGGAATTGCAACTAATTCTGATTTCGCCAACGCCTGTATATATTCAATAGAAGGTTTGGGAGGAGCACCCGGATGCTGAATGGCACCAACAAATTCATTGCCTGCGCTAATCCAGGTGGTAATTTCTTTATTGCCTTCTCTAATAAAACCTCTCACCAAGCCTGATACTACAAAAAAAACGCAATTATTATTATCAATAGGCGATAGAATGTGTTTATTCTTCTTAATAAAAAGAGGCTCCACATTATTTTCTATTTCCTGGATAAATTCTGATGATATCGGAGACAACTGGCTGAAATAGTTTAACACAGCGTTTACCAAAAACACCTTTTGAGATTCGAGCATACAAATTGGGTTAGACTTTAGACCCTTAATTATAGCAATTTCGAATGGAATATAAAAATGTTACAGATTATAAACCGCTTTTTAAAGCGTAAACTTCTTGATGGCTTGAAGGGCAAATTGATTTATCCAGGTAAAAATTCTGAATTTGGTTTGATCAAATTGGGGAAAAGCTTCCCAAACTTCACAAAATGTTTGTTGTAAAATTAGTTTAGCTTTTTCTTCATTATCTACATGCCTGATAATATTCCCATAAATAGCTGCAGAATATTTCTGATAGAGCGCTTTGAATGCAGCACCGTCATAGGGCTGTAGTGTTGTAAAAAAGAATTGATCATCCGATAAATCAGCGTTACAGCCAACATTTACTTCTTGATGCGTATTTCTTTTATATAACGGTTGCATGAGTAATTTGATATGGGATAATAACACATCGACATCCTGTTTGTTTATACAAGGGAACAAAATCAAACAACCGAATGGAGTAAGAAGCATACGGCTTCCGAAAATAAAGTCATGAAGATTGACTCCCTGATATTTCTTCAGAATAAACAGCGGCTTGTCCTATATGCTCAGCGATGTAAACGACTATAAACACTGATATTGTAAAAACCAGGGCATCAAAAATAACACTTTGGCTTTCTGCTTTTTGCTGTTTGCAAGTAATAACCAATAGATATCTCGTGAGAGCCATAATCATAGTTACCCAGCTTGTTTAAACTATAATCGTAACCGTAACCAATCCTGAGATTGTTCCGGACAAAGAATTCCGTAATCAGTCCAACGGCACTTCTTGCACGTAAATCATTAGGCAATGCTGGTTTAGGATAAAGTTTTACAGAGGTTCGATACGCAGCACCTAACCAAAACTTTTCCCTGATCAATAAAAAAGCGTTCAGATCTAATGAGGTTGGCCCGTTTAAATCGTCTTTTATTAAAAAAGTGGGTTTGAACGTAAAGTCGTTATTCATGGGAAATACCATGCCGGCCGTTAAATAAAAATGTGGCTTTGCAGCAATACTAAGGAGATTATTATTCCTAAAAACTGGAAGATACTGCGTAAGCAGGTTATTGGCAGAAAACCCCACAAATAATTTCTGGTTAGAATAATGCACCCCTGCCCTGATATCTGGTACAGTTCTGCTTTCATATCCGGTTGGAATCCGGTTATCGCCGGTTTCTGTAGGATTCAATAAACTGCCGTTCAACCCCATCTGTACCACCCCGAGGCCAAAACCAAATGCGAGTACACTGGTTGCAGTTCGGTCCAATTTAATCCGGTAAGCAAAATTGCCTGATAAATTCAGCGAATTCTGTGCGCCAATTTTATCTTTGGACATCAGTAAGCCCAAACCTACATTTTTTTCTTTAACTGCTCCATCTACCGATAAAGAAAGCGTTTGTGGAGCCCCCTGAATACCTGCCCATTGCGCCCGGACAAAGGCCTGCATATAAAGTTCTTCTTTATAGCCTGCATAAGCTGGATTGATGTAAAGACCGTTGAACATGTATTGTCCAAACTGGGCATTCTGCTGCGCGAACAGACAGAGATAAAGTAAATTAAACAATATTGTTAAAAATATCTTTTTCATATTCTCTCTTTCCACATTCAGTTATCTCATTACCGTTACATAACCTTTAAATTCCTGCCATTGCGTATTTGCAGTTTTCACCCTAATCACATAAAAATAAGTTCCATCTGTCAAACCATCTGCGGTCCAATCGTTTAGATAGCCTTTCTTTTCATACACAGTACTCCCCCAGCGGTTAATAACAGTAAGCTGATTTTCGCTATATAGATCCAGACCCTCAATAAAAAAGGTTTCATTCTTTCCATCACCATTTGGTGTAAATACATTCGGGATTTTAAGTCCGATAATTTCTTTATTATCTATAGAGCTGTTGTTTGACGGATCAGGATCGTTTTCATTGATTGTAATCGTGGCGCGATTACTCACGTTCCCAGGCTTTACTGACCTTACATTGATGATCAGCTCGACAAAACTGCCATTGGCAAGAGATGGTATAGACCATGATACCGTTTTGGTCCGCTCATTATAATTTATGGTCCCCACAACAGCAGGATCAACACCGACATAAATCAGATTTTCTGGGAGTTCGTCTTTTACCTGCAGATTAGTTGCCGTACCCGTCCCATTATTGCGAACCAATAAGTTGTATTTAAACACTTCAGTGGTCATCACCTTTCTGCTTTCAGATCTTTTAACAATGGAAACATCGGCTAAAACCTGTGCATCCATAATCACTTCTATTGCTTCAGAGGGATCCGAACTACATCCGCCTAAATTAAAAGTAATAACAGTATATTTTCCTGCAGCATTTACCACATAATCTTGCAAGGTAGCACCTAAAATAGGCGCTCCATTTCTAAACCATTGATAAGAGGTAGCACTTGCACCGTTGGCCCTGAGCTTAACGGTAGCACCTGGTTTAAGAGGCCACGTGTTTGGATTAGGTGATTGCGCAAAGCATGCTGCTGCATAAAGCAGTAGCACACCAAACGCAATTATTCTAAATCTGTTAAACATCTTAATAATTAAACCAGCTCAAAGCAATAGCTATGGTACTACAGAGATTGTTGCCTTACCTGGTTTAGCCGTAACTGTTATTGCTTTATTTGCAGTTGCCGTACAACTTGCTGCGTTTACGATCTGAACACCACCGGTAGCATAACTTCCAACAGCGGCAAACACATAATCACCCGGAGCCACGCCAGCTTTAAGCGTAAAAGTATCTCCGGAAGTAGATGCGGTGCCCAAAGTTGTAATGTCGGTTACAGCAGTACCACCCAATGTTGCAGACCAGGCATAAGTCATGGTTACCCCTGCCGGTAATGTTATAGAAGCATCCTTACTTGCTGTAATTACAGTAGCCGCTGTTTGATCGGTACAATAAGTACTACCCGGGGCTGTAACAGCAATAACTGGGGCAGGCAATTTTTCTACAACTGTATTATCAGAAACATCGCTGGGACAAAGATTTGCATCAGCCGGTATAACCTGAACCGAATAGGTATGGCTTCCTACAGCCAGGCCGGCAGCAATCTGATAGAAAGCATTTGAACCGTTGTAAACTACCGGAGCCTCCGCGGTTCCGTCAACCGTCCATACAATTTTATCGCCGTTAGCGGGCGTGTACCCAGAAAAAGTGGGACTCAACTTTACAGTATTTGTTCCGCAGAGATATACACCTGGCGTTTGCGCCAGAGCACTTAATGGCAGCAGGCTAATTAAAAATACAAAGATTTTCAGATTACGTTTTTTAGTTTTTTTTGTCATGATTTTAAGTGGTTTGAGTGAATAATTTATTTTCTTTTTAGTTAATGGAAACGGTTGGTTTATGAGGAATCAGCTTAACCCTCAAACTAAATGGGATAGCGCGTTCACATCCATCTGCATTTTTAATGGTTAAAACTCCCTGGTAAACCGCAACAGAAGTGGTTGATGGTATGGTGATGGTAATCTCATTTGCAGGTAAAGCCTGATTTAAGACGGCAGGCAACAAATTGCCAGTCCAGGAAATACTATAATTTAGGGGGTTAAAAACGGCATTAGAGTAAGTGATTTTGGCTGACGTTGCCCCTTCGCAAATACTTATGTCCGGCCCCAAGGTTAAATTGGGCTGGGGATTTACAGCTAATGGAAAATCTACTTTTTTGGCACAATAAGTCGCATCTTCAGCAACGATATAGCTAATTACGGCATTACCAGAAGCTATTGCAGTAACCTTACCGGTGGCATCTATCGTTGCAGTTCCAGCATCACTTGTACTCCAAACTCCATTTGGATAAACATTGGTAAATGTTGTACTTGTTCCCGCGCACATAACAGTTGCACCACTTATTGCGGGGACAGGGGCATATTGTTTTACTTTAACTTCTACAGCTTGAGCGCCACCGGCATTTTTACATCCTGTTGCTGTATTAACCGCTTCTACATAATAAATAGTACTTGCAGTTAAAAGGGGTGTAGTGTATGTAGTACCCGTATAAAATGGCGTAACGCCAGAGGACGAAGAATACCATTTATAAGTGTAACCCGCGTCAGGTGCCGTAACTGAAAGTGTAGCAGAAGAACCACTACAGATTACCGTGCCTGGTACAGTGACCACAGGCAACGCATTCACCTTGAATTTTACCCTTAAACGTTCAGAAAAGGCGGTAACGCAATAGGTTCTGTTTGCCTGAACATAATAGTTATAATCGCCTGGTGTAAGCGTATTTGGCGGAGCGAAAGTTAGGCCGGTATGTATCAAATTACCCCCTGTTTCAGCATCATACCATTTGTATTCGGTGCAGGTTTGTGCATTCTGAATAGCAAATGTTGCCGTTTGCCCCTGACAAACCATTTTTTCGTCTGTAGATGAAGGATCGGCCAATGTGCGCGGTTTTACCAGCTTACGTTTAATATCATATATCCTTAAACGGCTGAAAGCGCCAGTAAGTCCGCCCATCGAAATCTCAAGGCGATCGTAAACATTAGCTACCGCAAACTTTAAGCTATATTTACTGGTTGATCCAGGAAGTAATTTGAGGTCTAAAAACGTACTTGTGTTTGCAAATGCTGACCCGGCTTTAACTCCACTCAGATAAGGCTGTATGGTAAAACCTGTTAAAAGACTGAGATCCAACAGTCCACCACCAGGATTTTCAAGTATAATACTAACCGAATCTGCTGGTTGTGAGGGTTTATTGAATACAGCTGTCAGATATACCTGATTGAGTACGGAAGTACCCACATCGATTAGTGCAAAGCTATTTAGATCAGCATCAATGGCATTGAAAGGGTTAGTAACACTTCCTGTTAGATTTGCAATACCACCTAAAGAAGTTGGTTTCACTCCCGATAATACATCAATTGCCTCATCACAATTGACTGAACTTGTATTGAGTTCCAAAATATACGCATGGAAAATTTTTATTGATAAAGCTGTAGAAACTACCGCACCCACAATTTTAATATATATCCCGTTGAAAGCTTGTGTAGGGGTAACAGTAATTTCCATCTCTCCTGCCCCGCCAATCAACCCGGCAATATTTGCAGCTGTATAAATCGGATTCTTTGTTGCATCATATCCAGAATCATATCCATAACCTACCAAAGGCTTACTTGCTGAAACAGGATGTAGATCCGTAAAACTTCCAATTTCAAAATTGCTCAGGAGCCCAAGAAGTTCTTTGGGTAGCGCTAGTTTAACTGTTACTGTCGTATTTGCAGCAATTGTGCGTTTACCAGCATTGGTACCATCATTGGTAAATTCCAGAAATTGTGTGGCAGAACCTGTAAGCCCAAGCACTCCAATTGGAACTGATAAGGTTGACGCATCTTTAACTTGCCCATTTACAGCATTTGAAGCGTTGGCGATGTTACCATATAAACTTCCACCTAAAACACTCAATCCATCAAGGTAGGCCCCCTGAAAGTTTGCGTATGTACGCCCTGTATTTTCACACTGTGCATATAAATACGCAGGCATAAAAAATAACAGAAATAACAAGAAAAATTGACAAGAGCGCCTTTTCAATGTGAGTTTAAAATAATGTGAAAAATAAATTTGTCTGTTTGCCAGTACAAACATACTACTGACAAACGCTACATTATCCGTTCACTTTATTCATTAAATCATTTATCAAAAAGTAAGAGCGCAACCAGATACCATCATCGAAAAACAGGAACCTTAAAGTAACGCTGTATTTGCTTTCAGCAAAAGAAATTTGGTCTCCATATCAAACGCTTTGGTATCATGCCATCCGATTGATCAGCTTATATCAGAATTATCCGTATCGGGTTACTTTATAGCACTTAACGCTGCATTTACCACAGCAGGCAAATCTGGTGGGCGAAGTGGCTTTGATGAGTGCTTTATAGCGCCTGGTATCAAACCGATTAATAGGGTACCAGAATAAGAAAAAATTAGACATTGTAATCTATATAGAGGAGATTATGATAGCAATATTTTAGCTTCTTGGTATTTAAAAAATAATATTGCAAGAGACGGTGTTTATTGTATCTTTGCACCCACTCTGGAAGCTTCCAGTCCGGAGTTTAAGAAAGCTTTCCAGCAATGGGAAGCTTTTCTTATTTAGAGTAATTGATTATCCTTCCAAACCGAATTACAAGGTTTGGAAGGGATAAAGCAGGTAATACTCTATTTGCTTTTAAAAATCACTACCGCTAAGGGTGGTAAATCGACAACAATTGAATGTTTTTGCCCATTATAGTCTTTCAGATCGGGAACAATATCTCCCCTGTTATTGATACCGCCACCATAAAAGCCAATATCATCAGTATTAAAAATCTCTTTCCATTTCGTTTTAAACGGCACGCCAATCCGATAATTTTCCCGAACCACCGGGGTTAAATTTATTGCAATAATCAAAGTATCTTTAGCTTTCGGTCCTTTGCGCATATACACAAATACAGATTCGTTTGCATTATCGGCATCAATCCATTGAAAACCTTCATAACTAAAGTTGAAATGATATAATGCAGGCTCTTTGCGGTATAAAAAATTTAAGGCTTTGACTGTTTCCTGCATGCCTTTATGGGGAGCATACTGTAATAAATGCCAATCCAGTGATTGTGTAAAATTCCACTCTTTGGTTTGAGCAAACTCATTACCCATAAATAATAGTTTTGCTCCGGGATGTGTAAACATATAACCATAAAGTGCCCTTAAGTTGGCGAACTTCTGCCAATCATCACCAGGCATTTTATAAAGCATCGGCGACTTACCATGCACCACTTCATCGTGTGAAAACGGAAGCATAAAGTTTTCGGTAAATGCGTAAGTCATGCTAAAACTCAACTGATTATGATGGTGTTTTCTATTTAATGTATCTACCTTGAAATACTTCAAAGTATCGTTCATCCATCCCATCATCCATTTCATACCAAAACCCAATCCACCAGCATGTACCGGATGCGTAACACCAGGGTAAGTACTGCTTTCTTCTGCAATAGTTTGCACGCCATCAAAATTTCCATAAACGGCAATGTTCAGATCTTGCAAAAACTGTATTGCTCCCAGGTTTTCACTTCCACCATATTCATTGGTTGCAGATTCTCCTTCCTCCCGGGAAAAAGTAAAATACAACATCGAAGCCACCGCATCCACCCTTAATCCGTCGGCATGATACTGATCCAGCCAGAATATGGCATTACTAATCAGAAAAGATCTAACCTCATTCCTGTCGTAATTAAAAATGTATGATTTCCAGTCCGGATGGAATCCCTTGCGCATATCAGCATGTTCATAAAGATGGGTGCCATCAAACTCATATAAACCATGTCTATCACCAGGAAAATGAGAAGGTACCCAATCCAATATTACCGCAATATTGGCTTTATGCAAGGCATCGATAAGGTACATTAAATCCTGTGGAGAGCCGTAGCGTGAGCTTGCCCCAAAATACCCGGTTATCTGGTATCCCCAGCTTGGGAAAAACGGAAACTCCATTACAGGCATTAATTCTACATGCGTAAAACCCATCTCCTTTACATAAGGCACTAGCCTGCCGGCCACTTCCCTGCAGGTTAAAACACGTTCCGGATTATCCGGATCGCGCTCCCATGAGCCTAAATGTATTTCATATACTGATATCGCTTGGTCTAAAGCATTCAGCTTTGCCCTCTTATTTAACCAGCTCTTGTCTTTCCATGTATAATCGGTGTCCCAAACAATGGAAGCGGTTTGCGGCGGATGTTCCCACCTGCGTGCATAAGGATCGCCTTTTAAATATTCAGATTCATCAAAGCCTTTTACAAAATATTTATAAACTTCACCTTTTGCTATACCTGGGATAAAACCTTCCCAAATACCTGACTTATCCCACCTTCTGTTCAGGCCATGTGAGGTATTGGTCCAACTGTTAAAGTTACCCACAACGCTTACAGCAGTAGCATTTGGCGCCCATACAGAAAAATAAACCCCTGCTGTACCATTAACCGAAATGAGGTGAGAACCCATTTTCTCATAAAGCCTGAAATGCTTTCCAACCAGAAAAAGATCAATATCGTAATCGGTAAATAAACTATGTACCCAAACCGCTTTTGTGTGATCGGTTTTGGCTAAAACTGCTTTTTTTGCAGTAACTTTTTTTGCTGATGGCATAGCTGTTTTTTGGCTAGATAAATTTAGCCCCAAATGCTAAACAACATTTGGGGCTAAAAGATTTACAGACTTAAAATCTGTATCTCAGAGAAATTTTTATTGCATTTGAAATGCAGTACTTGCTTGTCATCCGTATAAAAATCAGTGACTTCTTTATTATCGATAATAATTTTTCTCACCTGGAATTTTACACCAATAACATTACATACATAAAACTCATAATTCGGCGTATATAAGCCTTCAATACGTTGATTTATCTTTATGGCTTGTGTATCGCCTTTTACGGTAAACTTCTTTTCGAGGTAAATATCCTGTTCATATGCAAAGGTGTCTCCATGGTCCTCGTACATGTATGAATTCACTTCATAATCACTATGATAGATATTCAAAATTACTTCTGTAATCGATTTTTCATCTACATATTGCATTACCGGATATTCTGGTAAAGCAGAACCTGCACGCACAAACATTGGCATGCTGTCTATCTTGGCATCAACGGTATATTCGTTACCACCTTCTAAAGTCTCATTGGTCCAGAAATTATACCAGGTGCCTTTAGGCAGGTAAACTTTACGCGAGATGGCTCCCTGCTCCAGTACCGGACAAATCAAAAGTTTATCGCCATAGCAAAACTCATCCTGACGGAAGCTGTTGCTGATGTTTTCCTGCTCAAGCATAACCAATGGCCTTAAAATCGGAAAGCCATAACGGTGGTGCTCCCAGAATACTGAATATAAATAAGGCATTAAACGGTACCTTAACTCAATAAACTTGCGGTTAATGTTTTCAAAAAACTCACCAAAGCTCCAGGGCTCCCGCTCGGCAGTATCACCAGCAGAGTGCGCACGCATAAACGGTGAGAAAGTACCCAGCTGAATCCATCGGGTAAACAACTCGCCATCAGGCTCACCGCTAAATCCACCGATGTCCGTTCCGCAGAAAGGCACACCCGACACCGATAAACGCTGACATTGGATGTTTCCGATCTTTAGGTGTTCCCAGGTGGCAATATTATCGCCAGTCCACACACTTGCATAACGCTGCATGCCCGAATAGCCAGCTCTTGTAATGGTAAAGGGGCGTTTATTACGCATGAGTTTTTTAAGCCCTTCGTAAGTAGAACGGACCATCTGCATACCATAAACATTGTGTGCTTTGCGATGAGAGCCGCGATAGCCATCGTAATTGTGGCGTACATCGTTCGGGAAGGTACCCGAGCCAAATACCGCAGGCTCATTCATGTCGTTCCAGAAACCTGCAACGCCCATATCTACCAGTTCTTTGTATAAATTGCCCCACCAGGTACGCACCTTTGGGTTGGTAAAATCAGGAAACTGGCAACGGCCGGGCCAAACATGCCCTTCCATATAATAATCATCGCTGCGGCGGCAGAAAAACCTTTTTTCTTTACCTTCTTTGAACACCCAGTAATCATCATCAACTTTGATCCCCGGATCAATCATCACCACGGTTTTGAAACCATCATCAGAAAGTTCCTTAATCATCCTCTGCGGATCCGGAAAGTACTTTTTATTCCAGGTGAAACAGCGGTAGCCATCCATATAATCGATATCCAGGTAAATGGCGTCGCAAGGAATTTTACGTTCCCGAAACTGCCTGGCAATTTCTTTAACTTTTGTTTCAGGATAGTAGCTCCAGCGGCATTGCTGATAGCCTAAAGTCCATTTTGGTGGCATTGGATGCGTACCTGTCAAGGTAGCATAACGTTTAACTACATCCATGATATGTGGTCCGTGAATATAGTAATACTGCAATTCACCACCATCGGCCCAGAAACTGGTTTTATTTACATCTTCAGATCCGAAATCGAAATATGATTTAAAAGTATTATCGAAGAAGATACCGTATGCAGCCTGGTTATGCAAACCAATATAGAATGGTATGGTACGGTACAGCGGATCCTGGTTCCAGCCATAAGAATAAGCATCGGTATTCCAGTTTTCGAAACGACGGCCACGAAGGTTGAAATTACCCGATTTATCACCCAAACCGAAGAAATTTTCCTCCGGATGACATTTTTTTGTTGCATAGATATAATAACCACCAAAATCTACATTTTCTTCCCAATGCATCGAGTTGGCTTCATCAACCATCATCACATTGGTAATATTATCATGAAAAGAAATATGAAAATTGGCTTTTTCTATTTTGCAGGTCACAGAATGAGTAGAAATCGTGTAATGATCATCATGTTCCTGCATTTTAAATACCGAAACCTTTTGATCTACTTCGGGTACCGCATAAGAAAAATCATCTAAAAAGACACCATGGGGCGCCAGGCGAACCCTAATAATCTCATCACTTACCACACGTATTTCTACCCTCGCGTCACCGTCTGAGAAATAAAAACGATTACCTTCTTTCTTAACTTTTTTTACTTCACCAAGATATTGTTTAACAATTGGCTTTACAGATATATCTACCGGATTGTTCAGGTGCTGTATTTCCTGCTCCTTATCAATCAAATCATTTGTTTCGTTGCTTTTATCGTTTTGCGCTTCCATCCTATTGTATCTATAATCTAACAAACAGTCCCTAAACCGGGATTCGTTTAAGAAAGTACTATAATACAAATATTTTATTAAAAGGGATCAAGCTTTTTTTCAAGGCCTGTTTAGTAAAGTGTATTATTTACACTAAGAAGGTTGTGTCAAATCGGTGTTAAAGGTGAGAAATTGATTTTAAACCAACTTATCAATCATTTTTGAAACTATATGCGATCGGATATAAAAATTAGATAAAAAGCAAAATTATATCCGGTTACATATCATTTTGAACGTATGAGAGCGACCTGATAAACTCAAATTCATTTTAAACAAAAAAGCCCGCTGAGTTGGTATACAGCGGGCTTAAAAATCAATAAGTAATTACGGATTAAAAGTCAATCCAACATAGTAGATTGCACCTGCCATAGGGTTACCATAAGAAGTGATATAATATTTATTCAACACGTTAGAACCGCCCAATTTAACAACTGATTGCACCGAAGGAATCCTTAAGCTGACCTGGGCATCCAGAGAGCTGTATGCAGGTACCTGACCAGAAGCAAAAGATGAATTCCAATAGAATTGATCTTGCCACCGGTAAGCAACATTGAAACCAAAATTTTTAATGATCTCTTTATTACCGAGGCCCAAATTATAACGGATTTTCGGCGTATTGAAATCGTTAATATAGTTAACCGGCAAATCCCCAATCTGGTTGTAAGAAACGTTACCGCTCATGTTCCATTTGCCTACCAGGTAATCAAGACCCAAAGCAGCGCCGTAAGAAGTCACTTCTCCTTCGGCATTAACTGGAACACCGAATTTCACAAAACTTCCGTTTACATTCTGATAAACGTCGACAGCTGTGATAAAATCTTTATAAATATTGTAATAACCATAAGCATCAATCAATAAATTAGGCAGGATCAAACCTTTATAGCCTAACTCATAAGATTGTACACTTTCAGGACGTACACCTTTGGCGTCAAAATTATATTGTTGCAAAAGCGCCGGATTTGGCGTGCCTGTAGCCGCAGCCGATGCCAGAAATGCACGGTAGCTCACATCAGTATAGGGTTTGTTGGTATCTAAGTGGTATTTGTCGAAGATAATTTCTGGCAAACCACCAATTAAACGCTGCGAACCACCACCAACGGATAGATCTATATATTGGTTTTGCGTAGTTGGGTTACGATAACCGGTTTGATAGGAAACCCTGATGTTGTTATTTTTGGCAACCGTAAATACTCCGGTTACTCTAGGTGTAAAACGACCTTCAAAGTTCTGGCTTTTATCATAACGGCCGGCAAAGGTAAATTTAACCTTATCGTTAAAGAACTTTTTACCGATCTGTCCAAATGCACCATATTCTTTAATGTCAATGGAATTAATTAAGTCATTAAAAATGGTTCCTGCCGAATTTAAATCGTAAAGACGGTAAGAGGCACCAACCTGAAATTCTACCACATTATCAAAAAGATTGGTAAAGTTATACATTCCTTCGTAGTGGTATAAATTGGATTTATCGTCGAATTTAGCACCATAAATACCTTTGGATGGATCAGAAGCACTGATGGTGGTATTCATAATTTGATCTTTTGCCTGATTAAACTGAGGCGAACCTGGCTCAAAACGGCCCTGGTTAGCGGCATTTCTGGCTAAAGCATGTGCGGCTGCATCACTTTGTCCGGCAGCCCTGGCACCTACATAATTGCCGATATATTGCGGAAACCATGTGGTAGATGGTTTTGAAAGTTCATTAATATAACTGCCTAAAATAGATGAAATATAAGAATCGCCCGATCGCTCCTGAGTGGTATATGCTTTAACGAAGAAATCTTCGCCCTTTATTTCCAATTTATACTGGCCAATATTAAAATTACGTAACGAGTAACGATCAGAGCCGGTATAAACTGAAGTTCCTGTACCCCAATTTGCTTGCGCTACTGCCTGCACTGTATTGCTGATATTGTAATATAATGCCCCGGAAGCTTTTAGTGATTTAGTACCGTAATCAACAAGATTTTCTTCATTATAGCCCGTTCTTGATACATTTTGATCAGGAATTAAGTTAGCCTTTAAGCCTACATAAAAGGGCAGGTAATTTTGTACTGCCGGACGTAACGCTGCAGGCAGACCAGCAAGAAAACCAGCCTGTTGCGCCGCATTTGGAATAGTTGCCCCGAAAGCGCCGTCCATAGCGGCTTTGATGTTAGGGATTAAACCACCCGAACCTGCATTAATTCCTGAAATGGTGGCATTTTGAACGCTTAGCGCCACATTTCGCATATTCTGGCTTACCTCATCTCCATAAACATTTATCCCATCGTAGTTGGTGTCGCTGTTGCGGTCGCCAGCTTTAGCGGTCCTGGCAATCCTGTCGAAATTTGAATAGTTATTTCCAAACCAGTCTTTGGCCTGAAGAAATGAAAACGCAGCTTTTACCCCAAATTTATTGTTCCATGATTTGGCCATGCGTACATCCAATTGATTGAAAGGCTGTACCGTACTGTTATTATCATTAACATGGTTAACACCGGTTTTGTATTGAAAACTAGCACCAGGATATTTGAAAGGATCTTTTGAAGTCATTAATAAGGTACCGCTGATACCGCCCGCTCCGTAAAGTGCAGATGAAGCACCTGGCAAAAGTTCCACATTATCCACATCAAGTTCGGTAATACCTACAATGTTACCTACCGAGAAATTTAATCCGGGAGCCTGGTTATCCATTCCATCTATATATTGGTTAAAGCGCGTATTACCATTTGAATTAAAACCGCGGGTATTGATCGACTTGAAAGTTAAACTCTGCATGCTGCTCTCTACCCCTTTCATATTGTTCAAGGCATCGTAAAACGACGGCGCAGCGATCTCCCTGATTGTGGCTGCACTCATCCGTTCGATAGAAACCGGCGATTCTAAAATACGTTCCGGGGTACGCGAAGCAGAAACCACCACATCCCCACCTAATACAATTGCGGTTTCCATTTCGAGATTAATACCTGAAGTACTCCCTGTAATTTGCTGCTCAACCGTACCATAACCTACATAAGATGCCACTAAAGTAAAAGGTAATTTTGCCGTTGTACTGAAACTGAAAGTTCCATTGGCTGTAGATGCCGTACCGCCTGACTGGCCCTTAATGGTTAAACTAACTCCAGCCAATCCTTCTTTAGTCTGCTTGTCTTTTACGGTTCCGCTTACCGTAATACCCTGTGCCCGTGCCGCCATATTACCAGCAAACACAAATAAGAACACATAGAAAATCTGTGTAAAAATCCTGCTCATACGCGATTATTAATTTGGTTATTTGTATTATTAGTTGTATAAACTTAATTTCTTTTTTTGAATTAAACAAATTATGTAAGCATAATATTTTCAAAACAAATTATAATTTTGATTGATATACAGTTTGTTGTATTTTGCATTAGACATAAACCGTCATTTTGCCCTATCTTAGCAAAAGACTTGTTAGCTAGCCATTATGAATAAAGTTAAAGCCCTGTTCTGCATCGTAATCCCGATCGCATTAGCTTTTTTATTTAACACCAAATTAGGCAACATGCCTCCATTGTTAAAATTTCTAAACCCTTTTATGGGTTTCTGGCAAAATGCAGAGAACAATCATTTTATGTTTAACCATAAAGCGAAAATAAAAGGAGCGATTGATAAAATTGAAATCGTTTTCGACGATCGCATGATCCCGCATATTTTTGCGCAGAATGATCACGATCTTTATTTGGCGCAAGGTTATGTTACAGCTATGCACCGCCTTTGGCAAATGGATTTCCAGACCCGTTTCGCCGCCGGACGAATTAGTGAAGTGGTGGGCGATAAAGCGATAGAGGTAGACCGGTATCAACGCCGGATGGGCATGGTTTATGGCGCAGAACGCTCATTGAAGGGGATGATGGCCGATCCAAAAGCTAAAGAAATGATTTTAGCCTATACCGAAGGAATTAATGCCTACATTAAAACACTTTCTAAAGCAAATTATCCGATAGAATATAAAATTCTGGATTTTAAACCCGAAAACTGGACACCTGTAAAATGTGCTTTGTTGCTGAAGCAGATGTCGGCAGTATTAGCAATGGGTTCTGATGAATTTTACATGACCAATATCCTCAAAAAATTTGGCCCTGAGGTGACTAAAAACCTTTTTCCGGATTATCCTTTTCGCGAAGATCCCATTATCCCCGTTGGCACAAAATGGAATTTCTCTCCTCTACCAATACCAAAAACGCCAGAAAGCTTCACGCAGGTACAAACCGGCGAAGTGAAGACCGCTCAAAAAGTAGAAGGTATTGGGAGTAATAACTGGGCATTATCTGGTACAAAAACTGCATCAGGATATCCGATCTTAGCAAACGATCCCCATTTAGATTTAACACTTCCATCAATTTGGTATCAGATTCAGTTACATGCGCCTGGGGTAAACACCTATGGGGTTTCTTTACCTGGTGCTCCTGGGGTAATTATAGGCTTTAACCAAAAAATAGCCTGGGGAGTAACCAATGTTGCTGCTGATGTACTCGATTTTTATCAGATTAAATTTAAGGATTCGACCCATCATGAATATTGGTATAACAATAAATGGAACGCTACCAGCAAAAGACTCGAAACCATTAAAGTACGTGGCGGAAAAGATGAAGTAGATACCGTTTACTACACCCATCACGGTCCGGTTGTTTATTTCCAGAAACCAAAATATGGCAGGGCCGACAATGTGCCTGTTGGCGATGCACTCAGGTGGATCGCACATGATGAATCAAATGAACTCATGACTTTTTATTACCTTAACCGGGGTAAAAATTATAACGATTACCGCAAAGCGTTAACTTTTTATACGGCTCCTGCACAGAATTTTGTTTTCGCCAGTATAGATAATGATATCGCTATTACGCCAAATGGTAAATTCCCCTTAAAATGGAAAGACCAGGGTAAATTTATTCTGGATGGTACCGATCCTGCTTACGATTGGCAGGGCTGGATCCCAAATGCACAGAACCCAACGGTTAAAAATCCGCCGCGTGGTTTTGTGAGTTCGGCCAACCAGTCTTCTACCGACACCACCTATCCATACTACATTAACTGGGAATTTGCACCCTATGAGCGAGGCAAACGTATTAACGACCGTTTATCGGTAATGAAGAAGGCCAATTTAGACAGTATCCGCCTCATGCAAACCGATAATTACAGCATCATGGCACAGAACCTAGTTCCAGCTTTATTGCCTTTACTGAACAACGAACAGTTAAATGCCACGCAAAAAGAAGCATTGGCTTACCTGCGCAAATGGAACAAACGTTATGATGCACATGAAATTGCGGCCAGTGTATTCGAAATTTGGACCAAACGCTTATCATATAATATCTGGGCTGATGAATTTGAAGTGAAAGGCATCCCGATGCGTTACCCTTCAAGAGACCGTACGGTGGAGATGATCCTGAAAGAATCCGATGCAACCTGGTATGATAATATCAATACCAGCAAAAAAGAAACGTTAGCTGATTTGGTTAACGAAGCTTTTAAATTTAGCTGTGATAGTCTTGAAAGGCGCTTCGGACCAATAAATAAAGACTGGGCCTGGGCAAATGTAAAACAGACCAATGTGCCGCACCTTGCCAAAATACCAGGATTTGGTTCGAAAGTTTTACAGATTGGTGGCGCCAAAAGTACCATTAACGCTTTGAGCGAAACCAACGGACCTTCCTGGCGGATGGTGATTGAACTGGGCAAAACGCCAAAAGGGCATGGCGTTTATCCGGGTGGCCAGTCGGGTAACCCTGGAAGCAAATTTTATGATAATATGATCGATACCTGGGCAAATGGCAAATTATACGATCTGTTTTACATGCAAAATCCTGATGATAAATCGGGCACAGTTATTTCTCGTTTAAAAATATCTAAATAGTTTAAAATGGTTTTCATCGTTATATTAATCATTTGTTTCCTTTTACAAATGATTGCCCCTTGGTGGGTCATCATCGTCATTTCTTTTGCCACCTGTGGTATTATTGGCAAAACAGGAAAAATAGCCTTTTGGCAATCATTTTTTGCCATTTTTTTGCTTTGGATCGGCTATGCCTTGTTTAAAAGCCTGCCTAATGACAATGTACTTGCCGGCCGTGTAGCCGTGATGACAGGCATAAAAATATGGTGGGCGTTACTATTGCTCGCCGGAATTTTAAGTGGTTTGGTGGCGGGAATTAGTGGTTATTGCGGCTATCAGTTCAGAATGGCTATGCTGGCTAAAAAAACTGACGAGAAAATAGCATAATGCTTTGTATTTTTGCCTTGTGAATTTAACCGCTAACGAGATTTTCTCTGTAAAAGACAGTAATGCATTTAATGCCCTTGCTTTAAATATTTTTAAGTTACAGGCCCAAAATTGTAATATTTACCGCGAATATATCTTTCACCTTGGTATTGATGCCGAGTTGGTAACCGACATTTCAGCTATTCCGTTTTTACCCATCAGCTTTTTTAAAAGCCATGCTGTTCTGAGCAGCAATGAACCTGTTGAAATTACCTTCAGCAGCTCGGGTACAACGGGTATGGTGCAAAGCAGTCATCATGTAACCGATGTTATGTTATATGAACAGAGTTACCTGCAGGCATTTGCCCGGTTTTATGGTAACGTTACCGACTATTGCTTCCTGGCATTGTTACCTTCCTATCAACAAAGGTCGGGTTCGTCGTTAATCTACATGGTAAACGACCTGATCGAAAAAAGCGGTCATCCGCAAAGTGGTTACTTTTTATATAACCATGAAGAGCTGTTACAAACGCTGCTCGATCTGAAATCAAAAAAACAGAAAACAGTTTTAATTGGTGTAACCTATGCGTTGCTTGATTTTATAGAACAATATGATATTGAGTTTCCTGAGCTCATCGTAATGGAAACCGGCGGAATGAAGGGAAAACGTAAAGAAATGGTACGCGAAGAGCTTCATGAGCAGTTAACCAAAGGATTTGGTGTAAAAAATATCCATAGCGAATATGGAATGACCGAATTGCTTTCTCAGGCTTATTCTTTGGGTGAAGGCATTTTCAATTGCCCTGGCTGGATGCAGATTTTGATCCGCGACACCAATGATCCTTTAAGCTTAATGGAAACCGGCAGGACCGGTGGCATCAATGTAATTGACCTGGCCAATATCAATTCCTGTTCATTTATTGCCACTCAAGACCTGGGCAGAATCAATCCCGATCAAAGTTTTGAAGTACTGGGCCGGTTTGATCATTCAGATATCAGGGGATGTAATCTTTTGGTACAGTAATTCTAATTCACCTTATCAGCGCAACTGGCGCATAAGCCTGTGGCAATCAGATTAAGATGATTTACCTTAAATCCGGCAGGAACTTTTAATGCAGGAATTTTAACGGTATCCAAACAGTAAATTTTATGGCAGTTATCGCAGTTAAAATGCACATGCTCATCATGATGCTCATGCGCATTGCAACCATCCGAACAAATGGCATAATTGGCCGTGCCCTGCTGGTCCAAAACCTTATGGATAATTCCCTTCTCTTCAAAAGCCTGCAAAACACGGTAAAGGGTAACACGGTCTGCATCCTTTCCCATCACCTGCTCTAAATACGGTTGAGATGTGGCAGAATCCCTCCCACTCAAAATTTCCAGCACCTGCAAACGCGGGGCGGTTCTTTTTAGTCCGTTCTTAACCAAAAGTTTTTCGAAACGTGCAGTATTATCTTCCATAGCAATACAAAAATAAGCAATTAATCAATGAGTTTGGCATTTTTGATGGTTATTGGTGGCTTATAGCTCGCATCCTTTTCTTCTAATTTTAAAATGCCCTGTACGTGAATGGGCTTTTCAGAATAAGGAACCGCATTCGTCATTTCAATCATAATCATCACCGGAACACCATTTTGTCCGCAAAAATAACATTGGTTAATAGGCAAGGTGGCCAAAAGAAATTTCTGCTGTTTCTGTCCGCTTTTTATAGGAATCAGGTAACCGGTTAAATCAAATTCTCTGTTTTCAAAACGCCTGATTGTTTCTGTAAAAAGGGGCAGAATTTCATTCTTATCAGTCAGTTCAAACTTTACCGAGCCTATCACGTCCCAGTTTAAAGACCTTAACTGATCATTCGGGTTATGTTTTTTCGTTTGTGCCTGAGCAGGGCAAACTAAAAACAGAATTAAAACAACATATATATACTTCATTTTTTTACTGCATCTAAAAGAAAAAACGTAGACCGGCTATCGCCCGAATCATTGATTATAAATTTACCACGAAGGGTAATGGGTGTCTCAGTCCAGTTGATGGGTTTTAAAGTTTTCACTTCTATCATTGATGGTATATCGCCAGTGCCACAATAAGGACAAGAAGCAACTGGGACCATAGAAAACATAAATTCATTAAAACTATTACCAACCTTAGTAGGAATAATGTATCCCGGAAGCTCAATTATCTTATTATGTATAGCCTTTAGTGCGGTTGGAAAAACAGCCTGCCAAACCAGGGGTTTTACCTGCTTATCGTATTTCATACCAATAAGATTCCAGGTAGCGGTCCGTATTTCACGATGAACAGGTACCTGGGCAAACGTAGTATTGGAAATTAAAACAAAGAGTAACATCATGTATTTCTTCATCACTAATCGGGTTTATAACTGTTTTGCGTTTAAGAGAAAAAATTCACTCCTATCATCGCCTGAATCGTTGATAACGAAGATTCCCTTAAGTTTAATGGGTTTTTCGGTAATAGGTATCGCATTTAGTATTTTTACCTGCACCATTGACGGAATATCACCTGAACCACAATATGGACAGGAAGCAATAGGCACTATGGAGAGCATGAACTCGCTGAATTTCGACCCCACCTTTGTTGGGATGATGTAACCGGGTAATTCAATTATCTTATTGTTTAGTGCTTTCAGTGCTGGCGGAAAAACACTCCCCCATTTACGGGGCGCAATTTCGGCATCGTACCTCAGCCCGATTAAATTCCAGGTTGGCGTGCGCATGTCGGTATGTACCTTAACCTGCGCAGCCAATTTCTGGTAACCTAAACATAAGAAAACTAAAAAAATCAACTTCTTCATCACTTAACGGTCTTTCGTTAATGTTTCCGCTATATCAACTTTGTAAATCTGCATGGCCGGAATAAGCGAAGCCAAAGCGCCGATAAAAAGACCGGTCCAGATCAGGTATATCTCTTGTGGGAAAGCTGTAAATCCTGTTAATCTGGCCTGAGAAGCTCCCTGACAGGCCCCAATCACCTCCAGGGCAACATGCCCGATGAACAGCCCCAAACAGGTGCCGATAAATGTCACCAGAATTCCTTCAAACAGGACCAGAAAAAATACTTTAAATTTTGATGCACCTAAACAACGCATAATGGCCAGGTCGTATTTCCGTTCTTTCATCGCATTATAAAGGCTGATAAAAATACTCAGCGCCGCAACTCCCATAATAAAAATGGCAAACCATTTTAAGGTATCAATTCCAACCCCGATAAGCGAAAATAACCTTGCACTTTCCATTGCCGGAGAGGCTGCCTGCATATTGGTACTCTGGTTAACCATCCGCGGAAAAACAATTACTGACATTGGTGATTTATACTGGATCAACAATGCTGTAATCTGTTTGTCGCTAATTTCTTTGGTCTCTTCTGTTGTTGTGTGGCTATGGTTTTCGTCATGCTTCTCTTCATGCATTTTGTACACACTGCCAATATTGGTAAGAATCAGATTATCAGTTATGTTACCCTGTGGTTTTAAGATTCCCTTAACCAAGTACGCGTGTTGCTTATGGATATCGCCGTTGCCCGTTAATCCGTGCGCTCCGAAAAAAGAATCGCCAACTTTCAGTTTCGATTCAGAAGCCACTTCACTGCCGATGGTCACCTCCAAATCTTTTTGCCAGAAATTTCCCTGCTGAACAGCTAAACCATAAAGATGGCTGAAAGTGGTATCTGTACCTACAATTCGGTAACCGTTATAATTATCGCCTAATGCCAATGGAACAGCCATTCTAACCATGGGGTTGTGCATCAATTTGTAGGCATCTTTGGCCGGAATATTTCCGGTTGGGTTATCAATATGGTAAATACTGCTTAATATTAATTGCAACGGACTTCCTTTTGCGCCCACAACCAGATCAATATCCCTTGCATTTTTCTCCAGTTTATTGTTTATCTGTGTAGAAGCGAGAAAAAGAACAGAAAGAATGCCAACACCAAAAGCCACTAAAATAATATTCAGAATGGTGGTTAATTTATTCCTGATTAGATTTTTGCCGCTGATTTTAAAGATATTCATTAGAGTAGATAGGTTTTAGTAAAGTGATCCCGAACCCTTGCATCGTGGGTAGCGATGAGCAGTGCCGCACCATTGTCTTTAGCCTGGATAGCCAACATCCTGATTACCTGACCGGCGTTTTCGTCATCTAAACTGGAAGTTGGCTCATCAGCGATCAGGAGATCGGGTTTATTTACCAATGCACGTGCTACCGAAACCCTTTGCAACTGGCCCTGACTTAATTGATCAGGATAATTTTTCGCCAGCTCGCTAATACCCAGATCCGCTAAAAGTGAAAGGTTTCGTTCATGATCTACCGGCAAACCGGCCATTACCGCAGCAAGCTCCAGGTTATCGAGTACGTCTAAAGAACGGATAAGATGTGGTTTTTGAAAAACAATGCCAATATGCTTTCCCCGGAAACTATCGCGCTCACGTGCAGACAAAGCATACAAATCGGTCCCGTTAATTAAAACTTCACCCTGTCCCGGCTTTAAAAGACCGGCAATAATATTAAGAAGTGTACTCTTGCCACTGCCTGATGCGCCTAATAACAGCCACTGCTCCATATCGCCGATTTCCCGATCCGGAAATTTCAAACTCCTCCCCTGATCATAAACATGAACTAATGAACTGATCTTAATCATGGCGAACTACTTTTTGCACTTTTTTTATAACCAGATTTTTTATCGCATAACGCCTGTAAAGTTCTATCCCATCGTTTGTGCCATGTTTGCAGGCTGGGCTTAACACTGAAATAAAGGATAATGCACTGACAAATAATATTTTATATTTCATTGGTATAATTGATTATCGATGCCCCAATGGACAGGATTTAAGCATTCGTAAATTAATGTAATGGGCAGCAGCAACGGTAAGGCCACCAATAGGGATTAAGACGGGTTCTAATAATTCAATACCCGAAAAATGCCCAAAAGCGATACAGGCAAAGCCGGTAATCAATACCAGAATTGGTGTTATGCGGCAATGCTGTTTGCGATATGCAGCACTTAAACTCCAAATACCGATGATTAACGAAAATGCAATCATAGTAATCTCCACGGCTTCATTAGCCAAAAAACCCATGCCCCATAAAGGTAAAACGGTAATTAAAAACGGCAATGCAGCACAATGTATGGCACACAATGTTGAGGCTGTAATGCCGATCCGGTCGAGGTTGATTTTGTAGCTCTTTTGTTTCATTCCATAAAAATTTATGGTCAAATATAAAAGCAATTTAGTTGCATTTAAAATAATACACATTATATTTGCAACATAATTGCATTAAAATGATAAAGAAATTACCCGTAACCGTATTGAGCGGTTTTTTAGGCAGCGGAAAAACAACGCTGCTTAACGCCATATTGAGAAATAAGCAGGATTTAAAGGTAGCCGTTATCGTAAATGATATGAGTGAGGTAAACGTTGACGCCGCTTTGGTTAAAAATCAGCACACCTTGTCTAAAACGGATGAGAAACTGGTAGAGATGAGCAATGGCTGTATCTGCTGCACCCTGCGCGAAGACCTGATGATTGAAGTAGAAAGATTGGCAAAAGAAAACCGGTTCGATTACCTGCTGATTGAAAGCACCGGAATATCCGAACCCATTCCGGTAGCGCAAACGTTTTCATTTATTGATGAAGCTTCAGGGATAGACCTCAGCAGATTTAGCCGGTTGGATACGATGGTAACGGTTGTAGACGCTTTTAATTTTTATCGGGATTTTGGTTCGGCAGACAAACTTACCGACCGGAGGATGGTGGATGACTTAGCAGACAAACGTACTATTGTAAATCTGCTTACCGACCAGATTGAATTTGCCAATGTAATTTTATTAAATAAAACCGATCTGGTAAGCGACACCGACCTTAAAGTATTAAAGGCGTTAATTGCAAAACTTAACCCAACGGCTAAAATATACCACACCCTTTTTGGAGAAATAAACCCGGCTTTAATTTTAAATACTGGTTTATTTGATTTTGAATCGGCTTCAGATGGAGCTGGATGGAAAAAAGAACTGGAAGAAATCCATCAACCGGAAACTGAAGAATACGGGATAAGTTCGACTGTATTCCATTCTAAAAAACCTTTTCACCCTGAAAGGTTATGGCACTATCTTAACAAGGAATTTCCACAAAATATTATCCGTTCAAAGGGAATTTTCTATTTAGCGGCCATGCCCAATCAGGCTATTAATTTCTCGCAAGCAGGTGGCTCTTTACGCATCGATCTGGCTGGGGTTTGGTGGGCAAGTATGCAACAGCATGAGCGTGAGCAATACGCGGACTACCTGGAAAACAAAATGGAAATTGATGCTGAATGGGATAAAGATTTTGGAGACCGTAAAAACGAACTGGTTTTTATCGGGCAGGAAATGGATAGTGAAGAATTGAAAAAATCGTTAAGTACCTGTGTGTTAAATGACAGTGAAATAAAAGATTACCATGCAGGCAATGGTTTTACTAACCCATTTAAGAATGTACTTTTTTAACACCCTAAAACATTCCTTAAAAGAATAAAATTATCATTTTTATAATACAAAATGCTTTTTATTTGGTAAATTTGATCTCCCAAACAACTATTCGTATTATGACATCGCCTAAAGAATTATCTGATGCTTTAAACTGCCCGCCCTGTAAAAAATGCAAAAATCCTGAGACCTACAGAATACCCAGGAGTTTTATATTTAAGACATTGATGCCATGGTTGCCCGTTAAACGTTATGTATGCTTTAAATGTTTAAATAAATTTCACGTATTTAATTAGCGATCTAACCGTCCCCCGGTTTGTATTACAGATAGCAACGGCATGCTGAGATGATAGTATTCAATTAATAATCAAAAACGTCATAGTCATTGTTATTAATTCAAGAGCAAAATGGCTTAACAGAAGCGCGCTGGGGCGAGTTGTCTTTTCAATCTAAATTCAAGCCCAATGAACGATCTTTTATGATCAGTTTCATTGGGCTTGTAAATATTATCCGGCGATTAAAAGAAAATAGTTTTTCTTTCCCTTTTGTACCACGATAAATTTATCATTGATCAGGTTTGCTGTATCAAACACCTGCATTACATCCGCTACTTTTTCTTTATTTACAGAAACACCTCCGCCCTGGATCAGTTTCTTGGTTTCGCCTTTAGAAGGGAATACAGTGGTTTTTTCAGCAAGTAAAGTAGCTGCATCAATGCCTTCAGCTAAATCAGATTTTGATATATTAAATTGTGGAATACCTTCAAACATTTCCAATACCTGATTTTCGGTTAAAGTTTTTAAAAATTCCAACGATCCGTTGCCAAACAAAAATTCAGATGTTTTAATAGCTGTTTCCAAAGCTTCTGCAGAGTGAGTTTTGATTGTAATATCTTCGGCCAAAGCTTTTTGAAGGATACGCAGATGTGGCGCCGCATCATGTTCCTTTTCCAAGGCTTCTATTTCTTCCTTATTTTTCAGCGTAAAAATCCGGATCCATTTTTTCACATCATCATCTGATGCATTTAACCAAAACTGGTAGAATTTATATGGAGAAGTTTTCTCCGGATCAAGCCAAACGGCACCGCTTTCAGTTTTACCAAACTTAGTTCCATCAGCCTTTTTAATCAATTGTGTAGTAATGGCATAAGCTGTACCCGCATCTTTTCTTCTGATCAGCTCTGTACCGGTAACAATGTTTCCCCACTGGTCAGATCCGCCCATTTGCACCAGACAGTTTTCGTTTTTCCACAAGTGATAGAAATCGTAACCCTGGATCAACTGGTAACAAAACTCGGTAAAAGACAGGCCCGAATCGCCTTCCAAACGTCTTTTTACGCTATCTTTTGCCATCATATAGTTTACGGTAATGTGTTTACCGACATCCCTGATAAAAGTAAAGAGGTTCATATCCTTAAACCAATCGGCATTGTTAACCATTACTGCACCATTTCCACCCTCCTCAAATGTTAAGAATTTAGCCAATTGCTTTTTCATCCCTTTCAGGTTGTGCTCAATCATCTCAGGGGTCTGAAGATTACGCTCATCAGATTTACCTGATGGATCACCCACCATACCGGTAGCACCACCAACCAAAGCAAACGGCTTGTGCCCGGCATTTTGAAAATGAATCAGTGTCATGATCTGTGTTAAGTGTCCAACATGCAACGAATCTGCAGTAGGGTCGAAACCGATATAACCAGAAGTCATACCTTCGTTTAACTTTTCCTCCGTATTCGGCATAATATCATGCAGCATGCCACGCCATCTTAACTCTTCAACAAAATTCGTCATTGTACAAACACTTTAATAATGTGCGTGCAAAGATAAAATTTTAGCTTAGTTTAAAGCAAATTAGTTGGTTTTGTAACAAGTTATCGCCACTGATTTTTGCATTAACGCATCCTGACCAACTTTTTACTATCTGCTCTTTACAAGCCTGCCGGAAAACATTACCTTGCGAAATGAACTTTTTATCCCATTATTATTTCGACCGGACAAGTGATGATGCCTATGTGGTAATGGGAACGGTTTTACCTGATCTGATTAAAAATGCTTCAAAAGAAGCAAATTTATATCCACAGAAAAATGAATTCCTGTTTAAAGGCAATCCTGACGAAGAGAGCCTGCTTCTGGGCTGGAAAAGGCATTTAGCTGTCGACCTGCTCTTTCATTCTTCTACGTTTTTCCTGGAGAAAACCACCGAACTTAAGCAACTCATTAAACCGATTGTAGAAGACACAGCGGTGCGCCCATCTTTTCTTGCCCATATAGGCCTGGAGTTATTGCTAGACCATTTACTGGTTGAACAGAACCTCATCCAGGTAAACCATTTTTATGATAAGCTTGAGAAAGTAAAAAGAGAATCATTAAGCGATTTTCTGGAACACGGTAAACTCAAAAATCAGGAAATATTTTTTAATTTTTTAACAAAATTCATCAGCAGTAAATACCTGTTGAGTTACCAAAAACTTGAGAATATCAGTTATGCACTAAACAGAATCTGTATGCGTGTTTGGCCGGAAACATTAAGTGAAAGGCAATTAAATCTGCTCACTTTAGAACTGGGCGTTTTCAAAGCGGTTTTACAAAAAGATTTTATGGAGATCTTTAAGGAGATTGAGAGAAAGCTATGATTTAATTTATTACGTTATGCTTAACTCAACGTAACAACTGTACATCATTTTGTTGTCAAAAACGTTAAAATTGCTTTTTACACAAAGCAATAATGAGCAAAATTGCTTTTTTAGTTTAACAAAATTATCTAAATTTGCTTATCGTAAAAAGCAAAATGGAAGAATTACTATTAGAGTTTCAAGCAAGTTTAACACGCGTGTCTTTGGATTTGCGGCGTTATCTCATTGGCAAAATAGATTTCAATAACCGCCTGACCGCAATTAAAGGGGCAAGAGGAGCAGGAAAAACTACTTTGCTTTTGCAAATTGCGAAATTGTATTTACCTCGTAAATCAACACTTTATGTAAGTTTAGATCATATCTATTTTTTTGATCATAAACTTTATAATCTGGCTAAACAATTTGTTCAATTTGGAGGTACAAACTTACTGCTGGATGAAGTTCACAAATATCCCAATTGGTCGAGAGAGATCAAATTGATTTACGATAATTTCCCTGAACTTAATATCATCTTTACTTCGTCTTCGATGCTGGAAATCTATAAATCGGAATCTGATTTAAGCAGAAGAGCAATCACTTATTATCTGAAAGAATTGTCTTTTAGAGAATTTATCACTTTCGAATCCAAAATAACATATCCGACTTATTCGCTTTCTGAAATTTTAAAAAACCACAATACCATTGCGGCAGAACTTTTAAAAGATATAAAGCCATTGCCTTTATTTGAAAAATACCTAAAGGTAGGCGTATACCCATACTATAAGGAAAATGAGAATCTTTATATCCAGAAACTCCAAAACACGATAAATCTCATTATCGAAATAGACATCAATGCGGTTGAAGATTTGAATTATGAAACCTTGGTAAAACTTAAAAAATTACTGATCAGCGTAGCTTCAAGCGCACCGTTTAAGCCCAACATCACTAAACTGAGCGAAAAAATAGGGCTTTCTCGCAATACCCTGGTTCAGGGCATAAAAATTCTTGAACACGCCGGATTAGTTAATGAACTATACAAAGATACATCAGGTATTGGTGTGTTAACTAAACCAGAAAAACTCTATCTTAACAATAGCAACCTAATGTATGCACTGGCCAAAGAAAACATTAACATCGGGAATGTGAGAGAAACATTTTTTTTGAACCAGTTCAGAGGTTTACACGAAATAAACCATTCGAAAGTTGCCGATTTTATAGTTGACAAAACTTATACGTTTGAGATCGGGGGAAAAAACAAAACAAAACAACAAATTGCAGGCGTGGAAAATGCTTATGTTGCGAAAGACAGCATTGAAATAGGATTTGGTAATATAATTCCTGTTTGGCTTTTTGGTTTTATGTATTAACAGCCTGATTTAAGTTAATTTCCCAAGCATTAAATAACATGCCCAACAAAAATTGCCAAAGTCAATTTTTGTATTCCAATCTATAAAACCACTTTATCCTTTTTCTATATTTGCCTTATGTCGCTAACTGCAATAAAAGAAGAAATGGATGCCCTGGTGGCCGAATTAAACCAGCATAATTATAACTACTATGTTCTGGCTATGCCTACCATCGGCGATTATGAGTTTGATAAAAAATTAAAGCACCTCGCTGAGCTTGAACAGGCAAATCCTGATTTGGCGGATCCGAATTCGCCCACCCAGCGGGTTGGTGGCGATATCACCAAAAATTTCGTTACGGTAAAACACAAATACCCTATGTTGTCTTTGGGGAATACCTATAACGAACAAGATCTCCGCGATTTTGATGAGCGCATCCGAAAGGCCATTGGCGATAATTTCCAATATGTATGTGAATTAAAGTTTGATGGCCTGTCCATCAGCCTTACTTACGAAAATGGCAAACTTTTACGTGCGGTTACCCGTGGCGACGGAACTCAAGGTGATGACGTAACCAATAATGTAAAAACCATTCATACTATTCCACACCAAATCAAATCAGCGGTGGCACCTGAACATTTCGAAATCCGTGGGGAGATTTTTATGCACAAAGCGGCTTTTTTACGCTTAAATGCTTACCGGGAAGAACTTGGTGAAATCCCTTACGCCAATCCACGGAACTTTGCCTCTGGAACCATTAAAATGCAGGACAGCAAGGAAGTGGCTAAAAGACCTTTAGATGGCTTTATCTACTTCTTGTACACCGATAAAAATGAATTTAAAACACACTGGGATAGCTTAAATGCTGTAAAAGAATGGGGCTTTCATGTTTGCGAACACAATAAACTGGTCCCAAATATTGATGCAGTGCTTGACTTTATCCATCATTGGGAAAACGAACGTTTTAAACTGAGTTATGATATTGACGGCATTGTAATTAAGGTAAACAGTTACGCCCAACAACAGGAATTGGGTTTCACTTCCAAATCTCCACGTTGGGCTATTTCATATAAGTATAAAGCCGCAGAGGTTGAGACGGTTCTGGAAAAAGTAACCTATCAGGTGGGCAGAACCGGAGCGGTTACACCTGTTGCCAACCTAAAACCTGTTTTGCTGGCCGGAACTACCGTTAAACGTGCTACTTTGCATAACGCTAACGAGATAGAACGTTTGGATCTGCACGAAAGTGATACCGTTTATGTTGAAAAAGGTGGCGAAATTATCCCAAAAATCATCAAGGTAAATTTAGCTAAACGTTTTTCCGGGGCAGCAAAAATACACTACCTGGATAAATGCCCTGAATGTGGAACGGAACTGATCAGAAAAGAAGGAGAAGCAGTACACTATTGTCCGAATGATGAAGGTTGCCCGCCGCAGATTGTTGGAAAAATCCAGCACTTTATTTCGCGTAAAGCCATGAATATTGATGGACTCGGTGACGAAACGATCGAAACTTTTTACAGACATGGTCTCGTAAGGCACATTAGTGATTTATATACACTACATGAAAAATCAGATCAGCTTAAAACCTTGGACCGTTTCGGAGAACGTTCAATCGAAAACATGCTCAAGGGCATCGAAAAATCGAAAGAAATGCCCTTCGAAAAGGTGCTTTTTGGCTTGGGTATCCGTTATGTTGGTGAAACTGTAGCAAGAAAAACTGCTGCTGGTGTAAAGAATATCGACAACCTCGTTAAGGCATCGGTAGAGGAATTAATTGCCATCGATGAGATCGGGCAACGCATTGCAGAGAGCATTGTTGAGTATTTTGAAAAAGAAGCGCACTTAAAGCAAGTTGAATTATTAAAATCGGCAGGATTGCAGTTTGAAATTGAAGAAAAGATAATTACGCTGGCCAGTGATAGACTTATTGGAAAAACATTCGTAATTTCGGGCGTTTTTGAAAACTTTAGCCGTGATGAGCTCAAAGATATGATTGAAGCCAATGGAGGAAAGATGCTGAGCGGCATTTCAGGGAAATTGAATTACCTGGTAGCAGGCGATAACATGGGGCCGTCTAAATTGGAAAAAGCGAACAAACTAAACATTCCCATCATCAGCGACGCTGAGCTATTGGAAATGATAAAATAAAATTGACCACAAGGTTTGATTTATGAATTGGAAAATGCAGGAATGCAGGTTTTACGGCAATCAAAACTTCCCGTATATACCGGGGTATTAACTAGCTGTAATTACAGGATTGATATTTTAGCAGAGCAAAAAGTTGTGTTAGAAATTAAAGCAGTAAGCTTTAAATGAGATACATCTGGCACAAACCATTGCCTATTTAAAATTATCAGATTGTAAATCAATTTTAAAGTGGCAAACATAAAAGATGGAATTAAGCGGGTAATAAATGGCTATTTATAACTCAAAATAAAAACACTTCGTTCCTTTGCGGCTTCGTGATCGGAGAATAATAATTAAATATATAATGAACAAATTTCAGGGTACTGGTGTAGCGTTGGTTACGCCTTTCAACACAGATGGATCAGTTGATTATAATGGCTTAAAAAACCTGATTAATCATTTGACAGAAGGAGGGATAGATTACCTCGTTTCTTTAGGTACAACCGGCGAAACCGCTACAATGACCAAGGACGAGAAGAAGAAGGTGTGGGCCTATACTGCTGAAATTAACAATAACAGGTTACCATTGGTTGCCGGCATTGGCGGAAATGATACGTTAGCTGTTGCTGAAGACATTAAATCATTTGATAATGCCGGTTATAGCGCTATTTTATCCGTAAGTCCTTATTACAACAAACCTACCCAGGAAGGCATTTATCAGCACTATAAACATTTGGCTGAAATTTCTCCTTTAGATTTAATCTTATACAATGTACCAGGACGTACTGGAAGTAATATGAGTCCGGAAACCACATGCAGACTGGCTCACGATTTTAAAAACATTATTGCAACTAAGGAAGCGTCAGGAAGTTTTGATCAATTTAACCAGATTATGAGAGACAAGCCTGCAGATTTTCTTTTAATTTCAGGAGATGATCCGGTTACTTTGCCGATGATCGCGTTAGGTGCGGCAGGTATTATCTCAGTGATCGGAAACGCTTTGCCTAAGCAATTTTCTGATATGGTAAACCTTTGTTTAGCCGGTGATTACGGGGTAGCGCTGCCTGCTCATTTAGCGTTAATAGAATTCACCCGCTTGGCTTTTGCAGAAGGTAATCCGGCTGGCATAAAAGCGGCACTAAAACATTTAGGTGTTTGTGGCGATACGGTTAGGTTACCATTGGTTAAAGCTTCTTCAATGTTAGAAAAAGCAATTAATGCTGAACTTGATAAAATAAATCAACCGGTTTAATCGCATGATCAGATAAGCAAAAAGGCTTTCAAATTTAAAATTTGAAAGCCTTTTTGCTTTGATAGGAATTATTTAAACAACATCGGTATAAATTCTGATAAGTAGTCCCTCCAGTTAACCCAGGTATGCCCACCTTCACTTTCTTTATAATCATATTTGAGGCCGATTCCATCGAGCTTCTTTCTGAACTCACGTACAGTTTTATATAAGAAATCCGTTTTGCCTATTGCAATCCAATATAAGTTATAGCCATTTTTCTTTTGCGCTTCAAGCTTCAAATCCAAATCTTTGTAGATTGGACTTGCTGCACTGGCCGGCGGCAATATCGCCGGAGAAAATAAACCGACATAACCAAAAGTTTTAGGATAATTGGCCGATATATAGAGGGAGTGAAATCCTCCCATTGATAAACCCGCAATGGCCCGATCATGCTGCTCTTTACCGGTACTATAGTTTTTCTCTGTGAAATCGATAATTTCTTTAAAATAGGATTCCATATCACCATTAAAAACATCGGGCGTCATCATAATCGGTTTATAGAGTCCTTTTGATGATTCTCCCGGTGCAGCGGTGTTACTGGTGTGGCCATTGGCCATTACCACAATCATCGGCCTGGCTTTACCGGAAGCGATGAGGTTATCTAAAATCTGAGAAGCCCTGCCGAGTTGCATCCAGGCTTCTTCATCTCCCCCAACGCCATGTAAGAGGTATAAAACAGGATAACGTCCTTTTGACGCCTCATAACCCGGAGGTGTATAAACGGTAAGTCGGCGACTCGTTTTGAGCCCAGCAGATTGATACCAACGTTTTGCCACTGTTCCATGCGGTACATCTTTAACCATATATAAATCTGCCTTGCCATTTCCCACCAAGAACACATTGACAACAGATGATACATCTCTGATCAGATAAACATTGTTCGGATCCCGGATCTTCAAACCATCAACAATAAAACTGTAGCTGTAAAGTTCTGAGGGTAAAACCACTGATGTATATGACCAAACACTATCTGTTCCTAATTTCATTTCCTGCGCGGGCGGCATGTTTCCGTTCGAAACCAAAAAATCCCCCTGTATTTCTACCTTCCTGGCATTTGGTGCTTTAAGCCGAAAAGTTACAGTACCATCAGTATTCTTCTGCGGTGATACTATTTCCTTCTGACGGCCAAAATTTAAATTTTCCTGGGCATACATCAATTGCGTACAACCAAGCAACACTAGTAGAATTATTTTTTTCATGGTAAGGATAAGGGAATCGGGATGATCTAATTTTGTCTATTAAAAACAATGGCCTCTTCACATAAAGAGGCCATCTGGAATAATATCTATTTTAAAATCGCTTACGCTTTGTTTTTAGTTTCCTGAACTTCTAAACGGATGGCCTGAGCTAAGTTTTTAAGATCCTGCATTCCCTTACGTACACGGGTTCCTGCTGCGCTATTGCCCTTGTTATAAAATTTGTCTGCATCAGCTTCTAAAGCCGCCACTAAACTTTTTACCTCTTCGAATTTTTTCATTTTTTGATTACTCCTATGTTTTTTTTAAAGTTTTAGATTTAATTATCTAATTTAAAGGGTTTAACGAAATAAAAAAATTTTAGAAGAATAAAAAGATGCGCCCCTAAATCGTTTTTTTCCACAATTGGTAGGTTTATAAACACCAAATTAGACAACAAGCCAAACAAATAACTGATAAACAAACAATTACAAAAATAAATCATAAAAAAAGCCCTTTAAAACATGTCTAAAGGGCTTTGTAAAATTTCTATTGATTTTAAGCAGTAGCGAAAAGATTCTCTTTATAATATCCGTTCTCTAACTTTTCAGCAACCTCGCTGAAAGCGTCTAGCGTGCGTTGAACATCTTCCAGCGTATGTACAGCTGTTGGAATTAAACGTAACTCGATCATTCCTTTAGGAATAACAGGGTACACTACGATTGAACAAAAGATACTATAATTTTCACGTAAATCGAAGGTAATGGCTGTAGCATCAGATAATTCACCCTTTAAGAAAACCGGTGTCACAACAGAATTGGTCACCCCTAAATCAAAACCACGTTCACGAAGCCCTTTTTGTAAAGTTGTAGCAATTTCCCATAACTTATCTTTAAGTTCTGGTTTGCTTTTCAATAACTCTAAACGTTTTAATAATCCAATTACCATTGGCATAGGTAAGGCTTTCGCAAAAGTTTGCGAACGCATATTGTACCTTAAGAAATTGGTAATTTCTTCTGTTGAAGCTACAAAAGCACCGATACCTGCCATCGATTTAGCAAATGTACCAAAGTAAACATCTATGCCATCAATGCAATCTTGTGCTTCATGTGTACCTGCACCAGTTTTACCCATGGTACCAAAACCATGTGCATCATCAACCAGGATACGGAATTCAAAATCCCTTTTAAGGTCAACGATCTCTTTTAATTTACCCTGAGCCCCACTCATTCCGAAAACACCTTCAGTAATTAAAAGAATACCACCGCCAGATTCTTTCGTTAATTTGGTAGCACGTTCTAATTGTTTACGTGCACTGTCAATATCATTGTGCTTATAAACAAACCTTTTACCCATATGCAAACGAAGACCGTCAATAATACAGGCATGTGATTCGGCATCGTAAACAATTACATCATTACGATCAACCAGGGTGTCGATAATTGATACCATTCCCTGATAACCATAATTTAACAAAAATGCATCTGGCTTACCAACAAAGGCGGCTAGTTCCTGCTCCAACTGCTCGTGGAATTTAGAATTTCCACTCATCATACGGGCGCCCATAGGGTAAGCCATACCATACTGAGCTGCAGCTTCTTCATCTGCTTTTCGAACTTCCGGGTGATTGGCTAAGCCTAAATAATTATTTAAGCTCCAAACCAAATGCTCTTTTCCTTTAAATTGCATGTGAGGTGCAATTTCTCCTTCTAATTTTGGAAACGAGAAATACCCATGAGACCATTTCTGATGTTGGCCAAGTGGCCCCATGTGCTTTGCGATTTTATCAAATATATCCAATGTATTACCTGTTTTTAATATAAATTTTGCGAATTTAAGCTTTATTAGTCTTAAAATCAACTTAGCTAACTTTTAGGCACTAATTAAGACCTGTTTTTATGCTCCAATAGTATGCCAAAAAAGCCCCGATGTTACAACGGGGCTTTAAATTATATTTGGTTGGTTTTAATCAACGTTATCGTGCAGAAAAGAATTATTTGGTCTGATCTCTGTACCACCATCCTGATCGTTACTTAAAGTAAACCTGCTTACCTGTGATTCAGAAGAATGCTGAACCTGCTGTAACTGCATTTGTTTGCGTTTATAGGCTGGTTCGTTTTCCAGTTCCTGTAAACCATTTGTTGTACGCAATTTCATGCTCAGATCTTTAAGACGTAAAATACGCTCTTTAGATTTTCTCAGTTGCTCTTCCATTGACTCATCATTCTTGTCATCGTCTAAGCCAACAACCGGCATTTCGATTTCCGGTTCAGGCTGTGGCATGGGAGCTGCTTTTGCTGCTGGTGTTTCAAACGCGAAATTGGTTTCAGCCAATTTAACCTCGAACTCAAACCCTGTCTCTTTCACTTCTTCTACCTGGGGCTCTTCTTCAATTAAAGTATGGCGAACAATATGATTTTCCGGCTCCTGAACTTTTTGAGGCTCAGATTTGCTGAACATACCACCAAAAAGATCTGCTTGCGAAACTTCTTCCCTGTTTTTTAAAACAGGCTCATAAGATGGCGCTGCTTTAGGCTGGATGAAAGAGTTTACCGGCTCAACAGGGCGAATAAGTGGTGCTTCTTCTGGTGTTAAAAGTGATATTTTCTTTTTATTTTTTTCTTCTTTTACGCGTTCTTCAGATGTTTGGAAACCTGTTGCAATAATGGTTACAGAAAGTTTATCACCCAAAGATTCATCTGTACAGTTACCCCAAATTAAATCTGCTGATAAACCGGCTTTTTCCTGAATATAATCGGTAATGATCGAAACCTCATCCATCGTTACCTCACGCAAACCAGAACTGATGTTTAATAAAATATAACGGGCCCCTTCAATTTCATTGTCTTTTAACAATGGAGAAGCCAAAGCGCCTTCCACAGCCTGTAATGCACGGTCGTCGCCCTCAGCGGCAAAACTACCCATGATGGCTACCCCGCTATCTTTCATTACGGTACGCACATCTTTAAAATCCACGTTGATATATCCCGGAACCGTAATAATTTCTGCGATGCCTTTTGCAGCTGTTGTTAAAATATCATCGGCCTGGCCAAAGGCAGAACCCAGGGTTAAATTTCCAAATATCTCACGCAAGCGGTCGTTAGAGATGACCAGATAAGAATCTACATATTTTTTCAACTCTTCCATTCCCTCATCGGCTTGCAATCTACGTCTTTTTCCTTCGAAAGAAAATGGTGTAGTAATGATGGCTACAGTTAAAATGTCAAGTTCTTTTGCTGCTTTCGCAATGATTGGTGAAGCGCCTGTTCCGGTACCACCGCCCATTCCGGCAGTAATGAAAAGCATTTTGGTGGTATTGCCTAACATGGCTTTGATATCATCTATATTTTCTATAGCTGAATTTTTACCAACTTCAGGAATAGAACCAGCTCCCATTCCTTCGGTTAAGCTAGCACCCAATTGCACCTTATTAGGTATAGGGCTGGATTCGAGTGCCTGGGCATCGGTATTACAAATAATAAAATCTACACCAGTAATACCAGACAGGTACATATGGTTCACTGCGTTGCCGCCACCACCTCCAACACCAATAACCTTGATGATTGAAGATTTATCTTTTAACATTTCGAACTGCATATCTTTATGAATCAGTTGTTTAAAAATTTTTAAATTCTGTTCATTACTCCATGTAATATTAACACTTTTTCAACAGACGTTTTCCACAAGTGTTAAGAATGTGGAAAACTCTTCTTTTGTTGAAAAATAATTAGCTTTTCAGGTAATCTTCATCACTCACATTCATATCATCCTGAATGAAAGTTCTTGTTTTCGCCAGTAATTTATCAAACAATCCTGGTCCACGTTTTTCTTTCTCTTTGGCAGTTTTTGGCTTCTCTACAAAAACACCCGGTTGTTTCATTTCTTCCATCAGTTCTTCAGCTTTCTGAATTCCTTTGATCAGCAAACCTACACTTGTTGCATACATCGGGCTTTTCAGATCATCGTAAATGGCTTTAGGCATATCCTCATATTTAGATAAATGCTCGTTCGGGTAACCGATACGGCAATCTAAACCCGTTACATATTCAACAGCCTGAGATAAATGTTTTAGTAAAGCACCACCACCGGTAATCACAATACCACCAATCAGTTTTTTCTCATATCCTGAAGACTTGATCTCGTAGTATACGTGTTCTATAATTTCTTCCATACGTGCCTGGATAACATAGGCCAGGTTTTTAACCGAAATTTCTTTTGGTTCGCGGCCACGTAAACCTGGTACGCAGATAATTTCGTTCTCCTTATTCTCTTCAGCCAATGCCGAACCAAAACGCGTTTTAAGCAACTCAGCCTGATTACGCATTACAGAACAACCTTCTCTAATATCTTCGGTAACACTATTACCACCAAAAGGAATAACTGCGGTGTGGCGGATAATACCTTCGTGAAAAATAGCAATATCCGTAGTACCACCACCAATATCAACCAATGCAATACCAGCTTCTTTTTCTTCCTCGCTCAACACCGATTCAGATGAAGCCAATGGCTCAAGAATTAAATCCTGGGTTTGCAATCCTGCATTATTTACACATTTGATGATATTTTTAACGGCCGTAACCTGACCAGAAATAATATGGAAGTTAGCTTCAAGACGAACTCCTGCCATACCGATCGGATCTTTGATTCCCGGCTCGTTATCAATGGTAAATTCCTGCGGCAATACATGAATGATCTCCTCACCAGGAGGCATTACCAGCTTAAACATATCATCAATCAACTTATCGATATCCTTTTTACCGATTTCATTGTTTAGTTCTCTTCTTGTTAAAATACCTCTATGCTGTAAGCTTTTAATGTGCTGACCAGCAATACCCACATTTACCACCTGTATCTCTACATTGGATTGTCCGCTTGCCACTTCAACAGCCTGAGTAATTCCCTGTACTGTTTTTTGAATGTTAGAAACCACCCCACGCGTTACCCCCGCCGATTCTGCCTTGCCTATTCCTAAAATTTCTATCTTACCGTGCTGCGTTCTACGGCCAACGATAACACAAATTTTTGTAGTACCGATATCCAATCCTACTACAATTGGCGACTGACTGGTAAATTTTGCCTTGTCCATATTGTTAATTTTGCTGAGTTTTATACTGTTTTTCTAGGGCTTTGATTTCTTTCTCTCTTGCTTCTATTTCTTTTTTCAATTGAGCCGCAGATTTTGCCGGCTTTGGTAATGTTGTTACCGTTTGCTTCGGTTTTTCTTTTTTATCCGCAGATTTCGTATCCTTTGGTTTTGTGGCTGAAGTAACCACCGGCTTTGTTGATCCTGTTTTAACCAGTGTTGTTTTTTTCGGCTCTGCTTTTTTAGGCTCAGTTTTTTTTTCTACAACCTTTTTTGGTTCAACCTTACGAACTTCCGTTTTTTTCGGTTCATCGGCCTCCGGACGATCATCCATAGCGGCAACAATTGTACTTCTGATTAATGAGTCGGTTACACTTCGTTGTATCCTCAAACTATCTGCTGCAGAAATTGTTTTAGCTTTTTTTGCCAATTCTGTCGAATCTCTTCTTTCGCAAACAATCTGGTTGGTATACTTAATATTAATGGTCCGATAAGTGTCCCATCCTACCTGGGGCATTGCCTTTTTATAAAACAACAGCAGGTTTGTCATTTTCTTTTCAAGCGAATCGGCATTGCCCAGAATAATCCGCTGATTGCCTACTCTTGGTATCAGTTCGATATCGTTTTTTTGATCAACTACAATCTGCTCAATCTGCGAATCCCAGAGCGTATCTTTTTTAATGAACTGCGCGGTTTTATATAAATCTCTTGCCAGTTGTGTACGTAAAGTATCTACCCTACTCCCAAAAACTTCAGTAATATGTCCTGTTGCGACCAGCACATTGGCAGTAAAGTTTGATGAAATAGGCATTTTCAGTCCATCGTTATCAATGTAGAAATCCTGCCCGTTTTCGTTCAATATACGAAGGATAGGCTGACGCTGTTTTACTTCAATATGCAATACCCCATCCATATCTACATATACCTTCGCAAAACCAATATAAGGGTTAGACTGCAGTTTTTTTTCGATATTATGAATGTTGATGTTTTCGAGGTTACGGCCTAACAGCACCCCCTGATCTTCTTTCAAAATCGCATCAATCTCTTCACGTTCAATGAAATTATCTGCCCCGGGAATCAGAATCTTAACATCTTTGCATTTAACCGTTTGTTTCTTCACATTGATAAAACTCAAAAGCACCACCACCCCTGCCAGGCTGATCAGCCAGGCAAAGCCAGTAAAAATTGCGCTCCAGTTTATCCGTTTAAGCATTGTTCAAAGTATTTTTTAGGGGTTCGATAATAGTGTCTATATCGCCCGCACCTACTGTTAAAATTAATTCAGGTTTTGTATCCCTAACATACTGTACTACAAAATCTTTTCCGCACACCTGTTTATCTGCCAGCGTGATTTTATTCAGTAAAAACTGTGCATTTATCCCTTCAATTGGTAATTCTCTTGCGGGGTAAATTTCCAATAGCATCAGTTCATCAGCAGTGCTCAAAACTTTTGCAAATTCATCTGCAAAATCCCGTGTCCTGGTGAACAGGTGCGGCTGGAAAATTACGGTTAGCTTTTTATCAGGATATAATTGCCTTACCGCATCAAAACAAGCCCTAAGTTCTTCGGGATGATGTGCATAATCATCAATATAAATCTGATTACTATTATTTACAATGTATTCAAAGCGGCGTTTAACACCCTTAAAATTTGCAACAGCCTGTTTTATCTTTTCAGCATCAATGCCCAACTGTAAGGCAATGGCAATAGCAACCGTTGTATTTTCTACATTGTGCCTACCTGGAAGCATTAAACTGATATCGTTTATGCTTTGGGCAACACCGGTATAATCAAAAAGAAATTTCGAACCTTCTACCCTTAAATTTTCTGCCTTTGCTACTGCCGTTGAACTTGCTGCATAGCTGATGCTTTCCTCCAGCGGCAATCCTTCATGCGCATAAAGTGTACCTTTTGCTTTCAGCTGGCCAGCAAACAAGCGAAAGGATTCTTCGAGATGGCTTTTATCACCATAAATATCTAAATGATCGGCATCCATCGAGGTAACCACAGCTATGTCAGGATGAAGGGTCAGAAATGAGCGATCGTACTCATCAGCCTCTACCACTACCACATTGTTTTTTCCGAAAAGCACATTACTATTGTAGTTACTGGTTATGCCGCCTAAAAAAGCAGTGCAATCGTAACCGGTATCTTTTAAAACATGAGCGACGATAGATGAAGTTGTAGTTTTACCATGCGTGCCTGCAACAGCAATACAGAACATTCCCTTACTGATGATACCTAAAACTTCTGAACGTTTTTTTAGTGTAAAACCTCTTTCTATAAAGTGATTTAAAATCTTCGAATCTTTTGGAATTGCTGGTGTATACACAACAAGGGTATCATCCTGATGATCTGAAAATTCATTAGGCAATGCAGAAATTTCATCAAGGTAGGTAATTAAGATCCCTTCCTGCGTTAAGGTTTCAGTCAGTTTGGTCTTAGTTTTATCATAACCACAAACCACCTGTCCGCGTTTAGCAAAATAACGGGCAAGCGCACTCATGCCGATACCACCGATACCTACAAAGAAAACCCTATTTATTTTACTTAATTCCATTATTTTTAGATTTGAGATGGGAGATTTGAGACACTAGACAAATAGTCTGATCTCATATCCCACATCTAGTTTCTCATATCTTTATTAATCAATTTCAATACTTCGTTCGCAATTATTTCGTCGGCTTCCGGCAATGCCATTTTGCCTATGTTTTCTGCCAGCTGTTCGCTTTGTTCTTTATTATTTAAAAGTTCAAGCGCCACTTTTACCAAAGTATCTTCGGCTGAACGATCGTTAATGATTACTGCAGCTCCATTTTTAACCAGGGCCATTGCATTTTTGGTTTGATGGTCTTCAGCAACATTTGGCGAAGGCACCAGAATCACTGGCTTTTTGATCAAACAAAGTTCTGCTATTGTCCCTGCTCCGGCACGGCTGATGATCACATCTGCAGCGGCATAAGCCAAATCCATTTTATTCAAAAACTCCAGGATCCGGACGTTTGGGTGATAATCGGGACCCAATCTTTCCATAATCCCTTTATAGTAATACTTACCGGTTTGCCAGATCACCTGCACATCCTGTGCAATAATTTCTGGCAAGTGTTTTTCAATTGCCTTATTTAATGTTCCTGCGCCTAAACTTCCACCGGTAACCATAATGGTCTTTTTTAATGGGTCTAGTTTTAATAGTTCAGCTCCTGCATGGTGCTTTCCCTTAATATCAACCACTTGCTGACGGACAGGATTTCCTGTTTTTAAAATCCGGTCAGCTGGAAAAAACTGGTCCATTTCATCAAAAGCAACACAGATTTTCGAAGCCTTTTTACCTAACCACTTATTGGTTACCCCCGCGTAAGAATTCTGTTCCTGTATGAGGTAAGGAATTCCTTTTAATGATGATGCGTACAACAGGGGCCCGGAAGCATAACCACCAACACCTACTACTGCATCGGGTTTAAAATCATTAATAATCTGCATGGCTTTCCGCACGCTACCAATAACCTTTAGCGGAAGTGCCAGGTTTTTGATAATCGAGCCGCGTTGTATGCCACTAATATTCAATCCTATAATTTTATAGCCGGCAGCAGGAACTTTTTCCATTTCCATTCGGCCTATCGCACCCACAAATAAGATTTCACAGGTTGGCACCATACGTTTTAGCGCATTGGCTATGGCTACGGCGGGAAAAATGTGCCCGCCGGTGCCACCACCTGATATGATAATTTTTGGGGAATTATTCATTTTAATTATTTATCTGTTCTTACCACTAAGTGCACTGAGTTCTCACAGAGGGCACTGAGCTTTATATTTTAACCGCAAAGCGCGCTAAGTTTTCGCAAAGCGCACTAAGTATATTTTACCACCAGGGCGCGAAGACACACGTATTTTAGGGCCTTGGTTTAACTTTTCAATTCTTTAAATATTCTAAGGCTCAACCCTACACCTTCAACCTTCCTACCTTCAACCTTACTAGGCTATCGCTGGTATTTCTCCAACGATCACTTTATTTTTCACTTTATCTTTATCTTCTTTTGTTGCTGCATTGGCATTTTCTTCTACGTCGCGGCTTACACTCAGAATAATACCAAACGCCACGCTGGTAAAAATCATAGAGGTACCACCCATACTTACCAGCGGCAATGGAACCCCGGTTACCGGTCCTAAACCAACTGCTACCGCCATGTTTGCAAAGGCCTGAATGGTCAGACTAAAACTTAATCCGGCGGCCAGCAGCGCACCAAAAGCCTTTGGTGCCCGGGTTACGATCTTTATACATCGGTATAAAAGCACCAGGTATAGTATCATGATAACAATTCCTCCCACAGTCCCCCATTCTTCAATAATAATGGCGAAAATAAAATCGGAATATGGGTGTGGCAGGAAATTGCGCTGTGTACTATTACCTGGTCCTTTACCAAAAACACCACCAGTAGCCAAGGCAATTTTTGCCTGATCTGCCTGGAAAGTTTTATCTGAATGCTGCATTTCAGGATGCATAAACGTATTGATACGCGACATGTAGGTTTTTCGCCTTGGCCCTAAAAAGAAAACGAACAATAGCAGCACAAAACCTCCTGCACAAACGATAGCAATCTGTTTAATACTGATTCTACCGATAATCAGCAGCAATATACTTACACCAAAAAGCATTAAAGCTGTAGATAAATTGGCCAGTGCAATTAGAACAAAAACCACACAAACCGACCCCATAATTGGTATAAATGACTCTTTAACATCTTTAATATTTTCTTGTTTTTTGGTCAGCATCCGGGCCAAAAAGGTAATCAATGCCAGCTTGGCTAAATCGGAAGTTTGAAAGGTTAACCCAATTACCGGTATTTTAACCCACCTCGAAGCATCGTTTAAGTTCGTACCAAAAATTAAGGTGTAAAACAGCAAAGGAATAGTTACAATCATTAACACCTTTGAAATACCTGCATAATAGCGATAATCAAGCAGGTGGGCGATGTAAATCATACCTATACCCAGCAAAACGAAAATAAGGTGTTTGGTAAGCAAAAGTTTTTCTACAGCTTCTCCTTTTTTATAAGCCAAAGTACCCGTTGCGCTATACACTGCCATTACAGATATAAGCGAAAGCAGGATAATGATCAGCCAGATCCATCTATCTCCTTTTGTTTTATTAAGTAGTGCCTGCAACATATATTGAGCCTCCTATTATAATTCTCTGACTGCCGCCTTAAACTGGTTACCGCGGTCTTCATAATTTTTAAACAAATCAAAACTTGCACATGCTGGCGATAGCAATACGGCATCGCCACGTTTAGCCAGATGGAAAGCAATTTGTGCAGCTTCTTCTGCAGAAAAAGTATTGACAATAATATCTACATCATCCTCAAAAGCATCATGAATACGTTTATTGTCTTTACCCAGGCAAACAATGGCTTTCACTTTAGTTTTAACCAGATCCTTAAGCATATTGTAATCGTTCCCTTTATCAACACCGCCCATAATCAGCACTACATCACTCGTCATACTTTCTAAAGCATACCAGGTAGAGTTTACATTGGTGGCTTTACTATCGTTTATAAAATCGATCCCCGAAATTTTGGCAACATGCTCTAACCTGTGCTCAATATTCTTGAAATTACCCATGCTCTCGCGGATGGACTCATTTCGTAACTCTAAAACTTTCGACACAATGCCTGAGGCCATAGAATTGTAAATGTTGTGCTTGCCCTGTAAGGCTAAATCTGAAATAGACATGGTTAGTTGGTTATTAGGTTCTGTAAGGATGTGTAAAGTATTATCTTCTAAATAAGCACCCCTTTCAACTGGTTTAACAATCGAAAAAGGATAGGTTCTGGCAAGTGGTTTAGTAATTGCCATGGCTTTCAGGCTTTCCTCATCATCTGCACAATAAATGAAAACGTCATCTGCGGTCTGGTTTTGAATGATGCGCATTTTTGATGCAGCGTAATTCTCCAGCTTGTAATCGTAGCGATCCAAGTGATCGGGTGTAATATTTAATAAAACAGCAATATCTGCCTTAAACTCGAACATATCGTCAAGCATAAAACTCGATATTTCCAGCACATAATATTCATAGTCTTCTGTGGCTACCTGCGCTGCAAAGCTATGCCCGATGTTACCCGCCAAACCTACATTTAAGCCCGCATTTTTTAAGATATGATAGGTTAACAGGCTTGTAGTTGATTTGCCATTAGAACCTGTAATGCAAACGGTTTTGGCGTTGGTATATCTTTTGGCAAACTCAATTTCTGAAATTACCGGAATACCCCGGGCAACCAGTTTTTTAACGATAGGTACTGTCGGCGGGATACCAGGACTTTTAATGACTTCCGTTGCATTCAGAATCAATTCTTCGGTATGTTTTTCAGATTCGAAGGGCACGCCAAGCTTTTCTAATGCAGCTTTGTATTTATCGGTTATGATACCAAAATCCGAAACGAATACGTCGAAACCTTTGGCTTGTGCCAGCTTTGCTGCACCTACCCCACTTTCGCCGGCACCAAGAATAACCACACGGCCCTGCCCGGTCATTGCTGACTTAGTATTGCTTGATGTGATGTTATTCGTGTTCATTGTTTTATATTTTAGTATTAAGTAATTAGTATCAGGTATCAGACACTACTATTATACTTTGATTTTCTATTTTATTTTATTTTTTTACTTTTCTACTTAAACCTTACACCCTCCACCTTTAAACCTTCTACCTTGAACTACCTCAATTTCAATGTTACAATGGTCATAATCGCAAGCATGATCCCAATGATCCAGAAACGGGTTACAATTTTAGCTTCATGATATCCCTTTTTCTGGTAGTGGTGATGTAAAGGCGACATCAGGAAAATCCTGCGGCCTTCTCCAAATTTCTTCTTGGTGTATTTGAAGTAAGAAACCTGCATAATCACCGAAACCAGTTCTACCAGGAATATTCCGCATAAAATCGGGATTAAAAGCTCCTTACGGATCATCAGTGCAAAAGCGGCTATGATTCCCCCGATGGCCAAACTTCCGGTATCGCCCATAAAAATCTGGGCAGGATAAGAGTTGTACCAAAGGAAACCCACACAAGCACCAACAAATGCTCCTGCAAAAATCATCAGCTCTGCCGAGTTCGGGATATACATAATATTCAGGTAATCGGCCATGATCGTATTACCCGATACATAAGCCAAAATTCCCAGCGTGATACCAATTACAGCAGAAGTACCAGTGGCGAGCCCGTCAATACCGTCGGTAATATTGGCTCCATTTGAAACTGCAGTAATGATAAATACGGTGAACACGAGAAATATGATAAAAGCATATTTCTGATAATCACCTCCTAAAAACTTTAATACCTTGGCATAATCGAACTCGTTGTTTTTATAAAAAGGCATGTTGGTTTTGGTCGATTTTACATCCTGTGTATAGTAAAATGTCTCGCCTTTCTGGCGCAATACCATCGGAACCGTAGAAGTGCTTTTAACATTATCCTGAACAGTTTCTCTCACCACGATATTGGGATGAAAATACATGGTTGTGCCAACAATTAAGCCTAAACCTACCTGACCAACCACTTTAAAGCGACCGGCTAAACCTTCTTTATTTTTCTTAAATACTTTGATATAATCATCTAAAAAGCCTATTGCGCCCATCCAAATTGTGGTGATTACCATCAGAATGACATAAATATTGGTAATATTGGCAAAAAGTAATGTTGGAATAAGAATACCCAGCAAAATGATGATCCCACCCATTGTTGGAGTGCCTTGTTTCTGCATCTGGCCTTCCAAGCCTAAATTCCTAACCGTTTCGCCCACCTGTTTTTTATGTAAAAAATCAATAAGCCTCCGGCCATATACCGTAGTGATGATCAGCGATAAAATGATGGAAATGGAAGCCCGGAAAGTGATGTACTGAAACAACCTTAACCCAGGTATATCATAATGCTTATGCAGGTATTCGAATAATAAATATAACATTAGCTGATTGGTTTTAATTGTTCAAGTAAAATTTCTTTATCATCAAAATGGTTCCTTACCCCATTAATTTCCTGGTATTTCTCATGTCCTTTACCTGCAACAAGAATAATATCTCCTGGCTTCGCTAAATGACAGGCTGTTTTTATCGCTTCTTTTCTATCTAAAATGGATAATGTTTTACGCTTATTTGTCGGCGAAACCCCTGCTTCCATATCGTGGATAATGGCTTGAGCATCTTCCGTACGTGGATTGTCAGATGTGAGAATCACCTTATCACTCCAGTCGCAGGCCACCTGGGCCATAATCGGTCTTTTGGTTTTGTCACGATCTCCGCCGCAACCAATTACCGTAATTACCTGTTCTGTTCCTTTACGGATATTGGCAATGGTACTTAATACGTTCTGAACGGCATCCGGGGTATGTGCATAATCTACAATACCGATAATTTTATCAGCCGAAGTGATATAATCAAACCTTCCTTCCGCACCTGATAAACGACTCAACATCGTGAGTACCCTTAATCTATCCTGTTCTAATAAAATTGCGGTTCCGTAAACGGCCAATAGGTTATAGGCATTAAAAGAGCCTACCAGTTTAAAATAAACATCTTCGTTATCGATATCCAAATGCAAACCACTGAACTGGTTTTCGATAATTTTAGCCTTAAAATCTGCCAGCTGCTTCAGCGCATAAGTCTTTTTATGTGCTTTGGTATTCTGCAGCATCACCATGCCATTTTTATCATCGATATTGGTCAGCGCAAATGCCGATTTAGGCAACATATCAAAAAATGCTTTTTTGGCTTTCAGGTAAGCATCAAAGGTTTTATGAAAATCTAAATGATCATGTGTTAAATTCGAAAACACCCCACCCGAGAAAGTTAATCCTTCTATCCGGTGCTGGGATACGGCATGCGAACTTACTTCCATGAAACAATAATCGCAGCCTGCATTTACCATATCCCTTAACAGCTGGTTTAAGGCAATCGGGTTTGGCGTAGTGTGCGTAGCAGGCACGACGGTATCATTGATGTAATTCTCTACCGTAGATAAAAGCCCGGTTTTATAACCCAGATCTTTAAATAATTTAAAAAGAATGGTCGCAATGGTCGTTTTTCCGTTCGTTCCGGTAATACCAATCAGTTTTAAATCTGCTGATGGATTTCCAAAATAATTGCCGGCCATAATCCCCAGGGTAACCGATGTATTTTCAACCTTGATATAAGTCACCGTAAAATCGTGGATTTCCGGTAAATTTTCACAAATAATTACGCCTGCGCCCTGCTGAACGGTCTGCTCAATAAACTGGTGCCCATCAGCCAAGGTACCTACCACCGCAAAAAAGATATCATCTTTACCTACCTTACGCGAATCGAAATTCAGCGCATTGATTTGCCGATCGGTTTTACCAACCAATTCTTTAATCGTTACACCGTAAAGTAAATCTTGTAATTGCATTTTTTTTATTTTTAGTATCAAGCAGTAAGTATCAAGTAGCAAGGCATACACCTTAAACCTTCCATCCTAAACCCTACGCCTTAAACCCTAAACCTTCCACCTTAATTTAACTCTATTTGTACACCTAATCCTCTACCCACTTTTGTACCGGCAGCTATCGACTGACTAATCACTTTACCGGCACCAAAAACCTTCGTTTTTAAACCTGCATTGCCTAAAAGGTACAAGGCATCTTTCAGCCCCATCCCTGTTACGTTTGGCATTACACCTTTGCGCTCGCTGTTTTCCTGAAAAATTGTGCCTGCACTGGTATCTATAATGTTGTAATACTCAGATTTTGAAGCAAAAAGTGGCTTAAATCCGAAAGCTTTATATACCTTCTGCGTTGCTTTGCTTTGTCCGGCCTTTGTTGGCGGCGTCCCGGTATTGCCAACCAAACGTGTAGGCACATCATTGTACATCTGCATGTCGCTGGCATAAATACGATCGGCAATTTCCCTGAAAACGGGACCTGATACCAATGCGCCATAATAAGCACCTTTTGGATCATTAATTACCACGATCATTGAATATTTTGGCTTATTTGCAGGAAAATAACCTACAAAAGAGGCTTGATACTGTTTATTCGCTCTATATCCTTTATTGGCATCAGCCACCTGTGCAGTACCGGTTTTACCAGCAATCGGATATAACGGATTGTAAACAATCTGCTTTCCGCTACCCTCAGTAACCACGCCTTCAAGCATTTTTTTGATCTTGCTCAGTGTAACATCAGAACAAATTTTTTCATTGATCACCCTGGCTTTAAACTGCTCAATCGGGTTTCCCAACCTTCTGATCTCTTTTACAAAAATCGGCTGAAGCATCTTACCATTATTGGCCACCGCATTATAAAGCGATAACATTTTCAATGGTGTCAACTGCATTTCATATCCATATGCCATTTGCGGCAAGGTCATATTCTTGTTCCAACTTTTATTGGTAACCGGGTTTTTTACTGCGGGCCTGGCTTCACCCGGAATCTGCAAACCCATTTTTTCATGCAAGTGCCAGTCATACAGATGATCGGTAAACTTTTTCGGATTTGCACCATATTTACTGTTAATCAGGTAGGCAATCGCCGCATTGGATGATTGTTCAAAAGCTTTTTTAACGGTTACCACACCGATGCTTCCGTGAGAATCTTTAATGGTATGCCCCGGGATTTTATAGGTACCCGTTCCAACCATGGTATTGGTATCAACCAGTTCATCCTCCAGCAAAGCCATGTAAGAAGCCAGTTTAAAAGTGGAACCCGGATCCTGGTTACCTGCGATGGCGTAATTAAATTTCTCTTTATAAATTCCTTCTTCTACTTTGGAGAAATTAGCCACTGCACGGATTTCGCCCGTTGCCACTTCCATTACAATTACTGCACCATGATCGGCCTTTGATTTAATCAACTGTTTCTCTAAGGCACTTTGTGCCAAATCCTGCATATTCACATCAATGGTCGAGATAATGTCAGCCCCATCCTTTGGCGCAACCTCTGCTTCTTCATTTACCGGGATATAAACACCTCCGGCAATGCGCTGCATCAATCTTTTTCCGGTTTCACCGTTAATATATTCTTTATAAGCACCTTCCAAACCTACACCATTGGCTACATTTTCGTTTTTATAACCGATGGTACGGGCAGCTAGCGCCTGAAAAGGAAGAATCCGTTTATTCTGCTGCACAGCAATTAAGCCGCCGCTAAATTTACCGATGTTATAAAGCGGAAAAGTCCTGATCGTTTTTAGATCGGCATAACCTACTTTACGGTGAATCAATAAGTAACGTGCACTGTCCTGACGGCCCTTACGCAGGTAACGCGCATATTCTTTTGCAGTTTTATCCTGAAAAATCTGCGATAATTTATAACCCAGCGAATCTACCTTCTCATTGAATACTTTATCATCAGCAATACCGCCTGCAAACATATCCATACGCAGCTCATATTCCGGCACCGAAGTAGCCAGCAAACTGCCATCATTGGAGTAAATATTCCCACGGGTAGCTTCTACATTTACATAACGGGTAGAAAGACTATCTGCCATAGCTTTCCATTTTTTTCCCTGTACAAACTGCACCTGACCCAGGCGTAAAAACACCGCGAAAGCAAAAAGCACAATTAAGCCAAATGCCAGATATACACGAAGCAAGATGTTTGCTCTAATATTCATCGCTTTTAACAATTATTTTTTTTGGTGGTTCAATCAGTTCTTTTATACCAAGGGTATCTACCTTTTTAGCAACCTCTGTTAATTTACTTTTGAACATCAGGTCGGCCTTAAGGGATTTATACTCCCATCTTAATTCTTTTACTTCTTTATTTAATTTATCAATACGGCGAACATTGTTTACCGCAAAATGGCTATTGGCGATATAAATCATCCCTAAAAAAGCCAGAAAACACAAATAAGGCAAGGCATCGGTTGCCGCCTCTTTACTTACCAATCCATCATTAAAAAGCTTGCTGATGAAGGAATTGCTATCCATCTTCTCTTCAGCAGTTTTCGGCTTTTTGGGCACAGCTTTTAACTCCGGTTCAGGCCCAGCTTCCTCTTCCTCTATCTCCTCTCTAAACCTGTTCATATTTTTTCTGCAATTCTAAGTTTCGCACTGCGGGCACGATTGTTTTGCGCAATCTCCTCATCACTAGCCACAATTGCTTTACGTGTAATTACATTAAATGGCTTTTGCTGATTTCCAAAGAAATCCTTTTCTACTTCTCCCTGAAATTTCCCTTTTGCCATAAAGTTTTTTACCGGTCTGTCTTCTAACGAATGATAAGACATCACCACCAAATGACCGCCCGGCTTTAACACATCGGCCGCCTGTTGTAAAAAATCTTCCAGCACCTGAATTTCTGCGTTTACCTCTATCCTAAGTGCCTGAAAAACCTGCGCCAGGTATTTATTTTCTTTTCCCTTAGGGATATAAGCCGTTATAGCCGATTTCAAACTATTGATATCAGTAAAAGACTGTTCTAAACGCGCAGTAACAATAGCACGCGCTAAAGATTTTGCATTTTTTACCTCACCATAAATCCCAAATATTTTATGAAGCTTTTCTTCAGGATAGGTATTTAAAATTTCAGCCGCCGTTAAATCACGGTGCCGATCCATACGCATATCCAAATCAGCATTATGACGGATAGAAAAACCACGTTCAGGCACATCAAACTGATGAGAAGAAACCCCTAGATCAGCCAGTATACCATCAACCTGCCTAAAACCTTTTAAACGGAGATTATTTTTCAGAAAACCGAAATTCTGGTCGATAAAAATAAAACGATCGTCTGCCGGAATATTAGCCTGCGCATCCGGATCCTGATCAAAAGCAATCAACCTACCCTTCGGACCAAGATGCTTCAAAATCTCTTTCGAATGACCACCACCACCAAAGGTTACATCAACATAAACCCCGTCAGGCCTGATATTAAGGCCATCAATACAAGGCTGCAACATCACAGGCACATGGTAATTATTCTCCATCAACCCCTCCTTTCTTATCACCCATTACCTTTTGGGCAAGACTGGCGAAATTAGCCGGCACATCATCGAAAATATCTTCGTAAGATTTTTTATCCCAAACTTCAATACGATCTAACTGACAAGCCAGCACCAGATCACTGCCGATACCCGCATAATCAACCAGCGATTTTGGCAAAAGTACCCGACCGGCGGCATCAAGCGAAAGCTCGGTTGCCCCACGAGTAAAGGCCCTTACAAAGGCCCGGTTCTCCTGATCGTAAATATTAAGCTTGGAAAGATCGGCCACAACAGCATCCCAAACTTTCCTTGGATAGATAACCAGGTTTTTTTCAAAACCACGGTTGATAATTAACCCCTCCTTCTCGGATTCAGGCAATTGTTTCTTAAGCGCAGCAGGAACCATAAGGCGTCCCTTTGCGTCAAGTTTACAATCAAATTCTCCTAAAAGTTGAGTCATAGTGGTATCTACACTTTTTATCTAGTGTAAAAGTAAATAGTTCTACCACTTTTTACCACTTTTTACCACAAAAAAGTTTTCCACATCTTTTTTGTTACATTAATGGCTATCAAATATAGCTACAATAAACCTACCTATACAATTAAAAACACATTAATAACTGATAATAAGCAGGTTAAAAACAAATTAAATAAAAGTGTAACGTTCGCCCACTTTTTACACCTAAAAACAAATAATACTAAAAATGAGCATCTTAATAACTTATTGATAGCAAAAATCAACCAGATTTCAATACCCAATTTACATGGTGCACCATACATTAAATACGAATTTCATTTTCAGCCGTTTAAACAAAAAAGGCCTTGCAAAGATCATCTGCAAGGCCTTTTATAAGGTTGTTATCTCTTATTCGTTAATGGCTTTGACACCTGGCAATTCCTTACCTTCCATATACTCAAGTAAGGCACCACCACCGGTAGAAACATAACTCACTTCATCTTCCATTCCGAATTTGGCAATCGCCGCAGCTGAATCGCCACCGCCGATTAACGAAAATGCACCATTATCTTTAGTTGCAGCTACTACCGCATCGGCAACAGCTTTGGTGCCTACCTGGAAGCTTTCCATTTCGAAAACACCCATCGGGCCATTCCACAATAATGTTTTGGAGTTTTTAATTACATCCTGGAACAGTTCAGCCGTTTTAGGACCGATATCTAAGCCCATCCAGTCAGCCGGAATATGACCTGCCGCAACATCTTGTTTAGCAGCATCGTTGGCAAATTTATCTGCAATTACGGTATCAACCGGCAAAATCAGGTTTACCCCTTTTGCTTTCGCTTTTTCGATCAGTTCCAAAGAAAGCCCCTGCTTGTCAGCCTCTAACAATGAGGTACCGATTTCGCCACCTTGTGCCTTGGCAAAAGTATAAGCCATACCACCACCAATAATCAGGTTATCAACTTTCTCCAGTAATTTCTCAATCAAAAGAATTTTATCAGATACTTTAGCACCACCCATAATGGCTGTGAAAGGCCTTTCTGCATGATTTAAAATTTTCTCTGCATTTTCTACTTCAGAAGCCATTAAATAACCAAAGTACTTTGCATTTGGGAAGAACCGGGCAATAATTGAAGTTGAGGCATGAGCACGGTGTGCAGTACCAAAGGCATCATTAACATAAACATCACCCAATTTTGATAATTTCTCTGCAAAAGCTACATCACCTTTTTCTTCTTCTTTGTAAAAACGAAGGTTTTCCAATAATAAAATTTCGCCCGATTTTAAATCAGCTGCCTGTTTTACCGCGCTTTCGCCAATACAATCGTCGGCAAACTTAACGTCAACACCAATAAGCACAGATAAATCAGATAAGATGTGTTTTAAAGAATATTTATCGGTAGGGCCGTCTTTCGGGCGACCTAAATGAGACATCAAAATAACCGCACCGCCATCTTTTAAAATCTTGTTGATGGTAGGTAATGCAGCCCTGATCCTTTTATCATCGGTAATTTTAAATTCATCATCCAAAGGCACGTTAAAATCTACCCTGATTAATGCTTTTTTATCTTTAAAGTCAAACTGGTCAATGGTGTTCATGATTAATTATTTTTGATTTAAGTTTAATTTCATTTCGTAATGGAAACCGATACCCGGGATATCGAACTCAGGCGAATCAGTAGTGAAGCCGATTTTTTTATAAAAAGCTGCTGCGGTTGAGCGGGCATTGCACCATAAATAATCGGTTTTGTATTCTTTTAAATATTCGATAGCAAAAGTAACCAGTGCTGCACCATATCCCTTACCACCTTCATCCGGATGCGTGGCCATCCCACGTAACTGATAACCTTCACCTTCTCCGGGAAAAAAATCATTGCGCATAAATGTAGCGATAGATTTTATTTCTCCATCTCTAAAAAAACCCAGATGAAAAGTGTCGTAGGCCAGGTCTCCTTCAAAAACACAGGCCTCTAATGGTTTACCGTTGCGTAAAACCAGGCTCCTTAAAGGCAGAACTTCTTCAGGAAGAATGAATTTGACCATATTTATTTTATGATTAGTCTGTACCCAAAGAAATCGCCATTGAATACACCGCAAACGTTTGCAAAGTTAATAAAGCAATTGAAACACACTAATAATAATGCCAGAAAGTGTTAAAATTTTGATATAAAACCCATCTAATCAACCACCTTAGCTGAAGCGAACATAAAATGCACATCGTGCAAAACAGACATCCGATTTACTTGTTTGATTAATAGGCTCAGAGCTGAACGAGCAATTTTCGCCTTTGGATAGCTTAAAAACCAGCTTTTGATTAAAGCAAAAATCTATCTAAGGGCATTTACAAAAAACAGTTTTTTCTAATATACCAGTTCAGGCAAAAATTGAATTATCATTTGATGTAAACAATGAAAGAAGAAAACATACAAACAGCAGCCAGGGTATTAATGGGCGCGGGTTTAATAACCGCCGGGATTGGGCATTTAACTTTTGCCCGTAAACCTTTCCAGGCACAGGTGCCAGATTGGGTACCTTTAAAGAAAGACGATACTGTTGTGTACTCGGGTTTTGTTGAAATTGCCCTGGGCACTGCTTTGGTATTAGCGCCTAAAAAACATCAGGCATTAATTGGCAAAATTGCCGCTGGCCTGTTTGTTAGCGTTTTTCCAGGAAATATAGCTCAATATACCCACAAACGAAGCGCATTCGGGCTTAATACAGATAGCAAACGCTTTTTACGCTTATTTTTTCAGCCAGTGCTGGTTTATTGGGCATTAAAATCAACACAAAAACCCTAAATTATTTTGTATTAAGGATATTGATTTTTTTCACGACATCGATTAAACGACTGCTATAACCGTATTCATTATCGTACCAGCCCACTACTTTAACCAGGTCGCCAACAATCGAAGTCAATAGCGAATCGAATATGCAGGAATGTGGATTGTCAATAATATCAATGGAAACAATCGGATCTTCAGTGTACTGAATAAGGCCTTTCAATTCATTTTCGGCAGCATATTTAAAAGCTGAATTAATTTCTTCGATGGTGGTTTTCTTCTTTAACAAACAGGTAAAATCGGTTAACGATCCATTTAAGACCGGAACCCTGATTCCCGCGCCACCTAAACGCCCATCCAATTCTGGAAAAATATGGGTAATGGCTTTTGCTGCCCCTGTGGTAGTGGGGATAATAGAAGATGAAGCTGCTCTTGCCCTGCGCAAATCTTTGTGGTTGGCATCATGCAGATTCTGATCTCCAGTCATAGAATGGATGGTTGTAATATAACCTTCCTCCACGCCCCAGTTGTCGTTCAGAATTTTAATCATTGGGGCAATATTATTGGTTGTACAGCTCGCGTTTGATAATATAGTGCTGGTCAGATCAAGATGATCGTCGTTTACGCCTAATACCACCATGGGAATATCTTCTGCAGCCGGTGCAGAAATCAAGACCTGTTTTGCACCTGAGGATATATGTTTTTCAGCTGATGTCCGCGTCAGGTTCCTGCCCGTACAATCAATAACCAAATCAACACGCAGTGCCGACCATGGCAGCTCATCAGCTGCTTCAATGGCAAAAACGGGAATGGAAAGGTCATTAATTACCAATGCATCGGTTTTAGCCGAAACGTTACCCTTAAAAACACCGTGAACACTGTCATACTTAAACAAATGCGCCATTGTTCTGGCATCTGCAAGATCGTTTATGGCTACTACATCAAAGCCTTCGGCCAATGCCAGGCGTAAAAATGTTCTTCCTATTCTACCAAAACCATTAATTGCCAGCCTCATGATTATAAAAATTAGAGCGCAAAATTAGTATTAATTTGCCATTATGAAAGTAGCGATGCCAGAAGATGTAGATGCGATGATAAAAATACAATAAGATGCTGCAACGGCAATTTAACCATCAGATCAAAAGATATTATTTCAACCAAAAAACCTATCATTGCTTTATAAAGCAAAACAACATGAACGTTATCCTCGCTTCTACCTCTACCATATATGGCGGCAATTACCTGGAATACCTGAAAGATGAGCTGATTAGCCTCTTTGCCGGATTAGATGAAATTATATTTATACCTTTTGCAAGGCCGGGAGGCATTTCACATGAAGAATATACAAACACCGCGCGCGGTTTTTTCTCCAGTTTAAATATCAGCGTTAAGGGATTGCATGAATTTGATGATCCTGTTAGTGCAATCCAAACAGCGAAAGGTTTTTTTACAGGTGGTGGAAATACCTTTCTGCTGGTAAAAACATTGCATGACTTGGGACTAATGGCACATTTAAGCGAAAACATCAAATCGGGCAAACCTTATTTAGGTTGTAGCGCCGGCAGTAACATTGGCGGCCTTAATATGAAAACAACCAACGATATGCCTATTGTATATCCTTCTTCTTTTGAATGTATGCGCCTGGTACCTTTTAACATTAACCCCCATTACCTTGACCCGATTCCGGAATTGAAGCATAACGGAGAAACCAGGGAAACGAGGATTCTGGAATTTTTAACGCAAAACAACATCAGGGTAATAGGCCTACGCGAAGGCAATTGGATCAGGATATCAGGCGATAAGATCACTACTGAAGGCAGTGAAAACACCAGGATTTTTGAAGCAGGAAAAGCGCCGTATGAACGCCAGCCCGGTAGTTCATTATTGTAATTTATCAGATAGCGATACAGCTATTGAAGATAAATTCAAATAGCTACAAGTTTATGATTCTACCCGGCATCATAAACTTGTAGCCAGTATTATCTACTAAAGATGATCTGTAAGGCAGTACTTCGTTATGCCACCACAGCACTTGTTTTTTTTCTTGAGCGAAGATAGATCACCAATCCGCCAAAAGCAACAATTAATATAATGGGTATAATCAAGGTGGCTCGTAAAATTTCCGGACCTGCAAGATTTTTGGCATTGGCCAGCGCCAATGCATATTCAGAATTTTCCGGTGCTTTTAGGTAAGCATCAAATGAAGCACCTGCAGGCAGATGTTTAACAATCAGGCTATCGTAAAAACTACCCATGAACATGGTGTAAATAGAAACGGCAAACATCCCGGCCCCGCCCATTAAGTTTAAACCGAGTGCGCCTGATTTAGGAACATTTTCAGCAACAAAACCGATCATGGTTGGCCAGAAATAACAAACACCTATTCCAAAAACGATTGCCGCGAAGAAAACTGAATTTCCGGTAAAAGTACTTAGCATGTAAAGCCCTGCTGCAGCAAATACGGCAGATAGAAGCAGTACGCCCTGAGGCGCAAGACGGTGCACCACAGGCTCTGCAAAACCCCGCCCAATTACCATGATTCCGGTTGTTAGCGTGAGCAACAAAATGGCATTGTCGGTTACGTTCTTCAACAATAAACCTATCCATTGACCAGTAAATAACTCTGTAATGGCGGTACCAAACATGCAGATGAACATGAAGATAAACAGTGGAGAAAGTACTGCTTTATACATATCTGAACTTGAATAACCAGACGATACCCTTTCGGTAACCGGAAAATCCAGCTTCGAAAAGAGGTACCCATAAATTAAGGTAGGGATAATCATCATGGCTACCTGCACTTTCCACCCTAATCCAAGCTGAACAAATAGCGTAACCAACAATGTGCCGATTACAATCCCACCAGGAAACCATAAGTGAAAGTGATTTAATTTAGTTGTTTTATTTTCCGGATATAACGCGGCAACCAATGGGTTACAAGCAGCTTCAACAGTACCATTAGCAATGCCGATGAGCAAGGTAGATAAAAAGAGGCTCCAATAGCCCTGGGCAAAAATAGTCAGGATAATACCGGCCAGGTGAAAAACAAAGGCCATAACCAGTAAACGTTTCATGCCGATTATATCCACGACAAATCCTCCAACTACAATAGCCAGTGGAAACCCCCAGAAGGCAGCAGCCGTAATCGTACCCAATTCTGCGGTACTTAATTGAAAATCTATCCCCAGCTGGTTCATGATCCCGGCACGGATACCAAAGGACAGAGAGGTGACGAGTAATGCCAGGCAACTTGCCCAGAATAATTTTGTGGTTTTAATGTTAAGCATAAGCTCAGATTTAGTTTATAATTGGTTTTTAATTTCAGAAGAAAGATTTTAGGAATGATGAAAGTCTTCTCTACTTAAAGAAAGATATATTGTACATTCAATAGGAATCCGGTCAGGTAAATACGCTAAACCTCCAGCTAAAACCCTGAGGCAGTAAATATGCCGGGTTTTAAACCAGCCTGCTAATTTAATGAGTTGGCGCTCCTCCATTTTCATTGGAATATTTGGTTTTATAACACGCAAAAAGCAGTGTTATAGACAGATGATGATGATCGTTAAACGCCATAATAATAAACAATTGAATCGATTAATGCAACGGCTGATGATAAACTTCATTCGTTTGCAGGTAATCTATGGTCAATGAGTATGAAGTATTAGAGATTGATAAATTTGATTTTCTCCCTGTTAATCTATAAATTGAGGCAGAATCTTATCCAGACTACAATAACCTTATGAAAAGCTATCTTTTTATTACCCTTTTAGCCATTTCTTTTGCTGTTCAGGCACAATCTAATACAGCAAATTATAAATATATCATTGTTCCAGAGAAATTCAGTTTTTTAAAGCAAGTTAATCAATATGGACTAAACACCCTCACCAAAGCACTTTTTGAGGAAAAAGGTTTTACAGTATATTTTGATAATACCGAAATACCACAGGAAATAGCGGCCGACAGATGTAAAGCCCTTACTGTTGACCTGCAGGAAAAAAACAGCATGTTTGTAACCAACCTTACCCTCCTACTTAAAGATTGTAAAGGTGCCGTGGTGATAAAAAGCAAGGAAGGTAAAAGCAGAGAGAAAGAATATAACACTTCTTATAATTTAGCGTTGCGAGATGCTTTTACAACCTTTAACGATTTTAGTTACTCAGCCGATCAACCAACCATGTTAACCGGCAACTTGCCAGTACCAGCAAACACAAGCATGGAGACAAAAACTGCACCTGTATATATTGATCAGCCTACGGCCACCAAACCAGAACAAAAAGAAGCGCTATTATATGCTCAAGCCATTGGCAACGGCTACCAACTTATCGATGCGACACCTAAAATTGTAATGATCTTACTAAAAACCTCTGTGGAGGATTGTTATATTTCAAATAACGGAAATGCAAACGGCATCGTTATCAAAAAGAATGGCAATTGGTTTTTTGAATACTACAAAAACAATGTTCTTGTTTCGGAAAAATTATCGATTAAATTTTAGTAGTTACATCAAGAGGTGGCCTGTAAAATTTATTGTATTCAACAGGAAAATTATCATAATCAGATGAATTCATCACCTGCATCATCAATATAGATTGCTATTTTGAACAATCATTTTCTGTATATCCATATCAGTTACGCAACTTATTTCCTATAGCACATGGCACGGCCTTGCCACGGCTCGCCACCGGTTAGTTACTATTTTTGACGTCAAAAAGAATCAAAAGACTCCTTTATTACTAAAAGGTACTGAAAACAAAGTAACTAATGGACATTTAAAACGCTATTCCTATCTGTAAAATAAATCCAACAGTAATAGGATCAAGCATGCCGAATTGTTATGGTTGTAAGACCATTGAAAAATAGTTCCATTAAAATTCGATTTAAAGGTTAACTTGTTAGCATCAAGCTGGAAATGTACGTCAATACAGCCTTTTCAACTGAATAATTGAATAATTAAAATACAAACACTTTTTTGCCTGATTTTTAAACCCGTTCGTCGAGAATTAAGGTACGTTGGTATAATTGAGGATTTTCTTCTGCAACGTTTTGTAGGCCATGACGTCTTATCTACAAAACAACAACAAATATTAATAAAATATAAACAACAGCATTATGAAAACCTCTATCAAAACCCTAACAAAATCAGTATTAACAGCTATCGCTTTAACTTCTGCAATTTTCTCAACAAGTGTAATGGCACACGAAAAACAGCCAATCAAAATTTCAACGCCTAAGGATATCCAACAAGTTATTGTAAGCGGAAATGTAGAAATTACGCTGCTTCAAGGTGAAAAAGAAAGCGTAAGCTATAATGAAGATAACACCGGTAAAGTAAAAGTGATCCAGGATGGACACGCCTTAAAAATCAGTTCAACCGATGGAAATGTGGCTAAAATTACCGTTTCTGTAAAAAACATTTTCAGAGTACAGGCATCTGATAACGCTGTAGTAAAAACTTCAGGTAAATTAAATTCAAAATATCTTCAATTATTCTTAAACGGAGATGCTGTTGCAGCGATCGACTCTAATACCGAAGGTTTATATACAGTAATTGAGGATCGTGCGGATCTAAAATTAAGTGGTGCTACTCAGGAACATATCCTGGTAATGGGCAGCACACCAAAACTTAATTTAGACAGATTTGCTGCATTGAAAACACAAATGAGCTCACCAGTAGGTGCAACTCAAACTGCAGCATTAGCCAAATAAATAATAAAATTTAAATAAAACGGGAGCGGTGAATTTATTCATCGCTCTTTTTGTTTATACAGCGCCGGCCAAGCCTAACCATTTAGCTGACGGAAAGATATACCCGCTAAAATAAAGGGATTCCTTTCTGTATTTTTTTTGATAAAATAGCCCTTTACATTAGATTTGATAAATCGTTTTACTAATTTGGCATCTTAAAAAGATTTACATGATTAATGATACGGATGGTTCCACATCAATGCTGATATCGCTTTTTGAAAAGTTTCTTTTTGTTCCATCTAATTAAAAGTCCTGACATGAAAAAATATACACATCCGGTATTAAGTGCAATATTCACCCTGATAGCCTGCATCAGTTTCGTGCAAGCACAAACTAAAAAACAACCCGTAGACTATGTTAACCCATATATTGGCAACATCAGCCATTTACTTGTGCCCACATACCCTACCGTTCATTTACCCAACAGTTTGTTAAGGGTTTATCCGGAGCGAGATAATTTTACCAGTAATACGATACAGGGTCTGCCAGTTGTGGTTACCAGTCACCGGGGCAGCTCGGCTTTTAATTTAAGTCCTTTTCAGGGCGACCTCAAAAAGGCGGGGCATGTTATTTCTTATGGTTACGACAATGAGGTGATTAAGCCTTATTATTATCAGGTAGATCTTGATGATCATGGGATCAATGTACAATTTGCTCCATCTCATCAATCAGGGATATATGCACTCCATTTTTCGCAAACAAGTGTTCCGCCTTACCTGATTTTAAACACCAAAAACGGCGAATTAAAAGTAAGCCAAAATGTGATAAGTGGTTTTCAGAAACTGGACAATAATACCAGGGTTTACCTCTATTTGGAAACTGATTCAAAACCCGTTGAATCGGGTACGCACAGTGGAGATAACCTAAATTCAAGCCAACAGTCAACTTCCGGCCGGGATGCTTATCTGATTTTAAAATTTCCTGCTCAAACCCGGCAGATTAAGGCACGTTATGGTATATCATTTATTAGCGTAGAACAGGCAAAGCAAAATCTGCGTCGCGAAATCAGGGATTATAACCTGGACCAGGTGGCGCAGACAGGCAGAAATATCTGGAATGCCACGCTTGGAAAAATCCAGGTAACGGGTACAGATGAAACCGCCAAAACGATCTTTTACACTTCCCTTTACCGCACCTACGAAAGGATGATCAGCTTATCTGAAGATGGAAAATATTTTAGCGCCTTCGATGGAAAAGTGCATAACGATAATGGTGTGCCATTTTTTACTGACGACTGGATTTGGGATACCTACCGCGCAACACATCCGCTTCGCGTGATTATTGAGCCGAAAATGGAAGGCAACATGATTAATTCTTATCTGCGAATGGCCCAACAGATGAACGACCACTGGATGCCAACTTTTCCGGAAGTAACCGGCGATAGCCGTAGGATGAACAGCAACCATGGCGTGGCTACAATAATTGATGCTTATAACAAGGGTTTGAGAAGTTTTAATCTTGAAGAAGCCTACCAGTATTGTAAAGCAGCAATTACTGAAAAGACCCTTGCCCCATGGTCATCAAAAAAAGCAGGTGTTTTAGATCAGTTTTTTAAAGATAAGGGCTATTTTCCCGCTTTACCTGAGGGTGAGAAAGAAACCGCAGCAGAAGTTCATGGATTTGAAAAACGCCAACCTATTGCGGTAACCCTGGGTACCGTTTATGATGAATGGTGCCTGGGCAATATAGCACAGCAGTTAGGTAAAACCGAAGAGGCAAAACATTTTTTAGATAAAAGTACCAGCTACCACACCGTTTTTAATCCTGAAACCAGGTTTTTTCACCCCAAGGATGCAGAAGGTAGATTTATTAAACCGCTGGATTACCGTTTTTCCGGCGGACTTGGTGCCAGAGAAACTTATGGTGAAAATAATGGCTGGCTCTACCGTTGGGATGTGCTGCACAATATCGGCGATCTGGTGAATATGATGGGTGGTAAACAGACTTTTGTTGATGAACTGGAAAAAATGTATAACACCCCGCTTGGAAAAAGCAGGTTTGATTTTTATTCGCAGTTACCCGACCATACCGGCAATGTTGGTCAATTTTCTATGGGTAATGAACCTGCTATGCATATTCCTTACCTGTATAATTATGCCGGACAGCCATGGAGAACACAAAAACGGGTAAGGAGTTTATTAACCCAGTGGTTTCGCAATGATTTAATGGGGATTCCTGGTGATGAAGATGGTGGTGGCCTTACATCTTTTGTTGTATTTTCGCAGATGGGCTTTTACCCGATAACCCCAGGCTTGCCTATGTACGTGATTGGCAGCCCAACTTTTGCCAATGTTAAACTGGACCTTGGAAACAACAAAAAATTTGAGCTGAATTGTATAAACTATTCCCCTGAAAATAAATACATTCAATCTGCTAAACTGAATGGTACGGTATGGAATAAATCGTGGTTTACCCATGATGATTTAATGAAAGGTGGCAAATTAGAGCTGGTAATGGGCAAACACCCAAATAAGCTTTGGGCAGCGGATGAAAGTTCACTGCCACCTTCATTTAAAATGCCTGCGAAATAAAAAGACCGGGTGGCTTCCAGGCAAATAATATCATTTTAAGTACATCTCTAAAGCTAACCCAATGTCCTTTGCCATTAGGTTAGCTCATTTAGGTTATACCGCTAAAAAACGCTGAACCAGCGCTTCCCATTCCTGATCCAGTGATAGTGCCGGCAATTTCTCTCCAGCTTTAGCATACCAGTAATTCGCATTCCAGATATCGCCTTCTTTACGATGCAGGTATGCATGGATACGTGCAGAGGCCAAATCGCCTAACTGATCAACCTGATCATGGGCCTTATGCCAATCTCCCTTTGCATCGTACCAAAGTGCCCGCAGCTGAACTGACAGGTGGGCATCCGGACTGTCTTTTTCTAATAACTTTTTAAATTCAGTTATATTCATTAGCTTCTGATTCTATTTTAATATTATACAAAATAGATGTAAAACTTTACAATAGCTGACTGTTTTTTCCAATTAATATCTAACGGACTTCCACATCTGGCTATACTTACATAAAAAACTAGACAACAAACACTTATAAACAAGTTCGACTTTGTGATACTTGGTTCGTTTCCCTTTTTTTACAAACTACCTGATAAGTTTTAAAAAACCATCCGCTGGTTAAACCTGTTGTAAAAATGGGCACGTTATGAATAGCCCCTTAAACAAAAGCAATTATGGATTCAGGAACTATTGTATACAGTAATTTAGAAGAACTTTCAAAAAGTAATTATCAATTAAGCGATGGCGAGGCCGACATTAAAGGATGGCCGGTAAGAAATGAAGCCGGTGATTCGGTTGGGAAGGTCCGTGATCTCCTATTCGATCCCGCGCAAAATGCAATTCGTTATATTATTGTAGAACTTGTTGACATGGGCGAAGATTTGGAGGAAAAAGCGATATTGATCCCTATTGGCCTTGCAAATTTAGGTGAAGATAAAAAAGAGGTTGTTTTACCCGATATCCACCTTGATCAGTTTAGGGCAATGCCAAGATATATCATAGGTGAGGTTACCCCTCAAATGGAGAATGAGATCCGCCGTGTGATAGGCAGTCCCGCGGCACTGCGACTGGAAGATGAAATTGTAGAGATAGACCGGGCAAACTTTTATCGTCACCACCATTTTGACCGTAATAGTTTTCCCGATCAAAATACCCGTAATCAGGATGCTGACCCATTAATTTAATGAACAATAGATTGGAATTACGGTAAAAGCATTTCCAACAGACTTAGTAGCAGAGTAAGCGGAGCTTTCGATCAGGAAGCTCCGCTTTTTTTTAGCTGGAGCTGGCCCGCTTAATCAAATACAAATCCGAAATCTACTCTATAGACAAAAAGTGATTACAAGCTTTTTAAGTTTAATAGTTTGGGCCTTTGTAATAAATATCTGGTTCATCTCCGTTGTCTCGTTCATGAGGTAATTCAATTCGGGCAAACAGCTAAATCCGGAATGTGTTTTTTATCTTTAAGGCATGAATCAATTTTTCCTTTCCGAAATCAACATTTATCCTATAAAATCGCTGGGAGGCCTAAGTTTACAGGAAGCCAAACTTGAAGAAAAGGGCTTACAATATGACAGAAGATGGATGCTTGTTGATGAGAAAGGGATGTTTATTACCCAAAGGAAACATGCAGAACTGGCCCTTTTACAAGTGAACATCTGTAATGGTAAATTAATCGTTTCCCATAAAACATTGCCTGGGTTAAGTACATCCTTTTCCATGGATGAAGATACCGGAGAGCAGATTTCAGTTGAAATTTGGAACGATGTGGTTACTGCGACTGAAGTAAATAAAATGGTAAGTGATTGGTTTTCTGATTTTATAAATTTTAAGGTTAGATTGGTAAAGATGCAGTTAACCGAAAAGCGACTGGTTGATCGGGATTATGCCCAAAATAATGAAGTGGTGAGTTTTGCTGATGGTTACCCTTGCCTGCTCATCGGCCAATCTTCGCTTAATGAACTGAATGGAAAACTACCAGAGCCTATTCTGATGGACCGTTTTCGGCCAAATTTTGTTTTCACCGGAGGTGAGGCCCATGTTGAGGATAGTTTTAAGGACTTTTACATTGGTGAGGTTTTATTTTCGGCTGTAAAACCATGCTCAAGGTGTGTACTCATTACAATAGACCAGCAAACGGGTTTTAAGGGCCAGGAGCCCTTAAAAACACTGGCCAGCTACCGCAAGATGGGGAACAAAATCATGTTCGGGCAGAATTTACTGCATCAGCAAACGGGGACCATCTGTGTGGGTGATGAAATTAAGGTGGTGAGCTGGAATAAGTAACGGAAGATGGATGATGTAAAATGGAAGATGGAGTTGATGCCATGACAAAAATTCCTGACTAACTTAACCGTAAAAAACTTAAGGCTTTTACTATTCCATATTTTTCGATCGACTTAATCACATAAATCTGCTAAGCTCCGGATACAAAACAAACGACCTTATCATCGAAAGCAAACTTTTCAGTAAATTTTACGTTTAGAAACTACTTTCCAAAGTATTGGAGATTAAACGATTCACATGGAATGAAAGAAGCAAGAATTTTAGCTGCCAGTGGAAAGGATTATGGAAAACTGATTGCGGTTTGGGAAAGCTCGGTAAGGGCCACACACCATTTTCTTTCTGAAAAAGACATTATCACCTACCGTTCGTTGATTTTAAATGAATATTTTGATCAGGTACAGTTATATGCTATCGAGGTTGAGGAAAAGATGATGGGTTTTATAGGCATTAATGGTGAATCGATCCAAATGCTTTTTATCCACCCTGATGCAAGAGGTAAAGGATTTGGCAAAAGACTGATTGATTTTGCCAGAAAGGCACATCATGTTTATATGGTAGATGTAAATGAGCAGAATGAACAAGCAGTAGGTTTTTATAAAAAACTTGGTTTCACAACCTTTGAACGAAGTGAAGTGGATGGAGCAGGAAAACCTTTCCCTATCCTTTCTATGGCCTTACCGGTACAAAATAAATGACTTTTTGCTAACAGTCTTTTCTAATCATGCTCGAAAACATCACAGGCAAACTATTAATGGCTATTGCAGTTGGTGCTGCATTCGGACTGTTTTATACACTTTTGCTCCACCTGCATGGTTTTACTAAACTCAGGTATAAAAATGTAGCGCTTAGCATTGGAATAGTTGTTTTTCTCCTAGGGCTATACAGCTTTGAGGCTGCTGGTATAGCGTGTTTCGCTATTGGTATTGGCGTTTTTGTACTGGCCATTGCCTTGATGGCAAGAGGTACTGCAAATTCACTTAAAGCGATCTCCGCTAAATTCTCTTCAGCTAACAAATCACCAAATACCGAAGGGCGGCATTTAAACAAACTTAGTTTGGGCAATTATGCTGGTGTAATATTTCACCTTGTAGTTATCATATTAATTTCGTTATCAATTTTTACCTATTCAAACGATACCGTTCTTGATGAGGAAAAAATGGATCGGTTAATCGGTGACGCTGTTTTTCAGTTTACAAGTACCATCATGTTAATACTGTTAGGCATATTTAATCCTTTTGTACCCCCATCTGCTAAATTATTGGCAATTGCTAACTTCATCAGCTCCTCGAAATACCCTAAACTATATCTTTTACTGTCGAATAAAAAATTCTGGGTAATTTTTAAAGCACTGATCTGCCTCGCCCTTATTTATTACTTCACTTCAAAAGGTTATTTTACCCTATTGGAATGGGATAGTGCAACGCCCTTTATGAATGTTTATATGTTGCTCATTGGCTTTTTTATTATAGTCAATCTGGTGCAAATGATCAGAAGCCCTGAATATTTTTTTCAGAAAAACCTCTTCAGGATTACATTATTACTACGTTCGGCCTTTATCAGTATATTTCTTAGTGCAGTACTCGTGTTTTCAACACTGTTCATTTCTTCCATTTTAGGTGTCGATATCAATAAATTGAAGGTGAGCTCCGAGGCTATTATTTTCCTTGGGTTTAATGTTATTATGTGCTATAATGAATTTAGACTGACTAGATAATAACAATTTTTCTCTTTTATAGAAATTAAATATTCGTCAGGTGGTAATATCCTACAGCACAGAGATCAATATTTTAATTCAAAATAAGAAAAATCAGCATCTTGATTAACCTGTCCGTTAAAAAGAATACCAATACGCGGGCTTCTATCCCATTGTGGTAAAAAGTTAACCCTCATTTTTTCCTTAGCTGGCATATTTTGCCATTCCTGGTTTTCCTGCTTAAAAAACACCATTACACTTAAATCATCAGCCGTTTTCATTTTAAGTTCCACAGGTGTTCTTGCTGGTACTTTACGCTTAGAAAGTATTGTTTTGATTTTATTTTCGACTTTCCAGGATACGATTTCATCTCCAGCTATACCAATGCCCATGGCCGACCCAGCATCACCATAATATACTAAACCTTTTAAAGCACTAGTGCTATTGGTAACTGCTGTGGTTGCTTCAAATGTTGCCGATACAGGTCTAATGGTTAATGCTATACCGGTAACGTTATTGTTTTTCATCTCTCCTGATAAATGAAGCTGACCGTTTTGTTGTTTAATTGTTGGCGATGAATTCCTGAAATCCCATTGCCATCTTTTATCAAGTTCGGGTTTGGTAAATGTTATTTTTAAATCCTGGTTAAGCTTTAGGCCTGACTGTTCTTTAAGTATTGGCCAGCCACCCCTCTGCGGCCAGCTTAATTGCGCCAGCATCCCCTGTCTGCCTGAAAAAACATTTGTTTTTTTATTATAAGCATGGTAGAGGTAATAATCCTTTCCATCTGCTGCCTTAACAAATGTGCCATGCCCTGAACATTTCCAATATTCATTTTCCATTAAGAGCGGGTTGGCAGCATAAAATTCGTATGGTCCAGCAAAAGATGTTGATCTGGCCACCCTTACATTATAATCGCATTGTATACCACAGCAGTTCCCTACCGAATAAAAAAGATAATAATAACCATCTTTTTTCAGGATGCTTTGCCCTTCCAAACCGATATGAGCATCATCTTTAATTAACGAGAAAGGCTTGCCTTCAACTTTGAGGCCGTTTTGAGCAAGCTTGTAAGCTAAAATTTCTATGGGACGCTTATCCAAACCATAAGCTTTAAAGGTAATGTAACGTGTGGAGCCATCCAGGTAAACAAAAGCATCAATAGCTTCTTTTCCATAATCGACAACGATACCCTGATCGACAAAGCCTCTGTCGGGATATTTTGAAGTGGCTACTCCAATGCACGATATATTATCCTTTTTCCTTCTGGCAGTATAATATATAAAATAGGTTTGATCATGATAATCGTATTCCGGTGCCCAAAACGAACCGGATGTCCATTCTGGCGCCCGTTCAAAAACATAACCTATCTGTTTCCAGTTTAACAGATCTTTCGAGGTATAAATTGGAAAATGAGGTGCCCACTCTGATGAAGTGCCCACGGCATAATACTGGTTGCTAACCCGGATAATAGATGGATCGGCAAAATCTCCGGCAATTACAGGTTCTATAACGGTTTGTGCCGATGAAATATTCATAATCAAGAGCAGTTTAGCGATTACTGCTAAGGTTACATACCGCGAAAACTTCATTTTTTTCCTCATCATTATTATTAATAGATCTTTGTAAAAAAAATCGTCATTCCCAACTCGATTGGGAATCGTAATGCAAGCGCTTTAAGATTCCGCATGCGCGAGAATGACGACCTCACTAGTAGATGTGTAAATGGTAGCCAAGTGCAACACAGTCTAAATGACGATTTTACAGCATTTTATTTCTGCACCGGTACGGTAATCTGATATAAGTTACCGTGCAGAGCTTTCATCTGTGCTTCTGAAAACTTAATGTCTTTCCTATCATAGGTCATTAATCCGTTGGTTTCTACCTCCACATCAGTAGTCTGGGTGTAAACTCCGGCCGAAAGCCCTAGTAGGATCAATTGCTCCAAACGTTTGGTAAAGGCTGCGTATTTGTTAAACAAATCAGTTTTATTTTTGAAACTTTGATAACCCCAGTTATTTTTCTGTTGCCACACATGCCCATCAATAGGAAGACCAAGACCACCAAACTCACCTAACACCAAGGCATAGTCTTTTCCAAAATAATCAGGACTTGGCATAGCCGGATGCGGATAGTTATGCAGATCGATAATATCGCCTACCGGATGGAAATTACCGCCGCTGGCCGTATTTACCAGTCTCGATGGATCTTTTTCCTTGGTCCATTTGGCAATTTCTACAGTTTTAAACTGGCCCCAGGCTTCGTTAAAAGGTGTCCATACTACAATTGAAGGTACATTATAAAGTGCATCGATAATGGCGTTCCATTCTTTTTTGTAAAAGCCTTCTGATTCAGGAGTTCTTTTTTGATCCGAACCGTGGTCTAAAACACCCGGACGGTTTTCCCAGCCATTACCTAAATCACCACTAGGCATATCCTGCCAAACCAACATGCCGGCTTTATCGCAATAGTAATACCAACGGGCCGGTTCTACCTTAATATGTTTTCTGATCATATTAAAACCCATTTCTTTGGTTTTATCTACATCAAACTTCAAAGCAGCATCAGTCGGCGCGGTGTAAAGGCCATCCGGCCACCATCCCTGATCAAGCGGACCATACTGAAAAACAAATTCGTTATTCAATAACATGCGCTGAATGCCGTTCTGATCTTTACCCATTGAGCTTTTACGCATCGCGAAATAACTTTTCACCTCATCTACCTTTTTGTTTTTTGCAAGCAGTTCTACTTTTAAATCGTATAAAAACGGGCTTTTAGGACTCCAAAGTTTTGGATTAGCGATTTTTAAGGTAATTGTACCGCTACCATCACCGGTTTGTTCGGCAACTTCCGTAGCCCCATCCCAAGCCGAAACTTTTACCTGATCGCCCGCGGTAGCTCCTGTTAAAATTGGTGTAACAGCCAATGATTGCTGATCGATGTCAGGAGTCACCTTAATGTGATCGATATGTGATCGGTTTACCGCTTCGATCCATACGGTCTGCCAGATTCCGGTTACGGGAGTATACCAGATCCCCTCTGGTTTTTTAACCTGTTTTCCCCTTGGCTGAGGACCATCGTCAGTTGGATCCCAAACTTCTACAGTTAAGGTCTGTTTACCACTTTTATTCAAAAATGGTGTAATATTAAAGCTGAAAGGATCAAAACCACCTTCATGTTTACCTACTTGTTTGCCATTGATGCTTACAGTGCTTCTCCAGTCAACCGCTCCAAAGTGAAGTAGAATTTCTTTTCCTTTCATATTCGCCGGAAGCGTGAATACCGTTTTATACCATAAGAGGCTATCTTTACCAACCGTTTTGCCCACACCGGAAAGTGCAGATTCTACAGCAAACGGAACTAAAATTTTCCCCTGGTTAATGGCCGGGCGCTGCGATTTTTCGGAAATGGCATAATCCCACATGCCATTTAGGTTTTTCCAGTTACCCATACGCTCCAGCTGAGGGCGTGGATATTCTGGCAATACATTTTTTGGATTAACTTCCTGTGCCCATGGTGATGAGATTTTTCCTTTTACCATCGACCATGACTTGTTTTGCTGCTGCGCAGAAAGGGATAGCGACAGCCCCAGCAGCGATAAAATAAGCGATACTTTTTTATTCATTTGTTTACAATTTGTGTGTTTAGGTTGGCTAATGTTGTTAATTTGAGCAGGGAATAAAAACAGGTGTCCTTAGGCATCATACCATTCACAGGTTCCTTTAGAAAGGTCGTCATTGCTTCGTACCTCGCAATGACGATACTTTAAAGCGATTTATCTCCATGAATACCTCCTGTCATCTATTTGGATTTTACAAAATAAGTTATACCTCAAACTGACACTTATTTATTTGTTATTCAGTTTTTTAATCAGGTTAACTTCATCCTGGCGATAAGGGGTACCATCAGGCTGAAAGATTTCATGAAACCATTCAATCGGTTCAGATCCGTCTGCAAGCGGTGTATCCCAGGCATATTTGGTATTAGTTTTACCCGCAGCAAAACCCCAGTTTATTGCACCAACATTTTCTTCTTTTAGCATCGGTAAAATGTTAGCGAAACGGCTGTTGCGCGTTCGGGCCATATATTCAGTACAAATTAATGGCCTACCGCTGGCTTTTAACAGATCAATGGTTCTTTGGTGCCATTCCGGTACCTCGTAGTTATGGTAAGTTACAATATCTGAATTGGTCAGCTGTATCTCATTAAGCTTTTCAAAACCCCAGCTCCACAATCCGATGGAAATAGGCTGATCAGGATTGACAGCTCTTGCCCAGCCGATGGTTTTAGTTAGTAAAGGGATTGAGGCCTCCAGCTTTCCACTATTACCAGGTTCATTATATAAATCCCAGAGCAAAATCCTTTTATCATGGGCAAAATGGCTTAGCACATCCTTAACATATTTTTCAAGTTCAGGAAAATTGGCCTCTTCTTTAAAAGCCGGATCGCCAGGATCCTGTAACCAACCTGAATTATGGATGCCTGTTTTTGGTGCAGGCTGTTTGCCAATAGCCGAAGTTTTATTCCAGCAATCATCAAAAAAAACAAACATCGGTTTAATACCATGTTTTTGAGTGATGGTTAAAAACTGATCAATTCTCTTTTTAAAACCCTCGGGATCCTGGCTCCAGGCTTTGCTGAACAAGAAAACACGTAAGGTATTAAAGCCGATGCCTTCGGCCCAGCCCAGTTCTTTATCAATCAGTTCGGGCGAAAAGGTATCAGCCTGCCACATTTCTAACTGGTTAATGGCATTGGAAGGAATATAGTTTGCACCTGTTAGCCACTGATGTTCTTTGTACCAGGCATTCGCCTTTTCTACAGGCCAGACTTTTGCAGCTTCGGTGCTTTTTTTTGTTTTTTGCGCAAAGCCAGTGCTGACGATCAGGCTTAATGCGGCAAATAGCGCATAGTTTTTTAAATTCATATCGGTATTATCTGATTAGTTTTTGTTTTAGTTTGATGGCGATGCTAAGCGCGCTCCTGCTTTTACTGGCGTACCAAAATTTGGTGTCCCGTCGCTATTCCAGGAGAACTTTTGGGCCCGGGGTGAACGGAAACCTCCGCAACCCTGGCCCGGTTTATCATTGGCGTGATATAGGATCCAGTCTTCTTTGCCATCAGGCGATTTAAAAAATGAATTATGACCTGGTGCATAAACGCCGTCTTTGGGCGACTGCTGAAAAACAGGTTTAGTAAATTTTGTCCAGGAAGCAGGATCAAGCAGGTTACTTTTTGCAGAAGCAGATAACATGCCTAGTGCATAAAAATCGGTCCAGCAACCACTGGCCGAGTAAATGATGAAGATTTTGCCTCCATGTACCAAAAACTGTGGCCCTTCGTTTACATCAACATGTTCTCCTCCGCCTAAATCACCGTTTTTTTCCCAGTCGAATTTTGGGGTTGAAATTTTTACACGTTGCCCGTCTACCGTCCAGGGGTTTTTAAGCCTGGCAATGAAAATCTCCTGTTTACCATTTTTATCTCCCTCCCATCCCGACCAGATCATATACAACTGGTCTTTAAAATCAATCACATCGCCGTCAATGGCCCACTTATCGGTGGGGTCGCTAATTTTTCCTTTAAATATCCATTCTCCTTTCATTGGATCGGCTGAAGCATTCTCTAACACATACATGCGGTGGTTTTCGTTTCTGCCATCATCCGCAGCAAAATAGGCATACCACTTGCCCCTTAAAAACATCACTTCAGGCGCCCAGATTTCTTTACTGTACATGGTTCCGGCCGGTGCTTTCCAAATGGTTTTACGCTCTGCGTCATTTAAACCGGCTAAGGTTTTGGTTTTCCAAAGATCCATCCTGTTACCCGTGGTATGGGTGTAATAGTAATAACCATCTTTATAATAGCTATAAGGATCAGCGCCAGATGGAAGCAAGGGATTGGTAAATGTTTGTGCATTTAATCCGCCAATCACTAAAAGGCATAATGCAAACCATAATTTTATTTTTAATTTATTCATTTTCAAAACTTAAAGCCTGTCTTTTTCAGGCTGCTGCATTGTCGTAATCTTTTAAAATTATTTTTTTTATAATATTTATATTAAATCAATTTATCCCTTCTATTAAAAAGCGAAAACTTTCGTGATCGATCTGCAGATGGTAACCACCATTTTTATCGCTTACAAAAACAGCTTTGATAATAGCTGTAGCTCTTGGCGATACTTTTTGATTGTTATGGTGCGTATGGAATACATACTGTAAGGCTCCATTTTTATCGGTAAAGAAATCGCCATGCCCGGTACCATTTATTTTCAGTAATTTTTTACTGATTACCGGATTGCCTGCATATTTTACCCATGGTCCTTTGGGTGAGTTCGAAGTGGCATAACCCACTGCATAATCAGGATTCCGGAAATCGTTTGCCGAATAAAAGAGATAATAAACGTTGTTCTTTTTAAGAACTGTTGGTCCTTCGGTTACCGGCCAATCTGTTTTAGCCGTGTTTTCCCAGGGTTCAGTTCCTGTCAAACAGGGCTGTGCTGTTTCCGGGATGATATCCGAAAAATCAGCCTTCAGTTCGGTTACAAAAATCCGGTTGCCACGATCAAGTTTAACATGATAGAGGTAATTTTTACCATCTGTATCGGTAAATACAAATGGGTCGATCTGCTTCCCTGTGCCAGAGATGGCTTTTAATGTTTCCTGTTTGAACGGGCCTAATGGGCTCTTGCTCAAAGCAACCGCAATCTGCTCATCAGCAGTATAAGCCATATAATAAGTATTTTTCCTTTTAAAAACCTGCGGGGCCCAAAAACCTTTGTTGCCAAAGGAATCTCCCTTTTTTAAAGCAAAACCATCAATTCCTGATTTTCTTTTCCAGGTTTTGAGATCTTTTGAAACATAAACCAAAAATCCCTGGTCACTGCTGGTGCCATATAAGTAATAGTTACCTTTATCTGCGAAAATGGTTGGATCAGCAAGGTATAGGGTATCATTTAATTGTTTCCCCAATGTTTCTTTGCTAATGAAACTTAGTGAAAAGCAGAAAAAAAGGGCGTAAATATGTTTCATTAGCAATGTTTAACTAGAGATAAGGTATTGATTTTTAAGATATCGCCATTACCAGAACAATGAGGAATCTTAAAGCATAATGAATGACACTATCATTAAGATTCCCGCCTGCGCGGGAATGACGATACTATTAAAAGAATTAAAAACTTATTTTGCTTACCGGTGTAAAAATCAGATCGTCAACACCGGCAATTTTAACGCCTATTCTGGCAAAGACATAATTTTGAGTGGGTGTAATGCCTGGGATCGTTACACTCATGTTCAGGTTATTAAGATCGGCAATGGCTGCACCACTAATCTGCTGGGCAGCAATGTTATTGCTACCATCTACAAACTGTGTTTTGTTAATGTAAAGCGACACATTTTCAATGTCCTTAGCATCGGCATTGGTAATGATTTTTTCGAGCTTGCAAAAAGCATTTACTTTGCCTGCCGTAGCGGTGAGGGTAGCCCCGCGGATCATGTAGTAAGGCATTACCTCAATATCCATGGTTTTATTGCCGTTAATATTTACCGTAATGGTATCCTGTTTACCAGCAGCATTCTTTTTCCATAAAAAAGGCCCCTGATTAGGTGAAAAAACAAGTTTATAATCTCCTTTGAATAATTTGGCAGAATAGGTCCCATCCTGGCTCACATTCACGTTCAGGGCAGCGTAGTTACCAAAACCCGACTGCCAGAGTTCGAAATTCACCTGACCATACTGAACACTAATCGGTTCACCTTTATATACAATCCGTCCGGTAAAATCAGCTTCAGGTGCATCATAATTATCTTTTTTACACGAAGCAAAAAGTACGGCAATAAGTGCCCCCATCATGAAATAAAATCTAATTTTCATATCTATATCTGCTTATTGGTTAGGGTTTCTTACAATTTTCGGGTTTCCGTTAAGCACATCCTGCCCGATAGAAGAGTAATAATTACCGATGCGGAACCGGTGTGCAGCCGTTACGCGGCTTGGTTTGATTACTTTAAAAATATATTTTAAATGGTTGGCATTGCCAGGATTATAATACTTGTAGGGCCACAAGCCAAATACCTGCGTACTGGTGCGTGTCGCGCTACCTATATCTGTAGCATTAATAAAATTGGCTGCCGACATGTTACTGCCATTCCAAACTTTATCAGCCAGTCTCCAGCGTTTCATGTCCCAAAGTTCATGTCCTTCAAAAGCAAGCTCTACTTTACGCTCGTGTACAATACGGTCGAAAGAGATTTGTGCCGGTGTTAAAGCTGTAGTTAAATTAGCACGGTCTCTTACCTGTTTCATGTAGTTTGCAGCTGTAGTCGGATCACCTAGTTCAAAAGCGGCTTCAGCTGCATTTAACAACACCTCCGCATAACGGTAGCGGATCCACCAAACATCACTACGGGTACCAATCTGTCCTGACCCTGTTGCCGGATCCAGATACTTGCGGACATAAAAACCAGATTGTGCGCTGAATTCCAATCCATCAACAGGGCCATCTCTTCCTACTACCTGTACAGATGCCGGATTATCTGGCAATACCTCACTTTTGCTCTGCCCGAAATTATCTCCGGTAATGATTGTTCCGTTAGCCAATTGATAACCCGCCCAGATATCAACCGTTTTGCCTTTAAACTGTGTTCCCGGAAGAATCACCGTTCCAGCCAAACGTGCATCACGGCCTGCAAAAATATCGGTAATACTGGTATAGTATACCGGGTTACCATTTCCATCAACCGAAGCCATGGATGCATAGGTATTATCCAGTTTTTCGAATGACTGTACCAGATTTAAGGATGGGTTTAAACGCCCGCCCTGCGCTTCTTCGGCTGAAGAACGTGGTTGATTATCAATGGTAAAACCATGAACCTTATTGGTTTTTAACTTAAAATCTTTTGCGAAAATTACTTCAGGATTGCTGCCTTTATCCGTAAATAGCGCGGCAAAATTTTCTGACAAATTAGGGTTCTTTTTGTACAACGAATATTTACCACCATCTATAATCTCTTTGGCCGCAGCTAAAGCTTTGGTAAAATAACCGTTGGCCAGGCTTGATGATATGCCCACCTCTCCGCCAGGTAACGTTAACTGCGAGTTGCTGTATTTGGCAATTGAACCTGCATATAATGCTGCTCTAGACTCCATGGCTAATGCAGCAGCTTTTGTAGCCCTGCTCTGCACGGTCGCATCATCAGGCAATATATTTTTAACGGCTTCCAATTCAGCAATCACAAAATCATAAATTTCGGTTTCTTTTGCCCTTGGAAACTGAAGATAGCTTGGGTCGCCACTATAATCATAATCCAGAACAGTTGTGATCAACGGCACACCTCCCATTCTTTTTACCATTTCGAAATATACTCCAGCCCTGATAAAACGAGCTTCGGCCAGGAAACGGTCGCGGTCTTCTGCTTTCAAAGCGGTAGATTCCTGCCCACGTTTAATAAACATATTTAAGTCGCGGATATAACCATAAGTGCCCATATCCCAATACCTCCAGGCATCATAACCGTACTCTAAATTCTGATGGCGAAAATAATCGCCGCTAGCCGAAGCAAAACCCTCGTCAAAATCGGTGAAAGTCCACCAGGCTTCAATGGTCTGGTAATCCGGATACCGATCGTAAAGATCGCCAACAACCGTTAGCACCAGGTTTGGGTCTTTCCATACCGCATCAATAGGTAGCGTACTGGTAGGTTGTTTATCTAAAAATGCTGAATCTTTTTTACACGACTGCGCAAAACTTAAAAAGGCAATGGCAGCAAATGCATATATAATTTTTTTCATTTGATTAGTCTTTTTCATGTTACAGCGTTAATTTAAGTCCGATGTTAAAAAACTTGTTCTGAGGATACTGTAAACCGTTATCATCTGCGATTTCGGGGTCAACACCATAATCGCTCAGGTTATCGATAGAAAACAGGTTGTATCCGTTTACATAAACCCTGGCATTTTGAATCTTGATTTTTTCGGCCCATCTTTTTGGTATGGTATAGCCTACCTCAAGCGTACGGGCACGTAAATACCTTACATTATGCAGCCAGAAAGTGGAATTTTTGTTGTAGTTGCTGTGCCCGGCGTCATTAAAACGCAATGCAGGGTATTTCCCAGGGATCCATGCACTGTTCAGGTCGTATGGATTGGCACGATGCCAGCTGTCATCAGCGAAGTTCTGCAATAAAGCACCCGTATTCTGAAATGCCCAGCGCTGTTCCCAGTTCTGGTTCCAGGAGTACATGGCACCGCCTGAAAAATCTGCTGTAAAATCAAAGTTTTTGTAAGAACCGCCGATGGTAAAACCAAAACCGATGTTCGGCTGGCCTGTTGTGGTATATCCGATCGGTCTTTGATCCAGGTCATTGATTACACCGTCACCATTTTGGTCCTTATAAATTAAATCGCCTGGCAATAAAGAGCGGTTTCCCTGTCCATCGATGTTTACTTTATAATTATTGATCTCGTCAATGTTCTGAAATTGTCCGGTTACTTCATATCCCCAAAAAATATCAGTGTATCGTTGGTTCCTGATATTTCTGTATTGATCCCATGAATTGCCATAACGTGGCTTATACTGATCTAAAAATTTTCTCCGGCTGATGGAGATATTTCCACCCACGTTGTAGTTGAATTCTCCGATTTTATCCCGGTAATTTAACGCAAACTCGGCTCCGAACTGCGCATCGCTTTCCAGGTTTTCAGGGCTTAAACCGTAGCCCAGTTCACTCGGAACCACTACATCATTTTTAATGGCCGGCAATCCGGTACGTTTTCTGTAAAAATAGTCAGCTGTTCCTGAAAGCTTGCTATTGAACATCACAAAGTCCAGACCGATATCAGTAATCTTGCTCTCGAACCAGGTAAGATTATTGATAACGGGACCCTTGTCCCTTGAAGTGGTGATATTCTTTCCATCCAAAATCACAGAACCTTGATTATAGCGGTATCCAGGGATGTAGGCAAAAGGATCGATACCCAGATCGTCATCTCCCAGTACGCCATACGAAGCCCGAAGTTTCAGATCATTTAAAATGGTGCTTTCACCTAAAAGCGACTTCATAAATTTTTCCTGGGTAATTCTCCAACCAATGGATGCGGAAGGGAAATAACCTACACGTCTGTCGGGTGCAAACTTCCACGAGGCATCTCTACGGCCTGAAAGTTCCAGGTAATATTTATTGTCATAGTTATAGTTTAACCTGGCTACATATCCGATACGGGCTTCTTCCTCCTGAATATCGGCGAAGTCCTGCCCGTCCATATCTGCAAACTGCAAAACAGGCAAAATATTGGTTTGTGGTACTGCATGCTGGAAAGTATAAGTCCTAAAACGATCTAAACGCTCCGCTACTAAAACACCACCAACAGTATGTTTGCCAAAAGTGCGGTTATAGTTGGCCTGCAACTGATAAGTATTGGTGTATATCTTTTCGTTCCTGCGTTCCCGGTAAGGATTAGAGCTTCCTACTTTTTCTTCATAAACACCAGTTTCAGGGTGGTAACTATATACGTTGTAGGTATACTCATGACCATTGATTACGTTATCGGCAATATAATAAGAATACAAACCTTTAATTTCCAATCCTTTGATAGGGGTATCATAACTGGCTGATAAATTGGTCTGTAAAACCCTCCAGTCTGACTTCCAGTATCCGCTTAAGGCTTTACTCTGCACGGCGAACTGTTCGGTATTATGCCCAATATCGTTCGGATAATCAGGATTGCCATTGGCATAAGCCTGCTCTGTCGGCCTGTTTCTCAATAAAGCAAAACGGGCGGCCCAGTAATCATCTCCACCCGGTACGCCTGGCTGATCGCGGCTTTCAATACGGCCATTAATAAGCATCCCCACTTTAAAACGGTCGGTTATTTTAGCTTCAATATTACTTTGGATATTGGTTCGGTTAAAATCGAATTCCCTTGCCTTTCCGTATACTCCTTTCTGGTCTAGGTGTGTGCCAGAAAAATAATAATTTACCTTGTCGCTGCCACCGGAAGCACTTAAATTAATGGATGACTGTGGGGCATTGGGTGCAATAATGATATCTTTCCAGTTCTGGCTCTGGTAACCATATTCTGTTCCGGCTTTCCATTTATCCAGTTCGGCCTGGGTAATATCAGTTTTGCCGTTTTGATTCAATTCTGCGGTAGCCTTTCCCAACATCCATTGGTAGGCATCAGTCGTTTCAGGGAAACGTACCCAGTTCTGCCATCCGGTATAAGCATCAACACTAAAGGTATTACGTGTACTGTTTTTACCCCTCTTGGTCGTTACTAAAATTACCCCGTTAGCAGCCCGGCTACCATAAATAGCGGCTGAAGCATCTTTTAGCACACTAATGGTTTCGATATCATTGGGCGAAATGTTATTAAACTGACCCGCATCCTGCTGAATCCCATCTATAACATATAAGGGGTTGCCCATGTTACGGATCTGGATGTTGGCACTTGACCCCGGTCTGCCATCAGGCATCCTGAACGATACACCAGGCAGTTTACCGGCAAGGCCCGTACTCACGGTTGAGCCACCATGTACTTTTTCCAGGTCTTTACTGCTGATGGAAGAAATGGCCCCTGTTATGGCTTCCTTTTTCTGTGTGTTATAGCCCACTACCACCACTTCTGAAAGATCGTTGTTGGAAGGTTTAAGTTTAACATTAACCTGCGATCGCCCTGCAAGAGCAATTTCCTGGTTAACATAACCTACATAGATAAAAATCAGGGTCGCATTTTTATCGGCAACCTGAATTTTAAATTTTCCGTCCGCATCTGTTGTTGCCCCCGTGCTTGTGCCCTTAATTTTAATACTGGCACCTACAACTGTTTCGCCTTTTTCGTCGGTCACGGTACCGGTAACGGTACTTTGTTCCTGCGCAATAAGCTGAAATGAAAATAAGAGTAAGGTAATCGAGGTTAAAATAGCAGAACGGATTTTGCTTTTCAAAAACATCTTTTGAAGCAAGTACCAATCCGGGCTTAAAAAGCCGTCACGGGAGAATAAACTTCTTTTCATATTTGGTTAGAGATTTGGTTATTACTGGAAGTAAATGGTTTTAGTTCCAATTAATTCTTTTCAAAGATTCGGTTTTTAGCTTTCAAGAGGGATATACATTTGTATCAATCTTTCTTCATTTTGTCTCGATTTGCGAGATTGGAAAAATCCGAGAATGATCATTTGCTAAAACGTTTAAGCTTTGGATTCGTATTATAGGAGATCAAACCACTCGTTATCTCAGGTGAGACTATTTTTTTGGAAATGATGGGGTCTAGTTGGTTTCGGTTAGGGACAGCAGGTTTTTTTCAACAAAAAATAGTAGTACCAATTTAGATCGGACCCCAATCTCTTAAAGGGAACGCAAGTCGTTAACTAAGTTTAAAATTGACAATAAATAGTTTTCAGGGCTATAAAATTGGTCGCTTCGCTGTTTTTCGGGCTATCCTAAATAAAAATTAAAAAATTTCATTGACAAACATCAGTTAAAATAAAAAATTTCATTGTTTACAAACAAGTTATTAGATAGATTTGAATCATCTCTTTAATAACGCTTAGATGAAAAAATCTTTATTATGCTCCCTATTCATATTGTGGGCCACGATTGGTTTTGCACAAAAAACTACCCTTACTGTAAGCCTTGCAAACTCGAAAGCAGAAGAATTTTCATTGTTGGATACAAGGCAAATCTTTGAAAACGAGTTTGCGGAATCCACAGCGATGGAGGTAAAATTGAATAAGAAAAAATCAGGCTGTTTAAGCCTTGACCTAAAGAGAGCAGGTTTTTTTGATCTTCGGTGTTTGGGCAGAACTGACAGAGAATATTTATTTTATAATTTATATATTGAACCAGGAAACCATTTAAACATAAGGGTAGATTTTGACCGTCCCGATTTTGGAATCACCGTTATTGGAAGTGGTGCAGAAAATAATCAACCTTTAATTGCACTGATCAAAAAACCATTTGATGTGCATGAGTTTTATGGCGATACAACGCCTGTACGGGTAATTAGCGCCATCAAAAAAGAAGAAATTAAACAGCAGCAAAACTTCGATAATTATGTCAGAAAGTATAAACCAACCAAAAGATTTATTTCAGACTGGCAATTAAACCAAAAGTATTTCGCCGCGAAAACCTATTTTTCATTTAAAGAGAATAATAAATTCAAAATTCAGGATAGCTACATCAAAGGCACCAAGTCAGGTTGGGAAAAAATACAAGACAGTCTCATCGATGAAAAATCAATCAATAATGAACAGGCTGTTTATACTCCGAACTACCTGCGCTTGATCCAAGAGTTTTTATTACGTAAAAAAGAAAAACTATGGATGATGGCGTCCATTGAACCTGAAAATTTTTTTCCTGAATGGTACAATATGGATCAGAAAGAGGGTATGATTGCCTATTCTGATGATTCCACAAATCTTCTTAAGGAAAAAATAATCAATAAGTACTTTTCAGGGCAATCGGCAGAGATACTCTACATGACCTTATTTGATGATGCGATCAATGAAGCCTATTATAAAAATGTTCCACAGATTTTCGAACGTTTTAAATACCGCTTCCCAAAAAGCAGATATATTAACTGGATCAAACCTTATGTTGAAGCTTATTTGATTAGAGAACAAAAGCCTTTGAATGACAAAATGATCATTGCGAAAAACAACGGATCAGACCTCAATACTTTCGAAGAGATTTTGGCAGCCTATAAAGGCAAAACAATGTTACTGGATATGTGGGGAACCTGGTGCGGCCCCTGCAGATCAGAAATCGAAACCAACGGACAGGCCATAAAAGACCATTTTAAAGGCAGAGGTATTGATTACCTATACATTGCCAATCATGATCAAAGTAATGAAGCTGACTGGAAAAAACTTATTCCGTATTTCAATATGGAGGGCTTTCATATTCTTGCCAATTTAAAATTGACAAAAGATATCATGCAAAAAGTGAAGGGCGATGGTTTCCCAACTTATGTAATCATTAAAAGGGATGGAAGCTATGAACTATCAAAAGCAGGTTTCCCCATGAACAGAGAAATCTTAATTAAACAACTGGAAGAGGCGTTAACGCATTAAACTCGTCCGTCTCAACCTTAATACATATCAGCTCAAATGCAAATTAACCTGAAAGCGAAACAATTCTTTAATATATTTGGCGCTACTGACCAGGGATCTCTTGAAAAAACTCATCATCCTTTTATATCTTTTGTTTTCGGCCAAGCTACTTTTGGCGCAGCCATACTATTTCAGGCATTACCAGGTAGAGAACGGACTTTCTAACAATACGGCCTTTTGCAGCGTGCAGGACGGGAACGGCTTTATGTGGCTTGGCACAAAAGATGGCCTGAACCGATTTGACGGTTATGCTTTTAAAACTTATCGCCACGATCAGGATCAGGCAGGCAGTTTGGGCAACGATCTGATTTATGCGCTCCACCACGATCAGCAACAGACCCTTTGGGTAGGTACAAATAATGGTGTATACCAATACAATCCTGCCAAAGAAAGCTTCACCATGATTAAAGGCACTAAAGGGATGCGGATTATCGATTTGGCAAGCGATCAACATGGAAATTTATGGATTCTGTCTTCATTCAAAATATACTTATATCAAAAGCATAGCAAGAAAATAAAGGCATTTGCACATAACGCACCATTTGATGCCTCGCTGGTTACAGTTTTAAAAGATGGCAGTGTATGGATCAGTACCGGAAAGGGAACGCTGGAAAAATACATTCCCGAAAAAAATAATTTTCAGCAGTTCAACATCAATGGAAAAAATGCCAAAGCAGAATACGGGTGGGTATCCAGGATTGCAGAAACTGAAAACGGAAATCTATTGGTCGGCACTACCAATCAAGGGGTTAAACTTTTCAACCCTGTTACCTTAACATCAAAAAACATACTAAAGTTAAACGACGACAAAACGCCAATTTTCGTCCGCGACATAAAAAAGGCAAGTCCACACGAGTTTTGGATTGCCACAGAATCTGGCATTTACATTTATAATGACGAGAGCGGAGCAATTATCCACCTCAAAAAGCAGTACAATAATGATTATTCTTTAAGCGATAATGCGGTTTATACCATTTGCATCGATCGTGAAGGTGGCGTTTGGGCCGGCACCTACTTTGGAGGAGTAAATTATTACTCAAGCCATACTTCATTGTTTACCAAATACTTTCCGCAAAATGGCACCAATTCAATCAGCGGAAGTGATGTAAGGGAAATTAAAAAAGATGGAGCAGGTAATTTATGGATCGGTACGGAAGATGCCGGCCTGAATAAGCTCCATGTAAAAACAGGTATCTTTAAACATTTTTTGCCAGATGGAAAACCAGGAAGCATTGCTTATTCCAATATCCATGGCTTACTGGTTGATGGCGACAGACTCTGGATCGGTACTTTTGAACATGGATTAGATCTTTTAGACCTGAAAACAGAAAAGGTGATTAAACACTACCAGGCCGGTGTAGGAAACGCTCTGCGTACCAATTTTATCGTTACTTTTTGCAAAACGCGATCGGGCGAAATATTGGTCGGGACCATTAATGGCATTTACCGATACAACCGTAAAAGAGATGATTTTGACCCTATTACCGGACTGCCTTTCATTTTTTATTATTCAGTTATGGAAGATAGCCAGGGCAACATTTGGGCAGGTAGCTTCAACGATGGTGTATTTCAATTTAATTTATCCAAACCAGGTTATGTAAATTACCGTAATATCCCAAAGGATGCAAAGAGTTTAAGCCATAACTCCGTAAATAGTATTTTTGAAGATAGCCAAAAGCATATTTGGGTAACTACAGATGGCGGAGGACTTTGCAGGTTCGACCGGCAGAAACATCAATTTAAGCGCTATGGAGTAAAAAATGGTTTTCCCAGCAATTACCTGTTCCGCATTGAGGAAGATGCCTTGAACAAGTTCTGGATTAGCAGTACCAGGGGGCTTATCCATTTTGATCCCGCTACAGCCTTAAGTAAAACCTATTCAAAAGCTAACGGATTACTTTCCGATCAGTTTAATTACAGTTCTGCCTATCAGGATGAAAGTGGCCAAATCTATTTCGGTGGTGTAAAAGGGTTGGTCAGTTTTAATCCAGCCAATTTAAAGACGTCAACGTACGCGCCACCCATATTTTTGACCGGATTTCAGATCAACGGTTCAGAAATGAGTCCTAACGTGAAAGATCCGCTCGACAATAAATCCATCGTTTATGCCGATACTGTCGAACTTAATCATAATCAATCCTCTTTCAGCATCGATTTTGCGGCTTTAAGCTACCTATCGCCCGAAATGACCGAGTACGCTTATAAAATGACGGGGCTTTATAAAAACTGGGAATATCTAAAAACCAACAGGAAAGTTTATTTTACAAAACTTGCGCCTGGCAATTACATTTTTGAGGTAAAAGCACTCGTTGAAGGAAGCAACAGTTGGAGTACCAAAAATACTAAACTGCTGATTAAAATATATCCTCCTTTTTACTTCAGTCCCCTTGCCTATTTAATTTACCTGATCGCCACAGGCGGAATTATTTTCTTCCTGATAAGAAGTTACCATCAGAAAATTGCATTAAAAAACAGCAGGCGGATGGAAGTTTTTGAGCATGAAAAACAGAAGGAAATTTACCAGGCCAAGATTGAATTTTTTACCAACGTTGCTCATGAAATCAGAACGCCGCTCACGTTGATCATCGGGCCGATGGAGAAACTGATTAAACAGGCAAATGCCATACCTGCGATAGAAAAGAATTTGCGGATTATGGCCCGGAATACTGATCGATTGCTCAAGTTAACCAACCAATTATTGAATTTCAGAAAGACGGAAACCAGCGAATTTTCGTTAAACTTTGTAAAAGCCGACATTTCTGAAATTTTAAAAGATATATTTCTACAGTTCCAGCCAGCTGCAGAACAGCAAAACATTATATATAACCTTCATTTACCAGAGCAAAACCTTCATGCGTATATCGATATTGAAGCTTTTTATAAAATAATCAGCAATCTGGTCAGCAACGCGCTTAAATATGGAATAAATACTGTGGAGATCAATTTATCTTTACCGGAAGGCGGTCAGTTTATGGTGAAGGTTAAAAATGACGGGAACAGGATTCCTATAGAAATTAAGGACAAGATATTTGAACCTTTTTTCAGGGGCAAAGAAACAGCGATAAAGGCAGGGACAGGAATAGGCCTATCGATATCAAAATCGCTTGCGCAACTGCACAGAGGGGAACTTTATTTGGATTTTAAAGAGGATGATTTTAATATCTTTGTATTAGCGCTGCCGATCCATCAACGGATAGAATTTAACCTGAACGGAAAATGGAAGAAATTGTAACTGGGTTTACCATTAAAGATATTGATGAAGACAGGGCTGTGGTGTTATTGGTTGACGATAACGAAGATATCCTTGATTTCATTTCGGATGATCTGGAAGAAAAATATCGTGTATTACAAGCCAAAAACGGTAAAGAGGCCTTTGCTATACTACAAAGTGAAATTGTCCAACTCATTATTAGCGATGTGATGATGCCCGAAATGGACGGTTTTGAATTTTGTGCCAAAGTAAAATCGACTATGGAGTTCAGCCATATCCCTGTGATCTTGCTGACTGCAAAAAATTCGCTGCAATCCAAAATTGAGGGCTTAGAACTGGGTGCCGATGCCTATGTAGAGAAGCCCTTTTCACCAGAATTCCTACAGGTGCAGATTTCCAGTCTGCTTAAAAACAGAAACAAGATCAAAGAATATTTCTCCAATTCTCCCCTCCTCCACCTGAAAAGCATGGCCTATTCTAAGGCAGATGAGCTATTTTTAGAAAAATTACAGGATACCATTAACCAAAACATCAGCAATCAGGATCTTGACGTGGAGCATCTGGCAGAAAAGATGAACATGAGCCGGCCAACGCTTTACCGGAAAATAAAATCCATTTCTAATTTAAGTCCGAATGAACTGATCAATTTAGCAAGGTTAAAAAAAGCTGCCGAGCTTTTAAATGAGGGATTATTGAAAATTTACGAAATCTCGGAGTTGGTGGGTTATAGTTCACAATCACATTTTGGAAGGAATTTTGCAAAACAATTTGGCCTGTCGCCTACTGACTATGTTAACAGTAAAATAGCAGAGAAGAAAAGAGGATAAATCAACGTGATTTTCGGCTGAAGCGGAACGGAGAAATCTGCCAAGTAATCTTTTCCGCATACATTTTAGTTAAGATCATGACCGCTTTGTCAACATCCCGCTCAAATAGGCAAAAGTCTCCTCAATTTCAAATCATTAGCTACGTATTGTTATTAATATTTATTATGTGTAAATTGTAATAACCAAAATATAGAAGCTATGAAAATGCTTAAGAAAATCGAAAACTGGGGCGATCACCACCACCCAAAATGGCTTGATTTTTTCAGAATCTTATTAGGCCTCGTGTTAATGTGGAAAGGCATTGATTTTTATATCAATATGCAAGCTTTTAGCAATTTAATGAGAGGTGCTTTTCTTGGTACGGCAATCAGCATCAGCCTGCTGGCGCACCTTATTATTGTTTTACATATTATCGGTGGTTTGGCCATCACACTGGGTACGTACACCCGCACATTCTGCCTGATAAACTTACCGATACTGATTGGTGCCGTATTCTTCATCAATATCTCTGGTGGAATTTTTAAACCCTATTCTGAATTCTGGATTTCCATTTCGGTACTGGCCGGATTAATCTGTTTCGCCATTGAAGGAAATGGATATTTATCTGTTGAACGACAGAAAATTAATCCTAAAGAAGCAGTTTAGTTAAAGTTAAAGGTAACCGATTGTCACGATTAACGGCATTAAACGGCCGTTTACGGATGCTCTTTTATTTTTTATGCATTCTAACTAAATGATTAACAAGACTTAAAATATTAATTAAAATATTTGATCGGAAAAGGTTTGGAGATTAACGCCAAATTCCTACTTTTGCAGCGGAGAGCTGGCAGAGTGGTCGAATGCGGCAGTCTTGAAAACTGTTGACTGTAACAGGTCCGGGGGTTCGAATCCCTCGCTCTCCGCATCATAAAAAAGCCTGAAATCGATAGATTTCGGGCTTTTTTTATTTAAACATCCTGTTCTAAATTCGAATGCTGAGGATATTCTTTTAAACGGATCAATTACTCCTGTCATTAACCTCAAATCTCCCCGTTTTTAGGTGCAGTACAATTTTGAACACAATCATTTCTTCATCATGCGTATCTGTTTTGCCTGTGCCATGCGATGGCTGCTCTGATGATGTATTGGTTAAAGGCATCATCCGGTGGATAATGCCCTGCAAAACGTTTTGCTTTTCTGAAGTATCGGTAATTTCTTCAAATTTGCCCCAGCACACTACACTTTTCCAGTTGAAGGTGTCACGGATCTGGTCAATCTGGAAACAGACCTGTGGGTTGCTTCTCATCATCCTGATTTTTTGTCCGGGAGCAGAATGGGCATAAACTGTACCGTTGCGGTACACATAATTAATGGGCACAATGTAACTCACCCCATGGGCGTGGCAGCCTAAACGACCTATATATTGTTCTCTAAGGAGCTTTTCAATATCCTCTTCTTTTAATGTTCCTAACATTTTCGAAAAATTAATGTTGAATAATTATTGCTACTGGCCTCCTGAAATATCTAAAACAACCCTGCCCTCTATTTCTCCCATTTTCATCTGTTCAAACACATCGTTGATGTCTTCCAGTTTTGCGGATTTAATCTGTGCCCTCACCTTGCCATCCACAGCGAATTCGATAGCTTCCTGCATGTCTTTTCTCGTTCCTACAATAGAACCCCTGATCGTAATCCTGTTTAATACGGTATCAAATATGGGAAGATCGAAACTGCCCGGGGGTAATCCGTTTAGCGACAAAGTACCTTTTCTGCGCAATGCGGAAAGCCCCTGGCTGAAAGCGATTGGCGATACTGCTGTAACCAATACGCCGTGCATTCCCCCTGTTTGTTTTTTAAGGAATTCCCCTGGATCCTGTTCAAGTGCATTAACCACAATGTCGGCACCTAATTTTCTGGCCAGATCCAATTTATCGTTTGAAACATCAATCGCAGCAACCTGTAACCCCATGGCTTTTGCATACTGAACGCCTAAATGGCCTAATCCGCCAATACCTGATATGGCAACCCATTCACCTGCTTTCACCTCAGTTTCTTTTAAACCTTTGTAAACGGTAACCCCTGCACAGATAATCGGCGCCATTTCCGCAAAATTTACGTGCGAAGGAAAATGGGCAACGTACCTGGAATCGGCGATTACATATTCTGCGAACCCACCATCAACACTATAACCGCCATTTTGTTGTTCGTAGCATAATGTTTCCCAACCTGTTAGGCAAAATTCGCAACAACCACAGGCACTGTACAACCACGGAACGCCAACTACATCGCCTTCTTTAACAGTTTTAACATCATGCCCCATTGCGGCTACCAAACCGATGGCTTCGTGACCAGGTACCAACGGCATTTTCGATTTTACCGGCCAGTCCCCGTTACAGGCGTGCAGGTCAGTATGGCATACACCGCATGAAATTACTTTTACCAGAACCTCATATTGATTGAGCGGTCTGACTGGCAGTTCTTCTATGGCCAGCGGTCCCCCATACTGGTGGACAACCGCGGCTTTCATGGTTTTAGGATACATATTTTTTTGTTTAGAATAGATTTCATAATTAAGTTTCTGAAAATCAACAGGCTTTACATCGGAATGCGGTGTTCGGGTGGTAAAACCAGGAGCGGGATCTGAATATGATCAGACATGGTTAATGTATAGCTACCATTGAACAAGCGATAAAAAAATCCTTGTTTCCGATGTACCATCACCAGCATATCGATCTGACCATTTTCCACGATCCAGTCGAGGCCATCTTTAACCCGCTCGCTGTTTACATGCCTGTGATAGATATTTTTATAGTTGACCCTATCGGCTACCCGATTTAAAAAATCTTCTGTTTTCTGTTTGTAACCTGCCGGTTCCGATGCTGGATGACCGGTATGCATGATGAGTATATCAGCATTAAAAGGTTTTGCAAATTCGGCAAGTGAACATAAAACGGGGATATCGGTATGACTGAAATCGGTAGCGAAGGCAATTTTTTTTAGTTTCTTAAACTGATAACCACCAGGTATGAGTAAAAGCGGTATTTCGCGCTCAATCATTTTTCTGGCATTACTACCGACCACAATTTTGGAGAGCTTACTTGCACTGTTCAAGCCGATTACAACGAGATTCATTTTACATTCAGTAAAAACCTTACCAACCTCATCATCCACTTCGCCATAAACCAGTTTCGAATACACTTCTGGTTTAAGGCTGTAATCCTTGTAGGCAGCTTCGTATCTCTTTTCAATCTTATGAAGCAATTTCTCCAGGGCTTTTTTAGCATCGTCTTCCATTTGGCTGTATTCTTCAGATGGCCAAACCATCGACGCTGCTAAGGGTGGTACGATAGGAAGCTGAAAAACATGGATTAGTTCTAACCTTGCCCCAATATTGTAGGCCAGGTCAGTTGCATAATTTGCTGCATTCTCTGCTGTCGGAGAGAAATCAACGGGTACCAGGATTTTTTTCATATCGTGCGCTATTTATTAAGCATAAATTTTGAAAAAAATCCATGTTAAAAATGTGAGCAGCATCAGCTATTTAAATGATTTTCAAAGAAATGCAGTAAAAACTACGCTTACTATTGCTTGGCTTCGATAAGGAGGGATTTCTAATAGCAGATATAGCGGCATGGTTATTCCCGTAATCAAAAGATATTTAGGCATTTTACTTTTCGTCCAATATTGAACAATCAATAAGCTTAACAAAAGCACAAGCCAGGCTTTGTACCAACTGAGTACACATCTTACGCCAGATAGGTAAAGACATGCAGACTATAGATAAAAATTTATCGGCTATGAATTTTAAATTTCAATGAGACATTTTGCAATATCTTTGCATCATGAAAATCCATATCCTTGGTGCATCCTGTGCAGGCACGACAACACTGGGCGAAGCTTTATCTGCCAGATTAAATATCCCCTATTTTGATACTGATCGTTTCTTCTGGGAAAAATCTGCTGTTCCCTATACGGTAAAAAGAGATCCCAAATTGCGGAACCAGATGCTCAAAAATGAGCTGAACCAAACGGAAAGCTATATTGTAGGTGGCTCGCTGGTAAGCTGGGGGGATGAATGGAAACAGATGTTCAACCTTGCGGTTTTCCTTTACCTGCCTAAAGAGATCAGAATGGAACGCCTGGTTAAAAGGGAAATAAAACGATATGGGAATGATATCTATGACGATCCGCAGCGGCACAAATTGTTTCTGGAGTTTATGGATTGGGCATCGAAATATGATGACCGCTCCTTTACAGGACGGAATATTGGCATTCATGAAACCTGGCTGGCAAGTGTAAAATGCCCGGTTATGAAAATTGAAGGAGATACCACTGTAGCGGAGCGGTTAGAACGAATTTTAGCGGTTATTAATCGTGTTTAAAAATACAATCAATATTCTGATCCATAGGTTTGGTTTCGGGAAAACATTTTTCAAAATATCGTCTTGCCGACCTTCCATCATTAATCTACCAGACGCTTACCCTAATTGCTGCAGAAACAAATTCAAATCTTCCTCCTTACCTAAACCCAACTTTTGTTTAATGCGGTAACGGCTCATGCGAACACTTTTGGGTTCAATACCTAAACGAACAGAAACCTCTTTATTGCTTAGTCCCATCAGCATATATGAACAGTATTTAAGATCGAGCCGGGTAAGGGTATGGTTTGCTTTTTCCTGCAAGCGTTCAAAAAAAGCGGGATTGGTTTCGATAAAATCTGTCTTGTGTTCTTCAAATACCTTATCCATCTTTTTCTGTTGGTTCACAATCCGTTTAATCTGCTCATCAAGCGAAAGATGGCTTTCAGGATTTACCTTTTCCGGTATAAGCTCCAGCAGTTCGTTTTTTTCTTCGATCTGTAAATTTCCTGCCAATACTTCCTTTTCCAGGCGCTCCTGGCGCTCTTTTAGCAAAACCTGCTCGGTTTGAAGCTGCATGGCCTCTGCTTCTTTTAACTGTGCTTTTAATTCAACAGCCCTTTTCTCCTGATCAATCAATTCCTGTTTCCTGATCGATGCTTTAAGTTTATAATTGTAAGACATCAGCAATAAAAGCAATGCAGCAATCCCCGTTAATCCCGAAATAATATAAAAAACATTTAGTTTTTTGGTATACCTGGCTTGCTGCTGTAAATAAGCAATCTCCCGCTCATTTTTTTGAGATTGATACTGTGCCTCTATCCTAACGGTACTGTTTATTTTTTCTTCATCAAAAGCCTTTTTATAATAATTAAAATACTGCTTTAAATAATTTAATGCTGCCTGCTGATTACCTTTTTTTTCAGTAATATTGGCGAGCCCCTGGTATATCCTGGCCTGTGTTAGTGGCATTTTTACCACTACTCCCGAAATTTTATCCAATCCGGTGAGAAGTAGTTTTTCTGCTTCATCATAGTTTCCGTCGCGTAATGCATATTCGCTTCTTAACCCATAGCAGTTTAGTAAAACCTCAAGTAAATTTGTCTTTTCAGCAATTCCCATGGCGATATCAACATATTTTTCGGCACTATCACGATAGGAAGCAGGGTAATACTGGAAATAGGCGTTGGCCGTATTTAAAGCAGATGCAGCGGTATTGCTATAGGTAAGCATACGTCCCTCCTGTTCTTTTGAGAGCCTAAGTGATTTTTTATAGGTATACAAAGCCGAATCAAGCAGATAACGTTTTAGTGTATCCTGCTTAAAACGATCATAATAACTTTGGCCAATGGTAAAATAAGCATTGTTTAACAAATCAATCTGTTTACTTTTTATCGCGCTCGAGTAACATAACCTGGCATATTTCTGTTGCTTTAACGGATCATTACCGTAGCCATAAAAACTGGCCAGATAGTGATATATGGTACTTTCGTAATCATCTGCATGCTGGCCTTTAAAAAAATCCAGGGCTTTAAGCAGCTTGGGTACCGATTTATCATTCTCATCGTTTACCAGATCTAGCCAACCACTTCTAAACCATACAAAGCCCAATGCAATACGGTCTTTTGTTCTTTGAGCATAAAGTTGGGCACTATCTAAACTTGCATAAGCACTTTTGAGATCTTTTTTCCATACATATAAATGTACAAGTGTAGCATAGGCCATGGCTTTACTTTTTCCGTCTTTTAACCCCGCTGCAACTTTAATAGCCGCGCTTGCCTGTTGAAAGGATAGTGGAAGGTTTTTTTCAAAATTAGCCTTGGCGAGTTTGCAGTATATATTTGCCTTTTCTTCTTTTGAAGTGCTTTGCGCCAGCAAATGGTTTAACGAATCTAAATAGATCTTTTGCGCTTCTGCACTTTTTAAAAAAAATAAAAGACAAAGTAAAATAACCGGTAATTTTTTCAGTGGTAGCTGCATAATCAAAAATAGAAAGAAACATTTACAACAACAGAATTACGACAATTAATCGAAAATCAGCCATTTTTAAGGCTTTTGTAGTCTCCTTGTAGACGGCTTTTTAAAAATTGGTAGTCGCAGTGTAGGTTCTCTTTTCTTGATGAAACATAAAGGCAGAGGTAATTTTGTATTGTTCAATTTACTAGAAATTCAAATTATGAAACAGAAAACAATTGCGGTAGTCGCCTATATTACACTCATCGGATGGATTATTTCTTACCTGGAATTTAAAAAATCCAAAGATAAAAGTGCATTGGCCAATTACCATTTGGGGCAGTCGCTTGGCATTATCATTACTTCTGTCTTATTAAGTGTCTTGAGTAGTATTATCCTGGCCATCATACCCTCGTTGGGCTTTGTATTTTATCTCATTTTATTACTTCCATTTGTATTGATGCTGTTGGGTATGGTAACGGCCAATAATGGTTTAGAAAAGCCTGTCCCATTGATCGGAAAAGTATTTGAAAGGAAGTTCAATTTTTCTAACTGAGCTTACTAACGCTGTATCGATATGAAAACGCGATAGCTCAACTCGCAAAATGGCAGCATCTTTGAAAGCATTTTAAACTTAATTAACCTGATCATGACTACTGAACAATATAAACAACAGTTTAACCCAGATGATAGCCCCGGATGGCAGGCGATAGATGATCAACTGGAAAAAATTTATGGCAAAACCGAAGCCAGGCATTATCCACCGCTATGCGGCATCCATTACGTAGCGGGCGGAACCGACCCTATAGATGGCGCCAGCATATATGATAGCCACCACCAGCGCTTTCACCGTCACATCATCAGCTATGGTATGAGCGAACTTTATTATGATGAAGAAAAAGCCGGTGGAGAATTTAGCAAGTGGGGCTTTGAATTTACGTTTAGGTTAGCACCATTTAAAGATGATGAAAAAGATCCTATCTGGGCCGTCCAGGTAATGAATAATTTAGCGAGGTATGTATTTACAAGTGGAAAATGGTTGGAGGAAAACCACTTCATACCGGCTAATGGACCAATAAGACTGAATACCGATACCCAGATAACGGGTTTTGTATTTGCATTGGATCCGGAACTGGGAAAAATTGAAACTCCTCATGGCGAACTTAGCTTTCTTCAGTTGGTGGGCATTACCGATACCGAGGTAGAAGAACTGAAAAAAAATCCCTCCATAGGAGCTGTTGAGGAACTGGTTGAAAGTCTAAAAAAGGATAACCCTTTATTGATAACAGACCTGAACAGAAAATAAAAAAGCTATGCGAAACATCCTTTTTACACTGCTGGTTTTTTGTTTAATTTCTTATCAATCCAAAAAGGCAGTTCAGCTACATAAAGTCCTTTCAAACTCAGAAAGGGCTGTGTTTAACATCATGGTGGGTAAAAACGGACCCAACGAAAGAAAACTTCGTTGTATTATTGACGGCGATTTTAAATGTGCTCTGCAGGCGGTTGATGATAAAGAAAGGGCTTTTAATACAGTAATCAATAAGATAAACGCGGTGGAAACAAACGACATAAAATATGGAAATGACTTAAAGAAAGCAGCGATCAGCTATTATAACGCACTTAAGCAATTCGAAATTTCTGACCGACAGGAGATTGCCCTACAACAGCTAAGCCATGATAAAACAAATACAGCACATGTGCGCGATAGCGCGATGGCAAAACAGCTGCAATTACTGAACAAAAAACAGAAAATGCGTCAGCTTATTGATAAAGAGGAAAGCAAATTGGCCGAAATACAAAAACAGTTTAACTCAGTTAACCACCTTGATTAATGGGAGAAGCATATTATTTCATTTCCTGTAAAAACAGTTTCAGATCCTCATCCTTACCCAAACCTAATTTTTGCTTTATCCGGTAACGGCTCATGCGCACGCTTTTGGCTTCAATATGCATTAGCTGAGCAATTTTTTTTGTATCCATCTTTAAATGAAGGTAGGCACAGAGTTTTAAATCGAGCGGGGTAAGTTTTTGCTGGGCTTTCTGGTTTAACGTAGAAAAGAAATCAGGATGCACCTGCTGAATCTGGAATTTTGCTTCTTCAAAATCATTATCCAACAGCAATTCTTCATTCCAGATTTTATTAATGTTGAGCTTTTGGTGATCACTCAGTTTTTCCTTAAGCTGAAACAGCACTTCCTTTTTGTGCTCCAACTGCAACTGACTGGCCATTACTTCTTTCTGCAATTGCTGCTGCTGACTTTCAAGCAAGAGCTGCTCCGCTTTTAATCTGGCCTGCTCTTCTTTTTCGAATTTCATCAGCAGTTCGGCATCCTGTTTTTCTAGATGCAATTGCCTTTCGCGCTGTAAAGAGTACCTTAACCTAAAGTGGTAAGAACGGAACATAAATATAAGGCCCAAAATGGAGGCAATGGCAATACCGATGTACAGGTACTTTTGTTGCCGCGCATATTGGGCGCGTTGCTTTAATAGCTTTACCTCATTGTTTCTTTTTTCAGCCTCATACTGTACCTCTAATTTTTGAGCATTTAAAGTCCGTTTTTCATCAAAATATTTGCTGTTGTATTCGGTTACCCGTTTCTGAAATGCCAAGGCCTTTTCGTAGCTTCCCTGTTGCTCATAAAAATTAGCCAGAGCAGTTACAATATTGATTAAAGTGTAGTAGGAAGGTACTTTCTGAGTTTTTAATATGCTATAGGCTTCTTGCAAATAGGCTTCAGTCATCATAAAATTCTTGTTCCTCTTGGCATATTCACTCAAAATCCCCAAACTGCTTGCCCTGATTTCTTCACCGTTGATGGCCCCTTTCATAACTTCGTTAGCCAATCCAGCATATCGGATGGCATTGGCTTTTGCAGCCTCATCCGTATCAGAAAAATAACGCAGGTAATAATCTGCGCTATTGATACAGGCAATACCATAGGTTTTGCGGGCAACATATTTAGGATATTGCTGATAAAGGTTTTGGGCTTTATTTAAATAGTAAATGACACTGTCTCGAAACACTGGATTTTTAGTGCTGGTGTAATTGTAATCTGCAGCAACAGATAATGCAGTATAACAATTGCCTAACAGATTATAATCGGTAGTTTTTAAGGCATTTTCGGTAGCAGCCCTCGCATATTTATTTACATTTTTAACTTCATCCCAATGGGTATTGATCATATAAAGCAGGTAATATATTTTGGCGCTAAGGTAAGGGTCGGCCATTTTCTCCGACAACTTTAGTGCAAGTCCACAATATTTGGTAATCTGCTCCGAATTATCTATCGCATTATAGAACAAAGCCTGTGCATAATAAGCGTAGGCTATTGCGATGGGCTGCCGCGATTGCTGCGCGATAAACAATGCACTATCGCCAGCTTTTTTTGATGAAACAAAATTTTTGGTTGTGGCATATATACTAGCCTGTATGGTATAGGATTTCGTAACCTCTGCTAAATTTTTAAATCTTAAAGCCAAAGCTGCGCTCTGTTGAGCTTTTCGTATCGCTGCTTTATAATCGCCGTTAATTCTACTTTGCTCCGCAAGCTGCGTTAGCAATGCCGGTTTATCTATATCGCTTAACTGATTGAGTGCAGTACTATCTAACAAAGTTTGCCCACTCGTCATCAAACAACTGGTACAAATGATGATTAAGAGAAATATCTTTTTAAAATGTTGATGTTTCATAGGGTAAAATTAACATAAAGATTGGCCTTGATGGTGATTGTAGACAAAATCCGAAAAACAGAAAACAATATAAAAAACTGAAATACAGATAATTAAATCAAACTGTAGATGTATTGTAGACGTTTTGCAAAATGCTGTAGATGCTCTGTAGGCGGCAGATTCTTTTAGATGATGATGGTTTACCCCAAATTTGACCTCAATAATTTTTCAACCTAAAAACAGAAATCATGGACAACAAAACCCTTTCAATCGTTTCTTACATCACCCTTATTGGTTGGTTAGTCGCTTATTTTGTCGGAAAAGATAAAGCTGATACTTTGCTTAAATATCATTTAAGACAATCGTTAGGCCTTGCCATTGTAAGTATTATTTTCAATATAGCCTTTACCATCATTGCTGGCATAGTACCTAGTTTATCCTTTTTAGGATTTGTGGGTTATGCATTTATCATCCTTTGGATTATTGGAATCATCAATGCGGCCAATGGCGCATTAAAACCTGTTCCGTTTATTGGTAAATGGTTCGAAGACAAGTCTTCAGTTGTTGGTAAATACTAAGATAAAGTTATGCGCCTCAAAATTTAAAATATCATGCAATTGGTGATGGCATTTGCCATCACCGCATGTTTTTTAACATTAGCCAAAGATTAAAGGTAAACCTTAAACGGATGGTAGAGGAATTGAAGCATATTTTATACTGTAGATAATCATAAAAAATGGAAGCATTTAAATACTTCGAACAAGAAGGAAACAATTATAACCTAAAAGTACAAAAGGGACTTTTATTTACCCTTGCTATTGGCTGTGTTGCAGCTATAGTTGCCATATTGATGTATAGCACCAGCAAGGCGACATTTTTCTATGTTGCTTTATTTGCTTTTATAGGCATAATGTGCATCCTGCGTACAACGGGCGCCATTATATTCAATAATCAAACCCGCGAAATACAGCGTAAACGATTTTTCTTCAGTGCTCCGGTAAACTATAGTTTTGATGATTTTGACCATTTCCTCATCTCAAAGCAAAAAAGCTATTTTATCACTATCATGGTTCAGGCCGTTATGGTCATGAGAAAAGATAATAAAACCAGACATATCCTACTGGCCCAAACTTTATTCACAGCAAAACCCCTGCAAAAACTTAGTGAAGAAGTAAGTACGATCATGGGCTTGCCACAACATTAAAATCCCAATACCTAACTATGACAGGATATAATCTAAAAAATGAAAGTGGACGTCTGAGTTTTCAGCCTGAACGGGATTATAAAGGCAAAATTTTATTTTTTTCCTTCCTTGCGGCAGTAATATTTGTGGTAACGCCTATGCTAAACCTCTATCCGAACACATACTGGAGCGTGATGGCCATTGGATTTATATCAGCCCTAACAGCGCTTTACGATTTTATCTTCCATTTTAATATTACCTATATTTTCGACGAGTACACAGGGCAAGTCTATAAAAAAATCCCCGGTTTACTTACCCGCAAGATTATGGCTTTTGAGGATGTATACATCCTTCGTTTACAGGAAGATGGGCTGTTACACTATGCCTTATCGCGTAAACAGAATAAATTTGGCAAAAGCTTTGCCATTAGCCAACCCTTTGGCAGCAGCCGCAAAAGTCAGATCAGGCAGGCAGCTTTTGAAACAGAAGTTTTAGCGGAAATTGAAAAAATCATCCATTGAAGCAAATGATAAATAAGCGCTTCAAACGTCCTAATTAAATACGATAAAAATTAATCTGGCCAACTTAAAAAACATGAACAAAGGACTTTCGATATTCTGGATAAGTTACATGCTGTTTTTCGCTATTCCGTTCCCCATGTTCATTTATTACAGCACCAGGGACGACAGCATACCCAACCTAATAACCGATAATCCATGGTATTCACTTTCGATACTGGCCATATCTGTACTATTTTGGGCAATATTGTTAATTGGTTATTTCCAGAAATGGGTAATCCGCAATTTTTCGATTAAACGTAATATAGAAAAACTTAAAACCACCGGTGAACCGAGGGAGGCCAGGATATTAGAATCCACAAAAATCCATAAAACTGACGCTGCCTATGACACCTATGAACTTACCTTGCAGTTTAAAAATCTGTCGGGCAGTCTGATTATGCAAAAAACCCTGGCAAATGATGCAAAACCTTATGAACGCCGATACGAAGCGGGCAAAACCATTGACATCCTGCTGGATAAGGAAGTAAAAAACGTTCCTTATTTTATTGTTGCCTCTACAGTGGTAAGCATTAAAAAGATGACCCTATTTTTGACCGGCCTGGCCTGGCTTACTTTTGCCTCCCTTGTTGTATGGTATTATATTTATTCCTACAATTTAGAAAGCATGGGTATGGGCTGGCGTTTCATGGGAATCGGCCATCCCTTATTAACCTGCGCCTTTATGCTGCTACTTTATCGTGCTTTCGGTGCTTTTATAGCCAAAAAATTTATCGGTAAACCAGATCAATTGTTCCTGATTAAATTTAAAGGTACGCATACTAATGCCAGGCTGCTCAAAGTCAGCCAGACCGGAACGTATATCAACGAGCAGCCGATGGTTGATTTTGAACTTGAATTTACCGATCAGTTTAACCGGAAACACCGGGCAAACATCAAAAAAATTGTAGATCTGCTAGACCTGGATAGTGTTAGACAGCCGAGTTTTTCTATTTTTTACCTGAACGAAAATCCACAAAAAATTGCCTTCGAAAGTGATCTTAACGAACTGAAAGGAGAATTTTAATGAAAAATTTCATAACAATTTATGGCCTGGTTGTGCTGCTCAGCTTATTTGGTTTGAGTTGCAAACAGATTACCAAAAGTATAAATGAAACCTTTCAACCAAACAATTCATTAGTAAGATATAATAAGAAAACAGTTTTAAACAAAATGGCATAGCTAAAGGCATTACAAAATCATCTTCTACCACCCAATTCCATTTTCCTTTAAATAATCAGCAAATGCATTAATTTATCCGCAGCCAAAACATATACTAAACATACAATTTTGGCTGCAGATAAAAAAAACCGATTAAATAAAATGCTTAAAATCAGATGTCAACCCTTAACTTGTCCCCCCCGTGCTTTGTCTTCATGTTCTATGTAGTTAAATAAATTTGCAGCTTTTTTTTTTTGCGACGAACACACTAAAACCACGTAACATTACTTAAACATAAACCAAACTTAGCGCCCTTTGCGTTTGCTCTTTGCGTCCTTTGCAGTTAAAAACTACAATAAATCCTTTAACACTACCCAAACATTCTCTGCCAAAATCTTATCGCCTTCTGCCGTAGGGTGAATACCATCGGCCTGGTTTAATTTAGGAACACCGCCCACTTTATCCAATAAAAAAGGGATAAGGGCCATTTTATTTTTCTTTGCCAGTGCCGGAAACATGTTTTTAAAGTCGGCAGCATATTTTGCCCCCATGTTTGGTGGAACCTGCATCCCTGCCAACACCATTTTAACATCAGGATATTTAGCTTTTACCTTATCGATAATGGCCTGAAGATTTTTAGTAGTTTGTGCAACGGGCAACCCCCTAAGCCCATCATTAGCCCCCAGTTCGAGCACAAAAATATCTACATGCTGTTTAAGCAGCCAGTCAACCCTTGCCTTACCACCAGCAGAAGTTTCTCCACTTAGACCGCCATTAATTACGTTATAAGGCATTTTTAAAGAATCAATCCGATTTTGGATCAATGCCGGATAAGCTTCTGTCGGGTCGAGCCCATAACCTGCAGTTAAACTGGTACCGAAAAAAAGGATATTCTTTTGTTTGGTTGCCACAGCAGCCTGCTTTTGGTCAGTTGAATCTAAAGTTTTATCCGCATTGTTTTTACTTTGCGGATTTCCGCAGCTTATCACCACAAGGCTCAAAACAAATAGCCCCATTAATCGTTTTCGTAACATATCTAATTAATCTGTATCTAATTATCTTAACAGGCAGTGCCCCGTTATGTTTGGCAAAACCTATACGCAAACCCTAAAAATTCAGCTATTGGAAAGCATATTGAACATCCGAAATGTAAGCAAAATTTACCAAAGTGCCGGACGGGAACTCACCGTTCTTGACAATATTAATTTCTCGATAACTGCCGGCTCAACGGTAGCCATTACAGGGCCATCGGGAAGCGGAAAAACCACCTTGCTAGGTTTATGTGCCGGATTGGACAGGGCCAGCAACGGAACGGTTGAACTGAACGGAATTGCACTCGAAAAATTAAACGAAGATCAGCGCGCTGCTGTTAGAAATCAATACGTAGGGTTTATTTTTCAGAATTTTCAATTACTACCTACTTTAACCGCATTGGAAAACGTAATGGTACCCTTAGAATTAAGAGGCGCAAAAAATATCCGCTCACATGCCTTAGAGCTACTGGATAAGGTTGGTCTGGCCGACCGTTCCCATCATTACCCCATCCAGTTATCGGGTGGAGAACAGCAGCGGATTTCGTTAGCAAGGGCATTTTCCAACCAACCTGCCGTGCTCTTTGCAGATGAACCTACCGGAAACCTTGATGCCGAAACCAGCGAAAAAGTAATCAAATTGCTTTTTGATTTAAACAAAGATGCAGGAACTACCCTGATCATCGTAACACATGACCTTGAGTTGGCTGCCAGAACGGAAAGAAACATTAAAATTAAAGGTGGCATCATCATCTCAGACGAAAACCCAGCTTATGTCCAATAGCCTTCCAAAACAATCTGTTCCGTTTTCCTGGCTGTTTAAAATGGCCTGGCGCGATAGCCGGAAAAACCGCGCCCGTTTGTTGCTCTTTATCTCTTCAATTATTTTGGGCATTGCGGCCCTTGTTGCCGTTTATTCTTTTAAAGATAACCTGCAAAAAGATATTGATGCACAGGCAAAAGAACTTACAGGGGCTGATCTGGTTTTAGATAGCCGGAAGGGAGTGAGCAAAGCCATGCAAAAAATGCTCGATACGCTTGGCGACGAGCGATCGCAGGAGAAAACTTTTGCTTCCATGATTTATTTTCAGAAAGGTGGAGGCAGCCGTTTGGTACAAATGAAGGCCCTGGAGGGAAATTACCCTTATTATGGCACCATAGAAACCATTCCGCTGGCTGCAGCCAGGCACTTTCAAACCGGAAGAAATGCCTTGGTAGATCAAACCCTGATGCTGCAGTTTAACGCAAAAGTTGGTGATTCGGTAAAAATAGGAGACCTTAATTTTAACATTTTGGGCACTTTAACCAAAGCACCTGGACAAACGGGCATTGGTGCCAGTATAGCTCCCACGGTGTATATTCCCCTACAAATACTAGACAAAACCAACCTAATCAAAACCGGAAGCCGGATCAATAATAAATTTTATTTCAGGTACAATGATCCGTCCGGAATAGATGAGTGGGTAAAAAAAAATGATAGTAAATTAGAGCAGGAAGGCTTTGATGCCGATACCGTAGAATCTAGAAAAGAACAAACCGGAAGATCGTTTAAAGATGTAAACCGCTTTTTGGCTTTATCTGGTTTTATTGCTTTGCTACTGGGCTGTGTTGGTGTGGGTAGTGCTATCCATGTATATATCCAGGAAAAATTAAGTGCCATTGCCACGCTAAGGTGTTTAGGATTAAAATCCCGTCATGCCTTTTTGATCTACCTGATACAGGTATTTTTTATCGGCTTAATTGCTGCAGTATTAGGGGCAGCTTTAGGCACGGGCATACAGTTTTTACTTCCATTGATGTTAAAAGATTTTCTACCGATTGAGATTACCATGCAGGTTTCGTGGCCGGCTGTAGGCCAGGGTATTTTGTTGGGGTTGATCATTTCAGTCCTTTTCGCCCTCCCCTCGCTCTTATCCGTTAGAAAAATTTCGCCATTAAACGCCATCCGGATATCTTTTGAAAAAGCAGGCGGAAAAAGAGATCCGCTAACCTGGGTAGTGTATTTGCTGATGGTAATCTTTATTACCGCTTTTACGCATCTGCAGATGAAAACATGGCTGCAAACATTTGCTTTCACCGCCAGTATTGCTATCGCTTTTGTGCTGTTAATTATACTGTCTAAAATCCTGATGTTTCTGGTACGAAAACTTTTACCCAACTCATCCGGTTATTTATGGCGGCAGGGATTTGCCAACCTCTATCGTCCGAATAACCAAACCTTAATGCTCACGGTTTCTATTGGTTTATCAACCGCATTTATCTGTACCCTGTTTTTTGTGCAAGGTATCTTAATGAGCCGTGTTACGTTGTCATCTGGCAATAACCAGCCCAATATGTTCATGTTCGATATCCAGAATACACAAAAAGAAGGATTAGACAGTTTAACCAAAGCTTTCAAACTGCCGTTAATGAACCAGGTGCCTGTAATTACCATGCGCATTGAGGAGATTAACGGGAAGAAAGCCAGTGCAGATACCAATAACAGGAGAGCTTACCGCAACGAGATCAGAGCTACTTACCAGGATACTTTAACGGCAGCAGAGAAAATTACAGCAGGCAAATGGACCGGAAAAATAAAACCCAATCAAACGGTTTATATTTCACTGGATCAGCGTTATGCCCAATCTATTCATGTTGGCCTGAATGATAAAATCCTTTTTAACGTTCAGGGCATGATGATCCCTACAGTTGTTGGAAGTTTAAGGGAAGTAAACTGGAGCAGGATGCAGACCAATTTCAGGGTAGTTTTTCCTGCCGGGGTGTTAGAAGAGGCACCGCAGTTCCATGTTTTGATGACCAGGGTACCATCGGGCGAAGTTTCGGCCCGTTTTCAAGGAGAAGTGGTTCAAAAATTCCCCAACGTTTCTGTGATTGATTTAGACCTTGTGTTAAAATTACTGGATGAATTGCTGAGTAAGATCGGTTTCGTAATCCAGTTTATGGCTGGCTTTAGTATGGTAACCGGCTGGATTGTACTTATTTCGTCAGTATTAACCAGTAAAAACCAGCGGATAAAGGAAAGCATTCTATTAAGGACCATAGGCGCCAGCAGAAAACAGATTTTAGCAATAAATGCAATTGAATATTTCTTTTTAGGTGCTTTTGCGGCAGGAGCCGGTTTAATTCTGGCCATAAGCGGAAGCTGGGCATTGGCGAAATTTACTTTCGATGCGGCCTTTGTGCCCCCATTTGTACCAACTGTGCTGTTGTTTGCTTCAATTGTATTACTCGTGGTAATTACAGGCATATTAAGTACAAGAAGTATCCTGAACCAACCACCGTTAAAGATTTTAAGAACGGAGGGGTAAGCATGTTCAGTTAATAGTTTTCGGGAGTTTTTTTAAAGTCATCATACTGGATTTATTTCGGCATCTGTCGCGCAGTTAAAGTAGCATCCCCAATTAATTTAACATCAGCACAGCTACTCTTCATTTATCTTTAAAAGGAGGCTATCCATTAATGTAACTCAATCGAATTTGTCACGTTGAGCCCGTCGAAACGGCTTTTAAGACATTTGAAACAGGTCCTTCGACAAGCTACCATTGACAGAATACCTAAGAAAGTCGTCATTGCGAGGAGAGGAACGACGAAGCAATCTATCCTGTTAGTAAGGCTTGCTGCAAAGATTTCTTCGTCGGCTGAAAAAGCCTTCTCGCAATGACGATCCTACCAGAGGCTTATTTCCAGTAAATACTTATTTCAATCATATTGATTTTATAAAATAAATTATCCCTCAGGATGACAATTCTATTTATAAAGCAGCATCTACGTTGCCATTTAACGCAAAACACTCTCTACTTTTCAATTCATTTAAACTAATCTACAGTTTTTATTAATAATCAATACTTTTACATCATGATCAGATTAAACAGCGATACCCCTAACGATATTCTTCAGGATGTAAAAATCGGAGATATGGTTACCGATACTTTCAGCAAAACCGGCCTGGTAGAAAGTATAGAAATAAAAGATGACGGCCTATACCGGATTTACGAATTTAACCTTGTTACCGGAAGAACCATTACGGTTAAAAAATAATTAAGTTTAAAAGCCTATATTTAATCACATTACCTCATAGTTCTAGCCAAATGTCATTATTAATCCTGCTTTTCGGCATTCTATTGCTTTTTGTATTGATCTTAAAAAAGATTAATCCTATGATTGCCTTACTAGCTGTGGCAATTATTACAGGTCTTTTATTAGGAATGCCCGCTACGAGAGTAATGAACTCCATTAGCAACGGAATCGGCAGTACGTTAGGGAGCATGGTAATGGTTTTGGCCCTGGGTGCGATGATGGGCAAACTGATTGAAGATAGCGGATCGGCAAAAAAAATCGTCTTCATTTTGATCGGCGCTTTTGGCAAAAAGAATATCCAGTGGGCTGTGCTGTTAACTGGCTTATTGGTTGGGATTCCATTATTTTACAATGCTGGTTTCGTGGTGTTAATTCCTTTGGTTTTTGCCATTTCAGCAACAACAGGGCTATCGAAATTATATATTGGCATCCCGATGGCCACGGCCCTTTCGGTTACCCATGGCTTTTTACCTCCTCACCCCGGTCCTGTTGCTTTAGCCGGAATTTTCCATGCCGATATTGGTAAAACCTTAATTTATGGATTAACTTTAAGCTTACCCATTGCGGTTATTGCCGGAATTTATTTTCCGAGATTAATTCTCAAAAGGGATCAATTAGCAACAGTCCAAAACTTTAGCATTAATGAAGAAGAAAATCTTCCCTCTGCCTCAAGAAGTTTTATTACCGCATTGCTGCCGGTATTTTTAATCATCGCCGGAACCATTGGGAGCAGTATTAAGATAGACTATATTGGTAAGCCGCTGTTTACATTCCTGGCCGATCCTACCGCGGCCCTGTTAATTTCGGTTATTATTGCGCTGGCACTACAAAAAACTTCTATTACAAAAGCTATGGAATCTTGTGCAGAAGGAGTGAAAAGCATTGCCATGATTATCTTGATTATTGCCGCAGGTGGTGCCTTTAAACAGATCCTGATTGATAGTGGCATGGGCGAAACGGTGAAACAGCTTACCGGAGGTTTAAATTTATCACCATTACTGCTCGCCTGGTTAATTACGGCATCACTTAGGGTAACGCTGGGTTCGGCAACAGTGGCTGCATTAACGGCTTCGGGTATGGTACTTCCTTTAATTGGTCCCGGCGCATCGCCAGAGTTAATGGTATTATCTGTTGGTGCCGGAAGTTTAATGTTCTCTCACGTTAACGATACCGGTTTCTGGATGTTTAAGGAATATTTTAACCTTAGCCTTAAAGAAACTTTCAGCACTTGGACCATGATGGAAAGTCTGGTTTCGGTTTTGGGGCTTTTAGGCGTGCTGGTATTGAATCAGTTCGTTTAGAAAAGAGAGTTGTCAACTTTAATAACCATAGCGCTGGTAAGTTGACAACTCTTCATGTACCTATAGATTTATACTGTATACGGTCTTCCAATCAGACTTTTGATCTTTTTTTGGAAAGCAGTTGCAGAAGCTTGTAGGTTAAAACAGCCCCGCTCCCACTTCTGCCGATCGAAAAAATCAGCATCCCGCTCCGATCGGGTTTAGATGGCTTAAACACTGCTGCTATCCCAGGTAAAATAAACCCGACCGACTGCCTTATCCGGTCTTTCATAGAATTAAAGCAACAGGCAAGTAGAGTTGTCAACTTTTAATACCCATAGCACTAGTAAGTGAACAACGCTTCAGGAACCTATGGATTTATCCGAAAGATTGTATTCCAAAAAAACCATTAATTCTTTACCCTGTTTTTTTCTGCATCGGCACCAGAAGATTCGTGTTTTTCAGGAGAAGAAAAGGTCTTTCCAAAACGATAGCTATAACTTAAAACAAAGTTCCTGGAATCTTGCCTGTTCCTCCATCCGGCTTCTGTTGCGGCAAGGTTATTAATTATCCCATTATATATCCGGGTTCTAAAAATATCATTTGCAGTTAATTTCAGGGTACTTTTTGCCGAAAGCTTTTTTTGCACTGCTGCGCCAAAATCATGCACCGAAGCCAGTAAAAACTGAACGTTTGAAAGTTTACTCTGATAGCTCATATTCAGCTCTGCATTCCAGGTAGGACTGATTTTAAACTGTAGATTAGGATTTGTTCTAAAATAACTGCCATTCGTCACCAAAAAACCAGTATAAAAATCTGTTTTTGAGGTTATTTTGCCAAACTCTAGATAGGCATTTAATTTTGCCCATTTCGTAATGTCGATTTCTGCATTTACAGAAACATTGGCTACCCTTGTTTTGCCTACATTGGCTGGCCGGCTATAATAGGTACCATTTAAAATTTCGATGGTCTCATTCACTTCATCTCTCACCCAGCTATAACTAAATGTTGTCGTAATCTTACTTTTGTAGGCATGAGAAAGTTCGATACTTTGTGTAAAAGAGGGTTTTAAAAAAGGATTACCAACATAATAGGTAAATTTATCCAGTGGAGAAAAGAACGGATTAAGGTCCTGATAATACGGACGGTCAATCCTTCTTCCGTAATTCAGTCCGAGTTCATTGTTCCCTGCCGTATCAAGCTTATAGGAGAAATAAAGCGTTGGAAACAAACTGTTATAAGTTCTTTTAAAACTGGAATCAGGTTTGATCAGATTCCCCAACTGATGCCCGTTGGAAACCGTATTTTCGTACCTTAAGCCAGCCTGGAGCGAAAACCGCTTCCCCTCCCTGCTCATGTTTAGGTAAACTGCATTGATATTCTCCTGATATAAAAAGTGATTGCTTTTGTCATAATCAGCACTTGTTTTTCCATTTGCGGTATTAGCGTAATCCGCAATATTATCCGTTTTGGTATAAGCGGTTTTAACTCCTGCATCCAGCTTCCACTTATTTTCCAGGGGATGCGAATAATCCATTTTAGCGGTATAGATATCGATGTCGGATGGAAGATTACCTGTTAAAATATCCTGGTATTTTAAAGCGCCGCCGGGCAGGTAACTAAAATTATTATAGGTCTGAGCCGTTCTATCCCGATAAAGCAGATAATCTGCATCAAACGTTAATTCCCGCCCTACCTGCTTAAATTTATGCCTGTAATTTAAATTTACCCCTGCATTTTGGTACTTAATCTGATCGATATTTTCGGCCCTGATTACCGAATCTAACTGCATGGAAGCATTGGATAAATTACTGATATTGTTATTTACCTGTTTGGAGATCCTGTTCATTCCGGTAAGTACCACCCCCCAGGTAGTGCGTTCAGATGCATAATAATCAACACCCGTTTTCAGGTTAAAAGTATTACCATGCCTGCGGAAATAAGAATTTTGATTAAAGTAGGACTTAGCACTACCATCAGCATTTTTATATTTCCGGTTCAGATCAAGATCCGTAAAGCTGTTATTGAGGTTATAACTTAGGTTTCCAAAAACATTAACCTTGTCTTTTCGGTAATTAAAGTTGAAGCTATTATTCGAACGGCTTAATTCGCCCTGGTTTAAACTCAGATTAATCCCTCCATTAAATCCGGCAATTTTGGTTTTCTTGGTTTTAATATTAATTACTCCCCCGTTGCCGGCAGCATCGTACTTGGCCGGTGGATTGGTCATCAGTTCAATCTGATCAAGCGAAGAAGAAGGCAAAGAACGCAAATAGTTCTCCAGATCCGAACCCGATAAATAAGTCGGTTTATCATCAACAAAAATAGTCACCCCATTTTTGCCTTTCAACGAAATTATCCCGTTCTGATCCACATTTACACCGGGCGATTTGCTTAGCACGTCCAATGCAGTTGTACCTGCATTAGAAATCAAGGCATCTACATTAACAACGGTGCGGTCTATCTTCCGCTCAACAAAAGCTTTCTGCCCCGAAACAGTCACCTCCTTTAAATTGGTTGCTCCGGTTTTGATTTTGATATCGGGCAATGCAATAACTGCATGGTCTGTGGTTAGCATCACCGTATCGGTTTGGTATATGGGCGATCCGACGACTGATATTTTAATCAGAAATTTTCCATAACCGGGCTGATCAAAACTGAACAGTCCATCCTTTTCCGTAAAAGTAGTTTTAACCAATACAGAATCTCTGAGTAGGACCACTGTAGCAAATTCTATATTTTTTCCTTCGGCATCCAATACATGGCCATAAATTCTGGATTGAGGGGATTGGGCTTGGGCAAAGGTTAGGGCAATATTCATCCATACGGCTAAAAAAGCCATGATCTTAAATTTCATGATGTGAATTGGATTAGCGCTTTAGAAATCGATTTTATTTGTTTTCAATCAGGAAATTATACATCAGCGAATGGTTATCGTTCTTTAAAAAGCGCTTTTTGTACTTTTGCTGTACTTCAGCATTTTGTTTCACCCCATTTACAATCAGCTCATCTTTATTGAGTTTATATGAAAGTTTATTGGTGCTGCTGATAATGCCATCTTTCATCAATTCCTGATTGATTGCATCGGTATAATCATGACCATCGCCATTGGTTACCGTTTTTGAGGTAACTGTACGCTGCGAACTGGTTTTAGTGGTACCTCTTTCGCCATAAACAACCGGCATTGGTGGTGTTGGAGGCGTAGCAGGAACAGCAGGTATAGCCGGTACTGCATATACAACTCCAGGTACTTTTGGTGTTCTAGGTACTTTTGGTGTTCTAGGCGTGCGAGGTGTCCCTGGCACCATTGCATAACCATATGATTTATAATCTGTTGCATGCTTCTGATATTCTTTTGCATCTTCAACAGCTTGTTTGGCATCAATAATGGCTTGTTGCCTATCATTTTCGGCTACTTTAGCGTCAACTATGGCCTGTTTACGATCCACTTCGGCTTGTTTAGCATCGATAACAGCTTGCTTTGCATCTTGCTGAGCCTGCCTTACATCGTCCAGCCATGCTTTTTCATCCGCTTGCCTGGCCTTTCTATCTTCCTTGGTTTCTGGCAGCTGTTGTTTTTCATTCATCTTTTTTAGCTGGCTTTCTACCTTTGCATTGATCTCCTTTTCCATTTGGTCTGCAGATTTTCCTTCGGCAGGCTTGGCTTTTTTCCTGGTTGTATCCTGTAGCGTAACAATTGTTGTGAATGTTTCTTTTCTGGTAACTGTTTTTGCATGGCCAACGCTTTTAAAAGCGGCAGTACAAACCACTACCGATACCAGGGCGATGGTTAATATCGTTTTTTCCATTTTGTTTAAAGTTGAATTGGTATTGAATAACATCCTGCTTGCTCTTTGCAGCAGGCTACCTTTAGTCCCGCTCATGGCCATAGCATAAGCAGGTGCACGCTGCTTAAACTCCTGACACACAATAAGGGCCTGAACGTAATTTTTTCGATCGTTTACACAGGCGATGGCCAAATCATCGCAACAGTGCTCGCGTTCTGTTTTTATTAATTGCGATACCCAAAGTACCGCCGGGTTAAAGAAAAATATAATTTCGATGAAGCTTTGCAATATATTCACCAGGTAATCTTTCCTTTTAATGTGAGCCAGTTCATGAGAGAGAATGGCTTCTACTTCGGCATTGGATAAACCATTGAGCAACCCCAAAGGAATAAGGATTAAAGGTTTAAAGTGCCCCACTACCAGGGGTACCTGTGCAATACCCGACTGCATCAGTTTGACCTGTTGCGTTAAGCCCAGTTTTTGTGCAAGTTCGTTAAGTTTTTCATCCCATTTTTTACCCGCCGCATAGATTTTATAATTACGCAGGTGATACACACCGTTTAAGCCCACCACTAACCGGATACTTTTTCCGCAAATGATCAGGAACCAAACCAATACGATCTGATAGGCATAAGCATTCCACAAAGAGAAGATGCGATTGATTCCTGAGTACATGTCGTGCTGTACTTCTGTAACGGCTTGCTGATCTGCAATTACCCTGGGCAAGTTAATTCCAACCTGATGAGAGGCCTGCGATTGTGAATGATTAACCGGCTGCTGAAGCTGCTGATAAAAAGTGTAACCTATTGCTACAACAAACAAACCTAAACATAAGGTAAGCAAATTATAACGCCATGTAGCACTTGCCTTACGGGAGGTAAACATGACCAAACCAGCTAACAAAGCTAAAATTACACCAAGCCACAAAGAGTGGAACAAGGTAGCACCCAGGGCATGAAGCCAGTTTTCGGGTAAAAGATTGATTAATTTAAATTCCATTATGATGGTTCTGTAGCTTTTGATCTGGTTAATTATTCCATGCTATCCAATAGCCGCTTAATCTCTTCGATTTCCTTTTTTGATGTTTTTTCATTGCCCAACAGCTGCATCATCAATTTCGATGCAGAACCTTTATACAAGGTGTTTACGAAACGGTTCAATAACTGATCTTTGGTTTTTTCCTCTGCTTCAACCGGAATATAAATGTGTTTCATTTGGCTTTCATCACGCTTTAAAATTCCTTTTTCAGCTAAAATTTGCATCTGTTTCAAAGTAGAGGTATAATTTACCTCTCTAAGTTCATTCAGCTTATCGTTTACAAACCGAACGGTCGAAGGTCCACATTCCCATAACACCTGAAGAATTTCCAGTTCAGCTTTGGTTGGTTCGGGCAGATTATTTTCAGCTTGATTACTTTTCATATTTTAAAGGTACGATAAATTTCGTACGACACAAATATTAGGTTGATTTTTTTTTATTTATTTAAATAAGTAATTGATTTAAATAAAATTAAAGATTAAAAACATCTTTTCATCTGCATAATGTGATTCTTTTATCTTGGATTTGGCCGGAAAGTAATCATCTATGTTGAAGCATATTTTGAAGTAAAGCATAACAAACGCTGCGAAAATAAAATGATTTTATGCAGACAAAAAACATCTGATGTTTAAAATAAACATCGTATGTTTGTTTCATTGATTTCATATTATGGAAAAAGAAAGCAAACTTTTCGAGCAAATATCCACCAAAATCAGGAACGACATTAAAGAAGGTAAATTTAAAGTAGGAGAAAAAATTCCTTCTGAGCCCGCCTTAATGGAATTATATGGTGTAGGCCGCTCTACAATCCGGGAAGCCATAAAGTCGCTCACCTTATCAGGCATCCTCACCGTGCAGCAAGGTTTTGGAACAAAAGTTAACGCCACCCCCAGCGAGCCTATTGAGCAGCGTTTGCGAAGTGCTGATTTTAAAGAAATCAATCAGGTCAGGGCCTTGCTCGAACAGGAAATCGTTCGCCTGGCCAGTAAAAACCGTACAGAATCAGACCTGAAATCCATTAGCGATGCACTTGAAAAAAGAAAATCAGCCATCGAAAGCGAATCGAGAACTGAATGTGCCAATGCCGATATTGCATTCCACCTGGCTATTGCCCACGCATCTGGCAACCATGTACTGCGTGATCTTTACGAAAGCTTTACGGTAATCATCCGCGATTTTTTTGCTAAACGCGCACCATCTGGCATCACTCATTTCGCCATGAGCCACCACCTGCATGAAGCATTGTTTGAGGCCATCAATAACAGGAATGCTGATGCTGCCCGCGAAATCATCAAAACCATATTGAACAACAATCATTAAATTATAAAAACATGTCAATTTTAACTTTTACCCTCATCTTACTCCTCGGGGCATACCTTGCAGGCCTTGTGGGCTCCTTAACCGGACTCGGTGGTGGAGTAGTTGTAATTCCCCTGCTTACGCTTGTTTTTCATGTCGATATCCGCTACGCCATAGGTGCAGCATTACTTGCTTCTATCGCCAATTCATCGGGTGCCGCCAGCGCCTATATAAAAGAAGGGATTACCAATATCCGCCTGGGGATGTTTTTGGAAATTGCAACTACCTTAGGTGCAGTACTTGGAGCAGTAATTGCTATTTATACACCTACCAATACCATCGCCATCCTTTTCGGCTGTGTTCTGCTTTTTTCTGCCGCAATGACATTAAGAAAAAAGAATCAGGCGGCTTTAACAGAAGGCAGCAAACTTTCTGCCGTATTAAAACTCAATAGCAGCTATCACACGCCAACCGGCCCGGTTAATTATAAGCTTAAAAATGTTGGCGCCGGTTTTTCCATCATGACGGTAGCGGGGGTAATGTCGGGTTTGCTTGGAATTGGTTCGGGCGCGTTAAAGGTACTGGCGATGGATACAGCCATGAAAATTCCTTTTAAGGTAAGCACAACTACCAGCAATTTCATGATCGGTGTTACGGCAGCAGCCAGTGCTGTAGTTTACCTGCAACGCGGTTACATGGATCCGGGAATTGCATTCCCTGTAGTGCTTGGCGTATTGAGCGGGGCTTTTACAGGCGCTAAATTATTAACCAGAATCAATCCTTCCACTTTAAGGATTATTTTCTGTATCGCTATTACTTTCGTTGCACTAGAAATGATTTATAACGGCTATCATCACAAATTTTAAGTTAAAATAAAATGAAAAATATGATCTCAACCCATCTTATACAAGACCGCGATGTAGAAAAAATTGTAGGCAAACTATTGAGGTTTGGTGTAATCACCGCAAGCCTGGTAGTTTTATTGGGCGGCCTGCTTTTTTTGATACAGCACGGAGCGCAAAGCCGGCCCGATTACCATATTTTTAAAGGTGAAGAAACCGACTTTATCACCTTTGATGGCATTTTTAAAGGACTTTTTACTTTTAAACCAATGGCTATTATCCAGTTTGGGGTATTACTTTTAATCATCACACCAATTTTGCGGATCATATTCTCGCTGTTCGCTTTTATATTGGAAAAAGATAAACTCTACGTTGTGATTACTTTAATTGTATTGGCCATTATATTGGGGAGTACTTTTGGAGGATTAAAGATTTAGTCTACCCATTTTTATACGATATACATGAAACTTATAAAGAGATCCATTTATATTAATCGGATTATTCCCTTTACGAATAAACAAGTCATAAAAGTATTTACTGGTCAAAGACGTGTAAGCTGATTACCAGGTATACCATAGGAAGTCATCAAAATCTCCTATGGGTATTCTTTTCAAAAGATCGCTCTATTCCTTAATCTGTTTGATGACTGCAATGAGATCTTCCTCTCCAAATTTGGCGGTGGCGGCCTTAAAAGTATTTAAGGCGGTTTGGGCCAGTGGTGATTCCAAACCAATGTCTTTAGCTAAATTTAAATCTTTTACAATATGTTTGAGGGCGAACGCCGCTTTATAATTGTCAGCAACAATAGCATCTCCTTTAATTTTGGTAAAGGTGTTAGCTATAGCACCATTATTGAGCAAATTAAGCAGATCTTCCGTTTTAATTCCCTGCTGATTGGCAAAAAGCACCGTTTCGGCCAAACCTTGTGTATATAATGCCAACAGCGAGTTAATGGCTAATTTTGCAACATTCCCGGCACCAGTACCACCTAAGTATACCGCCATTTTCCCTATTTTTTCTAAAATTGGCTTTACTTCATTAAAAGCAGCTTCATCACCACCAACCATAATCACCAACTGACCGGTTTCGGCCTGTTTTACACTACCGGAAACTGGTGCATCTAAATATTGTCCGCCTTTTTCCTTGCATAATTCCGCCATTTTTTTTGAAATGGCTGGAGAAACCGTACTCATGTTGATGATCACTTTACCTGAAATACCGCCACCGAAGAGCCCATCTTTATCATTAAAAATCTGATCAACTGTTGTATCATCGGCTACCATAATAATCACCACTTGGGTAGCATTGATCAGCTCTTTCGGGCTTTCGGCAGCTGATGCGCCCATTTCTTTCAAAGAAGCTTCCTTACCCTTGCTCCTATTGTAAACCATTACGGTATAACCTGCTTCTACCAACTGTCCGGCCATTGGGATTCCCATGTTGCCCAAGCCTACCCATCCTATTTTTGTCGTATTCATTTTACTTTTTTTATAATAAACAAATTTGCCAAAGAAAAAGCTGATATTCTTAAACATACTTAAAAAATAAATGATTTATATCGATACACAAGAATGCGAATAACTGTCAGTCTAAAGAATACTTATTCGGGCAGTACTAGATACTAATATTTTTAGTAAATTAGCCGCATATTAAATTTTCTTATCCATAAATACTGATCATGGCCAGCCCACTTAAAGATTTATATTCACCTGTTTTTTATGAGCGATTAACCCATGCATTGACGGCAGCTATACCTGGTTTCGATAAAAGTTTATTCATCAAAAAAATCTTTACGCCTGAATTCGAACTTCAGGAACTAAAAGAGCGGATGAAACATACTACGAAGGTATTACATGGTTTTTTACCTGAAGATTATCCTCAAACAATCGTAATCATTAAAAAAACAATTGAACAATTCAGGACACAGGGTATTGGAGAAGATGGACTTGCTTATATGTTTTTACCTGATTATATCGAAACCTATGGCATTGATGATTTTGAAACTTCGGTTGAAGCACTCGAATTTGTAACTCAATTTGTGAGTTGTGAATTTGCCGTTCGCCCATTTATCTTAAAATACCAGAATGAGATGATTTTGAGAATGCATAAATGGTCGCTGCATGAAAACCATAAGGTGAGAAGGCTTGCCAGCGAGGGCAGTCGTCCAAGATTACCCTGGGCTATGGGCATTCCCTTTTTAAAAAAAGACCCTTCATCCATTTTACCGATACTGGAAAATCTTAAAACAGATCCATCACCATATGTACGGCGGAGCGTTGCCAACAACTTAAATGATATTGCAAAAGATCATCCCCATGTGGTTTTAAATATGGCTAAAAACTGGTCGGGTTTAGGTGCCGAAACGGATGCAATTATTAAACATGGCAGCCGTACATTGCTTAAACAGGGGCATACTGATATCCTAAAACATTATGGATTGGATGATGCCGGAATTTTATTAAAAGACTTCAAAATCCTAACACCACAGATCAGCATTGGCGAAAGTCTGGAATTTTCTTTTTCTATTTTTAACAGCGATCCTTCTGAGCGAAAAGTGAGGCTGGAATATGCCATTTATTATAAAAAGCAACATGGGCAGAACACCAAAAAAGTATATAAAATATCGGAAAGGATTTACCCTGCCGGCGCAACTACAAACATCGTCAGAAAACAAAAGTTTGTACTGATTACCACACGTAAATTTCATTTAGGTGACCATCAGCTCTCGATCATTATTAACGGTGCCGAAAAGGACATTTTACACTTCGAATTAACGGCTTAACTTTGATTTCAATTCGTCAAGCAAAGCAATCTGCTTTTCGTTAATATGTGTAATGGCATCGCTATAACCGAACCACCCAGCCCGGTCTATTTCGGCAAAACTTTGTTTCTTACCCGATCGCGGCGGCCATTCTATTTCGAAAGTATTACTCACGACGGCTGAAGGTTCAAAATCTCCCTCAAATGCCCAGCATAATACCTTTTTACCGCCCTTTTGCACGACGGGTGTTAATTCGATGAAATTGCCAGTCAAACTTTGACCTGTTTCCTCTTTAAATTCGCGGATGGCAGCCGTTAAAGCATCTTCGCCCTCATTTAATTCCCCTTTTGGCACAGTCCAAAAGCCAAGATCCTTTTTGGCGAAGAATGGTCCACCGGGATGAACCAGAAAAAATTCAATCAGCTCATCTTTTTTTCTGAAAAGCAATATTCCGGCACTTTGTTTCATAAGGGTAATGTAGGAATTGTATCCAAAGAAGTCAAGTTTTTAAAACTTGACTTCTTTCAAATCTAATAAAAAAGCAGCTGACTTTTAAGTCTGCTGCTCTATATCATCTGTTAAGAAGAGTTTTTTTGGAGGCGTTTTACAACAATCCGTAAAGGCCGTGTGCGTAATTTCTTAAAGAGGACGATACCGTCTTCATCTTGTCAGGCGATGGGCCTTTTACTTTATAAGCTTCCGGATGAAGTTCTAAAGGTTGTTCGTTAACTTGTTCTAATGTACTTCTATTGCTTAATGTAGCATGCTGTTCTTCGCTTAATTTTAAAGGTGCCATGATCTTAAATTTATACCTAGAATAACAGCGGTACTGGAAATTAGTTTGCCATTTTTTGTTAATTTTTTAAATTATTTTTCAATATCCGAAATCCAGTTCTCGGTATCAGAAATTTTAACAGGTACTGCGGAAGCAACGATTTTCAGCACCCCACCTGCATTGATATCTTCCTGGGTGATAAAGTTCTTTTTGTAGGGCTTTCCGTTGAGGAAAACAGCTTTAATATATTTATTTTTTGAATTGAAATTTTCGGTTTCGATGGTAAAGGTTTTTCCTTTCGGCAGGCTATAGCTTAATAATGGAAATAAAGGCACATTTAAATAATAAATCGGCCAGCCTACGCAGGCAGGAGAAAAACCGCTCGCAGCAAATACATACCAGGCACTCATCGCTCCGGCATCGTCGTCCATGGTACGCAGGTAGGCTTGTGGCTGATTGCTGTAGATTTTACCGATGTAACTGCCAATTCCACGACTGTTATCATTAAAGTAGTTCTGAATAACAGTATCTGCCGCCAGTTGGTGCATCCAATATTGAGACTTGTAACCTGATTTGGTTACATTATACATCAACGGAACCTGTAAATCCGGTTCGTTGGCATGGTTGTATAAATCGCGGGCAAAAAATTCGTCAAGTTTTGCCAGATAGGATTCCTCTCCTCCATCAAGTTCAATCAATCCTTTAAAATCATATGGCACAAACCACCGATATTGCCAGATGGTACCCTGATATAAACCACGGGCCTGCATCCGGTCTACATCATTTTTGGTCATATCCTTAAAATCCTTTTTCCAATATTTTTTGTATTCAAGCGCCTTGTTCAGATAAAAATCTGATTTTTCTTTATTCTTTAAAATTTTGAAGATTTCTGCAAGCGCCCAGTTATCATAACTTGACTCTAAAGCTTTATCCGGCGATTTATAATCGAGTCCATTTGCCTCTTTCACTAACGAATCAGCAATTTTACTAAAATCTACCGGATAACCTTTACGGTAAGCATCAAGTAAAACCACAATGGCATGTTCAGAACGCACCGTATTTGATGGCTCATATTGTCCGGCATAATCTTTTTTACCCGAATTATAGAGGTCAGCAATAGAATTCACCATACCGGTATACCTATCCTCCTCAATTAACGATAGCAAGGGTAATTGGGTGCGGTAATTATCCCAAATGGCCCAACCGTTATAACGGATTTCTTTATCTCGCTGAATTTCACCTTTTGTATTACGATAGGTCCCATCAGCCTCTGATATGACATAAGGCGACTGCATGGTACGGTACAAAAGCGAGTAGAATAGTTTTGCACTTTCCAGATCGCCATTTACCGAGATTTTAGAAAGATGGGTATTCCAATCGTTACTGCTTTGTTCTTTTACCATATCAAATGGATTTTTATTAATCGCATTTTTTGCAGCTTCAACGCTTACAGCAGATAGTGCAATATCAATTCCTACCGAAGTGACCGCTTCTTTGAGCAAGGCAATCATTTTATGATCTCCGCTTACTTTCCATGATACATCATCTCCAATTTCCATATAATAAAATAGCTTGTATTTACCTACGCCACAGGTTGTTTTCGAGGTAATCCATCCACTTATGGCATTGCCGTTTACTTCATGCGACTCGGCTACAAAAGCACCATTAAAGGCATAACCCAAATCGAGATAAAAACCTTTTGCTCCTTTCGGAAATTGGTAAGCATGCTTCCCCGCTTTGCCGAGTACCGTAAAACTAGCTTTAATTTTATTTTCAAAACCAACTTCATAGTAACCCGGATTAGCTTTTTCCGAAACTTTAATCAGTTCAGATGCTGCCGGATCAGTGCCTAAAAACGGTTTGATAAAAATATTACCACCCGAACCCTGACAGCCCACGCCCTCGAAACGGTTATGCGTAAAACCTTCAAACTTCTTCGCCAGGTGTTCGTATCCCGTATGTGTTTTAGGATAAGTTTGAGGGCCTATGCTCAACATACTGAAAGGCGCTGATGCAGCTGGCGACATCTGCCCGTGATCGGCAGAAGAGCCTAGAAAAACATTCACCTGGTCAACAGGTTTAGCAGTTTTAACGGAAAAATTTTGTGTTTTTTGTTGCGCTAAAACGTTTAATGAAAGAAGCGGCAATAAGGCCAATAATTTAACGGGAAACTTCATTATAGGGGTGCTGGTTTGTAATTCGGCCTAAAATAACATTTTAACATGAAGTAGGTATTATGTGTTAGGTTCTTTACAAAGAGCGTAGAAAAGCTTTAACAATAGGTGTTTTGGAGCGCAAGGACTGTACAAGATCAGAAATGCCTTCCCGTTTTACGCTTTTACGCTTCGCTGACTCGCTATGACAGCATTCCATTTTTTAGCTTGCAATATGCACAAACCTTTGTTCGTAAACCCGATAGAAATGTAAAGCCCGGAGCGCAGCGAGGACTTGAAATGAATAGCGGGACTATCAGCCGCCAAGAACCACAATCCATTCGTTTCCTAAAACCATTTTCGATATTGGCTTATTGAAATAGATTTGAAATCTACTTGCTTAGACCTGATCTGGACAGATTTTGCTTCGCAGAGCCTTCGGGTTCGCGACTGCGTTACACTCCGCCCTAAATGACGATTGTTCGACAAGACACACAAAAAAAGCCGTTCCAATATTAAATTAGAACGGCTTTCAAGAATTTAATCTAATTATTTAATGGTTACCGGAACAGAAATTTTATCCCATTCTAAGGCAAAACCGCTTTTGGTAATTTTATAAACCAAACGTTCTTGTGTTGCTTTTAATGCTTTGGTTTTAACATCAACACGCAGAGCATCTTTAGCTTCTTCATATTTGTAAGCGCCCCACTGTTTTGGTTCCTTATTGAAAATAGCTGTCCAGGTTCCGCTTTCTCTAGGGATTAAAAAAAAGCTGTATTTTCCTGCTGCTAAAGCTTTACCTTCTACCATGATATCTTTATCGGTTTCAAAAGTAGTAGCTTCGTTTGCACCTGCACGCCATACTTTATCAAAGGCTTCTAAACCGCCCCAGATTTTACGTCCTTTTACCGCCGGACTGCTGTAGTTAATGGTTATGGTTGCACCTTTAACTTTTCCTGTTGCGGTTGCTGCCGGACTCGGTTTAGGCTGCGCATCCTGTGCCATTGCACTTGCTGAAATGGTAATTGCCGTGAACAGTAACGCAATTGATTTAATCATCGTTTTCATAGTATTATATTTATCTGTTTTGTTGTTTTTATTTTACGAATTTATGGCTTTAGCACGATAAAACAATAACCTTGGAGAAATTGATATGGGAATGACTTAAGGGCGATATGAATACGGATGAGTTAACAACCTCATACAAAAAAAATCGGAGATACTTACCTATGCGCTAATCTGTAATGCCGGGCGGAACCAAACCGACAATTAAGCTTATTCGCTTACAACTACCTTCGGCCTGTAAAACAACAAGCCTATTAGTGAAAAAGCAATTACTGCGGCAGCACCAATTACGTTAAGCCACAAAAAGGAAACAATATCGAACTTGTATATAGCAACCACTACAATTTCAGACAGGATTGCTGCAATAAAGACCAGGGAACCTTTAATCTTTTTAAGATAAAATGCCACCAGGAAAATGCCTAAAATAGGTCCATAAAAAAGTGAACCCAATACATTAACGGCTTCGATTAGCGAACCCATTTGGGTAGCAAACATGGCAACAGCTATTGAAAAAATGCCCCAGCCTAAAGTATGCAAACGGCTGTATTTCAATTCGGTTTGGTCGTCTACTTCTTTTTTGCTAAAAATAAGATGTACATCTTTTAGAGAACAGGCCGCCAACGAGTTTAACGCTGCAGAAATAGAACCCCAGCTGGCTAAAAATATGACAGCGAAAAGCAGACCGATCATCCCGACCGGAAGGGTATTTTTTACAAAGTACAGAAAAATATAGTTGGTATCGGTTTTCTCTGCATTATCATTCGATTTGTTAATGGCATCTTCCACCCTGCCATGCAATTCCTTTACCTGTTTTTGGGTCGATTTAAATTGCGCTATCGAAGCATTTAGTGTGGGTAACTGTCTTTTCTTTTCTTCAAGGATATTTTTTGACTGTTGGTTAAATTGCTGTGCTAATGCAAGGTGTTCTTTTTCAAAAGTTGCAGCCTGCTGAGGCTGCGTTTCCTTTAAATGCTGATAAGACCGTTCGTTGAAGTAAATCGGAGCCGGTTTTAAAGAGAAAAAAGCAAATAGTAACGAGCCGATGAGGAGAATGGCAAACTGCATCGGGATTTTGACCAATCCGTTTAGCAGTAATCCCATTTTGGCATTGGTATTATCTTTTGCGGTAATGTATCTTCCTACCTGGCTCTGATCGGTACCAAAGTAAGAAAGCGCCAGAAAAAATCCGCCAATTAAACCGCTCCAGATATTATATTTATCCTTCCAATCGAAATCGGTGGTAATCACATTCAGTTTACCCGATTTTCCAGCCAGGTAAAGCGCGTCTTTAAATCCGATTCCGTTGGGCATATTTTGTACCAGCAGGTATGCAGCAAAGGCCATGGTACCGAGAATAATTAAGAATTGTAATTTTTGCGTATGCGCAATTGCTTTTGCACCACCAACGTAAGTGTAAATCAATAAAATACCACCGGTAAGGAAATTGGTTAAATAAATATTCCAGTTTAAAACACTGGAAAGGATAATACTCGGCGCATAAATACTAATACCCGTTGATAATCCCCTCGAAAACAGGAACAGCAATGAGGTTAATACCCTTGTTTTTTTATCAAAACGGTTTTCTAAATATTCGTAAGCTGTATATACATTTAACCGCTGGAAAATGGGAATGAAGGTAATGCAGATCACGATCATAGCCAAAGGCAGACCGAAATAATACTGAACAAAACGCATACCGTCGGTATAGGCCTGCCCCGGCGCTGACAAAAAAGTAATGGCGCTGGCCTGCGTGGCCATAATACCAAGCAACACAATGTACCAGGGCATTTTATTATCGGCCTTTAAATAGGAGGCATTGCTTTTCTGCCCACGACCAATAAAAACGCCATAAGCTACCACGGCAAGCAAAGTAAATATCAATACAGCCCAATCAATATCACTCATGCCCAGAATTTAGTAAACAAATAATAAAACACAAGCTGAAATACCAGTGCAAGCGCTAAAAGGATGTACCAGGTATTCCAGTTTTTAAATTGGTTTTTCATTACTTCCCAGCCGATAAAAAGTTAAAGAACAACCTGGCTGCGCCAACATTTCCGGCAGGCAATTGTCTAAAAAATGCCAGCGGTGTATAAATGAAATTCCCTTTACCGTATTTAGCATATAGGGTTGATCCCTGAAGTGGCTCCTCACCGGTATCATGCATTTCGAAAAGCGGTTCATATTTAGCATCCCATTGATCAGGGAAGTAAGCGCCCCTTTCTTGCACCCAGCCTTTAAAATCTTCAGCAGTGATTTTATTTGGATAGTTCAGCAATTTATGCTCTGGTTTTAAAAATTTTACTTCCGCATTTTCTTCAGTTACCCTTTTTCCACTGATGCTAAACGGATAAATTCCGAAATCCTGCAATGCCATATCTTGTGTAGTATTATATTGCATGACAATGGTTCCGCCGTTTTCTACATAACTGCGTAAAGCAGTTTGCCAGTTTTTAATTCTCTTTTCTGTATTGATTACCCTTACGCCGGTTACCACGGCGTCATAACTTGCCAGTTTGACCGGATTTAGGATATCTGCTTCTGTCAGTACATCAACCTGTAAACCCGCCTGTCTTAAAAACTCGGGAATGAGGTCTCCTGCCCCTTCAATATAGCCAATCTTTTTCGCCAATACTTTGATGTCTCCCTTAACTAACCAGGTAGTAGCCGGAACGAAATACTGAAGGGTTGGTAAATGCGGGTATTGGATCAATACCTGCCCTTTTGAATATTCATTTGTTTCTGATGAAAAAACTGCTTCTAATTTATTCTGGCTGGTTTTAATTTTAGCTAAATCTTCAACAGGGATAACAAAATTCATCGTGCTCAGCGTATTCTCGCCCAGGTTAATCCCCTGGAAGGTTTTTATAACCTGGTTACCAATTTTAAAAGTAATTCTCCCGTAATTGATATTCTTGTTGGCCCTTAAGCGAAGGCCGACATTTAAAGCTTCTTTTTCTTTTGCAAAATAAACAGGTTCGCTAAAACTTAAGTCTAATGCAGGGACAATTCTCAGTGCTTCTACGACATCACCTTTTACCGGATCTAGTTTTTTATAGGATAGCGGCAAGCTGACCGCAAATTTTTCAGATTCTATTTTCAGTGATAGCAATACATTAATGGGCGACTGCATTTCCGGAAGCCCGATCAATGTATCATTTACCACGCTAAATGTTGCCGCATTTTTTGCAGGCTTAGCCAGCCAATAAGGTTCAGTAGGTGCAGCATCTGCCGGAATCTGGATTTTACGTTCTATGGTAATCAGCGAATCGTTTGCCAGCGTTCTGTTTAACTGATCTGTTTGGTTTAACCAGTTTACACTTTCTACCTTTACTGGTGTAGCCGATCTCGAGATTAGGTTTAAACGGAAATTATAGCTACTGCCCGCAACTGCTTCAGGCTGATTGGTGACCAACTCTCCCATAAAACCAGCACTGCTTAAAATAATGTTATCAATAGCCGCCAGTTTATCTTTTCTTAATGCTACATCCTGCAATTCTGCCATTTTTCTTCTTAGCATCAGCAAACCATGCAAGCTTTTATCAGGCTGGTTGTAATTAAAAGATAATAGGACAATGTCAATCAGTTCATCAATATCGCCGATGCCCTTATCAGACCAGTTCATATTTAAGCCATCAAAAAGCGTTCTTTTGGCAGGATCGCCCAAAACATTGACAAAATATTCAGAACGTATACCAGCCACAGACTGTGTTCCGGCTCCCTGGCTTTTATGCAAACTTCTGCTTAATCCAGCCAACTCTCCATACCCCATTCCCAATTGAGCATCATATTGTCCAACGGATACCTTTAATTGATTTTCAGCTGTTGTATTAACTGCACCAAACCTGAAGGTATTCCATAACAATCTTTTGGGCTGCCAAACAGCAACGTATTTCAGCTGTTCAGGAAACATATTTTTATCGGCGGCCGCCTTAAATGCTTTTTCGGCAACAACTGCAGAAGCAGCATGTTGTCCATGACCCGCGGCGGCAGTTGGCGGGAAACGGCAGATAATCACATCAGGCCTGAATTTTCTGATTACCCAAACCACATCGGCCGTAATGCTATCGGCATCCCACTGTTTAAAAGTATCTGTAGTATTTTTAGAGAAACCGAAATCAATTGCCCTGGTAAAAAACTGTTGTGCGCCATCTAATCTACGCGCTTCCAAAAGTTCGTGTGTTCTGATCAAGCCCAAAGCTGCCCCTTGTTCGGTACCCAAAAGGTTCTGCCCGCCGTCTCCCCTGGTGAGCGATAAATAAGCTGTTTCTACATTCTGATCGTTAATCAACCAAGACAGCAAACCCGTATTTTCATCATCAGGATGGGCGGCCAGATACAAAACCTTTGGCAGATGTTTTAGGGTTTTGAGTTCTCTATAAATCTCGGATGATTTTGCCGGGCGAACCTGTTGCGCCGCACAGCACATTACCGTTAAGCATAGGGTAAATATGGCAGTTAATCTTTTGAACATATTATTTGTTTTGCGAAATTCAAATATGCTCAAAATGCTTTTATTTTAGTGCCTCCGAAACGAAAAAGGTACAAAAATGCGTTTCTCCGTATTACAGTCTTTTAGAAACAGATTCGAGCAGATGGATATAGAGTGTTATCCCTTCTTCAATTTCTTCAATCAGCACAAACTCATCTGCTGTATGCGATCTGGCTGATTCTCCCGGTCCCATTTTTACGGAAGGCATCGTAAGCCAACCCTGATCGGAACTGGTTGGAGAAATGTAGGTTTTCCTGCCAAGCGCCTGTCCGGCCACTACCAGCGGGTGTAATACGTCGATGTTGGAAGGATGGAGCACGTTAGGGCGTACGTTAAAACTGCTTATGGTATGGTTGATGATGATATTCAAGATCTCGCGCGGGGTATAATTGTGATCGAAACGGATATCGACCGTAAAATGGCATTCTCCGGGTATAATATTATGTTGTAAACCGGCATTTATTTCTGTAACAGTCATTTTTACCGGCGCAGGTAAATGGTCTTCAATCGGAAATTGATAATTTGAAAACCAATCGATATCCTTAATGGCTTTATAAATGGCATTATCGCCTTCTTCGCGTGCGGCGTGGCCCGATCTGCCTCTGGCCACACAATCAATTACCATCGAACCTTTTTCGGCAATGGCCATTTGCATACCTGTTGGCTCGCCAACGATGGCAAAAGAAATGGGCTTAAGCTCATTCAATATACTTCTGATGCCATTTAAACCCGAGTTTTCTTCTTCACCGGTTGCCGCCAAACATAAATTGAAAGCAAGATCAGTCGATTCGTAAAAATAAATAAAGGTAGAAATAAGTGATACCAGCGAAGCACCTGCATCATTACTGCCCAAGCCATGTATTTTTTCATCATCAACAACGGCATGAAAAGGATCTAATGTATATTGCTCATTTGGTTTTACAGTATCGTGGTGCGAATTGAGCAGGATAGTTGGTTTTGTGTGGTCGAAATACTTATTGTAACACCATACATTATTGTTTTTGCGAATGGTGTTAATGCCATGTTTAGTCAGGTGTTTCTCTATTTCATTGGCAGTACCCTGCTCTGAACCACTAAAAGATGGTATGGAAATTAAAGCAGCCAAAAGTGTTATGGCTTCATTGTATAATTGATTTAAATCAGGGTGGCTGATGATTAGTTGTTTTTCTACAGTATTCATAGCAATGTATTAAATGCTTTTAAGGTTTAGATCTTTTTTCAATTTAAGGGTATATTCTGCGCTGGCGATAATTTGATCGATATGTGCCGGACTGAATAACATGGCCGTACATAAGCAGTTACTTTTATTTTTGCTTTCGAGGATGGCATAGTTAATACAGCTTTTGCAACCTTCCCAAAAGTCAGCATCCTGTGTAATTTGCGCAAAGGTTACGGGCTCGAACCCTAATTGACTATTCATTTTCATAATGGGTGCACCAGAGGTAATGCTGAATATTTTAGCTTCGGGATACAAGCGACGAGATAGACTGAAAATCCGGTTTTTAATACTTTTGGCAACACCAGAATTTCTAAATTTAGGCGCAACAATTAATCCTGAATTGGAAATAAAAGTATTTTTCTGCCAGCTTTCTAAATAAGAAAAGCCAACCCATTCGCCAGCAGCAGTTACGGCAATAACGGCTTTTCCGGCATTTATTTTTTCGACAACAGAAGCAGGTGTTCTTTTTGCAATCCCAGAACCCCTTAACAATGCGGAGCTTGCGGTTTCTGCTACAATTTCAGCTGCATATTTTGCATCTGCGCTGGTTGCTATCCGGACAAAAATTAGTGAATTGTTCATTTTAATAAAATTTCATATCTGCCAGTCATCAAAAGCGATACCCATAGCGCGAAACAAAACATAAAACACTGTAAATCAGCGCTAAAATTTAATAAAATAAATAAAATTGTGGTAAGCGGAAACCATATCCTACCATTTTGAAAGACTTTTTACCATATTGAAAAGTTATTCTTATCCCCTGCTTAACGGTCTAAGTTTCGAGCTAAGCCGGAAAGACCGATTTATTACAATCCTTAACTATTCGGTATATTTATTGTTAATATTGCAGTATAATTTTAACCTATGAATGGGATGGTCCTCATCATTGATGATGAAAAGAAAATCTGCAGTTTACTTTCCAGGATTATAGAACTGGAAGGCTTTAAAACCTTGCAGGCCAATACCGGAAAAGAAGGACTCAAACTTTTAAAAAGCAATGAGGTAAGTATTGTCATCAGCGATGTAAAACTTCCTGATGTAAATGGTGTTGCACTGGTTAAAGATATTAAAGCGATAAAATCCTACGTAGAAATTATCAACCTCACCGCGTACGGAACAATTGCTGATGGGGTTCTGGCCATTAAAAACGGGGCATTTGATTACCTTGTAAAAGGCGACGATAATGAGAAAATCATCCCGCTTTTATACAAAGCGATGGATAAGTCTAACCTGCAGCGCAGGGTTTCTGATCTTGAAAACAAAATCGCAAAGAAACATAGCTTTGAAACGATCATCGGGCAATCTAAAACATTAAAGGATGCCACTGAACTGGCTAAAAAAGTAAGCAAAACCGATACTACCGTTTTGTTGCTTGGTGAAACGGGGACTGGAAAAGAGGTTTTTGCACAGTCCATCCACTATGAAAGCCCTAGGGCAACAAAACCGTTTGTGGCCTTAAATTGTAGCGGATTTAGTCCGGATCTACTGGAAAGTGAGTTATTCGGATATAAAGCGGGAGCCTTTACGGGTGCAAATAAAGACAAAAAGGGCTTATTGGAAGAAGCCAACGGCGGCACTTTATTGCTGGATGAAATTGGAGAAATGAACCTGGATTTGCAAGCTAAGCTATTACGCGTACTCGAAAGCCAGACCTTTATCAAAGTAGGCGATACCCAAACGCAACAGGTAAACGTCCGGATTTTAGCCGCCACCAATAAAGATTTAAAAGCCGATGCCTTATCAGGAAAATTCCGGTCTGACCTGTATTATCGTCTTTCCGTTTTTACCATTACCTTGCCTCCGCTCCGAGAGCGTAAAGCCGATATCCCTGCATTGGCGACTTACTATCTGAAAGAATTTGCAGATAAAGTAAATCGAACAGCACCCAAAATGGATGATAAAATTTTATCCATATTAAGCGGTCATAGCTGGAAAGGAAATATCCGTGAGTTAAAAAACATCATTGAGCGTTTGGTTATTTTATCAGATGGTGAGGTATTAAGCGCTACTGCCCTACCACCCGAATTCTTTGAATTTACCCCGTTAGAAAATGATTATAACCTGCAACAGATAGAAAAACAGCACATTCAAAAGGTGCTAATCCATACCAAAGGGAACAAAACGGAAACTTCGAGGTTATTGGGAATCGGTTTAACCACACTCTACAGAAAAATAGAAGAGTATCAGATTAAGGAGTTTTGAAGGCAGGAAGGTTGTAAATTTTTCTCGTGCTGTCAGAGTTACCATTTGACGGGAATTACGAAGCTTTAGTTAGCGAGTTGAAAGGTTTAAAAGTTGGAAGGTTAAAAATCCATCCGCTAAAATTCAATTAGAAGCGTTTTTAAGTTAGCACAAGCATCGAAATTTGGAAAGTTGAAAGATTTGGGCGCGAACGGTGGTGCCCATTATCAATCTTCCATCATCCATTTTACACCAGCTTAAGCGCCAAACCTGATCCACTTATCACCTTCATGTCCGAAGATAAATGAACCGGGATGCAGCATTTCAGCAATATCTTCGATCAGGGAGACAGCATTTTCGGCGGTCCGTTCTCGTTCTACGTCATCATTTAATAGAATAATACGGTTGTTTTTTACCGCAGGCCAGTTCGCATCCAATACAGATGGTACTTCTCGCATTAAATCATTTAGCATTTTGCCAGGCTGATAATAAATGATGAAAACAGCACTTAAAATATCAGCTTCCAACATTCCGCCTGCCAAAGCAATCTCTTCTGAAAGCAGATAGACGGCAGAATTACTGGCATCGATACAGGCTACAGGCACCTTATCCATAAATTTAATCTTATGTTCTACCAGATCTAAACGCTCCTGCAATTCTTCCTGTTTAGCTTCATCGAGGCCAATAAATAAATCGTTTAAAAAAGACATCTGCATTAAATTTATTAATTTGTGCAAAAATAACATTCCTGATCGCATGAGACGCTCATTTAAATATATATTTTGGTTTTTTTATGTAATTATCTGCATTTCATGTAAGGAAAATACCGATCATAGCGATAAAAAAGTATTCAATATCAATCTCGATCAGGGTTTAACTTCGATTGACCCGGCTTTTGCGCGAAACCAGAACGCCATCTGGATGACCAACCAGATTTTTAATGGTTTGGTACAGATTGATTCATCCCTGCAAACCCTGCCCTGCATAGCCAAAAGCTGGGCGGTTTCGGAAGATGCACTTACCTACACTTTTAATCTGCGTAGCGATGTTTACTTTCATGACGACGCCATTTTTAAGAATGGAAAAGGCCGAAAAGTAGTTGCAAGCGATTTTGTATATAGCTTTTATCGGTTGATCGATCCAAAAGTGGCTTCATCAGGCGGGTGGATTTTTAGTGATAAGGTAAAGGACAAGGGCAATTTTATTGCACTGAACGATTCTACTTTCCAAATTAAACTGGTACGCCCTTTTCCGCCCTTTATGAGCTTACTTACTACCCAATATTGTTCTGTTGTTCCCAAAGAAGTAGTAGAACATTATGGCAAAGACTTCAGGAGCCATCCGGTGGGTACCGGCCCATTTAAATTTAAATACTGGAAAGAGGGCGAGATACTGGTGCTGTTAAAAAACGAACATTATTTTGAAAAAGATGTGAAAGGAATATCATTACCCTACCTTGACGCCATCAAAGCCAGTTTCATTACCGATAAACAAAGTGGTTTTATGAGTTTCCTGAAAAAGGACCTGGATTTTTACTATAATGTAGATGGCAGTTACCGCGATGATATCCTGACCAAAAGCGGAAAAATGACCTCAAAATATAAAGGGAAATTTAAGCTAACCAAAAGCCCTTACCTATGCACCGAATATGTTGGTATTTTGGTTGACACTAATCTTTCGATTGTAAAGAAATCGCCATTGCGTTTTAAAAAAGTCAGACAGGCCATTAATTATGCCATAGACCGTGACCGATTAATTAAGTACCTGAGAAATGGCATCGGTGTTTCAGCCACATCTGGTTTTATCCCAAAAGGCATGCCCGGTTTCGATAGCCTGGCCGTCCGTGGATATGCCTACAACCCAAAACTTGCGGCCAAACTGCTGTTGGAAGCGGGTTTTCCTGGAGGGAAAGGGATGGAAGAAGTTACCTTAAATACGACTACAACCTATAAAGATCTGATTGAGTTTATTCAGGGCCAGCTTACCGTCGTCGGGATTAAAGTTAAAATAGATGTTAGCCCCAGCGCCAGCCTCAGGGATCTGATGTCTAAAAACAGCGTCAATTTTTTCCGTGGCTCCTGGCTGGCCGATTACGGCGATGGCGAGAATTTCCTTTCCATGTTCTACTCTAAAAACAAAGTGCCTTACGGACCAAATTATACCGCTTTTTACAACAAGGAATTTGATCAGCTTTTTGAGAAAAGCTATTATGAAAGCGATAATGAAAAACGTTTTGAGCTGTACCGAAAAATGGACCAGATGGTAATGGATTACGCTCCGGTTGTCCCTTTATTCTACGATCAATCAGTGGTGATGCTACAGAACAATATCAGCGGCTATTCTTTTAATCCGCTAAGCCTGATGATTTTAAAAAGGGTAAGGAAAATTTGAAAAAGCAAATGTATTTCTTAAAATTAGCTGTAAACATTCATTTATTTTATTGGAGTATAAACAGCTTTATTGTTAATAGCAATAATTATCTTTAATTTTGAGTATGGATGCATTAATAGTTTACCCGGAAAACAAGGAACAGCTTACTGCTTTGAAAGCAGTAATAAAAGCGATGAAAATCACTTTTGAACAAAAAAGTGAGGTAATCCCTCAGGCGGTAAAAGAGGGTATTAAAGAGTCTTTGCTACAAGCCGATTCAGGTGATCTAACTCCATATACTGGCATCAGGGAAATGATCGGCAAATAATGGCTTTAAGTATTTTTTATACAAAAAGAGCAAAAGAAACAATTACCTTAGTTTATCTTTCCATACAACAGAAGTTTGGAGATCGTGTTGCTAATAAGTTCATCAAAAAAACGGAAAAAACGATAAAATTAATTTCAGAACAACCATATATGTTTAAAGAATCCTCATTCGAAATAAATGTTAGGATTGCTCTGATTACAAAACAAACTTCAATCTTTTATCGCGTTACCAATGATTCTATACATATATTATTTTTTTGGAACAATCTGCAAGAGCCGCTAAGTATTTAAGCGAAAATTAAATAAAAAAGCTTCCCATTTTTGATCCTATCTTGCAGACACATCGTTATGTGTGCCCAACCTTATTTTGCTGCTCTGTTTTGAACCTGTGAATAAAACACAAAAGTCTACTTTTTACCCATCAACTTCCTTTTAAGGAAATCAGCCGTTGCTTCGCTTACTTTCAAACCATTTGAAAATTTCATCCAGTGGTGGGTATCATCCGGAATGGCCAAAAACTCAAAATCATTTTTTTTATCTTCAAAACGTTTAACGAGATCGACACTTTGGTTAAAAGCAACATTGCGGTCGTCGTCAGCGTGGATAATCAATGTGGGCGAAGTCCAGGTACTTACATAGCTTACTGGTGATGATTGTTCGGCTACTTTTGCTGCAAGTGCCGCATCCGGAGCTGGTTTTCTTCCTTCCTGATCTGAAGTAGTAAACCGGTTATTTACACCATGGATATCTACACCTGCTGCGAACAGTTTAGAATCTTTGCCAAGGGCGAGCGCGGTGAGGTATCCGCCGTAAGAACCACCATAAATCCCGATTTTATCTTTGTTGATACCAGGCTGTGCAGCCAGCCATTCGCCGGCGGCTTTAATATCCTGATATTCTGACGCACCTTGTGCGCCTGCTTTCAAGGGTTTATGGAAATCATAACCATAGCCGATTCCTAAACGGTAGTTTACAGACAGCACAGTAAAACCGATACTAACCAAATACTGATTTAACGCATAATCTATCGAATAGTAATCCATCGGATTCCAGCCTAAAAACATCTGCCTTTGGGGTCCGCCGTGTACATAAATAATCGCCGGTTGATTTTTACCCGCTTTTTTTGGCGAAAACAACTGGCCATAAACACTACTACCATCTGCAGCTTTAAAACTCACATGTTTAGGAGTTACCATATCTTTCAGTGGAAAATCATTTGGAATGAGGGATTCTCCAATGAGTTCCAGCGCTTTTCCCGTAGTAATCAATGCAGGTAATAGTGGTCTTTCAGCAGTTGAACTCAGACAAAAAACAGTTTGATTGTTGGCTGCAATAACAGGATAGGCTTCTATTCCTTTGCCTATAGTTAAGGCCTGCATATTGGCCTGATTAACTGAAACTTTATAAATATGCCTCCTGTCCATGTCATCTGCATCTTCGCCCTTATTGGCGGCAAAAACCAATGTTTTCTTATCGGCACTCAATTTAATGTTCTCTACAGCGAAATTACCGGGCGTGAGCAATAAGCGTTTTGATCCGTCTGGATTGATGGCATACAGATGTGGCCAACCGTCCTCATAAGAGGTAAAAACAATTTTACCGTCGGCCCATAACAGGTTCGTGCCACCATCAATTGAAGGGAAAGAACCACGTAAAGTTTCGGGAGCTTTCCAAATCATTTTTCCTGTACCTGTACTTACGTTTACCGTCCATATGGCCCAGGGCTGATGTTTCTTGGTTAAAATGGAGTCGGTTTCCCCACCAACACCGGGCGTTCTGATAAAGGCAAGATTTTTTCCATCCGGCGACCATACCGGCGTATTATCTTTAGCAAATGAAGGCAATAGCCATTTAACAGGTGTTTGCTGATCAGTATAAATCCCTAAAAAGGAGTGATCGCTCCGGTTTGAAATAAAAGCTATTTTTTTTCCGTCGGGCGACCATTTATAGGCTCCGTTTATTCCTTTGGCGTAAAACAAGTTTTTAGCCGCTGATGTCCCATCAATAGGACTGATCATAACCTGACCGTTTTTGGCAAAAATAACCTGGTCGCTATTGGGCGAAATTACCGGATTGTCGCCTTCGCCTAAAGTAACTATATTACCTCCCTCAAAAGGGGCACTAAATACCTGTATTTTAGGTGCAACTGGCGATGAGTTTGCATTAACCGGCCCGCCATCTCTCCCTCCATGATCTCCGCCACGTACAAATACAATCCATTTACCATCAGCAGAAACAGATAAGCTGGTTAATTCCTGCCCGTCATCTTCGGCATAATCGGTAATTTTTACAGCTTTATAATCTGGTGCCTCTGCTACGTAAATATTCCTTTTTCCTTGTTCGTTTGCGGCCCAAGCAATTTTAGCATCAACTGGCGAGGCCACTAACTGAGTAGGAAAAGGATAAGATAAAACAGATTTTAAGCTAAAAGACTGCGCGAAAATAGGAGAGGTCGAGAGTAGAACCAGTAGGGAAAATATTGCTTTTTTCATTTATCAGGTTAAATTGGTACTGAACGCATAACCGTGAGCGAATAGTACTTGGCGAATAGCGCTAGGCAAATGTTGCCGGGATACAAAATAGATAGCGTTTGGCGAAAGCTAGATAAACGCTTCCCGCCAAACGCCTAATGCTTACTGATCCCACCAAAGTTTGGTTGTTCTTGGAACATCGGCAGGCACATTTGCTCCATTTTTACTTCTTTCGCCTTGCGTATAATCTAACCGGCGGATGAATGTAGGAAGCGCAGCATTAGCAGGCATACCAAAATCTTTGTACTGATAATCGAAACGGCGGGCATCATTCCATGCTTCCGGATTCAGATAAGTAGCAATGTACTTTTCTTTAAAAATGAGGTCTTTGGTTAAGGCAACCGCACCAACACTCACTAAAGGGTTTGCCAGATAAGCATCACGATTTGCTGCAGTAACCTGAAACTTATCCATATTGGCACTTATACCTGCGAGATATGCTGCATAAGCTTTCGTTTTATCGGTATTGAAATAAGCTTCAGCCTCTATAAATTTCAATTCAGCAAAGGTAACGATGAATATTGGCGAAGTATCGCTGGTCCATGGGGAGTTTCTCGAAATATAACATTCATCTTTCGTCGTATTAGCCCCGGGCAACCTGTTACCTGCACCGTTTATCGTTCCTATATAAATGTTATTGATGGTTTTATCGGTAATCTTTTCTATACGGGGATCAAAAACGCTAAATGTCTTACCATTTAATGCATCAATTAATTGTTCAGAAAGCCAGCCTCCTAATGATTGTTGTGAATTGGATAATGCTACATTTGCCCATGGATTACGCTCTTTAAAGGTAGCCATAGTGGCATCATCTGTATTAGCTGTAAAAGAACTGCCCAATGCGGTCAATACTGCTGTAGGGTTATAGGCACTGGTTTTGCTAATCTTATTTAATAACCTGGCCTTTAAAGCATAAGCCATTTTTAACCAGCTTGCCCTTTCAGTTGTACTTTTTCCATAAATTAAATCGCTGGTTGGCGCCAGTTTAACAGTTGCATCTGTTTTAGCAAGTTCCATAATGGCTTCATCTAAAATTTTAATAGCCTGGTTATAAACATCCTGCTGTTTATCGTATTTCGGTGTAAGGTTATTGATATTAAAGGCTTCTGAAAATGGCGCATCTCCCCAAAGATCGTTCACCAGCGTAAGGTTATAGGCAATAAGTACATTAGCTACGCCTTTATATTCGCTTGAGTTTTGAGCAACGGCCAGCTTTTTCATTTCATTGGCATCGGCCATCGCAAAATAAAGGGCATCCCAGGTAGCGGTAAAATCAATGGCCTGATAAGTATCGCCAGCACCATTCGCAGCAGGATTGGCTGTATACTGTACATAAGGAGCGATAATGTTTCCAATAAGGTAATTGTTATTTGCTGCCTTATAAGTTGATGTGGCCAGTAAAGTACTTAAAGTAGCTACGGGAACCTGGTTCGGGTTGTCGGACAGTGAATCAAAGTAACTTTTTTTGCAGCTTTGCAGACTTAGTGTTGCAATCAAAGCTGAGCACAATGTATATTTTATAATTTTTTGCATCGTATTTCTATTTAAAAACCAACATTAAGCGTGAACATAATTGTACGGGCAGATGGATAGGTAAAACCAGCAGAACCATCGTTATTACTGCCAGCATCATAAGAGCTGGATTCAGGATCAACGCCGTAATATTTCGTCCACAGCCATAAATTATTTCCGGTAACTGATAGCGAAGCATTTTTGATCGTTTTTGCAGGCAACCAGTTTGCTGGTAAGCTATAGGTTAAACTGGCAGAGCGCAAACGTACCCAGGAGGCATCGCTTACAAAAGGTTCAGAAACGTTACGGTAGTAAATGCGGTAATATCCTTCGCCATAATCAACGCCGTCAGGCCCTATCCTTTGGCCCATGTATACCGGTTTTGTATTCGGCTGACCGTTGGTCAGGACACCATCAAATACTTTTATTGTTCTTCTGTCAGCAGTATAATCAGGTAATCCGAAAGCCGAATAAAAATCTTCCAGCCAGTTGTATTTTTCAAATCCCAAACGTGCATCAAACAATACATTTAAACTAAAATCTTTGTACCTGAAGGTATTGCCCATACCGATAATATATTTCGGTTGCGAGTTACCCAACAGTTTCTGCTTTCCTCCTGAAATGCTAGGGAAACCATTTGCACCGATCAGCAATGGAAGGCTTTTATCAAGCACAACCGGATCTTCTGGTGTATTTCCATAATAGCGGTTAAAATAACTACCGTAAATATTACCATAAGGCTGTCCTTTAATCAACTTCATGGTTACCCCGGCATTGCCATACCCCCTTGCGGCACCGTATACAATTTCTGATATTCCGTTAGGCATGCTCAGTACCATATTCCTATTTGCAGAAAAATTAACATTTACATCCCATCTGAAATCTTTTGATACAATGGGTTTACCATTTAATACCAGCTCCACTCCTCTGTTCCTGATATCGCCTGCATTGATCGATTTGGTTACATAACCGACGGCAGACGACACCTGTGTTTGGATAATCTGATCCTTGCTTAATGAATAATAGTATGTTAAATCAAAACCTAAACGGCTTTTAAAGAACGACATTTCCAAACCCGCTTCATAAGTATTGGTAAACTCTGGACGAAGCTCGGAATTACCAAGATTTGGAGCAATTGTTAAACCTCCGGTACCGGTTGGCAAAGAAGTATAAGGTGTATAGCCTGTAAAGGTAGAATATTCTGATGCATCCTTACCGATCCTGGCATAAGATAAGCGCAATTTGGCCTGACTAATGGCAGATGGTAATTTAAACTGATCGGAAAATACATAACTTAAACTGGCAGAAGGATAAAAAAAGGACCTGCTTGCCTTAGGAAGCGTTGAGGTAATATCATTTCTTCCAGTAATGGTTAGAAAAAGGTAATTTCTATAATCGAAAGTGGCCTCCCCAAAATAACCTACCAATCTTTTTTGTTTTAGTGTTTGCGTAGGGGTTAACACACCAGCATTCGCTAAATTAAAGAAATTATATACCCCAAGTATACTGCCCAAAGTACCCACATCTTTCGACTTACGGTCGTAAAGTTCTTGTCCAAGTCTTAACGTTCCGGTGATATCGTCAGTTAGTTTTGTATTAAAAGTGGCAACAAAAGTGCTGTTGATGGTTCTGAATTTGGTGTTATACTCTCCATAAAAGCCCTGCGCATTATCATACATGGCTTCAGTGGCATACATTGGACCACGTGCGGTGCGAACACGGTTATCGCCATAGGTATCCACCCCTAAACGGTAAGAAAAATTAAGCCATTTGGCAGGATCGTAACTCAAACTTGCTCCACCAATAAAACGGTTAACATCACCTTTAAACCTATTATTTGCAGTACCCCAAATCGGGTTATTGGTTCCGAAATATTTTTGTGATCCATCCGGATTCTGATAATCGGCAACATCATAGCGTGGCGACCAGTAAGCAAGGCTTTCGCCAAATCGATCTGCACTATAGGTATAACCACCCGAATTGGTAAAATTCATGTTTACTGATGCCTTAAATTTCGGACTGATGGTAAAGTCGGTATTCAATCTTCCAGAGAAATTTTTGTTATCGGTATTCGGCATCATCCCCTTTTGATAAAGCTGCGAAATGGAAGAGAAAAATTTTATAGCATCGCTTCCACCGGTAACCGATAAGGAATTTTTTACCTGCTGACCGGTAACAAATGCGCGGTCGTAGTTATTGAATAATTGATCGGGATGTGTTGGATCGATTAATTTTGCCTCGGCAATAGTTGGTCCCCAGCCTGGTCCGATACCACCCGGTGGATTGGTATAAACCCCCAGAACGCCCTGGGTATATTCTGTTTGAACATCTGGCGACTTTAAAACCTCATCAAGGCCATAACTGCTATTAAAGTTTATACTAACACCATTTTGTTTCCCCCTTTTCGTGGTAATAACTACAACGCCGTTTGCTCCCCTTAGGCCATAAAGTGCGGTAGCGGCGCCTCCTTTTAAAATATTAATGGTCTCAATATCTTCAGGATTAATATCTGATGCCCTGTTTGTTACTCCTCTAGAACCAAATGCTGTCCCATCAGGATTTGCACCAATAGTAGAGGTTGAGTTATCAATCTGTACCCCATCAATTACATATAAAGGATCGCCCGAAATGTTCGGATCAATGGAGTTTACTCCTCTTATTCGGATACTTGCCCCCTGGCCCGGACCACCACCTGTACTCGAAATGGTTGCTCCTGCTACTTTACCCTGCAATGCATTAAGCAGATTGGGTTGGTGATTATAGTTTAAATCAGTACTGCCTACAGTTTGTGCCGCATAACCTAAAGATTTTGCCTGCCGGGTGATACCTAAAGCAGTAGAAATGGTTACTTCCTGTAATTCTTGCGCATCAGAAGCCAGCACTGCATTAACCGTGGTTTTACTGCCAACGGTAATTTCCTGGGTTTTATACCCGATTAAACTAATTACGAGTACCGAGCTTGGCGAAGGTGCCTGAATGGTAAAAGCACCATTACTATCAGTTGAGGTACCTGTTGCAGTTCCCTTAATTTTTATACTTACTCCGGGTAACGGACCTCCGTCATCAGATGAAGTGATTTTGCCTGTTATGGTTTTTACCTGGGCCAAAGTAGGTAATCCAGTAAGTAAGATGCAGATAAAAACAAGCGAGGTAAAGAGTTTTTTCATATGTGGATTATTTAGGATAGTGATTGCTAGTTAATTGCAATATAGGTTTTTAACCAAATAAAAATGCATTAAAACAGACGGCAATACCTAATTTAAAGTATTTTTTACATTACAAATTGGCGTAACTCGCACAAACAAGCAGAATATGTATTCAAAAACAGTAAAAACTCACTTAGAAATGATAAATAACTTAAGAAACACCCAAATAGAATCTTAAAAACCAAGAATACGGCAATATAGACATAATTTGAGCAATCACTCGGCTAAACTGGTGAAAATCCAGGGCGTATTCATGCGGCGTAGGATATTAATTTATCTACGCATCGCTATTGAAATAAAGCATCAGTTATTACACCGCCTGATTAACCTTAAATCATTTACACTATATGCCAATAGCCCTGTCTGAAAGCTCGTAGCTTCCATTTAAAGAAAAAAGTCTTTCCGAATTAACGGAAAGACTTAGTATATATTTAAATTGGGTTTTTATTGCTGAACACCACCACCCATCGCACCACCTTGTTGCTGGTCTTGCTTGATATCGTCATTTTTAATCTTTTTCTTCTCTGTATATTTAAGCTTGCCGAAAGAGTAACTAAAATTAACGCCAAAAGAACGTAATGGATAATAGATATTCTGACTTTGAAAAACAGTTTCATTAGCCGTAACAGAATTATTTACAGTTTGGATGTGAAGATCTTTTGTAAAAGGATTTAATGTATTAACACCGATTGAACCTTTTTTATTTAAGACATCTTTTTTGAATGATGCGCCATAAAAAACCATCGCATCGGTTTTGCCTTGATATGTTCTTCTTGGCGAATTTACTACACCAAACAATTCAAAATTGTAACCTTTACCAAAGCCATAAGCTGAACGGATAAACAAATTATAGTTTACAAAAGTACCGGTATTAAAATTAATTAGCTTGTTATTCACTTCGTAAGTATTTAATCCAAAATTACTCATTAAAGTCCATTTAGGCTTAGGATTGTATGAGCCAAAAACATTGAAACCATAAGTTTGGCCAGTACCAACATTGATATAAGTGGTTAACGGTACATTGGCCGCAGTTGTAGTCAGCGAGCTTTCAATTATCCCACCTGTACGGCGATAGAATACGGACGCATTAATTACTGATCCTTTTATAAAAGTACTGTAACCCAGTTCCAAGTTATCGCTTAGTTCAGGATCCAAATACGGATTCCCCTGCTGTAAGCTAATTGGGTTACTGTCGTTAAGGAAAGGATTCAAATAATTCTGACCGGGCCTTTGTAAACGACGATTATAACTTAATTTCAACGTGGCGTTGCCTTTTAAGGTTTGAGAAATAATGGCACTTGGGAATAAATTTAAATAATCGTTTTTCTGGATTCCATTTGCTTTCGTATTAAAACTAATCGCAGTATACTCCGTTCTTAAACCACCTTTAAACTTTAATTTCTTGGTTAAGTTGAAGTTGATTACTCCATAGGCTGCAGCAACGTCCTGATTGTAATCAAAATCTTGAGAAGAAAAATCGAATTGACTTTTAATCTCACGGAAAATCCCTTTTGCTCCTAGTTCTAAAGTAGTCGATTTAGAAAATGGGTAAGTATAATCTGTTTGAACGGTATACTCATTATTTTTACTGGTATTATTTCGCTCAGTAGTTTTCCCTGTTGAAGCACCCTCAGGAATAAACGTATTACTAAATCTTTGAGGGGTACGACCAGTGGATAATTGCGCAGATATAGAAAACTCTTCTCCTTCTTTTTTGGAAGTTTTTTTATAATCGACATTCCAATCCATATTACTGAATGTCATATCCATATCGCTAATATTTTTTTGACGGATACCATTAGAAATAAAATCTGATTCGCCTGGTCCGCCATTCGAAAAACGGTTAAATTTTATATTAGAGCTAATGTTATTATATGCATTGAAGTCGTAATCTACACCTAAGCTACCATTCAAACCATCCCTGCTCCATTTGGAGTATCCATCTTGTGATGTGTTGATGGCGTTTCCATTATTTAGCTGCGTATTATTAACAATTACAACCCTTGAATTCTGGGCATATGCAAAATTACCTCCCAGGGCTGTATTAACACTTAAACGGCCTGTCTTAGCCGTCAAATTGAAAGCACCGTTGTTTTGTCGTGTGCCAGCAGACGCATTTACAGAACCACTTACACCTTGTGCATTGGATTTTTTGGTGATAATATTGATAATACCACCAGAACCTTCAGCATCGTATTTTGCTGAGGGGCTGGTAATGACTTCTACACTTTTAATCTGTTCTGCCGGGATCATCTTTAACGCATCAGCCACGCTACTGGCCATCGTACCAGAAGGTTTACCGTTAATTAACACACGTACCGCACCACCACGCAGCTGAACATTTCCATTCATATCTACAGATAACATGGGTACCTTACGCATTACATCTGTTGCATCACCACCAGCATTTGTTCCGTCAGCCTCTGCATTATAAACCATTCTGTCGATTTTATTTTCTATAACCGCCTTTGTACCCTGCACCTGCACATCTGCCAAAGTGTTCTCTGATCCGGAAATATAAATTGTACCTACGTTATTATCAGGTTTGGAAGGCGTGGTGGTAACCATAACAGATTTTGTTTTATAGCCCATAAAACCAATCATCAATTTGTAGGAATCAGGAGAAACGTTCTGTAAGCTTAGTTTTCCTTTTTCGTCGGTTACGCCTCCATTTACAGATTTATTGTCTTTCACCTTAATCAAAGAAACCGTTGCGTAATCAATTGGTTTTTTAGTTAACGAATCAAGAATAGTAGCGGTAATCCGTCCGGTAACGGTAGATTTTTTGGTTCCTCCACCGAGCCCGCCAGTAGGAAACTGCGCATGTGCGCTAAAGAATATGCCAAGAATAAAGGTTAATAGTAAAAGTTTTTTCATTTCAAGAGTTTGTCTTTAGTAGTTAGTCTGCGCAAATTGCATTTTGTTACAATGTTACGCCATACTTTTTATACAAACCCTATTAATTAACCGGCGAAGCCCTTACTTTTACCGGTAAAAGAATATGGAAAAAGTAAAATGGAAGATGGGGTTTTCACATTCTCCATCTTACATCTTACATCTTCCATTTCACATCCTCCCTACCTCGAAACATTGTTAGGTCTGGAATAAACCATTTGCATCACATTAATATTCCGCATGGCAAAAGCGGCTTCACAATAGTTGAGGTAATAGTTCCACTTGCGAATAAAGGTTTCATCAAAACCCAGTGATTTTACTTTATTAATGTTTTTGTTAAATTCCAGAAACCATAAATGAAGTGTACGTGCATAATCCAAACCCATATCTTTTAAATCAACCATGGTTAGATCGCCAGTTTCATTTATAGCTTTGTTAATGGCTGCTACCGAAGGTAAAAGCGAACCCGGAAAAATATGCTTCTGAATCCAATCTACGCCATTTCTCAATTTATCGTACCTACAATCAGGAGACGTAATGACCTGAAAGGCAAAAATACCATCAGGTTTTAATAATTGCTGGCATTTTTCAAAATAGGTTTCCAAATATTGATGTCCTACAGCCTCCAGCATTTCGATTGATACGATTTTATCAAAAACACCTTCAATTTTGCGGTAGTCCTGGATAATGATCGAAACTTTATCGGCCAATCCCTCTTCATGCACGCGTTCCATCGCTAATCTCTGTTGTTCCTTAGAAATGGTTACCGAAGTAACTTTACAGCCGTAGTTTTTGGCCAGGAAGATGGCATTTCCACCCCAGCCACTTCCAATCTCCAATACGTGGTCTGTTGCTTTAATTCTTAACTGCCTCGCCAGGCGATCATATTTGGCATACTGCGAGTCTTCTAAACTTAAATCATCGGGGTTAAAGTAACCGCTCGAATAAGTCATGGTTTTATCCAGGAAAGTGGCGAAGAAATCATTATTCAGATCGTAATGCTCTGAAATATTTTTCTGCGATCCGGCCAAAGTATTTGCCCTGCGCACATGGTAGATTTTATTTACCCATTTAAAAATATTCAGCGCTATGGAATTTACCTTACTTCCGGTTACTGAGGGTGCATTTTCAATATTCAGGATGACCCATTTAATTACGTTGGTAATATTTGTGGTATCCCACAGGCCAGAGGTATAGCCCTCTCCAAAACCGATATCACCATAAAGTGCGATGGATTTAAAGAAATGAGGATGATTTACCTGTATGTGCGCTTCTATTTGATGTTCACCATTTCCAAAAACCAGTGTTTCGCCACCTGGCAATGAAAGTTCCAATCTGCCCAAAGTCATTTTAGAAAGTGCATTCAATACTGCTCTTTCGAAAAAGCCCTTTGATGTTCTGGCGGCGGTAAGCGTATTCATAGTCTCTGATCTATTTAATTTGTGGTTTGTAAGGTTTATATACGTTACGTTGCAATTCAGGGTTTTCGGCTTTTGGATGAAAAGGTATTTTTTTAATCCAAAGTTTAAAGGCCTGCCAGTGGATCATGCCCATGATCTGTAACGGAATGAAGGGGATGGAAAAAAAATAGCGAAGCAAAGCAGCATTGGTTAACGGCTTTTTCTCTCCTGTTAAAGTGCTGATAAAAAAGCGATTGCCATGCTTATCAATATCATCAATTTTAATATCAAGTTTATGATCTGGTACTTTTAACCTAAAATCGAAAGTATCGTCGTGGTCTATAAAGGGTGAAACATAAAAATATTTAGTCGTGATTTTTTTAAAGGTATCACCATGCAGTTCGTCTTTTCCAAAGAAAAAAAGTTTCATTTCACGGAAGGTGTTACTGATTTCGGCCACACAACACACCGGATTGCCCCGTTCATCAAAGCCATAATAAAAGGAAACGGGGTTAAAGTTGTAACCCAGCACATTGAGGTTGGTGAGCAGTTTAATTTTAAGTTTGCTGCCATCAATGCCATTTTCTTTTAAATAAGCTTCTAAATGCTGACGTGTATTTTTAGTTTTATCAGGATTTTCTCTTGGCAACTGAAGATGTTCAGCATCACGAAAAGAAAAGAGGTTAAATTTATTCTTGCTGAACCAGCGCAATTTTTTATCCAACAGATCCAACTCATCCAGATCGATATAAAACATATACACGCTATACCAAAAGGAATGTTTTTTGGGCGCCAGGCGGTGGTGCATGACTTTTGCAGTATAGATGTTTGATGTAAAATGTGAGATGGATGATGGACTTTTCATATATACTGCAAAACGGAAGATGCTATTACTTGCTGGATGAAATTTTAATAGAGGTAAATATTTTTTTAAGTTCAATAGCTTCAGCTTTAAATCGCTCGAAATCTGCCTGATATTTTTTCATCTTGATATAGCTCACTAAGCGTGCGTAACCAATACACACTTTCTCTAGCTTCTCTATATGAAATTCCTGTTTTATGAATAAAGTCTCTTTTACTTACAGCTCCCTGTGCTTCTTCGTAATTTGCACCAATCGAGGTTGAACATCTACTTAACTGCAACATAGGTACCTTAAAGATAAAATTGTAAGGCAGCGTACCTAAAAATTTTAAAACATCAACGCCGAAACGAAATGTTCTTTCTAATAAGTGGGTTGTTTTTTCGTTCATCTTAAAAAGATTAAATATTAAAATTTCTAAGGATGATTTACCTAAAGCTAATAAAAAAATGGAAGATATAAAAATGAAGCAAATAGCTATGAGACATTTCTCACATTTAATATCATCCATCTTACCTCCTCCTTATTACATCAAAACACATCATCCATTTTACCCCTTCCATTTTCCATCATGAAGCACAAATCTACCGCACTCTTATAAGCGTCTTCATGAAAACCATATTTAAAATAACTTCCGCAATAGTATATCGGGCCCGTCTCATTTAGCCTGTGCAAATGTTCCTGTGCCTGCATCGCCGGAACGTCAAACAACGGATGATGATAATCAATTTCCTTAATAATCTTATCCGGATTTAAAGTATCAGTAGGATTAATGGATACAAAGTAATTTTGCTTTTTAGAAACCCCCTGCAAATTGTTCATCCAATAAATGGTACTGGGCAATAATTTATCGCCCTTTTTTTCTACACGGTAATTCCAGCTGCTCCAGGCCAGTTTGGCTTCAGGCATCTGCTTCTCATCAGTATGTACAACAGCTTTGTTTAACTGGTATTTAAATTTGGAAAGCAACTCAGATTCCAGCGCTGTTTTATCTTTTACGATCTCAAAAGTCTGGTCGGCATGGCTGGCCATAATTACTTTATCGAATTCAAATTTCTCACCTTTTTGGTTTTCTACTTCAACTTTACCATTCCCTAACCGTTTTACTGAAACAATTTTGGTATTGATCTTGATCCTGTCACGAAACGGGGCAATCAGTTTTTCACGGTAAGCCTGACTGCCGTTTTGCAATGTATACCATTGATGCTGAGTATTCAAACCTAAAAAACCATGATTTTTGAAGAAACGGATCAATGTGACAGCAGGAAAATCCAGAATCTGTTCCATTGGTGCACTCCATACCGCAGCACTCATTGGGATGAGGTATTGCCAGAGCATATCGTCACTGTAGCCAAATTCCTTAAAAAACTGCCCGATCGAATAATCCTGGTATTCAGGCTTATCCAAAATTTCTACACTTTGTTTGTTGAAACGGTTAATCTGCACCAACATTTTTAAATACGGAATATTGAATAAATTCTTCCGCTGGGCAAAAAGATGATTCAAGCTTGAGCCGCTATATTCCAACTTTTTGGGGAGAAACTGCACACTAAACGACATATCTGTCTTCATTACGGGTGCGTCAATCTCCGCAAACATTCCTGTCAGATTTGGATAAGTCTGATAGTTAAAAACCATAAAGCCGCTATCCAGGTAAATGGGTTCACCATCCTCTTTAAGCGTTATCGTATTGGTATGTCCGCCAATATAATCTGCTTCTTCGAAAATCGTAAGATCATATTGATGTTGCAGTTTATGGGCACAACCCATGCCTGCTATTCCTGAGCCAATAATGGCGAGTGTTTTCATGATGTATGATGGATAATGTAATACGGATGATGGAAGATGTCAGACATGAGATTTGAGACGGATAAACGATACACCTTAAACCCTTTACATTATACTTTTTCAAACAAATAATGGCATACCATCCATTCGTTCCCATTGTTGTAATTAAAAAGTTCTGCGCATGACATGTAAAATAACCTCCAATATACCCACCATTTCACCGCATGATCTTTCCCGTAAGTCGTTTCGAAAATTGGCATGATTTCCTTCTTATGCTTATCCATATTGCTTAACCAGGCTTCAGCTGTTTTGCCATAATTAGTTCCATTTACCACCCAATGTTTATCAATTTTAAGATCGTCGTTAAAGTAGAAGAACAAATGGTTGGATGGCATAATCCCGCCGGTGAAAAAGTATTTGCTCATCCAGTCGGTTTCGTCAATCACTTCAAATTTGTAAGCCAGGGTTTTGTGCGTAAAAATATGTACGAACAGCTTCCCATCAGGTTTCATAAATGAGGCCACCTTGTTAAGTAAAAATTTATAATTGCGCATGTGCTCAAACATTTCAACAGAAACCACCCGGTCAAATGTATCGGCAATGGTAAACGTATTCATATCGGCGGTTAAAACCGTTAGGTTTTGGATTCCGCGTTGCTTCGCCGTTTCATCAATGAAAATTTTCTGTGTAGCAGAGTTAGACACTACGGTAAAAGTGCTTTCCGGATATTTAGCTGCCATATATAGCGACAGCGACCCCCAGCCACAGCCCAATTCTAAAACATTCTGTCTGTTTTGTAAATCGGCCCTTTTACAGGTTAATGCCAGCATATCTTCTTCCGCAGTATCAATATCCTTAACGCCAGGTTTCCAGTAACCACTGCTGTATTTTAAGTTTCTGCCTAAACAGTACTGAAAAAATTCGGTTGGAAGCTCGTAATGCTGTTCATTCGCATCAGCAGTATTTACCGCAATAGGCGATTGCTTCAGCTCTGCCACCAGGTCCATAAATTTTTCCTGCTGCAATTCTTCATTGCCCAGCGTTTCATCATCCAGGCGCTGTTTGCACAATTTTCTAATGCCTATACGCAAGGCGGTATCCGGAAGTTTGTCGTTTTCTAAAAGTTTATCGTACCACATGTAAATGTAAGATGGAATAATGTAAGATGGTTAATGGATAATTTATTATTGAAACTGCTTAATGTACGATGTAAAGTGGCTGATGGTTTTGCAAATTGCAAGGCCCTCATCCGTATTACTTTTTCCTTTTTCCATCCCTTTTCCCCCAAGGAAAAAAGGCGCTTGTTGTTTCCTGGTATTTTTTATAGGCCACGGGTTTACTCCTCAGGTTTTGTTCTTCGTTGTTCGGAACGCCAGTAATCCTTGTTAATAAATACAAAATCACCGCCGGACTAATAATAGCCAGAATTCCCCATGGCGATGCCAGCGCAAAAATGAAATAAGCCATCCAGGTTAACCATTCAAAAAAATAGTTCGGGTGACGGCTATAGTACCACAAACCGGTGTCGCATACTTTGCCTTTATTAAGCGGATCTTTTTTAAAGGCCGCAAGTTGTCTGTCGGCAATCATTTCTCCAAAAAATGCGATTACCCAAACCAATGCACCTGCATACTCAAAAAAGGAAATAGCCTGCGACTGATTGGTGGTGATGATAAAAAATGGAATGGCCAGTATGACATTTGATATGGCCTGAAATTGAAAAAAGACAAAGAAATTTCGATCGGCTTTGTCTCCCCATTCTTTACGCAACTGTACATACCTTCCTTCTTCTTCATCCAGATGACCAATAACACGTTGCCAAAGATGAACACCTAAACGTAACTCAGCCAGTAAAAACATACCGCAGATTAAAATCTTTCGGGGTTCGTAGCCCTCAGATAAAAAAAATGTGATAATGGTAATTACAGGAAAATTCAGTGCCCAAAAAACATCAACCACACCCGCGTTTTTAATTTTCTTTGCCCAAAGCCAAACCATAGCCATGATAAAACAGCAGGCTATAAGCGAAATGAGTGCGATGAATAGTAGATGTTCGTAATCCATAAAATGTTTAAGGTTTAGGGCATAAGGTTTAAGGAAATGCATTCTACTTTAGGTTTTCACCTTCAGCCTTACACTTTTTGCCTTCTACCTTTTTACCAGCAATTCCTTAACACCTTCACCATCTTTTAGTTTAAATAAATACACTAAAACATAAGCCAGGGTTGCAATGCTGCCTAAACATACGAACAAAATAGCAATAGAGATTTTAAGAATAATGCTTTTTTCTTTATAAAACATCCAAAGTGTAATAATAAAGATGTTGGCATAAAAATCCCAGAGGGTAGCACGCATCCATGGAATGCTACCCAGGAAATTCCATTGTTCGAAAAGGTTGCTTTCTAACGAAGTGCTGATTACTTTATAACACATAAAAACCAACAATGCGGAGAAAATAAATTTGAGGAGGTTGATCATATGATAGTTTAAGTTTTGAAACAGATTGGAATATATACGTTAAGATAGGCGAAAAAGATTTAATATTCTCCCGGACGTTTTATGCTGTCCTTCTAGTACAGTCAGGATGATAGTGCGGAATATACTCGAAGTTTCCGTGGCAAAAATAAATGCATTTTTATTTGGAAAGCAGGTTTCTGTTATTATCGGTTGCGATAGCCCTGCCATTCGCTTCAATCTTTTTGAGGTGCTGTTATGCGCTGAGCAATTACCCTCTTTCATCGGGTGCAGATGCTTCGTACCTCAGCATTGACGGTAAATTAAGGAACCGCAAACAAAAAGGATTTTTGCTGCGGTCAGGTTTAGCTAACACAAAACAGTGCAGAAAAGGAAATCTATTAATCAGTGTTACGTGGCAAAAAACGTTATGTTACTAGTAGAGTTAAATGATGGTCTGTGGGGACACAGACCATGGCAGGAGAAATCGACGCGAGAACTCAAATTTTTTCTGCTTTGGTCTTTTGTCTTTTAACTTTAAACCTTTCTGATTTTGATAATCTTCATCCAGTGCAATACTTTCATTACCGGATAGGTTGGATCAAACTCCCACCATTTAGTAGCAAAATTTGGACTATTTGGTTTTTTGTGATGGTTGTTTTGAAAAAGCTCGCCCATCAATAAAAAATCCCAGGGTAAGGAGTTTTTACTATGGTCCTCATTATCATGATTTGAATAACCATACTTATGTCCACACCAGTTTACAATTGCCCCATGTAATGGCCCCATTAAAAAATGGATTGGTAACAGTAAATACATCCACCAGTAATTGGCAAAGGCAATGTAAAAACCGATATAAAACAACCCACATGCAATTCTCCAGGCCCATGAATTTCCGATCTTATCAACCAATGGCCATTCGGGATAATTTCCCTGAAAAGCTGGTTCCGGCTGTATTTTATATTTCAGATAATTCATGTACATATTCTTTGTGGCAATCATCATCCCGAAAACATCCTTAAAAAAATGCGGAGAGTGCGGATCTTTCTCTGTGTCGCTATAGGCGTGGTGCATCCGATGCAGGATGGCATAAGCCCGCGGGTTTAAAAATGATGAACCTTGCGAAATCAGTAATACCAGATAGAAAAACCGCTCCCAAAAACGCTCCATTTTAAACATCTTATGTGAAGAGTAACGGTGAAGGAAAAAGGTTTGGCTAAACAGGGACAAAAACCAATGGCAAAGAAAAAAAATGAGGATAATCATGTATAGGGGTTGTGTACTATATAAACGTATTATAGCAGCGTTTAGTTTCCGTGATACATAAAACTACGCTAGCTTAACCGTTTAGAAAAGAAGCATCCTGCTTTAATTTATAGACAGGATGCTATTTTTGATTGTTTATTATCTACCGAAATCGTCTTGAACACGTACGATATCGCTTTCATCTGATGGGTTTGAAGAATCGGTATGTTGCCAAATTTCAGCAACTACACCCCAATCTTCTAAACCGATTAGACGGTGGCGTTCACCTTGTTGTAATTTAATCTGATCTTTTGGTGCATATTTTTTTACTTCACCCTCTTCATCAGTCTGACTGGTTTTGATGCCGACTGTGCCGGTAACCACTTGCCAGATTTCTGCTCTGCGGTGGTGATATTGCCATGACAGGCGTGTATTTGGCGCAACGATTAAGATTTTCGGACTTAATTTACCACCAATTTTAAGGTCTTCAACATTTAATCCATCAAAATAAGTATCTGCAAATTGTTGCGCCTGCGCTTCATCTATTACAAAGAAACCACCCCAAGGACGTGTTTCATCGCGATTTACTACATTAAAACCTTCAATTTTTAAACGTTGCGCTACGCTTTCGAATATTTCTTTTTTGTCGTTTGTCATGGATTAAATATTAACTTTCAAATGGTTGTCGAGGTGCACAGGAACTTGTTGATCTCCTGTGTGGTTCTTTAATTTGCTGCAAAAATAAACCTAATAAATTAAAAAAGGCATTTAAAGCCTTTTATTTTTTACTCATTTTATAAATTGCCATAAGCGCAACCATTCGCTGGTTATATGGTTTGGTTTAACAGTCTGCCCCTCTTAACAAAAAGCAGGTATCCAAATATCGGACACCCGTTTTTGTTGAAAATTATTGATGGTCAGTGTTACGGCGACCATTCGATAACTGCTAATAACCCGGATTTGGCGTCAGGTTAGGATTATTCTTGATTTCAGGAGTAGGGATCGGGAACAGCAAATGTTTAGTTTGCAATGGTTGGTTTACACTTTTATTAATGTGTCCGACAAAATTATCAAAACCATTGGTGGTTTCATTGTACACTTTACGCAAACGGACCATATCAAACCAGATAATCCCCTCGTAACATAGCTCGTGCCAGCGTTCTCTCCACACCGCTTCTTCAAACTGTGTTTGGTTCAAACCCGCAAGATCAGTCAGTTGGGCCCTCTTACGTATGGCATTTACCGCAGCATAGGCAGCAACATTCGGACTACCATCTGCCCTGTTCTGTGCTTCGGCATAAATCAAGAAGGTTTCGGCATAACGGATCTGTGGAATATTCAGATCGCTTCTGCTGGTACCTTCTACGCCTAGTGTTCCGTTAGCAATCAGATCGAAGTGTTTAAAAATATATGGCTTACCGCGATTAATCAACGGCATTTTAAATCCATCGGTATAATAATCAGTAAAGAAATAACCTTCCCGGTTTTTAGCCCTTAAATCTCCTGCCTCATACGAACCATAAAAACTTGTAGTCGGAATAGCCGTTCCAATTCCATCAATTTTAGAAACCAATGGCTGGTGCAAAGGTAAATAAGATGACTGTAAGGGGTTCCCTGATCCGGCAGCATCATTGTACTGGATTCCGAACAAATGCTCTACCTTATTGTCATTCTTTGCATCGTGCAGCGCTCCGTAATTGGTAAACAAGCCAAGTGATGATGGATTTCCTGCTGAATAATCAATTACCTCTTTGGCTTTATCCGCAGCTAATCTATAATAAGCTGCTCCTTTGTTAAGGGGCTGCCCGGCCATGGTTAGATATACTTTTGCCAGTTCAGTTTTAATTGCTGCTGTAGAAACACGTCCGCTGGCGTCCATATAAGGCAGGCCGGACGCTTCTGCAGCAACCAGGTCATCAACAATCAATTTGTAAACCTGTTCCTGTGGTGTACGGGAAGGTGCAAAATTAGGATCGTTAGGACTGGTAACCGGCTTAGTAATTAAAGGCACATCGCCCCATAAACGCACCAGGTAAAAATAGGCCCAGGCCCGGACAAAAGCAGCCTCTCCCAAAATTCTTTTTTTCTGTGCATTATCCATTGGATTTATACCCGGAACTTTATCCAAAACCAGATTAGCTTGTGCTATTACTTTATAAAGTCCGTTCCAATTTTGGTTAACATGCAGATTTGTACCGTCATAAATGAGAGAATACAAATTGTTCAGATCGGAGTTTTGTGCGGTTTCGGTAGACTGTATGCCGGTTGGTGCATCAAGCATCTGCCAGTTGTTGGAATAAATACCCGCACCATTCCCTATAAACCGGAGTTCTGCATAAACAGCAGCAATACCTGCTTCTGCGTGTTCTGGCAAAGTATAAAAACTATTTGGTGAAAGATTGGTGGGATCTGTTTCATCTAAAAATTTCTTACATCCCGAATTCCCGATGATAGCGCCGCTCAGCAAAAACAAAACAGCGATGTTTCTTATGTTTATTTTCATGTTGATATCCTTTCTTTTTTAATGTTTATAATCCAATGTTTAAGCCTACCATGAAGGTAGTTGGCTTTGGATAATCGAAAAATGTCTGACCTTGAGCAAATGCATTTCCGTAGGTAGTTACCTCAGGGTCGTTACCGGTGTACCTGGTTGCCAGGAAGAAATTCTGAACAGATGTATAAACACGTAGTTTGCTTAAGCGTAATTTTTCAACAAGTGCTTTATCAAAAGTATAACCCAGCAACAGGTTTTTACCGCGGATGAAAGAGCCATCTTCCAACCAGTGCGTATCTACATTGGTTACATATCCCGCAGCCTGATCCCTGATGGCGGCAATCGGTGTATTTTGATTCTGCGGAGTCCAGGCATTTAGTACGCTGGCAAAACTATTGGCCTGTACCTGCCTGTCTTCACCAGAGTGATGGGTCATATTCAACACATCATTGCCATAAGAGTATTGCAGTTCTACAATCAGTTCTAAGTTCTTATAGCGAAATGAGTTACCAAAGGATCCCCAGCCTTTTGGCATTCCGTTGCCAATAATCTGGCGATCGGCATCGGTAATGGCATGATCACCGTTTACATCCAAATATTTGATGTCGCCCGGAAGCAAGGTTTTACCACCACGGTAACTCACAAATTTAGCTGCTTCTGCCCTTTCGGCCTCGCTCCAGGTGCCTAAACGTACCAGCCCCCAGAATGATCCTACCGGCTCACCTACCCTGATAATACCTGTTTGATTGGTAAAATTTGGGTTACCCACACCAAAAATATCATCAGGAGTGGCTAAAGAAAGCACCTTGTTGCGGTTAAGGGAGATATTGAAACTGGTTTTCCAGGTAAAATTATCGGTTTGTACGTTTACCGTATTAATCCCTAAATCTAAACCTTTGTTCTGCATCGATCCGATATTTTTTCTGATCACCGCGTATCCTGTGGTACGCGGAACCGGGGCATCCAATAACATATCAGTTGTTTTTCTATAATAAAGATCGGCTTCTAAATTAATGCGGTTGTTAAACAAGCCTAACTCTAAACCTGCATCAACCTGTGCTGTTTTTTCCCAAACCAGGTCTGGATTGGCCAACCGGCCAATACCGATACCCGTTACCCTGCTATCGTTAATAATAGCGGCATTATTCACCAATGTAGCCAACGACTGATAGGCTGGCAGTTCTGAGTTACCGCTTAAACCATAACTGGTTCTTAGTTTTAAGTTAGAGATGGTTTTGTTTCCCTTAAGAAAATCTTCATCCGAGGCTTTCCATGCCAGTGCTGCCGAAGGGAAAAAGGCGAATTTATGGTTCTCTCCGAATTTGGATGATCCATCTACCCTGCCTGTAAAAGTAACCAGGTATTTATCTTTAAAGGCATAGTTTAACCTGCCAAAATAAGAATTAAAGGCCGATCTGTTACGACTGGAGCCTACTGTAATCGATTTACTTCCGGAGCCCATGTTATTGTTTCCATAAAAATCGGTCACAAAATTCTCAGCGTGGCTGGTATTGCTAAAGAAATTGGTCGCCTGCCACGAGATACCTAATAATGCATTGATGGCGTGCGATTCGGCGAAACGTTTATTATAGGTTAGATAGTTTTCCAGTGACCAGAAGGTTTCCCGATCGTTGGTTATGTTCGCCGTTCCATTCTGCCCGTCGGAGATACCGTATAATTGTTTGGCATTGTATTCATTAATGTTACGGCTTACAATATTGGCTCCTAATTGGGTACGGAATTCTAAATCTTTGCTAAAGCTAATGGTAGAATAAATACTTCCCAAAGCAGTTTGGGTGACCATTCCATATTTTTGATCGGTTAAGATATGTACCGGATTGGAGCCGCCCTCTGCCCATGGAATCAGTTTATTATCGCCCCATTTGCCATCTGCCAGTTTAATGGGAAGAAAAGGGAATGCTTCTGTAATCATACGCACTGAATTTAAGCCACCTGTTCCCTGATCAACAATGTTTTCAATCTGATTATTGTAGCTTAAATTACCCCCAACCTTTAACCAGGGTTTAATTTTGCTATCAAAGTTAAAACGGCCCGAATAACGTTTTAAATAAGAGTTTAGCAAGAGTCCCTGGTCATCGCGATAGCCTGCAAAAACACCATAAGTATTATTTTCATTCCCACCGGTAAAACCCAGCTGATGATTTTGTGAAAGTTTGTTCTGAGTAGATTCTTTTAACCAATCCGTATTATATAATGGATTTCCGTTGTTATCAAAAAACTGAGGTAAAGCAATTCTGGCAGCCCTGGGAACGGGCGTTGAGGCATAACTTCCTGCTGCCCAACCTACCGGATCGTAAACTTTGATATTTTCATAAGCGAGATCCTGCACTTTTACATACTCAAAAGCATCAAGCATCTTCACATGGTGTGCTGCCAGGGTATTTATGCCAAAATCTGCATCATAGGTAATACGCTGGGCATTTGCAGTTCCTTTTTTAGTGGTAATTAAAATTACCCCGTTTGCACCCCTCGCGCCGTATATGGCCGTAGAAGAAGCATCTTTTAGTACCTCTACTGAAGCGATATCGCTTGGATTGATGTAATCAATGGCATTACTATTCTGTGTTTGCGAGCCCACCGGCAAAGCCACACCATCTACCACATAAAGAGGATTGTTACTCGTATTGATTGAACTAAATCCACGGATTTTAATGTTGGTTTGTCCGCCAGGCCGACCTGAGTTGGTATTTACCTGTACCCCAGAGATACGGCCGGCTAATGCCTGGTTGAGGGATGAAGACGGACGTTCCTGAAGTTCACTTGCTTTAACTACACCAACAGAACCCGTCAGGTCGGTTTTTTTAACCGATCCATAACCAATTACCACCACTTCATCTAACTTATTGGCTTCAGCAGGTGTCATCTTAATGCTGATGTTGGCTTCGCCCCCTACTGTAACATCCTTATTTTGATAGCCAACATAAGAAAAACGGATCACATCGTTTACATTGGCCTCAATGCTGAATTTACCCGCATCATCAGTTACAACAGTTTTACCTGACGAAAGGTTTTTGATGCCAACTCCCGGGATAGGCATATTTTTTTCGTCTAATACGGTGCCTGTAATTACTTTTCGATTTTGAATATGCACCAGAGGCAAGTTAAGGCCGGAAAACCCCTTGGGTTTTTCAACAACCGGATTCATCGAAAAAGCAGGACTATTGAGCAAAAAAAGCGCAGAAAGCCCCGAAATCTTGAGTAGATTGATTTTCATTGGTTTAGGTTTAGTAAATGGTTAGTTAATAGTGTAATATTTCTACTGCTAGCAGCTAAAACGCTTTATCAATTCTTTCAATCAGACGGCTTAAGTAAGCAATTTTGTAATAGGGGCTCCCATATAAATGGATTAAAACTACACAAAAGCAAACTACACAGACATATACTGCGCACAGGGTACAATAATGCCATCAGCTCATCGTTATATTCGGTTATTCATAAATCGTTTTATGTATTCAATAATAAGTATTTTATTAAGAAATCAAGAATATTGTTTCTGACAGTAGAAATACATTATCGTATAAATTAAATTACGGTATAATTATTTTGACAAAAGCTTAAATTTTTGAGTGAATATTTCAGGCAGACAAGAAACCTTTTCGAATTAAACAACTAAACCTCAAATATTTAGACGTATTTTTAAGAATTTCACAAAAAAAATTAGTTTATCGAGTAAAGTCTATTATTTTTTTGAAGGAGAAGTAATCAACATCGACAATGTTACGACCGGATAAGAACCGTATATAAACTAGAAAGCCTCATATTTCTATGAGGCCAATTATTTTGTTTTATTTGCATCCACAGAATAAAACTAAACCAAACAAACTAATGAGACTATAAGACAAATGAGTTTGGGAATTGTTTTTATAAATAAAAAATATTTTTAATATTTTTTATTTGGGTGATGGAAAAGCAGATACTGCAAAGTGATATTGGTATCAGACCAATGATAAAAATGTGATAATATAAATTAAAGAGGCGGTATTACAGATAGAATTGTCATCCTGAGCTTGTCGAAGGGCTTGTTTTAAATGACCTAAAAGGCGTTTCGACAGGCTCAACGTGACAAACCGAAGTGAATTACAATCTACAATACAGCATCTTTATAAATTTGCTTTGTATTTCTAATTAATTTAAATCAAAGCGATCTAAATTCATTACTTTATTCCAGGTGGCCACAAAGTCTTTCACAAATTTTTCTTGTGCATCAGCACTTGCGTAAACCTCTGCAATAGCCCTTAATTCGGCATTGGAACCAAATACCAGATCAGCGCGGGTTGCGGTCCATTTTGGCTGACCGGTTGAACGGCTGCTTCCCATATATAGCTCTTTATCCTCTGCAATAGCTTTCCATGCGGTTTCCATATCTAATAAATTGATAAAGAAATCGTTGGTCAACTGACCTGGTTTTGTAGTTAGCACACCGTTTTTAGATCCATCGAAATTCGTATCCAATGCACGCAAACCACCTACCAATACCGTTAATTCAGGCGCGGTTAAAGTAAGCAACTGGGCTTTATCAATCAGGAATTCCTCAGTAGGAACAGGTGATTTGGTTTTACGGTAGTTCCGGAAACCATCTGCCGCTGGCTCCAGATAACCGAATGATTCGATGTCGGTTTGTGCCTGCGAAGCATCCATCCGGCCGGGTGTAAATGGTACTACAATTGAATGTCCGGCATCAGCAGCTGCTTTTTCTACTGCAGCAACGCCTGCAAGCACGATTAAGTCGGCCAAGGAAACTTTTTTACCATCAAGCTGCGCCGCATTAAATTCATTTTGAATCCCTTCCAATACATTCAATACTTTTTGCAACTGCGGCGGATTATTAACAGCCCAGTCTTTTTGCGGTGCCAAACGGATCCTTGCGCCATTTGCCCCGCCGCGTTTATCGGAACCCCGGAAGGTAGAAGCTGAAGCCCATGCCGTAGAAACCAGTTCTGAAACGCTCAATCCGGAAGCCAATACTTTTGCTTTCAGTGCAGCAACATCATTTTCGTTGATTAATACATGATCAACAGCAGGTATCGGATCCTGCCATAGCAATTCTTCCTGTGGTACTTCTGGTCCCAGATAACGCGCCACCGGCCCCATATCACGGTGGGTTAATTTAAACCATGCTCTTGCAAATGCATCCGCAAACTGATCAGGATTTTCCAGGAAACGTCTTGATATTTTTTCATACGCAGGATCGAACCTTAAAGCAAGATCGGTGGTTAACATCGTTGGCAGGTGTTTTTTTGAGGCATCGAAAGCATCAGGAATAATGGCATCTGCATTTACTGCTTTCCACTGGTGTGCCCCCGCAGGACTTTTCGTTAACTCCCATTCAAATCCAAAAAGATTTTCGAAAAAATTATTGCTCCATTGCGTTGGTGTAGTCGTCCAGATTACTTCCAGTCCACTCGTAATCGCATCAGCGCCTTTACCAGAACCATAACTGTTACTCCATCCAAACCCCTGACTTTCGATACCAGCGGCTTCAGGTTCTTTGCCTACATGATCTGCGGAAGCAGCACCATGGGTTTTGCCAAAGGTGTGTCCACCTGCAATTAAGGCTACAGTTTCCTCATCATCCATCGCCATGCGACCAAAGGTATCGCGGATATCTTTGGCTGCTAGAATCGGATCCGGATTTCCATCCGGTCCTTCAGGGTTTACATATATTAAACCCATCTGCACGGCTGCAAGTGGTTTTTCTAAATTACGGGAGTGTACGTCGCCATCGGCATCATCGTCGGTAACCACCACACCATGTGCTTTATCCGCACCATCAGAGCCGTGTCCATAACGGAGATCGCCGCCCAACCAGGTGGTTTCTGAACCCCAGTATACGGATTCGTCAGCTTCCCAAACATCCTCGCGTCCACCGGCAAAACCAAAAGTTTTAAAACCCATCGATTCTAAAGCAACATTACCGGTTAGGATCATTAAATCTGCCCAGGAAATTTTGCGCCCATATTTTTGTTTAATTGGCCAAAGCAACCTACGCGCTTTATCAAGACTCACATTATCCGGCCAGCTGTTTAGCGGCGCAAAACGCTGCAAGCCGGCACCAGCACCACCACGGCCATCGCCTACCCTATAGGTTCCGGCGCTGTGCCAGGCCATGCGGATAAACAAACCACCATAGTGACCGAAATCTGCCGGCCACCAATCCTGTGAATCGGTCATCAGTGCATGAAGGTCTGCCTTTAAAGCTGCCAGATCTAAACTTTTAAAAGCCTCCGCATAATTAAATCCATCATCCATTGGGTTAGATAAGCTGGAATGCTGACGTAAAATACTCAACTTTAACTGTTTTGGCCACCAGTCGCCATTTCTGGTGCCACCACCTGCTACATTACTCTTCATGCTGCCGTTATGGAACGGGCATTTGCTGATATCGTTCGATTCTTTTTCCATTATGTATAATATTTTGTTAGTGAAAATCTGATCTGTTATTAAAAATTAACCGATGATTAAAATTAGAGAATTGAAATAACTAATCACAATCATTTAATTCTATAATGAAATAGTTAGAATCTATTACTATGTAATATCAGCAATTTAGGGGAGATGCGAAGACCTGGTGCCTCAAAATTTAACCCGGCGTTAATCTTATTTGGAAAATGCCCTTTAGAAGGATATGAAATTTTAAGTGGCATTTTTCAAATAAGATCAATCCATTCAAACTCCGGAACAATCCAAAAATTCAATTGTCCACTATTTGTAAAAATAAATGATCAAACAAAATTTTGTAATCGTGAATATTATATTTGCGACAACAAAAAGATAAAAACTATGAGACAATTAACATTTGCATCCCTACAAGTAAAAAATTTAGACGCTTCAAAAGCCTTCTATGAAAACCTTTTGGGTTTTGAAGTCGGCAATTCGAATCCGCAAGCCTGTGTTTTTAAGTATAACCATGGCGAAGCAAGTTTTGCTATTCGCACGCCTCTTGAACCGCTCGAAGACAGAGAACTGGGTATTGGCGTGGCCATTTGGTTCGCCGTTGAGGAAAATGTCGAAGAACTGAAAGAAAAGTTTATTGGGAACGGGGTTACAACTGCGGGAGAAATCATTGAAACGCCATTTGGCCGTGCATTTCATGTTAAAGATCTTGATGGCTATAAATTGACTTTCCTGAGTGCTAAATAAACCAGCAGATGCAATTCAAGTAAACGACAAAACAAATATTAAAATAGATCTGATATGGAATTAGCTACGGAATTTTTAATTTTATCGATATAAGAAGCGAGTCAACATTTTGATTAAAAAAGAGGATCCTGAATAATGTCTGAAGAAATTGAATTTCATTTTAAAAGCCCGGCAGATAGTCCAGGTTATCTGTTAGGGCAAGTCACTATGCTTTGGCAACGAAAGCAAAAAAGGGTACTTGATCCTTTGAATTTAACACAAACCCAATTGGTATTAATGGCAGCCTTAGCATGGCTTTCGAAAAAAAGTGATGCAGTAACTCAGGTAGACATTGCCAACCAAAGCAATGCAGACAGAATGATGGTGTCAAAAGTATTGCGCACCCTTCAGGAAAAAGGCTTTATCACCAGGCAGGAACACGAAACAGATACAAGAGCAAAGACGATTAAGTTAACAACTGAAGGAGGCCGTGTTTTGCAAAAAGCTCTGATTGAGATTGAGCATGCCGACCTGGCGTTTTTTGATACCTTAAAGGATGGGATTTCGTTATTCAATAAACATATGGTGCAGCTCATTGAAAAAAATAAAGATATTTAGGCTATACCATCTGTTAAAAGATGATCTACTGCTTAATTTACTTCGGATTAGCGAATGATTTCTACAAAAAATTCCTGCAAACATTTGATTTGCAGGAATTTCTATTTTCACATTAAATAATGTGGAGCCGAAGGGAGTCGAACCCTTGTCCAGTTGTGAGATAAATTATACCTTCTACATGCTTATTTTTCAGTTAATTTTCGGGAAATAAACGGGCTGAAAACCGACCTTATTTATATCCTTAGATACTTTGTCTCACTTTAAGTCGTATCTCCTTAAAGCCAGCTTTGTTGTTTCGATGCCCCAGATTCTAACCCAACAATGCAGCAGTTAGAGGGACAAAAGCTAAGCTAGTTCTAAACTAGGCAGCTAAGGCGTAAGTATTTTCGCCAACTAAAATTTGATCGTTCACTTTAAGTGCTCTCCGAACAACGCACTGCATGCTAACATAACTTTCGCCACCCCGTCAAATCCAAGAACGGCCCCAGAGAAAGTTTTTCTGGTACAAATACCAGACCACAAATATACGAAAAACTGTGTTAAATCACAATTTCCTTCATTTACCTATATCAGGTTATGCTCCGGATCAACAATGGATTTGATTGTTACTTAAACCCGAAGGGCATCACCACAACTGCAACGATAAAACCCATCTTCCTCAAATAAAAAAGAAATACGATCATCTACCTGCAAAGCGAATCAGGAAAATTCACAGCGACCACCATCTTTTTGTCTTTAAATTTTGGGCATTGGTCGATTGGCTCCCCAGACTGGTATAATGCCCTGATATACGCTGAAACGTTTGCCGGGTCTGCACGTCTTATAATCAGAACAATCAATAAAAACATTGTAAAAACTTAAAATTTAAAGCATATGAAAACTTTACTTAAAACATTATTCGCATCATCTTTAGCATTGATATTATCAACTTCAGCAGTAGTATCAGCTCATGCAACTGAAACCATTAAACCAGTTCATGCTTCAAAAGTATTGAACTTCAAACGCATTAAAGTAAAAGGAAATGTAGAGCTGACCATTATACAGGGAAAACGTACAGGCATTAGCTATGCGGATGAAAACAGCGGAGAAGTTAAGGTGATACAAAGCGGAGATGGTTTAGAAATTTCCGCTGCAGACAATAACACTGCGAAACTGACCATTTATGTAAATGATATTTACCGAATCCAAGCCATGGATAATGCCAAAGTAAAAACACAAGGTAAAATCAATGCGCAATACCTGCAGGTTTTTTTAAGCGGAAATGCATCCTTAGACTTAAACTCACAAACTGAAGGATTGTATACAGTGATTGAAGATCGTGCTGACTTAACCTTAAGCGGCTCAACCAGCGACCATATGCTGGTAATGGGCAAAGAACAAAAGTTAACGATGAACAAATTTGTTGCCGCTAATACCAAAACCAGTTTAAACACTGAAAATTCACTTGCCTTGCTTGGCAAATAAAGAAAAGGAATTATACTTGATTCAGGCGGTTCATTTACGGGCCGCCTTTTTTATTGGTTAAGAAAGCCGAGAACCAGGTTTAGCGCTGTAAAAGATTTGCTAACCATTTACCTCAATGGCATTAAACATTTCTGCTATAAAACTAAACAATCTGCGCAACCCCAAATAGATATAGCCATTATCTTTAAGCAATCTGCTTAACGCTTCATCTACAGGGCTAGGCGGACTACACAACTTAATCAACCAAATATGATGAAATTCGGAATTATGATAATTGCTTTGGGCACAAGCCTTTGCTTTGGCATATGCCAGGCTCAAAACAACCCGGAGACAATTAAAGAAGACTTCAAACCAGCTGTAACCAATCAACCCGGCCAGGAGTTCCCGCAGGTTAATTCACAAGGCTACGCCCGGTTTCGCATTAAAGCGCCACAAGCAGACAGTATCAGGGTAAGCCTTGGTTTGGGAGGACAAGGCGGAACCAAACTCACCAAAACAGCCGACGGTTTTTTTATCGGCACCACTGCCGGGGCAATGGACGAGGGTTTCCACTATTATCACCTGACCATTGATGGCGGCGTATTTAATGATCCCGGCTCGATGAATTATTTTGGCTCAACGCGCTGGGAAAGTGGAATTGAAATTCCGGCCAGGGACGAAGATTTTTACGCCAATAAAAATGTAGCTCATGGAAATGTGCAGCAAATACTTTTTCCATCAAAGAGTACCAACTCTTCACGCAGAGCATATGTTTACACGCCACCAGGTTATGGTAAAGATAAACAACGCTTTCCGGTACTTTATCTGCAACATGGATGGGGCGAAGACGAGACGGCCTGGAGTAATCAGGGCCGCGCGAACCTGATTATGGACAACCTGATTGCAGAAGGAAAAATTAAGCCGTTTATCATTGTGATGACCTATGGAATGACCAATGAAACTAAATGGGGACGTATGAAAGATTTTAAGATTGATGCCTTTCAAACCTTATTAACGGAAGAGCTGATCCCATATATCGACACCAACTTTTCAACGATAAAAACCTCCAATGGCCGTGCCATGGCCGGACTATCCATGGGCGGTATGGAAACGCACACCATTACGCTTAACAAGCCTGAACTTTTTGGTTCTTATGCGCTATTGAGTGGCGGAACATTCACTCCTGCCGAACTGAAAGACAAGCCAAAACCGCGATTGATTTTCATAAGCTGTGGAAGCAAGGAACGTCCTGAAGGTGTAAAAAATGCTGTAGCAGCGTTAAAAGAAGCGGGCTACAATGCCGTTTCCTATGTTTCGGAAAATACAGGTCACGAATTCCAGACCTGGCGCCGAAGCCTTCTTGAGCTTGCTCCGCTCTTGTTTAAATAGATTATTCTGGTAACGTGCATAAAAGTCAATTCGTGAAGAATCGTCATTGCGAGAAGGCTTTTTCAGCCGACGAAGCAATCTTTATAGTAAGGCTTATTAGTATGATAGATTGCTTCGTCGTTCCTCCTCGCAATGAAGACCATTCTATTGGTATCCATTAATGGTAACGAAATCGATTGCTTTTATTAATGCGTTGAAATAGTCTGCTACGCTCAAACTGACACACGAATTAATTTTATATAACTTTTTAACAGACTCTATCTTAATATCTTATTTTCTATCGGCCCGAGATAACTATATGGCAATTTATCTTTATAGATGATTAGTTTTTCCAGAACCACTGCGGGATCAACCATCCATATTTTTACGGTGTGCCTTCCAGTGTTTTTAAAAGAATGTGAAGAAGTAAGCGTTCTGGCATTATCCTTTACCGCGTTTGCCCAACTGGCATCAGATCCTGAGGCACTAGGCTTAGCTATAATGGTCAGGATTTGAGGTGCTGCGCCATCTACAGAAATTCCAACCCTTAATCCTTCGGGCGAGAAATTTACCGTTGGTCCTACCACCAAATCAATTTTAGCCTCACCGCTTTCGGCAAAGAAAACAGGATATTCTAACACAGGCGTACCAGGCTGATCAAGCGAAGCAGAGGTAACCGGAAAAACCGACATACCAGATTTTCCTCTTCCATAACCCGGTATGGCTTCCCAGCTGACCCCATTTCTGGATACTTTTTTACTGGCCTGAAAAGCCTCAAATGCAATTGGCGCACCTAAACTGGCAAAGGTTCCTTTTGCTTCTGCCAATTGTTTGGGTGTTGCCTTATTGGCTTTCACATTAATGACTACAGTGGTCGTGTCGCCAGATATCTGTATTTTACCTTCGTGTTTTCCACTATTGAGTTTGGTCCAGTCGATATCAACGAATACACGGTAATCATTTGTACCGGGAACACTTTCCTTTTTCAAACGGATCCACTGATCGGCTTTTAACTGGAAATTGATCGCTGCAGCCCCCTTTGCAAAAACTTCAAAGTAAGACTCCGATTTGTTTAAAGATTCGAATGCCGGAAGCGTGGGCGCCGGAGCGCTTGAGGGCCAGCTATCAAATGAGCCATCTATGGCAACGCCAAAATCTGATGTTGAAGACACCTGGATCTCATCTGTTTTAGGCATGATGTTTTGCTTTGGATCGTTCCAGCTGGTGTACCCAATCCTCACCTGATCCATCATGTGATTCCACTTACCGCCTGCCAGTTGATGGTTAAATTCATCGCTGAGTTGTTGATCCTGTTTAAAAAGATCGAGTGCAAGGTTACGCTGAAGATTGGTAGCAGCTCTTCCCTGTTTAAAATACAGGCGGTTTTTACCTACAGCAATATATAAATCGGTAACCGTTTTCATCGCCCGGATGGGATAATATACCAATTGATAAAATGCATCTTTGTATTTTTCAGGCAATTTCTTATTTACCTGCGCTGCCCTGTTGTTTAACGTACTCCATTCCCTACTTACGCGCTGCGCTTCATTGAAGTTTGCCAAACTAAAAGTTTCAGGACTCAGTAGTTCAGGTTTGCGCCTGGTGGTATATTTGGAGTAGAGGCGCACTAAATCTGCAATTTCTTTTGCCTGGCCGGTTCCAAATTCGCGTGTTGCCCAGTGTTCAAGAAAACCTGCCAGCCTTTCGCGGCTCATCGCGTTGGGGTTCCAGGCCATACGTAAAAAGAATTCAATGGGAATCTCCATGGGTTTCAGGTCGCCAACATTTACCACCCAAACACGGTCGGCGCCATACTGATAAGCCAGATTCATTTGCTCCCATACTTTTGGCAGGGAAGTGGTATTTAGCCATTTATAATTTCTGGGTGCGCCAACATAATCGAAATGATAGTAGATTCCTGATCCACCGCTCCGTTTGCGCTCCTGCGCAGTGGGCAAATGCCTTAAGTTGCCCCAATTGTCATCGGCCCACAATAAGGTAATATCATCAGGAACTTTCATTCCGAAATCGTAATAATCTTTAACTTCTTTATATATGGCCCAAAGCTGTGGAATCTTTTCTACAGGCTGATCCATATTTTCTTTAAGAATTTTGCGTTGATCCGTAATAATATTCTCCAGCAAGTTCACGTTGGATGCCATATCTCCACCTTCAACCATGGGTTCGTCTCCATCTCCACGCATGCCCATCGTAATCAGGCTTTCGTAGTTTTTGTTTCTTTTAATTCCCTCCTGCCAGAAAGCGTTTAACCCCTGAGGATTTGTTGCATAATTCCAGGCGCCAACCCCGTGTTTTTTCCATTCCTGTTGTGCCCGGATCATCGGTTCATGATGGGAAGTGCCCATTACAATGCCATATTCGTCGGCCAGACGTGGATTTTCAGGATCATCTTCATTAAATGCATTACTCCACATGGCTGGCCACAGGTAATTGGCCCGAAGGCGCAACAGCAGCTCAAACATATGGGTATACATTTTACTGTTCATCCCGCCAAACTTCTCTTTGGCCCAACCTGTCATGGCCGGGGCTTCATCGTTAATAAATATCCCCCGGTATTTTACCGCAGGTTCGCCAGAACTGTAAGTCCCGGAAAGCGCAAATGCACTTTGGCGGGGTTTGGGCGGAACATCGGCCCACCAATACCACGGCGATACGCCTAATTGTTCTGATACTTCGTATATGCCATATATGGTTCCTCTTTTGTCGCTCCCTGCAATAACCAATGCCTGATTGACGCCGGGAAACGGATTTTTAACAGTTGATATAACAAAACTTTCCCATTTGCCAGAAATGGTAGTACTGCTCAGCTTGCCTGATGAGATCAACTGATCAATGAGTTTGCTTTTACCAAGGGTTCCGATTATAATAACAGACTTGCCAGCAGGGCTCATGCTTTTTAATTCCGGCTTAAGGCCCGATACGCGGAAAAAATCATTTCCTAAATCACCAATTGCCCTTATTACGCCTTTATAATCATTCCCATCATAAAAAATATTTGTTGCGGTTCCTTTTTCTATCAATGCAAAATCTTCTTTATTCTTTCTGGTTTCTTGAATAAATTGCTTTTCCAAACCTAAACTTGCCTGGGCTTTAGTGTAATTAGTCCAAAAAGAGAAAAGGATAAGTGACGTAAAAAAAATATGGCGTTTTTTAAAAAAATTTACTGGCATTAGGGAAAGAAATTAGGTTCTCGATTGATCTTTATTTTTTTTAAGCTAGCCGGTATTTAAGCTATTGAAGTAACAGGTTAGCAAGTGGGATTTTTATTTCGGAATAGTGATTTTTATTGTTGCCCAAATCTTCTGGTCCCCAAAAAAAAGGCAGGCACTTTTATAAAAAACGAATGAGCGACATCAATTGACGCCGCCCACCCAACTAAACCAAAGTATTATTAATATCCAGGATTCTGGTACGCTTTCTTTTCATCTGCACTCATCTGCATTCCGTCTATTTGCGCCTGAGGGATAGGACGTAAATATAAGTTAGGCGTAATGGTACGGGTTACGGTTTGTGGCGTGTGATCGCCGTATGCAGTTCCTGCGATAGTATAGGTAGCAGCAAGCTCGCTCCATTTCTGGGTACGGATCAGATCGTACCTGCGGTATCCTTCAGCATAATACTCTCTTGAACGTTCGGCCAAAATATAATTAATATCTATTGTAGCCGGGGTAGCCGCAACCATTGCTGCACTGTTATCTGCAACTTTAGCCACATTTCCATTGTTATCGAAACGCCATTTACCAGCTCTTGCCCGAATTACATTAATGAGTTCGCGGGCGCTTTTGCCAGCTTTGGTTGTTGCTCCTTTCACCGCTGCTTCGGCTGCAACAAAATAAAGCTCAGAAAATTTAGCTACCGGAAACGGGCGCGTACTACCTGCGTTTGGCTGTCCTAAACCTGTGCCATTATCGGTACGGTAAGGACCTAATTTCCAAAGCCCAGGGTAAACAATTCTGCTGATTCCGCCAGGAGCAATCACATAATCAGCTCTTCCAGGCAGAATACCTGCGCCCACACCACTTATACCAGCACCTGTCGGGTAAGCGATTGTAGCATCATCTGTATTTAGAAAGCTCAGTACAGCATCTCCCGGAACTACAGATAATCCGTTTGCGTTAACCAATGATGCGGGTGCACTTGAAGGTGGGTTGTAACCCTTAGGCCAGTTACCCCTGTAAACCGTAGTGAAAGTACCATCATATCTCGAATCGAGTGTTTTATCTGCAAAGGTATTTTTCAATACTTCAATGGTTGGCGCCATACGGTTCCATGGACGGCCTAAATGCTGCTCCGCTTCGCGCTGAACGGAACTGATACCTCCGCTCCGGATATTGGTGTAATTCCAGGTCATCATCCAACCTGCAAAATTATCTGGCGCACCACCGCTTCCAAACGTTAAGCTACCACCGTTAAATTTCTCGCTTGTTTGTGTATGGTCGGCATATAATAATGTTTCCTTGTTACGGTCATTCACCGCCCAGTTAACATCATAATAGGTATCCATCAGCCCAAATGTACCCGGGTTTTCGATTGCTGCGGTAGCAATATCGTAAGCCTGCTGAAAATAGTAATTGGCATCATGTCCATCAGGGTCAGTCCTTGCAGATGCAGGATAGGTTGGAATATTATTTGGATTTTGTAACCACCATGCATAAGTTAAATAAGCTTTTGATAAGAATAGCTGTGCAGCTACCTTAGTCACACCGCCGGTAACCCTTCCCGTTGCAGGCAGGTCCGCAATAGCTTTTATAAGATCAGGAAATACCGCTTTTGTGTATACAGCCGGTACCGTATTTCGTACGGAAGTTCTAACCGGATTGGTGTTAAATCTCAATTCGCCGGCACCCAGGTCAAGCGGAACGCCACCGAAAGTTTGTACCAAAAGAAAATAGTCGAAGGCGCGGAAAAATCTGGCTTCGGCCACCAAGGCATTTGATATCCCTGCTGCACTGGCATTTTCGATGATACCACTGGCATTGTTGATGTTTGGAAAGGCTTCACTCCACAATATACTACTCGGAAAACTTGTTGATAAGATGGAACCCACTCCGGAGCAGTCCATATCTTTAAAGTTTCCATCAGCATCTTTGCCCCAGGTAGCCTCATCGGTTCCGGTGATTAAAGAATTGTAAAAATAAGCCTGGCCATAAATATTTCTTAAATGGGCATACATAGAAGTTAGTCCACCGTTTACGCCTGTTACCGTTTTAAAATAATCGGGCGTAAAAGTGCTGCGTGGCTCTTCTTCCAAAATTTTAGAACAACCTGAAAAGATCACCATCAGTAACCAAACAGTTGCGACAGTTTTTAATTGTATATTTTTCATATCCTGTTTATGCTAAAATGTTAAATTAAGACCTGCAACGTAATTGCGGGTTGAAGGTGTATTGGTACCAATTGTTAAAATTCTTCGCTGATAAGAATTTACCGCCTGGTTTTCATCTCCATATGAATTTGTTTCCGGATCCATACCCGACTCCCTATGGTAAGGAGAGAACATGACGAAAGGATTTTGTACGGTTAGATACGCGCGAAGCCTTACATTTGAATTTTTGATCAGGTCCCTGTTAAAATCATAACCAAGAGAAATCGTCCGTATTTTAAGGAATGAAGCATCAAAATACCCCAATGTGCTTCCGTATTTAGGGTTATCGCCACTGGCTATGCCTCCTGGCTTAGGGTACTTGGCACCTGTATTATCAGGTGTCCAATAATCTACCTTAACATTATTTCTACGACCAGTTAGTAAGTTCAGGTAGCCTGCTGAGCCATAAAGTGTACTCACCAATGTTCCGCCACTTTTGAAAAGTCCGACTACATTCAGGTCAAATCCCTTATAGGCAACCCTGGTATTAAAACCGCCGGTAAATTTTGGGTCAATATCGATAACCTGTCTGTCGGCGGCACCTATAGCTCTGGTTGGGACACCGTTTGCATTATTATAGTCTCCGGTATACTTCACTTTAATCATCCCTACGTTTCCACCTGGTTCAAGCACATTTAGGTAAGGATCACCTGCCTGCCATAGTCCAATTTTTTCATAGTCATAAATGGCATTGATATTATGACCAACAAACCATGCATTTCCTTCATCGCGGGTCTGTCCGGATGCCAGGGCGGTTAGTTTATTTCTGTTTGCCGTAATGTTGAAGCCTACATCCCAGGTCCATCCACCCTGATTTTCAAGGATCACCCCATTAACACTCAGCTCCCAGCCTTTATTCTGGGTTTGGCCGATATTTGCGGTATAGCTGCCTACACCCGCAGTTGACGGTAAGGCCACGCTAAGCAAAATATCTTTAGTTTTGGTGTCATAGTATTCAAATGTTCCGGAAATGCGGTTTTTTAAGATTGAAAAATCCAATCCATAGTTCCAGGTTTCAGAATATTCCCATCCTAAACCAGGACTTGGAAGCTGAGACACATAATATCCGGTTGCATAAGTATTATCGCCAAAATTATATGGGCGGGTACTCAACAGTCCGAGCGTTTGATATGGAGCAACGGCTTGATTGGAAGTTTGTCCGTAACCTATACGTATTTTTAATCTATCAATCGCGGTAATATCTTTCATAAAAGATTCATTCATTATATTCCATCCTACAGAAACCGCAGGATAGGTATGCCACTTGTGTCCCGGCGCCAAACGCGATGACGCATCAGACCTAAGTGTGGCGCTTAAGAGGTACTTATTATCGTATGAGTACATGATCCTTCCCATGTAAGAAACCAACCCGGTAAGGCTATAGTTACCGTTGCCAATTGTGATTTCGCCATTGGCTTGTCCCAGGTTATAAAACTGGAAAGCTTCAGCAGGAATATCCCTGGCACTCATAGAAGAAGAATTGAATTTATTTTGTTCCGCAGAATATAAAGCAACTGCATTGAAAGTATGTTTTCCAAAACTGCGGTCGTAGGTCAATAAATTCTCCAATGTCCAGTGGTAGGTTTGCGAGTTACTTACTCCGGCAGTAGAAGGTGTAGTGGCTGTAGTACTGCCCACCCCAACACCAGTAAAGTTACCATTGTTGCTCTGGATAAAATCTAATCCCAGGTTGGCACGGTACTTCAATCCTTCAACCCATGGAATTTTAACCTCACCATATAATGAATTATAAGTAGCAAAACCACGCGTTTCATTCAACCATTTGTCATGCAAATCCTTTACAATGCCATTGGTGTAAACAAAAGCTTCGTCTTGCGGCATTCTGATGGTCCGTTTTAAACTTCCATCTGCATTGTAAGGATTTGAGATCGGGGTATTGCTCAGGTTGCCATAAATACCAACCTGATTACCTTCACTGATATTGTAGTTATTGTTGGTGGTAAATCCAACACGAAAAAGCTTGCCGATTTGCTGATCAAGTGATGCTTTCATCGAATACCTGGTGTATTGCTGTGTAGGAATTAAACTCTGGTTTTTATAATACCCGCCACCAAAGCTATAGTTGCTGGTTGCAGAACCGCCGGTTACACCTAGATCATGACTGGTTACAATCGCACTTTTATTATAAAAGAGGTCCTGCCAATCGGTATTCACATCATTGGATTCATCCACACCAAGCGTTGTAAATAACCCTGCGGCTTTCCTCAACGCAACAAATTCAGGTCCGTTCATCATCGGATATTTTGCAAACAAGGTTTGCAAACCGGTATAGGTGTTGTAAGAGATCTTGGCTGGCGCACCAACCTGCCCCCTGTTGGTCGTTAATAAAATTACCCCATTGGCACCTCTGGAGCCGTAGATAGCCGTTGCAGATGCATCTTTCAAAATATCGATACTTTTGATATCGTTAGGGTTGATATCGCCGATTGAGCCTGGAAATGGAATCCCATCCAACACCACCAGCGGATCATTACTTGCCGAAAGTGAACGCTGACCACGGATCAGGATCTGCATGGTTGCGCCTGGTTTGGTTGAAGTTTGGGAAATATTAACACCTGCCAAACGTCCTTGGATAGCCTGAGCAATATTGGGCGCCGGCACTTCACGGATTTTTTCTCCGCCAATAGAGGCTACAGAACCTGTAACAGCTTCTTTGCGTTGAGTACCATAACCTACCACAACCACCTGGCCCAACTCTGCTGCACTCGGCTGAAGGGTTACATTTATGGTGCTCTGATCTTTCACCGGAACCTCTTTAGTGGTATAACCTACATAGGAAAATACTAAAACGGGGTTTGTCCCGGTAGTGGTGATGGAAAAACTTCCATTACCCTGCGATGAAGTACTGGTATTGGTTCCTTTTAAAACAACACCAACACCTGGCAGTGGATTACCTTGTTCATCCACAACCTTACCTTTTACCACAGTTTGTGCCTGTGCAATAAAAGCTGAAAATATCAGTGTTGCCAATAACATCACTTTGGGGAGATACCTGAAAAATTTCCAGCGCGACGTTACACAAAATTGTAAAATTTCACTTCTCATAATTTATGGTTTATAATGGTTAAAGAATAAGAAAGACAGCTCCATCGATCGAAACAATCAACAAGTGCAATGTCAAATTCACTCGCCAAAAATCAGGGGACGACACCTTGTCTGGTCAGTTCTTACTTATGCTGTGATAAAGTTATTTACATTGCCCATCCGGTCCTGATTTGAATGTGCATATTAATAGAATAAATGTTCAAATTGAGAGGGCGCTATTACCACCTTGTAAGACACAAAAATCAAATACAAAAACAAATCATTTATAAGACAAAAATTTGCTAACTAAGTGGAGTCCTCCTGTTTAGGCATTGGAAAATCGACCTAAAAACCGCCTTTAAACCTTAATAAAGCCATTTTTAATCCAAAAACAGATCTGATTATACTTGTTTAAAAATCAGACTTAACCGTTAATCAAGCGTGCCAAAATCCACAAAAATGGCTAACAAAAAGTTACAAATAGGAGAAAACAGGATAAAAATCTATCTTATGCAATCGGTTGAATTTTTGTTTTTATTTTAAAAAAACAGATGACTAAATCACCATATTATTACGATAATAATCAAATTTATTCTACAACCACACAGGCCTATATCACAGTCGTCTTGACCGAAACCACGCAAAGTGGAGAGATCTTTGTACTAACTATTAAAATCAGATTTAAAAGATTTCTCCACTGCGGTCGAAATGATGATTTTTTCTATGAGAGATTCTTTAGCAACCTATTCCATTAATCATTCACATTATTTTATAAAATAAATTATCCCGCAGTACGACAGCAAGATGCTATGCATATTTATAATAAAAATTTAAATAGGCTAATTCTTAAAGTTCATAGCCACGCTACAGCCAGAAACAAAAGAATTTCTACAACTAAAGCTAATCTTTGCTATCGTTCCGGGCAGAAATTTTCAGTTATACATATGCTATTTATTGACTTCCGCTTCAAAAGGTGAAGACGGCAAACCTGCCTTATTGTATAAATTAGCGCGGTCGGGATTATCTGCCCATGCATAGCGGACAAATGCTGGCTTTAAAACCATGGGGCTTGAAAGTACAACGGAATCACCTACCAACCTGGCCTGGGCCCAATAGAACACCTTGTCCTCGCCCGCAAGTGCGAACCCCATCAGCTTGTCAGATCCTTTAATCATCAGCCCGGGCGAACTGTGGTCAAAATTTATCGTCAATTCAGAGCCCTTTAACTGGTTTGATTTATACATAGGCCCTGAATAGGTAATCTGCTGATCATGGTAAGCTAAATGTTCGGCCCATAGCGCCAAGCGTTCACCCACGTCTTTTTTATCCAGCGGATGGATATCATTCCATTCGCCGGCATCAATGGTTACCGCCATTCCCGTATTGGGTACAGAAAGTGCCTCCAGCTGACTTTGCCTAAACTGTGCCCAATTACTTTCTTCGGGCAAGTAGTTAGCTTCCATAAAATTAGGCAGCTGTGCATAAATAAAAGGCAGATCACCCTGCTTCCATTTATTACGCCAGTCTTTTATTAACGCCGGCAATAATTGTCCGTATCCTTTCGGATTTCCGGTATTCGTTTCTCCCTGATACCAAACAAAACCTTTTATTGCAAATTTTACAGCGGGTGCAACCATGGTATTAAATAATCCGGTTGGCTCATTCTGTGCAACCAAAGGCATTTCGGCATCGGCGCGGAAACCCTGGTTTTGCCTTGGTTGGGCATAGCCCACTTCAAAACTCCATTCTCCACGTAAGTCTATTTTTTTATCGGGCGTTAACAAAGAATAATTTTTATCGGGTACAAAGCCGCCTTTGCCACTGTTGCTGATGACTTTAACAATAAGAATATTCTTTCCTGTTTTTAACAGTCCTGCCGGAACAACATACCTGCGGGGTGGATATTGATAGGTGGTATTGCCGATAAATTGACCATTGAGGAATACCGAATCTGCATCGATAATGCGCCCGATATAAAGTCTTGCCTGCTTTCCGCTCATTTCTGAAGGGATTTGCAGTTCTTTTCTGAAATAAAGAATTCCGTTGATGTTCCGTATTCCCTGATCTGCCCAGTAACCTGGCATCCAAAATTTTCGCCAGCCGCTGGCATCAAAATCCGGATCAATCCATTTTATAGGGCCTGATAATCCTTCATCAACTATTGTAGCTGATGTTGATGGCCTTACTAAGTTCTTCTCTTTAAGTTTTTTCTGGAAACTGGCCATAAAAGCTGAATCTCTGAAATTATTTATTTTTCTGAGTTGTTCAGGATTCGTCAAAAATGCATCACGACTCATCCAGGCCTCAATTGGAGTGCCGCCAACGCTCGAATTGATGATGCCAATAGGAACTTTGTATTTTTGGAAGAGCGTTTTGGCAAAAAAATAACTGGTTCCCCCGAAACTTAAAATATCCGCTCCTGTAGCTGGAACCCATTTTCCGGGAGGAAGATCGGCAGATTCTCCTGACAGGTTTGCTTTGGTTGGAACGAAAAAGTTTCTGATCATTGGAAAATGATCCTTTTCAATCACCTGCGGATAAGCTTCTTTTAAACGCTCCATGGGTAAGGCCATGTTAGACTGCCCTGAACAAAACCAAACATCTCCGAGCATAATGTCATCCAGAATGATTGTATTTTCACCTTTGATCATCATTTTAAAAGGGCCTCCAGCTTTCATTTTGCCCATTTTAACAGCCCATGAGCCCTGATCATCGGTAATAGTCTTGTATGTTTTTCCGTTAAAACTGACGGTTATTTTTTCTTTTGCTGCTGCCCAGCCCCAGATCGTTAGATTGGTTTCGCGCTGGAGCACCATGTGGCTGGATACCAATTGTGGTAAAGTAATTTTGGCAGAAGCCGAAAAACTAAAAAGCAGTAGCCAGACCCAGCTGCATAAAATGAATTTTGTTCTCATATTCTAATCAATTTCCAAAACTATCTAACCGCGTCTAGCTTTTTTTTGCCATTTGAGTATAATACAGCCAATAATGTTCAAAATTGTTTATCCCGACAGAAGTAGATCCACATCATATTATCTTTAAACGAGCTGGACTAGTTAACCTTGACATGGAAATAATCAAAATCTGCGTGCCCGCCAATTCGTTCCGTTGCATAATTGAAAAGGCCAAAGCGATAACCCATAAAGTGCGGTAAGGTGTATGACATTTTTAGTTTTTCGCCAACGGTATTCCATGATTTACCATCTAAACTGTAAGCGAAAGAAGCCAGGTCACGACGATCCGTAAAATCACAACTTACCCTTAAATAAATTTTTTGCTGTTTCAACGGAATTTTGATGCTTTCGGTCGGCTGCGTATCGTTTACTGTATTCACAACGATAAATAAGCCTTCTTTTAGAGATTTAACGCCAATCCAGCCATACTTTTTCTGAAGCAATAGCATCCCGGTGCAATCGCCCGCCTTCATATTTTTCAGATCGATGCTGGTTTCGGCTGAACTTCTCGGCCCTACGGTTCTTTGGGTAAGCGTATTTCTGGCAGAGAGCACAGAGGTATCAATCCTGGAGGTTTGAATGGTTAAATAACCTTTTTTTTTGGTGAGCGACCAATTGGCATGATCTGGATTATGATTCCATTGCCAAACTTTTTTAAGCCCCTTCTCTTCTCCTCTACCGTCAAAATCATCAGAATCTATAATACCAGGAATCAGGCTCTGGTTTTTAGCCAGCTGAAGTGCATCCGGAACTTTCGAATTTACGCCCAGAACCGGCCAGCCCTGTTCCCATTTTACCGGAACGAGATAAGGAATCCGCCCTACTGCACCATAATCGCGAAAAAGGTACGAAAACCACTGTCCCTCAGGGGTACTGATCAACCCACCCTGTGCAACACCTTTGTCCTGAAGGCCGATTTTTCCTGTGTATGGCCCCATGAGTTTGTCGGCCTTATGGATAATTACCGTACGCATGCTGTTTCTTGGCCAGGCAATATTAAACAGATAATACTGGTCTTTTACCTTGAAAAGTTGAGAACCCTCTGCAGGCAAACCTGGGTTGTTAACAGCCACCTGAGTGGCATTTTCTATCAATACCTGAGGGCTCGTACCAATTTTTATGCCGGATAAATCGGCATTTAACTCGGCAAGCATAATTTTGCCTGCGCCATAAACCATAAATACCCGGCCATTTTCAAAAAACAGGGAATGATCGTGAAGTGCAGGACTAAAGGCAGACCTTTTCCAGGGACCTTTTTCAATATCTGTAGTAGAATAGATGTAGGTTTTATTGGTAGTACCAGAAAAAGTGCTTACATAAAACTGGCCTTCATGATAACGTAAACTACTTGCCCATGATCCCCTTCCATAATCATTTTTGCCGTTAGTTAAATTTAGCTGGTCAGTATTTGCAAGGGTATCATATACATAAGTTACCATCTTCCAGTTGACCAGGTCTGCAGACTTCATAATCGGAATACCCGGACTCATGTGCATGGTGGTACTACTCATGTAATAGGTTTTTCCAACGCGAATGATGGATGGATCGGGTACATCAGCAAAGATGATGGGATTTTTAGCAGACTGACTATAGGCTGAAAAATAAGACAATCCACTTAAAAGTAAAACACACAGATAAAATACAAGGTTTTTCATGTTTAGGGTAAATTGATTTATTGAATATAGTTATATTAAAGAACTAGGAAATATCGTTATTGCGAGGAGGAACTACGAAGCAATCTCTGCTGGGGTGATTCTTGCTATAAAAGATTGCTTCGTCGAATAAAAAGCCTTCTCGAAATGACGATTTTTTGACAAAAACTATATCATCAATTCTCTCCTCATTGGTAGATCTCAAAAGATATCGTCATTCACAAAAAGCTGGGAATGACGATTCTTCGAGGAGAGCTATATTGTTAATGCTTTTGCATAAAAACTATGAATGGCAAAGAGCTTATTTGCCTTTAAGGGCTTCGGCAACACCTACGTAAGCAGGTTTACGCACAAAACCTCCTGTCCACAATCCAATTGGTTCATCAGGCCTCCAAAATGAACTGGCCGGACTATCTAGAGGGCTCCAGATGGTAATGCCATAACGTTGAGCAGGCGGTATAATCTCAAAATATTTGTCAATTACATAACGGTACATATCTGCCTGTGCTTTGTATTCATCTGGTGTTACTGCAGCCGTTTTTTTATTCGAAACGCCGAGATCCAGTTCAGAAATCTTAATTAATTTACCTGTGGCCGCCAACAGTTTAAACATTTCGGCTATTTTCGTTTTATCGTTTTCGGTACCCATGTGCATTTGTGTACCAATACCGTCCACCTTCGCGCCTTTGCTTTCAATATATTTTACATACTCAATCAATCCCCTGCATTTATCAAGGCTAGTTTCTAAACCATAATCGTTTATAAAATGAATATCAGTTGCATTACCATATTGGCGTGCAAGTTTAAAGGCAGTCACAGCATAATCTTTGCCCAAATAATCCTGCCAATAAAATTCATCAGCAGCTATATTCGTTTTACCTACACCTGTCTTCAACAGTGATGGGTCCGGCCAGTCAGACATTGGCTCATTAACCACATCCCATGCTTTTACGCTGGCTTTACTAACCGCAAGCATTCCGGCGATCCATTTATCAAGTGCAGCTGTTAAAATAGCTTTTTTCTCATCGGCTGTTTTTTCAATGATCTTATCGCCCCCATTTGGATTTACCCTGTTAATGGAGATTTTATCCATAGAAATTTTGCCGGCATAGGCACCGAAGCTAAAAACCAAACGTGTTCTGTCACCGGCGGTAATGGTTTTTTCCAGTTGTACAAGTTTCCAATCCGTTGAAATATTAAAAGAGCCAAAATCATCTGCTCCATAACTTTTGGTTTCCTGTGCCGCTACTGAGGCTGCTCCGGCAACACTACCTTTAACATAAAAACTGAGTTTATAGGTTGAAGCGTTTTGAAATGGAGTAGTGAAATCCATGGCCGTCTGTGCCTCCCAGGAATTAACAACCTTAGGATTAGACATGTTGAGTGCATAGCCTGTACCGCCATAGCCATCACCCTTTGCCGAAACCTCCCTAACAGAACTATTTCCCCAGCCAAACCAGCCTGAAATATTTCCCGATTCAAAGTCACCATTGCTAATCAGGTTGTCCTCAAGTGCCGGTCCGCTGGTTCCTTTAATAACGGTAGGTGCAATTAAACTATTAAGGTACTTGGCATTTTGATTGGCATGCCAGCAAAGCGTATGCCCATACACTTCCATATTTGAATTTTTAGCATTTTCCAGTAATTTCTTCACATTATCAAAATCCATACTGCCATCATCTTTCACAATGGCGCCGTGTTTCATTTCATAACCGATTACAATCTGGTTGAAATTGCTGTTCGCCAGGCGATACAACACCCCTTTGTTATTGTATTCGGTAAGTGATGTGGCTACCCCCAGTTTAAAATTCGGATTGGCAGACCAGTTGAAATAAGATTTTAATGCATTATAAGCATCAATCTGTTCCTGTGCGGCTATTGATGCAGGTTTTTCAACAGAAAAATCAAGTGCTTCATGCTTTTTGCATGATACCGATAAAACCGGAATACCGATGATTAAGGCAATTTTATAAATATTTTTCATCTTGATTAAGATTTTATTTTTTAACCGGATTAAAGGTTTCCATGGTTACGCCGCGGTTGCGCATTACGAGTGTATCCGTAGTGGCTACAGACATGTCCGAAAGGTCGATGTTGTAATTCAGGTAAAGGGCATCCCGATCGGTATTTCCCCAACTGTTCTTTTCTCCCCGCTTGATAAATTTACCATTTCCGCTGGCTGTAAACGTATTATCGGCAGCTGATACTGTACAGTTGCCTGAATCATCGAAAGTAAGCAGCAATTTGCAGGTGATATTCCGGTTATCTTTATCTTTAAATACCGCATTAAAGGTATTAGACTTTAAGGAAGTAGTTACCACCTGATTTACCTCATCACTTTCAACAAAGGTCATGTGTCTGCTAACGGTTTTATTTAAACTGGTATTGCCGTTTTTACCGGTGATTACATCTTTACCTCGGCGCAGGTAATAGCCGTGCCAAGGGTTGATGTATTTAATGGCATATAAGGTATAGTTCTTGGCCTCCAGAATCTTATCAGCATTTTGCACTGAAGTCATCCGAAGCGGAATAACGTACGTATTTTTCAGCGCAAGCGGGTCGGCAAAAAATGCATCGGTAAGCTGTACCTGTACCCCACCGGTAATTTTACCTTTAGGTATGGTGATAGAACCACCCTGAATACTGTAGTAGTTTGCAGGCATGGCCACCACGTTTCCGGCGCCGCCAAAAGTAAGGTTGCTGGCTAAAGAATTATCTACGGCCACACCAATACTCACATCATTCTTAACTTCATATACGCCACCTGTGGTTGCCATGATTTCGCAACGGTGCTGGTTGTCAAGAGAAGTATCATATAAATCTTCACCAAGGGTAATGGTACGAACAGGGCTCTGGTAGGCAAAATATACAGTTTGGGTTCCATAATCAGGAAATTCCCACTCCTGATTTTTGCATGCTCCTAAAAACACGGCCATTGCCAGCAAAAATTGGATTTTCTTTTTCATTTTCTTTAAATTTTAATCCTGGTACTGATGAACTACCAGCCTGCGTTCTGGATAAGGTTATTATACTTTAAAATTTCGCTATACGGTACCGGTCCATAAATCATGTAAGGCTGATACACGCGGTTTTCTACATTAATCGGGGTAAATGTTGTTCCGGTAATGCTTGCTCCCTGGGCCACCTCATTCAGGCTGGCATTCCACCTGCGCAGATCCCAGAAACGGAAGCCTTCAAAACACAGTTCCAGACGGCGTTCGGTGCGGATCAGTTCTCTCATTTTAACCTGATCTGATTTGATCGATTCGAGGTAAGCATCGTTATTATTGGTACCTACACCTGCTCTCCTGCGGATAGCCTTAATTACATCGTAAGCTGAATAAGCATTTGTGCCGCCATTTAAAGGACCCCAGGCTTCATTCGCAGCCTCAGCATAAGAAAGGTAAATTTCTGTATACCGGATCCGTGGGTTATAATGTTTCTGATTGGTGGTTGATGAAGGGTTCAGGTTCACGTCCTGTCTGAGGAGTTTTCGCATGTAATATCCGGTACGGGTAGAAGTTTCTACTTTATTCAAAGCATCATTCGTAGGCCCGTTAAGCGTTGTATTAATAGCGCTACCAGCAGTTCCTGCTGTACCACCGTTCACCAGGATGTACAATTTCAACCTTGGATCGCGGTTATCGTAAGGACTGGATGCAGAAAAACCGCTATTGGCGTCTGCTATCGGATAGCCGTTGGCCATTGGGAATGCATTCACCAGATTTTGTGTCGGATTGATCCGGCCGCTGCCAAAAAGTGTTGGGGGAAAGTTATTTCTTTCCAGGTCATTGCTATTGCCCACATCACTCCGCCATAAAATTTCAGAAGGATTTACACCTGATGCCAACCCATCAATACCGGCATCTTTGTCATACCATTTAATGTCATTCGCAGTCAGGTTTACCAATCCACCCCTTAAATTGATTACAGCGGCAGCATCATTTGCTGCTTTTTCCCATTTGGCAAGCGTTGAAGGATTAAATGCCGGACTTGCAGCCAGCAATGAGGCTTTAGCGCGGATGGCTTTTGCTATACGTGCTGTTACACGTCCCCTGAAATAATAACCAAACACCCGGTTATAGTTATCTTTTCCTACTCCCGAATATTTAGCAGGCACCTGTGCATCACTGGCGATATCCTCAAAATCGGTAGGCAGCAGTTGCTCAGCCATATCCAGATCGCGATAAATTTGTTCCATAGTCGCATCAAATGTGGCTCTGGGTTTATTGAAATCGGCATCCTGGCCTTCTGGTTGCAATACAACAGGAACACCAAGCAATTGGCCGTTATTTCCTTTACCGGCATGCGCCTGCAGAAGGTAATAATTAAACATGGCACGGAGTGCATAACCCTCTCCTTTCATACGATCGTTAAACATGCGGTTAATATTGGGTTCAACGGCCCATTTCACCTGGTCTGTTACCGAGAAAAACAGGTTGAGGTATTGTATAGCAGCACGCGAATTGGTCCACTGGGAAAGTGGATTGTTTATCGCAGTCCATTGCCCGGTAGCAATTTTCAGATAAGCGTTATTGCGGTCATTGCTTACGGCATCGTCAGTCGCTACATCATTAAACGACCAGCTATTGGTGGGTATGCGGGCATAACCATTCAGCAGTAAACCCTGTGCATAGGTTGCATTGTTGTAAGTGCTTTCCAGATCGAGATTGTTCTCGATTTCAGGTTTTAACATATCCTTGCAGCCAACAGAGAAAAGCAGTACTGCCAAACCGATCAGAAGTTGTATTTTTTTCATATCTATTTGTTATCAGGGTTAAAACAAAGCCTTTACACCGAGGTTATAAAACCGGGTTTGAGGTGAAGTATTGACATTGAGTTCCAGTATATCACGTTCCGGAGAAATGGTTAGCAGGTTCATACCACTGGCATAAATACCTAATTCCCTCACAAATCCGTTACGGAACAGGTTGGCCGGAAACTGGTAAGATAACTGCACTTTCGACAAATCAAAACGGTTCGTACTGTACAGCCAGAAGTCTGAAGAGCGGAAATTATTATCGCTGCTTGCTGTGGTTAACCGTGGATAGGTCGCTGTAGCTTGCGTTTCAGGAGTCCAGCGGTCTCTAACTACTACGGAATATTTATCCTCGCCATCTACCCAGAAATAACTACTGTTTTTCATGGCTTTGGCGCCATAACGGCCGGTACCCAATACAAACAGGGTTAAATTTTTCCATTTCGCAGTCAGGTTAACACCCAAAGTCATTGGTGCTCCCATCCATCCAGCTTTACCCAGGTAAACTTCATCCCTGGTATCAATAATACCATCACCATTCTGGTCTTTATACTTTAAATCTCCGGGTTTAACCTGGCCAAAAGACTGTGCAGGCGAAGCAGCGATATCAGCAGTACTGGTAAAAAAGCCCATACTTTGCAATCCCCAAAGCGCGTCAAGTGGTTTTCCTGTCCGGTTCAGGTAATCAAACTGGTAAGATTCAGCACGTTTGGTGGCTTTGGTATCGTAATAGGTACCGGTTACCCCCAGAGTCCAATCTATCTCTCCGGTTCTTTTATTCATCCTGATGCCAAAATCGAATCCTCTGCGCTGATCGTTATCGTAGTTTACATACGGGATATCAGAATATACCGGAAATCCGGTAGTCAGGTAGGAAGGATAAAGTACACCCGGCTGTACTACATTGCCGCGCATTTGACTGAAAAATGCAGAAGCCGTAAAGTTGATCAGGTTTTTATAGAACGATCCTTCCAGACCGATATTAATCTCTCTTCTCTGCGGAAACTTTAAATTGGGGTTATCTCCTCTTCGACGGTCAAAAGTATGTACTAATCCGCCATCACGCCAGCTGTACCAGGCCGCATCGTTATAGGTAAAGTAGCCCTGGTAAAGGTTATAGTTGTTGATGTCGAGGTCGGTATTCAGGATTCCTGCAGAAGCCGTAACCTTCAACTGATCAACGATTTCAGAATTTTTAAGAAAAGCTTCTTCACTAAGACGCCATCCTAAAGAAAGTGTTGGCGAGAATGCGCCACGGTTAGCTATTGGTAATTTTGCCGAATACACATATGCACCGCTGAAATCGGCATAGTAGCGATGATCATAGTTGTAACCCAACTGCAAACCCAGATTGGCGTTGTTGGTAGCATGATAAACCGCAGATTCGCTGATGTTAAAACCATAACCCAACAATGATCCGGTAACATTATGCTTTTGTTTAAAAGTACGTGCATAATTAAACTGACCTGAAAAAGAGATGGTTTGCCGATAAGCACTTCCGCTCACGTTCTGTACGCCCGATCTGGCATCAATACCATACTTTGCTAAACTCGAAATCTGGTCAATGCCTGCATAATTGTTCCATGTTGCTTCGTAAACCGAATAGGTATTATTATACGATTGATTAAAAGCACTTGAATAATCAACGGCAAGCATGGTTTTAAAGCTCAGTCCCTGCATCAGGCTGTTAAGGTCAAAATTTATCCCGGTATTAAACTGGAACTGACGGGATACGTTACGGTTGTAACCTCCGGCATAAATACTGGCAAAAGTATTCGTCTGGTCCAGCTGGCTTCCGCCCAACAGATAGCTACCATTGATGATATTATTGCTGTTATTGGCCTGTGCCAGCGAAGCCACATCACCAGGCTCGATCATACTGATGGGAATAAGCGGCGCAAAACGATACGGACGAACCGTAGCTGCGCTGCCCCAATAATCGGTATTTACACCTTTTCCGGTATAGAAACTGGCCGTAGCATCCACATTTAGGGAAATGATCTTATTCAGTTTTACATCAATATTTCCACGTACATTAAACCGGTTGGCACCACTGTTTTTTACGGCTTCACCAAAATTCAGCAGCGAACCAATCGACCAGTAACCGAGGTTGGTGTAATAACGCGTGCGGTTGTTTCCGCCCGAAATTTCTGCGGTAAGATCGTTTCGTCCATAGCTGTTTCTCAGATAATCTGAAGAATAGTAATCTACGTTCGGGTAGCGGTAAGGATTTGCCCCGGAGGCATAGTTGTATATGGTTTGCTGAGTATAAAGGTCTGGCAATCCGTCATTGCGGCGCGCTTCATTATACAAGGTCATATATTCTGCAGAACCCAGAAACTGTGGATAGCTTTTAGGAACATGCAAACCTGTATTGGCCCTTACATTTACTTTTTGTTCATAATTACCTCCTCTTTTAGTGGTAATGTACAATACGCCTTTAGCTGCACGGCTACCATATAATGCTACTGCATTAACACCTTTAAGTACAGTAACTTGGTCAATTTCCGTCGGCATAATATTGTTGATGTCTCTCGGAATTCCGTCTACCAATACGAGGTAGCCACCCATTCCCCAAATGTTACCGTTAAAACCCGGCAAAAGGGCATCAAGGCCTTCAAGGCTGGAGGTAGTATAGTTTTTTTCCAGCATTTGAGATAGATTTATGGCCGAAACATCACCTAAAAGGTCGCGTTTAGCCACTTTCCTGAATGCAACCTGTACAGAATCTACCTGAGGCATTACAAATATGGTATCTTGTGGCTGGCGTTCTTCGTTTTTATTAACGGATTTATTATTTTTTCTGGCCTGCCTGTTGGTTTGCGCTGATCCTGCTGCCGGCAGTAAAAAGGCAACGGCGAGGCATAAGGCTGATATTATCTTGATCTGTTTCATTTCATTCGTTTGAATTAGTTTACGCCCTTACCAGCCTGGATTTTGTTTAAATTCCATATACATGTTCACATCGGCATTTTTGAGTGGCAGCCAATAATGTTTCTGACTAAACTTCCGCTCCAGAATAACCACTTCTTTCAGGTTAACAACCCGGTTAGCTGTAGGGTCTGTAGTGCTGAAAGTTCCGCTACGATCAAACTCAACCGATGTTTTCAACGTGTATGGTTTTTCAATCAATAGCAACCAGCGGCGCAGATCGTTAAAGCGGTGGCCCTCAAATGATAATTCTACGGCGCGTTCTCTTCGTACTTCACCCAAAAATCCATCTACCGAAGTCAGGAACTTAGCTGCCACATTAGCTACTCCGGCCCTGGTACGGATCACGTTGATGGCATCAACCGCTGTTTTGGAAAAACCAGGATCTTTACCTGTAGGGGAATTGTAACCCATCAGCGCAGCCTCAGCATACATCAGGTAGATATCGGCCAAACGCATATAAGGAACATAAATGTGAAGACTATTTCCATACGAATAACCATTATCATATTTGTTAGCCGTAATCGGAATGAATTTGCGCAAAACATAACCGGTTCTGCTTCCTGTACTTACATCACGGTAACTTCCGCTGGTGTATAAATTGGCATACCTGTTTTTCTCATCACTGGCGCCCATCGCACCTTGTACAAATTTTACACCGTCATAAACGATGTCATTATAAAACCTTGGATCTCTCCCTTTCCATGGATATTCAGGATTGTAACCCGATTCATTGTCGGCCTTGGTAATATCCTGGATCGGCAAGCCGTTGGCCATACCGTAATAATCTACATAGTTAGCCGTAGGCGTAAACTTTAGGTCGCCTTCTGAAATCACTACCGGTGTATATTGCTTACTGGTTCCCCAGTTGGAATTATTGGCACTGAAAAACGGACCACGGAATATGGCTTCGGTGCTTCCGGGTAAATCCCAGTTTTGCCCGCTGGTGTAAAAATTACGATAATAGTTTTTGAATTCTACCAGGGCATATTGCGTAGTACCACTTTCGGTAAGGGTAAGTAGTTCGGCAAATGCAGCTGCTGCTTTTTTACAGTAGTCGGCATCGTAGTTCTTGCTACCGGTGGATTCGAAATTCATCAGCGGACTTCCTGCCCACAGGTAATTTTTACCAAGGTAACCCAAAGCCATGATTTTATTGATGCGCAATGCGTTTTTTCCCAGGCTACGTTTACCCGCTGTCGTATTGTCCCAGTTCACCGGTAAAATATCTGCAGCAGCCCTAAAATCTGCAGCAGCTTTGTCGGCACACGCTTTATAGCTTAGGCGTGGAAGGGTGAGTTTTGAATCGGTAGGCAAAACGGTATCTATATAGGGTAAGCCACCAAAATATTCCATCAGCCTGTGGTGAAACCAGCCACGGAAAAACAGCAGCTGCCCCTTGATCAGGTTTCTTTCCTCATCCGTAGCATCTGTCATCTTATCCATATTGGCCAGGCCCATGTTCACTTTACTGATCCCATACCAGGCCGCTTTCCAAAGGTCTTTGTTAAAACGATCGTTATTAGTGCTAAAATTATTGTGGTTCATCCAACCCGAGCCCCAGCCATCAAACTCAGCTTGCCAGCCCCAAAAATTTCCATCGTCTATTTTATGGATAAAATGAAAGTTTCCGGCGGTTGAAGTAATCTCATCCTCACCCCAATTCCAGGAGTTGGTCCAGTAGTTTGTGCTAAAATTTACAATACAGTTGTAGAGTTCTTCGGTATAGCCCTGGAAATTAACAAAATTCTTAAAAGCCTCTTTTTCCGAAATCACGGTTTCATCGGCTTTATCCAGGTATTTTTCACACGAAGAAAGGGATACTGTCGACCAGATAATGGTACAACATACTAAAGTTTTGATATATTTTTTCATGATTGTAGCATTAAAAAGTAATGTTAGCCCCAATGTTAAATCGCTTTACAGTTGGATAAGCACCTTGTGATGCCCAACCTGTTCCGGCAAAATTGGACTCCCGGTCATCAGGCATTTTGGTCCATACATACAGGTTATTTCCGTTTACATATACCCGCAGCGATTCCATGCCGATCCGTTTGATGAAACTTTTACTTTTTTCGAAAGTGTAAGCCAATTCTGCATTTTTTAAGCGGATGTAAGATCCGTCGTACATGTAGCGGTTACCGGAAGTATAGCCACTGGCCGTGGATAGCCACCGTGGTAGGGGTACATCGGCATTTGGGTTATCTTTGCTCCAGTAAGATCCCTCATTATATACCAAATGATTCTGGCCGGCTAAACTGCTAAATACCACCTGGCGGGTAACATTGTTTACGCCATAGAGCTGAACAAACAGACTGAAACCTTTCCAATCTACTCCAAATGTAGCGTTGTAGGTGTTTTGAGGGTTTGATGGAAAACCATAAGGAATATTATCTTTTGAATCGATAATACCATCGCCGTTATAATCGATGATATAATAATTCCCCGGTAACTTTTGCCCGTCGTTATTGTCGTGGATGGTGCTGCCATAAAGTTCATCCCAGGTATTGTAATTTCCGGCACTCACGTAAGAATAACTCTGGCTGATTTGTTTATTGGCCCTTTTCTGATATTCGGGTAACAATTGGGCATCATCAGCTTCGATCACTTTATCTTTTGCATGGGTATAGTTCAGGTTGGCCCAAAGTCGCCAGTTTTGTCCCAATCTTTTGTTGAAGGCCAGTTCCAGCTCATAACCCTTGTTTTCTACAATACCGAGGTTGGCCACCGGTGCATCAACACCAAAATAAGAAGGGATGGCGCGGTTAGCACCGAGAATCAGAATGTCGGTACGGCGGTCACGGAAAAAGTCAGCCTTTCCGGTAACCATACCTTTAAAGAAACTATAATCAATACCAAAATTGGTTTTCTTTACCTTTTCCCAATGTACATCAGGATTGCCAAGCGCTGATATTTTGTACCAGGTGTAAGGACTTAATTCAGAACCTTCACCGGTTACACCCAGTTTGGTTTGCCCACCATAGGCCCATTGTGTAAGATAAAGCCAGCGACCGCTTACATTATCATCACCAATAGCTCCGTACGAAGCACGCAATTTAAGCATATCAATGAACTTCAGCGGTTTCATAAATTTTTCCTCACTTAACATCCAGCCCAATCCTCCTGATGAAAAGAATGCGAAACGATTTTTCGTGCTGAATTTCTCAGAACCATTGTACGCACCATTATATTCGATCATGTATTTGTTGGCATAATTGTAGGTGGTACGGAAAACCCAGTCTTCACGGTAGTTTGGAATCTCACTTCCTGTTGCTACTTCATTCCGGTTAAAAAGTCCCATAGCTGTAATGTTGTGGTTGGTACCCAGTTTTACAGCATAATTGAGTTGGCCCTGGTAGAACAACCTGCGTTGGGTAGACCAATCCTGCACGGTACCTCCGCTTGTGGTCCAGTTGATCCCATTCTGAAAGTCGAAGCGGTTGGTTCCGTCAAATGCCTGTTCATAGGTAGTTAATCCGGTTTTTGGATCGATCCATTTGCTTTGAATACCATTGTACAAATCATTAATCCCCCTGTTTCCTTCTATAAAAGAATTATCCAGCGCAATAGTACCTTTGAAGTTTAAGCCCTTTACCAGTGATCCCAGGTCCTGGTCAAGTGTAAAATCGGTTGTAATCCTGCTCGTGGTGGTATAGCCTACCCCACTAACGGCCAGGTTCCGGGCAGAGTTTAAACCTTTTTGCACATTCGGTGCATAATAACCCCAAGTACCATCCGAATATTGCGGCATAAATACATCAGGAGCAGTAGAATAAGCAGAAATCCAGTAAGAATAATCACTGTTGGAATTGCCCCATGGGCTTTTCTTCACGCCTCTGGAACCTGATAAATTCACTTTAAAAAGCGTGGATTTACTCAGTTGAAAATCGAGGTTACTTCTTACATTTAACCTGTTAAATCCGTAACCTGGCTCGTAACCACGATCGTTTTTAAAAGTACGGAACAAATCGCCTTCATACAGGTAATCAGCATTGGCAAAATATTTAACTTTAGCGGTTCCGCCCGAAATGTTTAGGTTAACATTGTTGGACAGGGCATAATCTTTAAACAATACCTCGTCCCAGTTTACATTCGGATAGCGTTCTGATTCTGCTAAATTTGCAGGATAACGGTATTTATTAATCGTAGCCTGCGGCAGATAATCTGCCCAGCTTTCAGGCTTAAGGGAAAGTTCATTTTCTATGGCCTGGTTTTTTATGGTCAGGGCATCATAAGAATCATATTTCCCCGGTAAACGTGATGGAGATTTAATTACATTATTGATGGTACCCCTGATAGATGCCTGTCCTTCACGGCCACGTTTGGTGGTAATCAGGATTACGCCATTGGCTCCCCTTACCCCAAATACTGCTGTTGCAGAAGCGTCTTTCAACACGGATATGGTTTCTACAGAACCGATATCCACACTATTCATTGTCCGTTCAATACCATCCACCAGGATTAACGGACCGGTATTGTTCCATGTACTACGACCACGGATCAATATTTGAGGATCTTCCTCGCCGGGCATCCCTGTACTGGCAGTAGTGATCACCCCCGGCACATTACCGGTTAATGCAGCACCTATGCTCGATACCCCACCGGCACGTTCCAGTACCTTACCCGTAGTTTGCGCAATAGCCGCTACCACACTGGCTTTTTTCTGTGTACCGTAACCGATTACCACTACATCATTAAGGGCCGATTGATCTTCTGAAAGGACAATTTTGAGGTTGTTTTTCCCTTTTGTAGAAACTTCCTTAGTTACCATACCCACGTAACCAATTACCAGAATGGACTGATCGTTAGGAACATTAATCACAAACCGGCCATCAGTGTCCGTTTGGGTACGGATATTTGTGCCTTTAACAGTAACTGTGGCACCTATTATTGGCGTTTGCTTATTATCGGAGATGGTTCCGGTTACCTTTGTCTGCTGTGCAAAAGTGATTTTAATCATCAGCATTAAGGTTAGCATTGTTAAACAACATCTTTTAAAGAGTTGTCTTTTCAGGCCCAGGTTATCCCCAGCAAAATGCAATAGTATAATTCTTTTCATTTTTCGAAATCATTTATTGAGCATGATGGGTAAAATTGATGACGTCTGTTTGATATGGCATTCTGGAACATTTTATTCCCGATAAGACGTTTCGAAAGGAAGTAGTTTTCCTAAATGGAATTTTAAGTAAATCTCTTAGCATTATTATTTGGTTAGGGTTTTTAAATAGGAAGAAAAGTTGATTTTAATTCTTTCTTCAATAATGATTAGCTTCACGATGTGGTAACGGTTACTCTCCAATTTCACTGATACGGATAGGCACGCTATCTTTTGAGCATGATTTTATCATTTGGCTATTAATTGTGTAATCAGTTAAGCGCATACCGAAGCCTTAAAAAAGTTACTATGTTGGTGGTTTCATCCAATTGCGTTTTAGCATACCTATTTTTGTAATCAGCATTTCCGGTCTGGGTAATCTAACTTCCGTTTGTATTTTGCCTGTAAATGCCACCTGGCATCTACATCTCCTCGTCGGTAATTTTTAACCAAAGCAATAGTGCATTTAGCTTTGATAAATTTGAGGTCGACCTGTTGTGGCTCAATACCTGCATGTAAATGAAAGTCATTTTTCAACTTACACAGCAAGCCATTGCTTAGCCATTACAGCGCTTGTTCTACCTATCGCTCAATGGAATCAAAAGCGGGTAAACCGAAGTTTTGGGTTGGTATTGATTTGACATCGCCGGCAGATTTGTCCCTTTTTGCAGGGCCAGATTGCTTAAGCCTTCCTCATAGAAGTTGATCAGTTGATTAGTCATGGTTTATAAGTTTTATTTGGTTAATCCAAACATAGCCCAAAAACGAATTTAAAGGTTAGAAGATTTGTGCATAAATCAGATACAAATGTTCTATCAACTCAAATAACTGAAATACAATTATTTAAACAAGTAAAAAACCGCTATTTATACTAATACTCGAAATATCATGTTTAATAAAACGATTTTACCAGCGCAAAACAATCGATTGCATAATAGTAAATTTCAGCTAATTACCCGCATCAGGAGCATGATCATGCTTACGGTAAAGGTTTAAATATTCTGAAGGTTGCATACCAAATTTTGATTTAAAAGACTTGGCAAAATAGTTTGGTGTAGCAAAGCCTACCAGGTAAGCAATCTGCGAAATATTCAGGTCACTTTTTGTGAGTAAAGCCGCAGCTTTATCAAGCTTTACCGAGCGGATATACTCCACCGGCGAAAGCCCCGTTAATTCCAGCACTTTGTGGTAGAGCGAGCCACGGCTCATCCCTACATTTTTGCTTAAATCTTCTACAGATAATTGTGAATTATTGATGTTATCTTCAATGTACTTCAAGATATTCTTAAGCAACTTATCACCATGCGATTCAACCGAAATCTCCGCTGTTTCCATCTTGATCTGTTTGGTATAGGTATTTTTAAGGGTTCGGTTAAGGAGCAAAAGATTTTTGATTTTAATATTGAGGATATCAATATTAAAAGGCTTGGTAAGGTAATCGTTTGCACCAATTTCGAGCCCCGTCAATTGTTCCTGTTCTCCTGTAAGCGCAGTTAACAGAATAACCGGAATATGTTTTGTTCTTTTATCTTCTTTTATCTTTTTACAAAGTTCAATACCCGACATATTTGGCATACTGATATCGCTTACGATAAGCTCAGGATGGTTTGCCAGTGTTTTTTGCCAGCCCTCCTTACCATCGGCCGCTTCTACAATTCGGTAATGCGCTTTCAAATTATCTTTCAGGTACTCCCGAAGGTCCTGATTATCCTCTACGAGCAGAATGGTGTGGATTGCTCCATCCGTTTCACTCATGGCTTTAGCTGAAACTTCTTCCTCCATCTGTATCGGGGTTTCGGGGCTGGAAAAATCAACGTTAAGCTTTTCGATATGGTCTAGCAGCGGTAAAGGCAGGGCAATCATAAAATGTGTGCCTTTTCCAACTTCGCTTTGCAAATCAATGGTACCACCCTGTATTTTGACAAACTCTTTGATGATGGAAAGCCCGATCCCACTTCCCTGGTTCAGGATAGATACCTCGGTATCGGCCTGAAAAAATCGTTCGAATACCTTCTGCTGCTCTTCTTCGCTGATGCCAATGCCCGTATCGCTTACCGTGATCAGAACAGTCTCTTCCCGGCCGTTACGCGGTGTTCTCTTTAAATCAACGGTGATGGTACCACCTGATGGCGTAAATTTAAAGGCATTGGAAAGCAGGTTGAATAAAATACGTTCCAGCTTGTCATGGTCAAACTCCGTTGGATAGCTATCGAACTGGGTCTGGAAAGTAAGACTTATCGATTTACGTTCGCTTAAATCGTTGAAAGATTCGATTACATCGGCAATAAAGGAAACCAGTTCACCCGGGGCATTATTGATCTTGAGTTCATTTTCTTCAATTTTACGAAAATCGAGGATTTGGTTCACCAGGTTGAGCAAGCGGCGGGCATTCCGTTTTACTATTTTAAGCGATGCGTTTTTGGTCTCATCGCCCTGTTGAGAAAGGAGTTTCTCGACCGGCCCCAGGATAAGCGAAAGTGGTGTACGGAACTCATGGCTTAGGTTGGTCAGGAATTTAATTTTTAGCGAATCCAGCTCATGCAACCGCTCGGCCTCTTTTCTATCCTGCAAAATCTGCTGTTCAATTTTTGCTTTTTCCTGCACCAGCGCGAACTTTCTCTCCAGGTTTTTGATGCCCCGATGGCGGATGTAAAGTAAAGTACCGGCAATAGCAACCAGGTAAAAAACATAAGCATAGATGGTTCTCCACCATGGTGGATGAACAATTATCTTTATCGAAGATTCAGTTGTATTCCAAACGCCATCATTGTTGCTTGCCCGTACATGGAAGATATATTCTCCCGGATCGAGATTGGTATAAGAAACCGTTTTAGCTGTACCGGCATCAATCCATTCTTTATTAAAACCTTCAAGCTTATAACTATAACGGTTTTGTTCCGGAGCCGTGTAGTTTACACTTACAAAGCTCAGTGAAAAATTCTGCTTATAATCCAGGTCGATTTTTTTGGCAACCGAAATATGGTCGGTTATCGGTCCGTCTTCACTCGCCTCGATCACATTATTGGAAATTTTTAGCTCGGTAAAAAGTACAGCGGGAACATTTTTGTTTTTTCTGAATCCGGCCGGGTTGAAGTAATTCATCCCTTCTGCCCCACCAAAAAATATTTCACCGTCTTTGCATTTTAAGGCTGCTCCCCTGATAAAGCTATTGTTTTGCACGCCATTGTATATGCCGTAATTGCTAAATTTTTGTGTCTTTGGGTCGAAACGGCTAATCCCTTTGCTGGTACTCAACCAGATATTCTGATTGTCGTCTTCAACAATGGCATCAATAACATCATTTGCCAAACCATTACGTTCGGTAAAATTGATGAACTTATTTGTCCTTTTATCCAATAGGTTTAAGCCGCCTCCAGCTGTACCGATCCAGATCCGCCCCTTTGAATCTTCCAGAAAGGCCTGAACAATATCGCCCTTAAGGCCTGAGTTAAGTTCGTTATAGTGTTTAATACTGGTCTTATCAGCACTAATCATGGCTACACCAGAACCATGAGAGCCTACCCAAATGTTTGCAAAACGGTCTTCTTTAATAAAACGGATATAATTGTTAAGTGGAAATATGCGGTCTGTGGGCGATTGTACCTTATCAACATACCTAAAAACAACCTTATGGTTAGCGTCCATCACGTTAATTCCCCCTCCATTGGTGCCAACCCATATCAGCCCGTTTTTATCCTGGGTCATGCAAAATACATCGTCAGCATTAAGACCGGAATCGGTATTGCTTTTCCGGTAAGAGGCCGCTTTGTTTAGCGTTGAATCCAGCACGATCAGACCATGGCCAAAAGTACCCAGATAGAGTTTCTTAGCTGAACTGACAAATAGCGACATCAGGGTTAAACGCGGCGGCAAACCCAACTTCTCTAAATTAACTTTGTGGAACAGACCAGTATTTCTGTTGAAAATACTCAGTCCGCCGCCCTCTGTAGCTACATATATCTCCGTAAGGTTTTTCGGTGCAAATGAAGTTACTACAGGTGCGTTTAACCCATATATATCGAACACATTACTCTTAATGAGGTTAAAGAGATTGAGGTTGCTATCAAATTTATTGATTCCCTCGCGGTATAACCCTAACCAATATATACCCTCTTTGTCTATATATACATATTTTACACTGGTGCCCCTTAAGCTGTAGGGATTGCGGGGATTTGGCCGGTATACCCTCACTTTTTTGGTACGGAGATCAAAAACATTAAGGCCATCTTCGGTACCCAGCCATAACTGACCGTTTGGCGATACAGCAATACTTTGAACATTATTATCACTCAGTGAATTGGGATCGCCAGGAACGTGCTGATAGTTTTCAAATCCCATACCATCCGATTTGAGCATACTTAAGCCTAAGGTAGTACCAACCCAGATATTGCCATCACCATCTTCAGCTAAAGACTTCACTATAGTTCCTGCCAGTTGTACAGGTTTATCTGCTGCAGATCCGATCCGGATAAAAGAAGCATTTTTTCGGTTAAAAAGAAATAATCCATCCTCTGTTCCTACCCACATCCGATGTTTGCTATCTTCCATCAGGATGTTGATCATGGTTGGCGGAAGTTTACCCAACTGAGCGGCTGCGATTGGAAATCTGGATACTTTTTTTGTTTCTGGATCAAAAAGATCAAGTCCGGTAAAGGTAGCTACCCATATTTTTCCTAAATAATCACTGGTAATATACCTGATCAGGCTGTGACTAAAACCTGCCGGACCATTTGAGGCACGATAATTAATGAAAGAATTTTTTCTTCTATTAAAAAGTGCCAGTGAACCCCCGCTGGTACCAAACCAAAGGTTTCCCTTGCGGTCTTCATGAATAGTTTTTACTTCGTTTGCCTGAATACTTGTAGAATCGTTTGCCTGATATTTATAAGTGGTAAAGTTGGTACCGTCAAATTTATTTAATCCATCTTCTGTACCAAACCACATCAACCCGTACCGGTCTTTAAAAATTACGGTTACATTGTTAGACGATAACCCGTTTTTAGAGGTCAGAGAGGTGAAACGCAATTCAGGCTGTTGCGTTTTAGGCTGTGCTATAATATCGCCCGCATTAAAAAGCAGGTAAACAATTAGAATGAAGGATAGATAAGCAGACCCCCTGAGCATATTTAATGATTTTGCTGTATTAATAAAATTTCAACTTCAAAAGGTGTAGAAAAGCTAAACAATGCGCTGAAATCTGAGGAAGATTCAAAATTATCTGGATACATGATCTATTTGGCTTAGTGGCGGTAAGATAAAAAAACTAATTTAGTTCATTGCATCATTACCGCTTTCACAGTATTATTTTATTCATTATCAGCTTAAAAAACTGATTATTTTCTGAAATCAACCACACTCCAATAGGCTTTTTTTCTTTGCAGGTTTTGATCAAAAAGCAAGGGATAGTTTTTTCTTCCGGGTACGGGGTATTGATCGAGCCATGTCGAACGATCAGAAAGATTCCAAAAAGTTACACTGCTGATTTCCTTTTTAAAGCTTCTGAAAATAGAAAAAATCCGGGTGTATCGGTCAATTTGCTTTTTTTCGAGCGCTGCTGTGAAACGGTCTTGTTCATCTGGCTTCTTAGCCCTTAAATTTTTCTCCCATGGATAGATGGACAGATCCAGTTCTGTGATCTGAATTTGCAGGCCAAGAGATGCATATAATTTTAATGATTCCCTTAATTCAGTATCACCAGGCTCAAAAACAGACCAATGCCCCTGCAGCCCTACACCGTGAATAGGGACCTTGTTATCGACGAGTTTTTTCAGCATTTTATAAATCTTCGCTCTTTTTACAGGTCTTTCAGAATTATAGTCATTATAAAAAAGCAATGCATCAGGATCAGCCTCATGCGCATATTCGAAAGCCCTGGCAATAAACTCTTCTCCACAGATCTCATTCCATAAAGAAGGCCTTAAATACTGGTCATCTTCGTCGCCGATCACTTCATTAACAACGTCCCATGCATATACCTTTCCCTTATAACGGCCTACCACGGTTTTAATATGATCTTTAAGCCTTTTGAGCAATAGGGCTTTATCTACCCTGCCTCCGGAACTGTTTTTAAAAATCCATGCCGGCACCTGCTCATGCCAGCATAAGGTATGCCCCCTTATTTTAAGTCGGTTATCATGTGCAAAATTAACCAGCGCATCGGCATCCGCCCAGTTATAAACATCTTCGCGCGGATGAATAGGTTGCATCTTCATGGCGTTCTCCGGCGTTATGCTATTGAATTCCTTTAAAAGCAATGCGCCCTGATCCCCTTTAATGGTTTGGGGCGAAACCGCTACTCCAATGTTGAAATAAGACTGATAATAATCTTTCAGGCCCGGATTACTTTTTTTAACTTTAGGGTAACTGCCGCAACTGGCAAAAACCGCGAAAACAGCAATAGTAAAAATGGCAATATGAAATTTAGTTGTACGCATTTATATTTGGTTGAATAGCAAGGTTGATTTAATCCTCATCAGGGTAGCGGAAAAATCCAGTAAATTTAGACCTAAGTAAATACACCGGCAGTCATATTTGTCAAAACAATAAGAACAGATGTTCAAAAAAGCATCAAATCGCTCAAAATTGGTTAAATTGATAACCCAGTAAGCAACAAGGTCATCATGTCATAAATTCATTACATGACATTTGTTTCCTTAAATTGACGATAAGAAGCTTGGTCAGCACAAAAAACCTGCGATTTTGCAACTTTATCGCTTACCTAATCAAATATGAGAAAACCGAAAATCTTCCCTTACCTGGCCATTTTACTTTTTTTTACTGGCATCATGTTCAGTGCATATAAAAACAAGGAGTTTAACACCAAAGGATTAAAAGACTATTACCGAAAATATTTTCCCATAGGTGTGGCGGTTACTCCATGGGACCTTAGCGGTGATAAGCGGAATTTAATTCTTAGCCAGTTCAACAGCATCACAGCTGAAAATGCAATGAAAATGGGTCCGATCCATCCTATGGAAAACACCTATAACTGGAAAATGGCAGATTCTATCGCATCGTTCGCCAGTACAAATGGACTGAAGCTGCGTGGGCATTGTTTGGTATGGCATAATCAAACCCCTCGCTGGTTATTTAAAAATGAAGATGGAAGTGTGGTATCCAAAGAAACTTTGTTAAAAAGAATTCAAGCGCACATTAACACTGTTGTAAGCAGATATAAAAAAGATATATATGCCTGGGATGTGGTTAACGAGGTTATAGCCGATGATTCTGCCTATTTCCGCAAATCGCCGCTATACCAGATCGCAGGCGAAGATTTTGTAGAAATGGCTTTCAGGTATGCCCACCAGGCTGATCCCAATGCCCAGTTGTTTTACAACGACTATAACACAGAACAGCCATCTAAACGTGAGAAAATTTACAAAATGCTTAAAGGTCTGCTGGCTAAGGGTGTGCCAGTCCATGGTGTTGGATTACAGGGCCATTGGTCTGTAAATAATCCAAGTCGTTCTGAACTGGAAAAATCCATTGCACTATTTTCCTCATTAGGACTTAAAATTCAGATTACAGAGCTGGATGTATCGGTTTATAGCGGCAATCAGGGCGGACGTTTAATCCAGGGCAGTAAAAGTGGCAATACCGAACAGTTTACACCTGAAATGGAAGAAAAGCAGCGCCAGCAATATAAAATGATTTTTGAAGTGCTGCGTAAATATAAAGCTAACATCACGGGTGTGACTTTCTGGAATTTATCAGATCAATACAGCTGGCTGGACAACCGTGGCCGGAAAAATTTTCCGCTGTTATTTGATCAAAATCTGATGCCAAAAAAAGCATTTTATGAGGTGGTAAAATTTTAACTAACACGCTTACTGTGAGTCGTTTGAACACATAAAAAAAATGATTTTACAGTCACACTGAGGAATAAATTATTATATAAAATCAATATGAATGATAGCAGTATTTAATGGAAACAGGGATTCTTTCAATGGTAGTATGGTCGAAGCGCTTTATTGATGGGTTTAACTCTTCTCCGACGACGCTCAGACTGACCTACGATATAAAATTTTACTTTAAAAACGCTTTACGTCTATATACAGGCACTATTAACCAGATCAATCTAAATCATCGAATCTTTTTATAATCTGCAATAACAAACAGATACAAAAAAATTCCTAGCAGTAAGCTTTTAGCAGCACAATTATGAGAAAACACGACCTTAAAAAATTATTTCTTGCAATCTTGCTCTGCAGTTTCTGTGGTTTTGCCGGTGCCCAGGAGTATCCATTTCAAGACTACAAACTCCCGTTTGAAAAGCGGGTAGATGATCTGGTTTCAAGACTTAGCCTGGATGAAAAGGTTATGCAAATGCTTAACTCGGCACCGGCAATTCCCCGCTTTAAGATTCCGGCATACGACTGGTGGAACGAAACTTTACATGGAGTAGCCAGAACGCCTTTCAAAGTCACTGTTTTTCCTCAGGCCATTGCCATGGCTGCAACTTTTGATCCATCTGCACTTTATAAAATGGCCGATTATTCTGCTTTAGAAGGTAGGGCTATTTACAATAAAGCATTAGCACTGGGAAGAACAAATGAACGTTATCTTGGCCTGACCTACTGGACTCCGAACATTAATATTTTCCGGGATCCGCGCTGGGGAAGAGGCCAGGAAACCTACGGTGAAGATCCTTACCTGACAGGCACGCTCGGCGACGCTTTTGTAAGAGGCCTGCAAGGTGATGATCCAAAATACCTTAAAGCTGCTGCTTGCGCCAAGCATTATGCGGTACACAGCGGTCCGGAACCACTTCGGCATGTTTTTAATACCACAGTAAGCGCTTTCGATTTATGGGACACCTACCTGCCCGCATTTGAAAAACTGGTTACACAATCTAAAGTTGCGGGAGTAATGTGCGCTTATAACGCCTTTCAAGGCCAGCCTTGTTGCGCCAATGATCTTTTAATGACCGATATTCTACGCAGAAAATGGAACTTTAAAGGTTATGTTACCTCTGATTGCTGGGCAATAGATGACTTTTATAAAAACCATAAAACCCATCCAAATGCAGCATTGGCGGCAGCCGACGCTGTTTTTCACGGAACGGATCTGGATTGCGGTACCGAGGCCTACAAGGCGTTGATCACCGCGGTAAAAACGGGCATTATTAAAGAAAAAGACATTGATGTTTCCGTGAAAAGACTATTTATGATCCGATTCCGGTTGGGCATGTTTGATCCGCCTGCCATGGTAAAGTATACCAATACCCCTGGTACTGTACTTGAAAATAGCGAACATAAAGCACATGCCCTTAAAATGGCCCGCGAATCGATGGTGTTACTCCGGAATGAATCACATACGCTGCCATTAAAAAAGAACCTCAGAAAAATTGTTGTATTGGGCCCTAATGCTGATAATTCAATTTCAGTATTGGGTAATTATAATGGAATTCCTTCAAAAATTACCACAGTTTTAGCGGGCATCATGGAAAAGGTTGGCCAGCAGACCAATGTAGTTTACCAGCAGGCCATTTCATTTACTAATGATACGCTTTTAAGTTACCTTGATTTAAACAACGAATACAAAATAAACGGTGTTCAGGGATTTAAGTCAGAATATTTTAATAACACTACGCTTGAAGGCGAACCGGTATTAACCCGTACAGAACCCAGAATTGAAAACAATTGGCAGGAAGGTGAAAAAATTGCCGATAAGTTAACAGCCAACCATTTTTCTGCCAGATACAGCACCACATTTAAACCATCCGCTTCAGGTTCGATCACTTTTGAATTGAATGCTGATGACGGCTATCGTTTTATGATTAACGGTAAAAGTGTAATTGATGCCTGGTCGAGGAACCGATGGGGCGCTAAAACCTATAAACTAGAGACCGTAAAAGATTCGGTTTACAATCTGCTTGTAGAATACTGGCAAGGGGAAGGAAGTGCAAACATCCGCTTTAAGGCTGGCACCTTTGTAAAAACCGATTTCAATGCGCTGAACAAAAGCCATGCAGATGCTGATGCCTTCGTATTTGTAGGCGGGATTTCTCCACAACTTGAAGGAGAGGAAATGAAAGTGGATTATCCTGGATTTAGCGGAGGAGACCGAACTTCTATCATGCTTCCTGCCGTTCAAACAGCCTTAATGAAATCGCTTAAAGAGACCGGAAAACCAGTTGTTTTCGTGATGATGACCGGTAGTGCCATCGCCATACCATGGGAAGCTGAAAACATTCCGGCTATTCTGAATGCGTGGTATGGTGGTCAGGCTACAGGTGAAGCCGTAGCGGATATTCTATTTGGTGACTACAGCCCATCCGGGCGATTACCGGTTACCTTTTACGCAAGTGATCAGGACCTTGGTGATTTCAGCAATTACAGCATGAGCAACCGAACTTACCGTTATTTTAAAGGTAAACCACTCTATGGATTTGGCTATGGACTTAGCTATTCTTCTTTTTTATATGAAAAGTGCGTTGCTCCTGCGGTATTAAAAGCTGGAAAAGGTATGGAGATATCGGTTCAGGTTAGTAATAGAGGAAGTGTAAAGAGCGACGAAGTTGTTCAATTGTACCAGCTCAATAACCAAAAATCAATCAAATCAGCAGCTAAAGCTTTAAAAGGCTTCAAGCGAATCAGCCTTGAACCCGGAGAAAGTAAGCTGGTTAAATTCAGCTTAAAAGCCAATGATCTTGCTTATGTTGACCAGAATGGATCGAAACAATTTTACAAAGGCAGTATTACATTGGCAATCGGTGGTAGCCAACCAGATGAGTTAGCTGCCAAAAGCGGAAATATCATTAAAAAAGTTATCCGCGTAAACTAATCTGGAACTAAGATAACTCATTAATCCTTGCAATAAACCATTAACAATCTACAACAATGATAATGAAACAAGCAAACCAAAAATACCCTAAACTCACGCTCCTATTTTGTCTATTATTCATGCTGGCTAAAAATTCTTTTGCTGATGACCACATTGCCAGCCATCGTCACCTTGCAGACCCGGCCACGCTGGTTTATAACGGAAGGGTTTACCTTTATGCCTCAAACGATGATGACAATACCGATGATAAGGATAGTGGCTATAAAATGAAATCCATTGTTTGTATTTCCAGCAGTGATATGAAAAACTGGACCGACCATGGTGTGGTGTTTGAGGCGCCACGTGATGTAACCTGGGCCAGCAGAACCTGGGCGCCTTCAGTTATTGCCAGAAATGGTAAAATTTACCTGTATTTTGGTAATGGCGGTTCAGGAATTGGTGTAGCTACCTCCTCCTCCCCCATCGGACCATTTAAAGACCCATTGGGCAAAAAGTTAATTGATAATGAGACGCCTGGGGTACAGCCTGCAAAAAATATGTGGTTATTTGATCCGATGGCATTTTTGGATGATGACGGACAGGCCTATCTATATTTCGGAGGCAATGGCGAAGACAATATGCGCGTAATTAAATTAAATGAAGATATGATCAGCGTGAATGGGCGCGCGACCTCATTTCATGTTCCTGCTTTTTTTGAAGCTTCATGGATGCACAAGCGAAACGGCAATTACTATTTTTCGTATTCCTCTAATCCTAAGGCAGAAATGAGGATTGATTATATGATGAGTAAAAATCCGACCACCGGATTTGTTTACAAAGGTGTTATTGGCGCACAACCACCCAACAATAACAATAATAATCACCACGGCATATTTGAATTTAAAGGAAAATGGTACCATGCTTATCATAACAGAGTTGTGGCTATTAAAAAAGGTATTCCTCCGGTTTACAAACGGAATTTGGCAATTGAAGAGTTAAATTATAAGCCGGACGGTTCGATTGTTCAAATCAATTATACTGTAAATGGCGTAACGCAAATTGGCGCAGTAAATCCTTACCAACGTAACGAAGCCGAAACCCTGCAGGATCAGGAGGGGATCATGACTAAAAATACAGCTGATGGCGGGATGCAGATTTCGGGCATGAAGAATAATAACTGGATCAAAATTCAAGGTGTAGACTTTGGCAAAAAAGGCCCAAAACTATTTAGCGCCCAAATCAGCGGCCTCTCAGCCGGCACAAGCCTTGAGGTGCGCGCAGGTAGTTTAGATGGAAAACAGATTGCAAAACTGGTTTCGACCGGAAAACAGGCAGCTGGCTTACAACTGCATACCGGAAAAGCAGAACTTATCAAGGGGAAACAAGATCTGTATCTGGTAGTATCCGGGGTTGATTCGGCTAACGGAATTGATATAGACTGGTGGCGTTTTCAACAGCGTTGAACATTCCGGCATTTATCTCAATAAAAGGAAAAGATTCGGCCTGAGCAGCTGAAAATTAGATCAAATATATCATAGCATGATTGTAAAAGGAAAAATGGCATATATTAAAAGGATCATTATCGTTGCATTGCTGATGCTAAACCAGGCCGCAGTATTAAAAGCTGAAGATGGCCACGCCCTATGGCTTAGAAACCATTCTGCTATAAAAGTTAATATTTTAAGCACAGTACGCTCCGCTACTGTAGATCTTGCCATAGCTGAACTCAGAAATGGCTGGTTGGGTAAGGAGAATATGACCATTAAACTTAATTTAACTAAAAATCCGTCGATTAAGCGTGATGGATTTCAGTTGGAGGAAACAGCAATCAACGCCCGCACAGAACTGGGTTTATTATATGGCACCTACGAATTGTTAAGACGCCAATACCTTAACCTGCCGCAACGCAACGTCATTTCAAACCCATCTTACTCCAGGAGAATCCTGAACCATTGGGACAATTTGGATGGCAGCATTGAAAGAGGTTATGCCGGAAGTTCGATATTTTGGGGCAATACGGCCAATGGATTAAATATTACAAATCAGGACCGAGAAAAATGGAAAGCTTATGCCAGGGCAAATGCATCAATTGGCATTAATGGTGCGGTTTTAAACAATGTAAATGCCGCTGCAAAAATCCTGTCTCCGGCTTACCTGGAAAAGGTAAAAGCCATTGCAGAAAGTTTGCGTCCTTACGGAATAAAAACCTATTTATCTGTTAATTTTTCATCACCGGTGCTTATTGGCAAATTAAAAAAGGCAGATCCATTGGATCCTTTGGTTAAACAATGGTGGAAAGATAAAGCAGCTGAAATTTACAAACTCATCCCTGATTTTGGAGGATTTCTGGTTAAAGCCAACAGTGAGGGGCAGCCTGGTCCGCAGGATTACGGAAGAACCCATGTGGATGGAGCGAACATGCTGGCTGATGCCCTGGCTCCTTTTAACGGAATCGTGATGTGGCGTGCCTTTGTTTACAACCCATCACCGGAAGACAGGACCAAACAGGCTTATAAAGAATTTTTACCACTGGATGGAGCCTTTAAGAAAAATGTAATTTTGCAGGTAAAAAACGGACCGCTTGATTTTCAGCCCAGAGAACCCTTTAGCCCATTATTTGGCGCCATGTCGAACACGCCGGTGATGCCTGAATTCCAAATCACCCAGGAGTATCTGGGCGCTTCCAGACAACTCGTTTTCCTCTCTACCTTATGGGAAGAATGTTTAAATAGCGACACTTACAAAAACGGAAAAGGGAGTACAGTAGCCGCCTGCACCGATGGCTCATTAAGCAAAACAGATTTTACCGCCATTGCTGGTGTGGCCAATATTGGCAACGATGTAAACTGGACCGGACATACTTTTGCCCAGGCAAACTGGTATGCTTTCGGACGCCTGGCCTGGAACAACAAACTTGAAAGCAAAACAATTGCTGAAGAATGGATAAAACAGACTTTTCTGGATGATAAAGAAAAGAAAACCGACGCCAACTTCGTTAAAACCATCCGGGAAATCATGCTTGACAGCAGAGAAGCAGCCGTTGATTATATGATGCCATTAGGTTTACACCATATTTTTGCGGAAGGTCATCATTATGGACCGGCACCTTGGTTTTCAAATGATAAAATCCGCCCCGACTGGACCTCCGTTTATTACCATAAGGCAGATACGGCAGGAATAGGTTTTGACAGGACCAGAAGCGGCAGTGATGCGGTTGATCAGTATCATGAGCCATTAAGCTCAACCTTTAATAATCTTTCCAGCTGCCCGGAAATTTACCTGCTGTGGTTTCATCATGTACCCTGGTCTTACCGTTTAAAAAATGGCAGGGATTTGTGGACAGAACTATGCATCCGTTATGACCATGGCGTTCAACAGGCGAGGTCTTTTCAGAAAGACTGGGACAAAATAAAGGGATCGATAGACAGCGAACGTTTTGCAGAGGTGCAATCTAAACTCCGAACACAGAGCAGAGATGCCCAAATCTGGAAAGATGCCTGTCTACTTTATTTCCAGCAGTTTAGCAGAAGAGAAATTCCATTTGAAATCGAACGCCCGGTCCATGATCTTCAATCGCTAAAAGAACTGACCAAAAGCCGGGATTATGAATAGGAATATCATTCCATCAGGAATCGTCATTGCGAAGAGCTTTTTTAGCCAACGAAGCAATCTTTATAGCAAGGATTTATACGAAAGATTGCTTCGTCCTTCCTCCTTATAATGACGACAAGTCTAGAGTTAATACTTGGAATCCCCCAACATCTTTGCATCCTTCGCGCCAAAGCGCTGTGAACTTTGCGGTAAAACAGAGACTTTTTATTTTTTATACATCGTATAGGTTTTCCCAATAGCTGTTTTAATATCATACAATTGAGTTTCAGGTAAATCAATAGTTACAGCTGGCGCTAGCTTGGAAACTACCGGTTTTGGTGTCTCGTTAAAGAAGAAAAAAGGATTTTCATTGTCACCAGTGGCCTTTTTAGCTTTAAGTTTGGATAAATTTAATTCATTAGGTACCCTGATCCTTAAATTTCCGCCCAAATGCGATTTAATCACCAATTTGGTAACCATACCGTTTACCCATTCCAGTTTAACAATCTCAAACCCACCCTTCGCTCTTAAGCCGTTAACATGTCCGCTTGCCTTCCAGACATCGGGCAGTGCAGGTAAAAGTTGAATGGCGCCGTTATCTGATTGCATCAGCATTTCTGCAATACCCGAAGTACAGCCAAAATTACCATCAATCTGAAAAGGCGGGTGCGCATCAAAAAGATTGTTGTAAGTACCACCGTTTGCACGGTTTCCTCCCACAGGTGTTAACTGGCCCTGAATAAGCTGGTAGGCATGATTTCCATCCAGCAGCCTTGCCCACCAGTTCACTTTCCATCCCATGCTCCAACCTGTAGAAACGTCGCCCCGTTGCAAGAGTGTTTTCCGGGCCGCTGCATACAAATCCGGCGTTTGGTATGGCGATATCTGAGCAGATGGGAATAAGCCATATAAATGAGATACATGCCGGTGATGATCATTTGGATCGTCGATATCATCAATCCATTCCTGCAACTGGCCATACTGACCAACCTGCATTGGCGGGAGTTTACTGCGCATCATTTTCAACGTATCAATCAGGGCTTTATCTTCAGCCAAAATTTCTCCCGCACGGATTACCGAACTAAAAACATCATACACAATTTGGTTACTCATGGTTGTTCCAGCATCGAGCGATGAGCCCTGATGCGCCGGTGGGGCGTTTTCGGGAGACATATCCGGATTTATAACCAAAAGTCCTCTTTTAGGGTCTTTAACCAGAAAATCAACATAAAACATCGCTGCCCCCTTCAAAGTTGGATAGGCTGACTTAAGAAATGATCGATCTCCACTGTAAAGATAGTGTTCCCAAAGGTGCTGACTCGCCCAACCACCACCATGAGTCCATGCGCCCCAGAATGCGCCATCAACAGCGCCTGTTGTTCTCCAGATATCTGTATTATGATGCGCCATCCATCCCCTCGCTCCGTACATATCATGGGCAGTCTGCTTTCCGGTTTCGCCCAGTTCCTGAACCATTTTTAAGAAAGGCTCATGCAACTCGGCCAGATTGGTTTTCTCGGCAGGCCAATAGTTCATTTCTGCGTTAATGTTGATGGTGTACTTGCTGTCCCATGGCGGATATAATTTATTATTCCAGATGCCTTGCAGACTAGCAGGCTGCCCGCCCGGCTGAGAACTCGAAATGAGCAGGTAGCGTCCATATTGAAAATAAAGAGCTGCAAACTGCGGATCATTAACCGAATTGAAATTTTTGAGCCTGATATCAGTAGGTACATGATCAAAATCACTTTTCCCTATTGATAAATCTAGCCGATCAAAATATTTGTGATATTGTAATTGATGTGCTTTTAAAACAGCCTCGAATTTTTTAGGCAACGCGCGGTTTAGCATTTCCCTGGCCTTTAATTTTTCATCGCCGCTAATATTTTTGTAACTGATAAAGTTGGTGGCAATAGCTAAATAAATGGTTACTGCATTGGCATTTTCTACCACAACTGCACGCTCGGTACTCGAGATTTTACCGCCAACATGCTTAAATGCCGCGATCCCATTAAAGCGGACAAGCCCCGGTACGCCCTCATGAGAGGCAGCAGTTCCGGTAATTTCAATTTGCCCTGGCACCTGCATATTCATTTTCGCATTGGGCTGCAGGGAAGATAATGAAGCCGTAAAACTTAATGCACCCGGTTTACTAGAGCTAAGCTCAACCGCAATTACGCCATCGGCCAGTGAGGCCAGCACACGCCTGGTGTAAACAACATCTTTTACCTGGTAAGTGGTGGTGCTTACCGCATTACTGATGTCTAATTCACGGTAAAAGTTAGTATAGGTTTTATGACCAGCAAAATCCAGGTGTAAATCAGCAACAGGTTGAAAAATCTGTCCCTGAGATTTTTTGCTGATGATCACCTTATTGGCAAGCAGTTCTGCCTGTTTTTGTTTGCCGTCAAAAATTAGTGCTCTGATGCGGGGCAATGAATCTAATGCCAAAGGATTATCATTTCTGTTGGGACTACCGCTCCAAAGGCTATGTTCATTTAGCTGAATAATTTCATTAACTACATTTCCATAAACCATTGCGCCAAGCCTGCCGTTACCCACAGGTAATGCATTTTCCCAAGTTTGGCCAGACGGGCTATTATACCATAGTTTTAACTTTGGTTTTTGCTGGGCAAGGCTTGATAAAACAACATTGGTGAATAGCAGCAGGGTTACAATTTTTTTCATGAAGCAGAATAATCAGTCGTTAAGGATTTAGGCTATACTTTTGAAAAGCAGCCTGATCAACAGGTTTAAATAACAATTGACTAAACAGGTAAAGATCATTTTTCCATACTTTGAAATCATGCACGCCCGGTTCAACATAGTAAATATGGGGTACATTTTTTTCTACCAGGTATTCGTGGGTACGTTGAGAGAAATTAAGTAATCGATCGTTATCCCCGCAGGAGATCCAAAGCAACTTAAGCATGGTTTTAGCTTTGGCCGGATCTGGCAATAATTCAGCGGGCACTTTGGTATTTGGCGCAGAAGAAAAGCCGCCAACCCAGGCGAAAGTATCTAAATTACCCAATCCAAAATTTAAGGATTGACCACCGCCCATAGACAATCCGGCAAGAGCTCTGTGTTCCCTGTCTTTAAAAACAGGATAATTTTTTTCTACATATGGAATCAGATCCTGCAACAGATCCTTTTCAAAGGTTACAAAAGCAGCAACTTTATCCGGAGCCATAATATTTCCGGTAGCACGGTCATCTTGCATCGCCCTTCCGTTCGGCATCACCACCAGCATCGGTGCAAGCTTTCCCGCAGCATACAGGTTATCAAAAATTACCTGAGGTTTACCACCGTTCAGCCATTCCCTTTCATCGCCACCAATCCCGTGGAGCAGATATAAAACCGGGTATTTTTTGGTTTTCAGGTAACCTGGCGGGAAATAAATAGTAGCTTTTCTGTTTGTCCCAACAGTTTTTGATGCATACTGGATCGTATCTATTTTGCCATGCGGGATGTTTTCCTGATTAACATCGAAATCTGCAGGCGCCGCAGGAATCTGCTTTTGTGCGAAAACTGCAACCTGAATAAAAATAAGTGTGGCGAAGATGGAGATTAATCGTTTCATTTGAATTGGTTAGCGGTGATTGGCAGCAATAATTGATAGCCTGCCTGAAATTAATTATTAATACAAACTTAAGCGCATCGCACATCAGGGTAATGGAACCATTGATTATTTTGAGTGCAAAAATGTTCAAAAATGCCTTTAAGCAGAACAAATCATCATTTATTTAAAAATCTTTAATGAACTTCGGTTTAGAGATACTTTTCGGAAAAAGGTATCTTACCGGAAGCATTTCGTAATTACCAGACTTTAAACATCAACTAAGCTAAGAAAAAATTAGCTTGGTTAAGCATTTTAGCAATCGATTGCAGAAAAAAGTCCAAATGGTTGCGGGCATAACATTTTACAGGACCAAACCTAAAAACCAAATATGAAAAACAACCTTAAAGAGCAGCGATGTATTACTGCTCAGCGTAAAAAGCAGAAAGGAAATGCGATGATATGCAATCATAAAATCTCTGAAAACAATAACGTGATGCTATGAAAATGATCCAAACCATGCGCTGGTATGGCCCTGATGATATTGTTACGCTTGCCGATATCCTGCAGGCAGGCTGCACTGGAGTAGTAACGGCTTTACATCATATCGCCGTTGGAGAAATCTGGACTGAAAAGGAAATAATGGCACGGAAATCACTCATAGAATCTTCTGGTCTGGTTTGGGAAGTGGTAGAAAGTTTACCGGTACACGAAGATATAAAAAAGAGACAGGGCGACTATCAGCAGTGGATTGAAAATTATAAAATCAGTCTGAAAAATCTGGCCAGCTGCGGCATTAAAGTAATTACCTACAATTTCATGCCGGTGTTAGACTGGATGCGTACCGATTTAACATTTAAAACCAGTACCGGCGCACTCGCCTTACGATTTGAGAAAACAGCCTTCATTGCGTTTGACCTTTATTTGCTAAACCGACCGGGTGCAAGTGCTGACTATACGCCACAGGAACTGGAAGATGCCAAAAACTTCTTTATTAAACTCAATACAAAAGAACAAAGCACTTTAATGAGCAACTGTTTGCAGGGCCTGCCGGGAAGTAATGATCATTTTACCAGAGATCAGGTATTGAATTTATTAGAGGGATATCAAAACATTTCCGCAGAAATACTCAGCAATAATTTAATCAGTTTTTTAAAGGAAATTACGCCAACGGCGGATCAAAACGGATTACAACTCGCTATTCATCCGGATGATCCTCCCTACCCGATTTTGGGTCTGCCCAGAATTATGAGCACAGAAGAGCATGCGCACAAAATATTACAGGCAGTACCTGCACCTTCCAATGGAATCTGTTTTTGTAGCGGGTCTTTCGGTGCCAGGCCAGATAATGATTTAAAAGGAATGATTGAACGTTTGGGCAACAAAATCTATTTTCTACATCTGCGCAGCGTTCAGCGAGAGGATAACGGCAACTTTTATGAAGCCAACCACCTGGAAGGAAATGCAGAGATGAGCATTTTGGTCAGGGCTATCCTAAAACTCATGTCCGAAGAAAACCGTGCAATCCCTATGCGCCCCGATCACGGGCACCAGATGCTCGATGATTTAGATAAAAATCCTTACCCTGGCTACTCTGCTATAGGAAGACTGAAAGGACTTGCCGAACTACGCGGACTCGAATTGGGCATCAGCGAAACTTTAAAGGCAAAAAACATACTTCATTAGATAATCGCAAAAATCCTGTTTTAAAATTAACATCAAAAATCCGAGCATATTTCCTCAATAACTAAATACAATTATGAAAAAAATCCTTTATCTATTTTTATTATGCTTCACCACACAAGCATTTGCCCAAATAAAATTTACCAATCCCATTCTTGCCGGTTTTTACCCGGATCCAAGTATCACTAAAGTGGGATCTGATTATTATCTGGTTAATTCTACTTTTTCCTATTTTCCGGGCATTCCTGTTTTTCACAGCAAGGATTTAAAAAACTGGAAACAGATTGGAAATGTGATTGAGCGAAATTCGCAGATGACTTTTCTGGGCGACGGAACCTCACGCGGTCTGTTCGCGCCGTCTATCAATTACCATAACGGAACCTTTTATATGACTTGTACCAATATAGATAAGGGCGGAAATTTTGTGATGACGGCTAAAAATCCTGCAGGTCCATGGAGCGATCCGGTATGGCTTCGTGATGTACGCGGAATAGATCCATCATTATTTTTTGATCAGGATAAGGCCTATATTGTTTACAATAGTGATGCTCCTGATAACAAACCCCTTTATAGCGGCCATCGTACCATCCGCACCTATGAATTTGATCCTGCAACGCTCAAAGTTAAAGGGGAAGAGCATTTGCTCGTAAATGGTGGTGTGGATATTTCTAAAAAACCGGTATGGATTGAAGGACCACACATTTTTAAACGCGGTGATTGGTATTATATCTGCGCTGCTGAAGGTGGCACGAGTGTAAACCATTCGCAGGTTATACTTAGAAGTCGCTCGGCTACCGGCCCATATGTACCTTATGAAAAAAATCCGATTCTCACGCAACGGGATTTAGACCCCAACCGTGCAAATCCGATCACCTCAACCGGCCATGCCGAACTGGTTGAAGGACCTGATGGAAAAACTTACGCCATTTTTCTTGCAGTGCGTCCATATGAAGGGAATTTTTACAACACCGGAAGAGAAACTTTCATCGCGCCGGTTAAATGGACAGATGGATGGCCGGTAATCAATCCCGATTTCAAAGAAGTACAATATCAATATGAGGCGAATTTTAAAGAAGTTAAACAAAAGGGAACGCCACCACAAAGTGGTAATTTTTCTTATCGCACCACATTTGATAAAGTTTTAGATCCATCCCTGTTATTTTTAAGAAAAAACGACAGTTCATGGTACAAACTGGACAGGAAAAATGGGCTAACGATGAAACTTAAGCCAGCAACCTGCATGGAAAAAGGTAACCCAGCTTTTTTAGGCAAAAGGCAGCAACACATGTTCTGTTCAGCCAGTACATCACTACATTTTTTACCGAAATCTGAAAATGAAAAAGCAGGATTTATGGTCTTTCAGGGGGAGTTTAATTTTTACTTCATGTGTAAATCCGTTAAAGAAAACAGAGATGTCATTCAGCTTTTTAAAGGCGACCAGGCGACAAAACAAATGGTGTTAATTACGGAATTGCCTTTGCCTGAGTCATCAGCCGATCTACAGCTGGCGATTGAAGCTAAAGGTGGCTTGTACGATTTCAAATATCGTCAGGGAAATGGCGACTGGCTGATTCTGAAAAAAGATGTTGATGGCAAATATTTAAGTACGCAGGCCGCCGGTGGATTTATCGGGTCTCTTTTCGCGCTGTATGCTACCTCGTCTGGTCAGCCAAGTGATAATACAGCGAGTTTTAAATGGATCGATTATAGCGGAAATGATAAAATTTATAATTCTAAATAAGATTCGACTCTAAGTCGTATCATTAGTTGAAGGCCCTCTTCTCAGTTCGGTAGTTATCCGTATTGAGAAGAGGGCCTTTCTAATTGTAATTCTGAGAGGCAATTTATGGAATAAAATTAATATGAGTTACAGATGAATTAAGCAGATAATATGCCTTAAAGAATCGTCATTCCCAACTTGATTGGAAATCTTAAAACACTTTCATGAAGATTTCCGCCCGCTCGGGAATGACGAATGTATTGATGGATTTATCTTTAATAGCCCAGGGGATAGTTAACCCTTATTTGGTTTTATCAGCTCAATCGTGCCATCTTTAAGATGCTTCAGCTCGGTTACTTTCACATTTCTTAAATGTGTTTTTCCGGAAAGCTGGGTATCATGATAAAAAATATACCACTTACCTTTAATTTCAACAATGGAGTGATGAGTAGTCCAGCCCTCTACAGGCGTCATGAAAGTGCCCTGGTATTTAAAAGGTCCCCAGGGGCTATCTGAAATGGCTGATGCCAGGTAATGGGTATCGCCTGTTGAATAGGTAAAATAATACTTCCCATTGTATTTATGCATCCAGGCACCTTCAAAAAACCGGCGATCGTGATCTTTTGTAAGCAGTGGCTTGCCTTGAGGATCTAAAATGACTACATCCTTCGCCTTGCCATCAAAAGACATCATATCCTCGCTTAGTTTCGCAACTTTTGCCGTTAAGGCAGGTTCGTTTTCTTTTTGAGAATCAGTCTTAGAACCATTTGGATCATATTTTCCGTCTTTCCAGCGCTGAAGCTGTCCACCCCAGATCCCGCCGAAATACATGTAGCTGCTGCCATCGGTATCGGTAAACACCGCCGGGTCAATACTAAAACTGCCTTCAATCGGTTCTTTAGCTGCTTTAAAAGGTCCGGCCGGATCTGTAGAGGTGGCCACCCCTATCCTGAAAACATCATTTTTATCCTTAACAGGAAAATAAAGGTAATAGGTGCCATTTTTGTAGGCTGCATCCGGCGCCCATAATTGCCTTCCGGCCCATGGAATATCACTTACAGATAGCGCAGGTTCATGAATGGTAACCTTGCCACCAATGCTGTCCATACTCAGAATCCGATAATCTTTCATATCAAAATGATCGCCATTGTCATTTTCTTTTACGCCTGATTCGATATCATGCGACGGATAGATATAAATTTTACCGTTAAATATATGTGCAGAAGGATCTGCAGTATAAATTTCTTTCACCAATGGCTCAGAAAGATATTGTTTCTTCTCTGTTTTTGAAGTTTCTTTTTCCTCAGCATCTTTCTTTTTTTCCTGGCAGGAACTTCCTAAAGCAACCATCAGGGCAATGGCCAATGCAGATTGGCTCTTGATTTTTAGATTCATTTTTATTCATTTTTGGTTAATAAGATTCCTGAAAATTTCATTCAAATCAGGATACAATCATTTACTTCGTTTTAAAATCCTATGGAATTACCTCCATCAACAAGCAAAACAACATTAGTTACATAAGAAGAAATGTCTGTGATACGGCTTCCATTTACCTGAATTATTTTAATTGCCAATTATTTATCGCTCTCTTGATCATAAACTTTATGGATAAATAGTGACAGATCATTTTTTTGACATGCTTATTTTATCTTTAATATTTATTTGGTTAAAATTTGCCCCTGTTTTCAGATAAAATACATTTAAAAACTAAAGGTGAGGCAAAAGATAAAACTATGCTAAAAGAAGATTTTAGTATAGAAACTTTGAATAATATGTTAGCAGAAATGTTGATTTAATAAAAAAAATATACCTGACAACTACATATTATAATCTGCCAACAATATAAACCTATATTGAGAAAATGAAGCTGGTTGGCAACCAGCAATAGAATAATTCGGATCAATTTTAATCATATGAGCGTTTTTTATGACGAAAAATGCTACTGCTAATCTGTGGCATTTAATACTTTAGCGAGAGGTATAAATGATGAATGAGTATGAAAAAATTAACCGCAGACAGGCTAAAACAGGCCGTAAGCTATTCAAAAAAATTGGGCTTAAGATTAGGAGTTATTGTATTACTTGCATTAACGTTTTGCAATAGTGAAAAATCCTATGGTCAGGATCAGAAATTATATGTTTTTCTGAGCTTTGGTCAATCTAATATGGAAGGTAATGCGCCTTTCGAACCTCAGGATACAACAGTAAACAATAGATTCAGGGTGCTACAGGCGGTTGACTGTCCGGAATCAGGCCGTAAAAAAGACAATTGGTATACGGCTAAACCACCGTTGTGCCGATGCAAAACCGGCTTAACTCCGATGGACTATTTTGGCAGAACGCTTTTAGATTCACTTCCTAAAGATGTGCGAATTGGCGTGATCAATGTAGCAGTTGGTGGTTGCAAAATTGAGTTATTTGATAAAGATTCTTATCAAACCTATACCGCTACCGCACCGGATTGGATGAAATCGGCCTTAAATGCCTACGGCGGAAATCCATACGGTCGTTTGGTAGAATTAGCCAAAATTGCACAGCAATCAGGCGTAATAAAGGGCATTATGATGCACCAGGGCGAATCTAATACCGGAGATCAGGAGTGGCCAAAAAAAGTGAAGGCGGTTTATGAACACCTCATCAAGGACTTAAATTTAAATCCGTCAACTACACCCCTTCTTGCCGGTGAAGTGGTTAACGCAGATCAGGGAGGAACATGCGCATCAATGAATAAAATTATTGCAACCTTGCCAACGATAATTCCCAATGCACACATCATCTCATCAGCTGGTTGTACCGCAGCTGCCGATCACCTCCATTTCAATGCGCAGGGCTATCGTATGCTCGGCGAACGTTATGCAAAAACAATGCTGTCTTTGTTAAAATAAGATCAGAGTAATGCAGAAAAAAATATTTGGAATATCGTTTTTAGTGGCACTGTTGCCTGTATTGGTCAGCTTCGCACAAAACCCGATCATTCAGACTTATTATACGGCCGATCCGGCACCAATGGTACACGATGGTACCGTTTACCTATACACTTCTCATGATGAAGATGTTACCGAAAAAAACTTTTTCACCATGAACGATTGGCGGTGTTATTCTTCAAAGGATATGGTGAACTGGACTGACCATGGCGCCATTTTGTCCTATAAAGATTTTAGCTGGTCGCGCGGTGATGCATGGGCAGGCCAGTGTATCTTCAGAAACGGAAAATTTTACTATTACTTACCTGTAAACCAAAAAAATGGCGGAAATGCAATTGGTGTTGCCATCTCCGATAAGCCAACGGCTGGCTTTAAGGATGCGCTGGGAAAACCCTTACTTTCCGGCTTTGGCTACATTGATCCAACTGTTTTTATCGATGATGATGGGCAGGCTTATCTGTACTGGGGCAATCCTCAATTATATTATGTAAAACTGAATAAGGACATGGTTTCTTATGATGAAAAAGTTGGGATCGTAAAAGTGCCGCTTACCAGCCAAGGCTTTAGCCTGAGGAAAAAAGACGCAGAAAAGAGGCCATCAGAATATGAGGAAGGACCATGGCTTTTTAAACGAAAAAATAAATATCACCTGCTTTATCCGGCAGGCGGCGTTCCTGAACATCTGGCTTATTCTACCAGCAAAGGCCCAACAGGGCCGTGGATATATGGAGATACGATTATGAAAGTGATTGAAGATCGTGGTGCATTCACCAATCACCCCGGATACATCGATTTTAAAGGTCAGTCTTATTTGTTTTATCATGATGGTTCTTTACCCGGTGGCGGAGGCTTTAAACGTTCGGTTTGCATTGAACCGTTTAGTTTTAACGCTGATGGATCAATTCCCAGAATTAACCGCACCAAAGCAGGCGTACTAAAAAGCGCTGCAAACCTGAATCCTTTTAACCGTGTAGAAGCTGAAACCATTGCATGGTGTGAGGGATTAAAAACGGCCAAAGATAGCTTAACAGGGACTATTTTTGTAACCAATATTGACAATGGCGATTACATCAAAATCCGCAGTGTTGATTTTAGCAAAGGCGCAACTCAGTTTGAAGCAACCGTAGCCTCCTTATCCTCAAAAGGAAACATAGAACTTCGGGCAGATAGTTTAAACGGCAAGCTGCTGGGAAAACTGGAAATAAAATCAATCAAAAATACTCAGGATTGGAAAACGCAGCTTTGTAAAATTAATAAGATTGCTGGTGTACACGATCTGTATCTGGTATTTAAAGGCGAAGGTAAAAACCTCTTTAATTTCGACTGCTGGCGTTTGATCCGTTGATAGATAAGTGTTTTTATCGTCTGCAGTTCACCAATATAAAAAGCAGCTGTAACCTGCTCACAAATAAGGTTTTTAATAAATTGCTAACCTTTAATTGGGTAACATCATATCTGTATCTGGCAAAATAGATTTTGAAAAAACAATAAACGTTACCATAACATTTAATTTTTTTTCCTAATTTTCGGTTTTCAAATACTGATCCGATCAATCTAAACCAAATAAGCTTATTCTATTTTGATGAATATCCCTAAATTTTTAACTATGAGTTATTTTAAAGGCATTTTACTGGCAGTGGCATTAGTTGCCAGCCACATTTTATCTTTTGCCCAGGATTTGAACGTTACAAGTCCTGATCAAAAATTAATGGTTAAGCTTTATTTGAATGAGGGTAAACTTTATTATAATGTAACACTACAGGGAAAAGAAATGATTGAGCGGTCTCCTTTGGGACTTCGTGGAAGCCAGATGGATTTGTCAACAGGGCTAAAATTGACCGGCCGGCAATTACGAAAAATAGATGAGCGGTACAGTGAACCCAAAATTAAGATCAGCAGTGTAAACTATCAGGCAAACGAGCTCATCTGCAAGTTTGAAAATACCGCAAAAAATCAGCTTGAAGTGGTATTCCGGGTGAGCAACAATAACATTGCCTTCAGGTATCAGATCCCTCAGACCGGTGAACCTGCAAATTTTGTTATTGAAGAAGAATTGAGTGGATACAAATTTCCGGCAAATACCACCACATTTTTAACCCCGCAAGCTACGCCAATGATTGGCTGGATGAAAACCAAACCTAGCTACGAAGAGGAATACAATCCCGATCAGGCCATGGGCATTCCATCAAAATACGGCGTAGGTTACACTTTCCCTGCTCTTTTTCATTTAGGGGCTGATGGCTGGGTATTGCTATCCGAAACGGGGGTAAATTCACTATACTGCGGATCAAAGCTGAGTGAAGGAACTAAAGATGGCCGTTACAAGATTGCTTTCCCTGAACCTGGTGAAAACAATGGGATGGGAAGGGCAAATCCAACCATTCCGCTTCCAGGCTACACTCCCTGGCGAACCATCACAGTTGGCACTACCCTTAAGCCCATTACGGAAACAACCATCCCCTTCGATGTTGTTGAACCGCAGTACAAGGCTTCAAAAGAATACACCTTTGGACGTTCAACCTGGAGCTGGTTGTTATGGCAGGACCCCAGTATTAAATATGATGACCAAAAAACGTTTATTGATCTGGCAGCTTCAATGGGTTATGAATTTGCCCTGATTGATGGCGGATGGGAAAAAAATATTGGCTATAAAAAAATCGAAGAACTGATCGCGTATGCTAAAACCAAGGGTGTTGGTATATGTTTGTGGTACAATTCCAATGGATTCTGGAATGATGCTCCTCAAGATCCTAAAAACCGCATGAACACGGCTTCGGCAAGAAAGCAGGAAATGGCGTGGATGCAGCGAATGGGTGTTAAAGGAATTAAAGTGGATTTCTTTGGTGGCGACAAGCAGGAAACGATGAAACTGTATGAAGACATCCTTTCTGATGCCAATACCTTTGGATTAACAGTAATTTTCCATGGCTGCACACTACCCAGAGGCTGGGAACGGATGTATCCCAATTACGTAGGGAGTGAGGCGGTATTAGCATCAGAAAATCTGATATTCGGGCAACATGCCAATGATAATGAAGCTTTCAATGCCAGCCTGCACCCTTTTATACGGAATGCTGTAGGTGCTATGGAATTCGGACCAGTGCTCTTAAACAAGCGCCACAATAAAACAAATGATGGTGGTACGATCAGAAAAACTACCGAAACCTTTCAGATTGCCACCGCTGTACTTTTCCAGAGCCCGGTACAAAACTTCGGCATTACCCCTAATAACCTCACCGATGTTGCTCCTCATATCATCGACTTTATGAAAAAAGTGCCTACCACCTGGGACAATACGGTCTTTATTGACGGATATCCCGGGAAATATTGCGTACTGGCACGCCGTCATGGCGATACCTGGTATATCTCAGCTATAAATGCTGAAACCACAGCGAAAACAATAGACATTTCACTTCCGATGTTAACAGGCACTGAAGTTACGTTATATTCTGATGCCGACGATCGGTCACCACAGATAAAACAGCTGAAATTAAACAGGTTAAAACAACTAAAAGTAAAACTTTTACCGGGTGGAGCGAATGTGATCGTAGGAAAATAAAATAGCTCAACAGGAGGGGATGGTTATGAAATTGGGATTGAGGGTATTATTAACGCTTTTTTTATACAGCACTGTACTGGTGGCGCAAACCAATCAGGCTAAGTTTTTATCGCTTCAGGAAGGATTGTCGAGCGAGCAGGTAATAGATGTTGTACATGATAAGTATGGGTTTATCTGGATTGCAACCGAAATGGGCCTTAACCGTTTTGCCAGTAATTCTTTTAAACAGTTTTACAAATCAGAAAAGGCAGACGGCTCTTCGGTAAACAGTAATGAAATCAATACCTTATTATATGATAACGATCAGGTTTTTATAGGTACACGCGCAAACGGCTTAAATGTTTATGATTTAAAAACCAATCGTTTTTCATATTACGTTCATGACGATAAAAATCCACAATCGCTAGCCACTAACGATATTACCGATATTATTAAATCACAGAGTGGCCACCTCTGGTTGGCCACCTATCACCAGGGCGTACAACGTTTCAACACCTCAACCAAAACATTTGAGCGTTTTAACAAAAAGAACCTTCCTAACCTGCCGGAAAACAGTACCTGGACACTCATTGAAGACAAAGACGGAACGCTTTACATTGGCCATGTAAATAAAGGAATTTCTATTCTGAACCCCAAAAACCGTAGGGTAACGGTTATCAACGTGACTAATAGCAAGGGTTTACTACCAGACAATGAGGTTAAATCACTGTTTTGTGATCCATTTAACAACATCTGGATCGGAACCAGAAAAGGCCTGGCCATCTTTGACCCGAAAACAAAAAGCCTGAAAAAAATAAGCCTCTTTTCAAAAAGCATTAATGAAAAAGAGCCATTTATCTACTCCATTAAAGCTATTAACGGCTCCATATGGCTTGGCACCGAGTCATCACAGCTATTTATGCTCAATCCCGAATACCTGGCTGATGGCACAATTTCGCAGATAAAAAACATAACCTCTGCTAATTTAAACCGTGGCAAAACCTCATCGGTCCAAAGCATTGATCAAGATCAGTTTGGCAATGTGTGGATGGGGATTTACGGTGGTGGCATTGCCTTTACAAGCCATATTAAACCCTTTTTTTCTATCCTTTCCACACAGGCATTATTTCCCGGACAGGGAAAACCGGCAACCGTCATCAGCATTTTAAACGACCGTGACAATAGCATATGGCTGGGTACTGTTGGCGATGGGGTATTACATGTTAAACCTAATGGAAAGGTAAATAAAATTAACACGGGCAACAGTGCGATAGGTGACGATTTTCTTCTGTCGGGATTACAGGACAGCGACAACAACAAATGGTTCGGTCTTCAAAATGGTGGGGTATCGTTTTTTAATGCAACCACAAAGGCTTGGAAAAAGGTAGAAACCGGCGAAAAAATGTCGGCTGTTAGAGCAATTGTTGAAGATAAAGCAGGCAACATCGCTTTCGCTGCCCAGGAAGGGGTATTTATCCGTTCCAAAACGGGGGCATTCAGCAAATTAACCACCCATAGCCCTGTACTCGGAGACTATGCGCCACGTACCATAGCAGAAGACCAAAATGGAAACAGATGGATAGGCACCTACGGCCAGGGTATTTATATTTTTAACTCTACCGGAAAGTTAATAAAAAAAATAATAAAAGGACAGGGAATCAACAGCAATACCATCAACCATTTATTTACTGATCGTCAGCACAACATCTGGATTGCGACCAATGAAGGTTTAAGCCTACAGCCGGCCACAAAAAAAACAGGTGAGCTGGAAATTATCGTTCCACCTGGTGGTAAAGCCTGGTTAACCATCAATGCTATTGCTGAAGACAAAAGTGGAAACATTTGGTGCTCTACACGTCAGGGGTTGTTGCGCTACCTGATCAAACAGAAAACATTTTTCAGATACGATCAGGCTTTCGGAATACCCCTTGGTGGTTTTACCATCAATAGTGTCGGTACTGATGCGCAGGGATCTCTGTTTTTCGGGATGCCCTCGGGAGCTGTATATTTTAATCCCCTGCAGGTTCCTCTGGTATTACCTAAATCGCCCATCAGGATTAGCAGTTTTGTGGTATTCAATGCTGGAGAAACAAATACACAAAGCGAAAAACACCCCGGCATTGCTGAAAAAATAGAACTTGAACATCATGAAAACAGTTTTCGCGTAGAGCTTGCGGTAATGGATTATGCACTGAACGACATGGTGGAGTTTAGTTATCAGCTTCATGGACTGGATGATAAATGGGTTTTCCTGGGCGATGAAAAAAATGTTGATTTCAGAAATATCCCTCACGGCAACTATGAGCTTCGTATCCGTACCCGCCAGAAGAATGAAAACTGGTCTGATAGTGTTCAGCAAATACGCATTGAAATTTCTCCTCCTTTTTACCTGAGTACATTCGCCTGGTTTTGTTATGTATTGGTGTTTGCCGGAATTATTGTTACACTGATATTTTTTCACATCAGGAAAGTATATGCAGAGGCAGAACTCCGCGTAAAAAAACTTCAAATGCTGCAGCATGAAAAACTAAACCTGGAGCGAATGAATTTTTATACCAATATTACCCATGAACTTCGAACTCCGCTCACGCTCATACTTGGGCCTTTAGAAGACCTCTTACAGGAAGAAAAACTTGCGTCAAAATATAAAAATGGCATATTGATGGTGCAAAAGAATGCCAACAGGCTTTTCTCGCTTGTGAATCAGTTACTCGAATTCCGCAAGGTAGAATCGCAGTACAAACCCCTGGTTTTGGGCGAAGATTATCTTGGTGAACTGGTAAAACAAATTGTTCAGAAATATGCTGAAGCTAACACCAATACCGACCTGCAGATTAGCTGTACAATTGAACAACCAGACATTAAAACCACCTTTGATGGCGAAATTGTTCAATTAATTTTAGATAACCTGTTATCAAATTCCTGCAAACATACCGCTGCAGGAAAAATAGAGGTTCATCTTACCTACGAGCAAGACAACTTAACTACTTCTGCCCTGATCTGTGTTAAAGATACCGGATGTGGCATCGAGGCAGAACATCTTAATAAAATCTTTGAACGGTATTATCAGGTATCGAAAACAGTTAGCCATGGAACCGGTATTGGCCTGGCACTTGTAAAAGAACTGGTAGCCATACACCAGGGAAAAATTTCAGTAAAAAGCCAGCCGGGTGAAGGGAGTGAATTCTGCGTACGGTTGTTAACCAATGCAGTAACTGCTACACCACAAAATAATCTCCACATTTCTTCATCTAATCTCGTAGAAACCGCTAACGATTTACGTGCAGTTGTGCTTCTTATAGAAGATGAAAAAGATTTGAGGGAGTATTTAGCTACCGTGCTATCAGTAAATTATGAAGTAATTACTGCCGCCAACGGTTTGGAAGGATTTGAACTGGCTAAAAAACGCATTCCAGATTTAGTGGTAAGCGATGTAATGATGCCCGATATGGATGGCCTTACCATGCTCAAAAAGCTGAAAGAACTGCGTGAAACCAGCCACATCCCCAGCATATTCTTAACGGCAAAAGATACCAGTACTGATAAAGAAATGGGATATGTCCTTGGTGTTGACTCATACCTCACCAAACCCATAAGTCCAAAGCTTCTAAACAGTCGCATCGAAAACCTGCTGCTAAAGCGAAAAACCTTATATACCGCAATGTTAAGTCAGCTTTCTGGTGATAGAGATGACACGAAAGTTAATCCACCGGAAAACAACCCCGAGCTATGGCAGGAGAATGCTCTTGTACAGGAATTTGTAATGCTGGTGGAAGCATGTATCCAGGACGAGGTACTTGACGCAGCTACCCTTGCCGACAAAATGAACATGAGCCAATCTACACTGTACAGAAAATTAAAGGGGCTTACAGGTAAAAACATCAACCAGCTGGTACGTAAAATCAGGATACAAAAAGCAGCCAGACTTCTCCGTTCAGGGCAGTATAATATCACAGAAGTTTCTTTAATGGTAGGTATAAACAGCGCTATTTATTTTCGTCAATGTTTTAAGGAAGAATTCGGCGAACTCCCATCCGAATATCAGAAAAAAGTAGCCCTGAAAACCAAAATAGCACCATTTTGACGAAAATACAAATCAAAATTGACGGTTTTGTATACCGCCCCACCTGTTTGAAACCTGTAGGTTTGGAACTAACTATTTATAGATCCAGCAAAAGGTGAGTTCACCGACTCATTTTTAAATGAAGCTAACCAGGCAGATTTGAGGGGTACTACCTAAAAGGGTATTCCATCAGATGACTATGGTGTTTACGCACCAGGCCAGGTTTTAACCCATCGGTAGTTTGGATCTATAACACTAGGCAAAAACACTTTTAAACAAAACCAAATATAACATGAGAATCCTGAAAATTTTCTTCTTATGCCTTATGGTATGGGGAATCCCCTATTACTCATTTGCGCAACGTAAGATTTCCGGACAAGTACTGAGTGAACTCAATGATCCGCTGGTAGGCGTAACCATTGTAGTTGAAGGTACTTTACCAAAAGAAATCACCACTACCGACTCCCAGGGACGTTTTACGCTCACCACGAGCAAAGGCGCATTTCTGGTTACTTACATCGGTTACAAAAACCAAACCATTGCCATTGGCGATAAAACACAATTCACAATCAAAATGGAACCCGATAATCAGGGATTGGAAGATGTGGTGGTAGTAGGTTACGGTAAACAATCTAAACGAAACATTACAGGTGCGGTAAGTAACCTGAAAGCCGAAGACGTGGTACGTACTTCTTCTACCAGTACGGCAGGTGCATTGGCGGGTAAAGTACAGGGGGTTTCTGTACGCGCTAAAGATGCCCGTCCGGGACGTGGAGCCAGCATCGAAATCCGTAACATGGGGAACCCTCTATTTGTAATTGATGGGGTAGCTTATGGCGGCCAAACCGGAACCGACTGGGTGGGTACACAAAATGCATCAGGTGCTGATATTTTTAACTCACTGAACCTGGAAGATATTGAAAGTATATCTATTCTTAAAGATGCAGCTGCAGCAGTTTATGGTTTCAGAGCTTCAAAAGGGGTGGTTTTAATTACAACCAAAAAAGGTTCAAAAGACGAAAAGGTAAAAATTAATGTTAATGGTTATCTGGGCTGGCAAAACCTTACCCGTTTCCCTGAAATGGCAAACGCAGCACAATACACACGGGGTTTGGTAGAAGCAGCACAAAATGAAGGCCGCGACCCAAGCTCGGTATATACCCGAACAGAACTTGCCAAATGGCAGGCAGGTACTGAACCCGGTTATAAAAGTTATGATTATGCCGAAATGGTGATCCGCAAAGATATTCCGCAGCAGTACATCAATGCCAACATTACCGGTGGCGGAAAAAACTCAAACTACTTCCTCTCGGTTGGTAACCTGAAACAGGATGCCATGATTAAGGATTTTAATTATAAACGCACCAACCTACAGGCCAATCTGGAAGCAACCGTACTCGAAGGACTTACCGTCGGCACCCAGATTTCTGCCCGTCAGGAAAAAACACAGGATGTAGGGTTACCGGGTGGAGACGGTTATTTTTCTTCCATTCTGGCCATTTTCAAAAACAGACCAACCGTTGGGCCATATGCCAATGATAATCCTCTATATCCGAATCAAACAAACGAGTTTGCCTATAATCCGGCAATCTTTAGCCGGGACATTGCTGGTTATAAAGACAACAGCTTTATGAGTGGTAATATCAATTTCACCGCTTCGTATAAAACAAAGTTTGGCCTCTCAGCAAAAGGTCTCGTTTCTTATAATTATACCAATAATAAGTTTGATGGATTTCAGTATAGCTATGATGTATACCGATACGATAACGGCAACTATGTACGCAGTAACGGAACCAATTCGAGATGGCGCTATAAAACCGACCGTGTAGCGGTAGCGAGATCTGCTCAGTTTCAATTAGATTATACCAAACAAATCGGAGACCATAACTTCTCGGTAATGGGTGGTTACGAGCGTTCAGACTGGGACAGGACACTGACCACAATAGGCTCAAACCCTACCAATAATTATATCCCGCTGGTAAATACCATTTCCGAATTGAGTGGTATAGGCGATGAATGGCTTTACGAAGCAAGAGCAGGTTTCATTGGTCGTTTCAACTATAATTACAAAGGGAAATATTTATTAGAAATATTAGGTCGTTATGATGGTTCTTACCTGTATTATTCGGGTAAAGAATGGGGACTTTTCCCAGGTGGGAGTTTAGGATGGCGGATCTCTGATGAGCCATTTTTCAAGCCATTAAAAGGGATCGTAAACGATATGAAACTTCGTGTCTCTGTTGGTCAAACCGGATTGGAAGAAGGCGTAGGCATGCATGGTTACTTATCAGGTTATAACTGGAATTCGGGAAATGCTGTATTAAACGGAGCATATTATCCGGGCATTCAACCTAAGGGGCTTCCTGTACGCAACCTTTCATGGGTAAAAAACACCAACTATAACGTAGGTATTGATGTTGGGATGTTCGATAATAAGTTAACATTCACTGCCGATGCATTTAAAATTATCCGTACCGGTTATCCTGGTTCAAGATATGATGTATTACTACCTTCTGAAATCGGATACACATTACCGTATGAGAACTTAAACAGCAACGGTTACTACGGAGCTGAGGGTATTATTACTTATGCCAGTAAAGTAGGCGAACTGAACTATACCGTAAGTGGGAACTTTACTTTTTCAAGGTATAAAGTATTGGATTCATACAAGCCGCGTTTCAGTAATTCGTATAACGAATACACCAATTCATCTGAAAACCGTTGGGGCGGCATTTGGTGGGGCTACGAGGTTGTAGGCCGTTTCCAGTCTGAAGAAGAAATCCGTAATTACCCTATTAACAACGATGGCAACAATAACAGAAATCAATTACCGGGAGATTTCATCTACAAAGATGTAAATGGCGATGGCGTGATCAATGACCTTGATCAGCGCCCGATTGGTTACCCTACGGGCTGGGCTCCGATGATGTCTTTCGGTGGACGTATTGGTTTAAGCTATAAAGGCATCGACCTCAACATTGATTTAGCTGGTGGCGCCATGCAGTCATGGAATCAGGATTATGAATTAAGAAACGCCTTCCACGGTGGTGGAAACTCGCCTGCTTACCTGCTGGAAGACAGATGGCACCGTGCAGATCCTTACGACCCGACAAGTGCGTGGATTCCGGGCTACTACCCTGCTATCCGCAACGGTAATTCAGGTCCAAATAGTAGAAACAACAGTTTCTGGTTAAAAAATGTAAGATACCTCCGTGTTAGAAATATGGAGTTGGCTTATAGTCTTCCTAAATCCATTGCCGAAAAAATCAAAGCACAGAAAATCCGCTTCTACGTAAACGGATCGAATATGATTTCATTCGACAATGTAAAAGACTTCCAGATCGATCCGGAGATTGAAGCCGCAGCAGCGGTGGTGTATCCGCAGCAGAGAGTTTTTCTGGCAGGATTTAACATCACATTTTAAACAAAGGTAAATTCACATCAGCCCCTCATTATTCAGGCTGGTTACATCTTTTAGAAAATTGATTACAATGAAAAAATATTATATAGCACTGGCATTGGTTGTTGGTTTAACCATGAATAGCTGCAAACATGATGACTGGTTTTACCGCGATTCTAAAACCACCATTACCGACGAACAATTGTGGAACGACCCAAATCTGATCACTTCACTTTTGGCAAATTACTATAACCGCCTGCCTTCCTTACATGGTGTTTTTAATACCGGGGGAATGACCGAGCTGGATGATGCCATGTGGTCGGGAACGCGTGATCAGAATGGTAGAAATGACTTTCAGTATGGTAACGATTATGGCCGCTATTGGGATTATGGATTAATCCGCGACCTTAACCTTTCGCTTGAAAACATCAATGCACTGGGGGCTAAGTTAACACCAGTCCAGAAAAGCCAGTTTATTGCTGAAATGCGATTTATTCGTGCTTTTGTTTATTTCGAAATGGTAAAACGCATGGGTGGTGTGCCGCTGGTAACCAAACAACTTATTTACGACTTTAGTGGCGACCCAACCCCATTACAGATACCACGAGCTAAAGAATCAGAAGTTTACGATTTTATTTATAAAGAGCTGGAAGAAATTAAAGCGGACTTGGCAGCCAACAATGGCGTAGCAACACGTGCAAACCGATATACTGCACTCGCTTTGGAAAGCAGGGCCATGTTATATGCAGGTTCTATTGCCAGGTATAATAGCCTAATGGCAGCACCAATTACCACCGCAGGTGGCGAGGTGGGCATTCCGGCTTCAATGGCTACAGATTATTACAATAAATCGCTTGCGGCTTCGAAAGAAGTAATGTCAGGTCCTTACGCATTATACAATACCAATCCTGATAAAGGGGCGAACTTCTACGATATGCTGAACAAAAAACCTGTGAGTGAAGTAATCTTTGCAAAAGATTTTGCCCTTGGTACCAAGGTACATCGTTTTACTTATGATAACATCATCAAAAGCATGACAGAGGATAACGAGGCTTCATCAGCAATTTCACCTTCCTTAAGCCTCGTAGAGAGCTTCGATTATTTAGACGGAACAAAAGGTACTTTAAAAGATAAGGATGCCAGTGGCAATTACATTGCTTATGCTAACCCTGCTGATATTTTTGCCAACAAGGATGGTCGTTTATATGGAACTGTTATTTATCCCGGAACAACATTCAAAAACAATGCAGTACGAATACAAGCCGGAGTAGCAGTATGGAATAACGGTAGTTATCAGTTAACTACTTCATCAGTACTCGGTGGAAATTACACGGATAATCAGGTTTGGACAGGTTTTGATGGACCTAAAGATGATGCCGTAGATGTAAGCAATACTGGTTTCTATATCCGTAAAATGGTGAGTGACGCCCCCGCGGCCAGTACACGTGGTACATCGGCTGTAAACTGGTGGCCTTGGTTCCGCCTTGGCGAAATCTACCTGAATGCTGCCGAAGCCGCTTTTGAGTTAGGCCGTCCGGAAGCTCTAGGATATGTTAATACAATTCGTGCACGTGCAGGATTTCCTGCCAATAGTTTAAGTGCCCTTACCAATGACATCATCCGTAACGAGCGTCGCGTGGAGCTTGCCTTCGAAGATCACCGTTATTTCGACCTGAAAAGATGGAGAATTGCCCATTTGGTTTGGGATGGTACAGAAACTGATCCGAATGCGGTAGTAATGGGATTATATTCATACCGTGTGGTAAGGCCAGGCCACCCAGATAATGGCAAATACATTTATGCACGGATACGTCCAACCCGCTTCCGCCGTGCCAGGTTCTTCCGTATGGCGAACTATTACTCTTCAATTGATCAAACGGTATTGAACAATAACCCTAAAATTGTTCGCAATCCATTCCATTAATTATTAAGATGATGAAATTTAGATTTTTAACAATCATAACAGCAGCCAGTATCTTTCTGGCCGGCTGCAGCGAATATGACAATTTCGACGCTCCGGAATTAACCTTATCCGGAAAAGTGGTTTATCAGGGAAAAGCAGTGAGTGTTCGTAACAATGGCCCCCAGTTAGAATTATGGCAGGATGGTTATCCGCTCAAATCACCTATCTATGTGTACATGAATCAGGATGGTAGTTTTTCCTCAAAATTATTTGCCGGTCAGTACAAATTAGTACGTCGGGCTGATGCGCCCTGGTTGCAACAGGCTACTGACACGATCAGGGTAAATCTTACAGAAAATACCAATATTGATGTGCCGGTAACGCCTTACTTTACCATAACCAATGAAACCTTTCAAAAGTCCGGAAACACTATCAATGCAAATTTTGTTGTGAATAAGGTGGTTGCCACTGCCAATGTTGAACTGGTACGCCTCTACCTGGGAAAATCGGTTTTAACCGATCAGGTTCAGCGGGAAGTTCGGGTAGACGCAAGTGTTCCTTCACTTGTATTTGGCGCACAAACAACATTGTCGGCTGATATTCCCGACAACCTTAAATCACTCGATTTTATTTACGCAAGAATTGGGGTAAAAACCACAATTTCCGGTGAATATGTTTACTCACCTGTGCAAAAAATAGCTTTAAAATAATATAAACAGGGTGTGGTTTTAATTCACTACACCCTGTTTATTAAATACCATTGCAAAAATCAACCTTTAAACATGAAAAGACTTCCTTATCAACGCCTGATCCTTTTTACTTTTTTGCATATTGCTTTTATTGGAAATTTATTCAGTCAGGAATATAAATCAGGGCCGGCAGAAAAAGATTTTGCAGGATATCTATTTACCTATTTTAAAGGAAATGCAGTAAAAGACGAAGCCCTTTGCTTTGCCATCAGCACCGATGGTTACAATTACCGCGCATTGAATAACAATGAGCCTGTGCTGGATTCAAGACAGATCAGTTCAACAGGCGGTATCCGTGATCCACACATCTTACGCTCAGAAGATGGCCGTACTTTTTACATGGTGGTAACCGATATGACATCATCAAAAGGCTGGGATTCTAACAGGGCGATGACTTTATTAAGATCAGACGACCTCATTAACTGGAAACACAGCATCATCAATATCCAGAAACGCTTTAAAGGCCACGATGATCTTAAACGCGTATGGGCACCCCAAACCATATTTGATCCCGCTAAAGGAAAGTACATGGTTTACTTCTCGATGCAGCATGGCACCGGCCCTGATATTATTTATTATGCCTATGCCAATAAAGACTTCACCGATTTTGTAGAGGAACCTAAAGTGTTGTTTAGTCCAAAAAATGGCAAATCGTGTATTGATGGCGATATCATCAATAAAAACGGAATCTTCCACCTGTTCTATAAATCGGAGGGCAATGGAAACGGAATTAAACTCGCCCTTATCGATTCGCTAACTTCAGGAAGATGGATTGAACAACCAGGCTATAAACAACAAACCCGCGATGCTGTTGAAGGTTCGGCAGTATTTAAGCTCAACAGATCAGATAAATATATTCTGATGTATGATGTGTATGGAAAGGGTAAATACCAGTTTTGCGAGAGTACAGATTTAGACCGCTTTAAAGTGATTGATCATGAGGTGAAAATGGATTTTCATCCCCGCCATGGTACCATTATGCCAATTTCGCGCAGTGAATTGCGAAACTTAACCGCTAAATGGGGAATTCCATCAGGCATGGAACTAAAACTTGCTAAAAACCCGGTAATCGACGGTTTTTATGCCGACCCGGATGTACTTTATGCCAACAAGACTAAAAAATATTACATCTACCCTACCAGTGACGGTTTTGACGGCTGGGGCGGGTATTATTTCAAAACGTTCTCCTCTACTGACCTTATAAACTGGAAGGATGAAGGCATTATCCTCGACCTGAAAAAAGATGTAAAATGGGGTAACCGCAATGCCTGGGCGCCCACTATTGCCGAAAAAAAGGTAGGAAAAGACTATCAATACTTTTACTATTTTACTGCAGCCCAAAAAATTGGTGTAGCATCGTCAGATCTTCCAACTGGCCCTTTTAAAGACTCCGGGAGGCCGCTGATTAACTTTAAGCCTGAAGGAATTAAAGGCGGGCAAGAAATCGATCCTGCCGTATTTACAGATCCTAAAACAGGAAAAAGCTACCTCTACTGGGGAAATGGTTACCTGGCGGTAGCTGAACTAAACAAAGATATGATCTCATTAAAACCTAATTCGACCAGGGTTTTAAAAACAGATGAAACTTTCAGAGAGGGCTGTTATGTATTTTATAGAAAAGGTATCTATTATTTTATGTGGTCAGAAGATGATACCCGAAGTGAGAATTACCGTGTACGTTATGGAACGTCCAAATCACCATTAGGTCCAATAAACATTCAGCAAAACAACCTCGTTCTACAGAAAAATCCCGAATCCGGTATTTTTGGAACGGGCCATAATTCTGTGCTGCAGATTCCGGGTAAAGACGAATGGTATATCATTTACCACAGATTCAATTATCCTGACGGCATAAACATGGGCGATGCAGCAGGGTTTAACCGTGAAGTTTGCATGGACCGCATGTATTTCGATGACGAAGGGAACATCATTCCCATAAAACCCACGCACTAAACAATATATCAGCTCAATATGGGTGCTATTACTGTAAAAGCCACGCGCGCAATGACAGGCGCCCCACCTCAAATCAGGGTAGCCGGTTATTTCGGTATTGCCAAAAAACGGCACTAAAACCTATTCAAACCGGAACGCCCGAAAGAAGGAAAAAAATGGAGTTGCTCTACAGCCTCAGCTGATTCCGAAAAACTTTTGAGGCCGTATTTAAGATGATTTAAGGAATTGCATAGTGCCGGGATATAGTCAACTCCACAGTGTAAACCCGCGAAGGCTCTGCGAAGCAAATCTTTTAAATTCAATTTAGATAACTTGGTCCAAACTCTCTGCTTCGTGTTGCTCCGTCAGGATCAAGACTATCCGATTTGAATCTTTCAATACCAGCCCGGCCTAAGAATCTTTTAGCCAACCAATTTGGTCAAGAAAAGTAAATTAATGCTAACATAAGTAGCAATCGCTGTAATTTATCTAATCCCGTTACATCACAAAACTGGTTAAATAAGTAATCAATTTCTATTTGGACGCCAAACAAGCTACTCCTTTTAAGAGTATTTTCATGTAACAAAACTGAAACATTCATGTTGTACCTGTGTTATTCCTCCAATAAATAACAACAATATGAATAACAATTTTACAAAATCTACGATGTTGATCGCCTTACTAAGTCTGTCAACTCAACTTTTTTCACAGGAAACGCCAGCAACTCCAGAACGGTTTGGCAAACAATCTTTAAGAACATGGAGCGTAGGAGCGCACGGAGGCATCCTAAGTCAGAATACTTTTTTAGGCAGGGGAAGTGTTAAAGCCAGAGAATTTAAAAGCGTTGGTTACGGCGCTTTCATCAAAAAACAAATTTTACCAGCACTGGGTTTACAGGCCGATTTTCTTCGCGGAGAAATCAAAACTTTAAACAATACCAGCACGATTGAACAGGTGAACAGCATTAACTGGTCCGGTTCCCTTACCGCAGTATTAAATATTGCGAACTTTAGCTTGAATACCCAGAACGCGGTATTGATCCCTTATGTTAAAGCAGGTGCCGGATACATGTCTTCAGATTCAAAAGTAGCCAATGTTGATGTATTTACGGATAGAGAAGGATGGTATATACCAACGGGTGTTGGATTTAAATTTGGTGTAGCCAAAGGCATCAATATTGATTTGGGTTACGACATTAATTTCATCAAATCGTCTCCTACTGTTAAAAATGCCTATAATGAAAGCAGGTTCTCGTACGCGCATGCAGGATTGGAGTTTGCTCTAGGAAACAAAGAAAATTCTCAATTGCAAAACTATAGCGCGGTTGCAGACCTGAGAAAACAAAGTGCAGAAGAAAGTGCCGAACTAAGAAGGGCATTATCTACAGCCGAGCAAAATGCAGCCAGAGACCGTGAGCAATATGCCAAAGATTTAGGCGATGATGATAATGATGGCGTGGCAAACAAATTTGACAAATGCCCGGGTACAGCCGCCGCAACAGTTGTAGACGGATCAGGCTGCCCGATAGCCGTTACGCAGACCGTTATCAAAGAAACAACGGTGGTAACTGAAGCAGACCGCAAAATTTTAAAAGATGCCATTTCTAATCTTGAATTTGATTTGGGTAAGTCAACCATCCGTGCAAAATCTTACACCACATTAAATCGTGTAGCGGCATTGTTAATGGAGAAAAACTTCAGCTTAAAATTAGCCGGCCATACTGACAACACAGGTGGAAGAGAATTAAATCTGCGCTTATCTAAAGAAAGAGCAGAATCTGTTAAAGCATATCTGGTTTCACAAGGTGCGAATGCATCCAGAATAGAGGCAACAGGTTACGGCCCAGATCAACCGATAGCCAGTAACAAAACTGCCGCAGGCCGCCAGGAAAACCGTCGAGTAGAATTCACCTTATATTAATTTTATAAATAATCAATCATGAAAAATTTTTTAGCAACAGTAATTATTTCTGCAACGACTATTTTTGCGGCAAATGCCCAGATCCAAAAAGGCAATGTAATGGTTGGAGGCAACTTAACCAACATTAACCTCGGTTTGGATGATCCAAAAATATTCAGCGTAGACATCACTCCAAAAGCAGCATGGTTTATACAAGACAACGTTGCGGTGGGTGGTTATGTAAATTTTGGATTAAAAACGGCTAAGAATTCAAGCACAACGACCAGCTACGGAGTTGGTGCATTAGGTCGCTATTATACCGGAAAAGATGTTGAAGTATTACGTCACGGACGTTTATTTGCAGAAGCTACTGTTGGTATCGGCGGTGTTAATGTGAGCAATGGCGGAGGAAACACCAACGGATTAAACTTAAGTGTTGGTCCCGGTTTTGCCTATTTCATTACGCCAAATATTGGTCTTGAAACCTTATTGAAATACAATGGCCTGGTTGGTTTTGGAAGTGCAACAACCCAAAATAACCTGAACCTGTCTTTCGGATTTCAGATTTATTTGCCAGGGCAAAGAACGGCTAACAAAGTGAAAAGAGACGTTACAAATTAAGTCTAAAAATCAGAAGCTGCTTTCTATAGGAAGCAGTTTCTTTTTTAAAGTAAAGACGATGGCCTTAGGATTTTCCAAATCCACTATACGCTCTTTACATGAGAACAACTTAACAAAATGATTTAAGCAATGACTACAGGAAAAAAAATCGGAACCATTGCAGCAATAGTTGGCATTGTGCTGGTTTCTGGCCTGATTTATTATCATTACTTCTTTGTATTTGGTGAAGGAGTGAAAGCCGGAGAGCTGAATTACATCGTTAAAAAAGGATATATTTTCAAAACCAATGAGGGGAAACTCATTCAAAGCGGCGTTCGTTCCAAACAAATGGGTACGCTGGAAAACAACGAATTCGAATTTTCTGTAACTGATGAAAGTATAGCTAAACAAATGATGGGAAACAGTGGCAAATTTTACGAACTGCATTATAAGGAGTATAAAAGTAGCCTGCCCTGGAGAGGATTTAGCAGATATGTGGTAGATAGCGTTTATGCTGCTAAAGATGTTCAGAGCAGATAAAAACAGCCCCATTTTCAAAAAATCAATCTAAATATTAATCTTAAATACTAAAACAATGGACAAATTAGAATTAAAAGGTGCCTGGAACGAGCTTAAAGGAAAAGTTAAACAGGCCTACGCAGATTTAACGGAAGACGATTTAAAGTATGAGGAGGGAAAAGATGATGAACTTTATGGCAAACTGCAACAAAAGACGGGCAAAACCCGTGAGCAGGTTGTAGATTGGTTAAAATCTTTGTAAAAGAGAACCTACAGGCTTCTAAGCATTAATAGAAGCCTTTTTTATGATGTGAAAGGTATTTCATCTTATCATTTCATTGCAAGGTGGGATATGAGCGGACTGAAGCAATCTATCACCCATGTATTAGTAAGAAAGATTGCTTCACTCCTACGCAAAGTCCCTCATTCAGTTCGAAATGAGGAAATTAAGCCCCAAAACTCACATTAAATTATTGAAATCAAATTTAAAAAACTTTGCTTTGCACAGCCTTCGAGCAATCTCATTAAGTCAGGGGATAAACCTCAAAAGAGGTTACCCTGAGCCTGGAAGGGCATTTATTTGCAATTTATTAAAATCTCAAGAAGTCTTCTACTATGCTCAGACTAACCAACCGCAGCACCTAATTTAATGATAAATTTGGTCAGCCAATCTCATTAACAAATTATTAATTTCCCCTTCTATTTCTTTTGAATAATTTTAAAATCACTAAACGATGCATAACCCGAAATGTCTCCGTAAGTAGCATGATAAACACCAACCGATAAAACACTGCTCATATCACCCCTTTTTATCGGACTGCCGGGAAGATCTACCCATGCCTTTCCATCATGGCTGCCACGCAAAAAGAATAGATTTCCCTGCCGCTGTATCTGCAAATGACGATAAAAGTTCCATCCTGCCAGGTTATTCACTTGTTTGCGTTCGCCGGCAATTAAATCCGTTATAATGTTTCCAATACCCCAGCCAGGCATTACCCCATTTTGTAAAAGTTTTTTGGCATTAGATGGCTCTTTAACCATTATACCGGCTTCGTTTGCGCCATAAGCTTTCTTCTGGTTAAATCCTAACATATCAGACAGCAACACTTCAGCAACAAAATCGCCTTCCACCTGATGATAGGCAAAAGGTCCGGCTGGCATTGATCCATCCCAAAATGTATGGTGCGACACTAATTTTAACACGCCGGCTTGCTGGGCTACAGTGTCAGCATTTCCCGTAAAACCATCCCAGGAAGTACACTTTAAAGCATCCGCTCCTGCCGGAATTGATATGGCCGATCCGCGTTGTTTTCTGATGATGAAAAGTGTAGAATCTGTTGGGACCATAGCCGGCAAGGAGTTCAGGCTGACATTGCCAAAGTTATCTCTAACCTTTACGGTATAAGCGTAGCGCATTTGAGGTGAAACAGAGAAATCTGTATAAGCTGAAGATTGTAGCCATTTCGGGGTGTTTTTATCTGCATCTTCTTGAAAAAGATACTCAAAACGGGTGCCTGGTAGTGTTGGTTTATTCGCAGCCATATAAACCATATTGGGTGTCACCGCTGCTGGTTTTGAAGCAAATGACGCATTAACGAGGTTGCTATTTTGTGTCTGTTTCCAAAAATCAAACTCCTGCTTACAGGCACTATCTTCAAGCGTGTAATTATATGCAGCCATAGCAGATATGGCTACCGGATCCCCCGTAGTTGCTGCCCCGATTAAAACACGCTGATTTTTTGGTGGGCCTGGCAAATCGGTATTTTCAACCCTTTTACCATTGATAACAACCTTAAATTTTCCTTTATTGCAGGAGCAGATTACCTGCTGCCACTTTCCGGTGCCTAGTATGCTTGTCGTTTTATGGCCAAAAAATAAATCCGCTTTTGCACCAGCCTGCGCGTAGAGTGAAAAAATAGCACTAAAAGGTTTTGAAAAATCTAGTTTTTTCGCCAGTTCATTTCCTAAAAGCAACTGTCCTCCACGATCTAATCTCACCGCTATTTTTCCGTTTACATCCGCAACTTCTGCTTTACCCTCAATTACGAGTTGCCCTAAAGCAGCTCCGTTATTGGTCCACTGATCTAACCCGCCATAGTCAAGATTTTTAGCTTCAACATACAGCGGGGTTTTATTTGGCAGTCCTTTTTTATAGGCGGCTTTAATTTCATCATGGCTTAACGGAACATCATAAATTTTTAACGAAGCCAATGCGCCAGAAAATCCTGCACTTCCATCTTCATTTCCACCGATGAGAAAGTGTTTGAGGTTATTGATAAAAAGCATCCTCCTTTCGCTCCTATCCAATTCTCCATCTACATAAATCCGTTCCATTGTACCATCAAAAACAACGCTGATCAAGTGCCATTCATTGGCTTTTGGCATATGTTTATAGCCTAAATCTGCCCAACCCAAATGGTTGATGGCACCGGCAGTTTTACTGTTCCCATAACCAACCGCTGCATTACTTAAATCAACACCGCCCCGCCCTGTCCAGGATACAATGGTTTCCTCTTTATCAATTTCCGGATTTAAAACCCACATACTCACAGTATAGCTACTGTTTCCAAGCAGCGATTTTGGTGCAGGCTCCGTTGAGGATAAGCGCTCACGGCCAGTAAAAAATAATGCTTTTTTACCACCAATCATCGAGGTAAGGGGTTTAATTGGTCCGACTGCCGAAAAATCCCCACCCAACTTCCCGGTATTTTGAACATTGGTTACCACGACGTTTGCCCGGAGATGATCTAATGACAGATCCACTAACAAACCTTTTGGTTCAAAAGCATTTAAAGGTTCCCATTTTTTAATTTTAGTATGCATTACAGGTTGGTATTCTGCATGATCAAAAACCTTGATATTCCATATGGCTTTATTCAATCCCGGATATTCTGTGTGTAAAACCATTGTACGGAGGTATCGTGCCTTAACATCGCCAAAATCAATCATCGGGCTTCCATGCCGGGTATTTTTACTGCGATCAGCATAAACTTTCCAGTTTTTTCCATCAGCCGAATACATGATTTCATATTGATAATACCAGGTCGCATATTCAAACTGTGTATGAACGCTTTTAACGGGATATACTTTTCCCAAATCTACCTGCACCCAGGCAGGCCCTGCATTGCTTTTACCCTTCCATAAGGTTCCGTTATTATCATCAAAGGCAAATTCCGCTTTAAAATTCTCATCATAGCTGGAAGATGCAGAGACCTTTTTACCTAGAGCTAAATTTGGATGTGGATTGACATCTTTGGCGAGGTAACCGATTCCGGTGTGAGTAGGCACAATCTTCAGAATATTCCCTTCATCATCAAACAGCATTTTATCAGCAGCAACCTGCCTGTGGTAACCGCCATCATTATGCGGATTATTATGCCGGTGGTACACCAGGTAAAAATCATCACCCTGCTGCAATACAGATTGGTGGCCCGGCCCATGCACCGTTCCATCTTGATTGGTAGCTAAAATAGGATTGTTTGCACCATATTTAAACGGGCCCATCGGATTAGTTGCGGTGGCATACTGAACCCGGTAAGTACCATCTTCACAATATCCTGATGAATAAGTCAGATAATAAATCCCTTTTCTTTTAAACACAAAGGGGGCTTCAAAAAATTCTTTTGCATCAGTATTGGGAATCTGGCCCAGCTTGGCAAATGACTTCATATCTGCGTTCAAAAGGCCAACACCACAGCCGTGGTTAGGATAAATCCCCCAGGTACCCCAGTACATATAATATTGGCCATCGTCATCTTTGAAAGTCTGTCCATCAAGTGTAATCACATTTGGCACCATATAATTAGATACAATCGGTTTGCCTGTAGGCAACAGCGAGGTCCAGGGACCAACAGGGCTATGAGAGGAGGCACCAAAAATCTCAACAGGCTGGCAATAGTACAGATAATATTGACCATCGGCACCCTGGGTTACATCCGGCGCCCAGTAATAGTGCGTGGTTGGCCAGTTCATATCCTGCATGGTCCAGTTCACAAAGTCTTTAGATGTCCATACCTGGGAAGGACCGAAACCACCACCGTTACCATCTGTTGTAGCATATATGTAATAAGTATCTCCAAACTTCTTTACCGTTGGATCTGCAAAATAACCCGGTATAATCGGATTTCCGTGTACCACAGCCTCCTTTGCAGATTGCGCCAGTACCATTTGAAAAGTAGAACACAGTAGAAATAAAATGAATGGCTTTAGATATTTTTTCTTCATGGTTAAGTGTTACGTCAGCATTTTTGGAAACAGCTGTTATGGGTCAGCATGTAAATATAAATGAAGTACGATCCAGATTACCGTTGTATATTAATCCATAGTATCAATATTTTAACCTTTCCCATTTTTAATACTCCAATCTTTAAAATATTCTCTTACCGGGAGGGGAAAACAAAAACGATCCAAGAGAATCACTTCACCCCACAATCGGGTATTACTTTGCATTGTCAACATAAAATAAGGTTAAAATATGCACAATACCTGCAATTTCCAGGGCTTCGTCTATTGCTCTTTTTGTTTAATTTTATCAATTATGAAAATTTACAAAGTCTTCCGATCCATGTCATACCTTGCTGTTTTTATAGTAACAGGCAACACGGCTCTGGCACAAAATGGTGATCAAATCCTTGATGGCATTGGCGAAACGGCCATGAGTGCCAGGTATGAACTTAAAGGCGATTTAAAAGATTGGTCCAGAAATCGCTTTAATGCAAATTTCATTGGAGGTCAGCCGCAATTTGCACAAGACAGTCGCTTCGGAAAAGTACTTTCTTTGCCGGGAACTACCGGAACTTATGTAAGTATCCCTGCGGGAGCATTAACAGATGTTGAATCCATCAGCATAACCAGTTGGGTTTTGCTTAAAAGCGACCGTTCGGATCAAAGCTTTTTCGACTTTGGCCAAAGCGCCGATAAACATTTTTCCTCACAACTTAACAGTAAACAGATTGGTCAGGGTTTTCTTGCTATGATCCAAAATGGAAAGCAACCAAGTATAATCACAAAGGGAGCTGCTCCTGCGCTTAACCAATGGGCGCATCTGGCTTTGGTGGTTGATATCCCTTCAAAATCTATGACCAGTTACCTTAACGGTAAAAAAGTTGCTGAAGCAAAAGATCTCAGCTTTGACCTTACATCAATTTTTGGTCAGCACAAACCAGATAAGAAATCACTGATCCTTGGCAATGCCCTGTCAGCTAAAAATAAAGCGTTGAATGCTTTAATCCATGATTTCAGGATTTATCGGGTCGCCTTAAATGCAAAACAAATTGTTTCGGTTTATCAGCACGGACAAAACCAGACTAATGAAACGACAGTTAACACTTCGGCAAAAACGGATGATGACCTGCAACATTTTCCTGCAGATGCCGCTCAGTTATACACCAAATACCTCACTCGGGTAGATGATATTGAAGTGACAACAAGTGTTGGTGATCTTCCCCGGTTACCCGGGGCCATTGCCGGAACTTATCAAACCGGTAAAACCGGTCCAATGGTAAAAGTAATCTGGCCCAATCCAACAGATAATTCAGCCGTTAGCCAACCGGGAAATTATACCATTACCGGTTATGTACCAGGAACAAACTTTAAGCCAAAAGCACAGGTAAAGGTAACTGCGACCGACAAAGAAGCAACACCTGCTATCAAATTACTGCCTTTTGCCCTGAACCAGGTAACGCTTAAGACTGATCATGAAGGACATGATACGAAATTTATTGAAAACAGGGATAAATTTATCCGGACATTGGCCAAAACAGACCCTAATTCGTTCCTGTATATGTTTCGTCATGCATTTGGTCAGAAACAGCCCGCCGGTGCGAAACCACTTGGCGTATGGGATAGTGAAGATACTAAATTACGGGGGCATGCTACCGGGCATTATTTAAGTGCTATAGCACAAGCTTATGCAGGCGCAGGTAATGATAAAGCATTGCAGAAAATTTTCGCCGATAAAATGGAGTATATGGTGAATACACTTTATACCTTATCTCAACTATCTGGAAAACCTCAAAAATCGGGAGGTGCATTTGTTGCCGATCCGTCGGCTATTCCTTACGGTCCGGGAAAAACTGCTTATGATTCTGATATTAGCGAAAAGGGAATCAGAAGGGATTACTGGAATTGGGGAAAAGGATTCATCAGTGCTTACCCGCCAGATCAGTTTATCATGCTGGAAAATGGTGCTAAATATGGTGGTCAAAACAATCAGATTTGGGCACCTTATTATACTTTACATAAAATCTTAGCCGGGCTGATTGATATTTACGAGGTTAGCGGAAATAAAAAAGCACTTGAAATTGCAACCAATATGGCTGATTGGGTACAAGTCCGACTAAGTGGCTTACCACAACAAACCTTAACCAGAATGTGGAATACCTATATTGCCGGTGAGTTTGGCGGCATGAATGAATCAATGGCACATCTTTACCGAATCACCGGAAAGGAAAAATACCTGAAAACAGCACAGCTTTTCGATAATATCCGCTTATTTTATGGTGATGACGCGCACAGCAGTGGCTTAGCTAAAAATGTAGATCTTTTTCGTGGCCTTCACGCCAATCAGCATATTCCACAGATTGTTGGCAGTATGGAACTTTATCGGGTATCCCAACAGTCAGATTACTTTAAAATTGCAGATAACTTCTGGCATAAAGTTGTAAACAACTACATGTATAGCATAGGTGGTGTTGCTGGTGCAAGAAATCCGGCCAATGCAGAATGTTTTATCGCACAGCCAGGAAGCTTATATGAAAACGGATTTTCTGAAGGTGGGCAAAATGAAACCTGCGCCACTTACAACATGCTTAAACTTACAGGAGATCTGTTTCTTTTCGAACAAAAAGCGGAATTAATGGATTACTACGAACGCGCTTTATATAATGATATCTTAGCTTCCGTAGCAAAAGACAATCCCGGAAATACTTATCATATCTCACTTAGACCAGGTTCTGCAAAACAGTTCAGCAATGGAGACATGACCGGCTTTACCTGCTGCAATGGTACCGCATTAGAAAGCAGTACCAAGTTACAGAATTCTATTTATTTTAAAGATCAGCAAAATCAGTCTTTATATGTTAACCTTTTCATTCCATCTGTTTTAAACTGGTCGGAGCGAAAAATTAAGCTTGAACAAACGACCAGCTATCCAAAATCAGATCAAACCAGTTTAAAGATCAATGGTAGCGGTCAATTTGACCTGTACATGCGCGTACCGGGATGGGCAACAAAGGGTTTCTTTGTCAAAATTAATGGTCAGCAACAAAAGTTAAATGCAGTTCCTGGAACTTATCTTAAAATTTCCAGAAACTGGAAATCTGGAGATCAGGTTGATTTAACGATGCCTTTTCAGTTTCATTTAGATCCGGTAATGGATCAGCAGAATATCGCAAGTTTGTTCTATGGTCCGATATTGCTCGCCGCACAGGAGCCGGAGGCAAGGAAAGATTGGCGTAAGGTTGTCCTTAATGCTGATGATTTAGGAAAAACCATCAAAGGCGATCCATCCAAACTGGAGTTTACGATAGGCGGAGTATTATTTAAACCATTTTATGACAGCTACGGAAGGCACTCGGTTTACCTGGATGTGACCTTAAAATAAGCTTATTGACATAAAAAGCTCAAATCGAAATAAAAAGCGCCTGTTTAAAAACTAATTAGTATATCAGTCTGGGGTAATCGAAAGCCATTTCAGTCCGTAGAGTTCCGAACGGCTCTACGGATTTATGATAAAAGGGCGTCTGTGAATTACTTTTATTGGGTTGTAAGTCAATTTTATTCTTGTATCCGGAAAGACGATAGGCTTAACCCTACTTACAGCGCAGGATAAAAAAATTCGGGACAGCCGTTTATTATCTCTTTCACCGGGCTGCTCCTACGCGTTTATAAACCAACCATACCTTGAGATAACTTTCGCTTTACCTTTTATTTAGCTATTGTCAGCCTGCCGGCCTAAAGCGATTCAAATATTTGGTCTGCCCGATCTCTAAAAGGACTATTACTCAACCCACGCAAGTACAAAGCAGTGTGCGAGCAGGTACGAAGCAAGTCTGGCCAGAAGGTGGCATAAACGTGGGGTAAACGTGGTGTAAAGGCGGGCAGGAAATATTTTTTTGGAGGGAATTTGTAATCAGGCGGATTGGTTTGGGTGATCATCCCTTTTTATATATCTAATATACTAAAATTGGTAGAATGGACAAAAAAGAACTTCGTAATTTTGGCACCGGCAACAGCAATGCAATTTGTTAATGTCTGTATGAAGCGTTTCTGAAGGCGCTAAGGATTAATGATAAAAGAGCGTCTGTGATTCGTCTAACTGAAAAAAGATGATTCTGCTATCAATTATGGTAATGCGCTTAGCTTGGTACGGTACCGGTATACAAACAGCTCATTTACGATCATTAAATCGATGTTAAAGAAAATCGTTATTTTCCATTCAACAGGTTTGCTTTCTAAAAACAGAAATAGATATTCTGGCTATTGAAGGTTTACTGATTGATAAAAAAAGGATCGGGCTTTAAGGAGTTGAGCGCACCTGGCTTTATTAAATTTTAGGTTAAAAAAGAAAAGTACCTCAAACTCAAATATGAAAAACAGATGTCAACAGATAATATAGCGACATCAGGTTAAAAATGAGTTATTTATAGGTAAAAACCTGTAATGATAGTTTTAGGGTTCTGGTTAATTTGCTGAATACATCAATTAACTCCTAACCCCATGAACCACTTATCAAAATTAATGCTGAACCGGCGAATAGGTGCAGTACTTTCCTTAATCTTATTGTTAAACTTTACCTCGTGTAAAAAAGCTAAAGTCGCGCCTGATCCTCCGGCAAATGAAACCAGTACGCAGGCCGCTACCGCCCTGCAGATTTACAAACCAACATCCATGCAGAATATGGATTGGAACGCTACCGAAAGCGAATGGTGTTACGCCCGTTCAAAGCAATCCGATCATTTTATATTGTTCTGGGGAAAAGGATATGGTACTAACAATCCTTCCTCCGCAAATGTAGATTCAAAATACCGTGTGGATATTGATGATTTACTGGCTAAGGCCGAATCTTTTTACAACCTAAATGTAAATACATTAAAATTTGCCACCGTTGGAAACGGGACTTCAAAACTGGACAAATACAAAATGATGATCTTTTTATATTATGAAGATGGTTGGCGTGCAACTGGTTCGGGATATGACGATACAATCGGCGCATTATGGGTAAGTCCACAGACCTGCAAACCAGTTGGTTCAACAATCGGGCATGAGATTGGCCATAGTTTCCAATACCAGGTATCCTGTGATTTAGGTACCACTCATGGCTTCAGGTGGGGTTTCGGAGGAAATGGTGCAGGTGGAAATGCCTTTTGGGAACAAACGGCACAATGGCAGGCTTTTACCTCTTACCCCAATGAACTTTTTAGCAGCTGGTTTGATCCTTACCTGGATAATTACCAGAAACACCTCATCCACGAAGATTACCGTTATGCCAATTATATGATCCACCAGTACTGGGCACAAAAAAGAGGTATTGCGGTTATTGGTAAAATATGGCAGGCGTCGCAGACTTATGAAGATCCGATTCAGGTTTATCAGCGTTTATACGGACTTTCTGTGAGCCAGCTCAACGATGAATTATATGATGCTGCATCTAAATTTGTAACCTGGGATATTGATAACATCCGTACGCTTGGCGCAAATAAAATTGGCGCACATCATTATAAAATGAACCTGATGAACGATGGTTCTTTCCAGCCTGACCCAAGCTTTTGCCCGCAAACAACCGGTTACAATGTTATACCCTTAGAGGTGCCTGCAGCGGGTACAATTGTTACCGCGGCATTTCAAGGATTGCCAAACGCTTCGGGATATAATCAGGTAGATGCCAGCATTGCCGGCTGGAGATATGGTTTCGTTGCTTTATCAACAAATGGAACGCGAAGCTACAGCACCATGTTCACAAGTGCCTCCGGAAATGCAACATTTACTATTCCGGTAAATTGCAGCCGCCTTTGGTTTGTGGTAACCGGGGCGCCTAGCCAATACCATCCGCATGCCTGGGATGAAAACAATACCAATGATGAACAATGGCCCTATAAGGTAAAGTTCCAGAACACCAGTTTACCTGGCTACAATAATCAGGCACCTAAAGATGTGGCCTTTACTTACGATCTCGAAGTGAACCGAAGTACTACTTCTTACGATTATGCCACAGCTCAAATTGATATTACTAAACTGGCTACTGCTTTTCAATTACCTAAACAAGATATTACCAGTAAAATTGGCACTGACATTAAATTTTATGCACTTGAACCTAATAACAACTTAAACGCTACCCTAACAGCCAATGGTTTCGGGCAGTGGTTCGATGCCAATGGCTATGTGGTTGGCTACAGTTCAGCTAATTCGCGGGTATTTTGTGAGTTTGATGCACAAAATTTTAAATTCAACGCTGGTCAGTATCCTAACCGTGTTAATACAGGCGATAAGTATACCATGAAACAGGCTTTGGTCTATACGTTAGCTTCAGGCAATAAAGTGACTGCTACCTTTACTGTTAACCTAACTATAAAATAAGGGTTTCGTTCTGACAATCAAAAATGCCCGGATCATGAAGACGATCCGGGCATCTATACCCGTGGTTGGTGTTATAGCAACCACAATCATAATTAAATCAATAGCTCTACATTAATTTTTGACTATCTCTTCCCTACGCCCTCACTCGTCATGATTACTCTTTTAAGCGTTCCATCTTTGTTGTAAAAAATTTCATCTATACAAACCGATCTGTTATTGCTTCCACCTCCAGGTTGCATGGCTCCGTTGTGATAAAAGAAATACCATTTGTTTTTAAATTTAACAATAGCTTGGTGGTTGGTATCACTATTCCCGGCTACTTCATTTAAAATACCCTGATATTTCCATGGCCCCTCCAGGGATTTACTCGTTGCATAAGCAATTTTTTCAGGAAAACCGGTAGCATAAGACAGATAATAGGTTCCCTTTTCCTCGTGTATCCATGGCGCTTCGGTAAAGTTGAAACCTTCAAAATTGATTCTTTTTACAGCGCCATCAATTTCGATCATATTTTCTTTCAATTTGGCGTAATAACACTCACTGTTTCCCCAGAATATCCACCCCTGTCCTTTTTTATCCACAAAAACAGTTGGATCAATACAGGCCCAATAGTTTTTAGAATCATAACAGTCTTTATTCGTCAGCAGCGGTTTTCCGATTGCATCTTTATACGGTCCTTCAGGTCGATCTGAAACGGCAACACCTATGCCCAACGCATTTGTACTGATATACCAATAGTATTTGCCGTTGCGCTTAATCACCTGCCCCGCATAAGCATCGCCACCCTTTGCCCATGAAAAATCAGAAAGCTTAAGCGGAACAGGGTATTGTGTCCAGTTTTTCATATCAGTTGTCGAAAAAACCGACCAATCTTCCATTTTAAAAGTTTTTTGCTTCCCGCCTGCATCATGCCCGGTAAACAGCCATAGTGTTCCCTGATCCACCATCGCTGCAGGATCTGCAGTATATTGGTGCGTGATAATCGGGTTTCCCTCAGCTACGAATTGAAACCGGTCGCCGGGAAGTTTAGGAATAAGCAACTCACCCGGAACACCTTTCCAAATACTGTTTAGGCAGCGGGCTTCCTGACCGCTTAGCCCGATCACACTTCCATGTCTTGGAAAAAAATTCTTGGTGAATGACAATGGCGCATCGCTAAAGTTAAACAGATCGGTACTCTTCTGATATTCATATCTTCCTTTGGTATATAAATCATACATCAATACATAATCCGGAGAATTGTTCAGTTTAAAGATACTTGATCCCTCTACCGGAGTATCTGTTCCGGCGTAAGCATCCAGGTATTTAAAGTCTTCCACCCATGGTCCCTGCAATGATCGGGATGTGGCCTGCTGAATTCCATTTTTTACTTCCTTTCCATCTACCTTGGTATTTCCTTTATAAAAAAAATGGTATATCCCGTCTTTAAAGATAATATCGCCATCAATACCACCAAATTTCGGGCTAAACATTAAAGTTGGCTCCTTTTCAAAGCCGGTGAAGTCTTTGTTAGCATAGGCGCAATAAAAATCAAGCTTTTCATTATCCTCAAACCTGATGGTAAAATATACCAGATATTTCTTAGCAATCGGATCATAAATCGTTTGTGGGGCCCATACCCATTTCACCTTTGAGAAAGTTGCAGGATATTCTTTCGCCAAATCTACCGCTTTATGGCTCCAACGCGTCAAATCAGGGGATTTTAACATTACTATCCCTGTATTTTTAGCCCAGCCATCTAGCAGACAATATTACCTATATGCGCTTGGCTAATGAGGCATTGCTTACCCGATCGCCCCTGGCTAAGCCTACCTACAGCGAAAGTAAAATTAACCATACCATTGCAGGAGACGACCCTTACCTCTATCCAAATAACGACTGGATGGGACAGATGATCAAAAAGAGAACGCTAAACCAAAGTTACAACCTAAATATCAGTGGTGGTAACGCACGTACCAAGTATTATATTTCAGGTACCTATAACCAAGACAATGGTGTGTTAAAAGTAGACCCTATCAATAACTTTAACAGCAATATCAAACTGGCAAACTACTCTATCCGTTCTAACATTAGCCTTAACCTTACCAGCACCACACAATTTAATATCCGCATGTATGGTCAGTTTGACGACTATAATGGGCCGATCGGCGGAGGTCAATTATCATTTAACAATGTACTTTGGGCCAATCCGGTGATGTTTCCTGCCCTTTATCCCAAATCAAAGCTACCATATTCAGACCACCCCTTATTTGGCTCGGGCCGTATTGTAGAGGCAGGCAGTCCAACCTCAACGCTTTACGTAAACCCTTACGCAGAGATGGTGAAAGGATATAACGTATACAAAACATCCAATATACAGCCACAGCTTGAACTCCAGCAAAACCTAAATGCCATTACCCCGGGGCTAAATTTCCGAACCATGGCTTATCTGAGAAGATATTCTTTCTATTCGGCCGACCGGAGTTATAATCCGTTTTACTACGAAGCCATTGTAGACCCCACAACGCTTGATTATAGTCTCAATGTACTGAACAGCGGAACCGGGGTAACTGCGGGGACACCGGGGACAGAATACCTTGGCTTCCAGCAGACCGGAAAAAAGCTGGATTCTCGTTTTTGGCTTGAAGGTGCACTAACTTACAACCGGACCTTTAAAAAACATGCGGTAAGTAGCTCTTTAATATCTTTTATGTCTAATTATGAGGCAGCTGACGCTAACGATCTGACCGCATCTTTACCACAGCGAAATCAAGGTATTTCAGGTCGTTTCTCTTATGGCTTTGATGATCGGTATCTGGCAGAATTTAACTTTGGTTATAATGGTTCAGAACGTTTTGCAAAAAATAACCGGTTTGGCTTTTTCCCTTCTGCAGGTATTGGTTACCGCATTTCTAACGAAAAGTTTTTTAAACCGTTAAGAAGTGTAATTGATCAGCTTAAATTCAGGGCTACCTATGGATTAGTGGGAAATGATCAGATCGGCAACATTGGCGACCGTTTTTTCTACCTGTCTAATGTCAACTTAAATGATGGTGGCTATGGCGCATCATTTGGAACCGGAGACGGAATTCCCTTTTATTACCGTCCGGGCGTTTCCATTTCCAGATATGCCAATAATAACATTACCTGGGAGGTAAGCAGATCTTTAAATATTGGTATGGATTTAACCGCATTTAAAGATCTTAACTTGACCGTAGAGGTATACAAACAGTTTCGTTCACAAATCTTACAACCAAAATCGAGTGTAGAATCCGCTGCCGGCTTTGAAGCTTTACCCTTTGCCAACTTTGGAAAGGCCGAAACTCAGGGGATTGACTTCACCATGGCCTACCAACGTTCTTTTAGCGGAGGTACATGGGTAAATGTGCGTGGAAACTTTACTTATGCAACCAGTAAATTAAAAGTAAGTGATGAAATCCAGTATGCCCCTAACATTGCTTATTTATCACGGGTTAATCACTCGCTTTCGCAAAGCTGGGGTTTAATAGCCGAAAGATTGTTTGCAGATGAGAAAGAGGTAGCCAATTCCCCGCTTCAATACGGAGATAATACGCTGCGTGGGGGAGATATAAAATATAAGGATGTGAATAAAGATGGGATTATCAATGATGATGACATGGTACCCATCGGTTATCCACAACAGCCTGAAATCATCTATGGATTTGGGGTATCCAGCGGATTTAAACGGTTCGACCTCAGTTTCTTTTTCCAGGGTTCTGCCAGGTCTTCATTTTTTATCAATCCAGATAATACGCAGCCATTTTTCATGAATGGTGGTTTTCAAAACAATTTGCTGCAAGCTATAGCAGATAACCATTGGTCAGAAGATAAACAAAATATGTACGCTTTTTGGCCAAGACTAAGTACCAACCGGATTTATTCCAACAACAGACCCTCAACATGGTGGATGCGCAACGGTAATTTTCTACGCTTGAAAAGTGTTGATCTGGGATACAATATACCTGAAATAAAGGCGCTGAGATTAAGAAGTACAAGAATATATTTTTCTGCAACCAACCTGTTCGTTTTCAGCAAATTTAAAATGTGGGATGTGGAAATGGGTGGCAACGGACTAGGCTATCCGGTTCAGTCTGTCTACAGCATTGGCGCACAATTCAACTTTTAAGTAACAACAAGACACTTTCATATGTATAGCATGAAAAAACTATTAAACCAAAATAGGCATATCGGTAAAATTTACCGGGTTATAATGCTCATGAGCATCATAATTGCCATTACATCCTGCAAAAAGTACCTTGATGTAGTACCTGATAACGTTTCTACTATTGATAATGCATTTAAATTAAGATTAGAAGCTGAGAAATATTTGTTTACACTTTATTCCTACCTGCCTAAAAATGGCGACGGCTGGTATAACCCGGGTATGACAGCTGCAGATGAAATCTGGTACCCTCAGAATGACCAGGCGCAATGGCATGCTGCTTTCAGAATTGCGGAAGGACAACAAAACAAGGCAGCACCTTATTTTAACGATTGGACTGGAGCGAATAAAGGTCAGAATGTAACAACAAAGCCAATATGGGGAGGAATAAGGAATTGTAATGTTTTTCTGGAAAACATGGCAGACCAAACCAAAGTGCCCGACATTACACCAGCTGAACGCTCCCGTTGGATTGGAGAAGCACTGTTCCTAAAGGCTTTCTATCACTATTACATGCTACGCATGTATGGACCTATCCCGCTGATTAATACAAATGTACCTGTTGATGCCGACCTTGCAGGAGCTTACGTGAAACGTAAACCCATAGATGAATGCGTGAGCACCATATCCAACTGGTTTGATGAAGCGGCAAAGCTACTGCCAGACCGTATCCAGGATGAAAACACACAAATGGGAAGGGTAACCAAACCTATAGCATTGGCCATGAAGGCAAAGCTATTGATCATGTCCGCAAGTCCCTTATTCAACGGGAACAGCGATTTTGCGAATTTTAGGGATAAAGAGGGCAACATTTTATTCAATCCAAGTTATGATCCTCAAAAATGGATAATAGCCCGCGATGCCGTAAAAGCAGCTATTGATGCCGCCACCAATAATGGCTTTAGGCTTTACAACTATACCAATGATGGATTAGGGCTAAGTGATACCACTAAAACACAACTTAGCATACGTAATGCCATTACCAAAAAATACGGTGTAGAATGTGTATGGGGGAATGCACAATCCTATTTTGTGAACGAATGGTTATGTATGCCACCTACCGAAGATAATGGTGTAAACGGTAGAGGACCTGGTTCAGGTGTTTGGGCGCCGCCAATCAAGATCGCGAAACTATTTTACACTTCAAATGGAGTACCCATAGAAGAAGACAAAACTTTAGATTTCACTAAATACAGTCAATTGAGAACAGCCACAGACAAAGAACGGTTTTACATCAAAAATGGTTTTACAACCGCCCGGCTTAATTTCGACAGGGAGCCACGTTTTTATGCGGACCTGGGATTTGACGGTTCCATCTGGTACATGAAAGACGGTAATGACAGAGGCAATGATGAAAATAATTTTTATGTAAAAGCAAAAAACGGAGATAAGGCGGGCTTTGGTAACGATTTCAGAAATTGGAGCGAAACCGGTTATTTTATTAAGAAACTGGTTAACTGGGAATCTACCACCAACAACAATTCGGTGGTTTGGCGACAATTCCCATGGCCGGAAGTTAGGATGGCCGATCTTTATTTACTCTATGCTGAAGCAGAAAATGAAGTAAATGGAGGCTCAACCTTGGCTATTCAATACCTGGACAGAATAAGAACACGAGCCGGACTTAAAGGCATTGTGGAATCCTGGACCGCATATTCAAGTAATCCTAGAAAATATTCCAGTAAAGAAGGCCTGCGCGCCATCATCCACAGAGAGCGCACAATAGAGATGATGTTCGAAGGGCAGCGTTTCTGGGACCTGCGCCGCTGGAAAGAAGCACCAGAAGAGCTTCAAAAAGACATCACTGGATGGAATATCATTGGTAAAACCGATGCTACATATTATCAGGAACGCTTCATCTTCAGTCAGCGTTTTATCGCGCCAAGAGATTATTTCTGGCCGATTGGCGACTATGATACCCGACGAAACACCAATCTTGTTGAGAACCCAGGCTGGTAATATGAAGAACATGAATAGGTAAATATATTTTATATGAAAAGTAAACTAAAAATTCTGGCATTAATAGCCTGTTCCATCATTCTTTTAGCTTCATGTAAGAAAGGAGAAGAACTGAACACTAATGAACCAGTTGACAATGATCCGACTGCTCCTGCTCAGGTGAGCAATATCAGCGTCGTTAATCAAAACGGAAAAGCAACGATCACTTATACTGTACCTAAAGATCCGAGGTTGCTGATCGTAAAAGCTGTGTACAACTTGTCGTCAGGCAAACAATATGAAGCGCAGACTTCATATTACAACAACTCACTGGAGGTTGCCGGTTTTGCCGATACTGACGAACATGAGGTAAAAGTATATTCTGTCAGCCGTTCAGGCGTATTATCGGAACCCATTATTGTAAAGGTAAAGCCCTTAACTGCACCGATCTGGCAAGCATTTAAAAGTTTAAAAGTACGAGACGCTGCCGGCGGTTACGATATAATGGCGTCTAACCCATCGAAAGGTAATATAAATATCATGGTCATTGGCAAAAATATATATAACGAATACGTTGTGGATTATGATAAAAGTATTTTTACCAATTTAGACAGTGTCTATTCCAAAATTAGGGGTTTAGATACCAATGTTCACCGGTTTGGTTTTTTTGTTCAGGACAGATGGGGGAATAAAACCGATACGATCTATAAGGACATTAAACCGATCTTCGAAGTACAGCTGCAAAAATCCAGATTTCAGGAGTACAAGCTTCCTGGCGACCCGCCAATGTGGGGGGCGGTAAGTAAGGCCTGGGATGGCAGATATGGCTGGGAAGCCTGTTTTACACAACAGGTAGCAGGTGGTAATGGTCCTCATACGGTAACTTTTAGTTTGGGTATATCGGCAAAACTGAGCCGGATCTGGTTGCGTACTTATCCCGAGTCTAATCCACTAAGATATTACTACCTTCAGTCCATGCGCCGCTTTGAAATTTATGGCTCGGATAATCCAAACCCAAATGGTAGTCTCGATCAAAGTTGGGTTCTTTTAGGATCTTATACCATTACCAAGCCATCAGGTCTTCCTTACGGAACTGAAAATGAACTGGATAGACAAACTGCTGAAGCAGGTTTTGATCTACCATGTGATCTTTCTGCACCAAAAGTAAGATATCTCCGGGTACGTTGCCTCGAGAATTGGGTAGGTGGAACAGGTTTGAATATTGACGAGCTAACGGTATATGGTGATACCCGATAAAAATCAGCAATAAACGGATCTGATTTCGGCGCCATGCGCCGGATGTATAATGGAATAAAAATATGATAAAATGGAAAAAAGAAAATTAATAATGATCACAACCATAGCAACGCTGATGCTTGCAATGGTTTCCTGCTCCAAATGGGATGATTTTAAAAAATATACTGCCGATGGAGAAACGATTTATAGTGGCAAGGTCGATTCTTTAAAAATACTGCCAGGAAGACTTCGTGTTCAACTAAAAGGCTTGCTATCAGCAGATGCTAAAATTGAAAAGATCAAAATCACCTGGAATGACAAAAAAGACTCTTTAATTTTTGATATAGCAAAAACAGGAAGACCAGAAGCTATAGAGAAAATTTTTAGTGTGGATGAAGGTGTGAAGAATTTTAATGTGCAGACATTTGACGCCAGTGGTAACGCGTCATTAATCGTTAGCGCGACCGGGACAGTATATGGGCCAAAATATGAAAGTAATCTTTTCAACCGCCCTATTCTAAATGCCGAACTGCTGGATAATGGCAGTGCCAAGATTGATTGGGATACCTTCGATACTTCGACAGGAGCAAAGGGAACATGGATTACCTATACTACGACAGCCGAAAAACGAACTACCGTATTTTCAGAAATTGGTGAAAATTCTCTTACGCTATTAAATTACAAACCAAATACAACCTTCAGCTACAAAACGATGTATTTGCCGGTTCCAACGGTTATAGACACCTTATATTCAGCCGTGGATACAAAACTGGTCCGGTAAAAAGCAGATAAAATTAACGGGCTCTAAATAGCGTCCTCTCAACCGCAGCGGAGAAATCTTCAAACTTTGTTAAAGATTTCTCCCATTTGCGGTGCCTCAGTCGATAATATGGTTTTGAATCTTGCCGATAGCTGATATGCCACTATTTAAACTTGTTGTTACCTTTATTCAAAGAGATGCCTGATTAACCGGCTAGGCTAACTATTACTCCTTTTTCTCTAAGCTACAGCCAGGGTTCTATCCGGCACCGCTTGTCTATTGATCATAACGTTTAGGTTTCAATTTGGATCAACCATATCTCTATAAAAAGCCTTAGTTGCGGCACAAACAGCTTTCTACAGTATGTTATTTTTTGCTAAATTCAACCAAAAATTTGGCTAAGCGCCATTTTCTCTAATTTTAAATCACAAGAGACATGACAAAAAACGTTTTCGCCGTAATGCTATTGGTGACCATATTCGGCTGTAAAAAACCTGGTGATGATGACATTACTGCTTACCGTTGGAAGCGGGATTTGTACCGGGCGCGGGTTCATAGCGAGGGGCCTGCGGTATTTTATTCAAAAGATCCGAATGTTTCCGGGAATCAAGATGCCATCTTTTTAAGCTCGAGTTTTGTGATCTTAACGGAACACCGTAGAAATATACAGCAAGACAGTATCTATAATGCCAGTGGAAGAACACAGATTTATAAGTACGGGAAAGTTGATGACTAATTTTCCGTAATACTTATAGGCTTAGCATAAAGCTTTTCCCTAAATAAAATTATCATCCTGAAGGATGATAATTTTATAAAATCAGTATAAAATGACGGATTTTTTGCCAAATGGTGGGCTATAAAGGTCACCCTTGCAAAAAGACATTCAGCAAATAACCTGTCCCGACCTTTCAGGGAGGCAATATTTACAGCAAGGATCATTAGCTTGCTAAATTGCTTCGTCGTTACTCCTATAATGACGACTTTCTACGGAGTCTGTCAATGGCAACTTGTTTAAAGGGCCTCTTTCAATATTTTAAATGTTATCTGGTTTCAATCGGCAGCACTGCAGCCTTTAAACCTTTAGCAGAAACACTTAGATTTAATTTTCCAGCTTGTTCTGTTGATTGAACGGTGATGACCAGTTTACCTTTAAAGGCCTTCATTTTCGGCAGGTGGAACAATTCCAAACTGGTCGGATCGCCATTGGCCACGGCTTTATATATTCCGTTTCCGGTAACTTTAAAATTAAGACTATTTTCAGCGTCAGGACACACGGTACCGTTGGCATCTACCACGCTTGCGGTAATGTAAGCCAGATCTTTCCCATCTGCCATCAGGTTCTTACGATCTGATTCTAATACAATATGGTGCGGTTTGCCTGCCGTTTTAACGGTTCGTTCGGCAACGGGCTTGCCGTTCCCATCGTAGGCAATTACCTTTAGTTCGCCGGGTTCGTATTTAACATTGTTCCACATCAGCCGGTACCTGCTGGTACTGGTCGCTTTATTTTTGCTTTGCCTGCCCTGGCTCTTATTGTTGATAAACAATTCTGCCGACGGATAATTGGTATATGCAAACACGGGGGTAACCTGCCCTTCACGCCCAGGGAAAGTCCAGTGTGGCACAATATGCAGGGTTGGTTTTTCAGGATTCCATTTGCTGCGGTAAAGGTAAAAACGATCTTTAGGGATACCTGCAAGGTCAATAATCCCAAAATAAGAGCTATGCGACGGCCATTTTTCATCATAAGGCGTAGGTTCGCCTAAATAATCAAAACCTGTCCAAACAAACTCGCCGATTACATACTTCAGTGAATCCTGCATCATAAATTCATCATCCGGAATCTGCGACCAGTTACAATATTCCAGATCGTATGATGAACTTTGATTGTCATCGTACATTTTCATTTTCTGTGGCACAACCGGAAATTTATACACCCCTCTTGAACTCACGGTAGAAGCCGTTTCAGAACCCAAAATCATTTCCTGTGGCAAGCGTTTGTAGGCCTCCCCATACCAAAATGGCTTATAATTAAAGCCCGGGATATCTAATACTGCGGCAAAGTTATTGTCCAGCGCATCTTTAATCCTGTCCATACCTGCTGTTACCGGCCGGGTTGGATCTTCACGGTGGCATATATCCTGTAAAAACTTTAAGATCTTCCCTCCCTCTTTGGTCGATTGATCGGGTACTTCATTTCCGATACTCCACATCACCACAGAAGGATTGTTTCTATTGGCATGGATCATATTTACGATATCTTTTTCGGCCCACTCATCAAAAAGATGGCTGTATCCATTTGAAACCTTAGGTGCTTTCCATTCATCAAAAGATTCGACCATGAGCATAAATCCCATTTCATCACATAACTTTACCAACTCCGGCGCCGGCATGTTATGTGAAGTTCTGATTGCATCGCATCCCATGTCTTTCAATAATACGAGCTGCCTGCGCAAGGCAGAAACATTAATAGCAGCACCAAGTGGCCCTAAATCGTGGTGATTGCAAACGCCTTTAAATTTGCGATAAACACCGTTTAGCGAAAACCCTTTTTCCGCTTCGTATTTAATGGAACGGATGCCAAAAGTAGTGGTGTATTCATCTTTTAAACTGTTTCCGGCATATAATTTTGTTACGGCAGCATACAGATTTGGTGTTTCAGGCGACCATAATTCAGGGTTTATTACCACTAAATCCTGCTCAAACTCATTCAAATCTTCTGTTGTTAAATTCTTCCTCGCTGTTGCTACCGTTTCACCTTTTGTATTAACGATCGTAGTTTGCAGGCTCAAACCATTATAGTTTCCACTTAATGAATTAACCTGAGTTCGTATTTTTACACGGGCAAAATCTTTGTTGATTACCGGCGTGGTAATATAAGTGCCCCAAACCGGAATACTTACCTCGTCTGTAATGATAACATGCACATTGCGATAGAGACCTGCACCCGGATACCAGCGGGAGGCTTCCGGCAAATTCTCCAAGCTGATGGCGAGTACGTTTTTACCAACCCTCATTTTGTCGGTTATATCTATTGAAAAAGAATTATAGCCATATGCCCAGTGTCCGACAGCCTCCCCATTTAAAAATACCTTTGGATAGCTCATGGCGCCATCAATTAATATTACTGCTTTTTTGCCTTTTGTAAAAGCGGGAGCAACAAACGTATTGCGATACCAGGCTTTGCCAACAAAAGGCAAGCCACCCGTTCTTCCTGTTTTTAATGATGCAGTTTGCTCGCCATTTTGTACAATCTGTACATTCTGACTGTCATTATTCCCATCAAAAGGACCTTTGATGGCCCAATCATGTGGAATACGTACCGTTTCCCATTTGCTGTCATCAAAAGCGGGATTTACAGATTCAGGAAAATCACCCTTGCTAAATTTCCAGTTTTTTTCCAGCAGGTATTCTGTCCTGCCCTGTCCTCGAACTGTTCCACAAAATAGTGCAGCTAATAATAAAATGGATAAACCCCGATACAACGATATTTTAATTGCATTCATCCTCAAATCTAAATGTTAAAACAGTGCTCAACAACTTAGGGAATGAACAGGTTAAAATAAGCCAACAAATGGTTTAATTTTAACTGGTTTACTTGCAAAACCTTGGCCCATTTCAGATAATCATCATTAAAATTTTACAGTAAGCGAAATGTTAAATAGAACTTGGTTTGAGCTATAATTAGCGATATTGAGAAGCAAAAAGCATGTGCAAACAGTTAAGGACAGTTGGACCGCTAATTTTAATTATTTTGGACCCGGACAAATAGCAAACTATTTTATCCCGATGTTATTTTTTATTTCCCAATACTCAATATGAGCGTAATCAAACCAAATTTATTAAACTACTTCTTGCTCTTTATACTGCTTTTTTCAGGCGCTCAGTCGGCAAAGGCAAATGGAATCATTAAGTTAAAATGCGAGCATTTAATTAATCCGATTGGCGTTGATAACCCTAATCCCCGGTTATCATGGCTAATGGACGATAACCGTAAAGGTGCATTACAAAAGGCTTATCGGATTATTGTTGGTACAGATTCGTTACAGCTTAAAGGTAACGTGAATATACAGTGGGATACAGAAAAAGTAAATTCAAGTAATAGTTTAATTACCTACAAGGGCAGGGCGTTAATGCCGTTTACCAAATATTTCTGGAAAGTAGATGTTTTGGATCAGCATGATAAGCTCATCTCATCAAAAATCGCAAGTTTTGAAATGGGGATGATGGGTGCTGAAAATTGGAAAGGAACCTGGATTAGCGATGGAAATGATATAAATACCCGTCCGGCACCATATTTTAGAAATGTTTTCGAATCTGCCAGGCGGGTAAAATCTGCACGGGCCTACATTGTAGCAGCAGGCTTGTATGAACTCTATCTCAATGGCAAAAAGGTTGGCAATCATCGCCTGGACCCTATGTACACGCGTTTCGACAGAAGAAATTTATATGTTACCTATGATGTAACATCCAACATGCGGCAAGGCAAAAACGCCATTGGTGTTATTTTGGGAAACGGTTGGTATAACCACCAGGCCATGGCGGTTTGGAATTTTGATCAGGCACCCTGGCGGGCCAGGCCTGCATTTTGTTTCGATTTAAGAATTACCTATACTGATGGTACGACCGAAACCATAACTTCCGGGAGTACTTGGAAAACCAGTTTAGGGCCAATCACTTCTAATAATATTTATACTGCCGAACATTATGACGCAAGATTGGAGCAAGAAGGGTGGAATAAAGTTGATTTCGATGATACAAAATGGCATGGAATCAACCTGAGGGCAGCCCCATCGAAAAATATTGTTGCCCAAACGATGCATCCCATCCGTAATGTGGAGGAAATAAAAGCCAAAAGCCTGCGGAAGTTTAATGACACCCTTTATCTCTACAATTTGGGGAGGAACATTGCTGGCGTAAGTAAGATAAGGGTTTCAGGTAAAAAAGGAACGGTAATTAAACTTAAACATGCAGAACGCTTATCTGCAAACGGCCGGGCAGATTTATCCAACATTGATGTTTACTATCGTCCGAAAGATGATACCGATCCCTTCCAAACCGATATTTTTATACTAAAGGGAAATGGCGAAGAAGAATTTATGCCATTGTTTAACTATAAAGGGTTTCAATACGTAGAAATTACATCAAGTGAGCCCATTAGATTAGAAAAAAAGAGCTTGGTGGCTTATTTTATGCATAGCGATGTCCCCGCTATTGGGAAAATAGCATCTTCAAATCCACTGATTGATAAAATTTGGTGGGCAACAAATAATTCCTATTTATCGAATTTATTTGGCCTCCCAACGGATTGTCCACAAAGGGAAAAAAACGGATGGACCGGAGATGGGCACTTCGCTGTAGAAACAGGCCTGTATAATTTCGATGCTTTAACCATTTACGAAAAATGGTTAGGCGATCACCGTGATGAACAACAACCAAATGGCGTTTTGCCAGATATTATCCCAACCAGCGGATGGGGCTATGGTACAGCTAATGGAACCGACTGGACCAGCACAATTGCCATCATTCCGTGGAATATTTATATGTTTTACGGTGACACAAAAGCATTGGCCGATAATTATAGCAACATCAAACAATATGTTGATTATGTAAACAGCATTAGCAAAGATGGTTTGACAACTTTTGGCAGAGGAGATTGGGTTCCTGTAAAATCTGCTTCAAATTTAGAATATACCTCATCCATTTATTTTTATGTTGATGCTGATATTTTAGCTAAAACCGCTAAGTTATTTGATAAGCAAAACGACTATCTGGTTTATAGCGCTTTAGCCAATAAAATTAAAAAAGCGATTAACAACAAGTATTTCGATGCGGAAAAGATTAGCTATGGTTCAGGCGTGCAAACCGAGTTGAGCATGGCTTTGCAATGGAATATTGTAGAAGATCAATATCGGTTGAAGTTGGCCGAAAATCTTGCGAAACGTGTTGCGGCAGACGGCATGCATATTGACGTTGGAGTGCTGGGTGCAAAAGCAGTTTTGAATGCCTTAAGCGATAACGGACAGGCCGAAACGGCGTACAAACTGGCTGCACAAGATACGTTTCCGGGTTGGGGCTGGTGGATTGCAAATGGTGCTACAACGCTTCACGAAAATTGGAATATAAAGGCCCCCAGGGATATTTCTGACAACCACATGATGTTTGGCGAAATTGGCGGATGGTTTTTTAAAGGAATAGGCGGAATAAAAATTGATGAGCAGCAACCTGGTTTTAAAAACATTTTACTGCAACCCCACTTTGTAGCCGGTTTAACGCATTTTACAGCAAGCCACGAAAGTCCGTACGGTACCATTTTATCCTCATGGAAAAGATATGCGAAAGGCGTAAAATATGATGTAAAAATCCCTGCCAATGCAACTGCCAGGATAACTATTCCGGAAATAGCCGGGAAGAAAGTTTACCTAAACGGAAAAGTAATTAATAATAAACTTGATATGCCTGCCGGCAGGTATGTTTTTGATATCAGATAACCAATAAAGCTCTTTATATTAGCATCGTATAAAGTCCCGTCATTATAAGCTGGAATGACGAAAAAATTTTACCATGATCGTTCGGTTATCTTCATGCCCTGCAATACGATCCTTTAAGCGGTAGATTAATCAGTTTGACACTTACAGATAGCCCTTCAATGAAAAAAATACTTTTTACACTTGGCCTCTTTTTTATTTCATTTTTATTTGATAGCAACAAGACTAATTGGGTCGCCATTGGCGATTCTATTACTTACCTGAACGATCACCTCGAAGAAACCGGAAACCGCGTACATAAAGGTTATCTCAGCAGGGTGACGGATGAATTGAAATGGCTAAATTACATTAACAAGGGTTATAATGGTTGGACAGCAGGGGCAGTAGCAGAAAAGATTGAGAGCCTAAATATCCCTAAAGCGGAGATTTATACCATATTTTTGGGAACCAACGACTGGTGGGCCGGCCGACCGGTTGGGCAGATTGGAGATTATAAGTACAACAAAGGAAATGATACATTCTATGGTTCAATGGCGATCATTATAAACAAAATCAAAAAATTAAGTCCTAATGCCGAAATCATACTCATAACGCCGATGCAACGCGCAGATTTTGTTTATATCGCAGATAAAAACAATAACGCTTATGGTTCTTATAAGCCAAAATCAGGGCAGCTGCTAAAAGATTTTGCCGATGCCGTAGTTAAAATCGGCGCGTGTAATAACTTTAAGGTAATCAATTTATATCGCGATAAAACGCTCAAACTGGAGAAACTCGTAAAATTTAAAAGACTGAGGATTCCAGGTTCAGATGCCTACAAAAATTATCCGTTGAAATCATCGTTCAATATACCTTTTAATGCCCAAAAAGATGATTATCCATATCCTCCGGAAGCGATTCAAATGACATACGACGGTCTGCATCCATCTGACAGCGGCAATCAGGTTATTGCCAACAGATTGATTAAAGTATTGAGGGCAATAAAACGATAAATATTATCGGAAAACCATTTCTGCATCATTTGATAAAAATACCCCAAATCATCTGAGCAGACCATCGGGATAAATAATCATTGGGATGGTTAACATTTTTGCGAGCTATCAGCTTCCGCTGTAGAAAATCTGAAGGCACTGTGAAGCAAAAAATCTTAAACCAGGTTCAATAACGCAGTTCAACGCGCTATCCATTTTGCTGCGCTACAGTCGAGCTGAGGATTTTTTTTAGAATCTGTCGATGGTCCGGTATCGCAATATCTTTCGGATTAATTGTAATCCGATGTTTTAATAAAAAAACCACCTATAATTTCCGCTATAGATGGTTGGCTTGAATTAAAACTAAATTATTTGGTTAGCGCTATTGTCTTATCCTGTTCTGCTTCTATCAGTTGGCTATAAAACTTCCAGTCGATACTGGGGTTTTTCATGGCTGCAACTGATATCGTTTTCATTTTATCATTCTGATTTGCAGTATACATTTTCTTTAAATCTCTCAAGGTTGTTTTGATTCCGCGCAGAATTGCAAAAAACCTGCGATCATAGAAAACGATGTTATTTTTGTTTCTTTTGCTAGACCTATATTCATCATTGGAAGCATCGCTATAGGCTTTCTGGAGTTTATCAAGAACTTTTAGTCTTTCGCTGATATTTTTCAATGACTCTTCAGACAGATCCATGTCCTTAATGCCAATAATTTCTTTTTGATCAGTTAAAACCGTAACACCGTCAATCTCTATTTCGTTTTTACCATCTCTGGAAAACAAATAAACCGAAGCCGGTAAATCATCGATATCAACCGAATCCAATTTTATTAAATTTTTGTTGAAGTTTGTACGGGCAGCAGATAATAAATCGGCAGACAGTGGTTTAACAATTTGGGCTTTGGCACTGGTTATTAAAGTTGATAACACTATGATTTTTAGAGCGTTGTTCATAAAAACAAAGATACTCTTAATTATTTTTTAAAGTTTACTTAACAAAAATTGAGTCTTTGATATTTATCAACAAAGTGCTTTTAAATGGCCGTTAAGCATTTTTTAGAGAGCAAAAAAAATGCAAATATCAATTAAATGTGTATTATTTATACTGCTTTTTACAGAATTTTTGCAATAATAGCCATACGTTCACCTTGATTTTTGATTCGATCTTTGATACCATAACACTTCAGCTCCAGCGACACTAATCACGTATCCGCCAGGTTAATTAACATGAAATATTGCTGAACTATTAACTTCGTAGTAAAAGATTATTCGCCACGTTTTTTGCGGTAGTTTTTGTAGAGCTTAACGGCAATCATGATCGCCATCGCCACGCCCATAATGCCGATTAAACCATAAATCCAGTTAATGGCACTTTTAAGGATTACCACAAATACAATGGCAATCATAAAAATAGTGGCCAGCTCACGCCATAATCTTAACTGAAAGCTAGTTAGCTTGTATTGATTATTTTTAAGCTGTTTAACAATATTTTGGCAGATGAAATGATAGATGAGTAAGCCAACCACAAAGCCAAGCTTAACCCACATCCAATCGGCTTGAAGTAAGCCTGAGTTTAAAGTCAGCATGGAGGCACCCGCCAAAACCGAAATAATCATGGCCGGGGTAGCAATGATTTTCCATAAAGTAGCTTCCATTTTAACAAACTGTTTTTGGAGGATACTTTTTTCAGGTTCCGGTTTGTCGTTTGCTTCCGTATGGTAGATAAAAAGACTTAAAATATAGAATAATCCAGCCATCCAGCTGATTACAAATACAATATGCACAGCAAGGAAATAATGGTAATATGGCAGTAGGGTTTCTATCATTTTTTGATCTTATCCAAAATATACTTATCAATCCAGTTTGGAATATTGCTAAGTTGCAAATCTAAGGTACCATCACAAATTTCACCAACATAATCCTGCGTTTCAGAATTATCCCAAAGATATGTTTGATCAACCTTTTTAATCATCTCGATTAATAAATCCATTGTTAAAAAGTAGCGATTCTCAATTTTATCCTGGTTAACCAAATGTCCTCCTTTTAAAACCCTGTCCTTTACTCGCTCAATATTCATTTTCGGGGTTTCTGTACCTATAAAATAAAGATAAACCTTATAATTATTTTGATGAGCAAAATCAATAAGATCTAATTTTGAAGGATGAGAAAATACGGTTTCAAAACTAAAGGATTTTTTGCTTTTGATTAAAGAGTATCGTATAAAATCAGCGATAATGGCAAAATGATAAGAATTGTAAATTACTGGTCCTAATGTGCTTCTAACAATTACATTTTCTTTTACTACCAGATTCCAACTGGCAGCATCAAAACCAGCTTTTACAAAAAGTCCACTTTGAAAGCAAAATGATTCAAAATCAGTATTAGTAATGTTAATTTCGAAATCAGATAAGTTTATAAAGTTTTTCCTTTTAAAATCTTCTTCCAGCAAATCTGCATTGATAAATATTCTTGTTGAGAAATAACTTGATTTAATAGAATCAAATAAAGTTGTTTTACCTGAGCCGTTTGGTCCTGCAAAAATTCTCAATTTAGACTTCCGAGGCATTAAAAAAGCTTAATTCTTTTTTCAGAAACTTTTCTTCTTTTAAAATTACCTTCAGCTATTTTAACTGTTTCTCCGTTATTAAATGTCCTGTAGATCCCGTCGGCTTTTACTTCGGTTCTACCCAAATTTAAAGCATCAACAACTCTTAATACATCTTCCATTTTCTTATTAACCGCCTTAATTAATTGCTTAATTGGCAATTCATCCTCGTCTTCTAATAATTTAACAGTCATAATATTTGAGTTATAAAGCTAATATACGAAAATCAAATGATTTGATTAATACCTAAACTCCTTTACTACCTCAATTGCATACTTCACATGATCAAAAGGAATATCGGGCATAATACCATGACCCAAGTTAAAGATAAAACCTTCCGTACCGCGCATGCGTTCAAATAATTTATGGATCTGTGCTTTAATTACTGCTTTATCGGCATATAAAATATGTGGATCTAAATTCCCCTGAACGGCAATACCAGCTGGCAAAGCATTTTTAATATTCAATAAATCAGCATTCCAGTCAACCGAAATTACATCTGGTTTAGCTTCGGCCATAATCGGAGCAAAAACCGAACTTCCTTTGCAGAAAGAAATTACCGGAATATCTTGTCTGTTCAAATTGGCAATAATTTCCTGAATATACCGGTGTGAAAACTCCTGATAATCGTTCCATGATAAAGCCAGTGCCCAGCTATCAAAAATCTGAACGGCATTAACACCGGCTGCAATCTGAAGATTCAGGTAATCGGCCGTTACTTTAGCAATTTTAGCCAAAAGTTTATGTGCCAGTTCTGGTTGGTTATGGATAAATAGTTTGGTTAATTTAAAATCTTTGGAAGAACCTCCCTCAATTAAATAACTCATTACCGTAAAAGGTGCACCGGCAAAGCCAATTAAAGGAATACTTCCAGCTAAACGTTGTTGGATCATCTTAATTGCATCGGCAACATACTGCAGTTTATCTAAACAATCAATATTTAGGTTTTCAACGTCCTGGGCCGTCCGCACAGGATTTGCAAACTTTGGACCAACACCTTGAGTAAAACTTAAATCGCCACCCATTGCCTCTCCGGTTACCAAAATATCAGAGAATAAAATAGCTGCATCGATATCCAATAAATCAACAGGTAACATCGTTACATCTGCTGCAATTTCGGGGGTTTTACACATCTCTAAAAAAGAGTATTTGTTTTTAATTTCCCAATATTGTGGCATAAAACGACCTGCCTGACGCATCATCCATACTGGTGGGCGTTCGGTTTGTTTTGAAAATGCTGCGTCTAAAAATAAATTATTCTTCATGATTTGTATTTGGTATCTCACTTATCGTCACCCTGAATCCATTTCAGGGCCTAACCTACAAGAGATGCTGAACTGAATTCAGCATGACGATTTGCTAAGGGACGAAAGTCTAAATTTAATTTTGCAAAGGTATAAATAAAAAAAAAACGAAGTACCTTTTTATCCCTAAACCGGTGCTTCGTTATTCAAAATGACAATATTAGTATTATAACTTACCTATTTCTTTTTCAATTTTAACAATAATATCCTTCGAACGTTGGGTCTCAGCAAGTTCTTTAGCCTTTTTGGTATAGGCTTCTGCTCTTTCCCTATCTTTTTTGCGCAATGCGAGATTAGCCAGGTGGATCAGTACATACGATTTTTCATTCTTACCTCCTACCGGAAAACGGCTTGCCAGTTGAAAGTGATATTCGGCCTTATCAAAGTTTTCTTCCTTCAACGCCATATTTCCCTGCATAAATTCGTAGTAACCCCTGCGGCTTTTGGCCAAACGTTCGGGTTGTGTAACCTCGGCAAGCAAGGCTTTAGCCTTCCCAAAATCATTGTTTTTGAAATGTTTCGAAGCCATTAAAACCGAACCATGCTTAAAATGGCTCCAGATTACAAAACACATAAATAATGCCGAAAGCGCTGCCAACTGGTATTGCTGGTAAAAAACACAAACCAATCCGGCAAGCAGGAAAACGGCCATTAAAGCATATCTGCCCTTATTATTGTACATTAATGACTATCGGTAAATTTGTAACCTACGCCACGAATGGAATGGAAATAAACCGGATTTTTCTGATCTGGCTCGAAATATTTACGGAACGTTAAAATAAAGTTATCAATAGTTCTGGTTGATGGATAAACATCATAATTCCAAACGGTTTCTAAAATCTGCTCTCTCGAAACTGCATCATTTTTACGTTCAATAAGCAATTTTAACAACATGGTTTCCTTCTTGGTTAGGGGTGTGATGGTACCATCATCATGTTTCAGCTCGAAAGAGTTAAAATAAATGGTTTTATCACCAATTTTGTAAGAATTCAATTCTTTCAGATCATCAGATTTTAAACTGCGTTTAACCAGAATACCAACACGAAGAATCAATTCTTCCAGGTTGAATGGTTTAACCAAATAATCATCAGCACCTTTTTTCAAACCGAGAACACGGTCTTCAGAAGTGTTCTTCGCAGTTAAAAACATGATTGGAACCTCTGCATTCTCTAAACGTATGGTTTCACAAACCTGAAAACCATCCATTTCAGGTAACATTACATCCAAAACAATTAGATTAAAGCGTTCTTCTTTAAAAACTTTAAGAGCGGTTTTGCCATCTTTAACGGCATGAACTTTATAACCCTCCAGTTCGAGGTTTAATTTGATAGCATCTAACAAGTGATCCTCGTCCTCTACCAATAGAATTCTTAATTTTTGTGACATAATTGAGATTAACTAACTAAATGTTACTTCAAAAATACTTCCATGAGGCTGATTGTCTTTTACTGTAATATCTGCATCATGGTATTGTAAAACCTCCTTCACAATAAACAAGCCTAAACCTGTTCCTTTCGCTTTTCTGACATTCTCGTTACCAACGCGGTAAAACTTATCAAATATCAACATTTTTTCGGCATCTGAAATACCCGGCCCTTTATCAATTACGCTAAACTGAATATGTCCATCCACTTTGTTTAAATGCACATTTATCTCATCGCAGGGACTTGAATATTTCACTGCATTCTCTATTAAATTGGTAACAACAGACGATAAGGCAAATTTGTCACCCATAAGCTGCAAATTTGGCTGAATATGGGCATTGATCAATTGTTCATTGCCACAGGAATGAACCTGAAGCCGATCAGTAATTTTATAAACAAGCTCTGAAAAATTAAACTCCTCTTTAGGAAAGGTATAAGATCGGTTTTCAATTTTAGTAGCCAGCAACATATTCTCGACCAGATCATCCAGGCGCTCAATATCTTTTAAAGAATTGTTTAACAACGAAATTTGACGCGCTTTATCCAAATCTCTTTTAACAATGGTTTGGATGGAAAGTTTTATAGCTGCTAATGGAGATTTTAACTCATGCGTAATCGACATTAAAAAATTTTGCTGTTGCTCGCGTAATTTATCCTCACGTTTTAAAGATTGATGCAGAAAATAGCCACCGAAACCAAGCAAAAATAAAAATACCGAACCCTCCCCCATAATCATCGTCATGCGGCTGGGTTGCAAACGCACCACCAAGGTACCCCACGAAATGAGTTGAACCAGTGCATAAAGCAATAATGCGTAAAATATAATGATAGATTTCTTCATTCCCTTGGGTTGATTATATGGGTGATTTGATTACACCGATTAATTCTCTCCTAGGTTCGTGTCCGCACGAACCATCGCTCAATATTATATAAGGGGTTAAGAACTATTTCTTAAACACCAAATCCAATGCTTCAAAAATAGCTCTTTTTGCTTTCTCCAATTCAATCTTGGTATGAGCTGAGGATACAAAACCAACTTCATAACCCGATGGACCTAAATAAATCCCTCTATTCAGCAACTCGCGGTGCATTATTTTAAACTTCTCCATGCTGCCGGCATCAATATCATCAGCCGACTGGATTTTATCCTTATCGGTAAAGGCAAACCAGAAAATAGAGCCAATGGTAAACACTTTAAACTTATAGTTACGTGCAGTTGCAAAACGCTGAATGCTCGCTACAAATTCTTGTGCTTTATTGTTTAAATCTCTATAAAAACCAGATTTATTTAGCTCGGTTAAAGTAGCAATTCCCGCTGCCATGGCCACAGGATTACCTGATAACGTTCCGGCCTGGTAAACGCCACCATCAGGAGAAATGTGCGCCATGATTTCGGCACGGGCACCATACATACCAACAGGCAACCCACCGCCAATAATTTTACCATAGGTAACAATATCCGGCGTTATGCCGTAATGCGCTGCTGCACCTTCAAAACCAACCCTAAATCCGGTAATCACTTCGTCAAAAATGAGAAGTGAACCATTATCGGTACAGATTTTACGCAAGAAATGAATGTATTCTTCATCCTGCATAATTAAACCGTTGTTGGCAGGAATACCTTCTATAATTACGGCCGCAATCTGATCTTTAAACTGGGTAAATGCCTGCTTAATCGCCTCCTGATCATTTAATGGAACCACAATGGTTTCTTCGGCAAAAGACTTAGGCACCCCTGCAGAAGAAGTTTCACCAAAAGTAACCAGGCCTGAACCTGCTTTAACCAAAAGCGAATCGCTATGCCCGTGGTAGCAGCCCTCAAACTTTAAAATCTTATCCCGATTGGTAAACCCGCGTGCCAAACGAATGGCTGACATTACGGCTTCGGTACCCGAACTGGTAAAACGGATTTTCTCTACAAAACGGTTGTTTTTAATAATCAACTCTGCCAGTTCATTTTCCAGGGCTGTTGGTGCGCCAAAGCTCATACCACTCTGCATCACTTCGGCAACTTTCTCGCGGATTTTAGGGTTGTTATGCCCTAAAATTAGTGGTCCCCAGCTACCGCAGAAATCGATAAACTGATTACCATCGGCATCCCAGATATAACAGCCATCACCTTTTTCGATAAAAAGTGGCGTACCATAAACTGATTTAAAAGCCCTTACAGGCGAATTTACACCACCAGGGAAATACGTTTTCGATTTTTCATACAATTCAGCAGATTTTGCCCTCGAAATATCAGGTTTACTACCTGTATTTACCGGAATATCGGCTTCATTGCCTGCAAACATTTTCTTTAATGAATCTAACATTTTATTAAGGTTGAAGGCTGAAAGGTGGAAGGTAAAAGGCTTTGGGCGTATAACCCATAACCAATAAACCATCAATCTTTTGCCTCATTATATTTTGTAGGATTTAAAACGAATTGTTAAGGATCTAGATTGTGGGTATATACCCTCAACCATTAAGCCTTCCGCCTCTAAAGCCAGTTATTATTTAAAATATCTTTAATATGGTAAGTGGTAATAATACTTGCGCCTGCTCTAGCAAAGGCATGCATGGTTTCCATTACCACTTTTTGTTCGTCGATCCAACCGCGCTCGGCTGCTGCTTTTACCATCGAATATTCACCAGATACGTTGTAAACTGCAATCGGCAAATTGGTATCCTGTTTTAGCCGTTGAATGATGTCAAGATAGGCCAGGCCCGGTTTTACCATTAAAACATCAGCCCCCTCCTGCTCGTCTAAAGCCGCCTCTCGTAAAGCCTCTAACGGATTTCTGAAATCCATCTGATAAGCTTTTCTATCCCCTTTGCCAGGTGCGCAATCAGCAGCCTCTCTGAAAGGGCCATAATAGGCTGAAGCAAATTTTGTAGCGTGGCTCATAATAGCTGCATTTACAAAACCGTTTTCATCCAAAAGATTACGCATGGCTTCAATCCTACCGTCCATCATATCAGATGGTGCAAACATATCTGCACCTGCTTCAGCATGGGTTAATGCCATTTTTGCGATTACTTCAACTGTTTTATCGTTTTGAACATAATCATTTTCTAAAATACCGCAGTGACCATGGGTGGTATAAGAACATACGCATACATCAGTAATCACATATAAATCATCGGCAAACTGTTTTTTTAACTCGCGTACCGCTACCGGCACTAAGGAATGATCGTGGTAAGCCGATTTGGCATCTGCTGATTTTTCATCACCAACACCAAAAAGCATGATTTTATTGAGCCCCTTCTTCATTCCGGCTTCCACATCTTTTACCAGCGTGTCAATAGAATAATGGTTTACACCAGGCATGGCATCAATGGCGTGGGTAACATTGCTGCCCGGCACCACAAAATAAGGGTACACAAACATATCCTTTGACAACCGTGTTTCGGCTACCATCTCTCTCACTAACGGGTTTTTCCGTAATCTTCGCGGACGATTTAACATTTCTTATCTATGTGTTTAGTATCAAGTATTTAGTATCGAGTATCAAGATTGAAGTATTGAGTATCAAGATTACAGTATCGGGTATCAAGACTTAATTATCTTAAACCCTAAACCTTCCTGCCCTCTACCTCATCTCTATTCCAAACACCGCCTCTGCCAATCCAATTTCATCCGGAGAATATGGCAAAGCATATTTAACGCCCATTTCATCAAATTTCTTGCCGGTAGAGTTTCCTATAGCAATTACCTGCTGACCGGGTTCCAATAAATTGTTTGCGAAATAGGCATCTACATTTGATGGGCTGGTAAAAATAAGCACATCGGCATAACTCCGATCTATATCTTCTTCTATTACCGTTTCATAAATAGGCAGATCGATTACTTTAGCATCAGCAGGTAGCGATTTTTGAATAGACTGCAAAGAATCCTGTGCCCTAGGAAACAATATCTGCTGACCAGCAACCAGTTTTGCAAAATCTTCGGCAACCTCTGTAATATCACCACTCTCACCAACAAAATCAGCAATATGCCCAAATTTACGTAAGGCGTCTTCCGAACCTCTGCCAACAACACCAAACTTGGTTTTCTTTGGCAATACCGGTTTCAGGTTAAAGAAATATTCAACACTATTGCGGCTGCTGAAGAAAACCCAATCTACGTGCTTCAAGATAAACTGATCTAAAACAGTTACGATCGGGAAGGTACGGATTAGTGAGCGTCCCTCAATTTCGATATCGTTATTCTCTAATGCCCTACGGAAATAACTGTGTTCGCCGATTTCGCGCGAAATAAAAACCTTTGCTGGTTTCTTTCTGTCTTTATTAAACTTTTCAACAATTTTTTCAGCCAGTCCTTCGGTGCTTTCTGCACGTAAAAACAAGCGTTCGGGAAAATGGTCGGCAGTTTCGGCTTTTGAAGTCCAGATTTCGAATTTTCCGTTTTCCTTTTTGCAATAACAGCCTAACGGCATATGGCAGCCACCTTCAAAAAGGTTTAACACCTTGCGTTCAACCGTTACGGTTTCAGCTGTTTCGGGATCATGTAATTTTTGAAGTATTTCAAAAAGTTCGGTATCATTTTCCCTGATTTGAATAGCCAAAGCACCCTGGGCAGGTGCAGGGATAAACTCAGTGGTTTCCAGTTCCTCTACATGTAGATCGGTCACATCAAGATTTAAACGTTTAACACCGGCTTTGGCAATCAAAATCGCATCATAATCTTCATCGCGGAGCTTTTGGATCCGGGTAGGTACATTTCCACGTAAATCTTCAATTTCCAAATCAGGTCGAAGACCTAATAATTGTGCTTTGCGACGATTAGATGAAGTACCCACCATTGCACCTTTTTTTAGCGACAGCTTTTGTGTAACATCAATACAGTCTTTTAAAATCAAAAGATATTCACTTGCTTCTTCACGTGGTGGTAAAGCAGCAATGGTCAATCCGGCAGGATGTGTAGTTGGTAAATCTTTAAGGCAATGTACAGCAAGGTCAATCGTCCCACCCAGAAGCTCTTCTTCCAGTTCTTTGGTAAAAAAGCCTTTGCCTTCCAGTTTATCTAATCTTAAGTTCAGGATTTTATCCCCCTGAGTTTTAATGATTTTGATTTCTGCATCAATTCCGATGGCTGCTAATTCATCTTTGATATGATTTGCCTGCCATAAAGCCAGATCGCTACCGCGTGTTCCAATGGTTAATTTCTTCACTATTAAGATTAAATGAATTACAAATTTAATTTAAATAGTGGTTTATACCATGAATTGTTTAAAAATGAGACAGTGAGGTTACAGAAAGGAGAATTTAAAGGATTTCTATGACATTGTGGAACTGGTGCTGCGTTACTTTGTCATTCTGAGATAGACGAATTAATGCGTATACCTTTAAATTCCGTTATTCCGAGCGGAGCGCAACGCAGTCGAGAACCACGAAGTGCTCAGCGAAGCTAAAGCTGCCTCAGGATAGATCTCTCCGCTCCAATAGGTTTCGGCCGGGATGATGCTTTGTATTAAAGTAGATGATCGAAAAAAGGAAATTAAGTTTTTGTATTTCTGAGGTAAAATCTTAAGACTGGTTTACCAGAATTTCTTTGGCCATGACCATCGGTACGCTGATGTATTTTTTTTCCATGTAGTTCATAACACGTTCTAAAACTTCACGCGAGGCTTCATCCATCTGACTGATTTCGTCAGCAAAAACACCATTTATAGCTGTGTTTTTGATTTCTTTAATCTTTCTTGGCACTTCCTGCATCGCCAGTTCAATCCGACGTTGTTTTAAAACAGAGAAAAACTCGGTAATGTTATTGCTGATAATTTCTTCGGCATGCACCAGTTCGTTATAACGTTCCTGGATATTTTTGCGTGCCACCTCCTTCAACGATTCCACCTCGATATAATGCACAGGATTATTATGGATCACTGCAGGCAGAACATCATTCGGAATAGCCAGATCTACAATCACTTTTTTTCCCTGGTCGCCATTTAACAGTTTAGCATATAACGCTTCCGTGATAATTGCTTCAGTAGAACCCGTACAGGTGATGATCACATCAAACCCTTCATTAAAATCTTCAAGTGCCGCCAATGGATAAGCTTTACCCCCTAGCTCTTCAGCCAAAACTTCGGCTTTAGAGAACGTACGGTTGAAAATGGAAAAATTGGAGTATTTATGTTTGTTAAGATATTTTGCAATGTTCTGATTGGTTTCGCCAGCGCCGATAATTAAGATACGTGAGTTGCCGCACATGTTCAACTCTTTTAACTTACGGTAAGCCAATGAAACAACAGAAACCGGATTTTTAGAGATATTGGTATGCGTATAAACTTCTTTCGCCGTTTTAACTACACGATCCATAATCATGCGCATGTAATCGCCGGTGAAACCAGCATCGCGGCAGTTTTCGTAAGCCTTACGAATCTGGGCAAGGATTTCCTTTTCACCAACCACCAAACTCTCTAAAGAACATGATGTTCTAAGCAAGTGGTTAAAGGCTTCTTCGTTTTCGTATACAGTAACATTGTCCAGAAAACGCTCCATAAATTCAGGAGGCAGCCCCATGTCTAAAACAGTGAGAAATTTGGTTACAAATTCCTTGTCTGTTTTCTCTTTCGTCAGGAAAACAAATTCTACTCGGTTACACGTACCAACATAGAAAATTTCGCTAACGGGAAGCTCTGCTTGAACATTCTTCAACCTGCTATCTAAACTCTGGTCACAAATAACTAATTTCCCTAAAGATTTCAGGTCGATGTGGTGATGCGTAAAAGCTATTACTTTTAAATATTCCAAGTGCTTCCGTTATTAACTATTATCGGGATACAAAAGTAACATGGTGAAGGCATGTGACTGTCATTAACCTGTAATTTACATCAATTTAGAACGGTTTTAAATAGCAAACCCAAAGATTTAAACCCTATACCGATCCATTATGAAGAGACCAATTTATAAATTTTTCCTTTGGATTTATGCACTTTTCTACATTCTGGCAGGATGCAACCACTTTTTATCCACTGAGGTATATTACGTGATCATGCCAAAATGGTTGCCTGCACCTGGCTTTTTAATTTATTTTTCTGGAATATTAGAAATTATTTTAGGCCTGTTATTGTTGATTAGTAAGACCAGTAAATTTGCCGCGCTACTCATTATAATGATGTTGATTGCCTTTTTGCCTGCACATATTTACATGATCCAACAGGCACCATTTATGCTGGGTCAAATATTAATTACGCCACTAATCGCGTGGCTTAGGTTACCATTTCAATTCTTGTTTATAGGCTGGGCAGGCTATTATTTTAAAAAAATGGCCTAACAGTTTTTATTTTACGCCATGTTTCCGTAGCAAAAAAGTTTTTTCTGAAAAGCAGGTTCCAGTGTTCATCGGTTGCTTCAGCCCTGCCATCCGCTTCAATCTTTTTGTGGTTAGGGTACTGCTTTTGTAAGGGTACCTGCTTCTATCGGATGCAGACGAGCGTGGTTGGCGGGTTACTGCCAGCAAAAAGGATTTTCGCTGCTGTCAGGTTTAGTTAACGCACAAAAGTGGAAAAAAAATTATCAGTAGTCTATGAGGACACAAGCCATGGAAGGAGAATGAAGAAACGCAGTTTGCAAGCGTAGCCATCATTTCATTTTCAGTTTAGTCGCTATTATTCGTTGCAATCTTTTGTGAACCTCGGCCTGAACTTTTCGAAAACCTGCATCAAAAAGTATTTTTACGACTATCCTTTTTAGAGAACGTTATTTTCTGGTTCTGTGAACGGTTTTACTGGTGTCTGCATCATAACAATACCATCAAGCCAGCACAAAAGCACACAACAAAATGAAATTTTGTAGGTTTATATTTTATACCAATCCTTAAAATTATGATTACACAAAGCAATTTTAGCCTTAGCGGTGCAGACGGAAAATTAATTATTGGCGACATTACTTTTGATGAAAAAAACCCTAATACCCCGATTGTACTTTTTGTACACGGCTTTAAAGGTTTTAAAGATTGGGGCGCGCATAACTTAGTTGCCAGGTATTTTGCCAGCAATGGTTACCGTTACGTCAAGTTTAATTTATCGCATAGCGGGGTTCCGGTTGATGCCCCAACAGATGTTAATGACCTGGAAGCTTTTGCCAGCAACACGGTATCGAAAGAACTCTTTGATATCAATGCAGTGTTGGATTTTATTGAGAAAGCTTATGGTAAAGACACAAAGGTGAACCTGATAGGACATAGCCGTGGCGGTGGATTATCAATTATAGAAGCAGCAAATGATTTGAGGATCAATAAACTGGTTACCTGGAGTGCTATTGCCGCTTTTGATAGTCTTTGGAAAAAAGAACAGGAGGCAGAATGGAAAAAAACCGGGAAGATCTTTGTAACCAACGCCCGAACCAAAGAACAAATGCCACTAAATGTTACCTTATTAGAAGATCTGGAAGAAAATGCAGCGACATTAAATATTATAGATGCAGCAAAGCGCATCAACATTCCCTGGTTAATTATACATGGTGATGATGATGTTAATGTTCCTTTCGAAACCGCCCAAACCTTGGCAGAAGCCAATCCGAAAAGCAGGTTGGTTAAAATTGAAGGCGCCAACCATGTTTATGGAGCAACACAACCTTATACCAGCGAAACTTTACCACCGCTATTGTTTAAAGTTTGCGAAAAGGTTTTGACCTTCTTAGGAGAATAGATTCTTGTCATTTTGAGAAACGAAGAATCTGTAGTTAGAAGAATGTCAATAAATTTTACAAACAAGCACTCTTCGGCAGATTCTTCGGCATGCTATCATTGACAGAATTAACTGGTCCGGTTGTCATCCACAGCAATCGGATCTCACTCATGTCGGAACCACGCATTGCTTGGCAAAGCTAGTCTTAAAGCGCTTGCATTAAGATTCCCGTCCGATGGCTAACCGGATCAAATTAAAATGACAATCTCTCGAGGGATGTTTCGTTAAAAAATACCTATCTCAATATTATTGATTTTTATGCAAGCAATTGTTTATCAATAAGACATCAAACTTTAACTATTCCCTCTCCTTACAAAATCACGCATATCGCTGCCACTCGGGCTTTGGAAAATCTCTAAGTCGAAGTATGGTACCGCTGCCAGCAAGTGGTCAAAAATATCGGCAGCCACTTCTTCAAAACGCTTTAAGGCCTTTTCTTTAGAAAACACGTAAATTTCAATCGGCAGTCCATTTTCTGTGGCCTGCAACTGGCGCACCATAAAGGTAAGTTCTTTATTGATATATGGATTGCTTTCCAGATATTTTTCTGCATACACCCTAAAAGTACCAATATTGGTCATGTGGCGACCGTTCACCAAATTGTTAGGGTTTACTGTATTTTCTGCATTGTAACGTTCAATAAAAGCCTGGGTTTCCCGAAGGTAATCTTTAAGAAAATCGATGCTCTGCAGCCTACCGATCAGTTCCTCATCGCAGAATTTAATACTCGAAATTTTAATATTGATATGCCGTTTAATCCGCCTGCCTTCACTTTCTTCCATCGCCCGCCAATTCTTAAACGATTCACTAACTATGGCATAACTAGGCACAATGGTTACGGTCTTATCCCAATTACGCACTTTAATGGTGGTTAAATTAATTTCGGTTACCTCGCCATCGGCACCATATTTTTCTACTGTGATCCAGTCGCCAACCCTCACCAGATCAATGGCACTCATTTGTACCGATGCTACAAAACCTAAAATAGGATCTCTGAAAACCAGGATAAAAACAGCTGTTACTGCGCCAAAACCACCGAAAACATATACCGGAGATTCGCCAAGAATAATCGAAAGAATAAGTACGAAACCAACGATGTAAAATACAATTTTAGCTACCTGTTTATAGCTTCTGATGGGTTTATCAGCATATTTCTTTGATGATTCCATGATAGAAACCACCGCATTCAAAAACGCATTTATAGCAAACATGACAGCCAAAACCATGTAGATTTTTGCCAGAATCAAAGCATAAAAATGCCAGTTTTTAAAATAGACAAAAAGGTATGGAACAACATTATAAATGATATAAGCGCCAAAAATTAAGGCAAAAGCCCTAAAAACACGAAATTCGAATAACGCTTTTTGCCAGTCTGACTTGGTTTTGGCACTTTTTACCACGACGATAAACACCTGTCTGGTTACCAAAATGGTCACAAACAAGAATAAAATAACCGCAACAAGCCCGATCAGAAAATAAGAATAAATGAGTTCGTTACCTGCAAGGCCTTTACCGGCCAGCCAGTTTTTAAGTTCATTAAAGAGGTATTGAAACTCCGGAATCTTCATCAAGGCAATTTAGGATTTATTGGTTAGAAAATTAAATGGTCTTGTCATTCTGAATGCAATGAAAAATCTTCTGTGAGAATGTCGATGATGTTGAAAATATGCTAGTATTGATAATGCCGCAGTAGTTTATAACCCGGCAATACCAGTATATGGATTCTTCGCTGCGCAGGATAATAGCATAGTAGTTTGTGAGGACACAGACCAGGGCTTACTTTGCCATTCCAGCAATAACAATTAAATCTTTTCTACCCAGTTGCCATCTCCTTTGATGATATCGATCAGTTCATCCAAAGCGTAAGCTGTGGTTACATTTTTCTTTACCACTTCTTTGCCACGATATAACGTAATCTTATCGGGTCCGGTGCCTACATAGCCATAATCGGCATCAGCCATTTCTCCGGGACCATTAACAATACAGCCCATGATGCCTATTTTTATTCCTTTTAAATGGTCTGTACGGGAACGGATCAATTGCGTGGTTTCCTGCAGATCGAAAAGCGTTCGTCCGCAGCTGGGGCAAGAGATATACTCTGTTTTACTGATTCTTGTTCGGGTGGCCTGCAAAATGCCGAAACTGGTTGAATTGATCAGTGAAAGATTTTGTCCTTCAGCATCAATCCAAACGCCATCGCCAAAACCATCAGTAAGCAGGGCACCAAGATCGGTGGCAGCATATAGCATTAAATGATCGGCATCTACATCCTGGTAAGTTCTTTTTATAATTACCGGAACCTGAATATTTTTTTCCTGCAATTCAACAAAAAGGGCCCTTTGTTCAGCCATGCCGTGTGATGCAGAAGTTTTTAAAATCAGAACAACATTAGATTGAAATATTGAAATGTCGGCATGCTGGAATGTTCCTGCATCAACCTCAACAAAGTTTAACAGATCATCTTTATGATCAGCTTTAATAAATTCCTGTAAAGAGAATAGCGGATGACAGTTATTTTTATCCTGAAGTTTTAGCCACGTTTGGTAATTATAAACCTGTTTTAAATTTCCCGGGAAAGAGAAAGATGGCAGATTATCTCCTAAATAAGCTAAATCGCAAGCCTGATCTGCCAAATTATATTTATCTAAACCTGCACTATACTGATAACCAACCGAACTTAAAAAATAAGGATCTTTTAAATTTTCTTTCGAAACATCAATCATCACTACCGGATGGTGATGCCCGCCGATATGTTGTACCGGAGTGGTGATGCGGCGGTTGTATTCGTAAGGATTATAAGTTGGGAGTTGGGGGTTGAGAGTTTGGACTTTTACAGGCGACTCAAAACTCTGAACTCCAAGCTCCAAACTCCTTTTCACGTAGCGGTCTGCCAAAGCTTTAGCCACCGGTGCTTCAAATTCAGGATCTTCGGTTAAAGAAACGCGGATGGTATCGCCTAAACCGTCTTCCAATAAAGTTCCAATACCAACGGCTGATTTAATTCGACCGTCTTCGCCGTCGCCGGCTTCTGTTACACCCAAATGCAAAGGATAATTCATCCCTTCTTTAGCCATAGTTTCTACCAGTAAGCGATAGGCCTGAACCATAACCTGTGTATTACTGGCTTTCATTGAAATCACAAGGTTATAATAATTCTGGTCTTCGCACATGCGGATAAACTCCATTGCCGATTCGACCATACCCCGTGGAGTATCGCCATAATGGCTCATAATCCGATCAGAAAGTGAACCATGATTGGTGCCAATGCGCATGGCGGTGCCGTATTCTTTACAGATTTTCACCAAAGGGATAAACTTTTTATAAATCCGGCTCAATTCCGCATTGTAAGCATCCTGAGTATATTCTATGTTTTCAAATTTCTTTTTATCTGCATAGTTGCCTGGGTTAACACGTACTTTTTCTACAATACGGGCAGCCATCTCGGCAGCATTTGGTGTAAAATGGATATCGGCAATTAATGGAACATTATAACCGCGAAAACGCAGTTCTTTCTTAATATTGGCCAGATTTTCGGCTTCTTTAATACTTGGTGCAGTAATACGCACATATTCACAGCCGGATTCTACCATGCGGATGGTCTGCTCTACCGTACCCAAAGTATCCATCGTATCGGTGGTCGTCATCGATTGGATCCGGATCGGATTGTGCCCACCCAATGCGATATCACCAATGTTTACCTCGCGGGTTAAGTACCTTGAATAAGCGGTTAAACTGTTGCAATATCCGCCAGCCAGATCATGTTTTGCCAATATATTTTCCATCTGTTTGCAAAGATAAGGATTGTTGGAATGTTTTAATGTTGGAATGTTGTAATTAATCGACCCTGTGCTTCAGGACTACATTTAATCTTTGTCGAAAACTGAAATTAGTATCGCTTGATAAATGCATTGGGTTTAGCATGCCTGCACCACCCAGGTTTTTAAAAGGGACGGTAGCGGCATTTTTTGGCTGTCAGCCGGAGCGTAGTCGAATACCATACAGAGATCCAGCGCACGTGCCGGGTAACTCAGATAGATGCACCAGTCTTGCCTTCCTAAATATCAGAGCGTGTGTTTAGCTAGAATTACTGGCATTCTCTTTTGAAGAGCAAGGTCAGAAATAATGGGTTAAGTTCGGTCCTGCTGTTTGTTGCAATCCTTTTGGAAGAAATATTTAATGAAGCACGCCTGTCTAACCCAAAAGGGATTTCCACTCCCATCAGGTCTAATGGTTTTGATGTCAGGTGAGCTTGGCATACTTGCACCAGCCCAGGTTTAATAAACGGTATGGAAGCGGCATCCTCCGATTTTACATCGGAGATATAGCATACAGCCCGGGTAACGAAAACAGATATAATAACCTGGCTTTTCTGATCAGATCAATCTATCTTTTATGACCAAAGTATTAGCGGCAATATCGTGCCAACACTGGTGTTTTTTATTCAGGAAACTGTATAGATAGCCGAAGAAAACAGGAATTACAGATAAGATCTTTGAAAAATTTCTGACTAGAGACACTCCTATGGAAACCTGGCTACCTTCTAAATCGGTTACCTTAATATTGAGGAGTTTTTTGCCAATGGTTGCCTGGCTTTTCATTGCTTCAGCGATGCTGCCATAAACCAATTTAACCAAAAATATTAACGGAAAAGGAACTAAAAACGTCATAATCCGCTGGTCTTTGCCTTCGATAAAAATATAACTGGTTAAAATAATAACGATATAAAAACCGAAAATAATAAAATGATCAATCACTGAAGCCAATAATCTTTGATCAAAAGCAGCGAAATATTGAGGTGCAGTTTTTTGATAAGTAAAACCTAAAAGCTCACGCAGTTCGGGTATTGCGTGAGCTTCTTTATAATCGTCCATTCCAGGTTTTCGAATAAAAGTATTCGCACTGATGTTTAAATCTTTCAGTTCGTTTAAACTATACGGCCCTGTTGGCTTACCATTAATTACAACTGTGTATTGATCAGGATTCATTAGATTAGATCAGGATTATGAGACTTTAGGATTGTAAGATCAGCATTTTAAAAAGATTTCGTTAATGAAGTCTTAGCCTTACGCCTTCTACCTTCTAACCTTCAACCTCCCTAGTATCTGCTCACTTCAAAGTTACTTAATCCACCATCTAAATTGATAAAGATTTTTTTGGTTGAGGTTTTATAGTTTGAAGTTTCGTAAACACCATCACTTAACTTTTCAAAACCATCGAAATCCTTAGCCGATAAGCCTGTTTTGGTTTTAATTCGGCAGCCTGAATTGGTGGGCACTGCAATTTTTACATCGGCTACGCCAGATTTTACGATTACATCGGTTATTGGCAATAATTCTCCGAATTTAATATCCAAAGCTGCCGCTCCACCATCAAAGCGGAAAGCACGTACTTTATATTCGGCAAAATCGAAGTTGGCTTCACCGGCACCCAGTTTCATCAAAATATCCCAGTTGGCTTCCTTATTTAATTTAAAGTTAACATCGTTACCTCCATCGCCGAAATTCCATTTATTCTTTTTATCGTCCATCTGGAAAGTCAGTACGGTAGCACTATCGGTAAGTAATTTCTTTAACGAAAAGTTACCATGTTTTTTCTTTACGTCAGCATTGATCAACTCATCGGTTTCACCATCCAGGTTAAATGATATACCACCTCCGGAAATATTTAATACTGTTTTTTTTGCATTGTCTGCCGCCACAAAAGGCTCAGATAAACTTAAATGGTTAAAAGATGTATCATTATTATTATCGTCGTCATCATCGTTGTTATGGTCAATATTAATATCGACATCTTTCTTAAACTGACGTCCCCACCAACTGCCACGCTCAGGAATCTGTTGGCCTCTATAAAAAAGAAAAGAAAGGGCCACCACTAAAACACCAATAGAAATGATGCTTCCTGTTTGCGAATTATTTTTATTAAACAGGATATTTAAACCTGCTATGATCAAAAATACCGGCCAAAAGCTCCAGACATTGCGCCAATAAAAAGTGATTACGCCGAAGTTTTCGAGTAGGAGTACGCCGCCAATAAAAAGCAGGATGATACCCCACATTAATCTATCTAATTTCATTTCTTTAAACTTGAGGGTTAGCGGATGTTGAATGATCGTCTGTTTTAACTGGTGATGCAGGTTCGTTTTCTACTATCGTTTCCGAAAAATCAGCTTTTTTTTGTTTTTCAGCTTCCTGTTGGTGCTGAAAAGCTGCCCAGTCATTTTTCCTTTTTGATTTGGCTATAATACTTATGCCTAACGCGATAAATATCAGCGGCCACATGTACCTGAATAAATTACGGATACTAAACCAATCAGGTATAAAATCCATTTCTCGCATCAGGAAAAAACAGCCAATTACCAGTAATACCAATCCACCTATAGTACGGCCGGTATCATTCGATTTATTGAATTTACTAAAATCAGGCTGGGTTTCGAAAGGTGTTTTCGGCGTGCCGTCTACCGGTTGGGTCCAATTCTGGTTTCCCTGGCTATTGGGACCTGCAAAAGGATCGGTTGTTCCAAACGGCTGTGAATTTGGGTTTTTATTACCAAAATAATCATTAAATCTGGAAAACCTTGCTGCCGGATCATTGTTAACCGGAACAATAATCCACATGATGATATAGGCAATTAAGCCACCTCCTGCCATAAATATGGCCGATAATGCAAATAACAACCTGATTATGGTAACCTCAACCTGCATGTAATCTGCAAGTCCCGAAGCTACACCGGCAATCATCTTATCGTGTTCGTTTCTAAAAAGCTTCTTTTCCATAATATTGTTCATTTTGTGTTTAAAAATCGAGCGGGGTAATTAAAACCTCATCTACATTTACCCCTTTACTTAAGTTCAAAATGGTAAATAATGTTTCTGCAATATCTTCAGGCTGTACAAATTTTTCATCTGGAATTGTCGTACCTTCCCAAGATGAAGTTTTGGTAGCGCCCGGCAAAAATGCTGTTACTTTAACATCGTGAGGTGCCAACTCTTGCCGCAATACATGATTAAGACTCAACATCGCTGCTTTTGTTACACTATAACTTCCGGCATTTTTTGCAGGCACCTTACTTGCCACCGAACAAATGTTGAATATGTGGCCCTGCTTGGCTGAGCGCATTTTTTTTCCAAAAAACTTGCTCAGATAATATGTGGCATTTGTGTTTAAATGTTGTTGTTTCTCAAAGGTTTCGTCATCCTCGTCAAGCATACTGCCGGGAAAAAAGCCGCCCACATTGTTGATTAAGACATCTACCTGATCAAGATTAATTGTAGCTGAATTTAAAAAAGCATATACTTCTTCTTTAACTGAAAAATCTGCCGCGTGGATAAAAACAACATTCCCATAAGGAGTTAACTCTTCCCGAAGTTTATTGAGGTCGCTCAAGCTCCTCGCTACTAAAATTAAATCGTAGCTGTTTTGGGCAAATTTAGCCGCAATAGCTTTACCAATTCCCTTAGTTGCACCGGTTATTACCGCTTTCATTATTTATGGTTTAATTTTTGTTAACAAAAAACCATAATTATATTCAAAACCACGAATATTTTTGTAATTAGCAAAGCGCTCCAACTTTTTTATCGTTTCTTTGTAGTAGTATAGAATGATCATTTAAATTAAGCAAATATATACGGAATGAATTTTACCAATTTCGGCAGATACATCCTGCTACTTAAGTCTGTATTCAGAAGGCCGGAAAAAATGAAAATTTACCTGAAAGAAATCGCCAAACAGATGGACTATGTTGGCGTGGGTTCTTTAGGTTTAATTGCTATTATTTCTACTTTTATCGGCGCAGTAATGACTTTACAAATTGCTTTCCAGTTGGTTAGTGATTTTATTCCAAAAACCATTATCGGCTCTGTGAACCGTGATTCGAGCATACTTGAATTGAGTCCAACTATTAGCGCGATTGTACTGGCAGGAAAAATCGGTTCGGCCATTTCATCTGAAATCGGTTCTATGCGGGTTACCGAACAGATTGACGCATTGGAAATTATGGGTATTAATGCGCCAGGATATTTAATTCTTCCTAAAATCATTTCGGGCATTACCATGGTACCCATGTTAGTTATTATTTCGATGTTCCTGAGCATTACCGGTGGTTATATCGGCGGTTCGGTTTCTGGCGCAGTAACGCCAGCAGAATATATTCAAGGTATTACAACCGATTTTAACCCTTATACCATTACTGTTGCCCTGGTAAAAGCATTTGTATTCGGATTTATCATCACGTCCGTTCCGGCGTACGAAGGATTTTATGTCCGCGGTGGTGCACTTGAAGTTTCTCAGGCCAGTACAAGGGCTGTTGTAATTAGCTGTATTTCTATTTTAGCTTGCGATTATATCGTGACCCAATTGTTATTGTAATGATCGAAATTAAAGATATTTATAAGTCATTCTCTGGAAACGATGTATTAAAAGGCATTTCCGGAAAGTTTGAAGAGGGTGTAACCAACTTAATTATTGGCGGTTCTGGATCGGGAAAAACAACCTTGCTAAAATGTATGGTAGGGCTGCACCAGCCAGATTCTGGGTCAGTATTGTACGATGGCCGCGACTTTACACCTATGACCTATGAACAGCGTATCGAGGTACGTAAAGAAATCGGCATGTTATTTCAAGGCTCCGCCCTGTTTGATAGCATGACGGTTGAAGAGAACATCATGTTTCCTTTAAACATGTTTACTGATCAAAGCAGAAAGGAAAAGCTTGAAAGAGTTGATTTTTGTTTAGAGAGAGTAAACCTGGCTGGCAAAAACAAATTATTTCCGGCAGAATTATCTGGTGGTATGAAAAAACGTGTCGGTATTGCACGTGCCATTTCGATGAACCCAAAATACTTGTTCTGTGATGAGCCCAACTCAGGCCTGGATCCGAAAACTTCTATCGTAATTGATGAACTAATCAAGGAACTTACTGAAGAATATAAAACCACCACCATTGTAGTAACGCACGATATGAACTCTGTAATGGGGATTGGCGATTACATTTTGTTTCTGCATGAAGGAAAGAAATTCTGGGAAGGCAGCAATAAGGAAATTGCCCATACCGACATTCAGGAACTGAACGATTTCGTATTTGCCAGCCGCTTCATGAAAGCCGCAAAAGACAAGTTTTAAGAAAAATCGTATATTTGTATATGACTACGGCAACGAAAAATATCATTCACAAATTGGAAACCTTACCAGAAAACATGGTAAACGAGGTAGAAGATTTTATTGATTTTTTAAAAGCCAAACATTCGAAGAGCTTCCCTAAATCGGCAAATGAACAGGCAAATGTTGTTGAAGAGCCAAAAAGCCTGTATGGTGCTGCAAAAGGTACAATTCTTTATATCTCTGATGATTTTAATGAGCCATTAGATGAACTAAAGGATTATATGTAATGCGTTTTTTATTAGACACCCACATTTTTTTATTTTTTATCAATGGAGATCATTCTATCTCAAAAAAGGTAATTGATATCATCAACAATCATGATTCAGAAAAATATATAAGTGTAGTAAGCATCTGGGAAATTACGATCAAACTTAATATTGGGAAGTTGAAATTAAGAGATGATATAAATTCTATCTATCAGTTGCTTGAAAAGCATGGTGTAAAAATACTGCAACCATCTAAGAGCGATTTCATTACCTACTTTACATTACCTTTGATACATAAAGACCCATTTGATAGATTAATTATTTCCCAAGCACTTACAAATGATTTAACCTTGATAACTGACGATCAATATATTGTCAATTATCCAAATTTAAAGTTATTTAATTAAATGATACAATTACTCGCCCCCACCCACTGGAAAGATTATGAACTGATAGATTGCGGGGATTTTGAAAAATTAGAACGTTTTGGAAACGTAATCCTGATCCGTCCTGAACCTCAGGCGGTATGGAAAAAAACATTATCAGAACAGGATTGGAAAAAAACTGCCAATATTACTTTTAAAGGCCGCTCGGCAACTTCCGGCGAATGGGTTAAAAAAAACCAATCCATCCCAGACCGTTGGCACGTAGAATATAAAAATAATGAAGTTGCCATTAAACTCCGCTTAGGTTTAACATCATTTAAACATGTAGGTGTATTTCCGGAGCAAGCCGTAAACTGGGATTTTATCTCCTCATCAATTAAAAAGTTTAAAACACCACAGCCTAAAGTTTTAAATCTTTTTGCCTATACCGGTGCGGCATCGCTAATTGCAAATGCGGCAGGTGCAGAAACTACTCACGTAGATTCGATTAAACAGGTAGTTACCTGGGCAAATGAAAACCAGGAACTTTCGGGATTGAAAGATACCCGCTGGATGGTTGAGGATGCGCTAAAATATGTAAAAAAAGAACTAAAAAGGGGCAAGAAATACAATGGCATTATCTTAGACCCACCAGCTTATGGCCACGGCCCTAATGGAGAGAAATGGAAACTGGAAGATCATATCCAGGAAATGATGCAGGATGTTGTACAGTTATTAGATGAAAAAGAACACTTTCTTATCTTAAATACTTACTCGCTGGGGTTTTCTTCTGTAATTGTTGAAAATTTAATCCGCACTTCCTTTCCCGCGGTTAAAAACCTCGAAACAGGAGAACTTTATTTACAGGCTACTTCCGGCATTAAGTTGCCATTAGGTGTTTTTGGCAAATTCTGTAATGTGTAAATGTTGATTACTTTATTTTAAACTACCAGATTTCTGCCCTACTTTCATCGGTCCGGAAAAGACTAAATTTTAATTATCTAATATATCTATGAAATTCCCTCAATTAGCAGGCACCGTAATACTTGGTTTTGCCGCAATAAGCTTATTTGCCAACTGCAATTCAGACAGTAAGGGCGGAAGCAGTATTGGTAAAATCTTCTCCACCGATACCACAAAAAAGAAGACAGACTCAACCGCCAATGTTATGAAACCGGTTGATCCAAAACTTTACGATTCATTGGTAAAAAAACTGGCAAACGGAGATACTACAGGCAAATGGCCGGTAAAAAAACAACCGTACCCTTTGGCTGGGGCAATTTTGCCTTTTAAACGTATCGTTGTTTATTATGGAAACCTGCATTCAAAAAAAATGGGTGCACTTGGCGAATATGCACCTAAAGAAATGTGGCAACGCCTGAGTGCTGAAGTTAAACACTGGGAAAAAGCTGATCCATCTACACCTGTACAACCAGGGTTACATTATATTGCCGCTGTAGCTAGCGGAACACCAGGAAAAGATGGAAAATACATCAACAGGATGGGCAACAAACAGATTGATTCTGTTCTGAAAATTGCCAAAATGCAACCTAATACCATTGTATTTTTAGATCTTCAGGTCGCTTTAAGTACCATCAAAGCAGAATTGCCGCACATCGAAAAATATCTTGAACTGCCTTACGTACATTTAGGAATCGACCCGGAATTTTCAATGAAAGATGGTTCGTTGCCTGGAAAAAAAATTGGCACATATGATGCTGCCGACGTAAATTATGTAACGCAATATTTGGCCGATATTGTTAAAAAGCATAAGCTACCTCCGAAAGTATTTGTATTGCACCGCTTTACAAAAAAGATGGTAACCAATTCAGCCAACATCAAACTCCGTCCTGAAGTACAGGTGGTAGTACATATGGATGGATGGGGCGAACCCGATTTAAAAATTGGCACCTACCGCCACTTTATACAAAGCGAACCGGTGCAATTTACGGGCTTTAAGTTATTCTACAAAAATGATCTGAAAAAAGAACCTAAGCGGTTAATGACTCCAGAAGAACTGTTAAAGCTGACGCCAAAACCGATATACATACAATATCAATAAATCTAGAAGCCTGTAATTCCGATTGCAGGCTTTTTTATTAATATACTGCAAAGTGATGGCGGTAACCTAATGATGAAATGGATGTAAATCAAAACCTGCAAGAATATTTAAACTTTAATGCGATCATTACATCAAAAAAATGTCTTTTTTTGAGATGAACATATAAATTGGAATAGATTTTATATAAGGTAGTATTATGCAAATGGCAACATTTGGCGGAGGTTGTTTTTGGTGCACCGAAGCCGTTTTTCAGACTTTAAATGGCGTAACTCAGGTTACATCCGGATACATGGGGGGAGTATTAAAGCATCCTACCTATATGGAAATATGTAATGGTGATACGGGGCATGCGGAGGTCGTTCAAATTACATTTGACGAGCATGTGATCACATTCAACGAGCTTTTGTTAGCATTCTTTAAAACACATAATCCAACAACCTTAAACAGGCAGGGGAATGACGTTGGTACACAGTACCGCTCGGTAGTGTTTTATGAAAATGAGGATCAGAAAAAACAGACGGAGAAAATGATCGCGGATTTAACGGAACAACATATTTTTGATAGGCCTATTGCTACAGAAGTGGCTCCCGTAGCTGAATTTTATGAAGCAGAAGATTATCATCAAAACTATTATGGCAATAACCAGTCAAAACCATACTGCGCTTTTGTAATACAACCTAAACTGAACAAGTTTATTGTAGATTTTAAAGATCAGGTCAAAGCAGGGTTCTTGCAATGATTAGCTTTCGAAGGTAAGTAAGGCATGCTGGCTGGCCGTATAAAGATCCCTCCAAACCCTATTGATTTCCGATTCTTTCTTTGCCGCCTCTAACCCACAGTATGGAAACAAAATGGCTGCTAATTTCCAACAGGCATGGGCCAATTTACGGCTGTTTAAGCTCACCTCGTTTAACTTGTCATCTCCAATTTTACCTTTATTCATTAATTCATCCCATGATTCATCAAAAGAAAGGTAAAATTGCGTACGTAGGCATAACAATTCGGCTTTGCAGTCGTTAAGCATATTGTTAAAAAACAAAATCTGCGATTCGCTATACCTCCCAAATCCAGAGCGGGCATAAAAAGATTGTTCAACCAATCTGACAAAATGACTGGTCATTCCTAAACTATTTACGGCTAGTGTGGTTTCTGCGAGTTGCAAAAAGGGGTAATCAAACCCGCAATCGGTCACTTCAATTTGTTGATTAATTTTAAAGGTCCGATTTTCGTTCACGCTTAAATTACAAACTTCAAATGCATGGCTTCCTGTGGCTATTAAACCAAAGTACGACCAACCAGGTAAAATATTCACTTCCTCCCTTTTGAGGATAAATGACTTTACTTCCGGCGATCCGTTTTCATCCAAAATATCATCACCGCTTTCATTTTTGAGGGTACAATTGGCGGTAAATATAGTGGCATGTAATGCACCGCTGGCATAACTCCATTTACCATTAAGCAGATAACCTTCCTGAGTTTTAACCGCTACTCCACCAACAGCTCCACTTCCTGCAAAACAAACTTCACGCTCAGCAAAGATCTCTGCTGCCAGTTCGGGATTTAAAAATCCGGCAAACCATCCCGCACCTGCACAAAGGGTAACGGTCCATCCTAAACTTCCATCGGCTTCCGCTAATTCTTCTTCCAACCTTAAAATTTCCGGAAGTTTCTTCCCTGGCCCACCATAAACCTCGGGTACAAAAAGCTTAAACCAATTTTCCTGATAAGCAAGCTCCACAATTTCGGGATGTAGCTTGCCCATTTCTTCAGAAATTGCAGCATAAGATTTAACTCTTTCCTGCCATGTAGAGTTTAATTTTTTATTCATGATCGATTAATGCGAAAGATGATTAGGCTATGCTGAGTTTATTTTTGTTAATGATCTTTTTCCATTCAAAAAAACCAAACATGGCTACTATAAACAAAAATGTTGTTAAACAGGCCATGAGCGGAAGTTTTTTATGAAATAGCAATGGAATGGCCACAATATTGGATATGTTCAGGAATATCCAGTTTTCGATTTTGCGCTTAGCTAACAACCACATGCCAGCCCATGCCGTTGACGACACAAAAGCATCAAACAAAGGCACATCTGAGTCGGTATAATGCCTCAAGATCAGATAAAGCAGTACGAAGCCGATTAGTGAAATTGAAACTGCAATGCTCAATTCATTATTGCCCGACCAAGATACCTGATTCTCACCATCCAGCTTTCTCTTTTTCCAGATAATCCAGCCATAAATGCTCATTATCAGATAATAAATACTCAAAAGCGTTTCAGCGTACAATTTTACGTTCAATAATAAAAACATGGATAGCAGAATCGAAATTATTCCGGTTGGATAAAGCCAGATACTGTTCTTCTTCGCTAATAAAACTTCAGCTACGCCGAAACCTACTGCCAGCCATTCAATTAATGAAGTATCTAAAATCTGCTCCTGAAAAAGTTTAAACCAGTCTTGAAAACTCATTTACAATATTTGTTAAAATGATTGAAAACTGCTTTCAGGGCGAAACAGCAAGGTAATGCTAACCTCTTTCCTACGTCGGTATTATCCGCATCAGGTTCATTTAAGGTGGAGGCTGGACGGTTGGAAGGTGGAGGAGGAAAACCTTCAACCTTTTACCTTTCTACCTTTTACCTTAAAATGGGTATAATCTCAGCAAGTTGGAAGCAACAGAAACTGCAATACCAACAAGCACCCCTTTGAGCAAGGCAAATATAGGTTTAAAAATGAAATGTTTTGATCGAAATGAGAAGAGTTGTCAACTTTCCTGCCAACAGGCTACTAAAGTTGACAACTTCAGAATTTATTTAGAATAACCCCAACTGTCCTTTATCGTCTATATCAACATCATCTGGGTTGGTGATTTCGAAATCTATCTTTTTAACAGGTTTTTCATCTGCCTTGGGTTCATCGCCGGCTTTACCACTTTCCTTTTTAACTGTTCCAGGTTCTGATTTCGGTTTTTCTACTGCAGCAGATGTAGCTTTTACTTCTGGTTCATCAGCCTTAACCGCTGGCGCTTCCGTACGTTCGAACTTTGGTTTTGGCTGTACTCCAGCAGGTTCATCGGGTACAGTCGGTACAGTTTCGCTATCGGTTCCCGCTTCTTCATTGGCAATTTCCGCATCAGGTATTGATTCCTCATCTTCGTTTTCTTCAATAGTTGTTTCTGCTGGTTCTTCAACAACTATTTCGGGTTCTTCTAACGCTACTTTCTGAACATCATGCGGAGATAATCTGTTACCGTTCGCTTTCAGTCCTTTAACATCAATCAGTTCCGACAGGGTTAAATCCAATGTTTCGGGAATCTGGGTTTTACCTTTTAAAACATCGACAATAACTCTCGCAGCCGGATTGGAAGTCAGGTACAGCAATTTCGATTTCTGCTCTTCACTGATAAAAATGGTTTTCTTGCCATTAGCCTGCAGTTCGAACATAAAACGTTTGATAAAATAGTTTTGCGCTTTACCTTCAAAATGCACTGCTGCAAAAATCTGTTCAGGATCAAACTTCTGGATCAGGATCAAGCCATCATCAAAGTGATTGCTCAGTTCGAAAGAACTCAACTCATAATATCCATCTTTATGTACCTGTAAAATACGGTCATCCCCATCAAACTCGCCCAGATATTTTCCGCGTCCATCAACATTCAGGCGCTTCAATAGATCATCATACCAGATTTTCAGCCCTGATAAGGTAGAAACACCCTTACTTTTCAGAACGATTTTTTTTACCGGGTACTTAGATACAATATTACCCTGCGAACCACGTCCTTTAATGGCCACTTCGGCAAAATCAAGATCGAACTGTAGCTTACGCAATTTAGAATGCGGCTTTAGTGCTACATTGATCACTTCAGCTTCTCCATTCGGATTAGCGGTGAAATACAAAACCTTTGAGCCTTTCGATCCCTTGGTTAAATCATATTCTTTATCGCGTGTTACGCCTACCACCGCAAACCTTTTAATATAGGAAGTACCGCTCGCCCCATCCTTATAAACCATGTTATAAATGGTACGCTCATCGTTTTTCTTGAACACCTGCACGTGGATAATGCCTTTACCCACGAAAGTTTTATCAGCTACTTTGGTAATGATGCATTTCCCATCCTCACGGAAAACGATTATCTCATCAATGTCCGAACAATCAGCAACAAATTCATCCTTGCGCAAGCCCGAGCCTACAAAACCATCAGCCCGGTTTACATATAGTTTTACGTTGGCTAAGGCAACTTTTGATGCTTCTACCCGATCAAACAAACGGATTTCGGTTTTACGTTCCCTGCCTTTACCATACTTATCCTTCAGCTTCTGATACCATGCAATGGCATAATCGGTAAGGTGTTTTAAATGATTTTTAACAACTTTTATTTCATCTTCCAGATTTTTCATCTGCTCGTCAGCTTTTTTCACATCAAAACGGGTGATGCTACTCATCGGCTTATCAATCAGCTTCTTAAAATCCTCAGGCAATATCTCGCGGTAAAGCGATGGTTTAAACGGTTCGAATAAAGTATGTAATACCTGAACCACGGTTTCAAAATTGGCAGAATTTTCATATTCAGGATTCTTATACATGCCCTCCTGAATAAATATTTTAAGTAAAGAACTAAAGAAAATTTTCTCCTGTAATTCGTGCAGGCGGATTTCGAGTTCTTTTTTAAGTAAACTCTTGGTATGTCTGGTATTTTCGATCAGGATATCGTTCACACTTAAGAAGTGTGGCTTATCATCCTGGATGATACAGGTATTTGGCGAGATGGAAACTTCACAGGCTGTAAAAGCATAAAGCGCATCAATAGTTACATCAGGCGAAATACCCGGTGCCAGGTGCACTACAATTTCTACATTGGCGGCGGTATTATCCTCAATCTTTTTGATCTTGATCTTGCCTTTATCATTGGCTGATAAAATGCTGTCAATCACAGATCCAGTTGTGGTACTGAAGGGTACTTCAGTGATGACCAGGGTTTTCTTGTCCTTTTCGGTTATTTTTGCACGCACACGGATTTTGCCGCCGCGCTGCCCTTCATTATAGTTCGAAAAATCAGCCATTCCTCCCGTAAAGAAATCGGGCAGGATATTTGGGCGCACGCCGCGTAATGCTTCCATCGATGCATCCAGCAATTCGATGAAATTATGCGGCATTACTTTGGTGGCCAACCCTACCGCAATACCTTCCGCACCTTGTGCAAGCAATAAAGGAAATTTAACCGGTAGCGTAATCGGTTCATTATTACGCCCATCGTAACTCAATTGCCATTCAGTAGTATCAGGATTGAATACCACTTCATTGGCAAATTTTGATAAACGCGCCTCAATATAACGTGGTGCTGCAGCGCTATCGCCCGTAACCGGATCACCCCAGTTACCCTGCATATCAATCAGTAAATCTTTTTGCCCAATCTGCACCATTGCATCTCCTATTGAAGCATCGCCATGCGGATGATACTTCATGGTGTTCCCGATTACGTTAGCTGCTTTATTGAAACGGCCATCGTCCATCTCTTTCAGAGAGTGCATAATGCGGCGTTGAACAGGCTTTAAACCATCATTAATATGCGGAACTGCCCTATCAAGAATTACATAAGACGCATAATCGAGAAACCAGTTTTCGTATAAACCGTTGATTGGGGTTATGGTATGTTTGTGCTCTTCGTTTACGTTTTGATCTAATTCTTCACTCATTTATTTACAGAAATTGGCAGCTGTAAATATAATAAAAATGATGGCACAGCGTGAAGAGAGGTTATTCACATTTTGCAAAGTGCACCCATCCTATCGGCTGGTGGCTCAACTGCCGAAATTTAAATTTGTTTGTGTTGATTTGGAAAGCAGGGTTCTGTGTTCTTTTTGAAACGTTACTTCCGGCTTTCCGATTCGATCTTTTTTGCGCGCAAGCCGTACTCAGCCTACAAAAAAGGATCTCCTCTGCAATCCGGTTTAGATGGTTAGTTTCGTGCTGCTATTTAGGGTGGCAAAGAGCAGAAAACAAATTGTACCTTGGAAACTGGCAATAAAGAACAATTGCAAACATACCATCAAACTTATATTACCTTAAATGCCTTACATGTTGAAGGAACTAAAAAAGATTCTTTACTGCGTTCAGGATGACAGATCATTCTTGCCCCAACAGCACACCCGAAACGTTCCAGGCACTAGAGCTACCGCCTTCAGGTTTACCCATCGGGATGGTTACTTTTATGGTATGCGTACCCGCCTTTAAATCGCCCAGACTGATCCAGTTTGGATTGGTAACCGTACCCGGGCACCAATTAGAACGGCTTAAATCTGACGAAGAAAGTCCACTTTCAAAATTGCCCGAAGCCGGGTTGGATAAACGGTATGATCCGCAATCCTGCCGCCATGGGGTAAAAGCAAAAGCTTCTTTTCCATCTAACCAGATCGTATTTTTCCGGGGTACAAACTCATCGCCATTACCCCAGCCACCATGTCCGGTGGTAATGTAACGCAATTTTGCATCTTTTAAATCATTTGTTAAGGTAAAAGAAACCTCCAATCCCTTATCGCTGCTAAACATGGTCGCATACTCCTGCCCCGCCATTTCCATTACATTGGTAGAATTGAATAAAGGTAAAATCACTTCTTTCGCCACTTTCGGTCTTCCGCCGTTGTGTAGCGTAATATTCAGGGAAACCTGATGTCCGCCTTTATCATAATTTCCAATAAAAACAGCTACCCAGGCTTCTTTTCCGTTCATCAACGGAAATAACTCCGAAACATCCTGACGGTAATAAACTTGCTCCGCCCAGTTTTTATCTTTCAATTTTAAGGTATTGTATTTACCCACTCCAAAAGGCGTAAAAAAGCGCATCAGTTCAATTACCGGATCATAATCTGCCGTAGCCACTACGCCCTGGTATTTCTTCCCGTTTCCAATATCATAAACAGGCAGTTCTTTAACCGAATTTTTAAGCGCGTCCATCAAACTGATCTTCTTGTCAGTCGGGATAATAAATACTGAACCTGTCCTGTCGTAAGCATCACCGTTTGATTTTTCTGTTAAATCAACAAATACAGTTGGGTTGACCAACGCCGGGAATTTAACTTTTCGGGTGATTACCGTTCCACCGGCAAAGCGAAAAACAGAATCGTTTGATCGTGGTTTATCAACAAAATTAATGGTTTCGTTATTAAAAACATTTAAAGTGATAAATCTGCTTTTCCAAAGCAAATCTTTATAAGTTAACCCATCGGTTAGTTTAGCTGATATTTTTTCTAAGTCAATTGGCTTTACCTTCTTAACTTCTTCAATTTTTGTAGCGGTTATATAACTGTTTCCATTACGCACCTGCTCTAAAACCAGTCCCAGACCTTGTCCCAAACTTGTTGGCGCAGCTTTTATACCGGCATCGGCAGTATACCATAAATCGATACGGTTAGAATTTACCACCGTTGTTGCCCTTTTACAGGTGTAGCCTAAAATTACCTTTGTCTCCGTACCCAACTCAAAAGCCTGCTTAGCAATTGTAGTGCTATCAGCAGTAGCAATCTGATTATCGGCACCTAAATCGGCCACCTGATATAAAATCTGATCGGGCTTGTTTACAATGCTCTGTTCGTAAGGATATTTCGCCTTATGATTGAGAATGGCTGCATTGGTAATTAAGTTCTGCTTTGCAGAAGCAATAACCACTGCAGGATTCCGATCTTCTTTTGGCTTCCCATCAGCTGAACGGAAATAAGTAATTTGATAAACGGCATTACCCTTAAGTATGCCCTGCGCATGCAGGTTAAAAGAAATAAAAGTAGAAAAAAAGAGGGTGTAGAGGTATTTCATTGTGGTTAAAAAACCAAATATAGAGAATAGTTTAATAAGCATTGGCAAGCTAGACAGCAACCGATAGCTTACGGCAGAAATCGTCATCACCAAAGCAAGGCGGAGTGGAGCGATCTAACAAGACGGATTTCTCGACTGCGTTGCACTCCGCTCGAAAGGACGACAATCCAAAGAAGAAATACTTCCGCGACTAACGCTCCAACCGATCCTCAACAAACGCAAACGGTATCAAACTCTTTACACTCGGCACTTTTAAAACTTCGCCGTTTAAACAGTAAAAAATTACCTCAATGGGTTTGTTTTGTTTGCGCTCAAATTCGACCATTACCTGTAAGCAACCTCCACAAGAAGTTACTGGCTTTAAAATCTCAAAATTATCGGTCTGCGCCGTAATCGCCATGCTTTCTATCACCGCATCCGGATAGGTAGCACCAATACTGAAAAGAGCAACCCGTTCTGCGCAAAGTCCTGAGGGATAAGCTAAATTTTCCTGGTTGCTGCCTAAAATGATTTCGCCGGAGGCCAGGCGGATGGCCGTACCTACCCTAAATTTAGAATAAGGAGAATAAGAGGTACGTAAAGCCTTTTCTGCACATTCGCAAAGGGTTTTATCGGCCAATGTCAGTTCAGAAATACCTGCATATTGTTCAAAAGTTATATTCAGATTTATAGCATTCATTTTAATGTGATTTGGAACCGCCAATGTTAAATTTTTACAGCGGGCGAACAATTTAGTTTATTTTTTGTATTATTTATTAAAACCTGCCTTAAAATTAATTTTAATGGCATGCTTTAGGCATTTATCTAAATACCAAACACACTTAGCTTTGAATAAATACGTACGCAAAAGTCTTAAAATTTTATTGTGGGTAATTGCTTCCATCATCATCCTGGTGGTTAGTGTGGCCCTTTCGCTAAATATTCCAGCTGTTCAGAATTTTGTTAAAGGAAAAGCGATAAACTATCTTAAAAATAAAACCAAAACCGAAGTGAGTTTGGAGAGCATCAAAATTGCTTTACCAAAAGATGTGGTTTTAAACAAATTCTACATCGAAGACCGTAAAGGCGACACCTTATTGTATGCCGAAAAACTTGCTGTAGACATCAGTTTATTTAAGCTGCTAAAAAATACGGTTGAAATCAATAACGTTGAACTTAAAAATGTTCGAGCCAATGTGAAGCGCATTGCTCCGGATACCACTTTTAACTTTTCTTTCCTGGTTGATGCTTTTGCAAGCGATCAGAAAAAACCGGAGGAGCAGGTGAAAAAAGACACCACTTCTACGCTAAAATTCTCTGTTGATAAAGTTTCCTTTGAAGATATTGGCATTAATTACCGGGATGATGTTGCCGGTAATGATGTAAAATTATATTTGGGTGCATTTAAAACCAAAATTAAAGATTTCGACCTGGCCAATCAGCATTATATCATTAAAGAATTAAGTCTGGTCAACACTTCATTCCGTTATCTACAGCAAAAACCACTGGTCCAATTGGTGCAACATATTACCAATAGCGTAGATAGCACTGAAAAAAAACAGGGTAAACTGCCGTTAATTGAGGTACAGAATTTTATTTTCAACAAGGTTAAGGTTAATTACGATGACCAGATTTCGACGACTAAAGCCGTTGCCGATGTAAACGACCTTGGCCTGGTAAACCTGAAAGTAGATTTAACCAATAGTAAATATGCTGTAGATGATGCGCATTTAAACAAATCTAATATACTTTTCGCATTTAAGCCGGCCCCAAGCAACGATTTAAAGAAAGTTAAAGATACAGTTGTTCCTGAAAAATCATCATTGGGATTGATGATCAAGAACATTAGTTTAGCCGATAACGATGTACAGTTCGACAACCTGGGTGCAAAACCCGCCCCTAAAGGCATGGACTTTAACCACTTAAAAATAAACCAGTTGAACTTAGGTGCAAGCGATGTAAGCTATAGTGCAGCAGGCATAAAAGCCAATGTTAAAAATGGATCTTTAAAGGAAAAAAGCGGTTTTATCCTGGACGAACTGCGAGGCGATGCAGTGTATAATGATAAACAGATCAAACTGAGCAATTTCGTCCTGAAAACACCTAATACCGCCATTGAAAATGCTACAGAGTTAAATTTTACCTCAATGGAGGATTTGACCAAACACCCGGAACGCGTAAAACTGAACATTTCCCTTAAAAATACTACTATTGGTTTAAAAGATGCCGGGTACTTTAGCAATGCAGTACCAGCAAATTATCGCAACGAAAAAATAAAAATCAATGCTGATGTTAACGGCTACCTGAACGACCTGAATATTCCTAAACTGCAGATTAGCGGTTTAAAAAACACCCAGATTGATATCAGTGGAAAGGCAAAAGGTTTACCTGATGTTAAAAAAACCTTTCTTGATTTAAACATCAGGAAACTTCATGTTACCAAAGGTGATATTCTGGTAGCCGTACCTAAAAAATCGTTACCCCCTTCAATTGAACTGCCTAACGTAATTGATGCAAAAGGTAATTTTAAAGGTTCAATGACTGATTTTAACACCAACCTGAACATCAATACCGATATGGGCGGCGCTGTGTTATTTGCAAGTATGAATGGGCCTAAAGGCAAAGAAACTTATAAAGCAGATGTGAGTTTAAATAACTTCAATGTAGGCAGGCTTTTAAAAATGCAGCCTAAACTAGGACGCGTTTCCGTTAAGGCCAATGTAGCGGGAACAGGCCTTGATCCTAAAAAAATCAATGCGAAGTTTAGTGCCAAAGTGTTAAATGCTTATTACAATAAATACACTTACCGAAATTTAACACTTGCCGGAGATTACAGCAATCAGCGTATCAACATCAAAAGCAACATGCCCGACAGTAATGCCAACTTTAATTTAGACGCGAAAGTAAACCTTGCAGGTAAATATCCTGCGGTAAAAGCTAATCTGAATCTGAAACAGGTAAACCTGCAGGCGCTCAACTTCAGTCCGACGGTGTTAAGTGCTGCCGGAGTGGTTAAAGTAGATCTGGCTACTGCCGATGCTGATTATCTGAACGGATCGGTGGATGTTACTGGCTTACAACTGGTAAAAGATAAACAAAGAATTAATGTTGATACAATTTCGGTCCGGGCAAAATCTACCGCAACTGAAAACGAGCTTACACTGAAATCGGAAATACTTTCAGCAAAAATCGACGGAAAATACCAACTGACCAAAGTAGGCAGCGCCATTATTAACGAAATCAATAAATATTACGCTTTTGGTACGGTTACAAAGGTGCCCGATCAACGTTTAAGATTTTTTATCCAGGTGTATGATTCTAAGTTATTAAAGAACTTTGTGCCTGAGTTAACGGTATTCAAATCGTCACAGTTTTACGGGCTGATTGATACTCAAAAAGACAGCCTGCAGATTAAAGGCAACTTTCCACAGGTTGTTTACGGCGATTTTAAAGTAGATACGACGGTGTTAACCATCAATAATGACGACAATAAATTAGACTATAGCTTAACTGTTAAAAGCCTTCAAAGTCCATCTGTTGCACTTTTCAATACCGAAGTAAGTGGCGATGCTGCAAATAACAATTTAGGTGTTAACATTTTCTTGCGAGACAGGCAGAAAAAGGACAAGTATGTAATTGGAGGTAATTTCCAATCGATCAATAAAGATTTTAAATTCTCTTTAGATCCGCAGAAACTTTTGCTCGATTATCAGAAATGGGTAGTTTCGCAGGATAACTATATCCAATTTGGCGCTTCGGGCATATTGGTTAACCAGTTTCAGATCAGCAATAATGGTCAGTCATTATCTATCAACAGCAATCCTACCCAGCCCAATGCACCTTTGAATGTAACATTTAAAGATTTCCAATTGGAAACCTTAACTAAATTTGCTGAAACCGATACGACTTTGGTTGGTGGCCGTTTAAATGGTACTGCAAATGTTAAAGATTTGGCCGGTACACCAAAATTTGAAGCAAACCTCACCATCGATCAGTTGCGCTATCAAAAAGATCAGTTGGGAACCTTACGTTTAGCGGTAAACAACAATACCGAAAATGCCTTCGAGGTAAACGTTGCCTTAACCGGGGTACATGAACTAAGGGTAAACGGATTTTATTATACTGCGCCGAAAAGTGCTTTGGATCTTACCGTGAATATTGATAAGATCGAAATGAAAAATATCGAGAGTTTATCTGCAGGTCAGCTTAAAAATGGAACGGGCACGCTATCAGGGGAACTAAGTGTTAAAGGTGAATTAACTGCTCCAAAAATATTGGGCGATTTAACTTTCAATAATGCAGGAATCAGGGTGGCATACGTAAACTCCTATTTCCGCATGCCCAACGAGAAAATTTCCTTCACAAATGAAGGGATCAGTTTTAACAACTTTACGCTGATCGATTCCTTAAATCAGAAGGCGACCATCAATGGAAAAGTTTATACCAGCAATTTCAAAAATTACCGTTTTGGTTTAGACATCAAGATGAACAATTTCAGAGCAATCAACTCGACCGCAGCTGATAATGACCTGATTTATGGAACGGTATTTTTAACCAGCGACATTAAAGTACGCGGCGATTTGAACCAGCCCGACGTAAACATGAACGTTAGGGTGAACAAAGGCACAAAATTCTTTTTTGCCCTGCCATCAAGCGATCCTTCTGTTATTGACCAGGAGGGAATTGTGCAGTTTATTGATGCTGACGCGCCACCATTTAATGGCCAGAAAGCTTTGAAAGTTGATACCGTTAGTAAAGCTGCTATGAAAGGGATTAACCTGGTTGCTGCCATCACCATTGATCCTGAGGCAGAACTGAATGTGGTGGTAGATCCGTCAAATAGCGATGCCCTGAATATCAAAGGCGAGGCAGACCTCAATGCAACAATGGACCCAAGTGGAAAAATCAGTTTAACAGGCCGTTACGAAGTTATAGATGGTTCGTACAATTTATCAGTTGGTCCGCTAGGCAAAAAAGCGTTCAAACTGGTTAAAGGAAGTACCATTGTATGGACGGGTGAACCTACTTCGGCCAATGTGAACTTAACGGCATTATACGAAGTGAATGCGGCCCCTATCGATCTGATCAATGAGCCGGATAACATCCAGGCCAAAACCAAATTGCCTTTCCAGGTTTATTTGATGATGAAAGGCGAGCTATTGAAACCGATCATTTCTTTCAAACTTGATTTACCAGAAAACGAGCGTGGTGCGTTAAATGGAACGGTATACACCAAACTGATCAACGTAAACCGCGATGAAAGCGAACTGAACAAACAGGTTTTTGCATTATTGGCATTGAACAGGTTTATCGCCAACAATCCTTTCGAGAGTTTAGCTGGTGGCGGCGGTGGTGTTTCTACCCTGGCCAGATCAAGCGTGAGTAAATTATTAACAGAACAGTTAAATAACCTTGCTTCTGATTTAATTCAGGGTGTAGAACTGAACTTTGGCGTAAATTCATCAGAAGATTATTCTACAGGATCACTTCAACAGAAAACAGACCTGGAAGTTGGCTTATCAAAAAAACTATTAAATGATAGGCTTACGGTTACTGTAGGAAGTTCTTTTGCCCTGGAAGGACCGCAGGCACCGGGCGAAAAATCGACCGATATCGGCGGAAACGTAAACGTTGAATACGCTTTATCAGCCGACGGAAGATACAGATTAAGGGCTTACCGACGCAACCAAAACGATGTAATTGTACAGGGGCAGATTATCGAAACCGGTTTGGGTTTCACCCTCGTAGTAGACTACAATAAATTCAGAGAGATTTTCCAGAAAAAACGCAACAGAAGAAACATTGAACAAAAACCTAAAAATGAGACAACTAATTAGACCAATTTTATTAGTACTGGCCTGCTTAGTTTGGGCTGCATGCAGCTCTACCAAATCGTTAAAGCCGGGACAACATTTATACACTGGTGCTGAAGTAAAGATTAATCCGGATTCTTCAGGTAAAATTGATGATGAGAAACAGGTAAAGCGCGATTTAGAAAGTAAGACAAGACCCCGCCCCAATAGTTCTATTTTAGGCATAAAGTTTAAACTTGGGATTTATAACCTCGCCGGAGAACCAAAAAAGCCTAAAGGTTTTAGAAACTGGTTACGGAGACAGGGAGAAGCCCCGGTCCTTCTTAACGAAGTTAAACTAAAATACAATAACGATGTGCTCACCAGCTATTTAATTAGTGAGGGTTATTTACAGGCATCGGTTACCGGAGATACGGTAGTAAAAGGTAAAAAAGGCAAAGCCATCTATACTGCAGAAACGGGTAACCGATATAAAATCAACAAAGTTACTTTCCCTCCTGATACCGGGGTTTTAACCAAAATCATTAATCAAAACAAAAATAAAACCTTAATAAAGGCAGGCGACTATTACGACTTAGACAATTATAAAAACGAGCGTATCAGGATTGATAATGACCTTAAAGAGCAGGGTTATTTCTATTTTGGGCCCGATTATCTGATTATGCAGGTTGATAGCACCATAGGTAAAAACCTGGTAAACGTGAACATTAAGGTAAAAGATATTGCCCCTGATGCCGCATTGAAACCGTATACCATCAGGGATATTAATATTTATCCGAGTTATAGCCTACGTAGGGATACCATCTTAAGAAAGTTAAAGCCACTGGAATATCACGATTTCAGTATTTATGATGACCGGAATACTTTTAAGCCAAGGCTGTTCGACCGTCTGGTGTTTTTCCAAAAGGGTGAACCTTATAACCGTAAAGATCATAACCAATCGTTAAACAGAATGGTTAACATTGGGGCCTTCAGAGATGTCAGGGCAGAATTTTTACCAGTTGACAGCTTCAGAAATAATCAATTGGACCTTAATATTTACCTTACACCATTAAAGAAAAACTCATTGAGTTTTTCGGTTACAGGCACCAGTAAATCGAACAATTTTGTCGGGTCTGAAGTAAAGGTTACCCAAACTACCCGAAATTTGTTCAGGGGTGCTGAGCAATTGGATGTGAGTGTTAGTGGTGGCTTTGAAACACAGGTCAGGGGTACTTCGCTGGGCCGGAACTCCTTATCATTTACAGCAGAGGGAAAACTAACCTTCCCAAGGTTTATTGTACCATTTTATAAGCCAAATAGCACAAACGCTTTTATACCGAAAACCATTGCTTCGCTTTCTTACCAGATGCTTAACCGTGGGTCTGAATATACCTTACATGCTATAAAAGGTGAGTATGGCTATAATTTTAAAGAGAACCAGTATAAAGAACATAACTTAAACCCCATCTCGATTAGTTATGTATCGACCTCTTTCCCCTCTGATACAACTGAACAGAGAATATATACACAAAATCCACTATTGAGGAATACCCTTGAAAATCAGTTTATCATTGGTAGTAATTACAACTTTACCTACACCAACCAGATGGAAACCAACCGCCGCAATAATGTTTATTTCTTCGGGGGTCTAGAAACAGGCGGTAATGTTTGGGGCTTATTTACGCCAACTAATGAGAAGGGACAAAAAACTTTATTTAACACTCCACTAACGCAATTCATCAGGGCTGAAGCCGATTTTAGGGATTATTATAAAATTAACCGCAACCTGATCTGGGCAAACCGTTTAAACCTGGGTTATGGTTATGCCTATGGTAATAGCAGTTCATTACCATTTGTGAGGCAATTTTTCGCCGGGGGGAGCAACGATATCAGGGCTTTTCCGGCCCGTACTTTAGGGCCGGGGACTTACAAAGTTCCGGATAATGCGATTTTTGCTGATCAGGGTGGTGATATTAAATTGATGCTTAATTCTGAACTCCGGTTTAAACTGGTTAGTGTCCTTTATGGCGCATTGTTTGTGGATGCTGGAAATATCTGGCTCAGGAAAGAAGATCTGGGAGAACCTGGAAAACCGGAAACAGCAAGATTAGGATCAGGTTTTAAGCTAAAGAATACCTTTAACGAGTTAGCTGTGGGTACTGGTGCTGGTTTACGTGTAGATGCAACCATTTTTGTTGTTCGTTTAGATGTAGCCTTTCCTTTGCGAAAACCTTATCTGCCTGAAGGACAAAGGTGGGTATTTGATGATATTGCCTTTGGCAATAAAGATTGGCGCAGACAGAATTTAATTTTTAATATAGGCATAGGATATCCGTTTTAATTTTCAGATGAAAGTAATCACCAAGATCAAAAATTTCTTTATTGCACTTTATCATCTTTTTGTTGCTGCCGGAAAAGGTTTTGTAGAAGATCGGGTAACTAAATTGAGTGCTTCGCTCGCTTACTACACTATTTTTTCACTTACGCCACTAATTATTATTCTCCTCTCGGCAGCCACGTTGTTTTTTGGCGACGAAAGAAACCAAAAGACAAGGGTCCAGTTTTATGGCCAGGTGACCGAAATGGTAGGCAGAGATGCAGCTACGCAAATTCAGGGTTTTGTAGAACATGCCAATAAATCTGGTCAGTCTACCATTGGTTTAATTATTGGTATAGGAACGCTGATTATCGGATCAACAGCTATTTTCATTGAAATACAAGATAGCATCAACATGATCTGGAAAGTAAAGGCTGTACCTAAAAAAGGCTGGCTTAAAATGCTTTCCAACCGTTTATTGTCTTTCTCTTTAATTGTTTCCATGGGCTTTTTATTGCTGGTTTCGCTCGTGGTCAATAGCATTGTGGTAGGTTTAGGCTCCAAACTGGCCAGCCTGCTTTCTCAAAGCGAAATAGATGAGGTTATTCCGGTTGCAAATGACACCATGGCCCTGCTGATTTATATTTTAAACAACGTCATTACCCTTGCCGCAGTTACAGCCGTTTTTGCGGTTATTTTCAAAGTATTGCCGGATGTAATTATCCGTTGGAAATCGGCAATCATCGGCGCTCTATTTACGGCTATCCTGTTCAGTTTGGGTAAATACCTGATCGGTATCTATATTGAAAAAGGCAATCCGGGTTCTGCTTTTGGAGCAGCCAGCTCCATCATTGTGATCTTATTGTGGATTTATTATACCTCGATCATACTCTATTTTGGCGCCGAATTTACCCAGGCTTATGCAGAAAAATATGACAGGGGTATTTCTCCAAGTAAATATGCTGTATTTACGAAAATCACCATCGTAGAAAAAAAGGTAGATGTATTGCCCCCTCAGCATCCGGAAAATACAGTGAATGCGCCCGAGGAGTAATTATAGTTTAAAGATCTCTTCAGCCTTTGCGGGTACCCGGCGTTGCTTCGTAGATGACATTTTTTTTGGATTAATTCAATGGATAGGATAGCGTAGCCCTTAAACAAAGAAATCGAGTTTTAAAAACTCGACTTCTTTAATATGCGCGATTGAAGGATCTTTTAATGCATTCATTAAAAACTGGCTCGTGGAACACACAAACCCGAGATAAACTAAGCCACCTCTTCTGTAATTACTTTAGGTTCTTCATTTACTTCATCCTTTTCTATTCTGAGGTTACGGATAATATGCTGCTGCCTGTCTGGGGTATTTTTTCCCATGTAATATTCTAACAGGCCTTTGATTGTCTGATCTTTTAAAATAACAGGATCCAATCTGATGTCTTTGCCAATAAACAAACCGAATTCATCCGGAGAAATTTCACCTAGTCCTTTAAATCGGGTTATTTCAGGTTTATTACCCAGTTTTTCGATTGCATTTTTACGTTCTTCATCACTATAGCAATAAATAGTTTCCTTTTTATTCCGAACCCTGAAAAGCGGTGTTTGCAAAATATATACATGGCCTGCTTTTACCAGGTCAGGGAAGAACTGTAGGAAGAAAGTCATCATGAGCAAACGGATGTGCATTCCATCCACGTCGGCATCAGTAGCGATTACGATATTGTTATAATGAAGCCCATCTAAACCATCTTCAATGTTTAAAGCATGTTGCAACAGGTTAAACTCTTCATTTTCGTACACTACCTTTTTGGTCAGTTCGTAACAGTTAAGTGGTTTCCCTTTCAAACTAAATACTGCCTGTGTATCTACATCGCGCGATTTGGTAATGGAACCAGAGGCTGAATCCCCTTCCGTAATAAAAAGGGTAGTTTCATAACGCTTTTCGTGGGTGGTATTGAAATGAACTTTACAATCGCGTAATTTTTTATTGTGTAATGATGCCTTTTTAGCCCTGTCGTTAGCCAGTTTTTTAATCCCCGCAATATCCTTACGCTCCCGCTCTGATTGCATAATCCTTTTTAGCAAAGCATCGGCAACATCCGGATTCTTGTGCAGGTAATCATCCAGTTCTTTTTTAACAAAATCATTGATGAACGTAGCTACAGATGGGCCTTCCGGTCCCATATTCTGAGATCCGAGTTTGGTTTTGGTCTGCGATTCGAATACAGGCTCCTGCACGCGGATAGAAATGGCCGCAATAATGGATGAACGCACATCAGCTGCATCAAACTCTTTTTTGAAAAACTCGCGAACCGTTTTCACTACTGCTGCCCTGAAAGCTGCCTGATGCGTTCCACCCTGTGTGGTATGCTGTCCGTTAACAAATGAATGGTAATCTTCGCCATATTGCTGCCCGTGGGTCATTGCAATTTCGATATCGGGACCAACCATGTGAATAATCGGGTACCTGATTTCTTCGGGCTTATTGAATTTGGAAAGCAGGTCGTAAAGGCCTCTCTCTGAAAAATATTTCTGATTATTGAAATTTATCGTTAAACCTGTATTTAAGAAAACGTAGTTCCAAACCATGCTTTCCACAAAATCAGGGATGTAATGATAATTTCTGAAAATACTTTCGTCGGGATAGAAAGTAATGGCCGTACCGTTACGTTGCGTGGTATCGATTACCGGATTTTCATTTACGATTTCACCTTTAGAAAATTCTACTTTTTTAGTTTTTCCATCGCGGTACGATTGAACGGTAAAACTGGTCGATAATGCATTTACTGCTTTTGTACCCACGCCATTTAAACCCACCGATTTTTGGAAAGCATTACTGTCGTACTTACCACCCGTATTGATTTTGCTTACACAATCAATTACTTTCCCTAATGGAATGCCCCTGCCATAATCCCGAACGTTAACTTTTTGCTCGGATAATGTAATTTCGATGGTTTTTCCGGTTCCCATCACAAACTCATCAATAGAGTTGTCTACAATTTCCTTTAATAAAACATAAATACCATCATCTTGTGCAGAGCCATCGCCAAGTTTACCGATATACATACCCGGACGTAACCTGATGTGCTCTTTCCAATCCAATGAGCGGATACTGTCGTCGTTATAAATTACTTCTGCCATAATATGTTTATCTGTTCTTCAATGAAAAACCCTGCATTTTTTGATCTGCAAAGTGATGAAGAATTTGTAGAAACAATCCTGATGATTGAAATAGAAACATTTTTCAAATAATCCATCAGAATGATCATACAATAATAGTTTTATTCTGTGAGGCAAACAAAAGAAAGTTTCAACATAAAGATGGATGATGGCATATTTAAAATGGATAATGGCCTGGTAGCATATGGACGATTGTTTGATAGTCATAGTATGATGGTGAGGAGAAGATTAATTACTTATGTTTTTGTATGGTCAATTGTTAACTTATCCATTGGCTATCAACCATGCACCAATGAACTAATGATCAACAAACTAGTGACTAATGACCAATGAACCAAAAGACCATGACCCAGAAGTTTCGCCTCCATCCTCCCTTTTCCATCTTACATCTTATCTTACATCTCACATCACCCATCTCACATCTAACATCTGACATCTAACATCTTTACATAATTTCCCTATCTTCATCCAATTATTCAAAAACCCTTTTTAATGCAACAAAAAAAACAGCTTTCGCTCTTTGATTTATCCATGATTGTGGTGAGTTTAGTGATTGGAATGGGTGTTTTCCGTACTCCCGTAAATGTGGCGGCTAAGGCCCAGGTTCCCGAATTGTTTTACCTGGCCTGGTTTATCGGTGGTTTTGTGGCTTTTTGCGGGGCATTAACTTATGCCGAAATCGGATCGCGTTTCCCTGTAACTGGTGGCTATTACAAAATTTTCTCTGTAGCCTACCACCCTTCCATCGCCTTTGCTATTAATTGTATTGTGATTATTTCAAGCGCCGCATCGGTAGCGGCCATATCTATTATCGGGGCAGAGTACCTGAGCAAGATTATTTTACCACCTGCCATACAAAGTGAAACATCCAGGGTGGCGATAGCCATTACCACCATTTTGGTGTTTTATTTTATTAACCTGTTGGGTTTAAAAGCGAGTGCCAAAACGCAAAATATATTAACGGTAATTAAAATCGGGATGATTTTAACGCTCATATGTGCGGTATTTTTTGGTAGCCAAACACAAACCGTTATACCGTTTTTTAAAACCGCAACAGGAGCTTTACCAACCTGGTCTGATTATGGAAAGGCATTAGGCCTTTGTTTAATTGCCGTTTCTTTCTCTTATGCAGGTTATGCGCAAACCATCAACTTTGGTGGTGAAGTTAAAGAGGCAAAAAAAGTAATCCCGCGCTCCATTATTATAGGTTTAAGCATTATTGTGACCCTTTACCTGGCCATTAACTATGCATATGTGAAAGTAATCGGTTTCGAAGAATTAAAATCGGCCGAAAGTATAGCGGCAATATTGGCTTCAAAAATATTTGGTCCTGCCGGATTTAACGCACTTTCGGTAATTATTTTTTTCTCGGTAATGGGTTATGTGAATGTGAATCTGTTGAGCAACCCAAGGGCCATGTTTGCGATGGGCGAAGAAGGGGCTCTGCCAAAAATTTTTAGCAGGATGAACAAAAAAACAGAAGTAATTACCATTAGTTTAACCGTTTTTACCTTGATTTCGGTGGTGATTATTTTCTATGCGAAAACCTTCGATAAAATTTTAAACTATACCATTTTCTTAGAAAGTATTAGTATGGCGAGTTCCGCAGCAACCATTTTCATTCTCCGCAAAAGAACCGCACATCTTGATAAAAAAAGCATTTATACTGTGCCATTATATCCTATATTGCCTATTATATTTATTGCAGCTTATACTTTTGTTGCTTTCAGCATTTACGCTGATGATAAAAATGCAGCACTTAATGGTTTATACATTTTTGCCGGATTTCTGGTCATCTATTTTGTAAGCAGGTGGTTTAATAAGAAATAATTCATACAAGGTTTAACCTCACAGTTTCAAAAAACCTGCGAGTTTTAAAAAACATTTTTTAAAAAATTAATGAACAAAACACTCTCCTTAAAACAAGAAATTGCTTATGCCGCCGGTATGATTGGCTGGAGTACGATGACCAACATTATCATCGTTATGCTTCCCTATGTCTACCTGCCACCAAGTAACGCTGGCTTAACACCTTTGGTACCACAGCTTGTTTTGTTGGGTGCATTTAATATCCTTTCTATCATTGCGGCCTCAGGCAGACTGGTAGATGCCATTTACGACCCTTTCATCGCTTCAAGAAGCGATGCGAGTACCAATAAAAACGGTCGCCGAATGCCTTTTATGAAATGGGCCATTGTGCCGGCTATGCTTTTCTGCGGATTGGTTTTTTATCCCATTCAAAAAACAGAAAGTTTGCATAATGCCTGGTGGCTCACCATCACACTTTGTTTATTTTTTATATCGGTTACCACCTATATTATCCCCTATAATGCTTTGCTGGCTGAAGTAACCCATACGCCGAAGCAAAAAGTTAAGTTATCCAGCTACCAGCAGGTGGGCTTTGTTATCGGCATTATTTTATCGGCCTGTACCAATAACTTTGCCGATCTGGTTGAAGCTAACTTTCATGTAAGCAGCCGCAGCGAAGCCATTCAGGCCGCAATATGGGGTTTGTGCATCTTATCTGGATTGGTGATGTTATTACCCATTCTTTTCATTAATGAAAAAGAATTTTCGGTGGCCAAACCTACACACGTTCCGTTATGGCCAGCTATAAAAAGTACTTTTAAAAACAGTAATTTTAAATACTACCTCATATCTGATTTTGCCTTCTATACGGCACTGAGCATTATATCAAGTGGTTTATTGTTCTTCTGCACGGTTTTATTGGGTCTGCCGGAATCAGAAGGAGGCAAATTTATGGGCGCCATGGTTATGGCATCTTTGCTATTTTATCCACTGGTAAACTTTGGTTCCGCTAAAATTGGCAAAAAGCCTTTTGTACTGCTTGCCTTTGGCGTGTTGTGTTTAATCTTCGTCACTATTTTCTTTTTAGGTAAATTACCTTTCGGGCCATATACGCAGATTTACATTCTGGTATTATCAGCCTCTTTCCCACTGGCAGCGCTTGGCATTTTACCTACTGCGATTCTGGCCGATATTGCACAAAGAGACACGTTGAAAACAGGTGAAAACCACGAAGGCATGTTTTTCGCGGTGAAATATCTTTTTGTAAAACTTGGTCAAACCTTGGGGATTGCCATTTTTGCCATGCTCACCATTTATGGTAAAGATCCGGGCAATGATTATGGGTTAAGGTTAAATGGCGTGGTAGGTTTTGGGCTTTGTTTAATAGCGCTGCTGGTTTTCAGCAGATTTAAGGAAGATAAATAGTTTTTAGATGTTAAAAGATATAGTGCTAATCTAAATATCATTAATAAATTACTGTTATAACATCTGTTTTTTATGGAAAGCAATTGCGGTGCCGTTTCGGTTACTGTAGTCCCGCCCTTTGCTTAATCCCGATAGCACAAAACGTGTGAATTAAATCCGTTCAGATCGGGATAACGCTGTCGGTCGGGTTTATTTTACTTAGCGCAGTAGCCATATTAAAGTTACCTAACCCCACCGAGCAAGATGCTTTTTCAATCTGCAGAGAAAGGAAACCGGATGAAGAAATATTTCTTAAAACAGATAGCTTCGGGCGTATCAATTTGCTTATTCAGCCCGCAATTAAAAAATATAGATTTAAAAACCATGTAAGAAAACATCAGCGGAGCAATGTTTTGATCATCGCTCCGCTAGTGTATTCAATTATCGATTCACCTAATATCCGGTATTTTGTTTTAACGTTCCCTTACTTCTGTCTATCTGATCCTGCGGTAAAGGGAAATATTCATCTCGGCTTTCTATACTAATTCCTTTCAAGTAGTTAAAATACCCGCCTTCAAAAGCGAAATAACTCTCAAGGGTCTGTTTTACTATACCCCACCTTACCAAATCAAAAAACCGGTGTCCTTCCATAGCTAACTCTAACCTACGTTCGAAACGTACGGCATTTCTGGCATAAGTATCATCGGGAAATGCCGGGTATTGACTTACTTTATACGCGGCTGCAGGCGTTCCATTTATGGTTTGTGGCGTTATTTTAGCGGCACGTGCCCTTACGGCATTTACCAGCGTTAAAGCCCTGCTTAAATCGCCTTTTTCTACTGCACATTCTGCAGCCATTAAATAAACATCGCCTAAACGAATCAGATTCACATTTAATCCGCTCACGTTGGTAGCACCCGGTGCGGTTCCGCTGGTTAGCTGAGCAATATCAATGGTATTTTTAACAGCGATAAAGGGGCCTCCGTTACTGGAATCACGAATCCAGGTATCGCCTGCCATTAAACCCCAGTCACGGTAGGGAACACCCCTTCTTCCTATGGTAGATTCAATTCTAGGATCTAAAGGTAGCGTTTTATCTACCACATAATTATCTTTAGCTGAACCAGTCAGTCCCAAATCAGATTGATATGGATTATTGCGATAGCTTCCATCCAGCAATGGCAAACCTAAAGTACTCACTTTAAAAGAGTTGGCTAAATCAATGGAAGGTTGAAAGAAGCCACAGCAGTTAATTGGTGCATTACCATAGGGAAAATTAAGCATATCGCCAACGTTTCCATTATCTCCGCTTGTACCATCTGTTCCAACCGAATGTTCAACAGCCATAATCGTTTCTGGTCCATCCTCTTTGGTAATGTCGAAATTATCTGAATAAGGCATTGTAGTTAAATCTGCCTTAGCCAAAATTACCGCATTTAACAGATCGTACGCTTCAGTATATTTTTTCTGGTATAGATAAACTTTCCCCAGATAAGCCTGGGCAGCATATTTATCAACCCTTCCTTTTTGGTTTTTGGGTTTGGTTGGACTTAAATTAGCTACAGCATATTGAAGATCGGCTATAATATTAGGATAAATATCCTTATCGTTTGGAACAAAAGTACCATTGCTGGCTTCTGTAACATAAGGTACTGATTTAAATACCCGTACCAAAAAGAAATAATAATGTGCACGCAGTAATCTGGCTTCTCCCTGGATTTCCTTTGCACGGGCATCACTAAATTTACCTGAACCGCCTCCGGACTGCAGACTCGCTAAAACCCTTAGTGTACTGTTACAACGCTGGATTCCTTCAAAACACCGGTCCCAGAGGTTCGATAAGTTATCGTTTGTGCTGGTTGGCGAATGCTGTTCAATGGCGTTCATGGGTGGCTGATCACCTGTGCTACTTCCTTTATGTGCATTATCTGAGGCGACCTCGCCAAATAACCACTGACTCGGTGCCGCCCCATAATTGCCCCAGGTACCGTTCACGTTTCCATTTAAAAGGCCATAAGCACCTATTAAAAGCCCCTCAACTCCATCCTGGCTCATCAGCTGGTCTTCTGAGAGTTGACCTTGAGGCTGAACTGTTAAAAATTCCTTTTTGCATGAAAACGTAATACAAATTAATAAGGAAAGAAGAATATACTTTATATGTTTCATCTTGATATCTTTTAATTAAAATCCAACATTAATACCGATTAAAAATTGACGTGGTGACGGATAAACCCCTTGATCTACTCCCGGAGCAGTAAAAGTGTCTACAATCTGACTGATCTCCGGATCCAGGCCTGTATATTTTGTAATGGTAAATAAGTTACTTGTACTCACATATACCCTTAATTTACTGATACCGGAATTTTGACCAAAAACTTTTGCTGTTGGGATAGAATAGCCAATTTGTAAATTTTTCAACCTCAAAAAGCTTCCTTTCTGGATGTAATAGCTTGAAGATGCAAACTCCAGATCTGAAGCGCCTGCATAAGAAGATGGAATCAGACTTGAGGTATTGGTTGGACTCCATGCATTAAGTAATCTAACACTTTTTGCACCATCAAAGGAAGGAAAATCGGTAAAATAACGGGTAGCCTCAAAAATGTCATTTCCCTGCACACCATATAAGAAAGCAGAAATATCGAAGTTTTTGTAAGATGCATTTAGGTTGATCCCATAGGTGAAATCAGGATTTGGATTTCCAATTATGGTGCGGTCTTTCGGATCAATTACTCCGTCACCATTAATATCCTGATAACGTAAGCCACCCACCCTTGCGCCAGCATAAGAAGGATTATTTTGGATATCGGTTGTACTCTGATAAATTCCTGCTGTTTTATAGCCAAAAAATGAGCCAAGAGGTGAACCTTCCTGTAGTACACTGGTTTGTAAACTCCTGTAATTACCATATACCTGGTTAAAAATACCAGGTGCCAGCTTTACAATTTCATTGTTGTTTTTTGAAAAATTTAAACCAACGTCAAATTTAAAAGGGCTATCTGCATTTCTTCCATAATGATAAGCCACATTAAATTCGACCCCTTTATTGCTCATATCGCCAATGTTTACGAATGGCGAACTTCCTAAACCAACTACACTTGATGGTAACGGCACAGGATAAAGCATATCAGTTGTTTTTTTGTTATACCAATCAACAGATCCATCAATAGCTCCGCCCCATAGGGTAAAATCAAGACCAATATTTAAAGATTTTACTGCTTCCCATTTGATATCGGGGTTTTGATAAGCATTTTGGCGCACACCAGTGATAAGGCCATTTCCACCACCAACTGCATAGGCAGCATTGGCAATAGAACTTTCGTACCTGTTCATGTAGTTATATGGTGGTATCCGCTGGTTACCGGTTTCTCCGTATCCGCCCCGAAGTTTTAAATCCGTAATCCATTTAACACCCTTCATAAATTCCTCTTCAGATACTCGCCATCCGGCACTAACCGCTGGAAAATTACCATACTTATTCGCCTCTCCAAAGTTAGATGAACCATCCCGACGGATAGTGAAACTAGCCAGGTAGCGATCTTTAAACGAATAATCGAGTTTACCAAATACGGAAAATAATGACCCTACTGCTCCGGTACTGGAGTTGTTAATGTTTGAAGAACCGGTAGTCAGGTAATAATAATCAGGATTCCCCAAGAGAAAGAAATCATTACGGCCTCCATTCAGTTGTCTGGATCTCGACCTGATCGCCTCCGTGCCGATTAATGCACTTATTTTGTGCTCTTCATTAATTACTTTACTATAATTTAAGGTATTTGTCCAGGTCCATTCCGTATTATATCCCTGATATTCATTCAAATTATTTGAATTATTACCTTCAGAAAATTCGAGGTTCGGATAACGCATAGATAAACCATTATAGTTTTCATAACGTATACCAAAATTAGTTTTTAATACCAAACCGGGAATGATATCGCCCTCGCCAAAAATGTTACCAAAAAAGAAATTGTTTTTATTGACATTGTCTTTTGCCCTGTATAAAAAGGCAAGCGGATTTTCGGCATTACCTAACTGGCTACCCCGACTACCGGCAAAGTTTCCGGCAATATCATAAACCGGGATAATGGTAGGGATCCGGTATGCCCAGCCTAGCGCACTTCCCTGATCCTGGTAACCACCTGGGGTATTCGGGTTAACCCCGAATCCGTAACCTTCCGTATAACTATACTGAACATTCTCTCCAAAACGTACACGTTTATTAAACGCAGATATCCCCGTATTGGATCTAAAACTATAACGTTTAAAATCAGTATACTTTATCGTGCCTTTTTGATTCAGGTATCCCGCACTAACGGCATAAGTTGCATTTTCTCCGCCACCTGAAGCGCTAAGCTGATAATTTTGAACAGGCGCAGCCTCCGTAATTTCCCTAAACCAATTGGTACCTTCTTTATTGGCCTTTGTAATTTGGTAAAATAAATTCGGATCACGACTGTAATTATATCTGGCAGGGTCTGCGTCTGCCGCCGTTACCTCCTGGCCAAGTTTTAAACCTGCCACTAAATATTCGGGCAATACAGGGGTAGCACCCGAACCATAGTTTTTACCTGCCGCAATCGGTTTGCCCGCATTGGTATATCCATCAAATACATATTGTGCGTATTGCTGAGGATTCATCATTTCAGGAAAGCTGCTCCGTCTTGGCACCTGCGTGCCATAATAAGAATCAAGTGTAATTTTTGGTGCACCGGATACCCCTTTTTTTGTCGTGATAATTACAACACCATTATTGGCCCGCGCCCCATAAATAGAAGCTGAAGAAGCATCCTTGAGAACTTGCATACTTTCGATATCATTTTGGTTGAGCCAGGATAACTTTCCTTCAAAAGGCACTCCATCAATCACATAAAGCGGGTCGTTATTATTAATGGTACTGTTACCCCTGATTCTGATTTGTGGTGTGGAACCGGGCGCACCGTCATTTACAATCTGCACCCCTGTTGCTTTACCCTGAAGTGCCTCTACAGCACTTGCGGCGGGTTGGGCTTTCAGTAAATCCATACTTACTACTGCAACGGCCCCAGTTAAATCTTTTTTTCTCTGAGCGGAATAACCGGTTACCACTACTTCGGTTAAATTGTTGTTCTCGGCCTGCAAAATAACCGTAATACTGGTTTGCGAACCTACCGTTACTTCCTTACCTCCATATCCAATAAATGAAATCACTAGTACGTCAGTAGGTTTTGCATTTAAAGAGAATGTTCCGTTGGCATCTGTAGTCGTACCCCCGGTTCCATTCTTGATTTTGATAGTTGCACCAACAACGGGTAATTTGTCATCACTCGCAATAACTTTACCAGTGATTCTTGTTTGGGCCATTGCACCAAGTGCAAATAAAATCCCTAAACACAAGAGAAGAAACCCCCTCCTGATACAGAATAAATTTTGTTTCATAGGTTTATATTGATTAGTTAAATAATGCGTATTTATAATCCGATGCGACCTGGCTTAATAAACCCAGTAGCATCGCTTTATTTAATCAGCTCACGATGAAGTATTTATAAAGTCCATCCGCCCGGTTGGGATAATTTCAAAAAAAGGCAGGTATGGAAGAAGAATGGATTTCTTCTGCGGGTAAGTAGTTTTTTTCTCATAGGTAGTTGGTTAGACAGGTTTTAACTTGTTTAATTTATAGTTTACATAACGGTATTTTCAAAGCCAGTAATCATTAGTGTAAAAAATACACTTAAATAATAATAAATATACATATAAAAATAATTATACTACAAATTAAAAATCCGAAAAATACTGTTTAAAAATTACTATATGTAATATTTAAAAACATAAATTGTATGATAATCAAGATTCAGATTAGATTTACCATAAAATATACTAGTGGCACTTTTTTTCGTATCTTTGCCACCGAAGCAGGAATAAGGGCTTGCCATTCTGAATGGCATATTCTCTCCGCAAGTTAGTCCTTCAGCAAATTGATTGTTCTAGCTTCTTCGATAAATTATAAAAAACATACATGTTATTCAAAGACTTAAACCTCATTGAGCCAATTTTAAAGGCGCTTGAGACCGAAGGTTATTCACAACCAACACCCATACAGGAGCAATCCATCCCAACCATATTAAAAGGAAAAGATTTATTGGGTTGCGCGCAAACCGGTACCGGAAAAACGGCTGCTTTTGCCATTCCGATGCTGCAGTTACTGCACGAAAAACACATCAATACCAAGGCAACCAAAAATATCAAGGCATTGGTTTTAACACCAACCCGCGAACTGGCTATCCAGATTGAGGAAAGCTTTAAAGCCTATGGCAAAAATTTAAATCTTCGCCATCTGGTAATTTTTGGTGGCGTAAACCAGTTCTCGCAGGTAGAGGCATTGAAAAAAGGAGTTGATATTCTAGTGGCCACTCCCGGCCGTTTGCTCGATTTAATGAACCAGGGCTTTATTAACCTGAATACGATTGAACTGTTCGTTTTAGATGAAGCTGACAGAATGTTGGATATGGGCTTTATCCACGATGTAAAAAGAGTAGTGGCTAAATTGCCTGCCAAACGCCAGACCTTATTTTTCTCGGCAACCATGCCCGATGAAATCCAGAAATTGGCCAATACCATCTTATCCAGTCCGACGAAAGTAGAAGTGACTCCGATTTCTTCTACCGCCGAAACCATTGTGCAATCGGTTTATTTTGTAGACAAACCAGATAAAAAGAAATTATTGATCCATCTTCTTGAAGATAAAAATATCCAGACAGCCTTGGTTTTTACGCGTACCAAACATGGTGCAGACCGTATTGTTAAGGATTTAGGCCATGCCGGGATCAAAGCGGCGGCTATACACGGCAATAAATCGCAAAATGCCAGACAAAGGGCATTGACAGATTTTAAGGACAGGAAAATCCGCGTTTTGGTTGCCACCGATATTGCCGCCCGTGGTATTGATATTGATCAGCTGTCACATGTGTTCAATTTTGAATTGCCAAACATTCCTGAATCTTATGTTCACCGGATTGGCCGTACGGGCCGCGCAGGCGCAAATGGTATTGCCATTTCGTTCTGTGATGCTGAAGAGAACGAATACCTGCTGGATATTCAGAAACTGATTAAAATTACGCTTCCGGTTGTTGATGATCACCCCTATCCGTTAAGCTGGGAAAGTATGTTAGCCAAAAACCAGGTAAAACGTAAACCGCAAGCCCAATCTAAAGGCGGTGGTGGCGCAAAAAAAGGTGGCGATGGCAATATGAGCGGCAAACCTCGCAATGCGAGCAATAACAGGAGATTTGGCGGAAACAGAAGGAAAAGAGATTAGTGAGGCTGAAGGCTGGAAGGCTTAAAACCCAATCTCAAAATAACCTAATAAAACCCGAGTTTTAAAATACAGCTTGGGTTTGTTTTTTATATTAACAGTGCTGAAGTGTCGCGTCATTAATCACATCATTTTTAATCATAATGCAATACGCTTTAAGATTCCCGCCTGCGCGGGAATGACGATACCATTATATAAAAACCCGGATTACGAAACGTAACCCGGGTTTTTATATTTCCAGTTTAGGAGATTGCAAGGAAAACCTTCGGCTCTATTAACCTTCCGCCTTCCACCTCTCTAAGGGCAATTGCAATGGAAAACCTTCCACCCTATTACCTTCCGCCTTCTATCTTTAAACCACTACATTAATAATCTTTCCTTTAACGAAAATAATTTTTTTGGTTGGCTTTCCATCCAGAAATTTTTGGAATTGCTCATCAGCCAATAAAATGCTTTCTACTTCTGGTTGTGCTAAAGTTAAGCTCAAATTCAGGTTCATTTTCATTTTACCGTTAATAGAAACCGGATAAGCAAACTCATCTTCTACTAAATACTCAGGCTTAAATGTTGGGAAGGCAGCATATGATAAAGTTCCCGCTTCGTTACCCAATAATACCCAAAGTTCTTCGCAGATATGCGGCGCATATGGTGAAAGAATAATCACCATGTCTTGCAAAATCTGGTGGTTTTTACATTTCAGGTCCGTTAATTCATTTACCGCAATCATAAAACTTGATACAGAAGTGTTGAACGAGAAACGCTCAATATCATCCTGTACCTTTTTAATGATTTTGTGCAATGATTTCAATTCAGCTTTGGTAGATTCAGCATCAGATACGGTGAATTCCCATGACTCGTTGTGGAATAATCTCCAGAATTTACGCAGGAATTTAAATACGCCTTCAATTCCATTGGTATTCCAGGGTTTGCTCTGCTCCAAAGGCCCCAAAAACATTTCGTACATACGCAACGTATCGGCACCATAACGCTCAATCAAATCATCGGGATTAACCACGTTGAATTTTGATTTCGACATTTTTTCTACCTCAACACCGCAGATGTATTTTCCACTTTCCAGAATAAATTCAGCATTGGCATATTCTTCTCTCCAGGCTTTGAATTTAGTTAGGTCTAAAGTATCGTTTTCAACAATATTCACATCAACGTGTAATGCCGAGGTTTTATATTCTTTTCTTAAACCAGCAGATACATAGGTATTGGTAGGTTTTCCATTCTCGTCGTTAACGCGGTAAACAAAATTACTCCTACCCTGAATCATCCCCTGGTTAATCAGTTTTTTGAAAGGCTCTTCTTCTTTGGTATAACCCAAATCTTTCAAAAATTTATTCCAGAAACGGCTGTACAATAAATGGCCGGTTGCATGTTCAGAACCACCGATGTACAAATCCACATCTTTCCAATATTCAACTGCTTCTTTTGAGGCAAAATTGTTGTTATTATTGGCATCCATATAACGGTACCAGTACCAGCTGCTTCCGGCCCACCCCGGCATGGTGCTTAATTCATAATGTCCGCCATCTTTAGGCAACCAGTTTTCGGCCCTGGCCAATGGTGGTTCACCTGTTTCGGTCGGTAAATATTTATCAATTTCAGGAAGCAACAATGGCAGTTCTTCTTCCTTAACCAGATAAGGCAATCCATCTTTAAAATAAACCGGAATAGGCTCACCCCAATAACGCTGGCGTCCAAAAATCGCGTCACGCTGACGGAAGTTTACCTTTGCCTTGCCTGCACCACGTTCTTCCAACCAATTATTCAAAAAGGCAACCGCCTCTTTGTATTCCATTCCGTTAATAAAACCAGAATTAATGTATCTTCCTTCTTTTGTTGGGTCTGCCTGTACATCGATATCTTTCTGTGCATCTAAAATCTGTACAATCGGCAAATTAAAATGTTTGGCAAATAACCAGTCGCGCTGATCGCCGCTCGGAACCCCCATCACCGCACCGGTTCCATAGCCTGCCAATACATAATCCGCAATCCACAACTGCACGCGCTCACCACTTACCGGATTAATCACATAAGTACCCGTAAAAGCACCCGATACCGTTTTGGTATCAGCCATACGGTCTAATTCCGATTTCTTTTTGGTTACAGCAATATAATTTGCAATTTCTTCTTTTTGTTCTGGTGTGGTCAATTCGGCAACCCATTCGTGTTCCGGGGCCAATACCAGGTACGAAACACCAAAAATAGTATCTACACGGGTGGTGAATACTTCAATCTGCTTATCATTTCCTTCCACCTGGAATTTAACTGATGCCCCAACGCTCTTACCAATCCAGTTGCGTTGCATTTCTTTAATCGGTTCCGGCCAGTCGATGGTATCCAAACCTTGCAAAAGCCTGTCTGAATAAGCGGTAATACGCATACTCCACTGCATCATTTTCTTTTGCTCAACAGGGAATCCGCCTCGCTCAGAAAAACCGTCTTTCACTTCATCATTCGCTAAAACAGTCCCCAATGCCGGGCACCAGTTTACCGTACTTTCACGCAGGTAAGTTAGGCGGTATTTTAACAATTCGATCTGTTTTTCTTCTTCTGTAAAGGTTGCCCAATCACTTGGCAAAAATACCCTGGTATCTTCATCGCATACCGCTTTTACATCAGCGGTACCTGATGCATTGAATTTTTCGATCAGCGTGCTAATGTCCTCGGCCCTGTCGTTTTCGATGTTATACCAGGAATTAAACAACTGCATAAAAATCCATTGTGTCCATTTGTAATATGATGGTTCACTGGTACGCACTTCCCTGCTCCAATCGAAAGAAAAACCAATCTGGTCTAACTGCCTGCGGTAGGTAGCGATATTAGCTTCAGTAGTAATAGCAGGATGTTGCCCGGTTTGTATGGCGTATTGCTCTGCTGGTAAACCGAACGAATCGTAACCCATCGGGTGCAATACATTAAAGCCTTTAAGGCGTTTATATCTCGAAAAAATATCTGATGCAATGTAACCCAGCGGGTGCCCAACGTGTAAGCCTGCTCCTGATGGATAAGGAAACATATCTAACACATAGTATTTTGGTTTCTCAGAATTGCTTTCGGCTTTAAAAGTTTGATGATCTGCCCAGAATTTCTGCCACTTTTGCTCTATTTCTTTGAATTGGTAATCCATTGCAAGTTTTAAATGTTTAAAGGGGCGAAAATACGGAAATTAAGGGGCTTAAAAAAGGAGATTCAGGATAATATTTACTAGATAGAAATGCAGAATGAGAACAAGTTAAGACTAAAATCTGCAATTCTTTCGTGTAGTCAGATGTTTCCATCTGACTATCGGAGCATTCAAGATAAGTGAAATCTAAATTATGTTTTGTTAGTTGGAACAACTGAAAGCACAATAATTTAATACCTAAATATTGATTTACCCATCAAAAATGATTTTCTATTAAAATAATGTATCTATAGAATACGGAATTGTCATCCTGAGCTTGTCGAAGGATCTGACTTAAATATCTTACGAAGCGTTTCGACAGGCTCAAAGTGACAAATTCAAAGTAGATTAAGATTATGATAAACCTTTGCTATGGTAAATCTTTATTTGCTATTCGGTGTAAGTTCGTAAAACCCGAGACCAAAGCTTCTATCCAAAACCACAAAAAAGCGCCATTGATCTTCAAACCAATGGCGCAGCAAATAATTGGGGGATTAAGTTCTTATCTTGATAAAGAATATACTTTGGTTACGTTAGTTTTATCAATTTTAGCCGTAAACTCTAGTTTGTTTGCCGTAATACTGTTTACCTTACAATAATTCAAGCCATCGTTAATATCCATGCTAAACTGATCAGAATATATGATTACGTAAGTTCCGATGGTCCTGTTTCCTGATAAACTCAACTCTACCTGGTCATCATTGTTTGACTTAAAGTCGATATAATCACTTGAAGTACCATAATTAACCGTTCCGTTCATTTTTTTTGGATCTTTCAAAGTTTCTTCAGCGGTGTATCCAGAAGTTACAATTTTATTTAATGTCCATTTACCCATCATTTGGGCTTTTAAAGAAGTAGTGTCTTTTTTGCAGGAAATCAATGTAGAAGCGATAAAAAAGAATAGGCTAAAAATGGTAATTTGTCTGTTCATAGTTAAATTTAGTTTTACGATATCCATAATTAACGCCTTTTTGACAAATTTCGTACCGTCTTTAGAAAAAGGACCACCTTGATTGAAGATTTAATCTTCAAACTAAAAGCAGATCGCGTACGTTAGTATTCATTTAACATTCATTAATTGGCGTTTATCAGGTATAATTTATATTTTCGCAGAAACAAAAATGAAATACATGGAAGAATTCGAAGTAAGTGATGCATCTAAGAAAACCAAAACCGTTTATATCTCTACTATCATCAGTATTGCCTTGGTTTTATTAATGCTTGGATTACTTGGTTTAGTACTTGTACACGCCAAAAACCTATCTAACTACGTCAAAGAAAACATTGTTTTAAACATTATTGTTGATGAAGGCGCAAAAGAAGCTGATGTTTTGGCTTTCCAGAAAGAACTGAATGCCAACCCGGCGGTAAAGCAGACCCAATATGTAAATAAAGAGCTTGCAGCCAGAAACTTAACTCAGGATTTAGGCGAGGATTTTGTTAATTTTCTGGGATACAACCCACTAACTTCTACCTTTGATGTGTACTTAAAAGCAGAATATGCAAACAATAAAAGTATCGAGGCTTTAAAAACCAGTATTTCTAAAAATCCTGTAGTGAAAGAAGTAGTTTACCAGAGTTCTTTAATTGATATGGTAAACAAAAATATCAACACCATCGGTTTAATTATTTTAGCCTTTGCGGCACTACTATTAATTATTTCAATAGCACTGATTAACAACACCATAAGATTAGCAATCTACTCGCAGCGATTTTTAATTAAAAGTATGCAGCTGGTTGGTGCAACGAAAAATTTTATCCGACGTCCTTTCTTACTGTATGCGGCTTTACATGGCTTAATTGCGGCATTTATAGCCATTATTATTTTATTGGCTACTTTAATTTACGCCCGCAAAGAGGTGCCTGAAATTATTATTTTAAATAACTACCAGGAATTTGGCTTTGTATTTATAGGCCTTCTAATTGTGGGTATTTTTATAACAGGAATTAGTACATGGTTTGCAGTAAGCAGATATTTACGTTTAAAATCTTATCATCTTTATAGATAATGGCAGAAAAAAAAACAGGTCCGGTTGTAAAGGACGTTAAAAACGAATTGGTTTTCACCAAAAAAAATTATCAGTTGTTGTTAATCAGCATTGCAATCGTAGCAGTTGGTTTTATCCTGATGATGGGCAGCACTGGTGATATTTACGATTTCAGAAGAACTTTACTGGCGCCGATGGTGGTGTTGGCAGGTTTCGCTTTTGGTATTTATGCCATCTTAAAAAAATAAATTTATCCAATTAGGAATATTAAAATGCTTAATTAATTGATTGATTGAGCATTTTCTTTATTACTTTTCTTTCCTAAAAAATTATGAACGCTTTTGAAGCTATAGTCCTTGCCATTGTTGAAGGATTAACCGAATTTTTACCTGTATCGAGCACAGGCCACATGATCATTGCATCATCGCTTATGGGCATTGCCTCAGAACCATTTGTAAAACTTTTTACCATTGTGATTCAACTGGGTGCGATACTTTCGGTGCTTATACTCTATTTCAAAAGGTTTTTTAAATCGATAAATTTCTACATTAAATTGCTGGTAGCCTTTATTCCCGCAGCCGTATTTGGTTTGTTATTGAGCAAAAAAATCGACGAATTATTAGAAAGCCCGATGGCCGTTGGTATTTCATTGTTAATCGGAGGTGTTATTTTATTATTTGTAGACAAATGGTTTAACAAACCAACCATTAATGAAGAAGAGGAAATCAGCTATTTAACGGCGCTTAAAATCGGATTCTTCCAATGTATTGCCATGCTACCAGGTGTATCACGTTCTGGAGCAACTATTGTGGGCGGAATGAGTCAGAAATTAAGCAGAAAAGTGGCAGCAGAATTCTCGTTTTTCCTGGCAGTACCCACCATGTTTGCTGCAACTGCTAAAAAATTGTACGACTTTTATAAAGAAGGACACACCATTACGCATGACCAAACCAACCTGCTGATTATCGGAAACGTTGTTGCATTTATTGTAGCACTTTTAGCGATAAAAAGTTTTATCGGATACCTGAACAAACATGGTTTCAAAGTTTTTGGATGGTATAGGATTGCAGCAGGTTTAATTATTATCATCCTTTTGCTAAGCGGACATAATTTACAGATTATATAATCCGAAACTATTAACCACAGGTTGATACAATAATTGTAACAGGTGTGCATCTTTTTCACATGTGTTAAAAAACAATATTGAATCCGTATCTTTGCGCAAAAAAGATTTGTGAGTACTGAAAATCCTAAATTCAAAGATTTCAATTTTGCTGAAGGCGAATTGCTTTTAATTAACAAACCATACAAATGGACCTCATTTGATGTGGTGGGCAAAATCCGTAATTCTTTAAAACCGCTAAAATTAAAGGTTGGCCATGCCGGAACTTTAGATCCGCTCGCTACAGGCCTGTTGATTATATGTACAGGCAAGCTGACCAAACAGATCGATACTTTTCAGGCTGAAGAGAAGGAATATACCGGCACCATGATTTTAGGTGCTACTACCCCATCATTCGATATGGAAACCGAGGTTGATGAAACATTCGATATCAGCAACATTACCAAAGAAGAAATTTATGCAGCCTGCCAACCATTTATTGGCGATATCGAACAATATCCTCCTGCGCACTCAGCAGTAAAGGTAAATGGCGAACGTTTATACGTAAAAGCCAGACTGGGCGAAGAAGTTGAGTTACGAAAACGTTTTGTAAGTGTACCGGAATTTGAAATTACCAGGATCGAACTCCCTGAAATCGATTTCAGGATTGTTTGCAGTAAAGGTACCTATATCCGTTCATTGATATCCGATTTCGGTAAAACTTTAAATAGCGGAGCTTATCTTTCTAAACTAACCCGTACCCGAAGCGGAAACTTTATGCTAAAAGATGCGTTTGAGGTATTAGAACTTGTTAATTATATTCGTAACAAGAAAGAAGAAGCTAAAACCGAAGCAATTGTATGAACCATATCAAAAACAGGAACACCAGGTTTATTAAAGAAATCCTTTTAATAATTGCAGGTGTAACCTCGGCATGTTTTGGCTTAAAAAGCTTTTTAATGCCCAGTCATTTTATTGATGGTGGTGTTACCGGTATTTCCCTGTTGGTTAGCACCTTAACAGGCTGGAATTTATCATACCTTATTGCCATCATCAACATTCCCTTTGTTATTTTAGGTTACAGGCAGATTGGTAAAGGCTTTGCACTCAAAACGGCTATTGCGATTGCTACGCTTTCAATCGCGCTAATTATTCTGCCTTTCCAACCCATTACGCACGATAAATTGCTGATTGCATTTTTTGGAGGCCTGTTTTTAGGCGGTGGGATTGGTTTAGCGATGCGTGGCGGCTGTGTAATTGATGGCACAGAAGTTTTAGCGCTTTATATCAGTAAAAACAGCATTTTAACCGTTGGAAATATTATCCTGATTTTAAATATCATCATTTTTGCCTTTGCTGCCTATTTCTTAAATATCGAAACGGCACTTTATGCCATTTTAACCTATTTATCAGCATCAAGTACGATCGATTTTATCGTAAATGGCTTGGAACAGTACACTGGGGTCACCGTTATATCAGACCATCAGGAGGCCATCAAGGATTTTATCATTAACGATATGAAACGTGGTGTTACCATCTATAAAGGCGAGGGTGGATATGGAGAAAAAAAAGATATTGATATTATTTTTACCGTTGTTACCAAACTGGAAATGAGCAAATTGCAGACCGCCATCAGGCAAATTGATTCAGACGCTTTTGTAATACAACAGCAAATTGCCGATTTAAAAGGCGGCGTAGTAAAACGCCATGCATTACATTAATCCTTATCCCATTGAAGATATACAATAACCTTTCGGAATTTAAAAAATTAGCTAACGCCATTGTAACCATCGGTACTTTTGATGGTGTACATTTCGGACATCAAAAAATCATCAAACAACTGGTACAAAAGGCAAAGGCCGACAATGGGGAAAGCGTAATTTTAACATTTTTCCCGCATCCAAGAATGATTATCGATCCTGAAAACCAGGACCTGAAAATGATCAATACCATTAATGAAAAAGCAGAAATTTTAAACCGGTTAGGTGTAGATCATCTGATTATTACGCCTTTTACCCGCGATTTCTCCAACCAACTACCAGAAGATTACATTAAAAATATTTTGGTTGACAATATAGGCACCAAACACATTATTATTGGTTATGATCATCGTTTTGGTAAAGACCGTTCCGGCAATTTAAACGTTTTAAAAACTGCCGGTACACATTTCGGCTTTACCGTTGAAGAAATTATGGAACAGGATATCCACGATGTGGCAGTAAGTTCAACGAAGATACGGCAGGCACTGCTGGCCGGTGATGTTGAGCTGGCTAACGATTACCTCGGCTACCCTTTCTCTATTTTTGGCAGGGTGATTAAAGGTGATAAAATAGGCAGAACAATTGGCTTCCCAACGGCCAATATCTTTGTAGAAGAAATTTATAAACTGATTCCAGGCGATGGCATTTATGCAGTTACGGTAGAGATGAGTTCGGAATTTAAAGAGGATTTGCAATCGACAGGCGGACTTCCGACTCCGGACTCCGGACTGCGGACTTATAAAGGCATGGCCTACATCGGTCAACGACCAACCATTAACGGCATGACCAGGAATATTGAGGTGAATATTTTTGATTTTAACCAGGAAATTTATGGTCAGGATATTAAAATGAACTTCCTGAAATTCCTACGCCACGATGTAAAATTTACCGGTTTAGAGGCTTTAACTGTTCAGTTGCAAAAAGATAAGGAAGCTACGTTGGCTTATTTTAATCGGTAGATCATCACAGTGTCTTCAACGGAATTCGTCATGCTGATCCGATAGCAATCAGATCAGTACGACGCACAACTTAAGTGGTAATATTTATAAATTTCAATTTTAGTAATCCAATTCAAAAAGCATAATTCAGTCAGTTTTACTAATTTTCCCTTTCAAAAAAGCCTTATTTTCGCTATATTAGCGGCAATGAGGCTTTTTTATATCGTTTTATTTCTATCGCTTTCCATAAATTTTGCGGGTATCGCATCGCAAAAGAAAAGAGGTGAGCTACAATCAAAATATACGAAAACAAGCTCGGTTACAGACAAAAAAGTCATCAGACAGCATTCAAATTTGAATCAGGATAACGAAAGCCTGCAAAAAGATTCTATTGGTATTTCTCCTTTAAAAATATCTTTTGGCGCTCTTGTACCGATCACTTTTTTGCTATTCCCTCTTCTTAAGAACAAAATCGTTAATACCAAAGTTATAATCAAAAGATTAAGGTATAATTATTGGTGTTTGTTTAAAATGCTCTATCCAAAACACGTTTTTTGGTAGATAATTTTATCTTATTAAAAATTTAATACCTGTCCGGATACATACGATGTCCGAAGATAGATTATTTATCACCATTACTCATTTTTATAGATGCACTTACCTGATTTAATAGCTGATTTAGGCTTGATACTTGCTGCCGCAGGGATAACCACACTCATATTTAAAAAAATTAAGCAGCCCCTTGTTTTGGGTTATATATTGGCTGGCTTATTGGTTGGCTCACATTTAGATTTTTTTCCATCTGTTACCGATACGAAAAGCATTAACATTTGGGGCGAAATTGGAGTTATTTTCCTTTTATTTAGTTTAGGGCTGGAATTTAGCTTTAAAAAACTGGTTAAAGTAGGAGGTTCTGCTTCCATCACGGCCATTGTAAAAGTATTATTTATCATCCTGGCCGGCTACCTGGTGGGGAAAGCCATGGGCTGGAAAGATATGGACAGCCTGTTTTTGGGTGGAATCCTATCCATCTCATCAACCATGATTACCATTAAGGCTTTCGAAGAACTTGGTTTAAAGCATAAAAAGTTTGCCGGTCTGGTTTTCGGAATTTTAATCGTTGAAGATTTAGTAGCTATCCTCCTCCTGGTATTGTTCTCTACCCTTGCAGTTAGTCAGCAATCGGCAGGTACAGAAATGCTGTATTCTATTTTAAAACTGGCTTTCTTCCTGGTACTTTGGTTCTTAGGCGGAATATTCTTAATTCCATCATTTCTTAAAGCAACCAAAAAATTAATGAATGACGAAACCATGCTGGTGGTATCGTTGGCTTTGTGTCTGGTAATGGTTTTACTGGCTGATAAAGTTGGCTTCTCTCCTGCCCTTGGTGCATTTATTATGGGTTCTATTTTAGCTGAGACTACCCAGGCTGAAAGAATAGAGCATCTAACAAAATCAGTAAAAGACTTATTTGCCGCAGTCTTCTTTGTTTCAGTTGGTATGCTGATTGATCCTGCTATGCTGGTTAAATACGCTGTTCCTATTTTAGTAGCTACTGTGGTTATCATTTTCGGTAAAATCATTTTTACCATTTTAGGTGCATTATTGTCCGGACAGCCATTAAAAACTTCAGTACAATCGGGTATGAGTTTGGCACAAATTGGTGAGTTTTCGTTCATCATTGCCTCATTAGGATTAACCCTAAAAGTAACAAGCGATTTTCTTTACCCGATCGCCGTAGCAGCAGCGGCAGTTACCACATTCACAACCCCCTATCTAATTAAGCTATCCGAACCTTTTTATCAGTATTTGAACCGTATTTTACCAAAAAAATGGCTTGATGGTATCGAAAGATATAGCTCGAGTACCGAGGGGATTACCACTTTGAGCGATTGGAAGGTTTTATTACGCTCGTACATCTTTAATACTATAATCCATTCCGTAATTATCATTGCGATAATCTTTCTGGCTTACCGTTATGTACAACCGTTTATTGCGGGCAACATTGCAAACAGTTTAACTTCCATTATCATCAGCGTGGTGGTATCTTTTATATTGATGTCGCCATTTTTATGGGCCTTATCTATCCGAAGGATCCAACGTACAGCATACGCTCACCTTTGGTTAAACAAAAAATATACCCGCGGACCATTGATCGCAATCGAATTTTTCAGGGTTGCGCTCGGCATATTTTTCGTTGGATTTTTGATGTATCAGTTTTTTAATACCTGGATCGCGGCCTTGATTGCTTTGGCTTTAATTGTACTGGGAATGGTTATATTTTCCAGAAAACTTCAGTCATTTTACGATAAACTGGAAAGACGGTTCATATTGAACTTAAATGCGAGGGAAAATCAGAAACCAGATATTTTACCCTGGGACACCCACTTAACAGAACTCAGGGTTTCTCCTGAATCTGAGGTAGTTGGTAAAACATTAACGGAATTAATGATCAGGGAAAAATACGGGGTAAATATTGCCTTGATAGAACGCGGGAGAAATAATATCCCAACACCGGGCAGAGATGAGCGGCTTTATCCACACGATAAATTGTTATTGATCGGCGCAGATGACCAACTTGCAGCTGTCAAGACACTTTTAGAAGTTAATGCGCCAGAAACAACCGAAGAAAATAATTTTCCGGATAAAGAAATGACCCTGCAAAAGGTTGTTGTGCATACCGAATCGCCGGTTTATGGTTTGAGCATCAGGAATGCAGGGATCCGGGAAAAAGCGCAAGCTTTAATAGTGGGTATAGAAAGGGGCGCCGACCGCATCTTAAACCCCTCATCAGATTTTGTATTTGACAAGGGTGACGTTATTTGGATTGTAGGAAACAATAAGAAGATTAGGGAGGTTATTTAACAGCGATCTTCAATGCGGGAATGTTTTTTCATTTTTAGCCTGTCCTTTTTTTTGGAGCAATCCTAAAAACCCGCTCATGATCAATATTGCTTCGTGGTACCTCATCGCAATGAAGAGATAATTTTATATCTTCGTGTATAACCGATCCTATGAAAGTTGACCGAGAGAAAAGTGAGTTTCTTGATGACATGATTGAGCAATGGCAAAACGATGGCTTAATCGACCCTGAAACAGGAAATAAACTTCGTAAAAGCTATGAAGCCAAAAACTTCGATTGGTTACGCCTGGCACAATATGCTTTTTGGGTAGCCCTGGCTTGTGGTTTTATTGCATTGGGATCACTCCTTATTGACAATTCCATCCTTAACTATTTAAAGCGGGTTTATAATACGCCAAATATTGTGATTGCTATTGTTTCAGGCGGATTGGCGGCATGGCTTTACATTTTAGGTTTCAAGCGGAAAAAGAAACTCGCGCACCTAAAATTTAGCAATGAAGCCATTGTATTTTCTGCTATTCTGCTCACGGCAAATGCCATCGCTTATTTTGGGAAGGCAGTTGATAATGGTTCAGGCAATTTCTCTATCCTGATATTGATATCTGTTTTTATTTATGGGGCTTTAGGTTATGTCTTCAACTCGCGTTTGATCTGGATTTTTGCCTTAATCTCCCTGGGTGCCTGGTTTGGTACTGAAACCGGCTATTTAAGCCGTTGGAATTATTATTTCCTCGGGATGAATTATCCTTTGCGTTTTGTGATTTTTGGCGCCTCATTAACCGCGGCATCCTTCATGATGAAGGCTTTTCCGAAAACGCAAAATTTCTTTCTGGTTACCTATATCGCGGGTATGGTTTATTTGTTTGTATCGCTTTGGGCATTATCGGTATTTGGGAATTTCGCCAACCTCGAAGAATGGTATCAGGTAAGGCAGTTGAGCTTATTTTACTGGGCTTTAATTTCTGCCGCCATTTGTGTAGCCAGTACACTCTTTGGCTTAAAGTATCATGATGATATTGCCCGAGAATTTGGCATTACATTTCTATTCATCAACCTTTACACACGTTATTTCGAATATTTCTGGGATAGCTGGCACAAAGCTTTGTTTTTTTCGGTACTGGCTGCATCATTTTGGTTAATAGGCAGAAAAGCAGAGAAAATCTGGAATGTGGAGTTTTTGAAGTAATCTTAAAAACTAATTTCATTTGATAAAATGCTTAATTCCGAAAGATTGAATATATTTTATTGTTGTCAAAATGCAAGTTGAAAAGCAAAATTTATATACTAAAGTTATTGAACTGCTTAACCAGGCGAGGCAAAATGTAGCACAAACCATTAATAACACAATGGCTACTGCTTACTTCGAAATTGGCAGAATGATTGTTGAAGAAGAGCAGAGAGGCAAAGCAAAGGCAGAATATGGTAAACAAATTTTGATTGAGCTTGCAGAAAAGTTGACCTCAGAATTTGGCAGGGGTTTCTCTGAAACAAATTTAAAGCAAATGAGGTACTTTTACCTTAATTATTCAATTCGTCAGACACTGTCTGACGAATTCAAAAACAATGAGATTTCCGAAGAATCTACGAATTCAATCCAGCAGGTACCGCCCAGACAATTCAAACTCACCTGGTCTCACTATCTTAAATTAATGCGGATAACGGACGCGAATGAGCGTAATTTTTATGAAATAGAGGCTATAAAGAATAACTGGAGCTTACGCGAACTCCAACGTCAATATGACTCCGCACTGTACACCCGTTTAGCATTTAGTAAAAATAGAGAAGAAGTATTAGCGCTGGGGAAAAAGGGACAAATAATTGAAAAGAACAAGGATTTAATAAAAGATCCTTACGTACTTGAATTTCTAGGTATACCAGAACAAAGTTTTTATTCAGAAAGTGAATTAGAGCAAAAATTAATTGATAAGCTTGAACATTTCTTATTAGAACTCGGTAATGGTTTCACCTTTGTAGCCCGTCAAAAAAGAATAACCTTTGAAGAAAGACATTTCAAAATAGACTTAGTTTTCTACAACCGCATTTTAAAATGTTTTGTACTTATCGATTTAAAAATAGGAGAACTCAAACATCAGGACATTGGTCAGATGCAGATGTATGTGAACTATTTTGACAGAGAAGTAAAACTTGAGGATGAAAACAAAACCATCGGTATTATTCTTTGCCAGGATAAAAGTGAATCTGTAGTAAGATATACACTTCCTGAAAACAATGAACAAATCTTCGCAAGTAAGTATTTAACTGTTTTACCTAGTGAAAAGGATTTCATCAAAATCATAGAGAATTAATTCAAATGAAAATATACCAACAAGCCTTAGCCTTAAGAGAAAGAAGAAGAGGTTTCCATATCATTACCGACGAGGTTGAGGATGCCTTGCCCCAAATTGGCGAGATTAACATTGGAATTTGCCAGGTTTTCATACAGCATACCTCGGCTTCACTAACGATTAACGAGAATGCAGATCCTACAGTAAGGGTAGATTTTGAAATGTTCTTTAATAAAATGGTAAAGGAAAACGATCCCGATTATGAGCACGACTATGAGGGATCGGACGATATGCCTGCACATTTAAAATCTGCACTTTTAGGAAATTCTGTAAGTATCCCTATCCGAAATGGCAGGTTAGCGCTTGGCACCTGGCAGGGCATTTACCTTTGCGAACATCGAAATCATGGCGGACAAAGAAAATTAATGATTACTGCCTGGGGCGAATAACTATGCCTTTTTCACTTCTTCTTTAATTTCAGGATGATTATCCTGAATGGATTTACCATCGGTTTCTATTTCAATTTCTTTTGTAGTTACCGCATAATGTGAAGGATAAATCTCTGAACCGAAAGCAACGGCATAAGCCTTGGTAAACTCGGCGCCAAAATACAAAATGATGGAAGAATAGTAAGTCCACAAAAGCACAACCACTAATGAGCCCGTTGCACCGTAAGTACTGCCTACATTGCTTTGCCCAATATAAATAGAGATGGCAAACTTGCCGATCATAAATAAAACCGCAGTAACTATTGCACCGGCAACTACATCACGCCATTTAATAATCGCATCAGGTAATACCTTAAATATTACACCAAATATCAAAGAAATAACAGCCAGCGTTACAATTTGGTTAATAATATAAAACACAATAACAGATACCTCGGCAAATCTGGCCTGTAGGCGACCGCTAAAAGCATCTAATACAGAAGTAACGGCAAGCGAAACCAATAACACGAAACCCAGGCTTACAATGACCGAAAAAGATAAAAAACGATTTTGTAACATCTTCACCCAACCTCTTTTAGGCTTAGGTTTTAATCCCCAAATGGTATTGATGGAATCCTGGATATCGCCAAAAACGGTTGTTGCCCCAATTAACAGGGTAACGATACCGATAATTAAAGCAATGGTACTTTTTCCGTCCAGATAAGCATTTTTAATTAACTGTTGTAAGGAAATGGCCGATTCCCTACCTAAGAATCCTTCAAGCTGGGCATAAACCTGTCCTTCAGCTATTTCCCTACCTAAAAATATGCCACATAGAGAAATAATTACCACAAGCAAAGGCGCCATAGAAAATACAGTATAATAGGCCAGTGAGCCACTAAGTTTCGTTACCTTATGATTGGTAAATCCTGTAAACGATGCTTTTAAAATGCCCCATATTCCTTTTAAAGTAATTTTCTGCTTTTCCATAAACAAACTATTTTTAGATGAGATGCTCTAAATTTAAACCGCTTGTTTTTTGAATTGTTTGTGAAATCTTAATAAAGAAAGAATATTAAGAAAATCGAGCGCACAAAAAAAGCTCCTGATTTGGGTTGGAGCTTTTTCTTTTTTATTAGCTGATTTAGCCTATTTGGCCTTAATCCACGAGGCAAGATCGTTAACCAAAGTTTCGGATACGCTTACAGCAGCCTGATATTGGGCCATCGTTCCCTTTTCGGTTTGCGAACTCAACAGGTGATTTAAATCCGGGTAATATTTAAGAACCACATTTTTCTTTTTTCCCAAAGCATCATTCCATAAATCGAAATCTACTTTACCTACCTGAAAATCATTACCACCCTGCAGGATGTATATCTTAGGTTTAGAAAGGCTTTTGGCTACAGCAACCTGGTTGTAACTATTTAAATCTGCCCAGTATTTCGCCGGCAGGCCTAAAATGACAGAATCAGGCTTTATGGTAGTTCCCAATTGCGAAATTCTGCTTTTATCAATTTCCACAGCGGCATCTGCCAATTGTTTTTTAAATGCAGCCGTCGTATCATTGGCCAGATCGAATATATACTTATTCTGATCAACAATAATATCGGTTAATTTTCTTGCCGGTGCCGCTGCCAAAACAATTCCAGCTAAATCAGGTATCGTACTTGCTATTTTAGGGGCCAACATTCCGCCTAAACTATGACCGAATAAGTAAACAGCTTTTGGATTAGCCCCTACAACGGTTTTTGCAAGTGTTATCGCGGCAGCTGCATCATCCAGTACCTCTTCTTTTACAGTAAATTCCTTACCAAACTCATTAGGATAAATTAAAGTTCTTTTTACATAGCGAACGGACGCAATTCCTTTAGAAGCTAAGCCACCAGCCAGATCTTTGAAAGGTTTATTCGCACCAACGGTTTCATCCATATCTGCAGGTCCGGAGCCGTGCACAAAAACCACAACAGGGAAATTTTTGATATTTTTTGGCGTGGTAATAATGGCCGCCAATTGCTTTCCAGCCGGGCCAATATATACCGACTTCTCCTGGTATAAACTGGTATCTACATAGGTTGGTTTTAAATAAGAGGATGTTCTCCTGGAAGGTGCCAGGAAGATTCCGACAATTTTCTGTTGTTTATTAAAACCTAAAATAAAGTTCTGATCACCGTTAGCGAATTTACCCTCAACCGTAACAGCAAAAAAATCGCCCTGGGCTTTACTTTGAATGGCATCTAACGATTCTGCCTTTCCATATTTTGTTCCAATATCACCCCAAAGTTTCTTTAAATTTTCTTCTGTTAATTTCGTTTTTAAGGTATCGTCAAAAAAAGCATGTGCATCTTTAAATTTTTCTTCCTGCAATAGTTTAAAAAAGTCGTTTGCGCCATTGAAAAGCTGGATTACATTCTGAGAAAATGCGGAGGTTGTTATTAATAAAGCAACTACAAATAAAAGGCCTTTTTTCATCCGTATAGTTTGTTTAAATGGTATGAGATGCATGCTTTATCCCTTTCAGATCTAAAGCCATGAAGATTAAGTATGGTGTTTGGTTTTTTACAATACCCAAAGTTAACAATATTTGGTTCTGAAAATAGGTTTACTCAACCAGTGCTTTAGTTTTAACTAATTTTAACATTTGACGCTAGCACACCCCATTTCCCCTGTTCCTTCTACAGTCTATTAAAAAAAGCAAAAAAAAATAAAGCTGAACACAATATATTCCATTTACAGCGTTTATGTATTTGAGAGCGTTAATTTAGATGACGGGGATACTGCCTGAGGGTGGAATCCCCGTTTCTTTTTTGGCAAAAATGCAAAGGGCAAGGAGCAGCCACCCCATAGTGCAAAGCCCGAAGCTCCTTGCCCTTTGCTACCAAGCATAAAAAAGGGCCATTGTTAGAAAAAAATGGCCCTTTTAATATATATGATGGAGTGAAGAATTTTAGCTTTCTTGATCAGTAAAATCAACTGGTTTCTTCTCAAAATATTGATCAAAGTTCTGAACTTTTTTAGGTTTTAAGATGATATAAAAGCCTAAACCAATCAATACCATTGGAATGCTAATCCTAAACAGATCAAAATCAAAAATGTTTATCGCTTTAAAGGTAAATAAGCCTCCAATAATGGTTAATGCCAACCACCCGTTTCCCTGGAAGCCTTTACGATACCCCATCCACAAACCAATACCCAACATAATGGTGTGCCATCTCAAAATCCAATGTGGAATATCTATTCCCGAGTTTCTTAATAAGAACACCGAACCGATGGTGATGATTAAAATACCTAAACCAACCTGTTTATCTGCGTGATTTTTTTTGATTAAATTTTCCATGACCGTTTTGTTTTATGATTCAAATGTATCACGAATACCAATGCCGGAGAATGGCTTTTCCCTTAGTTATGATATTTTATCGGTGAGTGAAATAAAACTGTCGGTAAAATTTTTGAAGCATTTCACATAACTGAAATTTACCGGTGAAGTTATCCGTTTTGTCACGGAAACAGGGAGAACACGAAATTAAGACCAATTCTCATTACTCCTAATTCCGAAAATTGATTGATTATTCCGCTTACAAATAATTCAAGGAGGAGTACACACGAGCTAATGACTATTGAACAAATAAACTACAATCACTCAAAAATGATGATATCCGTTCCGTCACTCATCATTACTTTTGACGTGAGGTTAATAAATAAGCCATGAGCCAGTAATCCGTTGATCTGATTTAAGTCAGAAGCTAATTTCGCGGGATTATCAATCAGGCCAAAATCGGCGTCAATAATGAGGTTTCCATTATCGGTAATAAATGTTTGGTTTTCTACTGTTCGTAATATACCGTTTCCACCAAGATTGTTAATTTGATCGAATACATACTGATAGGCTAATGGAATGACCTCAACAGGAACAGTAAAAGCACCCAGTTTTTTAACCTTTTTCGAAGCATCGGTAATAATAATGGCGTTTTTACTCAATGAAGCGATTATCTTTTCTCTAAACAATGCACCGCCACCGCCTTTAATCAGATCGAGTGATGCTGTAAATTCATCGGCCCCATCAATACTGATATCAATCTGGCTCAAGTGCCCAAGATCCAGAATTTCAATACCAAGCGATTTTGCAAGTTTTTCTGTACGGATGGAACTTGCGGCTGCTCTTATTTGAAGTCCTTCTTTTACACGTTTACCCAATTCAATAATGGCAAAAGTTGTGGTCGACCCCGTACCCAGACCAACTACATCGCCATCTTTAACCAATTTTACCGCGGCCTTGGCAGCGGCTAGCTTTTCTGCATCCTGTTGATTTTTATCTGTAGTAGCCATAAAGTAAAAATAGGTTTAAATGCTAAACATCCAAAAATGGAAAAAAATTTTACGGCTGATACAATAATTCCTTATTGTAGCGTTTGTATATATGAGAGCGTTAATTTAGATGATGGGGATTCTGCGATAGTGGAATCCCCATTCTTTTTGTTCATACATGCTGTCAATCCTGAAGGATAATTTATTGCATAAAAATCAATATGAGTGACAGATTTAACAAGAAATTTGAATGACCTGAAATATCGCCATTTCGACCGAAGTGGAGAAATCTTTTAAACTAGGTTTTAATCATTCGGTTAAAAAGATCTCTCCATTTCGCTGTGCTACAGTCGAGATGATTTTTTTCTGTGATTCTGTCAATGGTAGCATAATGAAGGATCTTTCAGTGCAAATGACAGTAAAATAAATTTAGGGTAACGATTCCCTGTATAGATTTATACTAATTTTTTATCATAAAAAAACGGCTGGCATTTCTACCAACCGTTTCCTAACAATCAACTTATTTATTTAAAGAATTTATCCAGGCCGCAATTTTTAAAGCTTCTGCTTTGGTTACCTGCGGCATTGGCGGCATTTCTGTTGAATAACCCGGCCAGTTTTGCGGCTGCGGATTGTGGATCAACTGAAATATTTTCTCCGGTGAATATTTACGTTTTGCAATTTCTACGAATGGCGGGCCAATCTGTCTTTTAGTTTGATTATGGCAAGCCAGGCAGGTATTTTTAGTTAATAAACCTTCAACTTCTTTAAAAGTAGGCGCTTTGGCAGTAGCCGCAGGCTTTGCCGGAGTTGAAGTCCCTTTAGCTTCAGGCGCTTTACCTGTTGTTGCCTTTGGTACAGCAGTTTTTTTGGCTGGCGTATTGACAGGCGTTGCTGAGTTTCTGGTACTCACCTCGTTAGCAGAAAGTTTATTTCCATCAGGAATTTGATTCAAAGTATAATAAGCTACCGGATGAATCAGCGAATAAAAACCATCCTGCGAACGGATACCATCTAATGTTAAAGTATGGATATAATATTGGCGGAGGTTCTGTACAATAATCCTGGCCTTTAAACCATCTGCTGAAACCTTAACTCCGGAAATTTTTAATTTCTCGGTGTTTACCGGAGGCGAGCCGTATACCGGATGATATTTATAAATAAAGCTTTCTGCACTGTAAGACGCCAGATCTTCGGCCGATTTACGGTCAACAGGCATCGTAAACTCCACTTCAAAACCATCAGGCATTGCCCTTACGGCTTTCATTTCAAAGGGAGTTTTATTGTTGTACACCAATCTTTCCAAACCTTCATTGGCATCACCTGCTGATCCCCAACCACGGTTGGTTTCGCCAACAAATAGTGAACCATCAGTACCCCATTCCAATCTTAATACACCTGAACGGAAACCTTTGCGGAACAAGAAGGCAGCGCCTTGTTCTTCACCCTTAACGGTTTCCATAAAAATCCTCGAAATGATGCTCATCCCCTGGTCACCAACCAAAATCTGGCCGGCAAACGGTCCGAATGTGTTGGCAGGTATTTTAACAGGCTCTGCAGATGAAATACCGAGAATACCATAAGGCAACCAAACCGATGGCAATCGCAGTTCAGGAAATACTTTTTTCATTTCGAACAAAGTTTTAAATGATTCATTTACCCTGTTTTCCGGTTTAATGTATCTTCCCTGTTCATTTTTGATTCTACGCTCGTCTATCTGCGAGTAAAAGAAATCTGATTGCAGTTTAACCGGAGAATTTGGCAAATTGGTCCACCTTAAACTTGCAGGGTGTCCCATAAAGTCTCCCTTGTTCACTTTCCATAAACCGCCAGAACCTACCCAGTCACCCTGATTTTCGGTATAATAAAACTGACCATCAATACTGCCAATACCGGCTGGAGAGCGGAAACCTGCAGCATAAGGCATCATTTTACCATCTTCGGTAATATTCATGGCCCAACCACGCATAGGTACCCTGCTTTCAGCACGCCACCACTCTTCGTCGCCAAAGGCCACGTTCGCGGTAACCATAAAGCTGCCATCAGGCATTATTTTCGGGCCGAAACTATATTCGTGGTAGTGCCCGCTTAACGGCCAGGCATAAACAGTTTCATAAACATCGGCTTTGCCATCCTGGTCTTTATCTACTAGTTTGGTTAATTCGCCACGTTGCGCTACGTAAATTGCCCCATTTTTATAGGCAATACCTAAAATTTCGTGCAAGCCATAGGCAAACCTGCGCCAATAAGGTTTTGCACTGGTAGGATTTTCAACAATGTACACTTCTCCCCTACGGGTTGAAATGCCTAAATCACCGTTTGGCAGGGTAACCAACCCTCCCACTTCCAGGATCGGGCCTTCGGGTACACGTACTTTGTTTATCCTGAAAAAATCTTCTTCTTTCGGTGTTTCTTGCGCAAAAACTGTGGTAAAGCTAAAACTTAACGCCAGTAATGCTAATTTTTTAAATGTATTTCTCATGATGATCACGACTAAAACAAAATGCTATAATTCAACTTACTTCCAATGGGTGCAATGATTTCCCATTTACCATCAACATTTCTAACTACCGGCTTTGCAGCGCCTTCGCCAAGCTGTATATAATATGCTTTATCGTCAATTAAATACAGGCCTTTACCAGCCTCTTCAATTTTTGAAGCAGTAGCTAAAAGGAAATACAGGTCTTTCGAAGGTTTATCCACTGTAATCTCCCTGCTTAAACCTTGTCCGTTTTCCATCACTTTAACCGCATCGGTAACATTTGCGCCGTTAATCATATATTTAAACTCCGGACGGTCTTGTTTATCCATTACATACCCCTTTGTTTTGAAACCTGTACCAGCCGTATCGGTAACCCACCCGGCCTGGTCGTTTGCCAGCTTTGAAATCGCCAGAACAGGCTTTTTGGTAAAACGGGTAACACTGCCCAAAGCGCGTGAGGTTCCGTTTCCACGGCCATCCCACATAGGTGTAGCATCGATAAAATCACCGTGCCATCCCTGTAAAAGGGTACCATTATCCAAATCGTAGCTGAAGGCCACTTTTTCAGGCCCGCCTACCGAAATAGCATGTACAGAACGTACTCCTGGCGCAACGTCTACAAAACTTCTGATCATATTGTTGCTTGCTGCCTCAATATATATCGGATCTGCACCACCATTTTGGTTTGGTCTTGCCATTTCAGATATCTCGGTGATCTGGATATTTCTGAACGCTACAGAACCGTGATCGCCTTGCAGGCGTAAAGGTCCTTTTGCTTTTTCAGCGCCCGCAGCACCTCTGGTTGCACCAAATAATTCAACATTTTCATGAATCAGCACACCGTTGAGTTCTGCACTGATGATCTTGGCATTTTTTGTTTTTTTGCCTGTAGCATCAAATTGTGGTGCCTGGAAGATGATTTTGATGTGCTGCCATAAACCCGGTGCCTTGCTTGCATTCTGACGGGGAGCAACACCACCAAATCCTTTTTCGGCTTCTGGTTTGCTATCATCCCAGCGCTGATAAATCCCACCATTATTTGAAGAACTTGGGTTTCTAATTCCCCAGGCATCGTCAATCTGGATTTCATAGTTACCCTGAAGATAAATACCTGAATTTGTTCCTTTTGCCGTTAAATAATCCAGTTCTATTACTACGTCACCATATTCATTAATGGTGTATAAATCCGATCCCGCTTTTTTTGCTGTAGATTGGTTAACTAAAATCCCTTCACCTTTGGTAGTTTTTAAAACGTTTTCGGCGTTTAAATCGGCAATCACGTTTTGTGCCAGCGACCATGAATTGGAAGGGTTTTTAAAGGCTGAAAGATCTTTGAGATCAATACGCTGGCCAAATGCCAACAGGGTTCCGCAAAGCCAGAACATGGCTGTAAAACCCGTCTTTGAGATGTTCATATATTTTGGTTTATTAGTTTTAGCCATATTGAGACTAATTATTACTTTGGAAATAAGATGGTATCATTAAGTATAAACTAAACCTGTCTTTGGATAGACTCAGGATAACAATCTCTTTAGTGATACCATCTTTACCTTTCTTTATTTTTCTGTTGATAACGAATAAGGGAAATCAGCTGGATTTGAACCTCTCGTTTTATTTGGTGTTGCCGTCATGTTGAAGTTGAGCACAGCGCCTTTCTGCATACCACTATGGCTGATCCAGTTTTTAGAATACGCCTTACCATTCATCTGCAAAGATTGAACATAACGGTTGTTATCACTATTGGCTGGTGCGTTGATCACCACTGTTTTACCGTTTTCTAAAGTGATGGTTACCTTTTTAAATAAAGGGGCACCCAAAACATATTGGTCAACCGCCGGTGTTACCGGATAGAAACCCATTGCCGAAAACACGTACCAGGCAGAGGTTTGTCCGTTATCTTCATCCCCACAATAGCCATCTGGCGTAGCTTTATACATTCTGTTCATGGTTTCGCGCACCCAATATTGGGTTTTATAAGGCGCACCGCCGTAGTTATACAGGTAAATCATGTGCTGGATCGGTTGGTTACCATGTGCGTATTGGCCCATGTTTGCAATCTGCATTTCACGGATTTCGTGAATTACCCCGCCGTAAGCGCTTTCATCAAATACCGGAGGCATTGAAAACACCGAATCTAACTTGGTTACGAATTTATGGTGACCGCCCATTAGTTTGGCCAAACCATCAATATCCTGGAATACCGACCAGGTATAGTGCCAGCTGTTACCTTCGGTAAATGCACCGCCCCATTTAAACGGACTAAACGGACTTTGGAAAGTACCATCCTGGTTTTTACCTCGCATTAAGCCCGAAGCCGGATCGAAAAGATTTTTGTAGTTCATGGCTCTTTTCTTATAAATATCAATTTCAGATGCTGGTTTACCCAAAGCTCTTCCCAACTGATAAATGGTAAAGTCATCGTATGCATATTCCAGCGTTTTCGCTGCATTTTCATTCTTCTTTACATCAAAAGGTACATAACCCAATTCATTATAATACTTAACCCCGTCGCGGCCAACGGCTTCCATCGGGCCTTCGTTATTTGCGCCATGTTTTACGGCCTGCCATAAGGTTTCTATATCGTAACCGCGCATGCCTTTAATATAAGCATCAGAAACTACCGATGCGGAGTTGTTACCTACCATGATGTTGGCATAACCCGGGCTGCTCCATTCCGGCAACCAACCACCTTCTTTATAATCGTTGATCAGGCCTTGCTGCATCTCTTTGTTAATGGATGGATAAACCAGGTTCAGGAAAGGGTATAATGCCCTGAACGTATCCCAGAAACCTGTGCCGGCAAACATATAGCCTGGTAAAATCTGTCCGTTGTATGGACTCCAGTGTACAATCTGATTTTGCGCATCAATTTCATATAATTTATTGGGGAAGAATAAGGTGCGGTACATCGCAGAATAAAATGTGCGGGTTTGATCAATCGTACCGCCCTCAACCGCAATTTTGCTTAAGGTTTTGTTCCAGGTTGCCCTGCCTTTTGCTTTTGTGGCATCGAAACCATCATTGGCCAGCTCTCTTTTCAGGTTTAAATCGGCCTGCTCAAAGCTGATAAATGAAGAAGCCACTTTTGCAATAACCTGCTCGCCTTTTTGTGTAGCAAAACCGATAACGGCACCAGCATGATCAACCGTTAATTCCAAATCTTTTTCGTTAAGTTTTTTATCATCCCAGGTTTTGGCCAGTTTGAAATCCTTGTTGAAATAGATTACAAAATAATTTTTGAAATTTTTAGGTAGTGGCCCACGTGCATATTTAGTGGTATAACCAATTATTTTCCTTTCAGCAGGTATAATTTTAATGTAGGAGCCTTTGTTCTGTGCATCTACCACCACGTAAGCGCTATCTGTTTTAGGAAAAGTAAACCTAAACTGGGCAGCGCGTTCTGTCGGGGTAATTTCGGTCGTCACATCTGCATCTGCCAGATAAACGCTGTAATAATACGGCTTAGCCACTTCAGCTTTATGGCTGAACCAGCTGGCACGCTCATCCTCACTGAATTTCAACTTACCCGTAACCGGCATCATCGAAAAAGCGCCGTAATCGTTCATCCATGGCGAAGGCTGGTGTGTTTGTTTAAAACCGCGGATTTTGTCGGCATCATAAACATATGCCCATCCATCACCATTTTTACCGGTTTGCGGTGTCCACATGTTCATTCCCCAGGGCAAACCGATAGCCGGGTAAGTATTTCCGTTAGATAGTGCTGGCTTAGATGCCGTTCCCATTAGCGGGTTTATCCAATCTACCGGATCTGTAATTTTGCCTATTGTTTGTGCGAAACCGGTTGATGCCGCAACACTCAATAAGGCGATAAATAATCGTTTCATTTGTTGTTTGTGTTTTTTATATGCTTGTAATTATTTTTTAAACTTCAGAATTTTTAACATAATCTGCCCAAAGTGCATCTAAATCTTTACCTGTTAAGCTGGTCCAGATCTCTTTGGTGTAGGTATGGTCTCTTAAAGAAGCATCAACCGCTTTAATAGTGCCTGGCTTTACGCTTTTTTCGATCCATGCAAAAAATGCTGCGGTAATGCGGTAACTGTTTTTATAACTATGTTCTGGTTTTAAAGCAGGCAGCGACCATTTGGCACCCGCATTATCTACACCGAATTTGTAACGCGCATAATCTGCAATCCCTTCTGTTAACCATCCCGGGCCCACGCTTCGTCCGTAATCCTGCACAATGTGCATCACCTCATGGGTAACCACATCGATATCTTCGGGATGTTTGATCATCCACATCGAACTAAAAGTCACTTTACCATCGGCAGTTGCCGCAACACCTTTATAAGCCGTATCGACAAAAAACTTTACTTCTTTAATGGTAGAAGGATTGTATTCTTTAGCCAGCTTTGGATAAACTTCAAAAAATGTTTTGATCAAGCGTTTTTTTAATTGAGGGTCAAGTTCCCTGAAATTGCTTTCAAACGATAAGGTATAACCGTTTTTCTTAGTAATCTCCTGCGCTGTTGCCTGCAATGCTAAAGCAGATACCAGCATAACGAAAACCGAAAGAATTGATATTTTTTTCATGTATGGTGAATATTGGTGTTTTGGTTAGCGTTTAGTTCTGCAAATTAAATATTTTATGTAAAACGTTTTAGTAAATGATCAAAAATTTTACTTTAATGATGGTTATTTTTACAAAAGACTCTTTAAAAATTAAGTTTTACAGAAAAGTCAGGTTTATTTGCCTATTGACTTTAAACCTGACTTCTCCATAAAATAAACCCTGGCAGGAATCCAGGGATGAAAATGCGCTGAAAATTCGTAAGTTCCTGAAAAATGAAATGGGCTCGAGCATTAGCTGATTCCTCAACAAGTATAAATTTACTTTAAGAGAAATCCTCCCTTTCTTCCATGCTTAAGTTGATGACGGATTTTCCGTAAGTTATCCTCCCTTTTGTAGAAAAAGAATCTTAACCTTAATTTGTTCCGGTAGAGAAGAAAGCTTTAGGCCTTACTTTTTGCGACTATAAGTAAGGCTTACTTTTTGGGGTTCTTTACTATAATCTTCCCAAAGCTGATTTAAGTCTTTTCCGGTTAAAGCTGCCCAGGATTGTTCCGTATATTCATGAGCCCTTAGTTGCTGATCTAATGCAGCAACCAATCCTGGTTTAACATTTTGCTCTAACCAGGCGAAAAAGCGTGCAGTAATCCGATAACTGTTGGTATAATGTTGTTTTGCATTGAAGGCCGGCAAGCTCCATTTGGAGCCGACATTATCTACGCCATATTTATAGCGCACATAATCGGCAATACCTTCTGTTAGCCAAACCGGACCCGCGCTGTAGCCGTATCCCTGTACAATATGCATGGTTTCGTGCGTTACCACATCAATATCGGTTGGATGGGCTTTCATATAATTTGCGCTGAACAGAATCCTGTTACCACTGGCCTCAGCTACGGCTTTATAAGCCGTATCAACCACAAAAAGTACATCATGTGTAGATTTTTGGTTAAATGTTTTTACCAGTGTAGGGTAAATTTCAAAATAGGTAGAAATTAAGTTTTTCCTAACTGCTGGGTCGAGCTTAGGATCTTTGCTGATGAAAGTTAGTGTATATCCTTTGTGTTTTTCTTTACTGTATGATACCCAGTTTTTAGCCAATGCGGTGAAGAGTTCTTTCTCGATCTTCCTTTGCGATTTGTTTTTAACCCATTCGCTGTTTACTTTAATTTCGCCAGCTTTGGCATAAATTGTCGCCGTTTCATCAGTTACAAAATCCAGTATTACATTTCTTTTTGTTCTGTAGCCATCTGCCTGGGCAAAACCGGGATAAACATTTATAAAAGCGGCCTTTAGCTTGGCATCTAAAGCGGCATTAGTAGCGCTGTCCTTATCATTGATGACAATTTTATAGCCTCGCTCTCTGTTTTGGGCAGAAGCAAAAACCGCCGAGCATGATACTAATGCGAAGATTAAAAATTTCTTGATCATTTGTTTTATTGTGATAAATAGAACGATTCAGGCTGTTGCCCAATCTGTCCTGATTTTAGATTAATAAGTGATATTCGGAAAATCGGCTTTGGCTTTAGTTAACATTGGCGCCCAGTCGGCACCTTTTTCGTCTTTTGGTCCAAAGGCGGTTAATGCCAATGGTGCTAAATCGGCTTTGGCTGCACCGCTCCAAAAGTGGATGAATTCACCAAAATTCATTTTTCTGGTATATTGCTGATAGCTTTTGCCCTGTACCATAATATTCTGTTTTGGAAATTGTTGCGATAGGAGGGTAAAAAAGCCGTTCAATACCTTAGTTTTACCATAGTTTTCGTAAATCGGTAGAAACCAGTTTTTAAACCATTGTGTACCAGCCCTTGGATAACTGTCGGTTGTAGTCATCATTTTACTCATCCACCGTTGTGCATCGGCTGGTCTGTTTAAGCCTAAATACACATCGTACTGATAAATTTCCATCCATTTACTATCGTGCCAAATATCAAAAGCAGGCGACTCTTTTACTCCCTTCGATGCGCCTTCTACGATGTGGCCAATCTCATGGGTAGATAAGTCGATGTCGTTATCTACACCTGTAATCCAGGCATTTAAATCATTGGAACCGCAATCTGTAACATTACGGTAATTGTGGCCGGCATCAAGATAGGTACCCGGATGACCGCCTCCATATTTACCTGCGTGATAAATGACGAACAAGCGGCTGTCATCCCCAAACTTACCATAAACTTTTTTGGTATAATTCCAGGCATCAGCCATATAGGTTTTCGGCCAGGTAACAGCTGGCTTCACATCCCCGTCATAATAAACCACTACGCTGGTGTCATAACCTACACGGTTTAATAGTTGCACGTGTTCGAACCAATGTTCCTTCCAGGTTTTGGGCGGCGCATCAGGTGGGTCAACTGCTTCAACAAGTGGTGGTGCTGGTTTCGCCGCCTCTACAGGTTCCTTTTTGCTGTTGCAGGCCAGTAGTAAAACTACTGCAGTTGCTGATAATGTAAAAATATTTTTCATTGCGTGGCTATTGAGAGATGAAAAAAGCACCGGGTAAAGTACCCGATGCTATATTTGTTTTACCAACCTGTATTTTGTACAAGGAAAGGCACTTTTTGAATTTCGCCTGCTGGTATTGGCCATAAGTAGTGTTTCTTTTGGAAAACCCTATTTTCAGTTACTACAGGTGTGAAAAATCCAGGTGCATTTTGAGTAATATTTAAACCTCTGATCTGCGTATCGGTAGTTTCTGCAATTTTCCATTCCCTGGTATAGAAGTATCGGTCCAGTTCAAAAGCTAACTCTACACGTCGCTCTCTGCGGATGGCATCTTTCATATCTGCCGGGATGGGTAAACCACCACTTCCATAAACCGGAATACCTGCTCTGGTGCGAATCCTGTTTAAGTAAATCAAAATATCAGGATCAGACGGATTCGACTCTTGTAATGCCTCGATATAATCCAAATAAATTTCTGCCAGTCTGATTACGGTGAAAATTGATCTACCATTTGTCCAGCCCGCTACCGTTAAATGTTTTCTTGAGGTATAACCTGTTTTGGTATAGTCATTATTCGCAATAGCCGCTTTACCTGCATTACCGTTGAATTCAAAACTAGTGACGATATTAGATGAAGGATTAATCCATTTACGTCCACTATAAGTTATATCAGCATAAAAACGTGGTTCGCGGTTAACGTACATATTGCTAATCGTTCTCGAAACACCCTGGTCGTTTGGATCTGGTGCCTGAAAATTAGAAGTTCCGTTAGCGGTATAGCTTGGATCGTTCTCGATAGGTAAGCCGTTTGCAGTAAAAAAGGCATCCACCAACTGCTGAGATGGCGATAAGAAGGAACCGCCTTTATCACCCCCTGAGGCACCATTATGGTTTGGCGCTAAAGAATACTGGTAAAAAGTAACATCTCCCCCTCTACCGAAAATGATCTCAGAATTCCAGCCATTTAAAAATACATCCCTGGTAGCAATAAATGCCCGGTTAAAAGCTGTATTAGGTAAACCAGCCGGTGTTGCGGGTACTGAATACAGTGCGTAGTTAGAATAGTTAGGGTTGTTTAAAAAAGCCTTCGCTGCTGTAGCCAATCTGGTCCATTTTGCCACGCTATAAGTTTGATTGATCAACTGTTTGCCATCCTGATTTTTGAGATTGGCGTAATCCGTATTTCCGTTAAATAATGGACGGGCTGCGGTCAACAAAGCTTTAATTTTGTAAGCATCGGCTACTGAAGCCGTAATGTGACCATAATCTTCATTAGCCTGTGGTGTTGCAGGCAAACGAGAACTGGTGGCTTCGAGTTCACTCACGATGTAGTCAATACACTCATCCATTGAGTTACGGGGTTTACTAATGGCTTGCAGCGGCGCATCTGACGCAATTGGGTCATTACCCAATAATACAACAGGTCCGTACTGTCTAACGAGATGATAATAATAAATAGCCCTTAAAGCCCTTGCCTCATTGTAATAACGGTTTACGATATCGATACCGCCGATGTTACAATCTGTACACCTGCTCACATTTGCCATAAAAGAACTTGCCGCCTGTATACCACGGTAGTAACTTTGCCAATGGTAATTTACCTGACCGCTGGTAGCGTCCCAGGCACCAGAATTTACGTTTTCAGTAAAGTTTGGCAAAGTATAATCAGCCTCATCAGAAGCGGCTGTCCAAGGCCCGATATTTCCTGACCCGGAAGCCGAACGGTCTTGATTTTGATCTGGTAATGTAGAATAAACGTTAGCCAGTGCCAGATCAACAGTAGCTTTTTTCTCATACATCTGATCGAAAGTTAACCTGTCATCAGGTACCTGATTTAAAAATTTCTTACAGCCATAATTACCAATTACCAGTAATACACCAGCTGTATATATCAATATCTTTTTCATTCTTCTTATTTTAAAAATTAGCGGTTAAACCTAAAGAATAGTTAGAGGTTAACGGATACCGTGTACCGTTGTTGGTTAATAATTCAGGATCCCAAAGCTTAAATTTGCTGATGGTAAACACATTGTAGCCTGTAGCATATACCCTTAAACGTTTAACGCCAAGAGATTTGATTCCATTTTTTAATGTGTAACCTAAATCTGCATTTTTTAGCCTTAAGAAACTGATATCACGTTTCCACCAGGTACTCGATTGATAGTTATTGTTGTTGGTACCGCCATAAGATAATCGTGGATAAACGGCATCCTGGCGTGGGTTAGTTGTGGTCCAGCGATCGGCTGCTACGGCCAACATGTTACCTAAACCACCAGAATAGGCAAACGATGGAATGTTTAACAGAATGTCTGCATTATCCTGCCCCTGGAAGAATAAACCGAAGTCGAAGTTTTTGTAGGTTAAAGAGAAACCAAAACCATAGGTGGTACTTGGAACATCTCCCCTGCCAATAATGGTCTGGTCAAAAGAATCGATTTTACCATCACCGTTTAAATCTTTATACTTGATATCACCCGGCATCAAAGTACCAAACTGGGTTGGGCTCGCATTGATTTCTGCCTGGCTATCAAATAATTTTTCTGCAATGTAACCTACACGTGTCGCAGCTAAAACATTGTAACCGCGTTGCTCCATCCATGGGTATGGTTTTGGTGCCTGATCATTTTCGATTACCTTGTCTTTATTGAAAGTGAAGTTTGCCCTCAGATTAAGTGACCAATCTTTACCAAACTGCGCATCGTATTGTATAGTACCATCAATTCCTTTATTTTCTACAATACCCAGGTTACCAATTGGCGTATTGGCCAAACCGATGTAGTTTGGTACAGTTCCCCTCTGGATAAATTGATCTGTTCTTCTTTCTTTAAAGAAATCGACAATTAACGATAGGTTGTTATTGAACGTTTTTAACTCGAAGCCTAAATCCTGTTTGCGCGTTTCGGCCCAGGTAACATCTACTCCATAGGCAGTTACGCCTAAACCATTATACCCAATATTTCCGGTCTGGCCAAAAGTATAACCACTTGCGCCACCTACTTTTGTTAAGTAATAAAAACGGTCGCCTTCGGCACCAGCATAGCCCGAGCCACTGGCCCCACTACCCACAATACCATCAGAATAGCGGAATTTAACCATCTGAAAAGTGTTTTTAAGCGGCTCGAAAAATTTCTCGCTTGATAGTAACCATCCAATACCCAATGCAGGGAAGAAACCATAACGTTTATCAGGCGCAAAGTTTTCAGAACCATTATAGCCCATATTAAACTCAAAGAAATATTTATTGTCGTAAGCATAAGTGGCGCGACTGGCAACCCCTTGTAAACGATAAGGAAGAGATAACGTTAGGTTTCCGGCAAATGGCGTACTGTTATCGTTTTGGTTATATAATAATAAACCCGAAATAGCATGTTTACCAAAGGTACGGTTATAATTGATTGCCGCCTCGAAATACATTTTTTTGTCACCGCCATTGCTGATCCCATAATTTAGGAAATCCTGTCCCTGGAGTACCAATCCGTATTTGTAACCCGATGCAGGGTTATTTGCCACGATATAAGGATCGTTAGGGTTGATCCTGTAAATGGTTTCCCTTTTAGTTCTCGCTATCGCGTTGTTGTTGTTCACATCAAATGAGAACATAGAAGTTACCGACAAACCCGGGGTCAATTCTTTTAAATCCTGTGTCAAACGTAAATTTGAATATAATTGGTTGCTGTATCCTGTTCTATATCCATTTCTGGTCACATCGCCATAAGGATTACGTTGATCGGCCTGTGGACTGATACCAGGTAAACTTCCATTTGGATAAAGTACCGGGAATGAAGTTGGATTGATCAAAAAAGCCTGACTGAAGATATCTTGGGCGCCGAGATTACTCGGAAAATTGCTCTGCGACAGAATCCCTTTAATACCCAAATCCAGTTTGGTGGTACCTGTAATATCCCAATTTAAGTTTGTGCTCACATTGTAGCGACTAAAGCTTTGTTTAACAGCAGAATTTACCGCTTCGTCTGTTTTAAACAAACCATCCTCACCATAATAACCTAATGAAACGTAATATTTAGCATTACTAACACCACCCGATAGGTTGGCTGTTCCTGACCTGTTATGGCCAAAATCGTTATAAATGGCGTCAAACCAATTTACGTTTGGATAAAGGACCGGATCGGTACCTGCAGCTGTTTTTTGGATGGCATCTATAGAATATGCCGGTGTAAATGCACCTGCTGCCCCACCGCGTAGATAGTCAGAATATTTCGCCTCGTTGGCTAAGTTCATATAATCTACACCGTCAATCAGTTTCGGCCTTTTAGTAAATCGGCTCACCCCCTCATAATACTCGACATTAATTCTTGGGGTACCAATTTTACCTTGTTTGGTGTTGATAAGAATTACGCCGTTTGCACCACGGATACCATATACTGCTGTTGCTGCAGCATCTTTAAGTACAGTAAAATTCTCCACATCATATACACTGATATCGTTTAGGTTACGGTTAGGTACACCATCAATAATAATAAGCGGTCCCCTGTCTCCAGAGTTAAGTGACGATATACCTCGGATAAAAATATCTGATCCGGTTGCACCTGGTTCACCATTCCGGGAAACGTTAACCACTCCGGGGATACGGCCTGCCAATAACTGGCTCATACTGGAAACCGGTTGCTTTAATTCGTCAGCTTTTACTGATGATTGTGCGCCAACCAAACTTTCCTTTTTCTGCGTACCGAAACCCACAATGGCTACCTCTTGTAAATTGGCGCCAACAGTTTCCTTTAAACGGATATCCAATACGGTTTGTGTACCCACGGTGATCTCTTTCGAGTCGTAACCAACATATGTAATGATCAAAACAGCATTCTGATCAGGAACGGTAATGGTAAATGCTCCATTTACGTCTGCAGCAGCACTTGTGGAACTTCCTTTAACTTTAACCCCTGCACCTGGCAATGGCGCACCGGTTTCATCTTTAATGATACCGCGGATTACAATATCAGCCTTGGTTTGATTCACCGCAGCCGAACTGTTTATATTAATGGCCGAAGCGCTGGCATTTGCACAAAAACCACTGCTTAAGGCCAATGCAAAAGCGATAGCTCTAAAAGCACAATGTTTAAGCCTGAGCCTGGCCCCAGTTAAATTTGTATTTTTCTTCATCATAAAATTAATTTGTTGTAAACAGATTACTGTTATTGGTCTATTGATCAGTTGAAATGGATTCTCAGGTCTACCGCTTAGGCCGGTAGAAGATATTGGTGTGTCTTATTTCAAAGGCCGGGCAAATTACTGTTGCTCTTCAGGCACTTCAATTACACGCCACTCGGATAACTGGAATAAAGAACCGCCATTATTCGCCGTAATACTTAGCCTGTAAAATTTATACAGCACTTTGTTTTTAAAATTGTATGTTTTAGTCGTGTTACGGCCCGAAAATGTCTCGCCAGTCCGGGTATCCAAGTCTACCCAGGTATTTCCATCTGTAGAACCGCTTAATTTCCAGTTTTTCGGATCCCGGTCTGGCGCATCATTGCCTGAAGTTAAAGTGTAAGATGCTACCTGCTGAACTGAAGGGAAAGCTAACTGCAGGTAAAGGCTCGATTGATAAGGATTGATCAGAAATTTTGAATTGATATCATTATCAACCACTTTTAAAGATCCTTCAGCGCCTGAAGCACCGCCCGAATTTTCGACATTAACCGAAAGTACCGCCTTTGCGGTTACATCTACCTTTGCTTTCCAGGTAAAAAGATCCACTGCCGGGTATTCTTCTTTACCGCATCCAAGAATTAAAGCTAGGGCAAAGCAGAGCCCAACAGCTTTCCTGGTCATTTTTAAAAGATTCATAATAGTTTGATTATAGTTTGTTATTTATTAAAATGTGCTATATGTATTTGATTGATCAGGAATTAACCGGTTTTAAAAAAAGGTAAATGATCAGCTGTTCAGCAATCTTTTAATCGTGGCACATACCCGTGTAAATTGACTGGTATTAATTATAAATGGCATATTTTGGCCACAGGATTCAGGTTGCTTTAAGCATCAGCCTCTTTCTGTTACGAATAAAAACTAATACTGCCTATAGCCATAAGCTGGTTTAATGAGTTTTTTGGTCATGATGAGTAATGGTTTGGTTGGTTGGTTAAGCGGTAGAATTTGACGTATCAGCATGTAAAATTTATCTCATTTAGGCTCCTCCTTATTTTTAATGAATAAATAATTATTTCAACTAAACTAAAACGTTTTAGTGTTTGAGCATTAAAAAAAAGCCCCAATCTGGCAGATCAACACTTTGTTTTTCCTGGTCCTTACTACAATGCATAACAATTCAATACTAAAACGTTTTATTAAACAATAATAAGCATATTCTCAATAAATTAAAAAATTATTTATTTTTTTCGGAAACTTATTGGGAGCGGTTATTTAACTGAGACAATTGGAAAATTACCGTTATAAACAAATATCTTTTTTAAGATATTGTTTTCTTTAAAACAGGAATAAAGGAAAATTGAATTTAACTACAGAATTAGCATTAAAATCTAATCCTGTAGTCTAAAACAAGCATAGGACCGTGTAGAATCCAAAAAATATCAGGTTAAGCTTAAATCGCAGCAACTTGCAGCACCAATTAATGCCGCATGTTCTTTCAGTTCTGAAATTTTGATTTCAGCATCTATACTATTACCCTTAAGCGTGGCCGTCAATTCGGGCGCAAATGCACTAAAAGACTGTGCAATGTTCCCCCCAACAATTACGGTATTTATTTTGTACGTCCTGATCACAGGGATCAGGAACTGGGCCAGGTTATAGCCAAATTCCATAAATACCATTGTTGCAAAATGATTACTTTCTACCATTCCCACCAGTTCTTTAACACCTTCTACCTCTTCACCGCTCAATTGCTTAAAACGTTTTACGAACCAGCGCGTAGATAGGTAGTCTTCAGCAATTCCATCCAAAAAAGGAGAATTCCATAAGTCTGCATCATAGGCCTTATCATTTAAACAAAGTGAAGATCCGAGTCCGGTTCCCAGGGTCAGGCCCAATACGTTCACATTTCCTTTGGCAGCCCCCGCAAAAACCTCTCCCTGTAAAAAACCGGCCGCATCATTTATAAAATGGATATTTTCCAGGGCAATGTCCAATCTTTTAGCAAGTTCTTCTTTCACATTAACCTGATAAAGCGATTTAAACTTATCCTGGTCTTTGATCAAGGAGATTCCCTCTTTATAATTAAAGGGTCCCGGCATGGCTATGCCTACATTCCTGCTGCCATTTTTTATTTCCTGGAAAGCTTTATTGATAATATCGCACCAGGCCGACAAAATCACTTCCTTATTCTCCTGTGAATTCACAGGGCTACGCTTGATAGAATTTTCCATTAAGGTTCTAGTTTCCAAATCTACCAATGCGGCTGTAATATGCGAGCCGCCAATATCTACACCTAATGCAACAGGCTTTTCCATTCTATATATATTTCTGTTCTCTTCTTTGTCAATTTAACTAATTCGGCAAAAGTAGTCATTCATTATCTATTTACTAATCGAAAATGGCTTATCTTCTTCTAATAACCCTCTATTTAACGCCGGTTTATTACTCATCTCCAATTTTAACACACCGCCTCTTAGTAAATCACTATGATTTAAGTAATTTTTGGTGTAATTTTCACCATTTAAGCTCGCCGATTTTATATAAACACGATTAACATCGTTTGCCGGTGCTTCAATGATAAATTTTTTACCGTTTTCCAAATGAATAGTTGTTTTTTTGAATACCGGGCTGCCTAAAACATATTCACCGGATCCAGGGGTTACACTATAAAAGCCTAAAGCGCTTAATACGTACCATGAAGAGGTTTGCCCCTGGTCTTCATCTCCCGGATAACCGTTTTCTGTAGCATCATAAAGTTTACGCATCACCTCACGGGCATGAAATTGTGCTTTCCAGGGTTGATTGGCATAGTTGTATAAATAAACCATATGCTGTATGGGCTGGTTGCCATGTGCATATTGGCCCATATTGGCCATAACCATTTCAGTCATCTCGTGGATCATCCCGCCATAAGAGCCTACATTAACGGTATTGGGCTCGCTGAAAACAGAATCCAGCTTCGAAACAAACTGTTTGTTGCCGCCCATCAGGTTAATTAAACCTTTGGTATCCTGGAAAACCGACCATTGCCAATGCCATGCATTTCCTTCAGTAAACGGACCTCCCCATTCGGTTGGATCGAAATTTGGTGACCATTTGCCCTCCGCATTTTTTCCCCGCATAAAACGTGTAGAAGGATCGTAAACATTTTTATAGTTAAACATGGGTTTCTCAAAAACCTCCATGTAATGTTTATCGCCGGTCATTTTGGCTAAGGCATAGGCACAATAATCATCGTAGGCATACTCCAGTGTTTTGGCGGTAGCTTCTCTGTATTTTGGATAAGGAACATATCCCAATTGGTTATACTCGGTTACCCCATCTCTGCCATTAGCCGGACCCCATGGCCCCTTGTTCATGGCTTCATGGTAATAGGCTGCCAAAGCCTTTTTAGGATCAAATGTCCTGATCCCTTTTGCCCAGGCATCGGCAAACAGTGAAATGGCATGGTTACCGATCATACTCCCGGCTTCACTGGGAAAAGACCAGGAGGGCAGCCAACCGCATTGCGCGTAGGCATCGAGCATGGCTTGCATATAACGGCCGTGCATTTCTGGTTGTACCAAGGTATTTAGCGGAAACTGGGCGCGGAAAGTATCCCAAAAACCAGTATCGGTAAACATGTAACCATCATGCACTTTACCATCGTACGGACTAAAATAATAAGGTTTGCCGGCTTCGTTAATTTCATAAAATTTCCTGGAAAACAAACTTGCCCTGAAAAAGCAAGAATAAAAAGTTTCCATGTCTGCCTTGGATCCCCCTTCTACTTCTATCTTACCCAGCGATTTATTCCAAACTGCCGCTGCACGGGCTTTTGTATCTTCAAGCGTTTTATCATTCCCCAGTTCTCTTTTTAAATTGAGTTCTGCCTGTTTTAAACTGATGTAAGAAGAAGCTGTTTTTACCTGAACTTTTACACCCGGTTCAAACTCTACAAAGGCGCCCTTACCAAAGCCTTCTGCAGAAACAGAATCTTTTGAAATGGTATTCCGTTTATTTTCCCAGGTACCATAAGCTTTAATGGGCTGATCAAACTGAATGACAAAATAACTTTTCCAGCCTTTCTTAAAGCCTTCACCATTGTTTACCCAACCGGTTATCTTGTTTTCTTTTGGCGAAATCTGAACGCCGCTGAGTCTGGTATAGCCGTCTAAAATCAAAAAGCTTCTTTTGCTTTTTGGGTAACTGAACCTAAGGTGTGCACCTCGCTCCGATGGTGAAATTTCGGTGGTGATATCGTTTTCAAATCTTACCTTGTAATAGTTTGGCTTTGCAACCTCATTCTGGTGACTAAATTTAGCTTCGCGTTTATCTTCGTTTACCTCCAGTTCATCAACCACGGGCATTAAAGAGAATACCGCATAGTCTCTTGTCCATGAGCTGCACTGGTGCGCCTGCTGAAAGCCCCTTATTTTATCTTTAAAGTATTGGTACTTCCAGCCATCGCCATTTTTACCGGTTTGGGGGGTCCAGGTATGCATGCCAAATGGCAATGCCGTTGTTGGGTAGGTGTTGCCCCGTGTAAGCTCATGTTTAGAATTGGTGCCCTGCAGGGTGTTTACATATTGAACCCAGTTTTTCTGCTGCGCCGATAAACCTTTGGTAACGAGGCAGCATAAAATGGATATAATTAATTTAAATTTCATTTTGTGTTTGGTTTTTCGCCTGAGCAATCAATCTTTATATAGCTTACCTTTCTTAAAGCTTTTGTACTAACCATAATCAGCCAGGGAAATTAAATAAGCATGATGCTCAATTAATTGGATAAGCAAGCGCCATTGTTTTTGGGTTTTATACTTAAACCGGCAAGATTTTAACTAAAGGAAGATATACTCATAACTATACTTGGTTTTTGCGTATGTAAATCGTTTTATCTTATAATACGAAACAGTTACCAAATCCTCAGAAGATAGAAAAACCTTTAATTATCTCCGGTTTAATCGATTAGACTTGTTTGGTGTTTAGTAAAAAGTAAAACGTTTTACCAAGCCAATATTAATAAAAAAATATAAAGCTTTTACTTTCAGTAATGTAATATATATATGACAATTAATAAGTCAAGAAACAATAGCTGTTACTACCCATGCAAACGAAAAAGCCGCATCATAGCTTGAGTTATGATGCGGCTTTTTTTAACCTAAATTATTTATTAATTGTATCCTGGGTTCTGTTTCAGGTTGGTATTAAGCGTTAACTGCCTTAAAGGAATTGGATAAAGTGCTTTGGTAGCGGTTGATGGTGTATGATCCCACCAGCTGGCTGATGTAAATTTACCAAAGCGGATCAGATCATCTCTTCTCATGCCTTCAAAAATAAATTCTCTTCCCCTTTCAGCCAGGAGCTCATCCAAAGTTAAAGTGGTTGTGGTATAAGCACGGCTGGCAAAATTTGCCTCTGTAAATGCCCGTTTTTTGCAATCGTTTATCAACTGAACAGCTTCTGCTGTGGCCACTCCTCCGTTCTTACGCATAATCGCCTCTGCTTTGGCAAAGTATATCATGGTTAAACGATAGATATTCCAATCGCCGTTGTTGTAGTTTACATCCACCGCAGGCACCCCACCAGGGCCTGGAAACTGGTTACCTAACTTGTATTTGTTAAAACGTACACCCGAGTTTTCTTCACCTTCGCTCATGTTACTCACTGTTGAGCCTGTTTTGTTTTTCCTGATATTATCAACAAACACCAGTTGTGATCCATTGTATTCCTCAGATGCCAGAACCGGTTTGGTTGGGTCAACGAACTGAAACATTGGTCCTTCCAAAAGCCATTCTCTTTTTCTCAGGTCGGCATCTTCATAGGTGGTAAAAACACCAGGAACCACAACAATTCCGTCGTTACCGTTTCTACCGCCACCATAAATCTGCTGTTGTTTAAAGTGATAGAATTCAGCAGGCCATGAGGGTTGGAAATTAGCTATTGAATAATTGTAAGCAATAGAGAAAATGGCCTCTTTAGACAAATCATTGGTTGTTTTAAACTGATCTGTAATGTTAGGATCAAGCGCCATTACACCGTTTTGTGCACCTGCTTCGCCTGATATTATCTTATTTGCGGCAGCAATACAATCGTCCCAACGTGGGGTTCCTGTCCATACCTCGGCATTTAAATAAAGTTCTACCAACATGGCGTAACCCGCAGCCTGGCTTATTCTGCCCACCATTGCCCGCGATAGTTTTGGTGCTTTATCGATATTGTTTTTGATTTCCGATTCAATAAAGTTAAACACCTCTTTTCTTGGCATGGTTTCCGGCCTTTCCGGAATCCCAACTTTAGTTACTACAGGGATGTTACCAAACAGATCCATTAATTTAAGATAATGGAAAGCCCTTAGAAGTTTCAATTCTGCAATATAGGCATCTTTCTCTGCCTGTGTAATCCCCATCTGCCCGATATCTCTTTTTTCGATATTCTCGATAGGATCGTTACATAATCCCATACCCCAGTTCATCAATACCCACGCCTGGTTAAGCCCGCCTTCATCCACGGTCCAGCTGTGGTAATGTAATCTTTTCCATTTACCACCGTCTTCCCCATGGCGGCCTTTGGTAGGCCAGGCCAGTTGATCGCCTGATAATTCAGCTAAGCGCCACCAGCCATCCTGCCCTGATGGGGTAACCCATGCATTGGCATGGGTGTAGGGCCTCAACACAGCCGATAAAACTTCTGTTTTATTATTATAGAAATTGTCAGTTAATAGCTGACTGTATGCGTTTTCATCAAGTTTGGTACAAGCGCCTGTAATGCTTAATACGCCGGCAAGTACACCATATATAATTGATTTATTTTTCATTTTTTATTTATTAGAATCCAACATTTAATCCGATTACAAATGATCTGGTACTTGGGTATGGACCTCTGGTATCAATACCTAAGCTTTTACCTTCAATTTCATTACCGATACCATTATCCTGTATAAAGTCCGGGTCGTTTCCGGTATAGCCGGTAATGGTTCCAAGGTTTTGGCCGGTGGCATAAAGGCGCAGCTTGCGGATATACTTATTCTTAAATTTAAAATTGTAGCCTAAGGTAACCTCATCCAGTTTCACAAAACTTCCGCTTTCTAAATAGTAATCAGAAAACATATAGGTATCGTTAATGTCTTTATATTTATCAAAAGTACTACTCAATAAATTGCCAGACCACGTTCTGTTTGCGTAGGTTAATGCAGTTGTATTTAAGACATCAAAATCGAATTTACCTCTTAAAAAGATACGGAGGTCGAAATTTTTATAAGTAAAACTGTTCGTCCACGAAGCATAATATTTAGGAACCGCGTTACCGATAACAGCTAAATCTGATTGATTCAAATCATTACGTGAGGTATTGATCTGGCCATTTAAAACCTTTTCGCCGTTTCTGTTATAAAACAACCATTTACCTTCCGGGGTAAAACCGGCAAACCTTTTACCAAAAAACTCGCCCACTTTACCACCTTCAAACAAGGTGAAAGCATCACCTAAATCTCCTGCGCCGCCAATTCCACCACGGGTGATGAATTTAACTTTAAATACGTCGTTCGAGTAGCTGTCCAACCTGTTGCTTAAGGTACTGGCTGTAGCATCCATATTCCAGCTAAAATCGCTATTTTTAATCACCAGGTAACTTAAACCCAACTCAATACCTTTCGATGAGATCTGTCCAACGTTGGTTTGCAGGTTATCGCGTACATATGGTGGCTGAGGGGTGGTATAGCTATCTAAAAGATCTTTAGTAGTTCTTTTAAATACATCAATCGAACCGGTTAAACGGCTGTTAAGCAAGGTAAAATCCAAACCAATGTTGGCCTCCTGCTTACGCTCCCATCTTAAATTCGGATTTGGGTTACGGTCAGGACCATAGGTTTCATAATAATTACCATCAGGGTATAAATACCTTCCGCCTCCACCAAGCGTAACACGCGATAAGTTATTGTCTGTAGGCGCATTACCGGTAACACCATAACCAGCCCTTAATTTCAGGTAGTTTACAAAAGGAATATTTTTCATAAAACTTTCTTCGGTAATATTCCATCCGGCAGAAACAGCCGGAAAATTACCCCATTTGTAGTTTGCCCCAAATTTTGATGAACCTTCTCTTCTCAAGATAAACTGAACCAGGTATTTGTTATCAAAAGCATAGTTTACCCTACCAAAGAATGCGATAAGCGTATTATCATTTTTATTACTAGACATGGTTGCTTTACCAACGCCTAATGCTGCTCCCTGCGACATGTTATCTTCATGAAAAAGATCGTTGATGAAGCCACGGTTAGACATATTAGAATTTTCTTCCATGTAATAACGGTAGCTGTAACCTGCCAATGCGGTAATGTTATGCTTCTGTGCAAATGTATTGGTATAATTTAAAGTAGGTTCAACTGCGTAAGCCTGCGAAAGGAAATTGCCTCTGTAAGCATAACCACCGTTCGGGAAATCGGTATTTTCAACAGAGTTTTCACTGGCCTTTAAGCGGTACTGGCCGTCCAGGTACGAATTCCTCACTACCGAACCAAAAATAGAGGCCTTTAAGCCTTTAACAATATCCAAATCAGCCTTTACATCACCAGATGTGGTTTGTTGTTTTCTGTAACTTGTTTCCTGAAATAAACGGGCATATTCGTTGGTACTGGTTAAATCAAAGCGATAAGAACCGTCAGGATTAAAGTTAGAAAGTGTAGGATTTTTAGCCGATTCACTTTCCCAGCCGCCACCGCCCAACAAGTTGGCCTTGTTAAAATTGGTAACCAAATTCATCTGGATGTTTAAACGGTCATCCAATCCCCGCTGGTTTACATTTAACCTCAAAGTATATTCTTCTCTGCCATTTTGTTTAGCAATACCTTCCAGGTTACGGTAGTTTAAACTGGCCCTGTAGTTTGTCTTTTCCGTTCCGCCGCTAAACGAAAGGTTATGGTTTTGAGAAAGGTTATCGTGGTTGATCAGGTCATTATAAAAATCGGTTGAATTGCCAAAATCCTGTTGTTTGATCTGCCCTGAGGCTATTTTTTGGCGATATTCATCTGCGGTTAAATAATCAGGACGGTTTTGAAGATACTCCTTCCTTAAATAACTTGAATATTCGAACACACCTGGTCCTGCCTTACCTTTTTTAGTGGTAATTAAAATTACACCTGCATTGGCACTTGTACCATAAATAGCCGCACCCGAACCATCTTTTAACACATCAATCGACGCAATATCGTCCTGTTGCAATAAATCGGGGTTACCACCGGGTATACCGTCAATTACAAATAAAGGGCTCCGGCTTCCGGTTACGGTAACAGATCCCCTCAATTGTACCGATACACCACTATTTGGATTACTACCGCCTGGTCTGGTTAAACTCAAACCGGCAATTTTACCCTGGATAAGATCTAAAGGGTTTCTTGAACCACTTTGTCTAAAATCTTCAACACCGGCATGGCCTACTGCAGAAGTAACTTCTTTAATTCCCTGTGTACCATAACCAACAGCTACAACGGTTACTTCTTTTAAGTTTGTATTTTTAGCGACTGCTAGTTTTACATTAATTACTGACGATTGGCCAACCGTGATATCCTGCGTATCGTAACCAATGTAAGAGAAACGGAGCACTTGCCCTTCACTGGCTTCAATAGAAAATTTTCCGTTACCATCAGTTACGGTTGATTTACCGGTGGACTGATTTTTTATACCGGCACCTGGCACCGGCAAACCACTGTCATCCACTACCGTTCCGGTAACATTTTTTTGAACCAGACGCCCCTCACTTCGCATATGCTCATTCAAGAACCCCCGTGTGCTTTTCCACTCCGAATTCATTGAAAATGCAGGACTATTCAGCAATACAATTGCAGCCGACAGCCCTGTAATTTTAAGTAAATTAATTTTCATCAACGGTTTTGTTAAATTATTATAAAAGATTAGTTATTTTTTTTCCTGGTAATGGTTTATCTGGGTTAAAATGACCGGGCGAAACAAATTGCCGGACATTTTAGGGTGTAATCTGATTTAAGGTTTTGGATTTGGTGACGACATAAACGAATGAAACAAGCACTGCTACTTTCTAGCTTCGGTAAAGCCGGTTAAAATTTTATAAGGAGCTGCTGTAATTTTCATGAAAATTTAATTGGTTAGCCTAAAACGATTTAGCACACCAATAATAAGAATTATTAATTGAAATAAAACGATTTAGTATGTAAAAAAAATATTACACCTTACCCGAGAAGCATTTTCAATTAATCCCTTAATACCAGGCGGGTGGGGATAATCAGTTCTTCAGCAGGCAATTTGCCTTTTGATGAAAGGCGGTTTAAAATCAGTTTAATAATGGCTTCAGCTATTTCTTCCAGAGGTTGCTGGATGGCTGATATGCGGGGAGTATGCAGTTCAAAAGCTTCATGGTCATCGTAGGCAATTACGGCAAAATCATCGCCTATTTTTTTATCAATCTGCTTAAGCGCTTTTAAGCCACTAATGGCCAGATAATTGGTTACAAACAATACGGCATCCACCTTTTTGTTCTCCAATAATGATTTAATCTGTGCAATGGTTTCGTTTTCTTCCTGGTTAAAATGAATTTTTAATACCAGGTCATCGTCATAAGCAATTCCGTTATCTTCCAGTGCTTTTTTGTAGCCATCGTGGCGTTCTGTAATCTGCGCTACATTGATATCGGTGGTCACCAGAGCAATGTTCTTTTTGCCCTGATCAATAAAACTTTGTATAGATTGGTAAGAGGCGTTAAAATGATCGGCACCCACATAACTGGTGTCAACATCGGGCAAATTTCTGTCGAAAAAAATTACCGGGTTACCGTCATCCAGCAGCATCTGAACATCTTCTTCTATCCCTTTTATCGGAGAGATGATATAGGCATCAACTTTTCGCGATTTGAACAGGTTGATCAGTTCCTTAGCTTTATCAACATTGTTTTCTGTACTGGAATAAATAATTTTATAACCTCTTTTATAGGCTTTATCCTCAATTAACCTGGCAATCCTCGAAAAAAAGGAATTGGAAATATCTTCGATAATCAGGCCAATGATGTTAGAATTGCCCGTTCTTAAACTTCTGGCAATCTGGTTGGGTTTGTAACCGCTTTCTTCGATAATTTTCTTTACTTTCTCAATTACCGCTTCGCTGATCGACTTCTCTTTGGCTTTACCATTGATAATGAATGAAACGGTGGTAATGGATACGTTTGCTTTTACGGCTATATCTTTGATCGAAAGCGATTTCATTTGGTTGGAATTTCTGTAAGTTAATTAATTCAAAGCTAAATAAAAAATGCAGCTTTTAAGTTTTTGCCATTTATAAAGCTGCAATTTAACATTTTTTATATTAATCGTCTCAGAAACGTTTATTAATAATCCAGGTTCTATCCATTATATATGCTAAAAAAATAAACGATCAGTAGCCTGAATAATTTCTTAGGGCAGGTAACCCGGTATTGCCGCGGCCAGCTTTTCCCTTAAGTTCCGCGCCAATTTGCTCAACACGCCTTATTTCAGATAACCGGTAATCAATCCGGCCGTTTTTGCCGAAGCACCCGGTTTCCCCATCAGTAAAAGCAGTTCATCATAATGTTTTAACATCGCCTCCCGTTCTGCTCCTGCTATAATCAAATCAAGTTCTGCCTTTACTTTTTGTGTGTTGCAATCTTCCTGGATCAGTTCGGTAACAATTTTTTTATTTACGATCAGGTTCACCAATGAGATGAACTTAATTTTAACCAATAGCCGTGCAATGGCGATTGAAATGGTACCGCCTTTATAAACCACCACCTGCGGCACTTTAAATAAAGCGGTTTCCAGTGTTGCCGTACCCGAGGCAACAATTGCAGCATGCGCATGGTGCAATAGGTTATAGGTTTGGTTAAAAAGCAGTTTTACTTTTTTATCTCCGGTAAACTGCCGGTAATAGGCTTCGGTAAAGTTTGGGGCAGCGGCAACGGCAAAGGTATAATCAGGATAATTTTCTGTAACGCTCAGCATTACCGGCAACAACCGCTCTATTTCCTGCTTTCTGCTCCCCGGCAACAGGGCAATCATTTTTTCATCTCCCAACTGATGCTTTACGCGGAATTCCGGATCTGGTATAAACTGTGCAATTTCATCCAACAAGGGGTTGCCCACATAATCCACCTTCATGCCCCATTCTTTATAAAAATCCACTTCAAAAGGAAGGATGCAGAACATATGGTCAACAACCTTTTTAATTTTCAGTACCCGTTTCTGGTTCCAGGCCCAAACCTTGGGCGAGATATAATAACATACTTTTATGCCATTGGCTTTTGCAAATTCGGCTATTTTTAAGTTAAAACCCGGAAAATCGATCAAAATCAATACCTCAGGTTTCCATCTCATTATATCTTCCTTACAGGCCTTCAGGTTTTTAAAAATGGTACGCAAATTTAAAACAACCTCGGTAAAACCCATAAAAGCCATATCGGCATAGTGTTTAACCAGTTCTCCCCCTTCGGCTTCCATTTTATCGCCGCCAAAATACCTGAACACCGCTTCGCCATCCACCGCTTTTAAGGCTTTCATTAAATTGGCGCCATGTAAATCGCCTGAGGCTTCGCCGGCTACGAGGTAGTATTTCATAATTTGTGATGTATGATGGAAGATGGACAATGTTGGATGGACGATGGACAATGGAAGATGGAAATTAGCAACTGAATATTCCCCCTCATCCATATTACATTACCCATCTTACCTCTCTTTAAAAAACTTTATACGCAAAAAACACAAAAGCACACAAAAAAGTGGCAGCCAATATGCCCCTGCCAATGTTTTCTTTATTGTATTTAAAAAATGTTTGCATGGTATAAGCGTTTACCGCAATACCACCAATATACAACAGATCGGCTTTGGCCAATGATGCCACATGGTGCATAATGTACCAGGCAATAGCACAGCACATGGCCGGTACCACTAAACCAATGCCCAGGCCAATCCACACTGAATTATTCAATTTTCTTAAGCGCTCCATTATTGCAGCTAACCTAAATTCAGGCCATCGGGTGCACTCACCTTACTGCCAGCAGCTTTCGCATCACGGCCACCTATAAAGTCCCAACTGTTTAAGGCCTGTATGGCGTGGTGCGCCGTTAAATCAAACTGTACCGGCACAACCGAAACATAACCATGCTCCAATGCCCAAACATCGGTATCTTCTCCCTTATCAAAATTTTCGAAAACACCGGTCAGCCAATAGTAGGGGCGTTTGTAAGGGTCGGTCCGCTCATCAAATTCTTCCATCCATTTGGCATTGGCCTGGCGGCAAACCTTAACACCCTTTAAGTGTTCACCCTTCGGAAAATTCACATTTAAAAGGGTACCTGCCGGCAAACCGTTGGCCAAAACCTGCTCACAAATATTTTTAATGTATTTTTTGGTATGGCTAAAATCGGCATCGGCTGCAAAATCATCGAGCGAAAAACCAATGGATGGAATTTTTTCGATCGCCCCCTCTACCGCTGCCGACATGGTGCCAGAGTACAGTACATTAATGGAATTATTTAAGCCATGGTTAATGCCCGAAACGCATAAATCGGGTTTTTTTCCCTTAAAAATCTTGTTTACGGCAAGTTTAACACAATCAACCGGGGTGCCGCTGCACTTGTACATCTCTACCCCACCGTAAAGGTCAACCTTATCAAAACGGATCGGTTTGCCTATGGTAATGGCATGTCCCATCCCGCTCTGCGGGCTATCGGGCGCCACCACTACTACATTGCCCAGTTCCTGCATCACTTCCATCAGGTTTTTTATTCCCGTAGCGGTAATCCCGTCGTCATTTACCACTAAAATAGTTGGTTTTGTGCCGTGTTTTGTCATGCCGGTAAAAATACAGATTATAATTTCAAGGCACAATAAACCGACATTTATCTGCTAAAACAATTTACCCCTGGCTTTTTAGTTTCTAATCAAAATTATTTCTTTCCCTGCAATAAAGCCATTATATTTGAACAAATAACTTATTAAAAATGAATGCTGTATTTAACCCCGGCCGTAAAGCCTCAAATACTTATTCATTGTCATAAACCAAAAACAAATCAATGAAATTTAAATTATTTACTTTGGCTTGTTTTCTCATTACGGGTGCAGCGGCCATGGCGCAAACCACCTACCAATGGAAAACAGGAACCTCTGGTGGTTACAGTTACAAATATGTAACCAACGATCCGACCAAAACACGTTTTTATACCTTAAAAAACGGTTTAACGGTTATCTTATCACAAAACAACAAAGAGCCTAATATTACCTACAAAATGGCCGTAAGGGCGGGCAGCAATACCGATCCGCGTACCAACACCGGCCTGGCCCACTACCTGGAGCACCTGCTGTTTAAAGGAACCGATAAGTTCGGCACCATGAATTATGCCAAAGAGAAACCGCTTTTAGATAAGATCGAAGCCCTTTACGAAACCTATACCAAAACCACCGATCCGGCCAAACGTAAAGAGATTTATAAAGAGATTGATAAAACCTCGGGCGAGGCTTCCAATTATTCTATCGCCAATGAATACGATAAAATGATGAAATCAATCGGCAGTAACTCTACCAATGCCCATACCTCGGTAGAAGAAACTGTTTACGAAGAAGACCTTCCATCAAACGCCATTGATAAATTCCTGGCCGTACAGGCAGAGCGTTTCCGCGCGCCGGTTTTCCGTATCTTCCATACCGAGCTAGAAGCGGTTTACGAAGAAAAAAACATCGGTATGGATAATGATGGCCGTAAAATGTACGAGAAAATGCTGTATGCCCTTTTTCCAACCCATAACTACGGGCAACAAACCACCATTGGTACCATTGAGCATTTAAAAAACCCGTCATTGGTCGAAATCAGAAAATATTACAACAAATATTATGTGCCTAACAACATGGCGCTGATTATGAGCGGCGATATCAATTACGATCAGCTGATCAAAAAAATCGATAAGGATTTTGCCTACATGGTTCCTAAACCGCTTGCCCTTTACAACCCGGCGCCTGAGAAACCTTTAACACAGGTGCAAAAGGTTGATATTTACGGTCCAAGTGCAGAAAACCTGTATATTGCCTACAGGGGTTTTGCCCAAAATACCCGCCAGAGTTTACTGCTGGATCTGATCGGAAGCATCTTATCAAACGGCAAAGCAGGTTTAATGGATATCAACATCAACAAACAACAAAAAATGTTGCGTGCTGGTGCGGGTTACAACTCCATGAAAGATTATGGCATGTTCATTTTATCGGGGTCGCCAAAAGCCGGACAAAGTTTGGAAGAAGCACAAAAATTATTGTTAGAGCAGGTAGAATTGCTTAAAAAAGGCGAGTTTGACGAAAGCCTGATCAAAGCTACCGTAGCCAATATCAAGTTTGCCGAATTACAGGGTTTTGATAATAACGATGTACGCGCCAACGCCACCATGAATGCCTTTATCTTAAACCGCGGTACCGAGTGGGATAAAATGCTCGCCTCAACCGATGATATGGGCAAAGTAACCAAAAAAGAAATTGTAGATTTTGCCAATAAATTTTTCATCAATAACTATGTAGTGGTTTTAAAACACAAGGGTGAAGATAAAAGCATCATCAAGGTAGAAAAACCGGCCATTACCGCGGTAAAAACCAATACAAACGAAGTTTCGCCATTTACCAAAAGCATTATTGATGCGCCGGTAAAACCTATTGCCCCTAAGTTTTTAGATTATAGCAAAGACCTTAATTTTGGTAAAGCCGGTATTGCTGATGTAATTGCCATCCAAAACACCGAAAATGGTATTTTCCGCATGAGTTACCGTTTCGATATGGGTTCTTACAACTACAAATTGTTGCCTTACGCAGCACAATACTTATCTTTTCTAAGTACCGATAAATATTCGGCTGAAGAGATCAGCAAGGCCTTTTATAACATTGCCTGCAGCTACAGCCTTAATGTTGGTAATGATGTAACCACGGTTTCCATTACCGGTTTACAGGAAAATTTCGATAAAGCAGTAGCTTTGGTTGAAGATGTGCTGGCCCATTGCAAACCAAACGAAAAAGCTTTGGAAGATTTAAAAGGCCGTTTGTTAAAATCGAGAGAGAATGCCAAACTCAATAAATCATCCATCCTGGGCGGTTTAATGAGTTATGCACAATACGGTGCCGATAATCCTTTCAATTACGGCTTAACCAATGATGAGATTAAAAACATGAAATCGGCTGATCTGATTTACCTGTTGCATAACCTTACCAATTACAAACACACCATTACCTATTACGGCCCTAAAACGCTAACGGCATTTTCTGCCGATATTGTAAAAGCCCACCCATTGGCCAAAGAGTTTACTGATGCCGCGCCGATCAAAAAATTTGCCTATACCAAAACCGATTCGAACAAAGTTTACTTTGCCGATTACGATATGGTACAGGCCGAAATCCGCTGGATACGCAACAGCGGTTTGTACGATCCGGCCAATGCCGCTAAAATTGCTTTGTTCAACAATTATTTTGGTGGTGGCATGGGTTCGATTGTATTCCAAACCATCCGCGAATCTAAAGCCCTGGCTTATTCTACCTTTGCGGTATATTCATCGCCAAACAGTAAAGATAAAGAGAATACCATTGTGGCTTACGTAGGTACACAGGCCGATAAAATGAACGAGGCCGTAGCCGGTATGAATGATCTGTTAACCACCTTACCAGAGTCTGATAAATCATTCGCCCTATCAAAAGCCAACTCTTTAAACGGCATCGAAACCAGCCGCATCACTAAAGATGATATCATTGCCAGCTACCTGGCCGATAAAAAACTAGGTTTCGATCACGATTCGCGCATGGATGAGTACGCCAACCTTAAACCGCTTACTTTTGCCGATATCAAATCGTTCCACCAGGGCAACCTTTCGGGCAAACCTTACAACTATTGTATCGTAGCTTCCGAAAAGAAAATCAACATGGCCGATGTAGCCAAATTTGGCCCGGTAACCAAATTAACCTTAGAGCAGATTTTTGGATACTAGGAAGGTTGAAGGTAGTAAGGTAGAGGGTTGAAGGTAAAACCCAAAGCTGAAACAGTAAAGCTGAAAGGCTAAAGCTTAATAATTAAAGCGGTTCCCGGAAACGGGGATCGCTTTTTTTGTTGGGTTTTATGTTAAAGGAAGGTTTGTTGTAACCATTATACGGGCCCCGATTTACTGTGCTAATCAATCTTAATGGCGAGATAACGTCCTGGCTAATTTAATTGCCGTAAGCAAATGCACACGCCAAAGCGCTAAATTGAGCGCCTGCCAACCGTAGCGGGCAAGGCCAACAGCAGGCACAGGCAAGCAGCCTGCTTTGGGGCAACATCACCATAAACACGCTAAATGTTTACCCTGAACAAACCCATTGTTTACCTTTTAGGTAAGCAATGGGTAACCAATAGGTAAAGAATAGGTAACCAAAGGGTAAACAATAGGTAAGCAAAGGGTAACCAACAGGTAAGCAAGGGGTAAGCTTGGTACCAGCAAAGGGTAAATGTCCTATACAACAGGTAAAGCGGGGGTAAACAAATCCGGCACTTTTATTCATAAATCTGGTTATCCATCAGGGTTGCTGATCCGGCAAGCTGAAAGATTTACCGGGCGCATTAAGGATATCTAGGGCAGCAAGACACCGATAGAATGAATGCCGCGCCTTCCCAGCGCGCACTTTAAGTAAATAAGGGCCTGGTTAAAGTAACCGGGCCCTTTGTTTTTACCGCTCGTTCTGGGGCATACCCGTTAGGGCAATAATATCTTCAGGCAGTGGCAGCGCGTAGCGTTTGTCATTTGGTGTTAAGGTATAATCAATCCCGCCTATGGTTCGCTTCAGCACAATATTTCCACCACCGGCATTTAAACGTTTAATATCCATCCACCGCAACCCCCGCATTACCAGCTCTTTCCTTCTTTCGCTTAGCACCATGTTCAAGGCAGTCGCTTTGTCGCTGGCCACCAAAGGCACAAATGTTCCGGTTTTAAACCTGGCCACCAAAAGTTTGTTCAGCGTTTGCATACCCAGCGCTGTTTTTCCGTTCCTCACCTGGCACTCGGCCAGGGTAAGGTACATTTCATCAGTAGCCAGGCCAAAGAAAAGCGCGGGCTGGAAATAGGTGCCTTTAAAATAAGAAGCGCTACCGCTCTGCAGATAAAATACCTGCTTCCTCAAATCATTAGCCTGGTAGGCTTGCAAAAGCTCAGGCATCATCTTCGCCCTGGTATTGGTGAGTATGGTTGGCGGTGGAGAAAAGGTGCTAAAAAGTACTTCAGGATTAAAAAGTGCTACCGGATAAGAGGCTGCCACATTGAGTTGATTATAATCCAAAAGCGATGCATTGATGCGCAGGCAGGAATCAGCATAATTTTCGGCTGCCGGGTAATCGCCCACATATAAAAAGGCGCGCGCCAAAAGCCCGTAGGCTGCTGCCTTTGATGGCCGCGTGGCGCTCAGGGCTTTTTCCGGCAAAAGTGGTACCGCAGCTTTAAGATCGGCCAGCACCTTTTGGTAACCTTCCTGTACGGTAGCCCGGGTAGACGGCGTATTAAAATCGGCACGGGGCCGCAACGGGATACCGAGGTCTGTCGCCGAAGAAATCTGGTAGGCTTTTGCCCAAAGGCCCAGCCCCTGCAAAAAGCATTTGGACCTGTACACCAGTGCCTGCCCTTTTACATTGTTAAATGCGGCATCCCGGGCCATAGCAGAGGCTTCCAGCCCTTCCAGTACGGCATTGCAGGCATATACCGCTTTGTACAGGTAGGCCCAATCGTTACTTCCCGGTTCAAAGAGGTCATCCTTTTGCCAGCTGTACATCCTGCGTTCATACTCGCCTGGCAGCGCCGCAAGGTCGGCATCGGTAAGGTAGTAGTCATCGGCCGATATTTCTGCCGACACCAGATCTTTAGCGGTAAGCACCCCGAAATTATCCATCAGCGCCTGAAAATCGGCCAGTGTGGAGGAGATCACCAGGCGCTGGTCGGGCTTTTCATCCAAAAGTTTTTGGCAACCTAAAATTCCGGCAGCAAAAAGAGTTAGCAGAAGCCAAAATCCAAAGTGGTTTGTCTTTTTCATGTTCATATATTTTAAAGGCCCGCCCTTAAGCCAAAAGCCAGGGTTTGGCCCGGAGGTAAGTTAAAGCCACTGGTTACATATTCAGGATCGAGGTGGTGTTTGTTTGCCCGGTAAATGATGCCCACATTGGCCAGGTTGACAAATACATTTAATGTTTTTAAGCCGGTCTTTTTTGCAATAGCCTTTCCGACCGCATAATCAAGGTTGATGTACTGTATGCGGATATGGTCGCCCTTATCAATCAGTTCTTCAGAAAAGCGGTAAAAAGATTCCCTGCTGCCTGATAACGGATAGGGCATGGAGGGCACCTGGGTAAAGGCCTCATCTCCCGGATTTTTCCAGCGGCTGCCAAAATCGGCATGACCGCTGCCGTTGGCAAACAGGTTGGTATAATCAATCCCCTTGCGCCTGAAATAATAACCAAACTTAAAGCTGAGCGCTACCGAAAGGGTAAAACCTTTAAAACCAAAATCGTTAACCATATTGCCAAAATAACGGGGCAGCGCCGGGCCGTGGAATACCAGGTCGGTCAGTTTGGTACCACTGATGATACTGCTGTAGGCCTTGCTGGGCTGTCCGTTCAAAAAGCCCATCGGTTCGCCGGTTGCCCCATCAAGGCCCGCCCAGCGGTAGGAGAAAATGGAATATACGGGCAAGCCCTCTACACCCGATACCGTGGCATTGGCCTGCAAAAAATTGCTGCCCTGTACCGATGGCAGGTAATACCTGGCTACCTGATCTTTATACACCGAAAGGTTAAACGTGCTGCCCCAGCTCAAGCTGCCCTGCAACACCCGGCCGTTCAGTTGCAAATCTAAACCCCTGCCTTTAATTTCGGCAACGTTGCGGAGTACCGTTGTGCCCACCCCGGTGGTATAATCGATGGGGTAAATGCCGAACAGATCGGAAGCGTGTTTTTGATAATACTCTACACTGCCCGAGAGCCTGGCTTCGAACAAACTAAAATCAAGCGCCACATTCAGCATCCGTACCGTTTCCCAGCGCAGCTCAGGGTTGGCATATTTATCAAAAATGGCATAAGGCGTTTGCGTATAGGGCGAGTTAACCTGGTAACGGATGGTATTCACCCCGCTCATAGAGGGATCGGCATTGCCGCTGAAACCCAGGGTAGACCTTAATTTCAGCTGATCTACAAAACCAACTTTAAAAAAAGGCATCTTCGTGATATCCCAGCCCAGGCCTGCACTCCATAAAGGTTTCCATTTATCGTTGGTGGCTACCCCGAACAGGTTAGAAGCATCGGCCCTGGCACTGGCCGAAAGCGTGTAGGCATCTTTAAAGGTATAGGCCAGGTTTACAAACTGCGAAAAATAGTTATTGGCCGATTGGCTTAAACCGTTGCCATCAGGAATATAGGCGGCACTTCCGGTAACCGAGTTGGGAAAAGTACGGGTATAATCAACCGCCCCGGTATTTAGTTTATCGGTATCTACACCGTACATCCTGCCCGATGCACCTGTTGATTGGGCCTTCCTCCATTCTACCCCCACCAAAGCATCCAACCGGTGCGAAGGCCAGGCCCGGTTATAATCAAGCTGCCCCCGGTACTGCTCCGACCGCAACCTGCCCTCGTTCCTGTCCAGAATGGCACCTACGGGGATTGGATAAGTTACCACACCACCGGTGCTTACCTGCGCAAAACTGTTGATCAGGTTGCGGGTATAATAACTGCCTAAGCCTTGCAAAATCTCCCGGTTGGTGCGCTGCTCTTCTATATTGTATTTCAGCGTTGCTTTAAAACCCAACGGCAGTTTATAACCGAGGTCGAAACCGGCCATCAGGTCGGTAAGCCGGGTTACATTATCGGTATACTGATTATCCAGCAACGGATAGTACGACCAATCTAACAGCTGCGCCACCGCAGGCGAAGCCAGGTAGGTAGCCCTGTAATTCTTGGTAATGGGCAAAGGGTTTCCGCTGGCATCGGCAAAGGCCGCATATGGGTAAAGTGAGGTGGTACTGGTTATGCCGCCAATGCCCGGCCGGCCAGCTGTAACCTTGCCGCCCGTATAACTGAATACCGTACTTAAATTCAGGTTGCGCAACAACGTAAAACTGTTGCTCAGCCTAAGGTTCTGCCTGGCGTTAGCCCCATCCAGGTTATCTGCGTTGTGGTTGTAACCTGATGAAATGAGCCAGGCATGCTTTTCGCTCCCGCCCGATAGCGAAAGTGCGTATTGCTGGTTAATACCTGTTTTATAGAGGTAACGCTCAAAATCATCATACACATCCTGCGCGGCAAAACCTGCCTTTGCCTGCAATAAATCGGCAGTTGAAAGTTTGCCTGCCGCATTTAAAATCAAGAGCTCCACAAAAGGCGTTAAGGCGGGTTTCTGGCTGGAATTGATCTGACTGGTATAATAACCTTTGCCATATAAAAACTGCTCCACATCAAGCGCATCGGCTGATGAAATGCGCTGCTCGTAACGCAGATCGGGCTTTTGCACAAAAGCTATATTGCCCGAAAAGCTGACCGATAACGGACTGTTCTTTTTGCTTTTTTTGGTGGTAATCACAATTACCCCGTTCCCGGCGCGGGTACCCCATATCGAGGCCGCCGCGGCATCCTTTAAAACCGTGATGCTCTCTACATCTTCGGGATTGATATTGGCCAGGTCACCCGCATAAGGAAAATCATCCACCACAACCAGCGGATCGCGCGGCCCACGGATGGTGCTGGTACCCCGGATGGTAAACTTACCTGTGGCCGAGGTAGTACGATCGAAGGTGAGCCCGTTGCCAATGGCCTCTAAGCGATCGAGGATGTTTTTGCCCACCTGCTGATCGAGCCTGGCCTTATCCAGTTTGTCAAAAGATCCGGTGGCGCGTGTCCGGTCCAGCACCTGGTAACCCGTGCTTACGGTAACCTCGCTCAGCTGGTGATCGGCAGGTAACAGCCTGGCCATAAATGCCTGCTTTAAAGGAATGGTGACGGTAGCAGAATAGGTTTTAAAACCTACCGAACTGGCTACCAAACGGTAAGTACCGGCAGGCAACCTGAGCGAAAACATCCCCCTTGCATCTGTTTGGGTTTTATATGCTTTACCATCAGCCCCGGTCAGTTCAATATTCGAAGGAACGCCGGTACTATCTGCAGCACTTAATATTGTGCCGGTAAAGCTTTGCTGCCCAAAGGTGATTATTGGGCAGAAGCCGAAAAATAATATCAGTATATAGATGTTCTTCATTTTAATGGTTTAGTGTTTGGTTTGGCTGGTCGGTGATCAGCATCATGGTTATTTTTTTCCTTGCTGTGCTTAGGCGCAGGCCATATTGTAAAAGCCCGGCATTTACCTCCTGCAGGTTGCCCGTTAAAGGGATGCTGATGGATAAACGCCCACTGATCCCGGTTTTGTTGATCACCGGCAGCCTGTTCCAGGCCAGGTTTTCTAAATGATCTACGAGTGCCTCGGCGGTTACGTTTTTTAAGTTTATTCCCCCTTGCCGGGCAGCGCCCTGATCTAAAATTGTGCCACCGCCATTGTTTAAAGTAGTACATACGGCACCGTATCGCTCCAGCACAAGGCAATCGGTTTCTTCGGTTTTAAAAGTGGCTTTGTATGGTGAATAGGTATTCAGGTCGGCCAGCATCATGGGGTACAATTTCCCCGATAAACGTTCGGGCACCACAAATTCATAATTGTAGCTATCGTGTATAAAAGCCGCCGAATCGGCTCCAGTATACCGGAGCTGTTGATCGGAAAAGCGCTGGCCCGCTGCGCGTTGCAAAACCCTGCCAATGGCACTATAAAGGCTGGAGAAGTTGGTATTGGTAAAGGCACGACCTACCAACGTACCTGATTTAACTTTCCTGAACTGCGTACCACTAGCCAGGCCGGAAACCCGCCCTTTTGTGAGCAGGCTGTACATTTGCAAACCTTCGGTTGGGAAATCGGCTGAGCTGAACAAAGGCAAAGCCGGGTCGATGTTCTTTTTATTAACGAAGCTACTACCCCCGCCTGCCATTGCCTTTAACAGTTTAGCTTCCTCCAGTTCTTCCTCACCGGTGATGGCCAGTACCTTACCATCTTTGCCAATCCATACATAGTGGGGTATGGTGCGGTGTAGGAAAAAATTGTTCAGCAGCGTATCGGCCACAATAGCAGTAAGGGCTTCACCCTGTTCGTCTTTCCTTTTTTGCAGAAACGCAGTTGCTTTGGCTACAGGTTCGTTATTTACCAGAATGATCTGCAGATCGTCTTGGTATTTTTGTTGCAGCACCTGCATTTTCGCAAAACTGGTTATGCAGGGCACACAATAGGTTGCCCAAAAATCGAGCAGGATCAGCTTGCCGCGGTAGCGGTTTAAGGTGACTGAAGTATTTTTGCCTTCATCAGGCATACCGCCCGAAAAAACAAAATGGCTGCTTTGCCAGATGGCTTCAGGAACGGCCCCGCCAACGGCTATGCCGCTGGCCGGCCTGGCTTCCTGTGCTGCAGCCCTATTTGCGGTCAGGGCCGTAAACAGCATCAAAACGGTAAATATTTTTAAAATGCTATGGTAAATATGAAGGCATAACCTTCCTGAGATAGCCATTGTAGATTGGTTCATAAGTTTGGGTAATTTGATCAGTAAAAAAGAACCTGTCTCAAAATAACAGATTCAGAAATAGCAAAAGAATTAAATTTGGCGATGTCGTCATGCTCAGCTTGACTGGGCATCTTAATGCTTTGGTAGGGAATATTTAGTTGCCGTTCTATAGCATTAAGATTCCCGTTTTCACGGGAATGACGCCCTTTCAAAATATTATGCTGCCAAAAATCTACAAAATGATTTCTGAGACAGGCTCCTAAAAAGCAAATGCAGGGGACGGAATTATTTACATCATTAAAAAACCTATTTTAGCCCCCTGCACCGCCAAAACCTATACGGGGTTTTTCGGCTTCAAGGCATACAGCCGATCGAAAGGGTAACAACTACTTACCATCATGCCCCACCCCTTCCTGCCCGGTTAAATAATAATACACCAAAAAATTGAGGTTACAGTTAAACCCCCAGGCTTTATTTCCATAAAAAGTACAGAAACAGGTCAAATCATCAGGCACTGGCTTCCCGCCTTGTGGATGCTGCGATACCTGTTCAACCCTACTTTTCTCCGCCACAACCTGTTGATGCCCGCCGGCACTTGCCAGCCAAATGCTCCATACGGCAAAGGGGCTGTACAAAAAAGCCCAGCAGAGGAAAAAAAGCGGCAGGTAACGGTTATTGGCGGTCATGGCAAATGGTTTTTTGGCGTAAAAAGAATTAAGCATCAGAAGCAGAACGCTCCCTTTACTTAAAAAGAATGCAAAAACCAGCCCCTCTGCCTAAATTTAGGCAGATACGGGAACCCGTATTGCGAATTAGAAAAAAGTTACTTACCTTGGGAATGCGAATATCCACAGTAATGCACCCTTGCCTAAAAAGCAATAAAGGGCTGGCACCAGGCTAAATTAACCCACCGGGAATACGTGCTCTCACACCAACCCCTTTTTTATCGGGCTATTTTATACCTGTAATTCCGGCACTGGCATTACGATGGAGAACAGATCACGTTCTTTAATAGTAGTTGAAGGGAATACGCTTTGATCACCTCCTTGAAGTGACAAAAGTTGATGGCGGTTAATTTGTTCGTTTTCATAAACGGTAGTTTTATGTAAAACGATGCGGACTCAAAAAAGCAGAAGGAAACCAGATTGGCGAGAACCAATAAGGCGAACTTCAACGCTTTTGATAGAGGTACCGTCAAGAACCACTCAAGCCTGAGCCCAAGTTTCACAAAAGACTAACATGAAGTCCGCCCTATTGAATATAAGATATCACGAAGATAACAAAATCCAATAGATACGGCGAACTCACGGTCGGCTCATGTGAAATTTTGACGGTTTTCTATCATGAGTGACATCGTAAAAAGCAGGCAAAAACCCGCTCCTATTTGTCGCTATAAATAACTGATAGCAAATGTAATAATAAAAATTAAATGTTGCAATAGTCCAACAAAATATTTTAATAAATTGGAAAAGCACGAGAAGATATTCGGCCTTGTGGGCTTAAATATTAAAGCATATAGAAAGAAAGCAGGTTTAACACAGCAAGAGTTAGCAGATAAGTTTGCTGGCGATCGTTCTAAAATTAGCCTTATAGAAAATGGTAAAGAAAATTTTATGTTTTCAACGTTATTGGATATAGCAGATGGTTTAAATGTAGATGTAAAAAAGTTTTTTATGCCGATTAAGAAAGATTAAATGCTTTTCTAACTGGCAATGGAAGCAAGATAACAAGCTGCAAGAAAGGTTAATAAAAGTAACATGACAATAGCAATTTGTCCCCATGAGTAATACTGATGGTTTTCTTTCAGGATAATGAGAGATAGCATGTTCGAAAGGCCTTTTCTTAAGTTTTCCATGGTAGTAATTAAATGCAATACAGAGAATACTATATTCTAATAAAACTTACAAATTATAAGCACTTAAAAAACAATAAGTTAAATTAATAAATCTAAATTAGTATCGCTATGGGAAACCTAGACAAAGTACGACCTCATGCTTTTTTCACTATTAATATTAAGTTAAGAAAGCACAACAATAAACGAGATGCTACTGCAGAAGAATATGCAAGCTTAATAAAGAAGGTTCACAAAAAGAAAATTCATAAACCTTCTTCGCCGGGAAAACATTGTATTATACAGTACTTAAGAGAAGTAAAAGATAACAAAGGAAAAATTGATTACTTATATGGGAGGCTTACCCAGTTTACTTATTTTGAAAATAAAAATTGGTTTGACTTATCTACTTTAGATTTCGATAAACAATTTCAACTTCGTGATGGATTATTTCCGGATGCCGCTGATGCTGACTTTATTTTCGACCCCTATACTCATAAATTCGCCTATATTAAAAAATCTAACATATCTATATCACCTTACCCCGTCCGTACTTTCTGGGAAGAGGCTTTGAATGCAGCAAAAGATGATAATGAATTTATTCACGTCGATGTCGTAACGGGTGATGATTTTCAAAAACTTCTAGTTGAAGCTAGGCAAATAAGGAGACTAGAGATAGACCTAAACTATTCTAACTCAGGAATTGGATCTATCACAAAAGAGCTTCTGGACGAGTCACTTAAAAATGCAAATCCCAAAAGTGCGTCATTTGTTATCGTAGCAAAACCTAATGAAAGTTTACAAATTAAAAATAGTGAAATTCTGCAGGGGGCACTAGAACTTGCAAGGGAAGATGGAGATGCCAATGCAAAAGTAATTGATAACAATGGAAATTTGGTAGATATAAGTACAAGGAATTATCCTAGAAAAGATTTTTTCCAGTCAAATATTTTATTAATATGGGATAATTTTATTGAAAAAGCTCGCCAGTTATGGCCTAAAATCATTAATTAATATGGAAGTAGGTTGGAAACAGATTTGGGCATTATATGGCTGGAAAGAACTTCTCAGCAAAAGGAATAAACTTTTTTATTTTTCTGTGTCAGCTAGTTTGATTGCAATAATCACTCTCAACATAGCAAAAAGCTCCACGTTTAAACTAATTGAGAACTTGGCAAACATAAGTAACTCAATAATGCCGACACTACTTGGTTTTAATCTAGGTGCATACGCTCTAATTATTGGCTTCCTATCTAATAAACGACTACTAGAGGCACTCGTGAAAAAAGATGATACAAGTCGCTTTGATAGATTGCAAAAAATAAGCGGGGTATTTGCTATGAATATTATTGTTCAAGCCTTCACACTTTTATGTTCTTTTTTAATAAAAATTTTTATTGATTTAGAAATATCAAGTTTTGATTTTAGTCTATATAACAAGCAAGCTTCTGATATATTTAATATTATTATTTTTTTTCTTATTTTCTTTTTTACACTATATTCTGTAGTTCTTCTAATTCAGAATGCAATCAATATTTTCGATTTTAGTCAACTTTTTTCACATTTTGCAACTAGGGAAGAAAATACAATCGAAAAACAAGATGAATAAGATTACCGAAGAGTAAATTAAGGAACAATATATAAGCTTCGAAATGTTAGTTAGCTCACCTTAGGTAATTAAGAGCGACAAATCAAATCCATCCATATTGAAAACATATAAATCGAATAAAGGAATCTTAATACAAGGTAATTCAATTGACCTATTAACCAATTGTGCCGAACTAGATCATTTAAAAGGAAAAGTAAACTTAATCGTTACTTCCCCGCCATTCCCCTTAAATAACAAAAAGCAATACGGTAACGAAAAAGGAGAAGAATATAAAGACTGGTTTATAAAACTAGCCCCTATATTTTCTGATCTTTTAGCTGAAGATGGTTCTTTAGTAATTGAAATTGGTAATGCATGGGAGCCTGATAGGCCTGTGCAATCGCTATTGCATCTCGAATGTCTTTTTGGCCTTGTAAAACATCCTGAAGCCAACTTAAGACTAATACAAGAATTTATTTGCTACAACCCTTCAAAACTGCCATCCCCAGCGCAATGGGTTACTGTAAATAGATTTAGAACAGTAGATAGTTACACACATGTATGGTGGATTGCGAAAAATGATTTTCCAAAAGCTGACAACAGTAAGGTATTACGTCCCTATAGCAAAAGTATGGAGAAGTTACTTAAAACTCAGAAATATAACGCTGGTAAAAGGCCTTCAGAACATCATATAAGCGAGGAAGGTTTTTTGAAAGATAATGGCGGTAGCATTGCTCATAATTTTTTCGAAATGGAAAATCTGGATAAAAAGCGAGATGTGAGATTACCACACAGTGTATTAAGTTTCTCGAATACAAACTCTAACGACTACTTTCTGAAAACATGCAGGAGTAAAGGTATAATACCACACCCTGCTAGAATGTCTGGGGGCCTAATAAACTTCTTCACGCAGTTTTTAACTCACGAAAATGATTTAATATTAGATCCATTTTCTGGCAGCAATACAACTGGTTACTGTGCGGAGAAATTAAATCGCAAATGGATTTCATTTGAAATAAAAGCCGATTACATAGAACAAGCTATTGTTAGGTTTAGTGAACCCGATTTAAAATCACCTCTCAAAAAAATGAAAGTATGAAAACAACAGATAGAATAAAACAGCTTACATCTGTAGATCCTTTAAAACAAGGAAAACAGCCAGACCTTTTTGTAGGGCATCCTTTTTCACTTGATTACAACAAAGCTAATATTCTAGTCTGTGATGATGATAAGGAAAGAGTGAAAGGAATAGCACAAGGAACTTTTCTACTTGCATTTTATGATAATGAAGAAACTGTTGAAGAAGCAATTCTTTTAAGAGCTTTGGCACCAGCTAAATTACCCACAGACAGTGCTATGATTAGCTCTATGATAGAATACTATAAAGACAATTTACCTACTTCTGGTAAAAGCTCTAAATTGGATGATTTTACACGTTATGAATTTAGTTTTTCAGGACTAGAATGTCGTGTGTTAGGAACATTTTATAGAAATGGAAATAGTATTGAATTTGGTGCGGACTTGGAGAATTTTTACTCCGCTCATCATTATAGTGTTTATAAAGTCAATAAAGATGTTTTAGGATACATTGTTAACCAGAGAGATTCTCCGGACATTATTCCTGGTAACGATAATGAATTTTCTATTGGACATGTACGATATAGCTCTAGCCTAAGATTTCAAAGCAAAAATGAAGAAGACAAAGCAGAGGTTTATATTCATCCAGCTGACCTCCTTGGTAAGAGAACTGCTCTTTTTGGAATGACCAGAACAGGTAAGTCTAATACTGTTAAAAAGGTTATTGAAGCAACATCGCAAATATCGAGTAAAGCAACGGCAACATTACCTTCTAAATCTCCTAATACTATCGAGGAAAATCTAAAATCATTTGACACTAATGGTGCTCCTAAATATCCAGTAGGTCAGTTAATTTTTGATGTGAATGGAGAGTATGCAAATAAAAATTTACAGGATGAAGGAACTGCAATATTTGAAAAGTATAAAACCAATACCGTTCGATACAGTATTTTGGAAAAAAGCGATGCAGATTTTAAAATAATGAAAGTAAATTTCTACAAGGATATTGTAACTGGTTTTAGTTATATCTGTGCTTCTTTAGAAGATGAAAAAGGAGATTATATAACAAGTCTCAAAGTTTTAGACTTTACTCCTCCACTTCTTGATAATGAACATTTTCACGAATGGACAAGGTACAATAAAAATAAGGCTATATATTTCTGCTGTCTGAATAAAGCAGGTTTTAATCCTTCAACAAATTTTACAGTAAAATTTAAAGCTGATGCAACAATAAAAAAATTAGTGTCAGAAAAATACAAAGAGCTAGATATTGAGAAAGGAGTTTCTTTAGATGAAGCAGAAAGTTGGTTTTTATGTGCATGGGAAAATATAAACGATAAAGTTTTTACAGATTATAAAAAAGACAACGGTAAAGACTGGTTTTCGGATGAAATGAAATCACTTATGATCTTTCTCACTCAAAAAAAGGATGGTCGTTCAGTAAGTGGATTTGATAAATTCAAAAAAGTAGCAAAAATGCATACAAATACAACCGACAACTCTTTTGAAGTTGATATATTGGATAAACCGCTTCAAATTGACCCCTCTTCGCCACTTTAAAAAGCCCCCCTTTGCCGAGTTAATTTGATAAGGTCCGCCAAAGCAAAGAGACCC
>NZ_JBIWEB010000005.1:104659-401977 GCF_044762335.1 Pedobacter suwonensis | reverse complement strand
TTGAATACGTACTTCATTACCTCACTGCGCTACATTGACATCTCTTTTAAGAACTTATCGACTGTTGTTGCCTCGCGGCCCGTCTTTATATATCTTCAGATTTCAGTTCGTTCAAGTCTTATTCGTCTTGGACGTGTTTTCATCTGTTTCAATCTTTTCTGTTGATCGCTGTAACATCCGCTACCTGATCTTTTTTTGTTTTCCCTTCGTTTCCGTTGGGAGTGCAAAGGTAGGAATCTTTTTTGAACTTCCAAATAAAATAATTTTTATTTTTGGGTCTTTTTTTTTCCGATTCCGTCTTTTCAATACGCTGATGTTATTCAGCTTCCCGCTCTTCCGAACCGGGCTGCAAAGGTAGCAATCTTTTTCTCTTACGCAATATTTATTTTAAAATAAATCCTGCCCTCCATCTCTCTAGGCCACCTTTTCAACAAATCCCTTCCTCCGAAGCGGGGATGCAAAAGTAGGAAAATTCTATTCAACGCCAAAGGATATTTATTAAATGTTGTTCATCTCAGCGTAACTTCATGGTTTTCAAAGAGAAATATTTTTCGACTAGCCAAAACAATTATGCCTTTTACCTGTTTAGCACCGTCCTGAACAGTTTCAGCATCTGATAAGGTCGAGTAGCGAGGATGACGGATCGGCTGGAGAAACCCATTAAAGCTTCCGAAGTTCCCCTGCGCCCGGCCACCTGAAGCTTTGGAAGAAACTGCCCACTTAAACCCGATAGCAGCGGAAAACCCACAGCGCAGCGAGGATTTGGAGCAAATAGCGGGAACATGCATATATAGTACCACCAGCCCCTGCTTTGCTAAAAAGAAAAATAAACCCGAAAACTCAAACCATGGGTATTCCTCATAAAAATTTTATAAATTAGTTTATGCTTCAGGTTAAACAATGGTGTAATGATTTAATTGGTTTGCTATTTCCAAACCTCTGCAACGCCTGCGGTGTAGCATTATACCATAGCGAGTATTTAATCTGCACGAAATGCCTGTACGACCTCCCCTTTACCGATTATCACGAATATGCAGACAATAGGGTTGCCAGGCAGTTTTGGGGCCGCTTACCAATTAATGCGGCAATGGCCATGTTGTATTTTAGAAAAGGAACGAAAGTTCAGAACTTAATCCACAATTTAAAATATAACGGAAGAACTGATGTTGGAATCCTGCTGGGTAATATGTTGGGGGAAAGGCTGAGAACAGCAACGCTCTACCAGGACATTGACCTGGTGATTCCGGTTCCTTTACACCGCAAGAAATACAAAATGAGGGGATATAACCAAAGCATGTTCATTGCAGAAGGAATTGCAGCACAAATGGGTACCGGCATCAGCGGGGATCACCTTATTAGAAATACTTCTACTGAAAGCCAAACCAAAAAAAGCAGGTATAACCGTTATGAAAATATGAAGGATGTGTTCCAGGTAAATTTTCAGGAAGATATCATGGGTAAACATGTTTTATTGGTTGACGATGTAATTACCACCGGCGCAACGCTTGAAGCCTGCGCTGATGCACTATTTGCCGCTGAGGCAGGAAAAGTAAGCATAGCAGCACTTGCCTTCGCCGAATAATGATAAAATGCACAGCAAATACCCTTGCAAGTAGCCAAACATTTTTTAAGTTTGATTTATGCGTTTAAATACTGGTTTATTGCTACTCGTCTTATTCATTGCTTCGGCTTGCCGGAAGAATGAAAACATTAGCACAAACCCAGATGCGAGGCTCAGCTTTTCCAGTAAAGAAATATTATTCGATACCATTTTTACTTCAGTAGGCTCAACAGTCAGAATAGTCAAAATCATTAACAACAATAATGATGCGGTTAAAGTATCGGAAATTAAATTAGCTGGCGGACGCACTTCTGCTTTTGGCATCAATATTAACGGAGAGCAAACAACTTATAAAAACGATCTTGTCATAAACGGTCGGGATTCAATAAATCTTTTTGTTAAGGTTTCTATCAACCCCAATGCCAATAGCCTACCCTTTCTGGTGCAAGATTCGATCATTTTAAAAACAAACGGGAATAAACAGGTCATTCAGCTTTTAGCTTACGGGCAAAATGCGGTATTCATTAATGAATCTTCCATCAGTACAAATACCATCTGGACAAACGCGCTGCCTTATATTATTAATGGATCGTTAACCCTGAAAAGCGGCACTATATTAACCATCCAGCCGGGAACTAAAATCTATTTCCATAAGGATGCCGGTTTAAACATCGAGGGAAACCTGATTGTTAACGGCAGCATAAACGAACCTGTACTGTTTTGCAGCGACCGGCTTGAAAACATTTATAATGATGAGCCTGGACAATGGAAGGGAATTTTCTTGAAAAGAACCGGACAAGGGCTGATTAAAAATGCGATCATTAAAAACGCATCTGTTGGCATTTCCTCCGATTCTTTATCGTTAAACAGCAACCCAAAATTAATTTTAAGTAATAGTATTATTAAAAACATGCAGGTGGCAGCCTATATTGGCTATCATTCAGAACTGTTAGCCTTTAATAATCTGATGTATAATTGCGGAAATTATTTAATATACGCTGTTGGAGGAGGGAATTATAACCTGAAACAGAACACCTTTGCGGGCTACAATTTAAACTTTCCGCGCAAAACAGCCTCACTGAGCTTTACAGATTATTTATCAGCAAATGTTTACCATAAACTTCAGGTCGATTTGACCAATAATATCATTTGGGGAAGTTTAGTCAACGAATTGGATATACAACAGAGAACTGCTGCCAATTTGCAGCTCAATCTATCACATAACCTGATCCGATCCAACAACAATGCTTATAACGGCAATGGCAACATTTTGAACATCGACCCTTCCTTTATTCACCAGGAACAGTACAATTTTGAACCCGCTGCAAACAGTTCAGCCAGAAAAAAAGGTGCTGATTTAACTGCCGATCCTTATTTCAGTATTTATCTTAATAAGGATATAATGGAAAATGAAAGATTTTATCCCTCAACCTTAGGCAGTTACGAGAAATAATAGGTTTTTTTATATTTTCTCAAAACCAAACCGCATGAAGTTGCGTTTATATATCCGAGAGCGTTAATTTAGATGGTAAGGGTCGATTTCTTCTGAAGAATATCGGCCCTTTACTTTTTTGGCCTTTTTAAAGATCAGTTTTACTTTTTATCCTGTTAGAAGTGAACACTGGTGCTAATGGCGGCCATCCGCGCCGCTTTTCCTCCTGCCGTTCCAATTTATTGATATAAAAAAGTTGTTAAGAAACGGCATCCGTACATCCGACACCTATTGGATCGGGCTTATTTAACAAAGTCTGTATCTGAATACGCCGATAAACAAAAAAGCAGCTACAAATTAATGCAACTGCTCTGTTTATCTGTTTTGTGGTAAAATTATTCAACAGTTACCGATTTGGCCAGGTTTCTTGGCTGATCTACGTTACAGCCACGCATTACCGCAATATGATACGATAATAACTGAAGCGGTATGGTTGCCAGGAGCGGTAAAAAAGCTTCATTGGCATCAGGAATTTCTATGCAGTAATCGGCCATTTTTTTCACCTCGGTGTCCCCTTCGGTCACAATGGCAATTACTTTTCCTTTTCTGGCTTTTACCTCTTGTATGTTACTGATCACTTTTTCGTAAGATGAGTTTTGCGTTGCGATGAACACTACAGGCATTTCTTCATCAATTAAAGCAATCGGACCATGTTTCATCTCCGCAGCAGGGTATCCTTCTGCATGGATATAAGAAATTTCCTTCAGTTTTAAGGCTCCCTCTAAAGCTACCGGGAAGCCACTTCCTCTACCTAAAAACAAACAATTGGTAGAATCTTTAATCTTTTCTGCTACCTCTTTAATCAGGTTGTTCGAGGCTAAAGCAACCTGAATTTTTTCAGGAATATGGTCAAGCTCGGTTAAAAGTTCAATTAACTTTGAAGTGGTAATGGTTCCCTTTTGCTGAGCCATGTAAAAAGCCATTAAAGTTAAAACGGTTACCTGTGCCGTAAATGCTTTTGTTGATGCCACTCCGATTTCAGGTCCGGCGTGGGTGTAAACACCAGCATGTGTTAAACGTGGAATAGAAGCGCCTGCCACATTGCAGATTCCGAAAATGGTTGCACCACGTTCTTTAGCCATCTCAATAGCCGCCATGGTATCAGCTGTCTCTCCAGACTGCGAAATGGCAATCACCACATCTTTTTCGGTGATAATCGGATTTCTGTACCTGAATTCTGAAGCATACTCAACTTCAACAGGAATGCGGGCATACTCTTCAATCAGGTATTCGCCAACCAAACCTGCATGCCAGGATGTTCCGCAGGCCACAATGATGATGCGATCTATATTTTTTAATTTTTCTGCAAATTCTTTAATCCCGCCAAGCTGCACCTTGCCCTCTTCCGGGTAGATACGGCCACGCATACAATCTTTAATGGAACGCGGTTGCTCATAAATTTCTTTGAGCATAAAGTGATCAAAACCACCTTTCTCCAGCATTTCCAGCTTTAACTGCAGCTCCTGGATTAATGGCGTTTGCACTACGTTATCCAACCTTTTTACCAACAGATCATCTTTGGTGATTAACGCAATTTCATTATCATTTAGATAGATTACATTTTTGGTGTATTCAATAATCGGCGTAGCATCAGAAGCAATAAAGTACTCTCCCTGGCCCACACCAATGACCATCGGGCTACCCTTTCTGGCCACAATTAACCGATCAGGATGATCCTGGTCCATGATTACAATGGCGTAGGCGCCGATCACTTCTTTCAACGCCAACCTAACAGCCTCCAGAAGATCAATATTTTCAATTTCCTGAATTTCTTCTACCAGATGAATTAATACCTCCGTGTCGGTATCACTTTTAAACTTGTGCCCCCGAGTAACCAACTCCTCTTTTAAAGTAGCATAGTTTTCGATGATACCATTATGAATAATAGACAACTTGCCATTATTTGAAGTATGTGGATGGGAGTTGCGGTCAGAGGGAACTCCATGGGTAGCCCAACGGGTATGGCCCATTGCAATCGTACCAGACTTATCCTGATCTTGAGCAAACTCCTCTAATACGGCTACTTTACCCGCTTTTTTATAAATATGTTCACCGCTTTCATTCATTACTGCTATACCAGCACTATCGTAACCGCGGTATTCCAATCTTTTAAGGCCTTTAAGTACAATTGGCCAGGCTTCTCTATAGCCAATATAGCCTACTATTCCACACATAAATTCTATTTAAATTTTAATTGCCAAATATATAAAACAAACGTTTGTTTTAGGTACTAAGCACTAAAGATGTTTTAGTTAAATTAAAAAAGCAGCTACATGGTTTGTAGCTGCTTTCATTATATTTTCAGTAAATCGAATTAGCTACGCTTATTTATAAAGCGGGAATGCGCTTACCAATTTTATCACTTCGGCTTTTACCGTATTCAGATTGGCTTCATCTTCCGGATTGATCAAAACGCGGTCAATTAATTCCACAATCTGTTCCATTTCAGCTTCTTTTAAACCCCGGGTTGTAACAGCCGCCGTACCCACACGGATACCAGAAGTTACAAACGGCGATTTATCATCAAAAGGAACCATATTTTTGTTTACCGTAATTTCCGCTTTTTCCAAAGCATTTTCAGCTACTTTACCTGTGATATTTTTATTGCGCAGGTCAATTAACATCAGGTGGTTATCCGTACCCCCTGAAATGATGCCGTATCCTTTTGCTACAAATGCCTTAGCCATAGCCTGTGCATTAGCCGCTACCTGTTTAATGTAGGTTCCGTACTCCTCGCTTAAAGCTTCGCCAAAAGCAATTGCCTTAGCTGCAATAATATGCTCTAACGGACCGCCCTGCGTACCTGGGAAAACTGCCATATCAAGCAAATTACTCATTAAACGGATTTCGCCTTTTGGTGTTTTCAAGCCCCATGGGTTTTCAAAATCCTGTCCCATCATAATCATACCGCCACGTGGTCCGCGCAAAGTTTTGTGGGTTGTTGTGGTTACAATATGGCAATGTGGAAGCGGGTTGGCCAGCAGCCCTTTAGCGATTAAACCAGCCGGATGGGAAATATCAGCTAAAACCAAAGCGCCGATTTTATCGGCTACTGCACGGATAAAAGCATAATCCCACTCACGTGAATAAGCGGATGCACCGCAGATAATCAGTTTCGGTTTTTCAGCTAAAGCAACTTCCTCTAATTTTTTATAATCAATTAGTCCGGTTTCTTTTTCTACGCCATAGAACAAAGGCTGGTATAATTTACCAGAGAAGTTAACTGGCGAACCATGCGTTAAGTGTCCACCGTGAGAAAGGTCAAATCCTAATATTTTATCACCTGGTTGCAAAACAGCAAGCATTACCGCGGCATTGGCCTGCGCACCAGAATGCGGTTGAACATTTACCCACGCTGCTCCAAACAATTCTTTTGCCCTATCGATCGCAATTTGCTCTACCACATCTACCACCTGGCAACCGCCATAGTAACGTTTTCCCGGTAAGCCTTCTGCATATTTGTTGGTCAATACCGATCCGGCAGCTTCCATCACTTGTTTGCTTACAAAGTTTTCTGATGCAATAAGCTCTAAACCATGTTCCTGGCGGTTTAACTCTTTATCGATAAGTTCGAAAATCTGGTTGTCGCGTGTCATTTTATATTTAGGTTTGTATTTTTTTGGCAAAAGTAAGGAATTCAAATTTAATTCGCGCTTGTTTAAGATAATGCTTTCACATTAAAGTTGTTAAAGCCACTCCCAATGGTTATCTCAACGATTTGTTGTTGCAGCATTTCCAAAATGGCCAGAAAGTTATAAACAAAATGCACTTTGTTTTCCGAATTTTTAAGCACCAGGGCAAAATCAATCTGTTTATTGATATCAAGCAAGTTGGCGATAAAGTGTTTTTGCTGTTCAATCGTATAGGGATATTGTACAACTGTATGCTTTACTTCTTCACTACGCAACTCATACCTTTGCATGGTGCGGTGATAAACGGTTAAAAGCTTATACAGATCAAGGGATAAGAGCTCATCCTGATGGGCAGAAGATGCCGCAGCCAGTGCAAGATCGTATGCAATATTACCTCTATGATTTTGCTTTAACCGCTCGTCTTCATACCGCTTCATCTCTTCCGCTGCAGATTTAAACTGTTTGTAGGCAATCAGCCTGGCAATAAGATCCTGCTCAGAGTTAATTTCGCTGCCCGTTTCGTCTACCTCAATCCTAGGCAGCAACATTTTAGATTTAATGCGCATCAAGGTAGCCGCAACCAAAATAAATTCGCTCGCCACTTCTACATTTAGCGCCAGGAGCTGGTGAATGTAGGCCAAAAAATCGTTGGTAATTTTCGAGATCTCCACATCCTGGATATTAAGTTCATCGCGTTCAATAAAGAACAGCAACAAATCGAAGGGACCTTCAAATACCGGAAGCTTTATCTCAAAATTCTCTGCCTGCATGTGTAGCAACAAACATAATGAAAATTTTCAGGTCTTCTAACTTAAAAGGCTATGCGCAATCTTCGGTCCGCTCTCTGCCAAACGCTCCACGCTAAGCGTTCACTGCCAGCCGCTTAGCCCGATACAATAAAGCGCTATTTTTCTCTTCTATATTAGAACAAAATTAACTTACTTTGTATCTTGTTTTTCACTATAAATTACGAATGCAAGTAAAAGCTGGCCCCCTATTATCTAAAATCAACTATCCTGCTGATTTAAAGCAATATAGCGAATCTGACTTAGAACAAATAAGCCAGGAATTACGACAATATATCATTGACGTAGTAAGTGTAAATGGCGGCCATTTTGGTGCCAGTTTAGGTGTTGTAGAACTGACAGTTGCCTTACATTATGCGTTAAATACGCCCTACGATAAGTTGGTTTGGGATGTAGGCCATCAGGCATACGGACATAAAATATTAACCGGACGAAGGGATTTATTCCATACCAACCGGGTATACGGTGGCATCAGCGGATTCCCGAAAATTTCTGAAAGCGAATACGATACCTTTGGTGTAGGCCACTCATCTACTTCCATTTCGGCCGCTTTGGGCATGGCGGTGGCTTCGCAATTGAAGGGTGAAACCGACAGGCAGCACGTAGCCGTTATCGGCGATGGTGCCATGACAGCAGGCTTAGCTTTTGAAGGATTAAACCATGCCGGCATTGAAAACAGCAATGTATTGGTAATCCTGAATGATAACTGCATGTCTATCGATCCGAACGTTGGGGCGCTGAAAGAATATTTAACCAGCATCACCATTTCGAAATCATACAACCGTTTCCGCGATGATATTTCTCATGTACTCACCGGACTCTCTAAACTCGGGCCTAATGCACACAAGTATGTTAAAAAAATAGAGAAAAGCATTAAAGGCACCTTACTCAAACAAAGCAATTTGTTTGAAGCGTTAAATTTCAGGTATTTTGGCCCTGTTGACGGGCATGATGTAAAACGCCTGGCACAGGTGATTAAAGATCTTGCTGCCATTCCGGGCCCGAAACTGTTGCATTGCGTTACCGTTAAAGGCAAAGGCTTTGCTCTGGCAGAAAAAGACCAAACCAAATGGCATGCACCCGGTCTTTTTGATAAGATTACCGGCGAAATTAAAAAAAGTATTTCTGATAAACCACAGCCTCCCAAATACCAGGATGTTTTTGGGCATACGATGGTTGAACTGGCCGAGGCTAACGATAAAATTGTAGGCATTACTCCGGCCATGCCCTCAGGCTCATCATTAAATATCATGATGAAAGCAATGCCAAAGCGTGCATTTGATGTAGGCATTGCAGAACAGCATGCGGTAACTTTCTCAGCAGGCCTGGCCGTACAGGGCCTGGTTCCTTTCTGCAATATTTATTCAAGCTTTATGCAGCGGGCCTACGATCAGGTAATCCATGATGTGGCCATCCAAAAGCTGAACGTAGTATTCTGTTTAGACCGTGCAGGTTTAGCAGGTGCTGATGGAGCAACACACCACGGGGCTTATGATATTGCCTACATGCGTTGTATCCCGAATTTAGTTGTGTCTTCTCCTATGAATGAAGAAGAGCTTCGCAACCTGATGTTTACTGCTCAACAAGAAAATATAGGACCCTTTGTTATCCGTTACCCGCGCGGCAATGGGGTAATGCCTGACTGGAAGAGACCTTTTAAGGCATTGGAAATTGGCAAAGGACGTAAAATCTGCGATGGTGAAGATGTAGCCTTATTAACCATCGGACACGTTGGTAATTTCGCTGTTGAAGCATGTGTTGAATTAAATAGCGAGGGTTTTTATCCGGCGCATTATGATTTACGCTTCATAAAACCTTTAGATGAAGCTTTATTACACGAGGTATTTGCTAAATACAAACACATTATTACGGTTGAAGACGGCTCATTACCGGGAGGTGCCGGTTCGGCTGTAATAGAATTTATGACCGATAATCATTATAATGCCCAGGTGGTCAGACTCGGAATCCCGGATAAATTTATTGACCACGGAGAACAACCTGAACTTTGGGCAGAATGCGGTTATGATAAAAACGCTATCGTTAAAGCGGTTAAAAATGTTGCGGTTAAACGTGTTACAGATAAAATGGCGGGATAATCTTCCTAAATCTATTTTGCGTTATAGGTATATCATGCACGGTTAGGGGCTAACGATTTGACTTATTTAATCATTTCAGCCCCTTTGATGCAGACTAATCAGCCAAATCCTGGTTCCTTCTTGTTATTTCGGTTTGGAGGTCAGAAACTACCTGATCAATCACACGGTTAACCTGCGCAATCAAAGGAATTAAATCTGAAACGGGTGCATTTTCGTCACTCAGGCTTTCTATATCCCTGATCACACGCTGAATGGAAACAATGCCCAGGTGATCAATGGTTGATTTAAGTTTGTGGGCCAGCGTTGATATTTTTGCAAGATCAGCATTTTCTAAAGCCTGGTTCAGGTCGCTAACGGCAGAAGGCATCTGATCACAAAACATCTGAATCATTTTAGTCACAAAATCCTCCCGCCCTTTGCTGATTACGTAAAGACCATCCAGGCTGTAAAGCGGAACCTCAACCTCTGGCTCAACGGTTTCAACAGCTCCTTTTACCATCCATTTATCAATTACCGTAATAAAAAGGTCTTCTTTTATAGGCTTTGCAATATAATCATCCATGCCGGCGGCTATACATTTTTCCCTTTCCCCTATTATTGCTGAAGCAGTTAGCGCTATGATGGGGCCTTTAAAGCCGCCTTTACGCAACAATTTTGTAGTATCATAACCATTCAGAACCGGCATCTGAATATCCATAAGAATCAGGTCAAAATCATCCTTATCAACCATATCAATGGCCATCTGGCCATTCTCAGCTATCATGATCTGACAACCGTAGTTCAATAATACCGTAGAAGCAACGAGCCTGTTCATTTCGTTATCATCAACAATGAGAATCCTTTTGCCCGAAAACAGGTCGTCGCTCAGCACCAGTTTTTCCTCCACCGGAAGATCCTCGCCAACACCTTTCATCAGCCGGATAACAAACGAAATTTCAGAGCCCCTTCCTTTTTCACTTTTAATGTTAAAATATCCTCCCATCTGGGCAACAAGCTTTTTTGATATGCTCATACCCAATCCGGTTCCACCATACCTGCGTGATACAGATTCATATTCCTGGCTAAAGTTGTCAAAAAGACGTTTAACAAATTCAGGCTGCATTCCTATCCCGGTATCCTTCACCATAATCTCAATTTCCTGGGCATCATCAAAATTTTCCAAAAGACTCAGCTTAAGGGATACAGATCCTTTGTCGGTAAATTTTACAGCGTTGCTCAGCAGGTTCAACACGATCTGGCTAATCCGGTAGGGGTCGCCTATTAATACCGGAGCAATCTCATCATGATGAGGCTGGAAATAATCAATAATCAGTCCTTTCTTTTCTGCCTTATGTTTAATCACCTGGATCACTTCCCTGAGCACTTTTGAAATATCGAGTCCAATAGATTCGAGATTCACTTTGCCTGCCTCAATTTTAGAAAGGTCCAGGATATCATTGATGATGACCAACAGGTTTTTCGATGCGGTCTGTATGGTTTGAATACAATAATCCTGCTCAACCGTTGGATTGGTTTTAGCCAGCTGGTTGGCCATCGTGATAATGGCGTTCATGGGCGTTCTGATCTCATGACTCATATTTGCCAAAAACATATCCTTACTGCTGACAGCTTTTTCAGCTTCAGATTTAGCGGCCATCAGCTCCAGTTTCTGTTCTTTATGATAGGTAATCTCAAAATTGATCAGCAGAGAACCGATTTGTTCATGCTCATGGTTAAAACTTAAGCTGCTACACGCCAACCACCATTTCCTTTCACCTTTTGTATCTAAAAACTGTATTTCGCTTACCTTTGATGTGATGTTATCGTAACCTATGGCATCACCATCCTCCGAAAATATCCTGCCGGCCCACAGTTCTGACAGCAATTTGCCTTTAATACCAATAAGATCATAGCCGCAGATTTCACAGAAACTGCTATTTGCATAAACAATATGCCCCGCCAGGTCAAGCTCTACCAAACCGATCCTCATATTTTCGATCACCTGGTGATAACTGTATTCATTAACCGAAAATAGCTGCCTTTGCGCTGAATTGTTATTACTGTTACCGGGATTTACACCTGGCTCAGGTTTAGCTGGTTGAATTTCATCAAGAAATGATTGCCCGTATCCGGCAAAAAAAAGCAGGTTTTGTGCAGCAATCTTTTCCCATTTACCGGTTAAGCGTACAGGCTGCTGTTTCAGGCTGATCCAGCTGTTCTTTAAACCACCATCCTGAACGTCTTCATCAAAATGCAGTTCAGTAAAATAATCGAAAATGGATTCACCAACCTTGTTACCACAAATTTCCTTCAGTTTATCCCCCAGTTCCACAATATTCATATCTGCGTCAGCAATAACGAAGAATGGGAATAGCCTGTTGAGCTGTGCACTGTCAAGGGACAAAAGGTTTCTGCTTATCATTTTGATACTATAATAATTTTATTAGGGTACTGCCGCTCATTAATATCCGATATTAAAGTTACGCCTTATTTTCAGAAACAATAAACATGAAATCAAAGTTCTGCCTGAAGCGAAAAATTAATCACGTATCCTACCAGCTTATTGAGAGATTTTTTTTACACTCCTCATAAGAATAATGAAAAAGTTGCCTTTTTTTTTGTTATTATTGTACTAAAATGTAACCGTGACTAAATTAAATTATTATTGTTAAATTTTAAATAATTTCGGATTTATTAACGGCTAAACAGACCTAATAAATATTAAAAATCAATTGTACATTCAAATACTTGGCAGCTACTTTCATATAAAGATTGCACAAAAAATCACTTTGAAGTTCCCCAATCAACGCTTCTTCGCCAATGAATCAACAGAATAATCCTAAAATACATATCCTGCTTGTTGAAGATGACGAATTTATGCAGGCAATACTGAAGGAAATATTGCAGCCGAGATACCGCATCGATATCAGGCCTGATGGCATAGACGCGCTCACGTTTCTACAGAACGGAAATATTCCGGATCTGATTATTTCAGATTTGAATACGCCTAATATGAGTGGCCTTGAGTTAATCGAACAGCTAAAAAACAGCGACTTTTTCAGCTCCCTGCCCATTATGATTCTATCCGGAGAAGAAAGTTCTAATAAACGCATAAAATGCCTGGAAGCCGGCGCTGATGATTTTATGGTTAAACCTTTCAATCCTGCCGAACTGGAAGCCAGAATAAAAATGGTATTAAGACGTGCCGGAAAAAGCAATTTTTAATGGTAGAGAAACAGATCAACGGCTCCGTTGAACCAGGTATTATTGCCATGGTCGGTTTCGAGAATTATACAGAACGTACCTTTTTCGAAAGCTGTAATTTCGAAGGGTTGCGGCCTGTGTATTTTGACAATGGATTAAAGCTTTCACAGGCATGGACAGAACAGCACCTTAAAATTGTAGCCATCATATCAAACAGCGAAATCCTGTCTAACGGCGGGCTTACGCTTATTGAAACGCTCAAAAATATACAGATGCCAAGCGTACCTTTTTTTCTGGTCGTTAAATACTTTAATCCAAATTTAAGGATACTCGCCCTAACCGCGGGCATATCAGATGTATTCAGGCTGCCCATGCAGATAGAACGTGTAGAGAAACGGGTTACCTTTTTCGTTAAAAACTGGGAGGCACTAACCAAAAGCCTTTCCATCAGGCCAAATGTAATACGCCCTATCGGCCTGGCAAAAAGAGCCTTTGATATTTTCTTTGCCAGCTCGGCCTTAATTATACTTTTCCCGCTGCTATTGATTGTTGCCCTGGCAATATGGATGGAATCCAAAGGCCCTGTTTTTTACTATTCGCTGCGTGCAGGAACAGGATTTAAAGTTTTTAAATTTTATAAATTCCGTTCGATGTATGTAGATGCAGATAAAAAAGTTAAGGATCTGATACACCTCAACCAGTATGATATAGATAAGAAGGAACAAAAAACGGCAACACCCGATCCGGTACTTTGCCAGGATTGCTTACCGGCCGGAAAGTGCCAGTACCCGCTTTACGGAGATGGTGTACAGTGGTGCGAAAAAGACGGGGGTTATTTTGCCACGAACAGCGGCTCTGCGTTTTTCAAGATCGCGAATGATCCGAGAATAACCAGGGTTGGCAACTTTATCAGAAATACCAGCATCGATGAACTTCCTCAGCTATGGAATGTGATTAAAGGCGATATGAGCATCGTGGGCAACCGCCCGTTGCCCATTTATGAAGCTGAAAAACTAACAACAGACCGTTATGTGCTGCGCTTTGCTGCACCTGCGGGGATCACCGGGCTATGGCAGGTGGAAAAAAGAGGAAAAGGGGAAATGAGTGAGGAAGAGCGCCTGCTGCTTGATAACGAATATGCGAAGAACCAAAGTTTCACAAACGATATCAGGCTTATTTTAAAAACAATACCTGCCCTGTTTCAAAAGGAAAGCGTTTAGTTCCTCCCCATTTTATTACAAAAAACCTATTCTTTTTTAATAGCTATTAAGACAGGTAGAAGACTCCTATTTTGAAACCCCTGATATAGTCTGGCGCAATGGATAAAACCCCGTAAAAATCACATTTTTAAAATTTTGTTTTTGATATTCGTCAACAAATCGTATTATTAAAAGTACAGCAAAAAATGGGTAGCAGTTAACTTAAAGGTAAAAAAGAATCAGGCTTAAAATATTTGCTTTTATCATCAGTTATAAATTGAAGTGTATTCACAACGCACTACCCCACAAAAAGATTGAAATGCAACAAAATGAAAATGCTCGTCTCGAAGCACTTTATAATTACGACATCATAAACTCTGGAAGGGAAAGAGGGTTTGACAGACTTACTGAAATCGCTTCACTGATCTGTGAATGTGAAATATCATTAATCTCTTTCGCAGAAAAAGACAGGTTATGGTATAAATCGGCAGCCGGCCTCGATATAGAAGAAGTACCAAGGGGAATTGCAATATGCGAGTATCCGCTGCTTGGCAATGAGGTATTTATCGTAGAGGATACACTTAAAGATGACCGTTTCAGGCACCATGCACTTTCTGAGGAAGGTGTGAGAGTAAGGTTTTACGCAGGCTATCCTTTAATAGATCCGAACGGATTTACACTGGGTTCTATATGTGTCGCAGATTTACAGCCAAAAAAACTAACGGCTAACCAGCAACGCATTCTTTCTTTACTTGCCGAAGAAGCCATATCACTCATTATAGAGCGCCGCAAAAAAGAAGAATATAAAAATTTCGGAACACTGTTTAACGATTCAGAAGATCTGATCTGTATCCTGGCACCGGATGGAAAATTTAAGGAGGTAAACCCAGGCTTTAATAAACAGCTGGGCTACAATGAAGAAGAGTTAAAGCAAAAAACGATTTTCGACCTCATTCCTTCGCAAAACTTAAATTCGGTTCGGCAGAGTTGGGAGAACCTGAAAAATGGGTTGCCGTCTGGTGAGCTTACACAGCCTATGATCACCAAAAATGGGCAGTGCAAAACGATTCAGTGGACCGCAACAGCTGAAAAAGCAAACGGAAATCTTTTCGGCATCGGGCGTGATGTAACCGCCGAGTTTGAAAAGAACAGGGCATTGAAGGTTAGCGAACAAAAGTTTAAGGCTTTCTTTGAAAGTTCTCAGGGATTAATGTGCACCCATGATCTGGAAGGGAATTTTATTTCCATAAACTCCGCCGGTGCGAAAATACTCGGTTACAAAAAGGCTGAATTAAAAAATAAAAGTCTTTTTGATATTGTCCCTGTTGAAAGGCATGAGAATTTGCGTAAATATCTATCTGATATCGCGAAAAACGGATACTCAAAAGGGACCATGCTGGTGAATAAGAAGTCTGGAGCGCAGGGCATCTGGCTGTACTCCAACGTGATGCAAACTGATCTTGAAAATAAGCCTTACATTGTAGGCAATGCTGTTGATATCACCGATCAGAAAAAGCTCGAAAATGAACTAATCCATACCCGAAACCTTTTAGAGGAGACCAGTAAACTGGCCAAAATAGGCGGATGGGAACTTAACCTGAACGAGAGAAAGGTTGTTTGGACGTCTACAACAAGAGAAATACATGCTGTACCAAAAGATTTTGTCCCAACATTAGAAAACGGAATCAATTTTTATAAAGAAGGGGAGAGCAGAGAAAAAATACAACACGCCATTCAGGAATGTGTGCAGACCGGAAAAGGATGGGATCTTGAACTGGAGATCAGGGATTTTAACGGAAAAGAGCTCTGGGTTAGGGCAAAAGGCGATGCCGAATCTCCGGAAAATGCCAAGCAGCGCATTTATGGAACATTTCAGGATATAGACGAACAGAAACGGGCTCAACTGGCCCTGATTGAATCCAAAAAATTACTGGATGATGTCCTCTCAGCGTCCACAGCGGTGAGTATTATCGCTACTGATACCAACGGGATCATTACCGTCTTCAACCGGGCTTCAGAACTATTACTGGAATATACTGCCGAAGAAATGATTGGCAAGCAAACACCAGAAATCCTTCATGATCAAACAGAAGTTGAGGAACTCTGTACAAGCATCTCCTCAACACTTGGCTACGCGGTTAAAGGTTTTGATGTTTTTAAACAATGTGCAGACAGCCCGCAAAAAGAACGGCTTTTTACCTTCATCACTAAATCCGGAAAACGCTTAAGGGTATCGCTATCCATTACCTCCATCAGAGATTCGGAAGATAAAATTATCGGATACCTCGGCATATCTACCGATGTCACGCAAAAGGAAGCAACCGAAAAAGCACTTGCCCGTGAGAAAGCCATCTTGCTCGCCTTTATCGAAAATGCACCTGCTTCCATAGCGATGCTTGATAAAGACATGCGCTTTCTCGCGGCCAGCAGAAAATGGATAGAGAACTATACACAGATTACAAACGATATAGAAGGACTGTGGTACTATGATGTATTCCCCCACCTGTCACCAGACCGTATAAATAACCATAAAAAAGTACTCAGCGGCGAGGTGCTGAAAAAAGATGAAGACGTTTATGTGGATGTCCGCACGAATATGCCACAACACATTTCCTGGGAAATGCGTCCATGGTATCATCTGGACACCTCTATTGGCGGAATGATGATTTGCACACAGGATATATCCGCATCGGTAAAACACCGTCAGGAAATCACCGTGGCCCGGTTACGCGCCGACCATGCCAACTCGGCCAAATCCGAATTCCTTGCCAACATGAGTCATGAAATCAGAACACCATTGAACGGGGTAATCGGTTTCACCGACCTGGTACTGAAAACGCAATTGAACGATACACAGAAACAATACCTTACCATCGTAAATCAATCGGCAAATGCTTTATTAAATATCATCAACGATATTTTGGATTTCTCAAAAATCGAGGCCGGTAAATTTGAACTCGATATCGAAAAATGCGACCTGTATGATATTGCCTGGCAGGCCAGCGATATCACCACTTACCAGATCCAGTCCAGAAACCTTGAGATGCTGTTAAACCTTCCACCAGACCTGCCAAGATTTGTATGGACGGATGCGCTGCGTTTAAAGCAGGTATTAATTAACTTATTGGGTAATGCCGCCAAATTTACCACCAAAGGCGAAATAGAACTTAAGATAGAGAAACTCGGTCAGGAAGGAGAACAGTATACATTCCGCTTTAGCGTAAGGGATACCGGTATAGGAATTGAAAAAAGTAAACAAGAGAAAATTTTCGGCGCCTTTTCTCAGGAGGATTCCTCCACCACTAAAAAATATGGCGGAACCGGTTTAGGATTAACGATTTCAAATAAGTTGCTGAAGATGATGGGCAGCCACCTCGAACTCAAAAGCGTTATCGGGGAAGGAAGTACGTTTTTCTTTGATATAAATCTTAAAGCCGAACAGGGCGAACCCATAGAATGGAGAGGAATAGAAAGCATCACCAATGTACTGGTTGTTGATGATAATGATAATAACAGGTCGATACTGGTGGATATGCTTTCCCTGAAAAACATTCATGCGGACCAGGCCAGGAGTGGCTTTGAAGCATTACAGTTTCTGGCAGAAGGAAGAATATATGATGCCATCCTGATGGATTACCACATGCCATACATGGATGGACTGGAAACGTCGGCAAAAATCAGGGAAAGCTTTACACTTGAACAGGACAGACTTCCGCTGATCCTCCTTCACAGTTCTTCAGATGATGAAAAAATCATCAAAGCCTGCAGAGACCTGAAGATCGAACACCGGTTGGTAAAACCGATCAAAATGCATGAGCTTTACCAGGTATTATCAAGGCTTAAAGCGCCTGAAATTGCATTTGATGATACGGATCAAACGGCTTTATCTGAAACCATTGAAAATGAATTTAAATTTATGGTGGTTGAGGATAATGAAGTAAACAGATTCCTGGCCCGCGCGCTGATTGAAAAACTCCACCCCGGAAGCGTGATACTCGAAGCTGAAGACGGTGTTAAAGCGCTGGAAGTATTTAAAAGGGAATCACCGGACCTCATTTTCATGGACATTCAGATGCCGGAAATGAATGGTTATCAATGTACCCGAGAAATCAGGCTGATGGAGCAGGGAAAAAGAACGCCTATCGTTGCCCTCACTGCGGCAAATGTGATGGGTGAGCGGGAAAAAAGCCTGGAGGCAGGCATGGATGATTTTATTACCAAGCCGGTTTTAGAAGAAAATATCGAAACCATATTAAAAAAATGGTTGCTTCAGGGTAAAAAGGATCATGCAGCTGCCATTGAAATCATAAAACCTGTTCATTTTGACAGTAGGAAACTGGAGTCCTATCTGGACAATGATCTCGATAGAATAAAAAAAATAATTGGCATCACCATCAATCAGCTGAACCAGATATTGGTTCAGGTAGACGAAATGATTGTACAATTAGACCCTGAAATCATGATCTCACTTTCACACAAGGTATATGGGATGGCCTCTTCAGCCGGACTGAACAACCTTGCAGCAATCAGCTCCGGAATGCAGGAACCGGATATTTCCGATCATGTCGCGATGAAAGCCAAAGTAGAACTCCTGAAACAGGAAATTGAAATCCTTATTCCATTATTAAAGGAAAGGTACCCGGTTGATTAATGCTTCAGGAGGCTGTATTATCAGTAGAAAATTGTCAATCCTGATGGATAATTTATTTTATACAATCAAGATAAATAATACTAACCAGAGTTCGATTAATCATGTGCTTTAATTGGGGTTATTTTGCGCATTCCATGAACGGTTGATACCCTGAACTTGTTTCAGGGTCCAGGCTTGGGGCTGTCTCAGAAATGATTTTGAAGATTGTTGGCAGAATAATATTTTGAAAGGGCGTCATTCCCTTAAAAACGGGAACCACGAAGTGCTCGGCGAAGCTAATCTTAATACGATAGAACGGCAACCAAATAAGTCCCTAACAATGCATTAAGATGCCCATCCGATAGCTAGCTATCGGATCAAGCTGAGCATGACGACATCGCGAAATTTAATTCTTTTGCTATTTCTGAATCTGTTATTTTGAGACAGGCTCATTAGTAACTCAACGATAGCATCGTAACGCCACAACATTGAATTTAGTCGCAATTTCCTAAACAGATTTCTCCGCCAGGGTCGAAATGACTGTATGCGAGAGGCGTCATTTCGACTGGAGCTTACCGATCTTTCATCGGTTGCGTAATGGAGAAATCTTTGAACTCTACTCTGGATATAGATATGGATTCCGCCTCAAAAACTGGCAAATCTCAGGAAATTCTCAATCTTCCCACTCATTTATGATAGCGGTTAAGTTATTCCGGCTTTTATTAATTTGTGAATTAAAGTATTTTTTTTGGTCTACTCCAATTTTTCCGTTGCTTTTCTTGATCTATAGCTTCTTCTATTGTAGAATAAACTTCATCATAAACGCAAATATTTAAGTTTTACTTTGCTGTAAATGACCTCGGATAGATTTTATGCTGATGCCTATAAACGCGCTTCTTAAATCAGACGTTACACCTATGTATAATGTTGTTCTTTGATAATTGGTCATGATATAGATACACCCTCCACGTTCCATATCAATGAATTTCTATTAAAAATTCATCCTTTTGGCTGGAACTGCTATTTTTCATTGTTAACAGCATAGATAAATCTTTAAAGCTGGCTTTGTAAAATTTTAATGATTTAGCTTCCCTGAGTCTTCGGGTTCCCGATTGTACTGCGTTTTGCTCGAAATCTTTTAACCTAAGTTTAGTATCACCTTAAAAGATTTCTCGACTGCGTTGCACTTCGCTCGAAAAGAAGGCGATTCTTTAAAATACAAAGATGATACAATCTCCTTAAGTATCTTTTCCTCTCTCCGGTAAAACAACCTGCGTTATGGATATTTAAATTTGACTATCAGGTTATTACAAAGATAATTCGTTATTATAAGGTGCGATATGAGCGAGCCGAAACAGTCTATCAGGTAATTTATGATCAAAAAAATTGCTTCACTCCCGGGCGGAGTCCTTTCTTCAGTTCGCAATGACGAAGTTAAGAGGCAAAACTCAGGTTAAAACAGGAACTTTGTCTGTTAAAAATCGTGGTATATATTCCTGAAACTGCTTCTGATGCCAAAAGTGACTAAACTACTATTCTCAAGAGCAGTAACATTACTTTCTCTACGTAACGTTCCCGCCAGTTCCAGGCGCAGGTTATATTTTGGATTAAGAAGGTAGGCAACCTGGGCACGGGCATAATACAGGTTGGTTTTGATCCCCTGGCCAATTTTACTGCCATAGTCCAAAGCGCGTGTATTGTAACTTTTAAAAATATCCCCGCCATAATTTAGCCCGACAGGATCTTTACCATACCTCGAGTAAAGTGCTTCTCCCTGTACATCAAAACGCTTGTAACTGTAGTTCAAAATCCCTAAAAATTCCCTGAAATTAGCGCCATAAGGGTGAGCAAGGGGTTGGTTGTAGTTGGCATAATTTGATAACCTGTCAAAATGGGCGTATGTATAAGGGCGGGCGGTATTAAATTCTGCCAGATAATTAAGCCGTTTAACCTTGAAAAGATCTGAACCGCGTAATCCCAACTGAATGGCATATTTGTTGGCCCAGTACCCGTTTCCTGCAAAAAATTCCTTTGCGGTAAATTCGTCAAACATAAACTGTCCGTAAAGAGCGGTATTTTTTAAAACTTCATATTTCACATTAAAACCTAACCTCATTTTATCGGGTGAGGTGGTATTGGTGTTTTCTACCGGTCTTAAAAATATAAAAGGATGTACGTAATTAAAATCAAAACCGCGTTTGCCTTCTACTTCAGCATCTGCCCAGGTAACGGCCTGGAAAAACCCCACAGAGAATTTTTTGGTCACATTCCAGTCTACATAATGTGCGGCCATCCATTTTCCCCTGTCACCCAATCTTCGGTCTGTAGTCAGTTTTGGCGCCCCGGGATCAAGCATGTAGGCGAAAATGGTCTGGTACTGCACAGCACCAAGTGTGGCCCTTACCCTAAAAAACGAATAATTGGAAGATACATCCGAAAGAAGCATGGAACGGTAACCATCACCAATAAAATTTTTGTCGTAGCCGAGTGATAAGTTTAGATGTGAGTTGGGCGTATAAGACAACAGTGCGGTTACGTATGACCAGTCTTGTTTATCCGTTCCCAATTTGCCGGAACCCTGGCCAGGCACAACCTGATTAGCAACAATGTATCTATTTACGTAATCGACAAATTTACCCTGGTTCTCAAATCCGTTAAGATAAAACGAAAACTGTTTACCTACTGTCCCGCCAACCTGGAAACCCCTGGTGTTTAACCAGGTACTTCGCTTACCACTAAAATCCCTACCCACTTGAAAATCGGGCAAAAAATCAGCGTAAACTTTATAATCCTCACCATTAAATTCTAATAAATGTTCACTGAACAGCTTTCTATGTACCCATGAACGTCTGTTTAGCGTATCTACACCAACTTTCATTAACGAATCGTAGTGTGCGGCAATTTCAGTTCCATCTGAATAAATCCCCTTGATCGAAGAATGGAACTTATTATCCTGACTATAAATCTGCTGATTTAATTTTTGGTAAAACTGGTAATCATAAGGGATATTAACGTTTGGAGTAGATTGACCCCATGCATGCATCACAGAAAAGGCCATTACAGCCAGAGCAAAAAATTTCTTCATTTTAGTCATTAATCAAATGGTCCAGTTCTTCGAATATCGAATTCATACTCTTAAACTCCGGTACCATTTTCTTCATATTGGTTACCACCTGCATATCATCATCCTGCTTAGCAGATTTAATCAGTTCGGCGATGTTACTGGCAACCTCATCAAATACATATTCCCTCACTTTTCCAATCATAATCTTCTCATGATGGGTAGGCATTGTATTTTCATTATCGTTTAGCAGCTCTTCATAAAGTTTCTCTCCCGGACGAAGACCTGAAAACTCTATTTTAATATCAACATTAGGCTCAAGACCGGCCAGCTTGATCATTTTTTTGGCAAGGTCAAAGATTCGTACCGATTTGCCCATATCAAAAACAAATATTTCACCTCCATTACCCATGCAGCCAGCTTCAAGCACCAATCTGCAGGCTTCCGGAATGGTCATAAAATACCTGGTAATATCAGGATGGGTAACCGTTACCGGACCACCTTTTTCGATCTGTTGTTTAAAACGCGGAATCACCGATCCATTAGATCCGAGTACATTGCCGAACCTCGTGGTGATGAATTTGGTAGTAGGCCGCTTGTCAAGCCGGTTAATATAACTCAGGCCGTTGCTGAAAAGAAAATCACGCTGCCCAAGTGAGTTATTAAGAGATTGAACATAAATCTCTGCAATTCTTTTAGATGCGCCCATGATGTTGGTCGGGTTTACCGCCTTATCCGTTGAGATCATCACGAACTTTTGCACGCCATATTTAACCGCCTTATCGGCAACCGTTTTTGTACCCAGCACATTCGCCTTTATGGCTTCTGCAGGATTATCTTCCATCAAAGGCACATGTTTATACGCAGCCGCATGGTAAACGTAATCGGGCCTGTACATGTTAAACAACTTATCCATGCGCTGCTCATCCCTTACATCACCTACAAAAGACTGATAATTTTTAGTCCGGTCGCTTTCGTCCAGTTCGAGATAAAGTTCATGAAGGGCAGTTTCAGACTGATCGCATAAGATGATCAGGCCGACATCAAATTTCGATAACTGCCTGACAATTTCACTGCCGATGGAACCCGCAGCTCCGGTAATCAGAATGCGTTTCTTGCGCAGCATTTTTCCGATCCCTTCAATATCTATCCTGATCGTTTTTCTGTTCAATAAATCCTCAATATTCAAATTTTGAATCTGGGCCGGCTGCAATTTACCATTGGTCCATGCATCGGCAGGAGGAATGTTCAATACCTTGATATCATGCTCCAAACACAGGTCTACAATCGCATCTCTTTTTTCAGCAGGAATGGTATAAGATGCAAAAATAATTTCATCTATGGCATGCTTGGCGATTAAATGCCCAAGATTCCGGGCATCCATTATACTTACGCCATCAATGGCCTTACCCACCTTACGCTGATCATCATCCACAAAAGCAACAATATTTTTATTAACCTTATCATCATGATCAAAGGTTCTTTTGGTAGCCATACCCGCTTCGCCTGCACCGTAAATGATGACCTTTTTTTTGTCCAGTTTCAGATTCTTGATGTACATAAAAAAGTACTTGATAAAAACCCGGTAGGTGATCAGGAAAAGAAAACTGAACAGCCCTCCGATAATCAATACCGTATTGGGGATCAGCGGCTTTTTTAAAAAACTAATGGCGGCTAAATTGAATATGAAAAACGCGCCGGTAGAGATCAGAACTGATGATAATATCCGAATGGAGTCTTGTGCGCTTGTATATCTGATGATACCTGAATAGCTTTTGGTACACAGGAACCCTATCGAATTAATTAACAGCAAAAGCAGTAAATTACTTGACAATTGGTGGATATCCACAGATGTTAAGTTTAAATTAAACTTTAACATATAAGCGAAAACCATCGCCAGTGAACAATAGGTTAGATCAAGACTGAAAATGATCCAACGCGGAACGATATTAATTTGTGTAAACAATTTTTTATAGGCTAAATGTGCATTTCAAAGACCAACACTCAACAGCAATAATCCTGCCATTTATCAATAAGTGTTTGTACCGGCTCAAGGCACCTAAAAAAGTTTAAGGCCTTGAGTAAGGTTAATTTGCAACTTATGCCCAAAGGTTTTTTGGATACTCCCCGCCTGAGGTTAATTGTTCCAGTTCAGCCCGTACAATTTCAGCATCTTCTTTAAAAGTTACGCCGAACCACCTGGCTTCGGTTTTTACCAGGTTCACTATGCCTTCACCATCACTGATCAGTTTATCCACCACTTCAGGGATCAGAAATTCCGACTTCAAATCGCCGTCATGCTGATCCAGGAATTTACCGTATTCACCTTCGCTCCATTTCACAAACGAGGGCGTAAAACAGAAAAAATTCATACTTACCGGTGTCAGTACATCCATCTCCAACTCATCCCCCTCACTTACCCTAAAGGCCTTACCATCACGTTTAAAAATCTCTTTCCGCTCGGTAATCCCTGTAATATAACCCGCTTCGTCTACTTTTATTTCACCACGTGTAACTGCGCCGTGTTCGCTGAGTGTATTTTTTAACTGGTAACCCAGGCAAGCGTATTTACCATCCCGAACGGCTTCAGTTAAAAATTCATATGCCTTTTTAAAGGCATCAAAGCCGTAAAAATCATCAGCATTAATGACGGCGAAGGGCGCATCGAGCACATCTTTGCAACACAATAAGGCATGCTGTGTTCCATAAGGCTTAACCCGGCCTATCGGTAAAGCCCGGCCGTTCCTGAACTGATCCAGGCTCTGGTAAACATATTCAGTTTTCACTTTCCCCTGAAGCTTGGGCTCCATTACCGCTTTAAAGGATTCGGCAAACTCTTCCCTGATGATAAAAATAACCTTGTCAAACCCGGCTTTAATGGCATCGAAAATAGAATATTCCATAATGGTTTCGCCTGACGGACCAAAAGATTCTGTTTGTTTAGCGCCACCGTAACGACTTGCCATGCCGGCTGCGAGTATGACCAAAGAAGGGTTGAGATTATTCATTTAGTTTTTTTTTTAAAAATATAATGCAAAAATAACAAATTAAACAAATTTAAGGACTTAGATCTTTAAAAAAGATGCTATTCTTCTGTATTAACGATTAAAAAAAACACATTATTAACAATAATTTAATATAAAAAGCAGTTCCCCGATAAAATTTAAAAAAACTCTTGACTAAAGTCATCAAGAATCTTAAAAATCGTAAAAAACACAATTATTTAACCTTCAATTTCCCTAAAAAAAACCTTTAATTTTGGTATCTTCGCAGTATATTTATGTCGTTACCAATTGTTTGTCAAACAAAACTATTCTTATCATCATGGCAATAGCAGAAGTGGTTAAAAAAGAGCACCAATGTCCTAAATGCAAGAGCGAGCTGAACCGAATTCCGCGAAATTTCATTTTTAAAAAAATACTCCCATTCATTCCCGTTAAACACTACATCTGTTACCGGTGCAAACGAAAATTTTATAGAATCAGTTCTTAAAATCGAAACTCCAATTTTTAGGATCCCTCTATCCATATCTTTTTAACCTGATTAAACACCTCATTCAGGTTAAATTTTATCAAAAATGCCCATCAGGCAATTGATTTCAATTTACTAAAACGTTTCAGCAAAACCTAAACAAGACTGTAGCCTAAGGAATCAATTTTAAACCGGTTCCGCAATCGACATCGTTCATCCGTCAAATCACTCCACTCAGTCACTGCCCAAAAAAACTGATACAATTAATCCTAAGCGTTATACATTCACACCGGTAAGAATAAAATACCAATTTTTAGTATCATTCAACGTGAATTAAACGGTTTGTCTTCGTGCGACACTCCCTGAAATAAATCCGATGGATATCGGATCAGGGAAACGATAAATGGACCGTAAATACTAAATCTACCTGATCATTCCTTTTAGCAGTCTGTGATGCGTAGCGCATATAGCCATCAAGAGTTACTTAAAGACCTTAAGCTGATGATCGGAAGTAAAATAAAATCGAAAGAAAAGCTTACCGGGCAGATTTGCTGAACACCGGTAAGCGAAAAAATATTGAAATTTGAGGGCAGGGTCAGCCCTTAGCAAGGGAAATCGTTTTTAACCTTTCTCTGTTAACTCTGGCGCTTTCTGCATATGCCTAAGCGTTATGTTTGCCACGGAAGCGCGAAAAACACGGAAAAATTTTAATCTCCTCCGTGATTTCTGTGTTTCTGTGGCTAATTAATTTTTGCACGTCTTTAAAAGCAATATCCTGAGCCCTTAGCTTTTAAGTGAAAATTTAATAAGCATTTTCTTCACCCCTGAACACATTGATAATGGTCATAAAAATGATTCTTACATCAAGCATGGCTGTCCAGTTTTCGAGGTAAAAAATATCAAATTTCACCCTGTTTTCCATGGCATCATTCTCCTTGGTTTCGCCCCTGAACCCGTTCACCTGCGCCCAGCCGGTTATTCCTGGTTTTAAAAAGTGGCGAACCATAAACTGACCAATGATCTTCTTATACTCTTCAGTATGTTTCAGCATGTGCGGCCTGGGGCCAACCACGCTCATGGAACCGAAAAAAACATTAAAAAACTGGGGCATTTCATCCAGGCTGGTTTTACGCAGGAAGTGCCCGATTTTTGTGATCCGGTCGTCATCTTTGGTGGCCTGTTTTTTGTCACTGTCTTTGTTCACTTTCATGCTCCTGAACTTCCAGCACCAAAAGGGCTCATCATTTCTGCCGCTGCGCAGCTGTTTGAACAGCACTGGCCCCGGGCTTTGAATTTTAATCAATATTGCTATGATCGGATATAACCAGCTCATGACAAATACAATCACAAAAGTACTGAATATCACATCAAAAGCACGTTTTTTGAAACGGTTCCCCATGATCTCCAGGGGCTCATTCCTCAGCGTGATCATCGGAAATTCCCCTCCCATATACGATATGGTATAAGGTGCCGCCAGAGCGCCACCAATATCAGGTACGAACTTTAACCGCACACATTGCTGATCTGCCACCGCCACCAATCTGCTTACATCATTCATCCGGTGCGGTGCGATAGCCACATAAATCTCTTTTACGCCAGACTCTACTGCTGTTTGTATCTTTGCCGATATCCTGTCGTTGCCATCCATCGAATCGTATATATCCTCATCATCGCCCACAAAGCCAAAGAAATTTAAACTTCTTTGCTTATGGATATAGTCTGATAACCTGATGGCCGTTGCATTCGACCCCATGACGGCCACTTTTTTGGCAGCATTAAACTTATTGATCACCACGTACTGAATAAACGTGCCTATAAACCGGTTAAGAATAAATGCGCTGACCAATCCGATATAAAAAACGATTAAAAAGGTCCTTGAAAAATCGTATTCTGCAGAAAACAACAGATAGGAGAGGTATAAAACGAAATGCAGGGCTAGTGTACGGTAGGTACCCCTGTAAATGCGCTCCAGCTTTCGTGCCCCGTAAGAAGAATAAAGCCCGAAAATGGCAGAGCCGAAAAGCCAGATCAGATTATAAACCACCACATGGTGTTTATCCATTTCATTGTGTACATTTTTACCTAATAAGGGCGTAACATGATAAGCAGCAAAGTACACCACGTTAAGCATAATTAAGTCAGTAACTGGCAAAATATACTTGAGCAGGTATAAGTATCGCGTTGGGGTCATACTTAAGGAATGGGATTAGACAAATTCAAATTTAAACAAATCTTCAGGACTAAGCGCGATTAGAAGTAAAAAGTAATTGATATTTGTAATATAAAATCGCACGCTCCGCTATTCGAAAATCATGATCGGAAACCAACAACCGGATCTCAATTTCAGGTAAACGGAATGGCTATACGCCGATTCCGTTTACCTGAAAACCAATTTCCCTAAGCGCTTTATGATCCAGCACATTTCTACCGTCAAAAATCTTTGCCGGTTTCAGCATTTTAGCGTAGATTTTTTGCCAATCGTAGTTTTTAAATTCGTCCCATTCGGTTAAAACGGCTATGGCATGTGCGCCATCACAAGCCTCATAAGGATCCTGATATACACTTACGCCATTCCGGTTTGACTCAACCGACCGGGTTTCCAGATATTCGAGATCATGGTAGATCTGCTCTGTTTGCACCTTAGGATCATACACCTGGATAAATGCCTGTTCGTTCAACAGCTCATCGGCTACATATATTGCAGCAGATTCCCTTGTATCGTTGGTATCTTTTTTAAAGGCCCAGCCCAAAAAAGCAATTTTTTTACCGGAAACGGTATTATAAAGGCTCTTTACAATGTTTAAAGCAAAACGTTTTCGCTGGTGATTGTTCATAATGATCACCTGCTCCCAATAGTCTGCTACTTCCTGTAAACCAAATGACCGAGAAATATAGACTAAATTGAGGATATCCTTTTGAAAACACGAACCGCCAAAACCTACAGATGCCTTTAAGAATTTTGGCCCGATGCGGCTATCTGTACCAATCGCCCTTGAAACTTCATTGATATTGGCCTCTGTTTTTTCACAAAGTTCGGATATGGCATTGATGGAGGATATTCTCTGGGCCAAAAACGCATTGGCCACCAGCTTGGAAAGCTCTGAAGACCACACATTGGTGGTGAGGATCCGTTCTCTCGGGATCCAGTTGGCGTAAACATCTACAAGCGCAGCAATGGCTTCCTGCCCTTCTTCCGAATCGTCGCCACCGATCAATACGCGATCAGGACTCAACAGGTCTTCTACTGCCGTACCTTCCGCTAAAAACTCCGGATTGGATAAAACCTGGAATTTAACACCGCTGCCCGTATTATGAAGAATATCACGTACGGCTTCTGCCGTACGAACAGGTAAAGTTGATTTTTCTACAATAATTTTATCCGTAGTAGATACCCTTGCAATTTGTCTGGCACAAAGTTCTATCCATTTTAAATCAGCACCCATTCCCTTACCAGAACCATAGGTTTTGGTTGGGGTATTTACCGAGATAAACACCATCTCCGCTTCAGCAATGGCCTGATCTACATCCGTTGAAAAAAAGAGGTTCCTTCCCCTGGCTTCGGCAACAACCTCACTTAAGCCGGGTTCGTAAACCGGGATATTATTTACATCAGGATCGTTCCAGGCCGCAATACGTGCTTCGTTGAGGTCTACAATCGTTACTTTAATATCCGGACACTGTTTTGCTACCACAGCCATAGTAGGGCCGCCAACATAGCCTGCACCTATGCAACAAATGTTTGTAATTTTTCTCATTTAATGGTTTATTAGATTGAAGTAGATTCTTATTAATAGACATGTAAAGGTAAACTCTTTTTTTAACGTTTAAATGTTTTTTTTTCAAAAGGAAACATACAAAAATCAAATTTTAACCTAAGTCTTGGCTATTAAATTAATTAATCAGCATAATGTTGAGGAGATATTTATACAAATGTATCCCATGTATTAAACTTATCGACATTCTAGGCATAATTGATAAAACAAACGCATATTCTACAAAACCGCATTACGATTTTTACCAATCTGTGGCCTATAATATAACCTATTTGGAATTCAATGATAAAATAGGTAATGAAATTAGAAATTTACAGTTATCCTATTGTAAATTTACTATGAGAATCATCTATTAAATTTACCAACAACGTCTAGCAAATGTGCTTCATATTGATCAACAATGATATTCCAATCGTAAATATTTTCGATTTTTCGATTATTATTTTCAAGCATATGCGAGTAATTTTCGATGGAATTGCTAACGGTTTGCAGATGTCTTTTTACATCTTCTGAGTTATTGAAATAGAGTGCATCATCTTCAAGAATGTATCTGTTAAAAGGATTATCATTCGCACAAATCAAACTGTTGGAAGCCATTGCCTCTAATAGAGAAGGATTAGTGCCACCTACAGTATGACCATGAAAATAGAGGTTAGAATAAAATCGCAGATTATTTAATACTTCTATATCATAAATCCCACCAATAAATTGAATGTTTTTTCTATCGCCGAATTTTTTCTTCAGGTATTCTCCATATTTTGAATTGTGTTTCCCAACAACCAAAAACGGCCGATCCAAGTTAGCTTCAACTACACCGTTCAAAATAACTTCGATGCTATTCTCTGGTTCCAAACGTGCAATTAGCATGTCATAACCATAAGGCTTAAGTCCATAATTATTTAGCAAACTAGCATTTGGGGTATCAAACAGCGTAGCACCATAAGCAATAAATGTTGATTCTTTCTTGTATTTTTCTTTTAAATAATCTTGAATGCCTATGGAATCTGAAATCAAATGATCACTGTATTTAACACCCAACTTTTCTGCCCATCTTAAAAATCGCTTTACCTTTTCCGAATACTTAGTTCTTTTCCATTCTAAGCCATCCATATTTGTGGTCACTACACTATGCTTAGGCATCAACCAGCCCCAAACGGAGCTGCTGGTATAACCTAATTGCAAAATCACATCGCAATTACGCTTACGCAAGTCTAAAATACAATTTAAGTCATAAATAAATTGACCTGCTGTTCCTAACTTATCTTCAGGATCATAGCAATGAACTATTTTTACGCCATTCCATTCATGTTCCTGATAAGGATGATTATGAGAATTATAAACGATAACCTCAAATCCTTTTGCTACCAAACCCAAAGCCAAGTATTCTGCACACTGTTCAAATCCACCATAATGATTGGGAATGCCCCTTGTACCTAATATTGCTAATTTCATTATCTTTTAGTTAATGTTAATATAATTTTTTATTCAATGCCCGTTTCACTTCAGATAGGTATTTGCCCTTATCAACTATTGAAGGGGTTAACCAGGCACCCTCGCCATATTCATTCCATGCATAAATTACGGCTACTTTTTCTTTGGTGGCAACCGGATTTATGGAAAGCCAGTTTCGAATGGCAATAACTTGACTGTAAACCGATCCAGGGCTGTAGCCAACGTATATGGGTGATGATAAATTGTTTTTATTTATATCTCCCCATGGCCTTGGATCCCAATTTAAAGTGATCACCGGGATATATGGCAGTACACTTGTCTTATAACTCTCCCACACAGCCGAGTCTGCCCTGGTGAGATTATCAATAGGTATTTTTTTTACGGCACCTTTAAACCCGGCCGAGTGATTATTGTAAGCGGTAAGTACATCAAATCCACATTTTTGAGCTAATATTCTATCAGCAACCCCACCGCTTATACAAGCGGCACAGGTTACCCCCTTCAATCCACTCTTCTCTGCTTTAGCCCTTAATTGGCTTAGCGCACTCTTCACCGCGTCCGTAGAACCAAATTCTTGAATCAACGTTCTAAAGTCAAAAATTGTGATCAATGGTTTAGCATCTACCTTCAGGTATTTAGGATCCTTAAAGTATTTAATCCAGGCAGAAGTGACGAAATCCCAGTCATTAGGCCCAATAATACTGCCTAAGTGATTTGCCACTAAAAGATTAAACTGCAGCCTAGTGGAGTTTGGCGAAGAAAGGTATAATCCCAGGGCCCTGTTCAATGGGTTGCTTTTTAGTTTGGTAGAGTCAGAATCACTATAATACCAACAGAAACTAAAAAATGAAATACCGGCATTTGCCGCTTCATCTATTTGCGCTTTCATGATTTTAGGTGTACTGGTTACCCAACCCCATTTAGGCTTTCGCTCCGGAAAATTATCTTTTAAACTTTTTGTAATATGGTTGGTTTGACCTGTCCAGCCATCAAAATAATATGCGCCTAATTTTATGGGCGCTATTTGGGCGAAAGCTAAATCATTACCTGAAAAAAAAACAAATAATAGAAGGCCCGATAAAAGTTTCGAAAACCTATGAATAAATGGATTCATTGCTAGATCATCTATGTTGGATTAGCTATAATTATCTTATTTCTCTATATCTATTTTAAACTCTCAATCCACTTCCACGTTTCTGCTATACCATCTCTAAGGTCAGTAAATTTATACTCACCAATTGTAGCTTTTAGCTTTGAGATATCTAATATAAAATGGCTTACGTCATAAGATTTTTGAGGAGTATAACTTACTTTACTAATCCGTCCAGTAGCAGAATTTACTTCTTCAATTATCTCATTAATTGATGTTCCTGTTCCACTCCCTAAATTAAATACGCCTTCTGCTTCAACCTCTATAAGTTTAGTTAAAATGGCAACAAAATCTTTGATATAGATATAATCTTTGGTCGCAGTACCGTCCCCGAAAACAGATAGCTCTTCATCTTGGCTCACTTTTCTCAAAAAAGTCGAAATTACCCCTTGAGCAATAAAATGGCCTTGCCTAGGCCCATATGGGTTTGATGGGCGTACAATCAGCGAATCCAGGTTGTACAACCGTTTATATAAGTGGATATAATGTTCAATTGAAGCTTTTACGATACCATAAGAAGATATGGGGTTAAGCGGAACATCCTCATTTATTAAGCCAGGTTGTGTATTGCCATAAACTGCCCCGCCAGATGAAAAATATACCAATTTCCTGATCCCAAGTCTATTCATTAAATTCAAAATGTTCAATGTCGGGATCAGGTTATTATTTACATCAGCTATCTGATCTACGTTTGATGTGCTGGGCACAGAAGCACTTGCCAAATGGAATACAATATCAATCCCAAGCATTGCTTCATATAAATCTGGGATATTGTCGAGTTTGGATAACCTATAGTCAACGTTTGGTAATGGATTTCTAAACCTTTCATACGATACATCAAAAACCCGCACTTTATAGTTCTTCTCAATTAAATGGTCAATTAAATGCGATCCAATAAAACCATTTCCCCCTATAATTAAAACATTTTTGTTCATGTTATTTAGTTTTTAAGATATTCTTCTGATATTACTTTTCCATAATTATCCATTGAGAAATATTGTTCTGCCCTCTTATATCCATTTTCTCCAAACTCGCGAATTTTATTAGTGTGATTTATGAAATCAATGATTTTATCAGCTAAAGCTTTCTCATCATCAGGAGGAATAAGAAAACCTGTTTGATTATCGATAACTGTTTCAGTGGTACCGCCAATTGCAGTTGCGATTAAAGGTTTTTTCATTGCCATTGCGGCTATAGTTACTGTTGCATTTGGTTCAGGCAATGTTGAAGGAAGCACAAAAATATCCATTGCAGCCAGCCAATCCTGAAAATTGCTCTGAAAACCCATAAACATCAATGACGAAGATACAGGCAATGATGAGATTAATTTTTCCAGTTCCACCTGGAAATGTTCCTGTCCTTTGAATGTATCCCCAAGCATCAAAAACTTCACTTTTACCGCTGGATCTATTCTATTGATCACATGCGGAATTGACTTCACAAAAACATCATGTCCTTTCCATCCATTTATTCTTCCAGCCATCCCGATAACAACAGTATCATCTGTAATGCCTAGTTTTTCCCTGATGTCTTTTGCATGATTATGCTCTGGATCATAAACCTTTAAATCTACGCCATGGTATAATACCTCAAATTTATCTTCTTTCCCTTTGTTCACTTTTAGAAAGAAAGTTCTAACCGCTTTGGAGATCGTAAAGACTTTGCTTGAAAAGATCCCTACCAACTTTCTGATTACATAACTTACCGGTCTGGGCTTCTCTACCAGCTCCATCACCTGCCATATATGTTTTATACCGTGTAATTTAGCCGCAAACCCGCCCATCCAAACTGCCGAAGTATTGGTATGTATTATACTGATATGCTGATCTTTTATGAGTTTCGAAATAAAAACGTAGAACCTAAAATTCTGTATAATAAACTTGAAAATACCTGTTGGTGAAAACATACTACGCCTAACCACAGGTAGATCACATACCAGATATTCGATGTTGTTCTTTTGAAACTCCTGACATAAACTGCCCTCATAGGGCAATAATACAAGCGTATCAAATATGTTCTTGTCCAAGCCTTTTATTAAATTAAGGAGTACGTAGTCGCTTCCGTAGAGATCTGCACTGGCATGTAGGTAAAGAACTTTCTTTCTCATGTATTTAAATTTTATTTTTTAAGCGTTTTGATGATGATAAATTGTATTGCAACCAGTATATTTATTTGATCCCCCGCCTGATTTTATCAAGACGAAAAATCAGCCTGTTAATCCTATCCCGCTTCATTAAAGAAGTGAAATAATGAAAGATGAATATGCCGGGAAACTTTCTGAAAACAGGTAAAGAGCGCTGTTTTTCTACTTTTAGCGCATATAAAAAATGATATCTTTCCTTAGCTCTCGAAACCAAGGCTTTGTGTGTTGTATATTTTTTAGCCAGATAATCCAGAACCGCAATCGAAGAGAAAACCATTTCTCCGGTATTATTACTATAATTAGTTTGATGCAGCCGGTATACGAATATTTTTTCTTTAATAAATTTGAAGTTTACACGATCAAGCCTGAAAATAATGTCTAGGTAAGCAGCCCAATCGTCAGCACCTTTAAACTCCGCAGAGGCATCTATAAATGCGTTATCTTTATTGATGAAATTGCTATTAAATATAACTGTTCCGGGGGTGTAAATTGTAGTGGTTTGCATTAATATGCTCTCCACCCTAAAATCTGGCTGGATATAATATATTGGAATCTCCTTTTGTTGCTCGTGATAAAGAAATACACCATTAATAATGTGCAATGCAACCGACGGATCAAGTTGTTCTTCAAGTGTAGAAAAGTAGTTATCCTTTACATAATCATCCTGATCAATAATAGTATAGTAACTATATTGTGTCCTTTTAAGCCCCACGTTTCTGGAGTTGGCTACACCTAAATTTTCCGGATTGATGATCAGTAATATATCTTCGGCCAGATACCTCTTTGTTATCTCATCGGCTATTCTCTCGGCATCTTCCATCGAATCAATAACAACTACCACCTCTTTTTTTAAAAGCTGCCTACTTTGTTTGTAAGACCGGAAGATTGAGTCTAAGCAATGAAAGATATACTTTTCACCCTTATAATAAGTTAAAACGATAGAGAGTCCGCTATTGATGTTCATTGTTATTTATATTTCTTTAAGACTTCTGCAGTTGCTTCAAGATACTTACTTCCCCATTTTTCACATGGTTCTAAATGATTTCCTTCCGCCCACTCATTCCAGGCATTGATGAAAACCAGATTTTCTTCCCCTGTTGGCTCGAACCTCTCACAAACATCCTCCAGCCAGTCTTGATAGAGTTCTGGAGTAGAATGTGTTAGAATTGTTCCGCCTTTTTCACGGCGCCTCACATAGTTATCCCACATTGGGGTTACACATGGGAACAATCTGAAGTTTTTCGGAAAAACAAACTTTTTATAGAAATCTACTACTTCTTTATACTTTATAACCAAAAACCTGCTTCGCAGCGGTGCAAAAACGCCTAGCTTACGCATTAATTCAGAAAATATCGCTCGTTTCCGTACAAAACTCATTTTATTGGGTGTAAATTGAGCAGCTGCATCAAACCCCCACTTTTTTGGTTCAACACCGGCATCAAACCCCCAGAAAAAAACGGTATATATGCCCGGATAACCGTATTTTTTTGCCTCAGCCTGCCAGGTTTCTATGGTCTTGTTAATGTTAGGGAACAGAGAGGGCCGGTAAATTACGAACACTGGTTTTCCGTCAATCTTGATATACCGATCATCAGAAAAGACATCTTCACACAAATACTTAATATGATCAAGATCATCCTGTTCTGAATAGTCTTGTTTAATTAAACTTTCATTAAACTTACCATCCCAGTTCCTTGACCAGTTTTCATTTGCCCAGCATAAACAAAATGGAATATCAGTTTTTTTTGCAAGCAGAAAATTATTGACAGGCATTTCTAATAGTCTTTTGCCATTAAACCAATAATGATAAAAACAAAAACCATGTATGCCATGATCTTGAGCCAACTTCGCCTGCTCTTCCATGATCTCCGGCAAACGTAGATCATAAAAACCTAAATCAGCCGGTAAGTGTGGCTGATACTGACCCTCAACTATTACCTTACCTTTAACTACATTACGCCACTCTGTAAAACCTTTTCCCCACCATTCATCGTTTTCCGGTATTGGATGATATTGTGGTAGATATATTGCCAGAGCCCTTAAAATTTTCTCCATAAATGTTTATAATTTTCTATTACAAATGTCTAATTGTCATCCCTATTTTTTAGCAGTTCGAGATATAAGCGATGGACCGATTCAGCATTACTCTCTTCAGAAAATTTAATCTTGGCCTTATTCATAGCCGAAACAAGCTCATCTGAATAATTTTCTATTCCGACTTTGGTTAAATTTAGCATTAGATCTGCCAGTTCTTCTACAGAATCGTAAAGCAAACCCGTTCCTATTAAATCGATTATTTCCTTTGTTCCACCGGTGTTTTTGCCAATTACCAAACAACCGTTAAACATTGCTTCAGCAGTAATTCTACCAAATGCCTCATTTAGCGACGGTACAATGAGTGCTGTTGCCGATTGCATCAACTGGTCTACATCATTGCGATGTCCAAGAAATGATACTCGGTCTCCAATTCCCTTTTCATTAAGAAAGTCGATAAGCGATAGTTTATAAGATGGTAGCGTACTATCACCTGCGATTAATAAATTATGAGACTTATTATTCTGGCAAAAAATACTGAAGGCCTGCAATAAAACTTGAATTCCTTTATTTTCACTCAAATGGCCCACATATAGAAAATAATCAGATTTTGAAGAATTATATCTTGCTGCAGAACTTTTCATAATCCCGTTATAGATTACAGTAGACGGCGGTTTTAGGTGAAAGTGTTCATAAATTGCCCGACTAATCGCTATTTGTTGATTATTTTCGTGATTGAGCATGCTCAGAAAACCTTTTTTAGTATACCAGGTTTTCATATTAAAGTCCAGATCCTGGAATTCGCGCAAATGCCAAACATGAGGGATATTAAGTTTATTTGCTACTTCGTACCCTAACAATAACGGACCAACATTAGTATGGATGATATCTATGCTTTCTGCCTGAACAATTTTAGATATCTTCCTCCTTGCCAATAAATTTCTAAATTTCGATCTCAGAATTTTAGGTAAATACAGTAATTTATCTCTAAAACTATCATTATTTGGAAGCAAAGGCATATAGTATTCAATTATATAACTTTGTACCCCTATTTTGTCAAGCTCCACTTTCAGCGTCATGTCCGCATAAGGAGACAACAATACAATTGGTTTGACCCCTTTCGATTTGAGCCCAACTAACATGTGATAGAGGGATCTATTAGCCCCAGTGAAAAAAGAAGATATATGAGTTATATAGAGTACGTTCATTTAAATCTTATTAAGAGCAGCAATGTGAAATAAATAAATTCATAAACCTTAACCCCATGGTCAATCGGATCTAACAATAAAGTAACTTTATAAATAATTCTTATTTTTTTTACCTAAATAACTCATCCCGCTAACAAATGGTATGATCCAACTCTCCCACCATGGATATGATCTTTGTAAAAATGCAATTGCGATCAACATCAAAAAAAACAAATTATACTTCCTGGAATCATAAAGATTAGTTAAAGTAGCTTGATAGTAAAATAGAGCAAAGACAATTAATGAGAAAAGGCCGTATCTAATTAAAAAAATTTTCCATCCAGCACCTAAGTTTTCATCTTTGACATAATTCTGTGGCATTCCAATCCATATATCTCCATTATTTATAATTCTATCTAGATATTCATCCGCATTTGTAGTAGCACGATTATTTCCAGCGATGCCTTTTTCCTGATCATATTCCATTCTAGCAATAATCAATGTATTCAGAAGGTTATTTCCATTATTATAATATTTACCACCAAGATATAGTGAGCCAAATATTAAAATCACATAGAATACAAATCTGTAGACAGATTTACTTGTTACTAGAATATTTAAAAAATAACCAATTGCTACCAAAATATAACCAGCCAAAGAAAGAGTGAAAATCTCAATAAGAATCATAACCCAGACTTCCCATCTCTTGAAATTAAATCGAACTGCAAATAACAAAAATGCCAGAACCATGCCGAGATGTCCAGGTTCCAAGAAAATAGAATTAAATCTTATGTCGTAAAATTGACCTTTTATAAAGAATATGTAGTTTGTATACACATATTCATCCCAGCTAGGATGTTCAATTTGTCCGAGATTCGGCAAAGAAATAAAGAAAGATAATAGAAATAATATAAGAGAGACTATAAGAAAATAAGACAGCAGTTTTACAATTAAATCTAACGTTTGAGTTTTAAATTCTCTGGTTGTCATTAAGAAAATAATTATAGGAACTGTATTCAACATCTCAGTTAAATTATTACCATAGCCCAGAGAAATAATTGACGCAACATACAATAAGATAATTTTCAAATGTTTCCTGATTTCTAATTCCCTATCGTGAACAAGAAAGTATAAAACACTTACTAAAGCTGAAAAAATAAAAAATGACTTGCTAATATCCCAAGTAAACCATGCATTTAGCGATCGCAAGAAAGCCAATAATAATGCTACTTGATATAATCGTTTGACAAATAATTTACCCATCAGAATCTCTTTTTAATACATTTTTTTTAACAAAAAGTATAATTAAACTCTTTTCATTTTTATCTAACATGCCGTAAAAGAATACGACGAGTATTGATAATGATGATGAAACTGTTGTTATCAAAAATGAGATAAATCCTGTAGTGGTCAGAAAGTGGCTTATCATCATTGGAAGTATTGCAGCTACTATTGACAATATGATCGCACGATAAAAAACCGTATTCAGATATAAACGAACAGGAAATTCAATTAGTTTTGACAAAATATTTAGTCGAAGAAACATAGCCAAAAAATATATGGCTATCATTACGTAAAATGGACTTTCGGGCGAACCACCAAGCTTTAAAATCACATAAGAAATTGGCAAAATAGCCAATGTTAAAATTCCAATATTTAACTGATAAGATTTTATTATACCAGTAGCTCTAACAGCCTGACTTAACGGCCCTTCAAAAACATTGATTAAAGTAAACAAGAGAACAAGCTGCGTGAAAACTATCATATGATTATCAACCTTATTCCCTAACCACAGTTCCAAAATAAATCGAGCCTGAAGTGCGATAGGAAGAGATAGAATTAGCAATAAAGCGTAGCCAATCTTAGTAGAAGACATTATCAGACTACGTTGTCTATCTAAATCATTTTCAGCATAAGATTTAACAATTTGTGGATTTACAGCATTGAACAAATTAGTAACGAATGCCGAAACTGCCGAATTAACTTGATATGCTATACCTCGTGCAGTATTTATTACAGGTCCAAAAAAGATGTTTAATAACAAGTTTAATCCTTGATTATTGAAGACTGTTGTTGTTGCCCCAAATAAGCTCCAGCCAGAGTAGCCTGCTATTTCTCTAAACAGTTTTGAATCCCATGCGAACTTGAACTTTGATTCGGCAAATCGATAGTAACAAAACAAAATGTAAGTTAACGTTACAACTAGAGTTACCAAGAAAGTTAAAACGCCATAAAGCTTTAGTTTGTCGTATGAGAAGTAAACCAATACGAACACAACAAATAATTTTAAGCTGACCTCTACAATACCTACATAAGCATAGAATCTCATTTTTTCATGCGCCATAATCAGCGCATTATAAGGTATAGCAAACATAGTAAGAATGAAGGAAAATATAGAAAACTGATATACCCATTTGGCAGCTTCGAATCTATTAGAAGGTAAGTTAACATAATTGTCCAAAAACCAAATTCCTACTGACTCTGCAAGTATGAATACAATTAAAGCAATTAGCGCATATATCATTAACGATGTGCTAAATACTTTTTTTAAGTTTCCAACATTATTTCGCCCTATTTCAAAAGCAAAAAACCTTTGAGAGGCGGATGCCATCGTATTGCTCAGGAACGCGAGCATAGTTACTACACTCCCAACTACATTATTTATCCCGTAATCTACAACACCAAGTGTTTTGAGGACTACTCTAACGGTATAAAGAGAAATTACCAGCGTAAGTAGCATCCTTATATATAGCAAAATCGTATTTGCCGCGATTTTTTTGTTACTACTTTCTTTCATTTACCTACAGGGACTTTTAAAACAAAACGTTAAACAACGATCTTTGAACTGGTTAATAGAAGTAATATCAGAGCAAAGCTCTAAGGTATATCAATTAGCTTTTAGACTAGCCTATTTCCAAAATTTCAATCTTGAAAAACTACTTTTAGTGCTTTCATCTTGTACACCATAACTACCATATCCATAACCATAACCGTAACCATACCCATAGCCATAACCATAGCCGTTCTTTGCATCAATGTCATTTACGACAATCCCTAAAGATGGCATTTTGTTATTTTTGTTTAGATCCTCAATAATATTTATCTGTTCTTTAAGAGTATAATTCTGCCTCACTAAATAAATAGATAAATTAGAATAATTGGCAATAAGCTGTGCGTCCGTAACAACACCAATAGGAGGGGCGTCAATTATTATATAATCAAATTGCTCTTTCAATTCATCAATTAAGAGCTTAGTTCTTGAATTTAATAACAATTCAGCCGGGTTTGGAGGGATCGGCCCAGAGCTAACAATATATAGATTCTTGTTTAGTTCTAATGGTCTGACTATTGAGTCGATTCCAAGTTTCGTATCAATAATGTAATTTGTAAATCCTATGGAATTATCAATATTTAACTTTGTGGATAAGCCGGGTTTTCTTAAATCTAACTCCATCAGTAACACCCGCTTATTTGACAATGCTAATATATTTCCAAGATTTATTGCCACGAAAGATTTGCCCTCACCAGACATGCTAGACGTTAATAAAATTATTTTGTCATCTGATGTCTTCTGCATAAAAGATATGTTAGTTCTTAAAGCTCGAAACTGTTCTGAAACTGAAGATCTGGAAGCATTTGCAACAATAAGATTATCTTGATTATCATTGTGGCTGATTTCGCCAATTATTGGTACATCTGTTATACTCTTGATATCTTCTTTAGTGTGAACTTTTGTATTCAACAACTCTTTAAGATACAACAAGCCTACCGGTATTAGAAGTCCGACAAAGCAACCTATAATTACAGATATAGCTTTTTTAGGACTTAAGGGCTTAACATCAGCCTTTGGGGGATCTATAGTTTTTGAAGTTGCAATATTAGAAGTCTTTGATATTGCTGTTTCTTCAGCCTTTTGCATCAGGAAGATATACAATTCCTGTTTAATCTGTTGTTGCCTTGCCAGGTTTAAGTAACTGCGTTCAATTTTCGGCACATCTTTAACCTGACTCTCCGCCTGCTGCATTTGCGCTTTGATCTTTCTTCTGGTAATCAAAAAACCATCAAGCGTAGTGGCTAAGTTTGATTCGATATCTAACCGGGCATTTTGTATTTCTTTATCTAGCAAGATAATACTAGGATTATTTTCTGTAACGCCAATCAATCTTCTTGCTCGTTCTAATGCCAATTCGTTATATTTACTTACCGCAGCACTAAATACCAAATCTGCTGGAATGAGAGAACTTGGCAAAACCCGCTTATTTTTTTCATTATCCTTCAAATAAGACTGGAGACTTTCCATAATGCTTATTTGGGTTTCTACCTGAGCCAATTGTTTAACATATTCAGCTGTCACTTGCACCAATTGCTTAGACTGTTCTGACATGTCGGCTAAATTATTCTTTTGCTTGAAACCTTGAATATTACCTTCTAAATCTCCTAGCTCATTACCAATATATGCTAATCGATTCTGAATAAATTTAACGGTACTATCAGCCACCTGATTTTTATCTTGAATATTCGCATAAACATATTTTTCAATTAGCTTTGATAATATGTCTTCTCCTTTTTTGGGGATAGAATTTGTTATTGATAAATCTATGATGGTAACAAGTTTGTTGGCAACATCTACTTTCAGAACATCACTTAATTCTGCAACTGCTGCATCAACCGAGCTTACTCCAATTTTATATTTCGCTCCTAGACTAATAACTTCAGAACTCTTGATCAATTCTACCTGGCCTATGTCAGGAAATTTAAAACTTCTATTCAAAGGAACGACCGAGTCAAAATATTTACTTTTCAGATGAACCTTATTATTTGCAAGTACTTCCGCTTCAATAGTTGTATTTTTGATAGTATCTTGTGATTTTAAAATCTTAAAAATCAAAGGAGATTTATATAATGGCCGTGTTTTGAAAGAATTTATAGAATAATAATTAATATTTAAATTCATGTCCTTGACAACCTGCTCTAACAGCAATCTTGTCTTTAAAATTTCAGCTTCATTATCCACCGTACTTTTAGTGCCTAGAAGCCCACCAAGCTCTCCTAGCATATCAGCTCCCCCCAATAATCCTCCACCTTTCTTCTCATCATTGACCAAAACTTTGGCCGATATGCTATATACAGGAGTCTTATAAATGTAATAAACGTATGAAAGTAGAATGCATACAATAAGAGAGAAACCAATCCAATGCCAATTTGCTAAAAGCCTTGCAATGAATTTTTTAGTGTCTATTGATGAGGTCTGTTTCATTGCCTCTTCAGAATTATTATTCATTTATTAATTAATTAAAGGCGTGTAAAAAGTACTACTAAAACTGAAAGAAGTGATCCGACTAAGGCGTATGTTTGGGTTCTGGCTTGGTTTAAAGAAGCTGCCTTTCCTTTATTTGGCTCAATGTACAATACATCATTCTGTTTTAAATAATAGTAAGGACTATTGAATATCTCCTTTGAGTTCAGGTCAAGCCTGGCAAATTCTTTCTTCCCGTTATTATCACGGATCAGGGTAACATTTTCCCGCTTCCCAAAAATGGTCAGGTCACCAGCCAGCCCCAAGGCATCCAATACACTTACTTTCTCATTCGGAATCACGTATGATGCGGGCCTGTTTACCTCGCCTAAAATGGTCACTTTGAAATTAGCAAAACGCACCTGTACATTGGGGTTGGTATATACAATGGCTGCTTTTTCTTTAATCAGATCTCTGGCTTCAAACGTAGTTAATCCAAGTACTTTAATTTTTCCAACCACGGATAAATCAATCTCTCCGTTTTTATCAACCAGGAAACCAGCCGTTGGCGGGGTAGCCCCTAAAGTTGCCACCGACCCTACATTGGTACTGATGGCCTGGCTAGCCGCCTGGTTAACCACCATGTTGGTTGCCGGATCAATGGTGAAGATAGATATCGATAAAATATCATCTGCCTGAATAACGGGATCAGTAAATTTAGCGGTATTGGCCAGTTCTGATTGCCCCAATGCACTGATATCCTGAAAGTAAGCTACATTTTTGGTACTTACACAGGAAGTTAAAAAGGCGATGGCTATCAACAAGCATAATTTAGCAAACCTTACCTTACATATTGGCATTTTCATAATCGATTGAGAAAATTTTTAAAAGTGAAGAATTTTGTTTGTCGGTCGGCCAAACTTAACATTTTAAACATTGAAAACATATACGTTCAGGCTATATTTATATTAAATGTAAAAACCTATCATTTTCGAACGGATATTTTCCTAATTTATCAAATAAATAGCCGTTTTCTACATTATACTTTAATGCATTATAGTGTTTTTGATGATGTAAATCCGTTCCCGCCAATCTGTACAACTGGTTTTTGAGCAGGTATTCGGCGGCGGTTTTTACCTCCCTGCCATAATAGCCTGTTACAGAGAGCAGATTCAATTGCAGCAATACCCCCATATCATGAAAGCGATGAAAGCGGTCATGATCTTGATGGTAAAAATTATACCTTTCTGGATGGGCTAAAATCACCGTGTATCCTTTAATCTGGAGATTGAAAATAATCTGCTCGATGTTTGGTGTTTCATTCAGGTAAGACATCTCCACAAGGATATGCCTATCCGGTAAACACATTAAAGCATCGCTCATTTCGAAGTTTTCATCGAGCATATATTCTGCCGCTGCAGCAATTTTAACATCCAGATTAGCTTTAACCAGTGCTGCCCGGGTGCGCTCCAAAGCCTTATTTATCGTCTCTGCCGTATTGGGATACAGTTCCTTAAAGATATGGGGCGTACATATAAACCGGTCGATACCCAGTTCCTTAAGTTTTGTAATCAGCGATATCGACTCGTCAACATCCGGTGATCCATCATCAATTCCCGGCAAAAGATGTGAGTGAATATCAACTCCCAACCACTTCAAATCTCTAACGATAGGTTTTTTATTTTTGAAAAAGCTGAACATCAATTAAGCTAGAAGCATGCAAATAATAAATCAAAGGAATAAATCCGCCGCAAGTTAACAGTTTTTTTGCAGAAATATTTAAACCGATCTGTTTTTTAATTATTTCTTAACAGGAAATATTGACAATTCTCATTCATTAACCGAAATAATTTTGTATTAAGTACTTAAAGTTAAGCTGATGTGAGCCAATATTAAAAAATATTAACCTGATTTTAATTATTGGAATAGCTAAGGCGCAGAAAAACCGAATCATAACGGGCGATGACGAAGGATGATGAAAATATGCCGCCTCAAGCCTGCTCATCAATGCAGCGCTTTTCAGATGATCATCAGCTTAATGTGGCAGCCCCGTATCCGGTGGCGCTTTCTCATGAATGAAAGTGAAATTTTGGATCGTTATATTGCATAAACATGCCTGTTTCGCCTGCCGGGTGAACCTGATTGAAAATTTTTTTTACGCATTTAGCATGCCCTGTCGGGCCATTTTGAAGCGCATACATAGGGTTCAGCTAAATTGTTTTATTTGCCTGCACAGGCGCTTTTATTGGCCGGGCGAAAGTTTTTAGCCTTGGTTTGCTGATGTGATTTAAAGCTGCTGTTTATTGTAGCACATGCTGATTAATATACGATTTGAGATAAATTGTCGTTATACAGGACATAATATGTAACCATAGTACTAATTTATTTACTGATTAAGTTTACAGAAGATGGAAAAACCGAAACTGTTTGCTTTTTCATCCCTAATCATTTTTGTATTTACCCCGGTGCATGCAACGCCTGTACATGCACGGCAAAGCTGGCCTCAAAGGGTAGCCTGTATCCTGTTTAACCCGCGGCTGGTGTGCAACAGCCGTGGCGATCCATTGCTTTGGCCATTGTGTGCCCTGTACATTCATGATCATCTGCATACCGATTAATATAACCTCCATATTATTGGGAATGTTGAACAGCTTTTGGCGCTGTTTGACGCTAAAATTTTAAGATAGACCCAAATTTTCTAACCAATTTTAGTCGCTCCGGCACCATCGGTTAGCCGCCCTGATTCGGCACAGGAACATTTTCCAGATATGGTTGCAGAATGCCCCATCAGCATGCTGCAATATGTTTTTGTTTTAAAACTCTACGCCCTATGAATAACCTTGATGCACTAGTACAGATTTTGTACAACATATACCTTGTACTGAACAAAGAACAGTTAAAATTTACCTTTATCGATCTCTTCGGCGACCCTGAAACGCAGCTCACCCGGCAGCAGGTAAAAGATTACCTTAACATTAGCGAAAGTACCTACAAACGTAAAGTGAAAGACGGTACCTTAAAGCCCATCAAACTGCCCGGAGGCGATCGTTTTTACCTGAAAGATCTGCTGGCCGCCTATATGGAGAGCCAGCGGAAAGGCCGTATCTGATTAGCCCTTCATTACCTGTTGTTTACCCTTTGCTGTATTGTGGTGATGATTATGTTGGACAACTCAAAAAAAAAAGAAATCAGAATTAGTATGATCCAGACGGGTAGCCCTTATGATAATGCCATCGCTGAGTGGGTTAATGGAATACTTAAAACAGAATTTGATCTCTACCAAACCTTTAAGTCACATAGCCAGGCCAGTGCAGCAATAAACCCTGCAATCTATAAATATAATAACCTGAGGCTACATGCAAGTTGCAACTACCTAACACCAGAAAATACACACAATCAGCAAAAAGTAAATCAAAATAAAATAAATCAAACCCAGGTAAACAAGTATCAGGAAGAAAACATAACATTGTAAACCCAATACAGTAAAAACAAATTCGATAGTAAACACAAATCAGTAATAAGACTTTTTACTGTAAACTTATTCCAGTATAGGACAACCTGTTGTTTACCCTTTGCTGGTACCAAGCTTACCCCTTGCTTACCTGTTGGTTACCCTTTGCTTACCTATTGTTTACCCTTTGGTTACCTATTCTTTACCTATTGGTTACCCATTGCTTACCTAAAAGGTAAACAATGGGTTTGTTCAGGGTAAACATTTACGGGGTTTCCGGCTATGCTGCCCGGGGGCAGGCCGGTTGTTTCTGGTTGCTCCTTTGCCTGGATGGCGGCATTGGCATGGCTCATTTTAGCTCATTATGGCCCATAATCAGCTCAATTTAGCTCATTTGAGTCCAAAATAAGGTGCCATTGCTACAAAGGGGCTAGGTTTGATCATGGATTTGAACATACCGGTATAGCAGAAATCCTATTAATTAAACATTTTTTTCACTTTAAAAACAAAAATTATGGCAACGTATTCAAAAGGCGCCAATGGCGCATTCTCGGGCAAGGTAGGCAGTGTAATCGGCAGCAGCTGGCGCAGCGTAGATTACCTGAGGGGGCTCCCTAAAAAAAGCAGTAAAGCCAGTACCGAACCTCAACTGGCGCAGCGCACCAGATTTGCCCTTGCAGCCCAGTACCTGAGCCCGATCAAGGATATTTTAAATATCGGATTTAAGGATAAACAGCTAAACAAGATTACCGGTTACAATGCCGCGGTAAAAATTTTCTTAAACCAGGCCGTTACCGGCGACTACCCTGATTTTGTGATCGATTTTTCGAAGGTGGTACTGAGCAAAGGTTCGCTTTCGGTAATGCACGGCCTGAACGGAAGCCTGCAGGGGTCAGATCTGCTGTTGAACTGGCAGAGCATTTTAAACCGCTATAATGCCTTTGCCGACGATGTGCTGACGGTTGTGCTGTTTAATGCCACCAAAAACATGTATATGGTGTACGAGGAAGCCCAGCGCGCTGCGCTCAGCTACACAGCGGTAATTGGTACCAACTTTAGCGGCGATGTTTTCTACGCCTGGGCCTTTGCGGTAAACCGCGATGCCACCGCGGTTGCAAACAGCCAGTACCTGGGTACCTATACCATTCCTTAAACTCAATTTTTAACCAGCCCAAACCCAGCCACGCTAAAGGTTTGGGCTATTAAAACACTATAGATATGAAAACATTAAAACTGGCTTTAACGGCGCTGTTGCCGAAAAAGCAGATCCTCGAAAAACTGATGCTGGCCGTAATACTGGTGCTGGGCTGGCATACACTTCCAAAAATATTAAAGGCCATTGAACCTACCGCGGCCCTGCTTGATGCAGGCATTTGGCAGCTGATCTTGCTGGCGCTGCTCTGTTATGCAGCGCTGTTGCAGCTTTCGTGGTGGCTGTTGCACCGCTTTTGGCAAAGCCTGGGCCTGTATAAATTAACAGATATGGTTTCACTATTTAAACAATTAACCTCATGGCAACAGTTAAGTTTTTTCTGGGCATCGTTTGCCTTGCTCTTGCTGGCAGCAATAGCCTGCCTGGCGGCGATAGTATAAACCTGCGGCAAGACCCCGCGCTTACCGACAGGAAAAGGCTGTTGCAGGTGGCTGAAAAGGAACTGGGCGTGCGCGAAAGTTCAGGCAATAACGATGGCCCGCGGGTTGCCGAATACCTCAGTTATGTACATGTACCGGAGGGCAGTGCCTGGTGTGCAGCTTTTGTGAGCTGGGTTTTTGGCCAGGCCGGTTACCCGGTACCACGCACCGCCTGGAGCCCGGCACTATTTCCGCTAAGCAAACGCACCAAACAGATCAGGCCGGCGGTGGTATTCGGCATTTACTTTAGCCAATTCAGGCGCATAGCCCATTGTGGCCTGGTTGAACGGCAGGACGGTGACTGGATGATTACCATTGAGGGCAATACCAACCCGGACGGAAGCAGGGAAGGGGATGGGGTGTACCGTAAACGGCGGCCATTAAAAGCCGTTAAATATTTTGCCGACTGGATCACTAAGAAAGGAGGAGCTGATGAAAACTAAGTTGAACCTGTTAATGGCTGGTGGGCTGGTACTATCGGCATGTGGCACTTTAAAAAGCAAAAAGACAATGGCTACCCAGGAACTTCAAAGATATAGCCAGCAGCAGCAAAACATTAACCAGCAAAGCTGGGCAAAAAGTAATACCCTTTTGGCAGATACCAGCAACAGTGAATATGTATTGCAAATTACCCCACTGGGAAAATTTCTCTACAGTACTGAAAAAGGTTTTGAGGGCATGGCCGAAAGCGTAGTGTTAAGCGGAAAAGCAAGTAACAGACGGCGCCTGCAGCGGCAGCAACAAACAGGTGATCAGCTGGTACAGCAAAAGAAGGGGATGAAAAGTACCGCTTTGGAAACGAGGGTACAGCATGCCGAAAAAACGGGCAAAGGTCTGCCAACATTTCTTTGGATTGGACTGGGGCTTATATTTTGCCTGACTTTAGGCTACCGGCTAATGAAAAAACGATGATTACCTGAAGATTAACATGCTCCCTTTAAGCCACAGAGGGAGCAGTTGCTGCACAATAGAAGGTACAAAACATCTGTTGAACTTTGTAAATAATAGTATTACAGGGCTTTTCCTTGTTTCTTCAATTCATACCATTTGTGTTCAAAGTTAATGCTTCCATTTATCACTTTCGACTGCTTTGTGCCGGAATGTCAAATCAGCCCAATGGCTATTAATATATTTCGATTTTCCCCAAATGCCGCTGCATCATGGTACCATAAATCGATATAATTACTATCCTTTAACTAAAAATGCGATTCTTTTGAGGCCTTTTATCCATGCTAATCCGAATGCTGCATATGACTACCGGGGCCATCTCCTGCCATAGTTGTATAACCACATTTAACCAGACAATGAACATACCAGCAATATATCATTACCATTATTCAAAAATAGCTTAGGTAATCGACATTTGATCTGCTACAAAAATACCACAGCAAGAATTAAACTGATTTTATTATAACTGTCAGCGAACACTGATAAATCAAAATTACCAGTTATACAGTAAGCCAATTTTAACATGAAAATTATTAACATCAGCTTTGTCCCAAACAAATATATCGGTTGGACTTTGATTGCTAAATTGATATTGGTAATTAAGCGATCGAATGTAGCCAAACTGGCCGTTTAGTATAAATTTTTTGTAGTCCCAGTTTAGGTTACCCAACAAGGTTAAATCTACCCAATGCCGCCTAAAGTCTGTTGCCCCTGGTATACCAAAGGCACGATAATAAAGATCATTATTGTGTACTGTCCGCTCTATCGTCAAGCCAATTTTTTTCAAACCCTTTACCCAATTCACATCTAAAGACTGCATGTTACTACCTGGGCCGATCCCTGCTCCAAAGACCTGTCCATTATTGGTATAGCCAGCTACTACCGTATGATGTGCGTACCAGGATGGATAATCACGCAATACACGCGTGGAGGTACCTTGCAACTGTGTAAATTCAATACCCGCCTGTATAAACTCATCCGGCTTATTTAACCCGATCAATTTTCGAAAACCGGCTATATATGCTTGTGAATGTTCAGGTTCTATGAAGGCATCACGTGCATCCCAGGCGTGATCATTTCTGCCAAACTGCATGTAAATTTCTGCTTTAGATTCAGGCATTACCCAACGTGCATAAAAAGAAAGGTTTTGATCGCTTTTTCTAACATCTTCGGTATTAGGAACGCTAGGGTCTGCTGACCGGTAACTTTGTTTTTCCAGTGCCGAAAAAATCGGAAAATAACCTTTAAAACCACTTTCCATATCCTCATGGTACATAACGTAAGCCCTATCAAAGCCAAAAAATAAGTTAGGTACCCACTTAGGCTGCCAGGTAATGGCAAAAGCAGAAAGGTAACGCCAATCTGTTGGCTTTTGTTTATAACCTGATAGTGGTGGCATTTCCGAATGAGAAGCTTCTAGCCTACCACCAATTAATTGTGCTTCGAACGAACCGATATAAGTCTTAATAGGTTTTGTGGTGTTTAAGGTAATGTGCTTAAAACCATCCGCGTTATTACTCATGAGTAGCGAGTTTCTTACACCTGGCCCCCACCACAGGTTTTCGTTTGAAAGGCCGAGAGATACAGGATCAAAAGTTAGCCGGATACTGCTTTGCCCCCAGGTTACTTTTGAATAGCTACCTCCACTAAAACGCTCAGGCAAATCAATCCGGTTTAAATATTCACGATAGGCATTGGCAAATGCGGTTCCGTTTGCCCTTTCGTAGGTTTGTGTAAAGTTGCTATTTTGCGCATAGACCACTTCAGGTCTTAACTGAATGCTCAATGGCCCAAATTTTGCGTAAACACCTGTGGAGAACTGGGTTTGATAACCTTTAGCCTGAATCATTGAACCGTCATTCATGCCGTAAGGATGATGACTGTTAAATTGTTGCTGCCAAACTACGGGCAGTGCATAAACAGAAAGTAACCGGTTGGGTGACTGGTATAGACTTTTCCGAAAACCAGAAAGTGATATGGTTTCATCTTCTTCATCAAACTGATGCGAATTTTGCTCGTTAATAAACAACGGCCTGATCAAATAAGAACTATTCGACGTATCTAAACCAAGCAGTTGAGCACGGCGATAAGCGTCTTCCACACCATTAAATATACCTACGGGTAGGGTTTGACCAAAACCACTTAACTGCAAAAGCAAGAGCCCAAAAAATACAGCAAGCGAGAATTTGTTTTTATAAAAGCATGTATAGGTTTTATTCATTCTATTTATTTTAAGCTTTCAAAGATACTTTCTTATCCTGACATATTCATTACCATATGGTTGATTATGAGCAGCATGATTGTTTATGCATCGTGGTGATGAAATTCTGAATTTAGAATCAATGATGAGTTTTCAAAAGGTAGTTTTTACCTTCTACTGCAAACCGTAGCCCCACAAACAAAATGGCTATTATTGCAACTGCTATCAGGATCGGTAGCATAGGCGTATTGATGTATAATAACAGCACTACATTAATTAAAAATTGAATAGTGACATATAAAACAGTTACGGCCAAATGATTCCACTTTTTTTGATTGGCAAGGTATTGATAGAAATGGCTACGGTGTGCTTCAAATATATTTTCTTTGCGGATTTTACGAAAGATAATGGTGGTTGCTGTATCCAACCCATAAAACAAAAACAATAAAATATATCCAAAATTACCGGTTTTAAGCACTAATTGACCTATAAGAAAGATGAGCGTAAAGGCAATACTGACACTACCTACATCTCCCGCAAAACACTTCGCCTTCTTTCGGAAATTAAAAAAATTAAATACAATTAATGAAAAGGCTATTATGGTCAAAAAATCAGAAGATGTGAAGGAGACGATCTTTGTATTTACATAATATAAAGTGCAGATGGCAAGAAGACTATAAGCACCCGTTATCCCGTTGATTCCATCCATAAAATTATAGGCATTAATGGTTCCGATTACAAATATCAAAGCAATGATAATATAGTACCAGGGTTGCGTAAAGAGTTGCCATTGATAAAACATGAACAATACGGAAACGAAATGAACACTTAAACGAACTTTATTATTCAGTGTTAAAATATCATCCAAAAAGCTAATCGTGGCTATGGAAATCAACCCTATAACAAAATATAAATATTGAAAGTCTGATAGTATAAAAAAAACAATTACAGCCAGGCTAAATATAATCCCGCCACCACGTAAAGTTACAGTTTGATGCGAGCTTCTGGCATTCGGCTTATCGATAATATTGTAGTGATCAGCAATTTTAAAATAAGCCAGTTCCATTACAAATAATGCAACCAAAATCAAGATGGCGGGTATAATTGTAACCATATGTTAATGCTAAAGGGTAAAGATTTAAAAGTTAAGTTATTGAAAGTAAAGCTTTAATTCCGAAAGGAACTTGCGGTTAACATCAAACCTTCTTTTGTAGCGAGCGGCAGGTTGATCTTTAACGCATTTTTTAATTTATCATTACTCACCACATAATTTTCTGTCAATTTTGTTAATCGTTCTGTATTTAATGGCAGTCCGAACTTATCACCAAACTTTGCAAGGCTTTTAATAAAGGTGGGTGAAATTGCCCATAATTTTGCCTGTTTATTTAAAGATGCAGCGAGTATGCGTACCACTTCATTAGTTGATACCGGTTCATCATCGGCAACATTATATACACCAGAAGGTGCTTCATTCTCTATAAGTTTCGAAATAAGAAAACAAAGATTTTCTACGCTCAGAAACGACCTTTTATTTTCGAAACCAGCTAACGGGTATGGTACACCTTTTTTAACGAATTTATAAAGAAGGTTAAGGTTTCCTTTATTTCCAGGCCCATGTATCATACAAGGGCGAAGAATATAGTACATTTTACCCTGGGGTAGAGGCTGGTTTTGAATATACGTTTCAGCCTGAAGTTTTGACTTCCCATAATGGGTTAATGGTTTTGGCGATTCCGCTTCAGTTAAAACCCCCTCAACAACATCTGCAACTGCTTTTACTGAACTGATGAATATGAATTTTTTGGCATTGGACTTTAAAAATGCATCGTAAAGTTTTCTAGTAAGTTCGTAATTTACCTCGTAGTAGGCGCTGGGATCAGCTACCTGTTGCAGATCGTGAGCTTTGCCTGCTAAATGTATAATTACCTCATCTTTTGGGTTGATTATTAGATTGCTTACCGCACGAAGTGATAAGGTATTAACCTGATAATCTTTACCTAAATAGTTAACTAAATTTTTTCCAACAAAGCCTGAAGCACCAGTTATTTTGATTTCTTTCATAATTCAAGCACTTTATCTTCAATTTGCGTCCATATTAACTCCTGTGCGTAATCGCGCTCCATCAACAATCGTCCATTTAAACCGTGTTGGTGGGCAATTCCAGGATTTTTCAGATAGTAAGCCATTGCATTTTTAATATCCTGGGGATCACTACTCACAAATTTACCGGTATAATCGTTTACGATTGCATCTATACAACCGGTTGCCTTGGTGGTAATGACCGGAATTTCCATAGCAGAAGCTTCTAACACAACAGTTGGAAACCCCTCACGATGTGACGGCAATATAAATATATCCATAAGGCCATAATACGGTAATACGTCCAAAATCAGACCGGTATGGATAATAGACGGCTCCTTTGTGATAAATCCTTTAATGTCCTCATTAAGTGCATCACGATCCTCAAAAGGACCAATTAACAATAATTTAATTTGCGTAAATTCTTTTAATAAGAGTTGCCAGGCTTCTATTAATTCTCTAATGCCTTTGTCGTTTACCAATCTGCCTACATAACCAAAAACCCTGTCTGTTTGGCCAATGTTGTATTTATTTCTTAAAGACAACGTAACAGCAGGAGTTAGAGCAGCTTTTGAGAAGTGTTGCAGGTTAATTCCGTTACAAGTACCTTTATGCAAGAGAATATTCTTTTTCGGCGGACTTAATTTTTCCATCTCACTAACCGCTAATACGGAGGGACTAACGCAAACAACTTTTTTAGCCATCAACCCTGTAATGCTTTCAATAGCCTTCAACAGCTTTCTCCTGAACCCGATAGAAGTTTCGTACATTAAGCCATGCCTAAAATAAATTCTTTGTGATACACCTGCCAATAAAGAAGCTGTCATCGCCAATAAACCACCCTTGGGGGTATGCCCTATTACGACATCAATCTTTTCTGACTTTATTAACCGATATAGTTTATAAATGGAAATTAAGTCTACAAAGGGGTTAACACTTCTTAAAATGGGAATGGGATGGCCAAATAATTTTTCTTCAGTAATGTACTGATCAAAAAAAGCAGATGGGCTACAGGCTACATGAAAGATTACGCCTTTCTGCTTAAAAAAAGCGAACTGTTCTCCTATAAAATAGGGCAATACAAACGCAATGTTAACAACATGCAGTACCTTTTTTGGCTGACTAAACGTTTTGTTCAACTCTGCATTCATATATCATGAATTAAAACGGTTTTATAAACTTCGATTTGTGCGGCTAACATTTTATCTAAGCCAAAATGATCTGCCCTTTGCGCACATTTTTTTGCAGTTTCCCTATAAAATTCCGGATCGGTCATTAATTGCTCAACGCAGGAAGCTAACATTTGCTCATCCCGGGCATTAAAAAGTAAACCATAGGATTCGACTATTGCATTAAGACCATTAACATTACTGGCCACAACAGGCTTGCCTGCAGCCATTCCCTCTACTGCGGTAAGTCCAAACCCCTCCCAGTTTGATGACTGGACTACCACGTCGGCTGTCTTAATTAAGTTTGGAATATCGGCTCTTACACCTAAAAAAAGTACGCGCTCCTTTAAATTCAGTCTGCTAACCAATTCAACGCATTCAGCCTTTAATTCTCCATCGCCAACTAACAGCAATTTAAAACGGTTAGGAAGTAAAGCGAGTGCTTTAATGACCGTTTTTTGATCTTTTTCCCTTTGAAATCTGGAAGTTTGAATAAGCAGAACAGCATTTGGATCCTCAAAAAATTCACTCTTCGGATAAGGTATTGCATTTTTAAATGCTTCAACATCGATACCATTGTAAACAACGTGACAACGGTTCGTATCATAATTCAGTTGTTCAACCAGCTTTAGCTTTACTGCTGGCGTAATAGCAAATACCCCGTTATAAAAGCGATAAATCAAGCGGTCTATCATTCTGAATATCAGATGATCTATGCGTCTGTTGTTTGTACTATGCTCTGTAAATAATAAAGGAACTTTTAAGCGAAATAAGAATTTAGCGATTGCTACCCAGTACAGGGAAGGAAAGAGATGTACATGAACAACATCAAAATTCTTCAAGAGCTTTTTTAACCGAAAAATGTGCAAAGGATTATATAGGGAACCTTTTCCAAGATCCATTATTTTACCATCAAAATTTTGACTCAAAGTATCGTAAAATATTGTCCTTTTTCCATTCAAACATAGTAAGCTTGCCTCAACTCCGAAATTTTTATATCTTGGTAACGCATCAACAAGCAGTTTCTCAGCTCCAGCAACTCCCAAAGAGTTAATTATATGTAATACCCGCATCAATACGTAAAATTAAACCAAATATAGGCTTTATATTATACTTGTACTCATTAACTTTACTAAAGTGTTTTCAAAATTCAATGTTATTGAACCTTCACCACTTTATTTTTCCAGCCATTGCCATTTTCGATTTTAGAGAAATTTGCAATTAAAAAATTTTTAGCTGTACCCTTTGCTTCAAAACGGTTATCAGACAGTATAACATAATCTGATCGATTATTAAATATCACATTGGAATCATATTCGAAAGTACCATCTATTTGAAAGGTATTATCCGTGATGTTAATTTGTGGCGATCCTAAAAGCTTTTTAGTATCAATAAACAGTAATGAGCGATCTCCAAAGTTTGCTCTTGCGTAGGTTTTTTTTACCGTTTTAAGCATTCGTAAATTTTTATTACTGATGTAGTTTCCTTGAAAAGTTAAACTTTTATAGGAAGTTTGCTGATTACCCTCAACCAGAACAAAACCCAAATCGCTACCTAACAATTTATTGTTTATAATGCGGTGCCCACCATCTGTTTCTTCAACATGTAAGGCGCGGTCATAGCCTTCTTCTACCAGGTTATTGCTGATGAGGATATCTTTGCACATATATTCAACAACCAGGCCCGACCTTCCTAACTGACCTGTTTGAGATAACTTATTGTTAATATAATTGTTACTGATCTTACCCCTTCTTACGTTTGACATATAAATTCCATCGCCATAGCTATCATTTTGAGGATTATAGCCCCAAACATTTAAAATCTTTGAGTTCAATACTTCAGCATATTGGAAACAGGCTGATACGGGAATTCCCTCTTGCTTAGTTGTTGAGATATGAATTCCTTGTCCGTAAAAATCTTTGACAACAACATTCTCGATGTTTGCTTGTTTTTTATCGTAAATAAGCAGGGCAGCAGACCAATCTGCTTTGTTGATTTTTGGATGAGCATTGCTAAAAGGTAAATTTTTTCCAACAAGCGTGACATTTTTGATTTTAAATATACTTGCAGCATTTTTGAACAAATAGCCACGGGCAACGAGGATGTCTGTTAAAGAACTTGAAACAAACGTAGGATTGGTTTTATTCTGCTGTTCACCAAGTATTTCTTTAGTTCCTTCCACATAATTTAACACCAGCGCCCTACGCAGCTTATACTTGCCATATGGAATCACAATCTTAGCGTTTAGGCTTTTTACGGCCAAATTAAAACACCTTTGTATAGCTTCGGTATCATCAGCAATGCCATCACCTTTAGCACCAAAACTTTTAATATTATAAACTTTGATGTTTTGCGTTTGTCCATATCCCAGGCAGGAAATACTGATGGTAAAACATATGATAAAAAAGCGCTTAACATAACAACCCATAAGCAAGTTTAAAAAATGAACACCTTTATCGATTTTTATCCTGTACAAGGTACATCAAATCGGCAACCGATTTTGCCAAACGGGACTTTAATGTTTGCTTAAATGGCAACTCAATTTTGGCAACGGAATATCTTTCAAATCGATAAAAATTGATCATCGCTTTCAGTTTCTGGATAGCGGGTATATCATCATTTACCAATTCGCCATAACACATACAAGTATTAACAGGGCTATTTTTTCTAACTTTAAAAATATTGGAGGTTAAGCCGCCCGGCTGATATTCGCACATGTAAATATTTTTGTTGATATATCTAAGACAATAATTCTTTAAGCGATTAAAAAAGAGGGCTTCAGGACAGAATTTTTCTCCTGCGGTTTCGGGAAATGGATATTTTTCAAAAATGGATGTTCTGATCACCTCGGCTTTATCCCCTTTTTCCTTAAACTTATATCTAAAGTCTAAAGGGCTACAATCTATCTGTGTATACTGTGGATTTCCAATCGCATTACCGTCCAGTGTGCACCTGTTAAATACAATGCCGGCTATAGCGGAATTTTTTTCAACTTCAATCCAGCGTTTCTGTATTGTCTCTACGGCATCTATCGTAAGGTAATCATCCGTATCTACAATAAAAAAGACAGGCGTTTGAGCGAGCTTCACACCAACGTTTATGGCAATATGCTTTCCTGCATTTTCCTTTTTGTGATACACCAGCTTAAATGGTAGCTCCAACTGTTGCAGCTCAGCAAAAAACAACTCCGTACCATCTGTGCTACCATCATCTACAACAATCCATTCGAACTGGTAGTTGGTTTGCTCTAAAAGACTTTTATATAATCTTTCAATCAATTGCCTTCGATTGTAGGCCGGGGTAAAAATGGATATGAACATATTAGTTGATGGTTTTTCGCATAATGGTCTTGAAAACAAGTGCTAAAGTGCTTCCATAAATACTAAACTTATGGCGCAAAAGGATATTTATCTTCGTAACTAAATTATCAGACAATGCAAATTTAAAGTATGCCCTGAACAAATCCCTTTGTTCCACCCGAAGTTCCTCTTCATAAATTGCGTAAAATGACCTGGTAGCGTTAAAATGTTTTCGGTCAATTACAGGTATTTCACTTTTAAAAATTGATTTTATTCTCGCGGCTTTATCGTAATTGATGTTAGAGGTAGCTTTATTACTATGAAACTGTCTATATAACATTAAAGACAGCTCTACACTTTTTAATTTCGCAAAAGTAACGGCTCCTAATGTAATAAAATGATCATGCATCACCACCTCTGCTGGTATACTTTTAAGTTTATCTCTTAGCTGCTTATTGAACATCAACGAACACCCTTGTATTCCCGCATTAAGAAATAACTGCTCCCTTAAATTTTTGGGGCTTGAGTTAGTAATCCGGTCTGCAATGATTCCGCGATCATGGGTGTAGGCATAACCGTTTGCAAAACAGGCCAGCGGATAGTTTACACTTTCGAATTTAGCGACTAACAACGCAAGCTTGTTTTCGAACCAAATATCGTCCTGGTCGCAAAAAATTGCCAAATCAGCAGTTGAACTTTTAAATAAATGCATAAAGTTAGCAGCTGCACCGCCACAAACAATGCCATCCTCTATTAAAAAAATACGTTTATCTATCTTCATGTACTTTTTTATGATGGCTATCGTATCGTCGCTAGAACCATCATCATGGATCTTAAGATTCCAATCCTTAAATGTCTGACTGATTAAAGACAGTAGTTGGTTCTCTAAATATTGAGCACCATTATAGGTTGCCATTAAAATATCTAATTGTGCCATGAATATTAAAAATAAGGACGAATAAGTGCTGGATCAATTAGTTTAATTCCGTAATATAAAAAAAATAAAAGGAAGACAATATGAAGCATGAAATAGTAATATCGTTTCTCTCCAGTTTGAAGTACATAAAGCATATTTGGCAGAAGCAAAATACCAAATTGAAATAAGAGATATGAAAACCTTTGAAATATTGACGTTTGATAAAAGATTAAACTTAACGCTAAGCCTAAAGCAAAAACCCTGTAATATAGGGAATAACTTAAATCTTTAGTATCATTAAAAACGCTAGCATTTATGAAATAGATTGCCATAATTAAAAACCCCAATGCAGCCACTGCCAGTCCACCTCCACTTTCTTCTTCCAAATAAATTTGCATATGCTCCGGTACTCCACCTAAGGTTAATACAACCGAAAAGAAATTATAAAATATGCCGATTAAAGATAATACAACCAATACTGGATAAAAGTATTTATTCTTTATAAAAAAACAAAGGGCAAGCACGGGTATCAATATAAATGCGCTATTATGAAAAAGAAGTGAAGCCGCAAATAAAAGCAAAGCCCTGAAATATTTAAATTGCGCGAGATTATGTAAGCTCCAAAAAACTAAAGCGCAACTTAAGCCATATCTAATTTGTGTAAAATCACGATAAAGCAAAAAGAAACTTAAATAAAATAACAGCGATGTAAAGGGGAAACAGGAGTTTTTATAAAAAAAAGTATAGTTTAAAATGCCTGTTGCAGATGCCACCAAAATAAACAATACCCGTTCATCACCACCCATAACGAGGATAAGCTTATTGAGCAACATATATCCACGTTCTGTGTTTTCTGAGTAGTCACCTTTGAAAATCTCCAGAAACGTGTAATTATCTGCCTGTTTTAACATCTCGACATAGTTTATACTGTCGTTATCAAGCCCTATTGCTTTAAATCCTACCAATGCTATGAGAAACAAACAAAATAGGGTATAAATACTTACTTTTAAATAAACTTTATCGGTAAAGTCTAAGACACAAAAAAGAAAAGACAGGATAAATACCAGATAGTATATTAACATAATCCTGTGTATTTAGAAATAACGATATGTACAACAGGCAAAAACTTTCCTGAAAGCTTGTAATCTGTATGGGAGCGAATGCATTCCACCTTGACGTCAAATCCTACCTTTCTCCATTCGAGCCAAAACGATTTTCCTTTATAAAAACCTATATTTTTTAACATAATAGAATATCACTAAAAAAATAACAGTTTCTACTGTTAACATGCTATAAATAGCTCCGTTTATCTGATAATAAAAAACAGCCAATATACTGCATGGGATACTTAAAAACCCGGTAATTAAATAAATAGCAGAGAATTTCCTTTTATGCATTTCATTACCCAGGGCCAGCAAACCTAATTGTCCGCCCACGCCGCCTAAAGCAATTGGAAAAATCATGGTCATGAAGAGTAGTAACAAATAACTGGCATTACCGTTAAATCCTACCAAAAATTTGGAAACAATCCAACTTTCAAAGAAAATAAAACTCAAAAATGATACCATCATTGTTATAGCAACGCCGAACAATACCATTTTAAATATCTTTTTTGCCTTTTCAAAATCTGTTTGTTTTAATCTTGCTAACAATGGGAAACATGCCTGATTAATGGGGCCGAGAACGCCAAAACAGATAACCCTTACAATACGTTCAATCGCCGCAAAAAGACCGACGTTGTAGGGCGTAGAGAAAAACCCTAAAAGTAACGTTAAACTATTAGTATATAAACTTATTGCAGAATTAGATAGAAATATTGGCCATGATCCCTTTATTTCATCGATATAATTGCCTGGATCTTTCGAGAAACAAAAATCTTTAAAATAGTATCTATAATTTTTATAAACATAGCCTATAGAGATTAGGCCTGCCAGCAGAATAGCTAAAGACTGAATAAAAATGGCCATTCCGGCATCGTCTTTATGCTTTACCAGGATAAATATCAAAGGATATGATAATAGTTTAGCGCATGCATTGATCAAGCTTAGCGCTTTCATCTTATTTAATCCCTGAAACCACCAGATGGGAAATAAAACGACACCTAAAACCATGGTCAAAGAAATCCAAATACCTTCCCGGTATTCAAATAATTTATCTATAAATAAAGTAGCGATGATGGTGATCAGTGAAGCAATCAGGAAAAAAACAAATTTTATCACCAATATATTCCAAAAAATTGCTTTTACCTTATGCTCATGATCAACATTTTCTGCTATCTTTTTTGTTGCAGTGATGTTAAACCCAAAATCAACAAACAATATGATAAATTGCGAAAACGCGAATGCATAACTATACTTACCGAATGACTCCGTTGAAAGGGTAAGCAATAAGTAAGGTAGTGTTAATAAAGGCAAAAGATAATTTAATCCCTGGATCAAATATAAATAAAGGGAATTACCAAGAATAATTTTGAGCTCGCTCTTCATCAATCACTTTCGTCTAATTTAAACTTTTCTTATAATAATTTATCCAGAGACTCTGGCATTTTTAAATTTCATCATACCTAGAACCGGAAATTCAATGACGGTGTTACGCAACAGCATCTAAATAAATTTTTCTGATTACTAAGATCATAAAAGCTAAAAATCCAAATAACATCCCCCCGATAACTGCATATTTTACTTTACTTGTTTTCTCTACTTCTAATGGTAATATTGGCGTATCTATCAGTTGAATGAGTGGCGTTTCTTTTAACAAAGCCATTTTTGTAATTTCCAGGTTTTTAACCATTTCGCTAAGTATTGCTTTGTTTGTTTCAGCAGAAAACTGTGCCTTTTGCGCAGGTGCTACACGCTGAACCTGCCTGGTGGGGTTTAGGTTGGGCGTAGCATCGGTAACTTCAACTGCGGCGTAAATCGCGCCATTCATAACAGCCCTTACCGAGTCTGCCTTATGTTGCAAAACAGCAACACTCGATGCAGACCGCTTAGTTTTAGTTTTCACATAAAAGTCGTTCACAGCAGCAACAAGCTGTTCAGAAAAAGTCTTAGCAAAAAGCTCGTCCTGGGATTTAACTTCTACTTTGATTTTGCTTAGCTTTTTATCGGGCTTTCCAACACTCAAATAGTTTTCATTAATATTTTTAACCACCTCGCGGAGAATACTATCTTTTAGGACAGAGTGCTGGTTAATCGCACTAAAATTAACCTTCGACCAGGCTGTTCGCTTCCATTTCGATTTTAAGCCATATATTGCTATAAACCGATCTATTAGTAGAATTGGTTTTCCACTTATGCGAACGGGTGTTAATAGTGCTTTTTGAATCATTAAGCGTGACTTATATAATTCAATTATATTATCGCCCTGAAAAACACCGCCGCCGCCGCCAATATCAATACCCGCCATGGATGCCAGATTACCTAAATTTGCTAATCCGCCTGTTTTTTCACCATCTTCTAAAACAAACGTGGTTATAGCCGTGTATGTTGGTTTTTTATAGATTGCATAAGCTAAGCCGAGCGTAACACCCAATAAACAGAAAATTAAGAAGGTAATCCACTTTGAAAGCAAATAAGTTTTCCAATCTCTCATAATAATAATGAGCTCTCTTAAAGATACCTTACTATTTGCAGTTTGCATTTTCTGACTTTCTGTTGTCATTTTTTCTCTTTTAGTTCTTTGCCTGCCTATCGTATTAAGTGTCTATAACTATTGCCTAGACCTTACAAGGATTTGTATTTTGTTTATTCAGAAGTGTATCTCCAGCATGGGGCATTATTTTTTAGAAATAATACGGACAAGATTTACTTTACTATCAGTTTAATGCTGGGATGTCATCTTAATAAACTAACTATAATCGCTCCTAATGAAGCTACTGCCGTTCCAATTCCAATCCAGCTTTGTGCACTTAACCGTTCTCTTTCTGCTCTTTTCGGAACCAGTATTTCTGCACCAGGTTTAACGACAGGATAATTATTAAAGAATAAAAATTTACTTACTGCCGCAGCAGAGCCATTGGCATATTTAATATAAGTCCCACTTTTTCTCGCATTTGAGGTAAAACCACCTGCACCGTTGATATATTGCCTCAGGCTTTTTCCTGGCAGATAAACGATACTGTTTGGATTGAGTACTTCTCCTGTAATCCGAACAGTTTGTAAGGTACGGGGAACGCGGATCACATCACCATCTTCGACAATCAAATCATATTTACCTAGTGGTTTTTCAATGATGCGCTGCAGATTAATACCAACCAAGTCACTTTCAATCAGTTTTTGCTCGATCTCTGCTGATAAGGTATCTTTTGCACCAGCTTCCTGGGCCCGTTTTAAATTTAGATACTTTTTCTCTTCTTCATCCTTATTATTAATCGCATTTTTATCTGCTGGATTTACTTTTTCTGCACCCGGACGTTTCAAACTGGCTCCATCAGCATAAGCATAAGAAGTAAGTCCGCCTGCTCTCTTGATCACATCAGAAATACGCTCATTTTTATTGGTAATGGTATATACTCCCGGATACAGCACCTCCCCCTCTAGTTTGACCTGTTTTTGAACAGAATAACCTTCTGCATTTCTTACCGATACAATATCAAAAGGCTGCAAAACAAAAGTCGGCCCCTCAATTTTCAGGTTACGGTCAACTGAAAGGGTGAATATTTCTGCCGTGCGCGATGTTTTACCAATAGTATCCGCACTCTTAACCCTTCTGGAGATTTCAATACGGCTAGGCGTAGCACCTTCTTTAAATCCGCCTGCCATTTGGATTAAATCCTGGACACTGGTATTATCTGCGTACTGGAAGGTACCAGGCTTCCTTACCTCTCCCTGAATACTCAGTTTGTATTCATCCCTCAGATCAAACAAAGAAGATATGGTTACTTTATCCTCTCTTTGCAGTGGGATGTCAGCCTGTGAGCCAGACATGATCTTCGCCACATCAAAAGAAATTAAACTGGCGGTATTGTCGAAATTTAAACGGTTAATATAACCTCTGTTTAAAAAGGCATCTTCTTTCAAGCCTTCGGCTTTCGTAATCAGGCTTTTTAAAGTAGCACCATCTTCCAGAGCATACATCCCGGGACGGAAAACAGCCCCATTGATTTCCACCTTATTGGCAAAACGTTCTAAAATGGCATCTACAATAAATTTATCTCCATTCTGAGGCTTATAGCTATTAAATTGTGTGTTCGGAACATCAACAATTTTACGTTCTCTGTTGGTATTTTGCAATACTTTAATATTGGCGCTATAAGCTTCGGTTGAAAAGCCCCCGGCAAAACGCAGCACATCAGCCAGGCTTTCACCTGATACGACCTCAAACAAGGCCGGTCTTTTAACCTCGCCGGACATTTCAACGCGTTTTTCATAAACAGGAATATTAATCACATCCTGATCCTGCAAACGGATATTCCCTTTCTGGACACCATTGAGCAAGAAGTCGTACACATCAATGGTGGACACAACCTTATTTCCTCTGATGACCTGAATTTTACGGAAGGATCCGTTTTCATTTGGCCCGCCTGAAGCATTTAAAGCATTAAATACGGTTGAAAGCGAGGATAGGGAGTAAGAACCTGGCTTTACCACTTCACCAACCAGAGTGATTTTGATCGTCCGGATATTCCCCAGATTGACCGCCACACTTGTTCTGCCTGTTTTTAATGAAGGGTATGTAGAGCCAAGACTGCTACGTATTTTACTGATCGCCTGTTCAATGGTAAGGCCACCAACCGAAATGTTCCCGACATACTGTACACGTATAATTCCATCAGGACTAACCTTCAGCTTATAACTGGCTTCGTTATCGCCACTTAAATCGATCAAAAGTTCATCATCCGGCCCAATGACATAACCTTTAGGAGTAGCCATTCTAAGATTGGGCTCGAATGTAAGGCCACTACTGGAAAAAAGTTCTTTCCCGAAGATTGTAGGCTTTAAACCTTCGAATATATTGTTATTGTTTCCCTGTATACTTTTGGTTGAATCACGGTTAATTCTGACTGCTGTTCTTGACCGCTCATCGCTTTCTGCTGCACCACTATTCGACGTGTTGGTGCCTTGCACGGCACCACTGGTTGTTCCATCCTGCTTTCGGATTTTCTCTACCCTTATCCGCAGTTTTTGAATTTCCTCAGCTTTCATACCTTGTGCAGCGGCCATCTGCTCCAACTGCGCATCATTATAACCGATAGATTCTGCACGCTGGATCAATTGTCTGATCTGGGTATCGTTCAGGTCGTCGACCTTTACATTTGCATAATTGGTCTGAGCCATTGACTGCTGGAAAACAGTCAGCATGATCAGAAATAGTAAGGTTGTAAATATGTTTTTCAACTTTATTAGGTATAGGAAGTATTATTGATTATTCGAAATAGTTCAGCGTGTTGAACCCACCTTCTTTTAAATACTGGTCTTTTTTCATGACCTGCAAATCTGAATGCACCATTTCTTTTACTAACGCGGGAAGATCGTATTTTGGTGTCCAGCCTAATTGCGTTTTCGATTTTGTAGGGTCGCCAAGCAGCAAATCAACTTCCGTAGGCCTGAAGTATTTGGCATCAACCTGGATCACCGTTTGCCCTGGTTTTACAATATCCGCATTTAACCCCAAACTGGTCATTAATTCTTCGTCAACACCGATTACAACCCCTTTTTCATACTCATCTTTTCCGCTAAATTCAATTTCTATTCCGAGTTCGGCAAAACTCATTCTTACAAAATCCCTAACCGTTGTGGTCACCCCGGTTGCAATTACATAATCTTCAGGTTTTTCCTGCTGTAAGATTAGCCACATGGCTTCAATGTAATCTTTTGCATGTCCCCAATCCCGCTGGGCAGAGAGGTTACCCAAAAACAAACATTGCTGTAAACCAAGGGCAATTTTAGCCGTCGCCCGGGTGATTTTACGGGTTACAAAAGTTTCTCCTCTTAAGGGGCTTTCGTGGTTAAAGAGAATGCCGTTGCAGGCGTACATGCCATAAGCTTCACGGTAATTTACCGTAATCCAATAAGCATACATTTTCGCCACAGCATAAGGCGATCGCGGATAAAAAGGTGTGGTTTCGCTTTGCGGAACCGCCTGTACCAATCCATATAATTCTGAAGTAGAGGCCTGATAGATCCTGGTTTTGGTTAATCCAAGTATCCTGATGGCTTCCAAAAGCCTAAGCGTACCTATTCCATCTGCATTAGCGGTATATTCAGGCATCTCAAAGCTCACGTGCACATGGCTCATCGCTGCCAGATTATAAATCTCGTCCGGTTGTGTCTCCTGGATAATCCTGATCAGGTTTGTGGAATCCGTAAGGTCACCAAAATGAAGTTTGAAATTAACATCGCTTTCATGCTGATCCTGGTACAGGTGATCGATCCGATCGGTATTAAACAACGACGACCGCCTCTTCAAACCATGAACCTTGTATCCCTTTTTAAGCAGAAACTCTGCAAGATAAGCCCCATCCTGGCCTGTAACACCTGTTATTAGCGCAACTTTCATATACTTTATTTGATAACCTTTTAAGCGAGCAAACATACGTATTTTTTTTAGCTAAATAATAAACAGGGCCAGCTCAACCGACAATAAATTGAAAAAGATATTTTCTATCACATACCCTATTGACTGTCAATATCTAAAATATAAATGCATATCAGTAATCTACTTCTGATAAATATCTTTACTTTTGATGTTGATATCCAATTTAAATGAAAAAAATTATACTCCTTTTAATTCTTTTGGCACACTCGCCATTCATTTTTTCTCAAACAAGTGCAGACTACAATTATTCCATAGGTTTAAGAGCCTACAGCATCATGCAACTGCCCAAAATACTCAACCAGACCAACTACCAGGATTTTAGCCATACCTATGCGAATGCACTATTGATGAAATTCAACGATAACCAGATCAGCTACCGGGTTGGGGGCAATTTTTACCGAAAAGATATTACCTTTCCCAATACCTGCGCCAACTGTGAAACTGCGGTGGGGACAGTAACCGATTTTGCCTTTAAAGTTGGCTTTGAAAAGAATTTTACCTATTCCCGTATTCAGCCCTATTTCGGAATAGACCTGGGCTACCGCTCTAACCGGTTTAGCGGTAATACTTATCCGGGCAATACGATGTATGCAGCTACCGCAAGGTATGCAGAGTCATCAAAAAACGGTCTGGTGTTATCGCCTGTAATTGGTGTGAAGCTCAATTTACTGCCTTATATGAACGTATTTGCCGAAAGCAGTCTTGATTATTTTTATTCGTATGAACGCCAGGATTTAACCGATGCAAACGGAACTTCCAGAACGGTAAATACCTATCAAAAATCAGAGTTTCTGCTTAACCTTTTCTCTGCCGGAATCCAGTTTAATATCAGCAGACGAAACTAGATTTAAAAATATAACTAATTAAATACTTCGATAAATGATCGTCATCTCGACTGTAGCACAGCGAAATGGAGAGATCTATCCAGGCAGATTTTGCTTCGTAGCGCTTTCGGTCTCTTTAACTGCGTTTCACTCCATCCGAAATAACGGTAACTCAAAGAAATTTTACGCGTAGATTAATTGCTGTTGTTATATTGATTTTTACATAATAATTAATCCCTTAGTGTAACAGTTATAAAAATTTAAACAGTCTCTGGGATTGATAGCTATAAGTATGGGATAAGCTGATGTACATCTCCTGTGTAGTATCAGAACTTAAATAAGGCTTAAATTTTAAATATGTGTCTTATAGCCCCCGGATTTATTTCCTGATTGCCTTTTCCCATATCGCTGATTGCTTTCCTTTAAAAAACCGTAAAGTACCTGCCACTACCGCATAATTCATCATACAGAAATAATAGGGAATGAATAAAATTTTAAGTCTGATTTTCCGCTTTTCCAGCCAGAAACCGCAGAGTGCCATCAGATAAAACAGCGTTTGCAGTAAAAACAGGGTATAATATATATTACCGCCGTACTGTGCTATGATAAGCACATTAGTGAGGTAGGCAGCAATGAGCGCCAGCGGCGTCAGTGTCCACCTCAGCACACGGTGGCTGATGTACTGAAAGGTAAGTACGGGATCCCTGAAAGGGTTCATCAGCGATTTTAACCAGATAACCGACTGGATGCCCCCGGCTCCAATCCTGACCTTACGTTTGAGTTCTTCGCTGATATTTGCAGAGGAAGTTTCCTGGGCGAAAGCATCCGGCTCATATTTAATGCGGTAACCCTTTTCTGCAATCCGCATCGAGATCATAAAGTCGTCAAGAATACTATTTTTCGGCACGGGCTGATAAAGTGACCTCCTGATGCTATATAATTCGCCTGCCGCACCTACAACAGTATGCAGTTCTGAATCCCATTCCTTCAGCTTCGATTCATACTTCCAGTAAATCCCTTCTCCGGCAGTTGCATCGGCGTGCTTGTCAGTATATACTTTTTTCTCGCCTGCAACCCCGCCCACGCGTTCATCTGCATAATGTTTGCAGAGATGGAAGAGGGCATCTGCATTAAGGAAGGTGTTTGCATCAGTAAAAACGACAAGGTCGGTATCAACACTTTCCATGGCGCGGTGTACCGCTGCGATTTTCCCTTTACGATCTGCAGAATGCATGAGTTGAATCTGCTGATAACGCGAAACAATTTCTGGCGTACGGTCTGTTGAGCCATCTGTAACAAAAATAAGCTGAAGCTTCCCGGCAGGATAATTAAGGGCCAGCGTATTATTAATCTTCTCTTCAATAAAATCCTGCTCATTGAAAGCTGCTACAATAAGTGTACAGGTTGGCAGCTCCTGATCACCAAAAACTTTAGGAACGGCCGGAGCAAATACACGTTTAAGCAAAATCAGAAAGTATAGTACAATCCCATAGCCGATATAGGTATAAAACACCAGCAGAATAGCGATAATGAAGAAAACTTGCATAAAATAATATATTGGTATATGTTTTTGGGGTTAAAATGACTGGGTATCATGGCTGAGATTCCAATAGACCGCTTTGAACAAGACATTAATATGTTTAAGCTTACCTCTGATCAGGAATTTCAGGAAGTTTCTCGGAAATACAATCAGGCCAAAATAAAGGCAGAACAGCGTCCGTTTATAAAAAGCGAAATGCTTTCTCACCAGCAATATCCGGTTCCTGTTCATGTAATAAACTTTAAGCGGACTATCTGCCCCGACCGAAACGGATTCTTTATGGTAAATCTGGGCAAACGTATTCACCCGGATCTTAAACCCTGCTTTTCGGATGTTCAGGCTCCAGTCCATTTCCTCATAATAGAGAAAAAAGTTCTCTGCCATTAATCCGGCCTGCTCGCAAACTTCGCGCGAAACCATCATTGCCGCACCATGCGCAAAAGCGGTAATAAAAACTTTGTTATCGTACTGCCCCTGATCATCTTCAAACTGACCCAAACAGTGGTTTCTGGCTGTAATCGAGGTAAGTTCTGTAAAACCAACGTACTGGATCTTCCCCGGATGCTCAAAATACCTGATTTTTGGGCAGACTACCCCTGTATCAGGGAAATCCTGAAAAGTTGCACTAAGCGTTTCCAACAGGCCGGGAGTAAACTCGGTATCATTATTTACCAGAAAAAGGTAATCGCCATCTGCTGCTGCGATCCCCAGGTTGTTTCCTCCTGCAAATCCGAGATTCAGCTCCGATTGAATAAATTTAACCTGAGGATACCTCTCCTTCCAAACAGGAATAAAATTCTCTTTGCTGCCGTTATCCACAATAATGATCTGGATGTTGGGATAAGTGTTTGTTGTAAAAATGGAGTCGAGTAATTGTTGGGTTACCGCTGGCTGATTATAATTTACACTGATAACTGAAATTTTTTTGCCCTGCAGATTTTCAGTCAGATTCATCATCGGTTGCTTACGGATTTAAAAAATTGTGGGTCCATTTTAATTGCTTTTCATCTGCAGGTTTTGGGTAGTAGCTAACCGTTTACCCAGTTTCGGCCTGGTTCCAGCTACTGCTATGCGTGATCAAATTTATAATAATAACACTAAATAAGGCTTAAAATTTAAGGAAAAGCTGATCAGATTATACAAATGCATCTGATCTATATTCCTTTTATCTATAAATCTGATCTCTGAACACCGATTTACAACTGAGCATTCTAAAGAAAAGGACTGATTATTTAATAAAAAATTGCATTTATAAGGGTTCTATTTATATCTTAGATGTTTCGAAATTTAGACCTGCATGCTCTTTAATTCCCTCAGTTTCTTTCTGTTTTTCTCCACTGTCCTCCTACTTTACTATTTTTTGCCAAAAAAATATGTGTGGATGATGTTGCTGGCCGCCAGCCTGTTTTTTTACATGTGCTGGAAGTGGGAATACATCTTTCTGCTCTTCTTCCCTGCAACCATAGATTTTTTCGTTGCCAGGCGGATAGAGAAAACGGCAGCGCAACGGAGAAAAAAAATGCTCCTTTGCATCAGTATCATCACCAACCTCGGGCTTCTTTTCTACTTTAAGTATTTTAATTTTTTTCTCGACAGTATCAATACCACATCTGCATGGCTTGGATCACCACTCTTATTGCATAGTGCAAAAATTCTTCTTCCTGTAGGGATTTCTTTCTATACCTTTCAGAGCATAAGCTATACCGTAGAGGTTTACCGTGGAAATATGATTGCTGAAAAGAATTTTGGCAGGTTTGCGCTTTTTGTGTCGTTTTTCCCACAACTGGTAGCAGGCCCCATCAACCGCCCGCAGGTATTGCTTCCACAGGTGAACAACCTAAAGCCGCTTGAGGCTGACAACCTGATTATCGGCGCCAGGCGAATATTATGGGGGCTGTTTAAAAAAGTAGTGGTGGCAGACCGGCTGGCATTTTTTGTCAACCTGGTTTACAACAATCCCGAATCGTACCATGGCTTATCTGTTCTTTGTGCCACCATATTCTTTGCTTTTCAGATCTACTGCGATTTTTCAGGCTATTCTGATATTGCCATCGGCGTAGCTAAAATGATGGGAGTTGACCTGATGAGAAATTTTAACAAGCCTTACTTCTCATCATCAATACGCGAATTCTGGAGCAAATGGCACATTTCGCTGTCTACCTGGTTCAGAGACTATCTCTATATTCCGCTTGGAGGAAACAAGGTGGGAATGGGCCGCTGGATATTTAACTTATTCATTACTTTCCTGGTATCAGGAGTATGGCATGGCGCAAGCGTAAATTTTATTATCTGGGGAGCGTTACACGGTTTGTTGATCTCACTTGAATCGTTAAATCAGCGAAAAAAGTTTTTCAATTTTAAACTCCCGCGATGGCTGGGTACATTCTGGACATTCTCAGCGGTATGTTTTGCATGGATTTTTTTCAGGGCTAACAACCTCCATGATTCTTTTACAATCATCAACAACCTATTTGATTATAGTCATTCCTTTATTGCTGAGATCAAACAATCAACAGGGGCTGATCTTTACAACTTCGCCGTAGGCTTTCCACTGATTTTGTTATTGCTCATCTTTGAAGGTTTTTGGGGGAACCAAAGGGTGCAATATTATTTCTATGCCTATCAATCGCTACGTTTTTTAAGCTACCTCACCTTAATCCTACTTATTGCCTTATTCGGGGTACTGGTATCACAAAGCAGTTTCATTTATTTTCAATTCTAGCCATGAAGAATTTTTTTATTCAGCTATTTAAACTACTTCTGATCTGTTATCTGATATTCTGGTTGCTGGATGAAGGTTTTACCTATGTATTTCAGAAAGGAAATTATACTAAAATACAGTGGCTGGACAAGGTTAGTAACCAGAAGTTTGATTTTGCCGTTCATGGAAATTCAAGGGCATATACATCGCTGGATCTAAAAATGATCGAGCAGCAGACAAAAAAGAAAGGGATCAACATCTCTGTAGATGGAAGTTCCATTACCGATCAGTACCTGATGCTGAAGCTGTTTATATTGAAAAACAACAAGATAAAAAAATTATACCTGCAGATCGACCCTTTCTCCTCTAATACAGAGCAAATTTTTGATTTTGCCGTACCTAAATTTTTCCCGTACATTAAAGAACCGGTGGTATTTGATCATTTTAAACAATTCGGATATGAATGGTATGCCTACAGATATATACCTTTTTACCGGTATGCCAAATACAACACCCTATGGGGAATTCACGAAGTGATTAATGATGGATTTAATATACTGCCCCAAGACTTTGACGGTTACGGAGATTTCTTTTATCCTGACGTGGCCTACAAAGGGCCAACGAAGCTGAGAGACCTTACTTTCGATCTGAAAGGAAAATATAAGTTCCTGAATGATATCATTGCACTTTGTAAGGCCAGTAAAATTGAACTCATCTTATTTACAGCGCCAGTGGCCGATATTAAAATTGATGAAAGGTATAAACAGAACATCGCTGATTTTACCCTGCAGATGAAAAGGGATCAAGGGGTTGAATATTTAAATTTTGGTGATATTTATCAGCACGACCCAACCTTTTTTTATAACGAAATCCACATCAACCAAAAGGGTGCAGAAGATTTCACCAAGCGTATGATGCCGGTTTTTGCAAGGTAATAATCATGCTCCGCCCGGTTTCCGAATACACTACATTTTTAGAGAAAATTATCCCCCAAGTACCCGTTTAATTCTTTTTAAAGAACCCTTTATCAATCCTCCATCAATTTGTATTCTTCTGTCGGTGGTCCAGGTCAGCGCGCTGATGGCGGTAACCAGATGGAGTTTTCCAAAGCCCTTATTGCGCAATTTTAGTGCGAGCCAGCCATCTTCATTGGTTCCCGGTGGATGGTTAAAACCATCTACGGCGATTCCCTGCTCGCGCCTAAAGCCCGAATTGAATCCATATACATTTACGGCCTCCTCCTTAAAAACCTTATTCATCCACCGCGAAAGCCTTGCCAGGTGTTCATAAAAAAAATAGGTTGCGCGACCTGTTTCTGCAATAGGCAAAAAAGCGAATCTACCATAAGTAAGGGCGATGCCTGGGTTCTCCAGCGGCACAGTCATCTGTTCAATCCAGTCTGCAGGATAAATGGTATCCGCATCAGCATTTAATATGTATTTACCGCGGGCAACCGCAAGGCCGGCGTTACGGGCAAAAGTAATTCCCTGCCTGCTTTCCAGAATACATTGTACCCCGGTACTTTTAACAAGGGCTTCAGTATGATCGGTAGAATTGTTGTTTACCACAATAATTTCTACCACCCTTTTTGTTTTATTGGCAGCCAAAGAGGCGAGGGTAGGTAGGATATTATCCTGCTCGTTGAATGCCGGCATCACCACCGATACTTCCGGAACACCATTAGAGATCGTTTTATAGGAGGCCCTGGCCTTAGCGCCCAACTCTTCGGAGGTGAACCGTTTATCAATAAACTGTTTAATATGTTCAGGAACTTTGATTGGCCACATGACTGATGTTTTAAAACACAATATTAAAGAAATACTTCAATAATTTTAAGGTTTGCAATATATTTGAATAGGTAAAGGGGTCAAAACTTCAAATTTAGATCGATAAGGTTTAAAAAGATGAATAATAATTTTAATTCCCTAAATTTGTATGTTCTACCGAAACAAAAAGCCTCTATTTCAAACGAATGTCCAAACAAAGAGAAACTATCCATATTGTTATCGCAACGGATAACCACTATGCCATTTTACTGGCCCCCCTGATCAAATCGGTACAGGCCAACCATAAAACCGGTGAGCAGATTGCCTTCGCGATTATTGATAATGGAATTTCCAAACTGAACATTCAGAAGCTACGATCAATGGTTGATGGTAATGATTATACCCTCAGCTTTCATGAGATGGAATCGGTTCTGCCCAAGGATATGCACCTTCCCATTGACGGTACCGGGATGCCACAGATTACCTATATGCGAATGTTTGCGCCTTATATTGTAGGTAATACCGCAAAACGGGTTATTTATCTGGATGTAGACATGATTGTGAACAGGGATATATCGGAGTTATGGTCGGTGGAACTGGACGGTAGAACCGTAGGTTGCGTACAGGACCATTCGGAAACGGTAAGTTGCGAATGGGCAGGAATACCTAATTACCGTGAACTTGGGCTTGATCCGGAGACGAAATATTTCAATGCGGGTTTGCTGGTAATCGATATTGAAAAATGGAAAAACGAAAATATACCTCAAAAAATACTGACCTGCGTAGAGGAGAATAAAGATTCGCTGCTTTTAGCAGATCAATATGCCCTGAACGTAGTTTTTGCCAATAGCTGGAAAGAACTCGACCACCGTTGGAACTGCAAGGCCGGGGTGGACGTAAAGGATCCCTTTATTATGCATTTTATTGATATTAAGCCGATCTATTCATCGTATAATGGCAGTCAGTTTTACAAAAACGAGTTTTTCCGGTATCTTAAAATGACCCCCTGGGCAGACTTCAAAATTGTACCCAATTATGTGAGGGTTTTCAGAAAAGGGTTTTACAAAGTAAAAAAAACAGTCAAAAAAATTTTTGCTTTGAAATAAAATAATAAATTTATACATGTTCAGATCCGCTTCTGTAAGCTGCACCCCCAAAAGGTTAAGACCAGCAGTGGAAATCTTTTCCAGCTAACAATTTATCAATACATGCAGTCAAAAGCTTTCAATTTTCCAGAGGTAACCTTGCTGGTTACCCATTTTAACAGGCCTGCCTCCCTTGCCAGATTACTTTCCTCTTTCGCGTCGCTAGGTTGCAAATTTGGTGAAATTGTTGTGTCTGATGATTGCAGTACAGCCGAAAACCTGTTACTTGTTAAAAAACTCCAGCCTGAATTTGGTTTTAAGCTCATTACTACGCCAAAAAATGCCGGACTAGGGAATAATATTAATAAAGGACAGCGGAACGCAACACTTCCCCTTACGCTTTATGTACAGGAAGATTTTGTTCCACTCGAACTGTTTCCGGAGAAACTCTCTGCATCAATCGGTTTTATGCAGAATGACCCCACCCTGGATATTGTTCGGTTTTATGCCTATCAGCGTTTTCCTTTTCTGAAACCATTTGCTGAAGGTTTCTCTGAAATGCATTTTAATCCTAAAGATATTCTGAGTACCTATAATAAATTCTACCTGTACAGTGACCATCCACACCTGAGGAGAAGTGATTTCCTAATCAAGTTTGGCGATTATAAGGAAGGGGTTAATGTAGAAAAGGCAGAATACAGCATGATGATGTCGTTTCTTAAACGTAAGGGTAAAGGATTGTTCTATGAAGACTTTCAGGGTCTTTTTGAGCAAAAAAACTCGAGTGAAGAACCCAGTACCTTTAAACGGAACTGGAAGCGGCATCCCACCAATATGATGATCAGGGTGGCCAGGCACCTTTACAGGCACATAAAATTTAACCTGAACTATTATTTTTAAAGTTGCGCAGCGCTTAGCTTTTGATTAACGCGACTTTACGACTAAATTACCACAAAACCTCTGGCTGGCATCAGCATAAAAAATGAAAATAGCTACAAATAACCTGTGACATGCTAAGGAAATTAATTGTTAAAATTTTAGGCTTATATACAAAAATCAGGCATTATAACGTTCCTGCGAATTACCGCTATTTCTTCAGGGACACCTATCTATGCCAGGTGATCCAGTGGAAATACCTGATCAGCGATTATGTAATTAAAAAACCCTACAAAAAAATATCCTTTAGCGGGGAGTTTACTCCTGACCTGGCCTTTGCACTGCCATTTGCCTACTGGCATTTCAAAAACGGCACCCTATTGCAAACAGAAGGGGCAAAATATACCTCCGAGCTGTATTTTTTTTCGCCTGAACACCTTGAAACATTTGATTCCAGAACTACGCCTGGAAACTATAATTTTGAAACACCCCGGATTCTTTACAGCCAAAACTACAACATGCGTAAGTGGGCACAAGTTCCCTTAAAAGAGATGTATGGCAATGACATTTATCGTTATAACAAACCTATCCTGATTATTGCCAACCGCTATAATATGGAATGGGACGGTCCGCCGATCAGTTTTTTAAGCATTCCACTTTTAGACGAACTGATCAACAGCTATAAATCTGAATACCAGATTATTTACAATAGACCCAGACCTGAAAATATTACGAATGACAACAGCGATATTTACGACTTAAATGAATACGACTGGATTGAGCAGCAGCACCCTGAAGTGCTCTTAATGGAAAACATGTTTAAACAAAACCTGGGCAAAGCGAGAAACTTTAACCATTTCCAGCTGATGGTATATGCAAATGCGGAACATTTTATATCCACACACGGGGGAACAGGTGCATTGGCCAGCTATTTTGGCGGCGTAAATATCCTTTTATCTAAAAAAGGCCCGGAACACTATTTTGGTTGTTTTACAAAACTCTACCCTAAATTCTCAAATGCAGCGGTATACCATGCCAAAAGTGATCAGGACGTACTTGAACTGGCAGCAACACATCTGAAAAGAAAACCATTATCCCCAAATCAGGCTTAAATGAGTGGAACAAAAAATAACTATTGGATTAAATCCGGGATCATCAATATCCTTCAGAACTTTTCGGGCACGCTGATCAACCTTGCGATATTCTTCGTACTGGTAAGACTTCTTACAAAAAATGATTATGGTGTGTGGGGAATATTTTTGCAAACGGTAACGATCCTGGAAATTATCCGTAACGGACTTATTCAGAGTGCATTGATCAAATTTATGTCGGGGTCTGAAAAAAAAGAACATTCAGATATCTTTTCTGCAACCCTTACCATTAGTGGAAGCCTTACGGTTCTTTGCATTTTATTGAACCTGATTTTTGCAGGTTATCTTTCCAGATTGCTCAAAGCACCGGAACTAGAACCCATGTTTCACTTGTATAACATTGTATTTATTTTTTCCGGAATCCTGACCCAGTTTAATTGCATTGAGCAGGCCAACTTTAAATATACGGGTGTTCTCTTCAGCGGTTTGGCAAGACAGTCCGTATTATGCTTATTCTTGTTCGTATGCCTTTTTTTCGGCATCAAGACCAACCTGATGACACTGGTGTATGTACAGATTTTAGCTGTACTGGTTAGCATCGCCATCTCCTGGGCCTATGTAAAAAACTTCATCAGCTTCTCTTACCGGTTTAGTAAAAACTGGATCAGCCGGATATTCCATTATGGCAAGTATGCATTTGCTACCTCGGTTAGTTCCATTCTTTCTGGTACGATAGATCAGTGGATGCTTGCAGGCATCATTTCCCCGGCTGCCTCCGGCTCATTCAATATTGCAGTGAGAATTGGTAATCTGATCGATATTCCGACCAATGCTGTAGCCACTATTGTGTTTCCGCAAAGTTCTAAACGCATAGAAACGGAAGGAAAGGAAGCCATTAAATACCTGTATGAGAAGTCGGTTGGTACCATTCTGGCCATGGTAATCCCCGCAATCATTTTCATCTATCTGTTTGATGGGATGATTATTAAGCTTTTGGCCGGAGATAAGTATGCCGATACTGTTCCTATACTCAACATCACCTTACTTTATTGCATATTCGGTCCGTTTGGGCGACAATTTGGGGTAATTATCGATTCCATCGGAAAAACAAGGGTTACTTTTATCATTGTAATTGTTAATACCTGCGTAATTCTGACACTGAATTATTTCCTCATCCACCGGTACGGGGTAATCGGTGCTGCATATGCTACCCTTATTGCTAACATTTTCGGTTTTAGCATATCTCAGGTTATTTTGTGGAGAGAATTAAAGGTAAATGCGCTCAACGCATTTGTATATGCCTATCGCTTTTACCCTGAATTCATCAATAAATATATTTTAAAAAAGGCAGATTTATGATCGGAGTTAAATTTATCGGGAGGCTTGGAAACCAGATTTTCCAGTATGCTTTCTTTCAGTATTTAAAAGCAAACAACAAAGGAAAATCGTTTTTTTTTGTAAATCCGCATCATGCTTACCTGACCAAATATTTTGACCTGGGGACATTCGATAACCTGACCTTATCTTCAAAGCTCTATTCGGTATATACCCGCATGTTGCCCAAAGTATTGAAATTTAACGAGATTTACATTGAAAGTATCCAGGTTCCGCGGCCGGTAGAAGTGAAAGAACGCACCATCTACAAGGGCTTCTTCCAAACCGATTTTTATGTCAGGAATATTCCAGGAGGATTCAACATTAAGCTTAAAAAGCAATTCACCGATCTTTTTGAAGCGGAATTCGGACCTGTTTTCCGGACGAATAAAACGATTGTTGTCCATATCCGGCGAACGGATTACCTGAACTATGGCAAAAGAGACATCTCCCTGCCGATGTCTTATTTCAAAACGAGACTGGATGCCCTTGGCGATACTAAAAACTGTATCGTTTATTTTGTGAGTGATGATATTGAGTATGTAAAGACCTACTTTGGTGAACAGCCAAACTATATATTCTCATCAAATAATGAGATTACTGATTTTCAGATTATAAAAAATGCTGACATCGCCATTATTTCCAACAGTAGTTTTGCCTGGTGGGCCGCTTATCTTTCAGATAAAAACAATACGGTATATGCACCAAAAAACTGGTTAGGTTTCCGCATTGGGAAGGAGCATCCAAAAAGGGTGATGACAGATAAATTTATATGGTGCGACGTTTTTGATCAGCCCTAATTTTAACCATAAGGGATGAGGATACTTCATATTACAGCTTATATTACCGGTGGGGCAGGAATTGCTGTTATGCGTCTTCATCAGGCGCTTTTAGAACAGGGCATCGAATCTGAAGTGCTTTGTATGCATGCCCTCAATGAAAATCTTTTACCTGGAGTGTATAAGACCGATCAAAAAAGGCCGTTTACCAACCGTGTAACGAGGAAACTGGGCATAGACAGAAATACGAGAATTACGGAAGGACAAACAGGAAAGTATGAAATATTTAGCTTTCCTTTTTCGCATTACCGGTTGGAACAGGATGACCGGGTAAAACGTGCTGATCTTATCCACCTCCACTGGATATCGGATTTTGTAGATGTCCCGACCTTTTTTAAAGCCATAAAAAAACCGATGGTTTGGACCGCTCACGACCTGAACCCGATATTAGGTGGTTTTCATTATGAACAGGACGTGTTGCGTAATCCCAATTTCAAAAATGCAGAAGATTTGCTTCAGAGAACAAAACATGAAAGCATTCGTTCTTCCGGCATCAGGTTTATTGCGAGCAGTACGCTTACGCTGCAAAAAATCCAACAATATCTTCCTGGCGTAAAATGCGATCAGATTCCTTGTGTGCTTGATATTGCCGGTTTCAGACGAATTGACAAAACTATTTCCAGGGAAGCCCTTAATATCCCGGCAGATTCACTGATACTTGGAACGGGTGCTGATGATCTTGAAAATTACAGAAAAGGTTATTGGCTTTTGCTTGAGGCGATTGGTGGCTTAGAAGCCGATGAAAAAAAGTTCATTACCATTTTAACTTTTGGGGCAATCAGGGCAAAAGTTACAACGAACAATGAGCACGCCATCAATATCATCCGCTTTGAACCTGTGCACGATAAAAGATTTCACTCACTGATTTACAGTGCAATGGATTTTTTCATTAATCCATCACTGGAGGAAACGTTTGGACTTACCGGCACCGAAGCTATACTGTGTGGCACACCGCTGATTGCATCAGCAACAGGGGGAATGATTGATTATACTGAGCCTGGCTTAAGTGGCTATTTATTTGATCCGGGTGATGTAGCTGAACTGCGGAAACTGATCAGACAAGCAATTATTTCAAAAAAAGAAAAAGCGGCAACTTTAAACAGCTGCAGGGAGCGCCTTCTTGAGTGGTACAAACGCAATGATCCGATTAGTAAACATATCAATCTGTACAAGGAAATGTTGTCTTAAAAAAAGTTAATTTTTACCTTTTTTTTCGGGATAAAACTCAGCGATCAGACTGCCCAGTTCTGCCATACGCCTTGCCCAGGTATTATCGGCAGCAATTGACAACCTGAATGCTTTAGCTTCCTCGTTATCATTTTCAAGATAAAAAGAAATGGCTGCAGAAAACTCATTAGCATTGTGGCAATAGCGCACAGAATCAAAGGTAAACTCCAGAAGATCCATATTAAAATCTGTAGACACCACTGGTTTACCGGTTCCCAGGTACTCAAATAATTTAAGCGGAAAGATTGTTGCACTCACTTCATCCTTTTTAAAAGGAACCATTGCAATATCGAATCCTTTTACCACCGCCGGCATCTCATCATAGCGCACACTTTCGCGAAAATAAACGTTATGCATTTCTTCAAACTCCTGAGGAACAAATTCCCGGGCGGTAGGCCCAACCAGTACAAAGCTTTTATCCGGGTTCATCTTAGCGACCTTTATCAACAGATCAAAATCGATACGGCGTTCGATTGCACCTAAATAACCGATAACCGGTTTCGGGATATCAGATACGGAAGGGTGGATGAGCAGGTTCGGATCCAGCGCCCGTGAGGAAACCGTCAAATCGGCTGCATTAGGAATAAAAAAGGTCAGCTTTTTCTTTTTAATTTTGTCGCGATAAAGTGCTTTGCTTGTGCAGATTACAAGATCGCTGTTTTTGATGAGCAAATCTTCGGATACAAATCCATGGCGTTCATCATAAGCCGTAATAATAGGGTCTACACAATGGTAAATCTTCAGTATTGCCCCGGAAAGCATTTTAGAAACACCGGGATAGTGGAAATTAAACGAATTGATAAAAATAAATTCATCAACGCCCCGCTCTGCCATAACCCGGTTAATCCTGGCTGAAATCATGCGTTCGTTCCACCGCAACAACCAACGATAAATACGCCCTTCGGGCAAAAAGTTAAGAGAAAGTAACAATGGCAAGATTAAAATCTTTAAACCGGGAAATCCTGTATCAAGAATTCCTTTTGCGCCTTTCTTAAAATGTGGAATTCTTAAAGCAATGTCTGATTGTTGATTTCTTTTGAAGTAATCTTTAAGCGTATACGGAAAATCAACATAATATACGTCGTTGTTTTCTGCCAGAAATTTGGCGGTATGATAACTGGTGGATTCAAATTTCCAATCAAACCTGGTGGCCCCCAATATTACAATTACCTTGTCCTTTAGTTCCATAGTATGTATTCTTAGCAAAAGTTATTGCCTTTTCCAGATAGATGAAATCCGTTGCGCAACCCTGGAAGGCCAGTCTTTATCCATAAAAGGCTTTTCGAAACATAGAAAAAATACGGCACTCAAGGCCAGTACAACCGGAAGAAACAGGGCCAGCTGCAAGAGCAGATTAATGGTATAATCACGCGTGAAGGTTACATATTTGCTCAACCGGATAAAAAACTCGGCAAAGGGAAGATGAATAAGATATATGGTATAACACATTCCACCGATGGCCATCACCCACCTGTTGGTAATCAGCCGGTTAATCAGGTTTCCTTTAAATGCAGCAATAAAAAAAACAAAAAGACAAATCACCACCGCCAGTCTGTTAATGAACTCAAAACCCCAGCTCCATAAACCAATAAGCCCTGCAAGAGCGAGTATAGCTACAATATCATAAAATTTGCTTTTTTTAATTGAAGCCCAATCGCAGATATAAAGATCAGCCAGCATAAAACCGATTAGGAAATAGTGAAGATGACCTAAGATTGAAAGACTAAACGGTGGCAGGTACCACTTAAAATACTGCTGGAGCAACATCAGCACCAGGATAAAGCCAATGTTCAGTCCGCGTCTGATACCTTTTTTAGGTATTTTAAAGAAAAAATAGGAAAGAAATGGCGCAAGAATATAAAACTGGATTTCGATTTCGAGGGTCCAGGTTGGGGGATTGAAGGGAGACCAGACACCATAAAAAATAGCATGGGTATAGGTGATATTGGCAAAATAATGCGGAAGATATTCAAAAAAAGACACATGGCGCTGAAATACATAAACCAGAAAGAAAATACTGATCCAGAAAATATAAGGTGGTTCAAGCCGGGTAAGCCTTCTCCAGAAATATTGCCTGATACCTATTTTCTTTCCGCTGGCCAGGTGGTATGAAGCAAATGGGAGCGCCAGGATAAACCCGCTGATTACAAAAAAAATGTAAACACCTAAGAACCCCCTGTAAGCCAGAAAATAGGCAAATGTATCTGCTTTGGGATGGATAAAATCGATCGTGGTATTCCGCTCAAAACGCTCGTTCAAATGCTGTATAAGCACCGGAAGGATCGCAAAAAATCTAAGTCCATCAATCTCGCTGATGAGCTTCCTTCCGGAGGTGACCCTGGCCAGTTTATCGGGTATGGATTGCAGAAATTTATACATTATTCTTACTTTTCTTATATCCTTTGATAAAACCATATATAAAAAATACAGCTGCTGGTATGACCAAAAGTCCTAGTGGCATATTGAAATTAGTTAATTTTTTGAGATTTCTATTTTTTTTCCATCCAAACTATTGGCCATCAATACAAATGACCATGACATGTAAAGAATGATTACTGAAGGGAAACCATTCATTACTTCATTGCCATAACTACAAAAAAACAGCCCGGCGGTACCGGATGTTAGCGCAATGCATTTTACTTTGAGTCCCTTATCCTGAATGTTCCAAACCGTTCCGCAACACTTTCCAAGCATATACATAATCAGTGAAAACCATATCACAAGCCCCACAGGTCCGTACATTACCCAAATCTTAACCCAATAACTATCTGGCGGAATATTTGATAAATATTTTTCTGAATTAAATTTAATCCCGTTCAATCCGATACTTCCCACCCCTGCACCGAAGGGTTTGTTCTTCATCAATTCTTTCAGCGTGGCCTGATTGATCAGCCTGGCATTAAAGGAATCGTTTTCAGGGTCAACAGCGGTACGTAGCCTAACAATCTGGTAATTCCCACTTCCGATAGTGGTATATTTGAGAAAACCAAACATGGCAACAACGAAGAAAAGCCCCGAAAAGAGCACCTTAAAATTTTTACTCAGTGACATGGCAAAGATGCTGGCCACTACAAACGCAAAAAAAGCTCCCCTGGTGCCGGAAATTAGCATTCCGTAAAAGAGTATTAATCCGGAAATCCATAATAAGATCTTCTTCCATCTTTTGAAAGGGCCTAAGGCCATCACTATTGTGATTGCAGACATTGCGGCCTGAGAAGCACCAAACTGGCCTGCATCGGTATAAAATGAAAATACCCGGAGCCTGCCATCAATAATATGGGTGGTTGCCCCTCCTTCATCAAGCCACCGTTGCTCACCGGCAGAAACCCCTATATAATATTGTTTGATTCCATAAAGTGTACCTAAAACCGACAGGGAGATGATCATTATAAAAAAAACATCAAGGTCGCGTTTACTCTTAAACAATAAGAAGCCGATAGGGGCAATTAGCAACCAGTTGAAAGCTGTAAAACGTACTTCATTTAGCCAACCCAGCAAACTGGCCCCTTCCGGATTAACCAATTCCAGAATGTTAATTGAAAACCAGATGAGCGCGATGATAATATGATCATTATGGATCTCTTTCCAGTCGATTTTCTTATAATTAACGAGCAGCGAAAGCCAGGTAGCGCCGAGCAGAACTTCCATTAGGGGCCCAAAAGGCAATCCCGTATTTTTCAGCAAGCCCGCAATAAAGAAACAGTATACGAGATAAACGAGAAAACCAACTTTTGGATTGGAAAATAATGCAATCGTAAATACAATGCCTCCTGCAAAAAGCAGTGCCAGGAAAACGGCATAATATTCGAGCTTAACGGTGAGTAAAGCTGAACCGACAGCAAATGATAGCATAGCAATAAGAATTACCAGCTTTTTTTTCATCTCATATGATAGGTTGGACCACATCATCTGCTGTTATTTTTGAGGCTGTGCCTGGTTGCCACATTTGGCTTACTAGAGAAGACAGATTTGGCTAAGGATATAAATTGATAAAATATAAATTTAGGAATAAAAACCAGCGCCCTGCGAATTTTTTTATCGGTTGTTTTGCTTAAAACCGGAATTAAAAAGCTAATTACATAAATAATCAGGGAAAGGAAAATTACCAGTGCCAATAGCTGGGTGGTAAATAGGCTAATGACCATTAACAAAACAGCCAGTGATAAGAATATAAACAGTGGCGGCCTTAAAAGCACAGTACCAAAGATAAGCTGATTAAGATTAGCGCCTGCCACACCTTGATAAAGAATTCCAAACCCAAATTTGAAGTACTTAAACCAGGTAGCGATCCAACGCGATCGTTGGCTGACCAACTGCTTCGGAGCGGAGGTTTTCTGATCATAAACAATGGCGTCCTGGGCAAAAGCAATTCTTTCGCCACCAGCAATCAAACGGGCCTGAAGCACTTTATCAAATCCGGCACCCTTGATATCAATATCTTTTAGCATTCGTATGTAGAGCTGCGAATCAAACGCCATACCTGAGCCCGCAAGCGTTGCAGATGATCCAAGTTCAAAGATCACTTTCCCGTCATAAAAATGGTAATAAATATCCCTTGCCGCGTCCAGGCAGGCAATTGTAGTCTCCAGGTTTTTAGCTGATCTAAGTCCCTGTACAGCATGGAACCCCAGCCCGAAATACTTGTTTAACTCATTAATCAATTGCGGATGAGCGAGGTTATCGCTATCCATGATCAAAATTGTTTGATGTTGATGCCTGAAATGCTCAATGGCATAAAAGTGAGAGGCCGTATTGCTGGCTAAAACATTTCCGGGAAACAAAACGTCAACACGATCATCGGTAAAAATAAGCGCCTCAGATGGCTTACAGTTATCCGCAACCACATAAATATGAAAATTTAAATAGTCCATATCCAGAAGGGATTTGACCGCATCGGCTACAAAATCTACCTGCTCATAAGCCGTTACAATAATTCCATAATCCCTGTTGGTTGTACCCGGATTTAAAGATTTTACTGGTTTGGCGGAAAACTTCCAGCATAAAAACAGCACCATCGGAAAAAGAAGATGGAAGCAAATAATGATTCCCAGAATGTATAATATCCATTGCCAGATCACAAACCCGTCCATTATCCTTTTGTCTTAAAAAACTCCAGTCCGCCCGAACCCGTTTCGGCCATATTAAGTATCCATCCCCTAAAAATCCCGGTTTCTTTAAGCATAGCAAGATATGCCTTTTTATCTTCGTTGATTGATTCTCCTGATTTGAACACCGCTACGGCGTTATGGGAAAAGGAAAGCCATTCTCTCACGAGGCTGCTATCATTGATAGCGGCAACATCGATAATAATCAGGTCGTATATTGTTTTTGCCCTATCCAGCTGTTGATTGATCTGTTGAGCACTGGAAAGTTCCAAAAGAGATCCTTCTTTGCCACGGTTGCTTAACACCGAAATCATTTCTATCGGTTCCTGCTGCCCAACTTGTTCTCTTCCCTGTAAAAAATCCTCCACATATTGTCCAGCCCGGGCCTGACCTAGCGAGGGATGTGTAAAATTCCCATCTATCAACAATACCTTTCTATTTGTTTTTTCCCATGACCTTGCAAGGCACCTTGCAAAAAAGCTTTTCCCTTCAGAAGGCCCAAAGCTGGAAATAACGATCACCTTATCCTGCATGGCCGACTCCAGCTCATATCGGATGGAACGTATGCTGGCCCAAAAATCATGATGTGCCGGATCCTCCCATGAGCTATTCAGCGATTCAAGCGGAGCCGGGAGTTTTGGTATCGTACCGAGTACAGGCACCGACGTTTTCGCCGCCAGTGTTTTCGCATCAAGTATTCGGTTATCGGTAATGAAAACGATAAATAATGCCAAAAGACAGAAAACAAGACTCACAAAACCACTGAGCACCATCAGCGGAAATTTCTTCGAAGGCTGTGCAAGTCCGCCAACGCCCATCTGGACAATATTCATCTTGGATTCAACCCCGGATTCGAGGTTACTCTGATTGTATTTGTTTAGGATATCCAGATACTCCTTGCTGGCGATATCCACACTCATCTCCAGGGTCTGTACCTCTGCTTCCTGTGGAACTAAATTCTCAAAATCCCTGGTCAGTGAATTAATTTTATTTTCAAGAGAGTTTATTCCGTACCGGGATATATCCATCTGTATTTCCAGATTGATTTTTTGACTGACCAGTTCCTGTTTAGCACTCAGGGGATTGTTGATGTACTGATCAGAAGATTTGTTAATCTGTTCAGTAAGCTTATTTCTAAGGGAATCATAACTGTTTTTATACCTTTCGTCAAGGTCGTTTTTAAGATAGAGATCGTAAAGGCTGCTTAGTTCTGCCTTAGTTTCCACCAATCCCTGGTTTACTTTAGAGAGTCTGGATTCGATATAGCTCCGTTCTTTGGGATTGAACTTTGCATCAATCTCATTAAGCGCACCAGCGTATGCAGCAGTCTTCTCAATGGCTTCCTGCTTTTTGGTATCATAATCCAGGATTAAAGAATACAACTGCTTAGACTGTTCTGTGAGATTTAAGACCTTGTTTTTGATTTTATAATTTTTCAGTCTGGCCATTCGTGCGGCAAGGGTATCTGTCTTTTCTCTGAGCATATTCCTCAAAAAATTGTTTGCCTTACCCTGCGAAGCTTTGGTGAGCGAAGTATAACCTTTAATGAATTCTGAAGACAGGGTATTTACAATATACGCTGCCAGCTCCGGGCTTTCGGCTTCAGATTGTACGGTAATGAAATCGCTTTCTCCGGAACGGAATACAGATATTTTGCTTTTAAGGGCATCGGCATCGTAATTCATTGATTTGAGCACCCTTGTAAGCCCCTCCTCATCAGGAACGTTGAGATCAAGTTCCTCATTATTTTCATATTTTTTACGATATATCTCAATGGCATGGGCAACAGCGTCTTTATTCAGCGTTTCAACCAGGTCACTTTTGGGTTTAAAAGGTTTATTGGTGGTTAGATCGTGTATCATTAACAAGTAGGATACTTGATTGAGTACCCTTTTCATACGGATCATCTCAATGAGATTGCTAAACTGCTGACGCACCTGTTCACCCTGGACCGCCTCAATAATTACCGACTGTTGCTGTGTTTCATCCACAATCCCAGTTGAAATCTGGGCCTGGGATATATAGGAACTTTTCAGGTTCCGCACTAAAAATGTAGTGATGATAATGGTAATCAAAGGGACCAATATCAATGCCAGACGATAGCGTTTGACAAGTTTCAAAAATTTATATCCTTCAGCCATTATTTTATTTCTTCCAACTTTTTAACCGTTAATTCTTCGAGTGAAATTTTTGCATTGAGGTAGCTGGCTTCCATCTGCAGTTTGGCCTGCAGGGCATTGCTCAAGGAATTCGACGCGCTGTTGTATTCTGCAAAGGTTATCTCGGCCTTTTGATACTTGATTTTCATGTTTTCAAAATTACTCTGTGCCGTGAGATACATATCATTAACCGGTGCCAGCGATTTTTGAAACTGAAGAAGTGTAACATATCTGGATTTTACCTGTGCCTCCAGCTCAAGAAAATACTCTGCCTGGTTAGACTGGGCAATTCTTAACTGTTCTTTTGCTTTTTTAATCTGGCTTGGCTTGGTTAACAGAGAGCCGGGGTTGATGGAAATACCAAACTGATATCCTGTAAGCAGATCAGCAGTCTGCAGATCTACCACGGTATTGGCTGTTGCCTGGTTTGAGCGGGCGACGTACTGAAAGGACAGCGGCTCCAGCCACGAAAGTCGCGCCCCGGAAAGGTCGCTTTTGGCTATATTGATCTGGTTATTAAGAGCACCTACCCTTGGATAGTTGGCTTTAGCCGCCGCAACAAGTTTCTCCATATATAAATAAGAAACTTCGCTTAAAATACTTTCTTGAGCGAGAACGCTGTTTAACTTAAGCAGGGTGCAGATAAAAAACACCATTAACGGCTTGAGTTGGTTTCTAATCATAAAACGATTGCAGTAAAGATCAAATATATGGTTATGATTTAAATTATGCTAATATTGTAAAGATAACCATAATTAAGATCTGTAATGAAATCACTCTTAAAAGTAGTAAAGGGTAATGAAAAGCTAAAAAAAATTGTGCACTGGATGATGATCCCTACCGGTGAGGCCCGTCCAAGAATATGGGTAAGCCTTTTTTTAAATCCTTTCTTTCATAAAAAAGGTAAGAATAGCCGCATCAGGTCTAGAACAAGGCTGGATGTTTTACCATTTAACAGTTTTGAAATGGGCGATGACTCCATCATAGAGGATTTTTGTACAATCAACAACGGGGTTGGCGCGGTCTACATTGGCAACAGGACGCTGATCGGAATGAGTAACGTAATTATCGGACCGGTACATGTTGGTGATGATGTCATTATCGCCCAAAATGTAGTGATCAGCGGCCTTAATCATTCCTACCAGGACATTGATCTTCCTATCTCTAAACAACCCGTAGTTACATCGTCAGTTAAAATTGGTAATGGCAGCTGGATTGCAGCCAATGCGGTTATAACAGCCGGAGTGACGATAGGAGCACATGTGGTAATTGCGGCAGGTGCAGTTGTAACCAAAGATGTTCCGGATTTTTGTGTAGCAGCAGGTAATCCGGCAAAAGTGATCAAGAAATACCATCCCGAAACTGGGTTATGGTCCAGAATAAGTTAAGCTATCAGCCCTATTGTGATGGCGCTAAATCCTGGCTGACCGAAAACCAGAAGGTTGCCGGTGTTATTAATTTGAGAATTATCAATAATTTGAGCTAAATATATAATAGTTTGGAAATTAGCTTTTAACTTTGCAAGTTAAAAATCAACAAACTATTAATCCAAGTTTATGATAAAAATGTTACGTTTTCAGATAATCGTCGTATTATCGCTTTTTATCTTTAAAAATGCTTTTGCCCAGTTCCCTTATGTAGAAAGTTTCCGTAACTCCACCTCAAAAGGAATAATCTTTGGCGGTGCACCATCTGCTTTTTTGACCGCTGGTGGTAGTGCTTACAATACGGCTACCTCCAGCCATACAGGCACGCCTCTGGACCCAAATGGAGATGGATATTTGAGGTTGACAAGCAACGTTCAAAATCAGAAAGGCTATGTCATCAATACCACCAACTTCCCTTCGGGTAATGGTCTTAAAGTTGCCTTTGAATATTATATTTATGGTGGCACAGGTGCCGATGGAATCAGCTTCTTTCTTTTCGATGCAAATGCCAATCCATTTGTTATCGGCGGATTCGGCGGTTCGCTCGGATATGCACAGATTACGACAACTACCCCAATCTCTCCCGGAGTAAGTAACGGCTATCTCGCCATCGGCCTTGACGAATACGGAAACTTTTCCAATCCAACTGAAGGCAGGCAGGGAGGCATAGGATTTAGGCCTGGCTCGATAACCCTAAGGGGCAGGGGAAATGGTGCGGCACTAACCTCCGGTAATTACAGCTATCTGACCAGTGCTGAAATGAATCAATTTGGGTTCCCACTCGTAGGAGACGGCGGACAACGTCAACCTGATTCTACCAATACGGGATATAGGAGAGTTTATATGGATCTTGCCCCACAACCTGCCGGAGGCTTTAATATAACGGTAAGGGTTACACGTGGTGGAGCAAAGCCAATTACCACCACAGTTATTGATAACTTTTATTATGCTGAAGCTGCGCCAGATAATCTCCGTTATGGATTTGCATCATCTACAGGCGACCTGACTAACTTTCACGAGATCAGACAAGTAACTATTGATGCGCACAACCAGACTGGTTTAATAGATCCAGTAGCCAAAAATGATGCCTTAACGCTATGTCAGGGTAATCAGGCCGTGATAGATGTAACTGCTAATGATACAACCGCGAACCCGAGTGCTGTATTGAATAAATCAACAATTGACCTTGACCCTAACCAGAATGGGATACAGACCAGCTATACCGTCTCCGGAAAAGGAACTTTCTCAGTAAATTCTCAGGGCAGCGTGCAATTCATCCCTGAACCGAATCTCTCTGGTACGGTATCTGCGTCCTACACGATAAAAGATTCGTACGGAAGAACATCTAATCCGGCGACCATTTCATTAACCTATGTTGCTGCACCAAACCAGCCAGATGCGGGAATTGACCAACTGCTTAATATTGCTACCCCTACCACAACCTACACGCTACAGGGAAATAGTGCGGGTACCAACAGTGGTTTATGGACACAGTCTTCAGGGCCAACAGGAGCTGTGTTGGTAAATCCCCAACAGCCAAATGCAATTATAAACAACTTAACCGGTGGCATTTACACATTCAAATGGACCCTTACTTCTCCGGGCGGATGTCAACTTTCAGATGAAGTTAAGCTGATTGTGAACCATATACCTGTAGCCGTTAATGATACAGTAACCACAAGTAAAGATACGAATATACCGATAAGCGTACTTAGCAATGATACTGATGCCGATGGCAATTACACGATCAATGCCTCATCCATCAGTATCAAAAGTCAGCCTTTACATGGAACACTTGTTGTTGATCCGGTGAGCGGTATTGTAAACTACAGGCCGGCAGCCAATTATAGCGGCTATGATTCATTTGTATATACTGTAAAAGATAATTATGGTGCCGAATCCAATACGGCAATTGTAAATATCGCTGTAAATATCAAACCTGTAGGCACAGCAGATATCGCGAATACGGTAACTGATTTGCCGGTAGTTATACATGTGATGGATAATGACCCTGGTAAAGCAGGGTCAATTGTCATCAAAAAAACAGATCCCCTAAAAGGCACTGTGGTACTCAATACTGATGGAACTTTCACTTATTCACCTAATGCCGGCTTTAGTGGAAAAGACAGCTTTACTTACATCTTACAGAACAAAGACGGGTTACAGTCTGATCCGATCACGGTAACGGTAAATGTGAAACCCTTGGGTAATCCTGATGCGGCCTCTACTGTTACAGGAACTCCCATCACTATAGCGGTAAAGGAAAATGACCCCTCTAAAACGGGTACCACAACGCCTATACAGACTCCGCCAACAAATGGCAGTATCAGTTTTGATGCCTCAGGGAACCCGATTTACACCCCAAATCCGGGCTTTTCGGGAAAAGATAACTTCACCTATACGCTTAAAACTGTTGACGGACTCTCATCAGATCCCATCAGTGTAACCGTTTCTGTAAAACCTTTAGGTTCCGCAGATGCCTATATCACTCCTTTTAACCGCTCAGTTGAAATGCCGGTAAAGGATAATGATGCCAGCAAAAGCGGCACCAGCGTGGTATGGGTAACAGCCCCTAAAAATGGCAATGTAAGCGTAAGCACAACCACCGGACTACCTGTTTACACGCCTAATGCAGGCTTTAGCGGTCAGGATGTTTTCACTTACATCTTAAGAACTGTTGACGGCATTGATTCAGACCCAATTGCCGTAACAGTAACCGTGAACCCACCGGTTGTGATCAATGCGCCAAATATCAGCGTAGAAACCCCGGTAAATGGACCGAAATTAATCAATGTTCCAATTTCTTCCGGAGGAAAGGTTACGATAACTGATCCGCCTAAACATGGTACAATAACTTTTGATCCTACTACTGGTCAGCCGATTTACACGCCCAATCCGGGTTATTCAGGCCCTGATGAGTTTACCTATATCATTGTAGATAAAGATGGTACCCCGTCTACTCCAGGTAAGGTTACAATTACGGTACTTATTCCTGGCAAAATCGGATTGGCAAAACGATTAAAATCAACACCGGTTCGAAATCAGGACGGAAGCTATACGGTTAGCTATTCATTCGTGCTGACCAACTTTGGCCAGATAGCGATAAGAGATATTAATGTAACTGACGATCTGTCTGCAACTTTTAGAGGAAACACTTTTGAAGTATTAAAAATCAGCGCAACAGGTGGTCTTTCTGCAAATAACGGTTTCAATGGTTTAGCTGACAAAAACATGCTTACAGGGAGCAATACATTAGCTAAATCTGCTTCGGGCACGATTGATATCGAAGTTAAGGTATCTTTAGATAAGTATGACGGTAGTTTTAGCAACTCGGCTACTGCTGAAGGCTTTTCGGTAAGTGACAACAGCAAAACTACAGACGTTTCTACGGATGGAACTAAACCAGACCCGATCACCGCAGGAGACGTTAGTCCATCGCAACCAACAGTGGTTAACCTGATCAAGGAAGATCTTTTCATCCCGGGAGGTTTTTCTCCAAACAATGATGGCATTAACGATTATTTTGTAGTTGGCAATACCAACGGAAAAAAGATCAACTTAAGCATTTTTAACCGCTGGGGAAATCTGATTTACCAATCGAAAAGTTATCAGAACGACTGGAATGGAAAAACGACTGAAGGTGTCCATGTGGGAGAAGAAGTTCCGGCAGGAACCTATTATTATATTTTGACCATTGATGGAACGGACAGACGTGTGGGCTATATTACAATTAACAGATAAGATGAAAAGATATATTATAATTTTAACCATGTGCCTGCTTTTTACTAAAAGCTGGGGCCAGCAGGACGCTATGTATACGCAATACATGTTCAATACGCTTGCCATAAATCCTGCGTATGCCGGAAGCAGGAACCTGGTATCGGCAACTGCACTTTACCGTAACCAGTGGACAGGAATAGAAGGCGCACCCAGAACAGGAACATTCACTATCGACGCTCCTGTCTTAAATAAAAGATTTGGTGTAGGCCTGCAGGTTTTTAGCGATAAACTAGGTGTTACCCAAACCACAGGTGGTTCTGCAAGCGCAGCCTACCGGATAAGAATGGAAAAAGGAAGCCTGAGCTTTGGTCTGCAAGGTTCCATTAGCCATTACACTGCACGACTTAGCAGTGTTTCATTAAGTTCAAATCCTGGCTACGATCCTGCATTTATGAATGATGCGAGTAAAACGCTGTTTAACTTCGGAACAGGAGTATATTACAATTCGGATAAATTCTACCTTGGCCTAGCTGTGCAAGATTTACTGGGCAATAGCCTTAACAGCAACGCTAACGGGAACAACTTACAAGCCAAGCAGGTGCCGCATCTTTTCGTTACCGCAGGTTATGTCTTTCCTCTCGCTGAAGACTTCAAGCTGAAACCCTCATTTTTAGTTAAAGGCGTAAAAGGTGCCCCTGTGGAAGCTGATTTTAATGCGTCACTATGGATTAAAAATATACTGGCTATCGGAGCAGGTTACCGGACAAATGCAGACATCAGTGCGCTGCTCGAAGTACAGGTTAGTCCTCAGATACGTATTGGTTATAGTTATGACAGAAGCACCACTGAACTGCAAAATTTTAATTCAGGCAGTCATGAGATTATGTTGAGGTACGAATTTGGGTTTGAAAAAAACAAAATATTATCACCAAGATTTTTCTAAGTTATGAAATTTGATTTTAAAGTAACGTTGTTAATATACCTAGGCCTTACTCTCGCCCTCTGTACCTCCACATATGCGCAAAACAATCCAAACATCCAGAATGATTTAAATGCGGCACGCAAGAGTTTTAATGGGCTTGAATATGTCTCTACAATCAATAAGGTTAAAAGGGTACTGGCAAAAGATTCAACCAATTTAGAGGCGCTGGACATGCTGGCCTACAGCTACAAAATGATTAAAAATTACCCCGGAGCGTTGAAAACATACCGGAAGTTAACCTCACAACCGGCTATGAAGAATGAGTGGGCGTTATATTATGCCGAAAGCTTAGCCAACAACCAGCAGTATGAAGAATCAGAACGGTGGTATAGAAAATACCTCTCATTAGTACCTGCAGATAAAAGAGCAGCGGCTTTTGCATCTACAAACCTGGCCAAGATCAATAAAAATTCAAATCACTGGAAGATAGGTTTTTTAAATATTAATACGCAGGCTTCCGAATATGCTCCGACTTTCTACAAAGAAGGTCTTATGTTTACCAGTAACCGGCAATCGGAAAATTTTTCTAAACATATCTTTAAATGGGACAATACGCCATTTAGCAAGCTCTATTATGTTAATAAACTTTCAGACTTAAAGGTAATTAACCAGGACAGTTTAATTAATTCGCAAAGTTCTGCAGATAAACAGAAAATCAGGTATAATGATGATGATACACCAGAAACCAGTAATGATAACAACGTTTTGTCTGCCTATACCAGTGCGATAGAAAGAGATACCTTAAACCTGATTTATGGTCAGCATAAAATGGTCAAAAAACTAGGTGGAGTATTTAACAACAAATATCACACTGCGGCAGCGGCTGTGTTTCCTGACGGTTCCATCATTTTTACCGGTAATAACTATTTAAACGGAAAAACCTCCAAGAGCAATGATGGTACTATAAAACTGAAACTTTACACAGCTTATGGACCTAATCTCAGTGCAACCAAAGAATTTCCTTATAATAGCAATGAGTATTCTACCGGCCACCCGGCATTAACTCCTGACGGGAATATTCTTGTTTTTGCTTCTGACCGTCCAGGCGGCTTTGGGGGTACAGATTTATATTACTGTGTAAAATCTGGCCGTGGCGAATGGACCAGCCCCATTAACATGGGTAAGCTGATCAATACGGAAGGGAATGAAATGTTCCCAAGTTTTGATCATGACGGGAATTTGATTTTCTCATCAACCGGAATTGCCGGTTTTGGAGGACTGGACCTATTCCAGGTGCCGCTTAAAGAAATGAAACCGACAACCGCGCCCGTTAACATGGGTGCTCCTTTAAACTCATCTAAAGATGACTTTGCGCTTATTTTAACTCCAGACGGCAAGAAAGGCTATTTCAGCTCTAACCGGGAAGGAAACGACAACATTTACGAGTTTAAAAGATCTACCTACAAAATTATTTTGCAAGGAACCCTTACAGACGCAAGAACTCGGATTCCCCTGGCCGGAGGCCGGATCCTCATGCACCACCTTGATGGCACTGATACCATCAAAACAGATAACCAGGGACGCTTTAAAAGAGAGTTGCCTGCAGAGACAGACTATGAGGTTACAGCTCAAAAACTTGGCTATATCAACAATATCCAGTTTACCACGTCAGTAGGGATACAAAAGGATTCTGTAATCAATCTCGACATCAGATTGAACAGAACAGAAAGCGCTCAACAGTATGTGCTAAACCATTGCGATTCATTGAAAAAAGTTTTCTCCGTAAAAAATATATATTATGATTTAGATAGATCAGAAATAAGGCCTGATGCCAGGGGCGCGTTGAACGAACTGGTAGAACTGATGAGAAAATACCCTGAAATTACGATCATTACTTCCAGCCATTGCGATAGCAGGGCATCAGAAGAATACAACAGAAACCTGTCGTTAAGACGTGGTGAAGCTGCCAAACAATACCTGGTTGCGCGTGGTATCCAATCGGATCGGATCAAGGTGGAATACTATGGAAAAACCCGGTTAGTTAATCGCTGTTACGATGGCGTTAACTGTTCAGAGGAAGACCAGCAACTTAACAGACGGACAGAATTTGACGTGATTCTAAATGGCGTTAATATCACCAGGGAGAACTGTTCGGATAGATAGAAATGAGGCAGGTTGCTTACCCGTAAATATTAAATGAGTTAAAAAAGTATATCAGAAATGATATGCTTTTTTAGTTTAACAACAATTGCAACCGTTTTGAAAGACTTATACATTTTCCTTTTGCTTCATCGCAGCGAATGTTGCAATAAGGATGGCCAGATCTAGTCTTAAAGAATATTTTCTGGCATAAAAATTATCAAGTTTTTTACGCTCCCGTTCAGACATTTCTCCTTTACCCCTTCTGCTCACCTGCCATAGACCCGTAAGCCCTGCCGGCGCAAGGAAACGTAAAGCCCATTCATCGGATGTCAGCGACTTTGCTTCGTAAAGCGGCAAAGGCCTGTTTCCTACAAGAGACATATCTCCTTTTATTACATTGAAAAGCTGAGGCAACTCATCTAAACTGTATCTGCGTAAAAAGGCGCCAACCTTTGTAACCCTCGGATCATTCTTTATCTTAATAAAAGTAGGCGAAGAACCTTCAGTAGGTACGTACTGGTTAAGTGCTGAAAGGTTGGCCAAATCGTTACTACTTTCGTGACGCATAGAGCGGAATTTAAAAAAATCGAATATTTTATAACCCGCTCCCACGCGTTTGCTCCTGTATATGATCGGTCCTCTGGATTCTATGCGGATTAGAAGCGCGATTAAGCTAAATACAGGAATCAGCAATAGAAAAACAAAGCATGATATACACAGGTCGAAAATCCGTTTTTTTATTGGGAATTGCGCTGTTATTCTGATTGCAGCTGAATCGCTTACCCGGGGCTGAAAAGCACGTAACCTGATCAGGAATTTAATCCTGTTGCAAAGATCATTAACCGGAATTGGCGCAATATAGAGATCACCAACATTAAGCATCAAAGCAATCTGCGATAACTTTGGACTGCCCGAGGCCGATAAAAATATAATCACGATCTCCCTAAGCAACGTGTTTAGCTTTAGTTTCTCTACAAACCTAAAACATTCACCGTCCCCATCCACTTCTATCAATATCGCATCCGGAAGACTCAGCAGGGTCTGCTTTGAAATATACTCTCCAAGAGTCGCAATATCTTTATGCGTTTCCACTTTAAAATGGCGTTGCAATTCAGGAAGGAGTTGGGTGAGAAATTCCTTCCCAGCATAAATAATGCGCGTGTAATCATTAACAACTATCCCATTTCCTTTATCATCAGTTGACTGCATGGCTTGCTAGTATATTACTCATAGCCATTTCCAGATCGAGCGGATTGAAGGGCTTGGAAAAGTATGCATCAACTTTAAAAGGTATGGCGCTTATCTGCGTTGAGAGATCTTTGATTCCGGAAAGAACGATAATCGGTATATGCCTGTAGAGCCCACTGATCTTAAGATTACTGATGAGTTCGGACCCGCTCATATACGGCATATTGATTTCTGAGATAATGATATCTGGCATGTTTCCCTTATGCAACCACTGCATGGCTTCAACTGGTCCTGATTGCATCGAAAGATCATAACGACCTTTTAAAATCACCCCTAAAAGGTTTAGCATGTGAATTTCTGTATCAATCACCAAAATTTTCTTTAGTTCCATGTTGTTAGTCTAGATTAAAACAAATCTAACCAGAACCTGTAGAAGAAAAAATACATTTTTACTGATTTTTCACATTTTTTGACATAGATCAAAAAGAATATCCGATTCCTAAATGAAAATTTGAAAAAGACATTAATTTATTAATTCGTTAACATATTCAGTCATCAAATTAAACGGAAAATATGGGGGGTAATTCTGCTTTGAGAAGTAAATTTGATTACCTTTTGACGAGAATATTGCTATTTTATGCGGCAATAATCCAATCAAATACAAATTATAATCTACCATCAACCAAATCGCGCCTGATAAACGATTTGGTATCGAAAATAATTGATCCTTTTGCTTTTAAAGCAGCATAATCAATCTGCAGGAATTGTTGGTGCGCCACAGCTAAAATAATTGCATCATAGTGATTGAAATCATCAGATTGAATCAGCTGGATATTATACTCAGTCTTCACTTCAGCTACATTGGCCCATGGATCATATACATCTACCTCCATACTAAAAGATCTGAGTTCTTTATAAATGTCAATCACCCTCGTATTTCTGGTATCCGGGCAATTCTCTTTAAAAGCAAAACCTAATATGAGGGCTTTGGCTGCGTTAATTACTTTATTTCTTGCCACTAACATTTTAATCACTTTGTTGGCAACAAACATACCCATATTGTCGTTTACTCTGCGTCCGGACAGAATTACTTCTGGTTTATACCCCAACGCTTCTGACTTATGCACCAAATAATAGGGATCAACACCAATACAATGACCACCGACTAAACCTGGTTTATAGTTAAGAAAATTCCATTTGGTAGCAGCAGCAGCCAATACATCAGCTGTATCAATATCCATGCGATCGAAAATCAGGGCCAGTTCATTAACAAATGAAATATTGACATCACGTTGTGCATTTTCTATGGCTTTTGAAGCTTCTGCAACCTTAATGCTAGGCGCAAGATGCGTACCGGCAGTAATGATAGAAGTGTAAAGCTGATCAATTTCAGCAGCAATTGCGGGGGTGGAACCCGATGTAACTTTTTTTATCTTCGTAAGGGTATTGACTTTATCACCAGGATTTATCCGCTCTGGCGAATAACCACAGAAAAAATTAATATTAAATTTTAATCCTGATTGCTCTTCTAAAACCGGCACGCAGTCTTCTTCGGTACAACCCGGGTAAACGGTAGACTCATAAATTACAATATCACCTTCTTTGAGAATTTTACCCAACATTTTACTGGCCCCAAGTAATGGCTGTAGATCCGGCCGTTTAAGGTGATCTATAGGTGTTGGTACAGTGACGATAAAAACAGCACAAGCTGTCAAATCTTCCAGGCTTGCACTCAATGTTAAGCCAAATTCTGATGAGGAAAGTACAGCTTTCAGATCATTTAAATTTGCTTCGTGAGTGTGGTCTTTCAGTTGCTTTAGATCTTCAACACGACTTTTGTTAATATCAAAACCAACTACTTTATATTTCTTTGCGAATTCGATAGCAAGCGGGAGCCCAACATAACCTAAACCTATAATCGCAATTCGCTTTTTTATATTCATTTTTTCTTTGGTGACCGGGACAAAGATAAGATAAATCGCGAAAGCTTTAATTGCCGCTTACTTAATGCTGAAAATTGCGAACCAATAAAAAAACCTGGAAAAAAGACCCTTTTATAGTAGCTCGGGCTACATTATTTCCGATCTGATAGAAATTCAGGATGATATGGGAGTAAAAATAAAATCGCTGATGAATGCTTTCCGATTCATCAGCGATCAACTATAATAATAAGATAATAAACTACTTAATCTGTTTAAGTAAATAGCTTCCGTAACCGCTTTTTACCAGTGGAGTAGCAATGGTTCTAAGCTGTTCTGCATCGATGAAACCCATACGATAAGCAATTTCTTCAATACACCCGATTTTTAAGCCCTGGCGTTCTTCGATAATTTGTACAAATTGCCCTGCCTGCATTAATGAAGTAAAGGTTCCGGTATCTAACCAGGCCGTTCCACGGCTCAATACGCCAACTTTTAATTTGCCTCGCTCCAGATATACTTTGTTCACATCAGTAATTTCATATTCACCACGCGGAGAAGGCTTAACATTCTTTGCAATTTGCACTACCTCATTATCATAAAAATACAAGCCAGGTACGGCATAATCAGATTTAGGTTGAGTAGGTTTTTCTTCGATAGATATGGCCTTTTTATTTGCATCAAACTCTACTACGCCATAGCGTTCAGGGTCTGATACCTGATAAGCAAACACCACTCCTCCATCCGGATCAGAACTGGCTTGTAATAATTTGGCCATCCCATCACCATGGAAAATATTGTCACCTAAAACCAAAGCCACTTTATCCGTACCAATAAATTCTTCACCAATTACAAAAGCCTGAGCTAAACCATTTGGTTCTGCCTGCACAGCATAACTAAATTTACAGCCTAAATTTGCGCCATCACCTAATAATTTCTCAAAATTTGGGAGATCATGCGGTGTAGAAATGATTAAGATTTCTTTTATCCCTGCTAACATCAGTGTAGATAGAGGATAATAAATCATCGGTTTATCATAAACCGGCATCATTTGTTTACTACAAGCCAAAGTTAAAGGATGCAAACGCGTTCCGCTACCACCAGCTAAGATTATACCTTTCATTAGTATTCGATTTGAGATTTAAGAATTTAGATTGAGATGAAAGCACTGATCTCAATATCCGTATTACTTTATTTATTAATTTGTTTTATACACGCTACCAAACTATCTCTCCAATAAGGAATCTCTATATTAAAAGTTTCTTTAATTTTAGTTTTATCCATAACTGAAAATGCCGGTCGCAAAGCTTTGGTCGGATAAGCAGAACCAGGAATAGGATTTACTTTGACTTGGGTTTGGCTAACATCAAAAATAGCCTTTGCAAAGTCGAACCATGAAGTTACACCTTCATTACTGTAATGGTAAATGCCATAGCTGGTTTGTCCGGATTCGATGATATCATATATTGCATTGGCCAGATCGATAGCATAGGTCGGCGTACCCACCTGATCGGCAATGATATTCAGTTCATCACGTTCTGCACCAAGTTTAAGCATGGTTTTCACAAAGTTATTTGCATATTCAGAATATAACCAGCTGGTACGAATGATGAAATGGGCAGGTAATATTGAGGCTACCGCTTTTTCACCATCTAATTTAGTTACACCGTAAACATTGATCGGTTTCGCCTCATCGCTTTCCTTTAGCAATTTAACGTCATTACCTTCAAAAACAAAATCTGTAGAAACATGGATTAACGTGGCACCATTTGCCAGGCAGCTTGACGCTAAATAAGCAGCCCCCGTTTCATTGATTGATTTGGAAAGATCAGCTTCATCTTCTGCTTTATCAACAGCAGTATAGGCTGCACAATTAATTACAAAGCCTGGTTGTTCTTTAGCTAAAAGGTCATTTAAACCACTTTCATTTAAGATATTTGCATCTTGCTCTGCCGGAAAAACAACTTCTGTAATCCCTCTGCGCTCTGCAACTACCTTTAAACACTGGCCCAACTGTCCACCCGCGCCAATTACTAATATCTTGCTCATATATGTTGAAGTTCAGCAAATGGTTTTAAAAGTAAGTCTTTATCAGAAACAGCCTGATGTTCTTCAGGAATTAACCAATCGATATTCAGGTCAGAATCGTTATAAATCACGCCGGTTTCTGAAGCCTTATTGAAAAAGTTATCGCATTTATATAAAAATTCGGCGGTTTCGCTCAACACTGAAAAACCATGTACAAATCCTCTCGGAATGTACAACTGCAATTTGTTTTCTGCGCTTAAACGCACAGCAACATGCTTACCGTAGGTTGGCGAACCTGGACGTACATCTACAGCAACATCCAATACCTCACCCTTGGTTACACGGACTAATTTAGCTTGCGCAAATTCACCGGTTTGTGCATGTAAACCACGTATAACGCCATAAGAAGAATAGGATTGATTATCCTGAACAAATCTTCCTGACAAACCAGTTTTTTCTTCAAAGGTATTTTGATTAAAACTTTCAAAGAAATAACCGCGGGCATCTTCAAATACCCTTGGTTTTATTATCAGACAGTCTTTTAAGCCTGTTTGTTCAATTTCCATTATTTACCGCTGTACTGTTGTTCGTAATAAGATTGATAGTTACCAGAAGTAACATTGTTTAACCATTCTTCATTTTGAAGATACCAGTCTACTGTCTTGGCCAAGCCTTCTTCAAATTGTAAGCTCGGCACCCAATCTAATTCCTTTTGCAGCTTGGTAGAATCAATAGCATAACGTAAATCGTGACCAGCGCGGTCAGTTACATAAGTAATCAATTTAGCTGATTCACCTTCTTCGCGACCCAGTTTTTGATCCATAATTGTACAAAGCAAGTTGATCAGATCAATATTTTTCCACTCGTTATGCCCACCAATATTATAAGTATCACCTGTTTTAGCGTTGTGGAAAATTACATCAATTGCCCGGGCATGATCTTCTACCCATAACCAATCGCGTACATTTTCACCCTTACCATAAACCGGCACAGGTTTGTTATTTTTAATATTATTAATGGCTAATGGAATCAGCTTTTCAGGAAAATGATGAGATCCGTAGTTGTTTGAGCAGTTAGAAATTACACAATCAATACCATAAGTATCGTGATAAGCCCTTACAAAATGATCGGAGCTAGCCTTTGATGCCGAATATGGACTATGCGGATCGTAAGCTGTAGTTTCAGTAAACATGCCTTCTTCGCCTAAAGCACCATAAACTTCATCCGTACTCACATGGTAAAAACGTTTTTTATCGTAATCACCTTTCCAATACTCGCGGGCAGCATTTAATAAATTTACTGTACCGATTACATTGGTAATTACAAAGGCCGTTGGATCTGAAATAGAACGGTCTACGTGACTTTCAGCTGCAAGGTGAATTACTGCATCAAAGTTTTCCGCTTTAAATAGATCGAACATTGCATTGGCATCAGCAATATCTTCCTTTACAAATCTATAATTCGGCTTATTTTCAATATCAGTTAAATTAGCCAGATTACCTGCGTAAGTAAGCTTATCTAAATTGACAATTTCGTATTGAGGATAGTTATTAACAAAACGACGAACTACATGGGAACCAATGAAGCCCGCACCACCAGTAATTAAGATTTTCTTCACGTTATAAATTGATTTTTGGGTCGTGCTAAATTAAATGTTTTTTAAACAACAAACAACTTAATTTGACATTATTAGCACCTGAATTGCTAAAAATCAACTCCTATTTAACGAATTACAGAAGAAAACGCTAATTAGCTCAGTTAATATACAATTCGAAGCTAATTTTATTAAATATTTACTACATTAGCACTTTTTCACCACTTTATTCCGCGCCAATTATTGACAAAATTAATTTTCATCTCGCAAGAATGTTAATTTTTTAACAATTACTTAATACCAAAAGGTGCAATTTTAGCTGAATACTCAACTTGCTGACTAGAAAAGGTTCCAAATCTTTATAAAAAGCAACCCTAACCCCAATATTACAGAGGTACACCTATAGTTAACCTTGATATAGCATCATTGTAGCGAACCGTTGTTTAAGATCAGGAATCATCATAAAGAACTTAACCAGCACCATGTTGATCACTATAATGCAGCCACAGAACTCTCTAATTCTTTATACCACTGCTCTCCATACTTTCGGATTAGTGGCCCCTTTAGAAAACTGTATACCGGCACTTTAAGTTCGCGGCCAAAAGTACAGGCATCATGGCAGATATGCCAACGATCATAGTTTAACACTTCAAATTCCGGATATTTGGTAATCCGGATAGGATACAAGTGGCAGGAAATCGGCTTTTGCCAATCTACAATCCCTTGCTCATATGCTTTTTCAATAGCGCATTTAGTAATACCGCCTTCGAACAACACATAAGCGCATTCTTTATTTTTATCTACACAAGGGGTAGTTAGATCGCCATCTTCATCCACTACATAAACGCCTTGTTCTTCAATCGCTTTAATACCCTTTTCGTTTAACAGGTGTTTTATTTTCGGGTAAATTTCTTCCAAAACGGCTTTTTCGTCATGATCTAGAGGCGCTCCGGAATCGCCTTCCACACAACAGATTCCTTTGCATTTGCTTAAATTACAAACAAAGTTTTCTTTCAATACATCTTCGTGCACCAGCACCTGTTCAACTTCTATCATCATTATTCTTTTGCTAAAGCATATTTCAGCCCATCGGCTGATTTTAATTCCATTGTAACTGCACCAACCAATATCTCAACCTGAGCCTTTACCGGCACCCGGTTTCCATCATCGGTTACCCAAAGGTATAACCGGCTATCTTTTTTAAATATACGCCCAGGCTTAATAGATGGGCTGAATTTCAAACAGCGGATATTACCTAACTTACTCTTTACCGTTTCTTTACCGATATACTCTACCTCCAATGCCGAAATCTCATCCCCTAAGAAATAGTTCAACTTAAACTTATCTCCAACTTTGATTTTACTCATATCCAGGCTTCGCGCAAAATAATATGCTGAAACGAGATCAAATGTTTGATTGGTTGGTGTAGTAAAGGTACCCCTGTTGGAAACAACTTTCTTTCCATCCTGATTGAAACGCGCCTTATCCTGTCGTCTATAACTGGCCTCACGGATATTCTCCTGATAGAAATAAGGTAAAAGATCAGTTTTATCAATATATGAATCGTAATGATCCCTTATCTTGTAAAAGATATCAAATGTACCCGAAGTCTGTGCATCAACCGTGAGTTTATATGTAGGTTTGTTATCAAACTTTAAATCAGAATTGGTTACTTTAATCGTGGCTTCGGCCGCAGTAATAAATCCATACCTCAGTTTATACTGTAATACCTCACCCTCCTGAAATACAGCCTCTTTCTTTAAGGGGAGTTGTTGTGCTACCGAGAGTAGACTACACAGGCAGGCTGTAACCGTTATCAATATTTTTTTCATTGCTTTTGTACTCATTTGTGTGTGTGTCATGAGAAAAAAACCATGTTTAATAGTATGGCCAAATTTTCCCTCTATGAAGATATACAAAAAGCCAACCAAAATTTAATCTTTCTTATATTCATACTTAATTACGAAGCACAGATCGATTAATACTATCCCGTTTGAACCGTAATTCTGGTATTTAATTTCAAGGTAAACCTAACCACGAAAATCAGGATCAGAGTCTATTTTCAAAAGATGCTGACTAGGTATTAGCTACAAGACAATTGAAAAAAACATTTCTACTTGTAAAATAAATCAGATAGCTAGCGGATCAGCATGACGATTGCTTAAGGCAGGGGGCTTAAAATTTAATCTTTCCTTTTATAAACAGGTACCGTAGAGCAAGGTTCGCCAAACATAATACTTTTCACGACCGGGGTGAGCAGATTGGTAACTTCTACATATGCAGCAACCGGCACCTCAATATCGCCACATCCTTTGATCACCACACGCTCGTTAGCATAATCCTGTGGATTAATTTTAGCCAATGCCTTAGTAAATAAAACCGTTTCTAACGTATTTAAGTCGCCGAATACCACTTCGTTTGCATAGGGCTTTAGCTTATTGGCCAGCAGCATATAGGCCCAGGTTGGCACAATAGCATCTGCAGAGCAGGTGATGGCCACATTCTTATCCTGATACTGTGCCCAATCGTGATCTTTGATAAATGTCCGAAAATCTTTTTCCCTCAGCATTAAACCGTGGAAGAGATTATTGACAATATCATATACGACCCTTTCTCCTTTATGATAAAAATCCTCAAGGTTTAAGGTAATCAAACCACTATTAGCAACTTTATTGATGATGTTTTCCTGAATTTCCATGGCCTTAAATAAAAAAACCGTTCCGACTAATCATCGGAACGGCTACAAAATTACATATTTTCTAATTAATAGAATTTCACGCGATTGTCTTTTATCTTGGCATTATCCTGCAAAGCCTGAAAAGCTGATCCTAATGAACGCTGACCTAAACTTAACAACATGCTTTCTTTTTGTTTAAACATATTTGCAATTGGAGCAGGATTTGTAAATCCATCAACGGTAAATACATATACACCACGCTCACCCTGAACAGGAGCAGACAATTTACCCGGCTGTGAACCAAATACACTACCTACCAATGCATTTTCCTGTGCAACACCTGGAATTACAGGATTAGCAAATACTACGTTCTGAACTGGATTAACCGGACGGGCAACTTTCGCCGCCACCTGATCAATAGTTCCTTTACCAGCATTCACTAATTTCTCTTTCAATTGTTTGGCCTTAACCGCATTAAGTACCATTGGTTCGATTTCTTTTTTCACATCAGCCAATGATAAAATGCCTTTAGGACTAATGTTGGTTAAGCGTGCCACCACGTAAGCATTGCTCATGGTATAAATTTCTGGCAAAACATCGCCTTTATCTGCTGCGTAGGCATCCTGGATCAGTTTACGTGGATTATCTAAACCTGCCGCAAATCCTTGTGTTGCTGTAACTCTATCTGCTACACCTACTTTTAGGCCCTTTTGAGCTGCAAATTTACTGAAATCGTTACCTTTTACATCAGTTAAGAAACTGCTCGCGGCTTTATAAGCTGCAGCCTGGGTTTTGCTGCTTGCGGCCAGTGCTTTTTCTACATAGGCTAATTTAGCTACTTTAGAAGAACCGATTTGCTTTTCAATTTTAATCACATGATAACCAAACTGCGATTTTACCACTTTAATATCACCGGTTTTACCATCAAAAGCAGCATTTTCGAATTCAGGAACCATTGCACCACGCGCAAACGTACCTAACTCGCCACCTTTATCCTTTGAGCCATCTACACTGTAGTTTTTAGCCAGTTCAGCAAAATTGCCACCTTTCAAAACTAATCCTTTTAATGAATCAGCTAATTTAAGTGCTTTATCTTCGCCGCCAACTTTAGCCGGGTCAATTAAGATATGGCTTGCTTTTACCGAATCAGGAGACATACGGGTAGCCACCACTTTTACGATTTTGTAGGAGTTGCCGCTTAATTTCGGACCGTAGAAACTGCCCGCAGGTAAAGCAAATACCGCTGAATCAACTGCAGGATCCAATTTACCTTTTGTAATATAGGTAAAAGGAACTTTTACGTCAGAATTGATCGCTGCAAAAAGCGAATCATTTTTAGCCACCTGGAAATCAGCAGCAATTTTATCTACCTGAGCTTTGATGGCCATTGAATCGGCTTTATTAGGACTGATACTGAAAGTAACATACTCAAAAGCACGTGTTTCCTGCGGATTGTTGAAACGCGCTTTATTCTGATCATAGTATTCCGAATAATCAGCATCCGTTAATTTAACCGATTTATCAGGAACTGAAGCATAATCTAAACTTACATATTTGAAATTAGCCAGTTTGTTACGGTTGTTATATTCGTCTGTAGCTTCTAATGAAGTTACATAAACCGAATTACGGATTAAGTTGGAATATTTGGTTTGTAATGCCTGGTTTTTAATTTCCTCCTGTAACATATTAGATTGTTGCAAAGCCTGAGGATCTTTTGATTTCAAAAAGTTCATCAAGGTAGCACGGTCCAATTGTCCGGTTTGTGGATTGGAAAAATATTGTTTGATCAACGGGCTGGGGTTTTGACCTTGTAACAGATCTAACAACTCGTCTTCTGATATGGTTAAACCTAAGCGATCATACTCTTTAGTTAACAAAACTTTTGCTAACTCTGCATTCCAGGCCTGATCAACAGCCATAGCCGTCATCTGAGCATTGGCACTACCACCGTATTGTTGTTTCATCTGGTTTACGCCCTGATCAACCTTTGGCCCGAATTCATCGATATTGATGTCGTTACCATCAATAGTTCCTACCACTTTTTGATTTGCGGACCAAAAAGGTTTACCCACGTTAATTGCATCACCTACTAAAAATGCAACAATTGCAAAACCGATTGCAAAGACCAGAATATAGCCCGCACGGTTGCGCAAAAATGTCATTAATCCCATATTGTATTTATAATTTATTTAGTTCTTTTTTAAGAGGGCGCAAGATACAAATTTGCCTTAAAAAAGAAAATACAAAATTTTATTTATCAAGCACCTAATTATTAAGGGGATGGAAGAGGCAAGAATGGAGGACGGGAGAGGTAAGAATGGAGGATGGAAGAAAAGAAATTTGGCTTTGAATCTATAAATATTTAGAAGGTTTCCGACTTACCTCACCCATCTCACATCTCAAATCTCAAATCTCAAATCTCAAATCTCAAATCTCACATCTCAAATCTCAAATCAATCAGGGCGCTACACCTTCTTTCATATTCAATTCGCCATTTCCGCTATCCATTTCGTAGGTACTAAAATCCTGTGGTGCCTTGAAATTTATTCCTTCACCCACGCTTCCATCAATTCCCTTTACGTATACCCGCTGGTTGGAGTAGAAAATTTTCTTTGATTCATCCCAGATTAATTCCTGCGAGGAGAAGGTATCACCCTTACTGCTTTTCACTACTACATTTTTCCTGAATTCCGTTTTGAGCTCATTATCCCTTCTAATGGCATAATCGCAAACCAGGTTTCCATCAATGGTGCCGTTCGGGTTATAAAAGTCGATGTTAACCCCTTTGATCATCTCTTGATAAGTGCTCCCGTTAGCGGGCGTAACTTTATCCAGTATCGGGGCAACACCTTTTGCTTTGATCCTGGCAGAATCGCTGTAAATAATATCTACACCTAACGTTCGGTCGCGGGAGAGGATGGTCTTATTTATCGAAACAGCATCTGCTTTTTTTAGATCGTCGTCTCCACAGGAAGCCAGAAAAAAAGGCAATACCAGAAAAAGACCATATAAAAATGCTTTTAATTTCATTAATCTACGCGGTACTTACGAAACCAGGTATCGTTCAGGGTAAAACCCAGGTGGAAATTAATATACTGCTCTTTAACCAGATTATTATTTAATGTTCCTCTTTGTCCGAGTTCTGTTGTAAAATTGATTTTATAAAATGCAGTACCACCATTTGCAGTAGGTAACGGGAACCCAAAACCTAAAGATGCACCCATTTGCTTAATATCCTGATTACCGATTTTAATATAAGTCTTATCGTAATTAAAACCGATACGATAATCTATACGCTTCAGGTAACTATTGTAAGAAAATGCATCGGGTGTCCATTGCCCACCTAAAGAAGCTCCCCAGCTATCCTGCAAACCCTGGTTTACATCATTGATACTGGTTTTAGACCATTTACCCATTCTAAAATCGGCGCCAATTAACCATTTATCATTCTGTTGGATGGCGATCCCAAAATTATGGGTTAAGGGTAAGGTAAGATTTGATTTTCCGTTATTTACCGTATTTAAAGTATCTGCAGCAGTACTCTCATTCCCGTCCTGATCTCTTGTATACAAAGTAGCATATGAAGTGAGGGTAGAGTTAACCTTTCCGGAAGTGCTTCCCGAGTAACCCAGGGTAACGATTGTTTTTTTACCTAATGTAAAATCGTACTGAATACCATAAGAATAGCTTAAGCCGGCAACACTATTTTTGGTCTGAAGTTTCGCATTGTAAGAACCTGCACTGTTAAACTCTGTAGCACGGGTGTTCTGAAGGTTGCCGAAAATGTATTCCAGGTTACCGCCAATTCTTAAATGGTCGCCAAAACGGTAACCATAGCCTAAATAGGCTTTTGATAAACCGCCTTCTCCTTCATAAAGCTGATTTAAGGTTGTAGTATCAACTTTCACAGTATTCCTGTAGTTATAACCCAGATCGGAATAAGGTAAAATACCAAAACTCAATGCCGATCTTCTGGTAACAGGAGCGGCAAAGGCCAGGTGACTGAAAGTAGAGTTAAAACTTGATTCGCTTAAATTGTTGCGCGTGAGGTTGGTTACACTTGCGCTCATACCAATATCAATAGTGGTTAGCGAAATACCAGCATATGATGCCGGATTCTGCATATTAATATTATTGAAACCGGTGACTTTGCTTACAGCGGTAGAAATCCCGCCCATTGCCCTAAACTGAGGCAGTAAAGATCCTTTTATATTTCCGAGCCCATATCTTGAATATGGTGATGAAGTTGTAACCTGTGCCTGAGCATTTAAACCACAAACAAGAACGAGTATGGTTGCAATATAATTTATTCTTTTGTACATTTTAATCTGCAATAGCTTCATTTAATCCTTTTAATACTAAGTAAGGATCTTTTATAATTTGAGGCGCAAAGATGCTGTTTTGTAATTGTTTATACAAAAAATTAGCATCCCCCCCTGTTATAATTACCTTCAGAGCACTTTCTTTTTTATTATTTATGGCAATAAAGCCTTCAATTTCATTTATTATCCCTTGTAAAACACCGTTTTTAATGGCTGATAAAGTGTCGGTTCCCTCCGGTACCTCATCATGTTCGTTCCAGTCTACCAATGGCAAGCGCCCCGTAAATTCGTGCACTGCCTTAAAGCGCATTCTTATACCCGGACTTATACTGCCTCCGAAATATTCTCTGGAGCTGCTTAAAACATCATAGGTGATGCAGGTACCCGCATCAACCACTAAAGTGGCATCTGCCGGATGTAAACCGTTGGCACCCAGAATAGCAGCCCACCTATCTAAACCCAGTGTAACCGGTGTTTTATATCTGTTCTGCACACCATTTGTTAACAGGGCTGAAAAACGGATGTAAGCTGTATGCTTTTTCAAAAATACCTCTAACGGCCCGATTTCCTGGTTAACACTGCTAATGATAGATTTTGTTGGCGAAAACTTCTCAACCAATTGAGCCAGATCGAGTATCCCGATCTTATTAAAACGCTGATGGTGAACAATTTCTTTATTTGCAAAAACACCAACTTTAACAGCAGAATTTCCAATATCGATGCTTAAACTACGCATTTAAAATCTCCCGTTGCAAATAATATGTTCTCAGAAATTCCAATGTCCCCATTTTTTTATCCATCTTAATTAAAACTAAAAAGCTTCAATTATAAAATCGTTCACAAAGCTATCAATCTTTGTTAAGTTTCATTCTAGTTATTTGTTAAAAAAGGTTAAACAAAAAGAAAATACTGTATGGAAAGCACAAATAAAACGAATAATGTCTCGTAAAACCAACGCTTTTTGGCATTGCTGAAATAGTAGGCGAGCAGTACCGATCCGGGTGGCACGCAAAGCAAAAAATGCCAGGTCCTGAAATTAGGTTTAAGGTAAAAACTGGCTGCAGAAATAATAAACATGAAAAACAACAGCTGAAAACTTTTCCTTGTACTGATGAAACTTCTGAAAAAATTTTCGCGCAGCTGTAGCGATGCCAATATCATAATTACCGTTACGGGAATCAGCACCAGATAATCGTTATAGTTGATTTTAAAAACCGAGGGGAACTTATTCCCCAAGGGCCTCCAAATCTGATAAAACGAGCTTAAATTATCATTCCAGTAATAAAACACTGCCAGAAAAAAGAAAACCGTAATAAAGCCGATTAAGCCAGCCACCCATTCGCGCCAGTTAAAGGATCTAAAAAGCAACAACGCTAAAAAGATCATCAGCAACATGGCCATAAACGGAAAATAGATTAAGGTTCCAACTCCAATAATCATCCCGATATCGAAAATGGTAGTGATGGAATTTGCACTTTTGCCCAGTTTTAAAAATTTATCAATGATCCAGATCAACAGAAAGTTACATAATAATGCCGGACTCAGGATCATAAAAGGCATAAACAAGCTTGTTCCTGTAATAAACATCAGCCCTGGCAGAAAATTGGGTTTGGCTAATAAATTATGGTTATTCACCACCCAATTGAAAATTAATGCCTGTACATACACTAAAAGTGCCGCAATAAAAATATTGGTATAAGGAGTAAAGGCATGATCTAAGTCAATATTGATCAGTAAACGCGCAAAAGGCTCCAAAAAATCAAAGTTCAGTTGATCATGCGTTTCCTGAAAAATGGCAATACGCAAAAAGAACGTGTACGCCAGCAAGAATACGAGGTTAACTGGATTTAGTTTTCTAAACTGATTAATCATGCCTTTAAAAGAGTAGGCAAAGTAAAGAAAATAATTTTAGAGTAGGGGAAGAAAGATTAAAGCGGGGAGAAGATTAGAGCGGAAAGAACAAAGCTTAAAGCCAGGATTTAGAGAATGGTTAGTCTGAGCTGAGTCGGAGACAGAGGAGTAAGAACAAAAGTATATACTGAAGAGCGAAGGTGTTATTTTTTTTTGAAAGCAGGTTTCTGTTCTTTTCGGCTAAGGTAGCCCTGCCATACGCTTTATCCCGATGAAAAATCGGGATGCCCGCTCCTGTCAGGTTTAGATTACTTCGTACATTGCGACTGAATTTAAGCATAAAAGCTAAAACATAGAGATGCACATAATGTCCATTGGAATTCTACATTGTAATAAGAGATTGCTTCGTCAGCTGAAAAAGCCTCCCTATAATGACATTTTAATTTGACCTGCTGGCTATCACTTTGGACTACAGACTAAAGACTTAGGTCTATAACCTAAACCCTCGCATATTTCTTCACCATATCATCAATAATCCGGGCGGTTTCATCCGGAAAATCGAACTCATGTTTCTGAGGATTTTCTACCCAGTTTTTAACAATTGGCAGCCAGTTACGGGTACTTCCCCAGATAACAGGCAAGCCAAACTGTTTTAAGGCATAGGCATTACATTGCTGTTCAAACTGGAAACGCATGGGTGCAACCAGTAGTTTTTTCTTTAAATAAAGCGCTTCTGCAGGGCCCTCAAAACCTCCGCCCGTAAATAAACCTTCGCAGGTAGCCAGGCTTTTGTTAAATTTTTCGTTGTTAACCGGCTCTACAAAAACATTCCCTTCGCGATAAGCAATTTTGCTGTGTTTGGAGAAAACCTGCCAGGTGACTTCAGGGAGTTGTTTAAAAAGCTTAACCAGGCGTTTATCGTCAATGGCCGGGAGATAGACCGTATAGTGTCCTAAATTTTCATTTTTGAGATTTCGGATCTCTGCCCTGATTACAGGCGTATGGATAAAGCTATCATAACGGTCGAAGTGGAAGCCAATGTGGTGTTTGGTTGGTGCATAGCGGCTCAAAATAAGCTTACCCCAATCTAGAGTTCTTGGGCGGGGTACTTTTTTCGATTTAAATGCTGCCTGATGACTTAATGACACACATTCTATACCCTGCAATTTACAGGCCCAAGCACTTACGGGTTCGAAATCGTTAACGATTAAATTGTATTCTTTAAGCGGTAGCTGTTTCATATCTTTCCTAAAACGGAAAAGATTCATATTCAACCACGTTTTATAATGATCTACCCCGCCTTTTTTACCAAAAATGAAACTGAAACCATGTAATTGGTACTTTACAGGCTGACTCAGTTTTACATCGGCCTGCGTACCACTTACCAAAATATCCAGTTCGCCATATTTTTGAAGCAAAGGAATAATTTCCCGTGCCCTGCTGATATGACCGTTACCTGTTCCCTGTATTGCGTAAAGTATCTTCATTTATGCCCGAATATCTAAAATTATTGGGCAATTTCATATTTTATATTCTGCAAAAGAATATTGATGTCCAGTTTACTCTTCAAATCTTCTGCATCTGAAAGCATTCCTTCCTCCAGTTGATCTTTCGTAAAATGCTGGTGTTCATACTTAAACACCGTCCATTTTTTATCCTGGTATTCTAAGGCCGTTAAACTTTCTACCCAATCACCGCTGTTCAGATACGTTACTTTTCCGGCAGCAGTTGCCATTTCGCGTTGCTCGGCCTGGTGAATATGGCCACATACCACATACTCGTAACCCTTTTCAATAGCCAGTTCTGCTGCCGTTTGTTCAAAACTGTTGATGAACTTAACGGCATCTTTAAACTTGGCTTTGATTTTTTTTGAAAAGCTCATTTTTTCCTTTCCAAAGGCCGTTAATACCCAATTTACAAAACTGTTGATCAGGATCAGCGTATCGTAACCAACAGCTCCCAATTTAGCCAGCCACTTGGAATGCTGCATAGTCACATCAAAAACATCACCATGGAAAAACCAGGCCTTCTTCCCGTCCAGTTCTAAAATCAACTTATTCTGTAAATGAAAAGTACCCATTTCCATGCCGTCGAACTTGCGAAGCATCTCATCATGGTTTCCGGTAAGATAATGAACCTGCACCCCTTCCGAAACGAATTTCATCAGCTTACGGATGACCTTCATATGCGATTCGGGCCAGTAACTTTTGCTAAACTGCCAGATATCGATAATATCTCCATTTAAGATTAATGTTTTGGGTTTAATACTTTTAAGATACTTTAAAAGTTCTTTAGCATGGCAGCCATAAGTACCCAGGTGTACATCAGAGATTACGACTACATCGAGATTTCTTTTATCCATAAAAAGGAAAGTTCAGGGGAAAGGATATTAATACCGCCCGGTTTAAGCAGTTTAGAGTTAAATTAAACGTGTTACCACTCTTCTTCCTCATCGAGTTTTACCTCAAACGGGCTAAAGAAATAAATTACAACAATTAATAAGCATACGGCAAAGAATGACTCTAACATATTACCTGATTTTCATTACAAAGATAAGACGCTGGATATCAAACAAATGTTACGACACTGTTAAATTATTATGCTATTTGATAAAGATTGTTAAAATGAGTAAGGGTGCTTAATTGGTCAACCGCTTTCGGATTGTTATAGATAAGTGGTTTGTAGGTCAAACTAAAGGTAATTACAGGTTAGATTTCGAAAATGAGCGGTTCATCTTTCTTGGCAATTACAGTCCCGCTATCGCTTTTAGTCCTCGCTGCGCTCCAGGCTATTCCGCTCTATCGGGTTTAGAAACAAGGGTTTGTGCACCCTGCAACCCTGAAGATGGAATGCTTTTCTTGCTCAATCACCCCTGCCCGTTGCAGGCGGCGAGCCGATGCGAGAATTGAGCCAAAGATAAAACCTCATTCATTGATTTTCATGCTATAAATTATCAAGCAGGATGACAAAACGAGGAGATATTCCGTACTTCTGCGTTTTCGTGGCTGGATATCATTGAAAAAAGTTGCGAAAGAAAAAACCCCGTAGGATCAAATCGTACGGGGTTATAAATTATCTAAAAAGAATTTAAGCTTTAACCGCTTTCTTTTTCTTCTTTTCTTCTGAATAAAAGCCAAAACCTAATCCGGCCAATAACAAGATTGATCCTGCCAAAGAGATTTTCTCTCCGGTATAATATGATGTTGGATGGAAAATAAACTCAAGCTTATGGTTACCGGCCGGTAATTGTGCTGCACGTAAAACGTAATCGGCCCTGAAGTATGGCTTTTCTACTCCATCTACATACATTTTCCAGCCCTTATCGTAATAGATCTCTGAAAACACTGCAATTGCATCTTTAGCTGTTGAATATTCGTAAGTTAAATGATCAGGATTGTAACTGGTCAATTTGATAAACCCTTCCTGACCAGTGCCTAAACGCTTGGTATCAATCAGGTTTTTATATCTTTCATCAACAATAGCCTCTTTTTTTGCATCGAAACTGCTGATTGCCTTCATTTCTTCGTCGGCGTTTTTAGCAAACTGCACACTTTGTACAAACCAGGCATTACCCGCAGCTGTTGGGTTACGCTGCATTTTATACGATCCGTTTTGCTGATCTTGTGTAATGATGTACTTGGTATTTAACATATCAAGAACGTCTTGATTAATGCTTTTGGTCATTTGGTTATCTACCAGTTCCTGGAAACGTTTTAACCTTGCCGAGTGAAAACCACCAACAGTTTTATGAAAATATGAGGTTTCTGCGCTTTTGAAAGGATCACCCAAAGACATGTCGAAAACCCTGAAGTTTGGATCTTTATCGGCGGAGATAAAATTATCTACATCTCTGGGCTGATAGTGATTCTCCAGTTCTGATTTGCTTACAAAGTTCTGGTTATTTAAATATCTACGGTCTACCTGCCATAAATCGATCAGCACAAACAAAGCCAATAAACCAAAGGCCAATTGCATATTCATCTTTTTGGTGATGAAAGCCCAGGTGATACCAAAACCAACGGCGATAAACAATAAAGAACGTAATGCATCGGTACGCGCCAAAGATACACGATCAGCAACAACGCCATTTAAAATCTCCATAGCCGCAGCACGGTTATTTTGTAAGGTTTGTGCTAAAGCTTCTAAAACCTGTGGTTGGTTAGTCTGTGTGAAACTGAAAAATGCAGTCGGGATTACGGCAATAATTAAGGCGAAACCACCGGTTATACCCGCAGACCATGTTAGACGCTGTACTAAATATTTTTGATCGTATTTACCGTCCTGTGCTTCCTTTATTGCCAGTATTGCCAATAAAGGAACCAGCAAGCCAACAACAGCCAAAATAGACTCAACTGCCCTGAATTTGTTGTAACCTGGCAGGTAATCAAAAAATAGATCAGAGATAAACGGAAGGTTTTGTCCGAATGACAGGAACAATAACAAAACACTGGTTCCCAGGATCCACCATTTCCAGCGGTGTTTTACAATAAACAAGCCAAAAACGAACAAGAAACAGATAATTGCTCCAAAATAATATGGACCAGATGTACCTGGCTTATTACCCCAATACTGGTTAGTACCCAAATTTTGTGCAACATAGCCTATGGCCTGACGTGGATCTACACCCTGAAGGCTTTTCTCTACCGCTTTATAGGTATTACTCTCAGGTTTAATCATTTCATCAATACTGCTGGCACCGCCATAAATATTCGGAATCAGGAATGAGAAACTCTCGCCAACACCCTGGCTCCATTGGTAAGCATATGTTTTATCCAAACCATTTGCAGGTTCGGCTTTATCGGTTGTTAAGTTAGATTTGCCACGGATGGTTTCTTTACCATACTCGTAGGTGGTCCATAAAGTACCTGCATTTACTAATACCGACAGGAAAATACCAGCAACAATATAAGCGATTGATTTACCAAAAGTTTGAAGCTGCTTTGCTTTGATGGCATGATAGAGCTCGATACAGCCTAAAATAAATAAGGCTATAAATAAATAATAGGTCATTTGGATGTGGTTCGAACGAATCTCCAAAGCCATAAACAATGCCAATAAACTTGCACCAACCAGGTATCTTCCCCTTAGGGTGAGAATTATGGCCGCTAAAATAGGGGCAAAGAAACCAATAGCCAAAGCTTTATTACTGTGCCCTGCAGCTATAATGATAAAATTATAAGAGGTAAAAGCAAAAGCAATAGCGCCTGCAGCTGCAAGCCATGGATTTATCTTCAATACACAGAACAATAAATACGCGCCTAAAAGGTACAATAAAACCGTTCCAACTGGGTCAGGAAATATCCCTTTAATTACATCGATACCATAGGTAGTAATGTTAAGCGGATACTGTACCCAGATCTGATAAGCGGGCATACCACCAAACATCTGGTTGGTCCAAAGTGGTCCTTTACCATCTTTTGCCTTAATATCCATAATTTCTTTCTGCATGGCTTTAGCCTGCAAAACATCGCCTTGCTGTGGCGCCTTGCCTTGTAAAACAGGACTGAAGTAGGCAAAAGTAATGACTACAAAAAATGCAATAATGGCCAAGTGAATGCCATTTTTATTAAACCAGTTATTCATTAAGGTTTGTTTAAGTTTAAACGAACGTCAAAAATAAAAAATTGGCCGGTATAAAAAAGCAATAAATGAAATGCATGCTGAATAAAAAATTAGATTTGTGATCAAGAATAAAAATTCAACCTATTTATTATGAGAAAGTTTGTTGTTACGATTGCGCTCGCCGCCTTAACTTTTTCTTCGCTTGCTCAGATTGTAAGTTTAAATAACGACGAAATCAAAAAGCTAAAAGTGCAGATCAAAAATGACGGGCAAACTAAAAAATTATACCAGGGCTTTGAAAAAGCGGCATTAAACTACCTCAATGAAATACCTAACCCAATTGATACCATCCGAACGGAAGGATTATTAAAGGGTAATCCAAAAAAAGAGAAAACCAGATCAGCCCTGGCAGATATGAACAAAATGTCTGCATTGGCCTTGCAATACCGGATTACTGATGACCAGAAATATTTAAACAAATGTGCAGAATTTCTTGGTGCATGGGCGAAAATCAATAAACCAGATGGCGATCCTATTGACGATACCAATCTGGATAAAGCCATTGAGGCTTATGATCTGATCAGAAGAGACCTAGCCGGGAAAGATAAACAACAGATTGAACAATGGCTGACGGAAACAGCATGTGCCGAGATTAACAGCAAACGAATGAAAACTGGAAGAGCCACCGCCATTAACAACTGGAACGCGCACCGGTTAAAGGAAGTTGGTGAAATTGGTTATGTTTTAAATAATCAGGAGTTTATTAAATGGACAATCGAAAATTTAAAAAGCCACATTAACATCAATTTATTTCCCGATGGAACAAGTTTGGATTTTAAAGAACGTGATGCCATGCATTACCACATTTATGACCTGGAACCGATGCTCAAATTAGCCATTATGATCGACAGGGCAAAGGGACCAGACTTCTACACTTATCAGTCGCCAAAAAGATCTTCCATTAAAAAATCTGTAGAGTGGCTGATTCCATATATCAATGGCGAAAAACAACATGAAGAATATGTACACACGACTGTTAAATTTGATCGAGACCGGGCCAAAAATAATGAACCCGGATTTGCGCCGGGTACAATGTTCAAACCGGATTTAGCTTTACCGGTACTAAAACTAGCCGTGTATTTTGATGGGAAACAGGCTGATCTGTTAAAAAAAATCATTAACAATCGTAACGACTGGCAAACCATACTGGACGAAATTAAGCGCGAAAGCAGACTTACAAAATAAATAAACTTTCAATAATTTTTGAAAGTTAAAAAACAATATTTATATTTGTTTATGGAATTGGCAGCAGCGAAATTAAAATTTATAGAAGCCTGGGGAAAATTAGGCTCCGAATGGGGAATCAACCGCACCATGGCCCAGGTACATGCCTTATTGTTAATTTCTCCTGAAGCACTTACGACGGAAGAAATTATGGATGCACTCAGCATTTCAAGGGGAAATGCAAACATGACGCTCCGCGATTTAATTGGATGGGGCTTGATTGAAAAACAACATAAAGCGGGCGAACGTAAGGAATATTTTTTTGCGGATAAGGATGTTTGGAATATTGCACGCCAGGTAGCCAAGGAACGCAAAAAAAGAGAATTAGATCCTGTGTTAAAAGTTTTAAATGAGCTATCAACTGTGGTGGGCGATGAAAAAGATCCGGAGTATAAAACCTTTAAAAAATCAGTAAACGATATTAACAAGCTTGCGGTTAATGTAGATAAAACTTTAGAAACGATGCTTAAAGCCGAAGAAAGTTGGTTTTGGGGCTCGATATTGAAAGTGTTTAAATAGATTGGGAGAGGATGTAGGATTGAGTAGTAATATAAAAGTAGCAAGCATCAAGATGAAAGTATTAAGTACCGAGATGAAAGTAGCAATAGAGATTTACTTTATGAGTTAAACCCTTAGCCTTACCCTAAACCTCAAACCTCACGTCCTAAACCTCACCCAAAAGGCCTGACCAATTGTTCGGCTTTATTTTTTAACTCAAACTTTCATTTCTTACTGAAAATACCAAAATTTAAATTAATGAAAATGCTTAAAAACCATGTGATATTATTTGACAATGAGTGCCCAATGTGTTATGCTTATACTAAAGCTTTTGTCAAAACAGGAATGTTAGCGCAAGATGGCAGGGAGCCTTACCAGGAAATACCACCAGATATTTGCCCACTGGTAGACCATCAAAGGGCGACTAATGAAATTGCCCTGGTGAATACCGAAACCGGCGAAGTTACTTATGGCATCCAAAGTTTATTCAAAATTATTGCACATGCCATGCCCTTCTTTAGGCCTTTATTTGTATTTAGTCCATTTGTTTATCTAATGCGTAAACTTTATGCATTTATTTCTTATAACCGCAAAGTGATTATTCCGGTAGCAGTTAAAGAAAATACCTTACAACCCAGTTTTAACCAACGCTATCGTATTGCATATTTATTTTTAACCTGGGCCATTACCGCCTATATTTTGACAGATTATGCACATCTTTTGACAGATTTTGTCCCATTAGGCAGTAAATACCGCGAATATTTAATCTGCGGTGGACAGCTATTTTTTCAGGGTACTATTATCATTTTTTATAGAGAGGAAAAACTTTGGGATTACTTAGGGAACATGATGACCATTTCTTTCGCGGGCTCTCTTATGCTTTTACCCGTCATAATACTTACAGAATATTTCGACTTTCAGCCATCGTTTTTCCTATTTTACTTTTTAATGGTTGCTGGATTGATGTTTTTAGAACATCTCCGCAGGAGTAAATTATTAAAGCTGGGCTGGGTAATGAGCATTACCTGGGCATTGTATCGTTTAATTGTTTTGAGTTTAATCTTCATTTTTAATTGGTCATGAAATACGGAAAAATTATACTGGCTGGCGGAAATGGTTATCTGGCCGGCGTATTGGCGAAATATTTTAGCGGCATAGCCGATGAAGTAGTCATTCTGGCGAGAAAGCCACAAGCTGAAAAAGGCAACATTAAAACACTGGTTTGGAATGGGAAAACCATAGGAGATTGGGTATACAGTTTGCAAGGGGCAGATCTCTTGGTTAACCTTTGTGGTAAAAATGTAAACTGCAGGTACACGGAGAAAAACAAAAAAGAAATTTTTGATTCCCGGTTGATTCCTACCCATTTACTTGGTAAAGCCATTGAAGAAATAAAAAATCCACCAAAACTTTGGATCAACATTACTTCTGCAACCATTTACCGCCATGCAGATGACCGACCACAGGATGAATTTACAGGCGAAATCGGCAACGGCTTCTCTGTTGAGGTATGCAAAGCCTGGGAAAACTGTTTTTTTAAAACCAACACGCCCAACACCCGAAAAATAGCACTTAGAATGGGTATTGTTTTAGGTCTGAAAGATGGAGCATTCCCACGCTTACTTAACCTGGTGAAATTGGGTATGGGCGGCAAACAGGGCAGTGGCAAACAATACATGAGCTGGATCCATGAAGAGGACACCGCAAGAAGTATTGAATGGCTACTTGACCATCCGGAAATTAAAGGAGTTGTAAATTGCACTGCGCCAGAAGCGGTTAAGAATCATGTTTTCATGCGCAGCATCAGAAAAGCTTTTGGTCGCAGTTTTGGCTTGCCTGCACCAGTCTGGTTATTAGCTATTGGTGCGAAAATTATCGGTACGGAAACGGAACTGATTTTAAAAAGCCGATGGGTTAAACCAACAATATTGATAAATAATGGATTTGATTTCAGATACGGAAAGATTGATGAAGCAATGACCGAGCTAAGCAGGCAGCACCAAAAGTAGTGGTAATTAAAAACGGAAAGTATGCCAACCATTATCTTAAAAACAGTGATTAATGCACCCATCGCGCGCTGTTTCGACCTGGCCAGAAGTATTGACCTTCATCTACAGTCGATGCTAAGTTCTGGTGAGAAAGCCATCGCTGGAAAGAAAAGTGGGTTGATCAGTATAAATGAATCTGTAACCTGGCAAGCAAAACACTTTGGCATTTTGTTTAAAATGACCAATAAGATTAGCGCAATGGAATATCCAACGTTGTTCATTGACGAAATGATTAAGGGACCTTTTAAAAAACTCCATCACCAACACCTGTTTAAAACAATAGGTTCTCAAACAGAGATGACTGATATTTTTGAATTTGAAGCGCCTTTTGGAATAGCAGGATGGTTGGCAGAAAAAGTATTTCTTAAAAAATATTTGCTGAAACTAATTGAGAAGAGAAACGAGGTCATCAGATTTCAAGCTGAATTGTAATATGCGATGATACACTTTTGATAAGACCCTGAAATAAATTCAGGGTGACGATGACGCGGGGAGAACTGACAACGGAACGACATTAACAAAAAACCCCGAAACAAGTTCGGGGTTTAGTTTATTTTACTTCTTCGTAGTCTACGAAATCGCCAAGTTTATCTGTTTTACTTTGATCGGGTTTTGGCGGCATATAGTCGATAGAAATAGAACCTTCAGGTTTCTGTCGCCGCTGTTGCTGCTGTCCTGTAGCCTGACTTTGCATTTTGCTGGCCAGGTTATTAAACAGCATAGGTAAAATTAGCCTAATCAACATTCTGATCAGCCAAAGTACCAATATTGTAATAAAAACGAATTTTACTAATGCCATGCTTTAAATAACTGTTGTTACAAATATAGACGTCGTAACATTTATTTTGTTACTTTTTCAGCCTTTAATTGCAATCTGATTACAAATATAATACGCAAATAGGGCGATAAAAGTTTAAATATTGCTTTAATCTTCTATAATTTCTGCTACGCGGCCAACCTGACCATCTTCCAGTCTTACTTTTATCCCCCGGGAATGAAATGCGGATGAAGTAAGCAGATCTTTCACCACGCCATAGGTGATGTTTCCTGATCGCTGATCTTTCTTCAGTATAATTCCGACTTCCAAGCCCGGATAAATGTCTTTTCTATTTTGCCCGTCCATTTGTGCTGTAATAAAATGATAATAAAGATTTCAAAATTCCATAATTATTTTGAATGTCAGGGTAGTTTGCTGAAATCAATTTCAGGTTTTTTACCTTTAGTGCTTCTGCTAAAGATTTTTCCCGGCATGGTATAATTATTAAAAAAACCTCCATTTTTTAAATAGAAAGCACCTTTATTGATCCCTCCCTGATAGTCCATCCGATAGCCTTTTGCTCCGGTATTATCAGTAGTGAAGCGCGCAACCTTTAATTCGGTCCATGTTCCTTTATCATCGCAGATCCATTGGTTATCAAACAAAACTTTTCGTGATAAATCTCCCTGCACTGGTGAAAAGTTTTCTAAAAAGGAATGGAAGCGTTTTAAATAAGTATTAGTCTTCGGCCTGGAAAAGCTGGCTATCAACTTCCATTTATTGGTTTCGGGAATAAAGAAATAAGCAGTATATGTGGTTAAGCTATCTTTTCCGGGCGCCCCATGCAGCAAAAACTTATAGGTGTTTCCTGCTTTCCATATATAATTTAGGTAGCTCTGGCCCCCGGCGCCTTCGTTTCCAAATTCTCCTGTGTATACACCTTCGCCTTTCTTTAGCATTTTGATCTTATGCGCTTCGGGAATACTTTTAGGATCATCTGTATTGAAAGGACTCCATACCGAAAATAAGATATGTCTTTCCGTCGGGCTGTTCACCTGCATACCAAAATAACCTTCACCAAAACCACAAGCCATAAAATAGGAACCTAACTTATCTTCTCCTTTTGGCACGGTTACTTCGTTATAGTACCATTCTGCATTTATATTTTCAGGCTGTTGATAATTTAAATGAACCGATGGTCCGCGCCGGCCCCAGTAAAAGAAATTGCCATCATTGTTTTTTACGTAAGCAGTTTTTCCCTCTATTGCCGTTCCGCTAATGCTTAACGTTTGGATGAAAGGAAATTGAGTGCCACTTTTGTCTATCCCTTTTATGGTGATGGCAACATAGCCGGTATCTTTGATTATCCAATCGCCAATTTTACCGTCAAAAGTTTTAGCTTCATCAAAACTTACTTTTTTGGATTGATTGTTAATAGAAAATTCTAAAGTAGATTGCCCTTCAACCACAGGTTTATCTTTAATAGAAATGAACAGCGTACCTGGCTTTGAAACCCTTAGATAGGCTGTAAAATATTCACCTGGGTTAGACCAGTTAACAATTCCACGGTCAGACAAGCTTTTTACAGCATCTTCATGTAAAGAACTGTAAGCATTGCCCCCAAGAGGAAGATAAATTGCCGCAGCATTTTGGGCATGACTTTTAAGCCCCGGAACGCCAAGTAAGATTAGCACTACCCACTTTAGAAATCTCATTTGATGATTTTTAGATAATTTTATTGAAAGCAATTCTAACTCAAATTATCTAAAAATCAATCTTTAAAACCAAATCGTTACTTGCTGAATTTTTCGTTAAACATCTTTTCCAGCGCAAACATTTCATCACGTAGCTTTGCAGCTTGTAAAAAGTCCATATCTTTTGCTGCTTTCTGCATATCCTTACGGGTGTTATCAATTGCCCTCTGGAGTTCGGCCTTACCCATATACTGTACAATTGGATCTGCCGCAATACTGATTTCAGCATTTTCTACATAGGCTTTTGCTTTATTATCGCTTGCTTTTTGCGAGAAATCGAGTACAGAGGTCTGTTCTAAAATTGCTTCTCTCGATTTGCCGACCGTTTTGGGTACAATGCCATTTTCAAGATTATAGGCAATCTGTATGTCCCTGCGCCTGTTCGTTTCTGAAATGGTTTTTTCCATACTTTCCGTAATGCCATCTGCATACATGATTACCCGGCCACGATCATTACGGGCCGCACGGCCAATGGTTTGAATCAGCGATTTTTCTGATCTTAAAAACCCTTCTTTATCCGCATCTAAAATCGCTACCAGGGTAACTTCTGGTAAATCTAAACCTTCCCTTAACAGGTTAATACCCACCAAAACATCAAATTCGCCCAGGCGTAAACCACGCAGAATTTCTACCCTTTCCAAAGTTTTAATTTCTGAATGGATATACCTGGTTTTGATATTTAAGCGATCAAGATATTTCGTTAACTCTTCAGCCATACGTTTGGTTAGCGTAGTAACCAGCACACGGCCACCATCTTTTATCGTAAGGTCTATTTCATCCAAAAGATCATCAACCTGGTTAATGGCAGGCCTGACCTCTATAACAGGATCTAGTAATCCGGTAGGTCTGATGACCTGCTCTACTACCACCCCTTCTGATTTTTCCAGCTCGTATTCTGCAGGGGTAGCACTCACATAAATGGTTTGTGGCGCAAGGGCTTCGAATTCGTTGAAATTTAAAGGCCGGTTATCCAATGCGGCCGGCAAACGGAACCCATATTCAACCAAAGATAATTTCCTTGACCGGTCTCCGCCGTACATGGCCCTGATCTGCGGAACAGTTACGTGGCTTTCATCAATGACCATTAAATAATCATCAGGAAAATAATCCAGCAAACAGAAAGGGCGCATACCCGGCTGTCTTCCATCAAAGAACCGGGAATAATTTTCAATACCGGAGCAATAACCCAGTTCTTTCATCATTTCGATATCGAAATTGGTCCGTTCCTCCAATCTCTTTGCTTCCAGTAGATGCCGATCGGCAATCAATTGGTTTTTTCGGATCTCCAATTCTTCCTGTATACCCCAAATGGATTGATTGAACCGGTCTTTTGGCGTAACGAAAAGGTTGGCCGGATAGATGGCCATATCTTCCAGTTTTTCGAGCGTTTTACCTGAAACGGGATCAATTGCTGAAAGTTCTTCGATATCATCGCCGAAAAAAGAAATGCGGTAAGCATGATCCAGATATGCCGGATAAACATCAACAGTATCGCCTTTAACCCTAAAAGTTCCGCGTTTAAAGTCTGTAGTTGTCCTGGAATATAAAATTTCTACTAAACTATGCAAAAATGCATTTCTCGAAATCCGAAGGCCTACACCAAAGCGAAAAACCATCCGGGAAAAATCTTCGGGATTCCCCATACCATAAATACAGGATATGGATGATACTACGATAATATCGCGCCGGCCACTCATTAATGATGAGGTGGTGCGTAAGCGCAGTTTTTCAATCTCCTCATTTATGCTCAGGTCTTTTTCGATATAGGTATTACTTGAAGCGATAAAGGCTTCCGGCTGGTAATAATCATAATAAGAAACAAAGTAATTCACCGAATTTTCCGGAAAGAAATTCTTGAACTCCCCATATAGTTGTGCAGCCAGGGTTTTATTATGACTTAAAATTAAAGCAGGCTTTTGGGTCTGTTCAATTACATTGGCTATCGTGAACGTTTTTCCTGATCCGGTTACACCCAATAAGGTTTGGTAGTGTTCATTAGCATTTACACCGTCTACCAGCTGTCTTATCGCATTTGGCTGATCTCCGGTAGGTTTATATTCTGAAGTGATTTTAAATTTCATGAGTATATCAAACTTAATAAAAATTGATGTTAAATCCATTATTGTGTTCTTTCCTCCGTTTATTAAAGATAAATCGCGGGGAATTATAAGACTTAACATTAAAAGGGTAACAGACGAAAGTCAGGAAAGTTGAAAATTGATATTTAAGGAACCTCAAAATTCAATATGTCATTTATAGTATCTAAACTTATTCCAACCTTGTAAATCAAAAGTTTAATTTTGGATTTACTAGGTTAAAAATGAAAACTCCCCGTTGAACAAAATTCAACGGGGAGTTTCAAAAGAGTTTCTTCATCCTAAAGATTTAGGATTCCCAATCAAGTTGGGAATGACGATCGGAGGAATAATGATACATTATTTCCCAGCAGCAGCCTGCATTGGGTTTTTGCCAACTGACTGGCCTCTTACAGCCCCACCAGCTTTTGCTTTATATACTTTAAACTTACTTTCTTTGGCTTTACCGCCCCACGTATTGTTAGACGTGTCAATATCAGCGGTTTCGCGTAAAGGATCAATTAAAATTGAAGCCACCTCTTTGTTTTTCACATAGAATTTAGAAGTTTTAAGTTCATTGTGTCTCCAGATCTGCGCAGGGATACGGTCTATTTCTTTTGTTCCATCTTTATAGGTAAACTCTACAATAATAGGCATTACCAAACCACCTTTATTGCTAAAACTCAGTTCGTATAAAAACTGGTTGGCATATTTACCTTGATCAGCTTCTGCAACCGCTTCTATAGGTGGTGTCATATCCATTTTCGTGGCAACAGTTGTATCAACCGTAACCAATCCTCTATCGTATTTATAATAAAAATCCTGAGCCGCTGTGTTTTTATCTACGTAGAAGCTGATTTTTTTGTCTTCGCGGTTTCTGATTTTAGAAATATCCTCAAAAGCATTTACGGCAGGCCTCTCAATTTTAACCATTCTCGATCTGGCAGCAGGAACTTCTTTAGGAAAATCGGCTTTTGCAAATTTCACGCTGTCTAAAGATATATCACATGGATCGGTTCCGTAAAACCATCCCCTCCAAAACCAATCTAAATCTTCGCCACTGGCATCTTCCATGGTACGGAAAAGATCAGCAGGCTGAGGATGTTTAAAGGCCCATCTTCTCGAGTATTCCTTAAATGCATAATCGAAAAGTTCTCTGCCCATAATGGTTTCGCGGAGAATATTTAATCCTGTAGCTGGTTTTGAATAGGCATTTGGACCAAAACGCGCAATATTTTCAGAGTTAGTCATAATGGGTTCCAACTCATCTTTAGGCAATTTCATGTAATCAACAATGGTATAGGCCGGTCCTTTTTTACTTGGAAATTTATTATCCCAAAGCTCCTCGGTCAAATACTCCACAAAAGAATTCAAACCTTCATCCATCCAGGTCCATTGGCGCTCGTCGCTATTTACAATCATTGGGAAAAAGTTATGCCCAACTTCATGAATAATAACCCCTAACATACCATTTTTAGTGCTTTCGCTATATGTTCCGTCTGCATCGGTACGTCCATAATTAAAACAGATCATCGGATATTCCATTCCATTTGCTGCCTCGATACTTTGCGCAACGGGATAAGGATATGGAATGGTGAAATCTGAATAGGTTTTAATGGTGTGCGCTACTGCACGCGTAGAAAATTTACTGTATAGGTTATAAGCTTCTTTTCCATAAAAACTCATGCACATTACGGTGTTGTTATTGGCCTGAATTTTTTGAGGCATGGCATCCCAGATAAATTTGCGGGAAGATGTCCACGCAAAATCACGGACATTATTAGCATTAAAAACCCAGGTTTTTTTAGCCGTAGATTTTTTGGTTTCTGCCAGTTTCGCTTCGGCCAGGGTCTGGATTTCCACAGGCGCGGCAGCCGTTTTTGCTGCATTATATCGGCTCAACTGTGTTGGGCTTAAAACGGCGCTATAATTAATACACTCTCCCGTTGAACCCACAAGATGATCTGCCGGAACAGTCATTTGTACTTTAAAATCGCCAAAGGTTAAGGCAAATTCGCCCCTGCCAGTAAACTGGTGGTTTTGCCATCCCTGAAAATCGCTGTATACGCACAAACGCGGGTACCACTGGGTCATGGTAAACAGGTAGTTTCCATCTCCCGGGAAAAATTCATAACCACCTCGTCCACCAACACTCATCCGGTCGGAAATTTTATAATTCCAATTGATGTTGAAGTTAAATTTCTGCCCGGTTCTCAATGCTACCGGCAAATCAACCCTCATCATCGTTTTGTTAACGGTGTAAGGTAAGTTTTTACCGGCCGCATCGGTTAATTTCGTAATATTGATACCATAGCCATTGTTACCAGTTGTACTTAACTGGTCTAACATTTTAGTGGTGCCTATTGCGGGCATCTTTGTCGCATCCTGATAGTTTGCATTTCTATCTGTGCTATGCTCATTCTCATCAAGCTGCAGCCAGATATAAGTTAAAGGGTCAGGAGAGTTGTTGGTGTAGGTGATGGTTTCAGTTCCTGTTAACAGCAGGTTTTTCTCGTCCAGCTCACATTTGATATTATAATCGGCACGCTGCTGCCAATATTTAACACCGGGTGCCCCGCTGGCTGTACGCTGTTCGTTAGGGGTAGGTAAAATAGTACCCAACTGCTCAAACTTATTCCCATGGTTGCTGCCAGGGTTATTCTGAATATTTTGCGCCATAGCCAAACCTCCGGAGAAGATAAGCAGGCCGGTTAAAGTAAATAGTTTATTCATTGTTATATTTCATTAAAAAGGAATTCGCTCTAAAGCCATTTTTAAAGCCAGGCTAAATACGGCTGATGATATAAATAAAACCCAACTCATTCGTTTTATGCGGGTATAATTAAAAATTAAAAAGGTAATTAAAAGAATAATAATGACCATAAAAACCTGCCCGGCCTCTAAACCTAAGTTAAAACCAAACAGGCCCCAGCCAATTTGCTGATCTTTGGCCAGCATGATTCGGATGGAATTTGCAAAACCCATTCCGTGGATAAGCCCGAAACCCAATGCCAAAAAGTAATTGATCTTGATTGATTTCAAAGAGAAATTTTTCCTGAACAGATTGCTGATTGCCGTAATGACGATGGTACAGGGAATCAGGAATTCTACCCATTTACTATCAAACCTGATGATATCCAAAACGCTTAAAAGTAAGGTGAATGAATGGCCAATGGTAAAGGCCGTAACCAATATCAGCACCTGTTTTAAATTAACATAACTATAAATAGCCACCAGGGCTAAAATAAATAGCTGGTGATCTAAAGCATCGGCACTGATAATGTGCGCCCAACCCAATTTAAAATAAAAAATAAAATCTTGTAAGGGCATGAATAATAAGCTAACTATTGGAACTAAAATAGTTTACAACAGTTAAAATTAGATTTTTTAATGATAAATCCCCAAATATCCGTCAAACAAAAGCATAAATACTAAATTTGTTACGGTCTTAGCTATTTAAATCTATTATCTTCCTTAATTTTAAGTCATAACTTTGTACTTCTTAAAAAAAACCGATGCATAAATTAAAATATCTCCTGCTGTTTTTGTGCTGTGCTTTTTTTTCTGTTAAAGCAGGCACTAAACATCCCTTGCACGTAAGCACAACCGAAGTTAACTTTAATGCAAAGGATAAGACCTTAGAAATAAGCTGTAGAATCTTTTCTGACGATTTCGAGGCCATTCTGGCCAGATTATACAAACAAAAAACTGATCTGAGTAATCCGAATATGAAAAGTGCCATGGATGTGCTGGTAAAAAAATACCTGCTTGCTCATTTACAGCTCAAAGCCAATGGCAAGGCCGTTTCAATGAATTATATCGGATTTGAGATCGATCATGAAGCCACCAATATTTACCTGGAAGTTGAAAAAGTGCCTACCTTAAAATCTGTTGAAGTTAATGACAGTATTTTATACGATATGTTCGATGATCAGATGAGTATAGTTCATGTAGTAAAGGGTAATAACCGCAAAAGCACCAAAATCCTTTATCCTGAAAAGAAATTCACGGCAAACTTTTAACTGTAATTTTTGTATTAGATAGTGTTCCGGTGTTAAATTACCGTTAATTTTTAATGGTCAATATTTTTAGGTTAATATTAGGCTAAGATATATTTCTTGTACTCTTTTTTTAAATACCGCGTTATTAAAATAAAGTTATGCACCTGATCATCTTTTCCAACATATTAACGCCCAGAATTAAATATATCTTCAATTTCATTTTTAAAGATGTTCTTAAAGCAGAAATAGAATTTACAGGCAACAGCCAATATTTTTTGCAAAGTACCCACATCAAAATCAGTTATGGCGATGAGCCTTTGGGTGAAGAACTTTTCTTTAAAAGCACCCCCTTGCTTTTCTCCAACAAATTAGAGGATATTAAACCAAAAACTTTATCATTTGGTGAATCTCAGGTACCGTTTCCTGTCGATCGGTCTGCCTTACCATTCGATGTTTTTGCGGCCTCCTTTTTTATAATCAGCCGTTACGAAGAATACCTTCATCATCGAAATACGGAAGATGCCTTTAAGGCATCAAAAAGTTACCAGCATAAATGGCGGGTGTTGGATAAGCCGATTATCGATGAGTGGGCATTGATGATTAAAAGTATCATCAGGAAAAAGCATCCGGACTTTAAATTTCAGGAAAAGAAATTTCAGCACTGGCCCACCATCCATTTTAGTATGTTAACCCATTTGCCTGAAGGTTTCCTGAACAGGACCAAATTTATTTTCAGTGCGCTTTTTAAAAAGGAAAATAATTACCTGAATGCTAAATTTGACAGGTTAACAGGAATCGGAATCAACAACGAACAAGTACTTGAGCAGGTAAACGAAATGTTTGCTTCAAAGAAAAATAGTCCCCTTTATTTCGTCGATTTTCCTGATGTTCCAATCGATTACATCAGAACAAATGATATTTCTAAAACCTTGAATAACCAATCGGTTGGTTTGTTGAGGCCCTGCGCCAGCGACAAGCAGAAAATGACTGAAATTAAAGAAGGTTTGGTGAAGCTAAAAAAGATAAACCCAAACCTCACCAAGCTAACCAGCCAGCAGCTGGATGCGTTAAGATTCCCAATATGCTATTTAAATCTCCTTAACTCCGGCATCACTTCTGATTATTCTATGGGTTACGATCATGTGATGGGGTTTCGGGCAGGAACATGTACACCATTTAACTGGTATGACCTTCAGTTGGAGAAAGTAACACCACTGGTAGTCAATTCATACTGTTTAACTGATCATATCCTGCAATTTCTAACCCGACCAGCAGCAGTAAAAGAAATGCACCAATATATTGATGCAGTTAAGGTGGTAAACGGAACTTTTTACAGTAGCTGGAACTTGAAAAGCTTGTCGGATCATCCCAAATACAGGAAGTTGAAGTCACTTTTCGAAGAAATGCTTCGTTATGCGGGGAACTGACTTTAATGAAACATAATTTAACCGGGAATTGCTACATTTAGTGATTAAACAATTTGCCGCAAATCTATAATATTTACGTAACACCATGATTTTCGATATCAGCAAGACAAAATCTATTGCCAATACTTTCATTGCAGAACTTCGTGACGAGCACATCCAGAAAGACTCGATGCGTTTTCGCAAAAACATGGAGCGGCTTGGCGAATTTTTCGCCTACGAGATCAGCAAATCATTGAAATATACCGACAAGGATATCGTAACTCCCTTAGGTGTATCAACTTGTGGTGTTTTGGCCGAGCAGCCCGTCCTGGCTACTATACTCAGGGCCGGACTTCCGCTTCAGCAGGGACTGCTCAACATCTTCGACAAAGGCGAATGCTGTTTTATCTCTGCTTATCGTAAAATGGATCAGGGAGAAGATTTTATCATTCAAATGGATTATATTTCTACTCCGGATCTGGATGGAAAAGTATTGATTATGGCTGATCCGATGCTGGCAACGGGACAAAGCATGGTGATGTGCTGTAAAGAGCTGATTAACCGCTATAAAATTGCCGAGCTTCATATTGTTGCTGCAATAGCGAGCGCCGAAGGTGTTGCCCACGTACGTGCCAACCTGCCTAAAGCAAAACTTTGGCTTGGCGCAATAGACCAGGAAATGACCAGTAAATCTTACATTGTGCCAGGCCTTGGCGACGCGGGCGATTTAGCTTATGGAGAGAAGGTTTAGGTTAGTCCTCAGTCTAGAGTCTTTAGTCCGGAGTCTGTAACGTTCAATATAAATGAATATCCTCTTTGTTTGCAGCAGAAACAAATGGCGTAGCGCAACTGCCGAAACCATGTATAAAAATCACCCCGGGCATCAGGTAAGATCAGCCGGAACGGAACCATCAGCAAGAATTAAAATCAATGCAAAACTGATTATCTGGGCTGATCTGATTTTTGTGATGGAGAAAAAACACAAACAAAGAATTACGGAACGTTTCCCTCAGGAAGTTTATGAAAAAGAAATAATTACTTTGGATATTCCAGATGATTATCAGTACATGGATGAGGCGCTTATAGAAGAAATTGATTTAAAAGTTGCCCATTATTTAGCCGAATTTGGATGATCATACTATCGGTTGCTGTCGCACCGGCCGAGATAGGGTTTGGAAATGAGCATGCAGTAATCCTTGGCGGTGGATAGCCCCGCTTTTCACTTTACTCCGTTTCACTTCGTGTTCGCTTCAATCGGGTTTGGCAACAAAGGCTACTGCACCCAATACCCCGAAAATGAAATGCAGCTGTAGCCATTTACCCCGGTTGCAGCGGTACCGTGCAAGCAACGAGGAACGAGGCAGCGAAGCGTATAAGCGGAAGGCGGGAGGAAATTTTATGTGCCGTACTGACTCTGCGCTGCTTTCAATAAGAATATTATACTATGGACTGGTGTCGCACCGACCGAGATAGGGTTTGAAAATGAGCATGCAGTAATCCTTGGCGGTGGATAGCCCCGCTTTTCACTTTACTCCGTTTCACTTCGTGTTCGCTTCAATCCGGGTTTAGCAACAAAGGCTGCTGCACCCAACACCCCGAAAATGAAATGCAGCTGTAGCCATTTATCCCCGGTTGCAGCGGTACCCTGCAAGCAACGAGGAACGAGGCAGCGAAGCGTATAAGCGGAAGACGGGAGGAAATTTTATGTGCCGTACTGGCTCTGCGCTGCTTTCAATAAGAATTAAGAATATTATACTATGGACTGGTGTCGCACCGGCCGAGATAGGGTTTGAAAATGAGCATGCAGTAATCCTCGGCGGTGGATAGCCCCGCTTTTCGCTTTACTCCGTTTCACTTCGTGTTCGCTTCAATCGGGTTTGGCAACAAAGGCTGCTGCACCCAACACCCCTAAAATGAAATGCAGGTGTAGCCAGATAGCCCCGGTTGCAGCGGTACCCTGCAGCAACGAGGAACAAGGCAGCGAAGCGTACAAGCGGAAGACGGGAGGAAACTCAGTGTTTTGTACTAAACCTGCGCTCCTTGCAATAAGAATATTATACTATAGGCTGGTGTCGCACCGACCGAAATAGGATTTGGAAATGAGCATGCAGTGGTCCTTGGTGATGTGTAGTCCCGATCATTTCAAATCCTCGCTATGTGAAGAAACTGGTTGTTTTATGAAGGTCTTCCGCTCCAATAAACAAGTTTAATGTATGCGTAATTTACTACATTAGACATGGTAGTAAATATAAAGCTTATCGAATCGGTTTAGGAACAAAGGTTGCTGCATCACAGTAGGAGAAAAAATGAAAAACGGCAATAAATAATCAAACTTAGGTTTATCTGTAAATCAGAGATCATTAAGTTACCTTTGTGAAAACATCATAAATGAAAAAACACATCTTCTTCGACCTAGACCATACTATTTGGGACTTCGACCGCAATGCAGAAGAAACACTAAATGAACTTTATCATACTTATCAGTTAGAAACACTTGGACTTAAATCCTGTGCCGATTTCATCAGTACTTACACCCAAAATAATCATCAGTTGTGGGCTGATTATCATCTAGGTAAAATCACCAAGGATTTTTTAAGGTCAGAACGCTTTAGCAAAACTTTTATTCAACTGGGTATTCATCCTGACGCAGTGCCGCATCAGTTTGAAGATGATTACGTCAGTATTTCACCTACCAAAACCAATTTATTTGAAGGTGCAGAAAATGTTTTAAGTTATCTACAGCAAAAATATACCCTTCATATTATTTCAAATGGTTTTAAGGAAACCACCTTAACCAAAATGAACCTTTCAAATCTTAATCCATATTTCGAAAATGTGATTATTTCGGAAGATGTAGGTGTAAACAAACCTAATCCCATCATTTTTGAATATGCCTTGGATAAAGCACAAGCGATCAAAGCAGAAAGCATCATGATAGGTGATAGCCTTGAAGCCGATATCTACGGCGCACTCAACTTTGGTATGGAAGCCATCTTTTTTAATCCTTTGCAAAAGGAAAAACCTGAAGATGTAAAACAGCAAATTGTTCATTTGAAAGAGTTATTAACAATTTTTTGAATACTGCTCTTTTTTGTTTTGGTTTTGGCATTTGTTTCGCATTAATTCAAAACACACACAAATGAAACCTTAATTAAAATGAAAAAAACCATCTTTTTAGGAGTGGCTGTGCTTTTTGCTACCCTAAGTTTCGCTCAAAACAACCGCAGATCTGCCGAAGTTTTCCTGGAAATCGTTAATCCGGGCAGGTACACCGTATATCTCGACGAAGAATTCGTTTCGTCTGCTACCGGCAGATTCCGTTTTTATGATGTCTATAATTCTGCACCCATACTATCTATTATTCAGGGCAATACGGTAATCTTAAAACAGCAGATCAGCGTGACCCCGGAACAAAGGCTTGTTTTAAGCTTGGATAATAGAAGTTTAATTACGCTGAAACAGCTGAATATCTTTCGAAACAGGCAGTACGCACTTGATGATTTTGATGATTACACCGGAGCTTTTAATACAGGCATTGTTCCGGCAATGCCGCCACAACCTGATCCTTACTACCGTTTATTATCTCCGGAGGCTTTTCAGGAATTTTATACCAGTTATAAAAGATCCAATTTTGACAGCGAAAGGGTAAGATTGATCAATGCGATCAGTAAAAATGCTTCGTTTTCCAGCAGTCAGAGCAAACTTATTCTTAAAACATTCACATTTGATGAAGAACGGTTAAAAATTGCCAAAAGCCTCTATCAAACCGTTGTAGATCCGCAAAATTATTTTACGATTGCCGAGATATTTGAATTTCCTTATTATAAAGATGAATTTTTAAAGTATTTGGAGAAACCGTAATTCGGCTTACCTTTATTAAATGACGGCTGCAAAAGTTAAGGCATCGATCCATAGGGTGGTCGATGCCTATAAATCGAAATTATCGCGTTACCCTGAAGATATTTTCCAGACTATTCCACCAATTTCCGGCTGGAGTTATAGCGAAGTATATTCACATATATTTGATTCGAGCCTGCTTTCGCTAATCGCCCTGGAAAATGCGGCAAACGGCAAAGGAGAAAGCAAACCCACTCATTTTATAGTAAAGCTGATATTATTGTTGGGCACATTACCTCCGGCACAAAAGTATAAAGTGCCTAAACGGCTGGAAGAGCGCGTAAAAAAAATCAGTAAAAAAGAAGCACTCGATTTTATTTTAGAATTTGAAAATGCTTTGGACGATAATTACCATTTGCTTGCACATGCAAAATTCACCAGCAAAACAAAACACCCAAGATTAGGGTATTTAAATGCTAAACACTGGCTTAGGTTTATAGAAATACATTTAAAGCATCACTTAAAACAGTTGGAAAGAATAGAAAAGAGCTTTCAGACCTAAATTAATACCTGGCTAATCCTAAAATCTGTGACCATAAATACGTTTTTTACCCTCCAATGCCTGCAATACATTTTGCCTGTTACGGTAGCAACAAAAAGAAGTGGTTAGCTTGTTATTCCTACGACTGATACTAAAAACAACTGAGACAAAGGCGCTGGAAACAAAAGAAGGGATAGTTCTAAAGACCATAAAATATTTTGAATTTTCAGCACCTTACTTAACACACATTTTTTTACATCTTTGCGTTAATGAAATTACCCACCATAAAAGGTTTTGACGAAGAAGCATTTAACAAGTATTTAAAGAATACCGGGTGGGTGATTTTCGGCAAAGGCCTGAGTTTGATTGTAAATGTTTTAATTACGCGTTATCTCGGCCCAATTCTATTTGGAGATTTAAGTTTTGGACTGTCTTTAGTTGCCATACTTGCGGCGGTGGGCGCTTTAGGCCTCGATACTTTCATTATCCGTGAAATTATTCAGGCCCCCAATAAACGCGATGAAATTCTTGGTACATCGCTATGGCTACGAATCGTGACAAATGCACTGCTCATTCCCATAGCTATTGGAATTTATCTCATCAGCCACCATCTGTCTTTTAAGCCAGGGCAACCTTTAACCTTATTGGTTGGTCTGCTCGCTTTTGCTTCTTTTTTTAAATCTTTTAATGTTATCGATGCCTATTTTCAATCGCAGGTACAGTCAAAGTATGTTGTGCAGGTTCAGAATCTATGTCTCATTATCATTTCCATTGTTAAGGTTACTATTATTGTATTGGGCCTGCCCTTAATTTATATTGTTTTTGCTTATGTTTTGGAAGGCTTAATCTTAGCATTAGGTTTGATTATCATTTACCAAAAAAGAGGGTTTAGTATTTTCGATTGGAGTTTTAACAAGGAAAGAGCAAAATCTCTGTTAAAAAAATCTTCTCCATTGATCCTTTCAGCTGTGATGGTCTCCATCTACATGAAAATCGATGTGGTAATGCTAAAAAGCATAGGTAGTAAGGCGATCGGGATCTATAGTTCTGCCCAGAATTTGAGTGAAGCCTGGTATTTCATCCCCGTTGCCATTGTCACCTCCGTATTTCCCGCATTATTAAATGCCAAAAAAACAGATTTAAACCGTTATCAAAAACGTCTTAAAAATCTCTACGATCTGCTTGTTTTTATAAGCCTGCCAGTTGCATTATTCATCAGCTTTTTTGCAGCAGACATTATCCATTTAATTTACAGGGGGAAATATGATGGAGCTGGTCCTATGCTTTCTATTCACATCTGGTCGGGTATTTTCGTGTTTCTTGGCACAGCAAGTTCCCAATATTTAGTTGCAGAAGGCTTCACCAAAATATCATTTTACAGAACTGCTGCGGGCGCAGTTGTAAATATCCTTCTAAATCTCTGGTTAATACCCAAATATGGTGGCATAGGCGCATCAGTTGCGACCCTTATAGCATGCTTTGTATCCACATTTTATCTTTTATTAATTCCAAAAACTCGGCAACAAGGCATAATGATGTTAAAATCACTATTTTTGGTCACCGCATTTCAAAAAATATTTAAACGTTGAGTACTCTTAAAGCATTAAGCACATTAATTGCAAAGCCAAGCAGGCTTAAGGCACTATTATCATACGGACATAAGGGCTACCTGAACAGCATTGGCTGGTTTACGGCCTTTGATAAAAAACAGGCTGTAGACGGAAAAGGTAAGGCTTTGCCTTGGGTAACCTATTCTTTTATCGATTTTATTAAAGAACGGATAAACAAATCACAGCATATTTTCGAATATGGTTCTGGCAGTTCAACCATTTTTTATGCTGAAAGAGCTGGCTCTGTAACTTCGGTTGAGCACGATAAAGGTTGGTTTGATAAAGTTAAAAACACAAGTCCGGGAAATGCTGAAATGATATTCTGCCAGCTGGAGAAAGATGGAGAATACGCGAAAAAAGCAACGCTGATTGGCAAAAAATTCGATATTATTATTGTTGATGGACGCGACCGTGTAAACTGTTGCAAATATAGCGTTGATGCCCTTTCAGCAAATGGCGTACTTGTTCTGGATGATAGTGAACGTGAGGTTTATCAGCCTGCCCGCACCTTATTAAAAGCCAAAGGTTTCAAAGAGATCAGCTTTAGCGGCATTTCGCCGGGGCTTTTCTATGAAAAAGCGACCTCTGTTTTTTATAAACAGGATAATTGCCTAGGTATTTAACCCATCAGAACCATGTTAAGCGAAGAAGTAAAAACAGCCTACGATAATTTTTATACCAATAGCGATGTAGCATGGAGAATGCTCGGCGCAAAATATAAAGCCCAAAACATTGTCGACGTATGCAAAGGACTAAAACCTAAAAAAGTACTGGAGGTTGGTGCCGGAGATGGCAGCATTTTACATTTTTTAAATGAATGGCATTTTGCGCCAGAACTTTATGCCTTAGAAATTGCCCAAAGCGGTGTTGACCTTATAAAAAGCCGTAAACTTTCCAGTTTAAAAGAAGCCCAAACTTTTGACGGTTACGAAATTCCTTATCAAGACAATACATTTGACCTGGTTATTCTTGCGCACGTTCTGGAGCATGTAGAACACGAAAGGCTACTCATCAGGGAATTAAAACGCGTAGCAAAATACATAGTAGTAGAAGTACCCAAAGACTACCGTTTTGATGTAGACAAACGCATGAAACACTTTCTGGATTATGGGCATATTAACATGTACACTCCAACTTCGCTCAGGTTTTTACTGCGAAGCGAAGGGCTGGAAATTTTAGCAGATAAGGTATCGATGACAGCTACTGAAACCGTAAAATTTAATGAGTTTGTGAACAGAAAAGTACCCAAAACGTTTACTAAAACGCTAAAAATAGAGCTTGAATACCGGATAAAGAAAACCTTAGGTAATTTATTAGGGAGGAAAAAGCAGGAACAGTTTGCCAACGCTTATACCGTGTTAACTCAAAAATCAGATCAAGAGTTACATATATTTTAGTAGTTAAGGATATTATTTAAGTTTGCCGTACTTTCGAAAAGTAGTTTTTTAAAAATCAATATGATTGACAGTAGAATTAACCTTCATGAAATCGTCATTGCGAGAAGGCTTTTTCAGCCGACGAAGCAATCTTTAAAACAAGAATCACTAGCCTGAAATGTTACTTTCTCAACGATTTGAACAAGCTGTTCCCCTATGCATCCGACAGCTATTAGGATGACGATCATTGGGTTATCGTCTGTTAATCATATAAAAGTGAACCCGAGATGTGATGCAGTAAGCAAAGCTAAATCTTATAAAAGATTTCTCCATTCCGCGGTGCTCCAGTCTAAATGACGTATTGAAAGTATAACTGGCCAGTTTATTGTAAGCTTAATAGAAATAAAACAACATGCAAAACCTTGCTCCGATCGCACTTTTCGTATACAACCGTCCGCAACATACTGAGCGAACATTACAATTTCTACAGCAAAATGAGCTTGCAGCAGAAAGCCATTTGTATATTTTCTCTGATGGTGCCAAAACCGATACCGATAAAGAAAAAGTTGCCGAAGTAAGAAAAATCATTAAAAAAGCTGATGGCTTTAAATCTGTTAAAGTAATTGAGAGTAAGATTAATGCAGGCTTAGCCAATGCCATAATTACAGGAGTTACCCAATTAATTGAAGAGTACGATCAGGTAATCGTATTTGAAGATGATCTCATTACTTCTCCACATACCCTGGCCTACTTTAATAATGCCTTAAACCATTACCGGGAAGAGGAAAAAGTGATGCATATTGGCGCTTATATGTATCCTTTAAAAGCAGATGCTCTCCCTCAGTCCTTTTTCTACAGGGCAGCAACAAGTTGGGGTTGGGCAACTTGGGGAAGGGCATGGAAAAATTTCGAACCGAATATTGATGTTCTTCTTAAACAGTTTGATAAAAAGAAGAGCGCTGCATTTTCAATTGATCATAAAATGAATTTCTGGAAACAGATGCAGGAATTTAAAAAAGGAAAAAACAATAGCTGGGCCATAAGATGGTATGCCTCGATCTTTTTAAAAGGCGGTATAACACTTAACCCGTCGCAATCACTGGTGAACAACATTGGCCACGATGGCACGGGTGTACATTCCGGAATCAATGATATCTATAACGTTATTATCAATCCTAAACAAATTGTTGAATTCCCAACCACAATAGCTGAAGACCCAATTGCATATCAAGCCATCAAACGCTTCTTAACTAAGCGAAAAGGCAATATGATTACACGGGTGAGACGTTTTGTTAAAGAAAAGCTTACACAATATTTCTCCAAAAAATAATAACAGTTCAACTATTACTCTTTTAGTTAATACGCTCACCGTTGTAAGCAATTAAAAAAATGACAAACCTTTTTTAATTGCTCATGTTGATTTTATAACATCGAAACTATAAAAAATAAAGACATGAAAACGACAACAGAAACAGCAGAGGTATTGAACGATCTGATCCAAATTAATAACGATCGAATTGAAGGTTATGAAAAAGCACGTCAGGAATTAAAAGATGAAGATGCCGATTTGAAGACATTATTTTTAAATATGATAGGCGAAAGCCAAAAATATAAAATGGCGCTGGCAACAGAAGTATCGGCTCTGGGTGAAGATATTGAAACAGGAACCACCAATTCCGGTAAAATTTACAGGGCCTGGATGGATGTAAAAGCACTATTTACCGGCCATGACCGCAAAACAGTTTTAAACAATTGCGAGTTTGGTGAGGATGCAGCACAAAATGCATATAAAATGGCTTTAGAGGCAGATGATATCCCATCAAATATCAGAGAATTAATTTCAGACCAAAAAGCAGCTTTAAGAGTGTCGCACGATGAAATTAAAAGATTACGTGATGCTCAGGCTTAAGTAAATTAAATATGAAAATAAAAACTCCTTCGATATGTGCGAAGGAGTTTTTTTATTACAGCGGTCATTTCCGCACAGTTGGGAATCTATAAACTTATTGGGTCACGATTTCCAATCAAGTTGGGAATGACGATAACTGACAGAATAAATCAGTCAATAAACTACGATTCCAATTCCCGGTCTAAATGCTCTGTAACACGCTGAATCGTATTATCGATCGTATTACTTAAAATGGTTAGATAAGAACCTTTTTTAGCCGCATTAATGGCCATCTGTAAACATGCGGTACTTTTATGGTTTATAATAATTTCCTTATCAGGATCGACTTCTTTGATGCCTTTGATTAACAAATCAACCAGTTCCTGCTGCTGTCTGCCGCGGAGATATTTTTCCTGGCAAATGTAGATCTTATCAAACATCTGTGCAGAAATACGGGCGGTTTCCATAATATCCTCATCTCTTCTATCTCCTGTTGCCGAAATAATCCCAACCTGCTCTGTCGCCTCAACACCTTGAAGAAAAGCTTTTACACCATTAAATCCATCAGGATTATGCGCAAAATCAACCAGTACATTGAAATCTTTGAATCTGAAAATATTCATCCTGCCTGGTGTATGTGCTGCCGAGGGAATAAAGGTTTCTAAAGACAAACGGATATCCTCTGGTTTATAACCCCATAAATAGGTTGCTAAAGTGGCAGCAAGTACATTTTGGATCATAAAATTTACGGCACCACCGAAAGTTAAAGGAATGTGTGTCACTTTATCTACCCTTAATTTCCAATCACCGGTTTTAATGGTGATGTACCCATTTTCATAGATGGCAGCAATTCCGCCTTTTTTACAATGTTCTTTCACTACAGGATTATTTTCATCCATACTAAAATAAGCAACATTGCAACGGGCATCTTTAGCAATACGGACACAATAACCGTTATCGGCATTTAATACGGCCCAGCCTTTGCGGCGTACAGACCCAATCACAACGGCCTTTACCCGTGTTAAATCGTCAAGATTATGGATATCAGAAAGCCCCAGATGATCTTCCTGTATGTTGGTAACCACACCTATATCACAGGCATTAAATCCTAAACCTGCCCGTAAAATTCCGCCGCGAGCAGTTTCCAATACGGCAAATTCTACTGTCGGATCTTTTAAAATAAACTCCGCGCTCACCGGTCCGGTGGTATCACCTTTCATGAGCATGGTATTGTGTACATATACCCCATCACTGGTGGTAAAACCTACACGTTTGCCATTACTGCGGATAATATGCGCGATTAAACGGGTGGTGGTGGTTTTTCCATTGGTTCCGGTTACGGCAATGATCGGGATCTGAGACAACTTACCCTGCGGATAAAGCATATCAATTACCGGTGCCGCAACGTTACGCGGCAAGCCTTCGCTCGGCGCCAGGTGCATTCTAAAACCAGGAGCAGCGTTAACTTCCAATACCACTCCTCCGTTTTCGGTTAACGGCTGGGTGAGGTTCTGCGCCATGATATCAATACCGCAGATATCTAATCCGATTACCCTCGAAATCCGCTCACAGATAAAAATATTCTGTGGGTGAACAATGTCTGTAACGTCAATAGATGTTCCTCCTGTACTTAAATTAGCGGTCGATTTTAAATAAACCACCTCTCCCTTTTCCGGAACGGTTTCTAAAGTATATTCTTTTTTAGCCAATAAATCCAACGTATCGCGATCAACAGCTATTTCGGTTAACACATTCTCATGGCCGTAACCACGGCGCGGATCTTCATTTTCCTTGTCAATTAATTCCTGGATGGTATGGATCCCGTTTCCTTTTACATGTGCCGGATCTCGTTGAGCGGCAGCAACCACTTTATGATCGATAACCAGCACACGGAAGTCAAATCCGGTAATGTATTTTTCAATAATAACTCTTCTAGAATACGTTTTGGCATATTCAAAAGCCGCCACCGCATCTTCCATTGTTTTAACATTAATGGTTGCACCTTTACCATGGTTACCATCAAGTGGTTTGAAAACAAGAGGAAAGCCAACTTTTTTTACAGAAGCTTCCAGATCGTCAGGATTTGAAATCGTTACTCCTGAGGCTACCGGGATGGCAGCTTCTGTAAGCAACCGTTTCGTTTCTTCCTTATTACTGGCAATATCCACGGCAATACTGCTGGTTTTCTCAGTCATGGTAGCCCTAAAGCGCACCTGATTTTTACCATAGCCCAACTGTACCAGAGAACTTTTGTTCAATCGTATCCACGGAATGCTTCTTTTTACTGCTTCTTCTACAATCGAACCTGTACTTGGGCCTAAAGCTTCGAGTTCACGTATTTCCTTCATCCTTCGGATATCGTGTTCCAGATCATACTCTTCATCGTTGATCAAAGCTTCGGCAATCCTTACTGCTGCTTCGGCGGAGTAAACCCCTACCTTTTCTTCCAGATAACTAAAAACCACATTATAAATGCCTTCAGTTTTGGTCATACGTGTTCTGCCAAAGCCAGTTTCCATACCGGCAAGTGTCTGAATTTCGAGCGCAATGTGTTCTATCACATGTCCCATCCAGGTGCCTTCCTTTACACGGGTAAAAAAGCCGCCTTCAACACCTTTCGAACAACGGTGAGTAAACATGCTTGGCAGCAGTTTCTCCATCCTTTCGCTAAACCCTTCAATTACGTTGGTTGGTTTTTGTTCTAAATCTTCCAGGTCCAGTCGCATCTGGATCAATTTCTTCCTGTTAATGGACCATATGTTTGGTCCTCTTAATACTTGTATATTTAATATCTTCATGTAATGTTTTGTTCGTTTTTTTTGGCAAAGAGGAATCTTAAGAATCGCTCTTTATACTCCATATCAAGAATGAAATTGATGACTGTAAATTATGCATTTATTTTGAAAACAGACGTTTCATTTAGCTAAATCAATTTTAAGGCGTATTTGTTTTATTTTCAAGGGCAATCCTGTTAATTTTAGATTAAAATATTTCAACTTTTGTTAATAAATTGAATATTCTTTACAAAAAAAGTCGTGTTTTTTATCTTAAGCCTATATATTTGGGTTTTTCGATACAATTATAATAACACAAAGAATGGTTCCGAAAGGTAAACTCATCATCATTGGTGGCGCAATAAATACAGGTAGTTTTGCAGAGACTCAGTTTGGGTTACCTGAAAATATGAATTTCTTCGAGCGTGGAATCTTAAAACGGATTACTACAGAATCATTAAGAGATATTCAATCCCGTTTCGAGATTATTACCACAGCATCATTAATGCCAGAAAAAGTTGGTGAGGAATATATAAAAGCTTACGCACAACTAGAGGTGCATAATGTTGGCGTTCTTAATATTACTAACCGCGAAGAAGCCAATTCTGATGAAAATTACGAGCGTATCAAAGCTGCAGACGTAATTATCTTTACCGGTGGCGATCAGCTCCGTCTTTCTTCCATCTTCGGAGGAACCAAAACCCATCAGATTCTATTGGAAAAATATAGAAACGAACCTGTAGTTATTGCAGGAACTTCGGCAGGAGCTGCTGCAAGCTCCAAAAATATGATTTATCAGGGCAGCAGTAAAGACGCCTTACTAAAAGGAGAGGTTAAAATTACCGGAGGATTAGGCTTTATTGACGATGTAATTGTAGACACACATTTTGTTCAACGCGGCAGAATTGGCCGTTTGTTGTATGCTGCGGCCAGTAATCCTGGCATTTTAGGGATCGGACTCGGTGAAGATACCGGGCTTTTCATTTCTGATGGCCATAAGATGGAAGCCATTGGATCTGGAATGGTAATTTTAGTAGATGGCCGCACCATGGCCGATACCAATTTAACCGATGTAGAAATGGGGCAACCTGTTTCCATTAAAAACATGGTGGTCCATGTAATGTGTGATGGAGATGTATACGATTTAACAGACCATAGTCTGTTGATCCATCATCCAAAGGTTGTACCTGTAGCCTAGAGAGGTTTAAGGTGGAGGGCTTAGGGTGTATGGTTTAGCGTTCAAGATCTTACTTACCCTGTAAAATTCATTGAGGTTAGCTTAGTGTCTCATATCTATTGTCTCATATCTTTATCATACATCTCAATACTCAAATCTAACTCATGAAACTAATCATACATGGCGGTTTCTTCAGCGAATCGTCTACCAATCAGGAAACGAAAAAAGCTAAACAAGATGCTTTAGCATCAATTGTTATGCTCGGACATGAATATCTAAAAACACATACAGCTTTAGAAACCGTTGTTTATACGGTTGCGCTATTGGAAGATAACGAACTGTTTAACGCAGGTATAGGTTCACAGATCCAAAGTGATGGAAAAGTAAGGCTAAGTGCGGCCCTGATGGATGGTAAAACGGAGAAATTTAGTGGTGTAATTAATGTTGAAGAGATTAAAAACCCTATACAGGTTGCACAAAAACTACTCACGTATGATGACCGGGTATTGAGTGGTGACGGTGCCCGGCAGTTTGCCAGAACAAACGGATTTGAATACTTCAATCCGATTACCCCGCAACGCCAGTCAGAATACGAAGCTAAATTAAACCAAAAGAACAACAAAGGAACAGTGGGTTGCGTAGCACTTGACGCAGACGGAAACTTAGCCGCAGCAACCTCAACCGGGGGAAAAGGATTTGAAATTCCTTGCCGGGTGAGCGATTCAGCAACCGTAGCTGGCAACTATGCCAATCAACACGCGGGTATTTCATGTACCGGAGTAGGAGAAGATATTGTAAGTGGCGCTTTGGCTGCAAAAATTGTAACCCGCGTTACCGATGGTTTTTCTTTAAAAGAAGCATCTGATAAATCTTTTGCCGAGCTTAAGGCTTTTGATGGCTTTGCAGGTATTGTAGGTATTTCTGCAGCAGGTGAAGTTTACCACTGCGACTCACACCCTTACATGGTTTGGGCATCTTTTGATGTTAATTTACAGGTATTTAGCTAAAATTAGATTTAAAGTATTATTTTTGTTGCATGACCAAAATTGTATTGGCTTTATTTGGCCTTTTTGCAGCATTACAACTACAAGCTCAAAATCTAGATAAATCTGAGATCCAGGAACCTAATGGTAGTGCGATCAGAATAGCAGTTTCTAAATTTGAGCTGGAGGATGGGAATTCCTTTTTCGAGGAAGCCGAAGATTTTGAGCGAAAAGGCGACTACAATGAAGCGCTCACCTTATTTGGCAAAGCAGCTTTTGAATATAATTCCGTAAAAAACTTCAACAGATATGGGCTGGCCGTTATCAAGATGAGCAATATGCACTATCAACTTGGCCGTTTTGCCGATGCAGAGCAAATTCTCTTGAACGTGGCGCTAAAAAATTATTCCAAAACCGGGAACAGGGCAGGAATAATGAACACCTATAACCTTTTAGGCAAAGTTTACCTGGCCAACACCAAGTATACACAATCCATGTGGTTCTATACCCAGCAAGGTATCCTGGCAAAACAGTTAAAAAGCAACAATGCCTATATCGAATCTATTTTAGGCATTGTTCAGGTAAAAATTAAAAAGAAAGACTTTACACTCGCGCTGAGAGATTTAAAATCGGCCGAATGGCTGGCTAATTCCATCAAAACCACTCAATATAAAGCACAGATTAAAGATGCAAGGGAAATGATTGCCAATAAAACCGGCAAAAAGGTAAATCCAAGCTAATAAGCAACATATTCTGTAAATTCTCCTCTATTTGTTTTAAGATAGCCAGAAGCGGCTGTAATCAAATAAATTTTGTGTTTGGGTTAAAACAAAAAATAATAGTCAACGTTCTACATAAGAAATTGTTAAATAAAGAGCTTTTAGTTAGATTTGATAAAATTTTAACAAGAGACGGTAATAATGCTGTCTCTTTTTTGTTTTTTTGCTAAAATGGTATCATATTGGCTATATAGAATTGGAAATGGATTTTAAATCATTTAAAGAAATGTTAAAGAGGATATTTTTTGTAATTTTTACTGCGGCAGTACTTGCTTGTCATGCTGCCCCTAAAACTCAGCCAATGGTTGAGGGGGTTACCAATGTGAAACCTGATGAGCAGCAGCAACTTGTTATTAAAGAGGTGGTAAATTTGATTGAAAGCTATAATTATAAAAAAGTTAAGATCAACGATTCTATTTCATCGATTGTTTTAGATAAGTATATCAAATCTTTAGATCCGGGTAAAAATTATTTCCTGGCCTCGGATATCAAGGACTTTGAGAAATACAGATATACCTTAGATGATGATTTTAAAAACGGCGACTTAAGTGGTCCATTTTTTATCTATAACGTTTACGCTAAGCGCCTTAATGAATATTTTAATTATTCACTCGCACAGATTAAAACCAAATTTGATTTTAACCAAAACGACACTTATGTTTACGACAGAGAGAAACAGCCATGGGCAACTTCCTCCACAGCATTAAATGATAACTGGAAAAAAAGGGTAAAATACGAATTGATTAATTTGAATCTGGCCGGTACTGCTGAAGCAAAGAATGTAGAGACATTAACCAAACGTTATAAAAATTTACAATCACAAACTTCAAAAACCAATAATCAGGACGTTTTTCAAATTTTGATGGATGCTTTTACCGAATCCATTGATCCACATACCAATTATTTTAACCCAACCAATGCCGCAGCATTTAACGAAGACATGTCACGCTCTTTTGAAGGTATTGGCGCCCGCTTACAGTTGGAAAATGAGGTAGTTAAAATTTCTGAAATTATTGCCGGCGGACCTGCATTTAAAGGCAAACAGCTAAGTGCAGGCGACCGTATTATTGCGGTAGCGCAGGGCGATGGTGAGTTTGTGGATGTTGTGGGATGGAGATTAGATAACACTGTTTCGAAAATCAAAGGTCCGAAAGGGACAAAAGTGCGGTTAAAAGTGATACCGGCAGGGAAAGAAATGTCATCCAAACCGGTAATTATCGAATTGGTTCGTGATCGAATCGTTTTGGAAGAAACATCTGCCAAAAAGAAAGTTAAAACCATCAACAGTAACGGTAAAGAATATAAAATCGGGATTATTACCTTACCTGCATTTTACGCAGATTTTAAAGCTGCAAATGCAGGCGATAAAAATTACAAAAGCACCACCCGTGATGTTAAAAAGTTAATCGACTCGTTAAAGACCTTCGATAAGGTAAATGCAATCGTAATGGACTTACGTGGAAACGGTGGGGGTTCATTGGTTGAAGCTATTTCGTTAACGGGATTATTTATCGATCGGGGGCCTGTTGTACAGGTAAAAGATTTACGTGGCAAAATCGAGGTAGATGAAGATGAAAATAGTGGTGTAGCCTGGGATGGTCCATTTGGCGTAATGGTTGACCGTTTAAGTGCATCAGCATCAGAAATTTTTGCAGGGGCTATACAGGATTATGGACGTGGAATTATTATGGGCAGCCAAACCTATGGTAAAGGTACCGTGCAATCTTCAATCGATTTAAATAAACTGGTTAACCCTGGCATGCTGCAGAGATTAGCAGGATTAATTGCTAAAGATAAAACCATTGGAACTTCTCCTAACAGTACCAACCCTGCAGATATTAATTTAGGTCAGATTAATTTAACCATGGCGAAATTTTATCGTGTGGCCGGTAGCAGTACGCAGCACAAGGGTGTAACTCCTGATGTTGCTTTTCCTTCTGTTTATCCGATGGATAAAATCGGAGAGGATACTGAATCATCCGCTTTGCCATGGGATGTTATTCCTAGTTCGAACTTCAAAGCAGTTGCCAATTTGAGTGCTGTTAAAGCGCAATTGATCAAAAACAGCGAGCAGCGTGTTGCAAACTCATTGGATTTTAAATACCTGAAACAAGATGTTGCAGACCTTAAAAAACGTGATAGCGAAGTTTCTGTGACGTTGAACGAGGCTAAACTTAAAGCAGAGCGAGATGCACAGGAAGCTAAAACCCTTGCCAGACAAAATGAATTAAGGGCATTAAGAGGATTGCCAGCGCTTAAAAAGGGCGCCAAAGTTACCAAGCAGGATGCATTCGATTTCATTGAAGATGAATCACTAAAAGTAATGGGCGATTTCATGCAACAATCAGGGAATTATGTGATGAATCTGGGTATAACACCGTCAAAACTTTAATAAACGGGATTTATACAGAGCGAGCTATCTTATTGAGGTAGCTCGCTTTTTTTTCATTTCAATTAAATGATTGTCTGAATGCTGAAGGGGTAAGGTTTGTTTTTGATTTGAACAGTTTTGTAAAAGATTGTAAATGTTCGAAACCGAGTGCATAAGCAATTTCACTAACTGAAAGATCTGTTGTAGAAAGCTTTTCTTTTGCTAAATCAATCACTTTCTGATGCAAATATTGTTGGGTGTTTTGGCCAATAAGCGTTTTCAATAATCCAGATAGATATCCCGGCGAAACATTGAGCCTTTGGGCAATGTAAGTTACTGTTGGTAATCCCCTGTTACCATAATGATCGTCTGCAAAATAGCCTTTAACAACATGTTCCAGTCGATCAAGCAGCTGGTGATTAACCGCTTTACGCGTTATAAATTGACGGCCATAAAAGCGTTGTGCGTAGTTAAGAAGAAGCTCTATTTGTGCTATTATAACATTTTCAGTAAAATGATCGATATTGTTATTGGTTTCATTTTCCACCAATTTGGCGATCGAATTAAGTAATGCTTCTTCATTTTCAGAAACATGTAAAGCCTCAGACAGCGAGTAGCTAAAGAAATCATAATTCTTAATTGCTTTGGCTAAATGAGTGTGCCAAAGTAAATCCGAATGAAAAAGTATCATCCAGCCCGTTGGGCGATGGGTTTTATTCTGATCAGTTTCGACCGTAAACACCTGCCCCGGAGCCATGAAAAATAAAACACCATTGTCAAAATCACTGATTTTTTGCCCATATTTAATTTTCGCATCAGGTACTCGTTTAAGCGCTATGGAGTAGAAATCAAAAATTATAGTTTTTAATCGGCCAGCAGATGGCAGATTAACCTCTTCCATATTAACAACACTAACTAACGGATGAACAGGTTGAGGCAACCCTGCAAGTTTATGATAAGCTGATATTGTTTTAAAATGGTAACGGTTCGAAATTTCCATGATACAATTTACTTAAAAATAAATGCCACGCTCCAAATCTTCAAGCAAACCGGAACATTGAGGTTCCCAATTTAAAAGTTCGCTGGTTAAACGCCCGGAAGCCGGCCCATCTACCGCTGCAAAATGCTCAAACCAACCAAAATGTCCGGCTGCCTCCTTTTTAGGTATAGAAACAACCGGTAAACCGAGCTGTTTGCCAATGGCCTCTGCTATTGCTTTAAAGGGGATTGATTCTTCAGCTACGCCATGAAAACGTGTTCTTGGCGTAGCTTGTTCTAACGCCAACCTATAAAGTTTCGCGGCATCAAGCCGGTGGATACCTGTCCACCTGTTTTCTCCGTCACCAATATAAGCCGATAAACCCGTTTTTCGGGCGATATCAATCAGCATGGGGACGAAGCCATGATGATCACCTTCACCATGTACAGACGGCGATAAACGAACCACCGATACACGAATATCTTTCGTCGCAAGTGTATCAACAGCCTTCTCAGAAGCTAGCCTGGGATTTCGACCATTATAATCAGGCAGCATATCTTCTGTGGCCAATATGCCGGGATTAACCAAAAGCGTTGCGGAAGTTACAATAAAGGGTTTATTGGTTCCTGAAAGCGAGTTCCCAATAGCTTCTATGGCAAGCCTATCGATTTCGCAAACCGCTTCGAATCGTGAAAAATCATGTATAAAGCCAGTGTGAATAACACCGTCAGCCAATTTTGCACCCTCCTGTAAACGCTGTAAATTTTCCAAATCCCCTTTGTGTACTTCGGCTCCGGCAAGTACAAGCGCCTTTTCAGCTACCTCATTCCTCGCTAAACCTAAAACCTCATAACCTGCGCTAATTAACTCTTTTACTACTGCAGAACCGACAAATCCGGTTGCACCTGTGACAAAAACTTTCATCGTGATTAATTTAATTTTAAATAGTGTACAATAATTACATTCCGATTGATATCAATCGCATTTCATGATCACTCAAAATTCAATTAATTTAATGGTAACAATTTAGGCTAATCAATTCTTCATTTAGCCAAAACGAATAATTAAGGCAAAAAAAAGACTGCTACGCTTTGCAACAGTCTTTCGGTATCAAAAATACGCTAACCCTTCTTCGGAGGATTCTGCCCCAGCTGCATGGCCATCATTTCTTTCATGGTTTTATTCATGCCCTCGGTACTGCCATCTAAGAAAATGATATTTCCATCGCCATATTCTGCAAATTGTTTAATGGCCTCTGTCCACATGGTAAATAAGATTACCGAAGTATCCAGATTTGCCTGTTGCATTTCGTGCGCAGCATTTGTCATACCTTTTGCCACTTCTTCCCTAAACAATGCGATACCCTGACCGCGTAATTGTGCAGCTTCGCGCTCTGCCGTGGCAGCAATTTTAATAGCGTTACCATCAGCCTCTGCAGCTTTGGTTTTGGTGATCAATAAAGCCTGTCCTTCGTTTTCGGCAGCAGCCTTTAAGTTGTTTGATGCTACCACCCGGCTCATGGAGCGCATAATCTCCTCATCAAAAGTGATATCGTTCAACTGAAGGTCCTGAAGATGGTAACCCCATCCATCCAATACCTGATCAATCTGTTCCTTAACATGAAGTACAATTTCGTTTCGCTGGGCCAATACGTTAGCTTGCTTTTGCGTAGCTACATATGCCCTGATCGAACCTTCAATAGTTCTGATCAACGCCTGCATTAAATTAGTGGCATCAACAAATTTAAAGGCTACATTTTTGATGGTTTCTTCATCCTGGTTAATTACTGAGTAAAGCAACATGGCCTTGAAATAAACATTGGCCTGGTCCTGCGTTACGGCCTGGAAAGAAAGTTCAACCGAGCGGTTTTGGATCGATATCCGTGAATAAATCTGTTCTATTAAAGGAATTTTAAAATTTAAACCTGGCCTTAAAAGCCTTTGGTACTTACCAAAAACCGTAACAACCGCAATAGTGCCTTGTTTAACGGTGACGAATGAACTTAGCAGTATTATAACTCCTATTACTACTAAAATATAAACGGTGTATTGCATAATTAGATTTTTTCATGAAGGTATAAAAATTCATACAAACTACACCAGGCATTTCGTAGCTTTAAGTTTTTTCAAACTAACTTATATCAATCGAAAACATCAGGATTTTTCAAACCCTCCAGTGGTATGAATAAATATGATAACTTAAAAAACAAAATTTATACAGATGAAAATTAAATTATTTCTTCCAGCGGCAGGCATTTTGCTATGTGCGGCATGTCAGAATAAAAGCCATCAGGAAACAGATATGGCAAATATACGTACCGTTTTTTTTGATAAGGCTGGCATGGACACCACTGTAAAACCAGGTGACAACTTTTTCCTTTATGCCAATGGAAAATGGATGAAAAACACGGAAATACCTAAAACCGAAACAGGGTGGGGTTCTTTTTACACCTTATATAATGATAACCTGAAGAACCTGAAAAACATTCTTGAAAATGCTTCCAAAGCGAAAGCAGCCAAAGGAAGTGCCGAACAGAAAGTTGGCGATTTTTACACCAGCGGCATGGACACGCTTACTATTGAAAAATTGGGTATCGAACCTATAAAGCCGCTTTTAAGTAAAATAGATAAAATTAAAAATGATCAGGATTTAATCAGTTTCATTGCCGAAGGCTATAAAAATGGTGAAGGTGATTTATTAGGCTTTGGTGTTGAACCAGATGACAAATTAAGTGTTAAAAATGCACTGTCATTCACCCAGGCTGGCATTACCTTACCAGATCGCAGTTATTATCTCGAACAGGATGATAAAGCAAAAAAGATCAGATCAGAGTACATCAAATACATCACAAAAATCTTTACCCTTTCAGGCGATTCGGCAAACGCAGCTAAATATGCCGCTGATATCTTAAAACTGGAAACAGCTATTGCCCAGTCCCATTCAACACCTGTTGAACTGCGCGATCCACAGAAAAACTATCACAAAATGACGATTGCTGATTTTCAAAAACTGACCCCAAATATGGAGTGGAAATCTGTTCTAAACAAACTAGGTGCAAGCACGGATACCGTTATTGTCAGGCAGCCGAAATATTATCAGACATTATCAGTTCTTTTGAAAAGTCAGCCTATAGAAATCTGGAAAGAAAAGTTAAAATTTGATGCACTGAACGAATCGGCAAATGCTTTTACCAAAAAATTCAGAGATGCCAGGTTTGACTTTTTTTCTAAAACACTGTTTGGTCAGCAAGCGCCTACAGAAAGATGGAAAGCGATTGTGAATGCTACCGATCGTAATTTAGGCGAGCTTTTAGGCCAGTTATATGCCGAAAAGTATTTCAAGCCAGAGGCTAAAGAGCGTATGCTAACCTTGGTAAACAATTTACAGAAAGTATATGCAGAAAGAATCCAGAAAGTAGACTGGATGACACCAGATACCAAAAAGAAAGCTTTGGAAAAACTAAATGCCTTCATTAAAAAAATCGGTTATCCTGATAAATGGAAAAAATACGATGACGTAGAGATTTCGAAAAACACTTATTATGCCAATCTTCAGTCGGCAAGCAAACATGCTTATAAAGAAATGATGGATAAGCTGGGTAAAAATGTAGATAAAACAGAATGGGGCATGACGCCACCTACTGTTAATGCCTATTACAATCCATCCTTCAACGAGATTGTTTTCCCCGCTGGAATTTTACAGTTTCCATTCTTTGATTTTAGCGCAGATGATGCCATTAATTATGGTGCAATCGGTGCAGTAATTGGTCATGAAATGACACACGGTTTCGACGATCAGGGCCGCCAGTATGATGCAATGGGTAATTTAAAAGAATGGTGGACAAAAGCCGATGCTGATCAATTTAAAGCGAAGGCTGGTAAAGTAGAAAAATTTTACGACAACTTCTCGCTATTAGACAATCAGCACGTAAACGGTTCATTAACATTGGGCGAAAACCTGGCTGATATTGGTGGGTTGAACATTGCATATGATGCTTTTAAATTAACAGAACAAGGAAAAGCTGACAAAAAGATTGATGGTTTTACACCTGATCAGCGTTTCTTTTTAAGTTTTGCCCAGGTATGGCGAATCAAAACCCGCGATGAAAGTATGCGCGTAAGGTTGAAAACAGATCCGCATAGCCCGGAGATGTTCCGTGTGAACGGGCCCGTTTATAACATGGAAGCCTTTTATAAAGCATTTAACATTCCTACAACCGCAAAAATGTATATTGCACCAGCCAGCAGGTTAGGCGTTTGGTAAAATTTAAAAGCATAATTTTAAAATATACGTTTGCAAACTATGATCCCGGAATTGATCAACTCGTAAATTCCGGGATCAGCTTTATTTTGCAGTTGATATTATTGCAACAACCTCCACTCACTTAATTGCAAATCTACGCTCCCGTTATTGGCAGTAATAAAGAGTTTATAATATTTGTATGCGGTAGTGTTTGAAATCAACATTTTTTTTGTTTGCCTTCTTAAGCCAAAAGTTTCGTTACTTCGGATATCGAGTTGAGTATAATTCGTACCATCGTTAGATCCCATAAGTTTCCAGCTTTTCGGATCACGATCCGGTGCATCGTTCCCCGCAGTAATTGTATATCCTTTTACCACCTGACTGCCAGGAAAAGTGAGTTGTGCCCAAAAAGTGTTAGGGTAAGCTCCCAAAAAGAACTTGGTATTATAATAGCTATCAGAAAGTTTAGCAGAACCTTCAGCTGCAGCAGCACCGCCAGCATTTTCGTTACTCACACTCACAACTGCCTGGCTGCTTATATCTTTCAGGTATGTTACACCGGGAAAGGCGGTTTTTGCCGCATTCAACTGTGCCACCCAATCATTGCCCTGCTCATCCAGGTTACCAAAAGCGCTTAAGGCAAGCGGCTTTAAATCCATCCCTGTTGCGCCGCTCCAGAAGTGGATAAACTCGCCATAATTCATTGATCTTGAAAAGCGCTGTATATTGGTTTGCCCATTATTTACGGTTTGTTTAGGAAAATACTGTGCCAGCAGGCTGAAATACTTATTCAGTGAAGAAGCATCGCCCTGTTGCGAGTAGATAGGGAAAAACCAGTCTCTAAACCAATACGTTTGCGCACGTGGATAGCTTTCCGATCCATTGGCAACCAAATTATACCAACGTTGCACATCAGCCGAACGGTTAAGGCCAATGTAAACATCATAAATGTAAATTTCCATCCATTTACTATCGTGCCAGATACCAAAGGCAGGCGAATTAAGTACATTACGCGAAGCACCTTCTACAATATGCCCCACCTCATGTGTGGTAAGATCCAGATCGTTCCCTGTCCCACTGAGCCAGGCACTTGTGCTCGAGGATCCCACATCGATTACATTTCGGTAATCGTGGCTGGCATCCATGTAAGTGCTCGGATGCCCCCCGCTATATTTTCCGGTATGAAAAATGGCCCATAAGCGAGAGTCAGTACCAAACGACCCATATTTACTTTTGGTATAATTCCAAACCTGAGCTAAATACGTATTGGGCCAGGTAACCGTACTGCTTACATCATTATCGTGGTAAACTACAATGCTCGTATCGTGGTAAAACCGTTGCAATACCTGCACATGGTCAAACCAATGTTCTTGCCAGGTAAGCGGAGGATCGGCAAGCAGGGTGTTGTTTACATTTGCCACGGCATTTTTTGTGATTGCAGGTTGAGATTCTTCCAGTCCTTTTTTGGAACAAGAGAGTAAAGCTGCAAAAATCAGCATGCCCAAGAGGATAGTCCGTTTGTTTTTCATCTGTTTAGATTGTTTTAATGTTAGAAGGGATCTCTTAAAGTGGTTAGTAAGATCACAGTCTATTTCATTGGGGTTAATATTTAGGTTGAGTTGATTCCTGAAATTAAGTAATTGTGTTTCCCCTGCTGTTCTCTATTCACAAAATGATAAAAGTGATATATCTGGTTATAATAAAACGTTTTAGTAATAATTAAAAATTTAATCCACCTGTTGTCAGGTGGATTATACCTAAAGTTAGACTTTCGGATTACAAAGTCATTACTGTAATTTAAATATTACAATTAAACAAAATAGAAACTACTCCGTAAAATTTCGTCAAACAAAAAGTTTGAATTCCTTGTTTGATGTTAAAAACAGATCATGAACGTAAAACGAACCTTTGGAACAATATTAACCATTTTAGGAATTATCGGCCTAATTTATGCCGGATATGGATTTGTAAACCACAATCAAAATACGAGGGGATTGATGGTTTATGGAATAATCGGATTAATTTTCTTTGTGTCCGGAATTGGTCTGGTAAAAAATACAAAGGATGAAAGCTAGATTAAACTTTCATCCTGAATATTGGCACACCAAAATTTAATTTAGCCGTTAGCATCCAATTGAAGTAATGTCACTGCTTTTTCTTTTGCTTGATGATCTGGTACTGGCTAAAGGCAACTAAGCAACCCGCCAGGATAATAATGCCGGCAGACATAAGGTTTTTAGGATTTTGGTTGATATAGTAAGCTGCTGCCAATACTAAAATTGCAGCAGCAATGCCTATAATATAGTGAAGTATTAATCCTGTTTTCATCCGACAAATATTCTGAAATAATTTGAAATTGATGTCGCAGAAGATTAATCTTTTACACTAATCCTGTTATCAGCAAATTTCAGTTGATGACCAATAAAATCAACATCCGTCAGTTCTTTAATGCGTTTAAATGCCTTATGGTCATCATCCAGGGTTAAACGATTAATTTTATCCTGTTTAACCGATACCACATCGGCATAGAGAAAATCGCCTTTCGCGTTTATTTTTAGCTGAAGCAGGGGTGCAATGCCATTATTGCCTTTTAAGCTGAACATTCCGTAAGTACAAAAATTTCCTAAACTGTAGGCTATGAATTTATTTTTATAAACTTCAACAGCCCGGGTTACATGCGGACCATGTCCTAACACCACATCTGCACCAGCATCGATCACTGCATGCGCAAAGGCATAAACATTTCCTCTGTTTTCTTTATAAAATATTTCATTCTTACGGGGAACGTGTTCAAACCTGGCACCTTCACCTCCTCCGTGAAAAGAAACGATTACGATATCAGCCAGTTGCTTTAATCGGGCCACAAGTGCTTTTGCACTATCAATTTTATTGATCGATACTGTATTTTCATTGGGGGCAAAGGCACAGAATGCATACTTTACGCTATCCTTTTCAAAAACTTCAAAAGGTTTGTTTAGCTGTCCGGCGTAATGGATCTGGAGGGAATCTAAAATCCTGGCGGTGTTTTTCCTTCCCATCGTATCAAAATCACCAACATGGTTATTGGCAATACTCAACACATTAAATCCTGCGCTCTTATATATCCCCGCATAGCGCTCCGGCATTCTAAAGGCGTAACAATTATTTGGATTAATGCCATTACATTTATTCGAACGGCCTGAGTTCAGAAAGCAACCTTCTAAGTTGCCAAAAACAATATCTCCTTTCAATAAACCATCAACTGCCTGGAAACTGTTTACCGCATCGTCAGGAGGGAGGTTAGTTTTGGTGGGAAAAGCAGAGCCCAGCATGATGTCGCCAACAGCGGTAATGGATATGGTATCTTTAATTTTCCTGATTAAGGTATCCTGCCTGGTTACCGGTATTGTAACCTGTGCATTATTGTTCGTGCAACTGATCAGGATTATAACAACGAAGGGTAAGGTTAAGATGGTGTTGATGAGCTTCATAAGGTGTTTATTATAATCGTCGTCTCGATCCGAGCCTTCGGGTCCGCCCGAAAGGACGGATTGGACTTGTGTTAAACAAAAAATCCTCCAAAATTTCTTTAGGAGGATTGTATTCTTTATTTAGGCAACTGTTAACTGATATCGTGAACTGTTAACTGCCAACTGAACTATTCTACTGTAAATTCTTTCTTAAAAGATTCTAAAACGCGGCCGCCCTTGTAAAAGTAACGGCTGTAATAAGGCTCGTTAAGGTTGCTGATAACTACACCGCGAGAACTTGACGCATGTGCAAAGCGGTTATCGCCCAGGTAAATACCTACATGTGAAATGCTTCTGCTTTTAATTTTGAAGAAAACAAGATCGCCTTCTTTTAAATCTTCTTTTGATAATGGATCTACCATGCTGAAAATATCGCGTGAATTTCTTCTGATGGTCGTGTTGAAAACTTTATCGTAAATGGCTTTAGTGAATGCCGAACAATCGATACCTCTTTTTGTGTTTCCACCGTAACTATATGGCGTTCCGATCCATTCGTAAATAAACTTGTACAGTTTTAAATTTGATGTTGCATCTACCGCCACACCCATTACCTGCGAAAAATATTGCGACGCCAGGTTGTCGGGATCATTTAATTCTTTACCAGATTCTTTTGTTTTTGTCTGCGCAAATGCGGCTGAGAGCGAACAGATAGCAATTAGAGTAGAAAACAAAAATTTTTTAATCATGTTATACAGTTATGTTTGGGTATTCACTTACACATTAACGTACACCACATGGGCTTATTGTCGGTTGCCAAAAGTATTAATTATACAAATGTTATCCAAATGTAATCTTAGAAAAAGTGAAAGTTATCAACATTTCCTTTTTTTATCCACGATTTTTGATCCAAATCTTCATAAAAAAAGGGCTGTCTTTCAAAAAAAGTTTTCTCTTAGTTACGTACTATTCAATGAAAATACTTTATTTTTAAATTACGGATATAAGCAGATTCACAGAATTAAATTTCAGAATAAATTGATTCCATATTACGATAAAGGGAATTGATTTACTTATAAAAAATCGATGTTAACGCAATATTGAAAACAGAGGTTTACATTTAATTGTAAAACAACTGTTAAATCTAATTATAACCCTAATACTATGATGTTTTTACACTAAAAAGTGTCAAAAATTACAATAAAAAAATTAGATTTGCTGTCGCAAAAAAACAAATACCCTAAAATGAGTGCAGTAGAAATAAATAAAGATACCTGGTTAAAGTGGTTCGAGTCGATGTTGCTGATGCGCAAATTCGAAGAAAAAACTGGCCAGTTATACGGACAACAAAAAATACGTGGCTTTTGTCATTTATACATTGGACAAGAAGCTGTAGTTGCAGGTGCAATATCTGCAATGCAAAAAGGTGATTCAATGATTACAACATATCGTGATCATGCTCACGCCTTAGCTTTAGGAGTTAGTGCTGATAGTATTATGGCAGAAATGTACGGTAAAGCTACAGGTTGCTCTAAAGGTAAAGGTGGTTCAATGCACATGTTCAGTAAAGAGCATAACTTCTACGGTGGCCACGCAATTGTTGGTGGTCAGATTCCGCTAGGCGCCGGCGTTGCTTTTGCAGAAAAATACAAAGGAACTGATAACGTAAACATTTGTTATATGGGCGATGGTGCAGTGCGCCAGGGTGCATTAAACGAAACTTTTAACATGGCTATGCTTTGGAAATTGCCTGTTGTTTTTGTTTGCGAAAATAATGGTTATGCAATGGGTACTTCAGTACAACGTACCACTAACATGACTGATATCTATAAAATAGGTTTAGGTTTCGACATGCCATGTGCACCAGTTGATGGTATGGATCCTGTTGCGGTACATAATGCTATGGACGAGGCCATCCAGCGCGCACGTAAAGGTGAAGGACCTACTTTCTTAGAAATGAGAACATACCGCTACCGTGGTCACTCGATGTCAGATCCGGCAAAATACCGTACTAAAGAAGAATTAGAAGATTATAAAGCAAAAGATCCTGTTGAATTGGCCAGAGAAACTATTTTGAAAGAAAAATATGCAGATCAGGCCTGGATTGAAGAAGTAGAAGCTAAAGTAAAGGGAATTGTAGATCAGGCAGTAAAGTTTGCTGAAGAATCTCCTTGGCCTGATGCATCTGAGTTATACAAAGATGTATATATGCAAGAGGACTATCCTTACGTAATGGACTAATATTAATAAGATTTCAATTAATTAGATATAATGGCTGATGTAATTAAAATGCCCAAAATGAGCGACACCATGACCGAAGGGGTTTTGGCGAAGTGGCATAAAAAGGTGGGCGATAAAGTGAAAAGCGGCGATGTTTTGGCAGAAGTAGAAACTGACAAGGCAACAATGGATATGGAATCTTATTGGGATGGTACCCTTTTATACGTTGGCGTAGAAGAAGGTCAGGCTGTTCCTGTTGATGCCATCATGGCCGTGATTGGTAAAGAAGGCGAAGATTATAAAGCGGCTTTAGAAGCAGAAAAGTCAGGAAGCCAGGATTCGGCAAGTCCGAAAGCTGAAAGCAAAGACGATGCTCCAAAAACAGAAGATAAAAAAGAAGAAGCTGCCGCTACCCAGGGCGGAGGCTTAAGCGAAGAAGAGTTGGCTGCTAAAGGTGTTACGGTAATCCGCATGCCTTTACTGAGCGATACCATGACCGAAGGCGTAATTGCCGAATGGCATAAAAAAGTGGGTGATAAAGTTAAGGATGACGATGTACTTGCTGATGTAGAAACCGATAAGGCTACAATGGAAGTAATGGGTTATGCAACCGGAACTTTATTGCACATCGGTGTAGAAAAAGGCCAGGCTGCCAAAGTAAACGGAATTATCGCTATCGTTGGTCCTGAAGGTACTGATGTAAGCGGAATTTTGGCAGGTGGTTCAGCTTCAGCGCCCAAAGCTGAAAGCGAAGCACCAAAAGAAGAAAAACAAGCTGCAACTGCTGATTCAAGTTCATCTGCTCCTGTTGCAGAAAGTTCTTCAGATAGCCGCGTTAAAGCATCTCCTTTAGCTAAGAAAATTGCTAAAGATAAAGGAATCGATTTAGCTCAGGTTGCAGGGAGTGCAGAAGGTGGCCGTATCATTAAAAAAGATATCGAAAACTTTAAACCAGCTGCAGCGCCGGCAAAAACAGAATCTGCATCAGCTCCGGCTGCTGAGAAATCTGCTGCACCAGCACCAGTTATTCCACAATTTGTAGGTGAAGTCAAATTTACTGAACAACCAGTTTCGCAAATGCGTAAAGTAATTGCAAAACGTTTGGCAGAAAGTTTATTTACAGCACCACATTTCTATTTAACTATCAGCATTGATATGGACAACGCAATGACTGCACGTACAGCTATTAACGCAGTTGCTCCTGTTAAAGTTTCTTTCAATGATATCGTAATTAAAGCCGTTGCGGTTGCTTTGAAAAAACACCCGGCTGTTAACTCATCATGGGGTGGCGATAAAATCAGATTTAACGAACATACTAACATTGGTGTAGCCATGGCCGTTGAAGATGGTTTATTGGTACCTGTTGTGCGTTTCGCAGATGGAAAATCTTTATCACACATTTCTGCAGAAGTAAAAGATTTTGGTGCTAAAGCAAAAGCTAAAAAATTACAGCCAGCAGATTGGGAAGGTTCTACCTTTACTGTTTCTAACTTAGGTATGTTTGGTATAGATGAGTTTACTTCCATTATCAACTCGCCTGATGGTGCAATTTTATCAGTAGGTGCAATTCAACAAGTACCTGTGGTTAAAAATGGTGCTGTTGTTCCTGGTAATGTAATGAAACTAACTTTAGGCTGCGATCACCGTGTAGTAGATGGTGCAACCGGAGCAGCTTTCTTGCAAACATTAAAAGGTTTATTAGAAGAACCGATCAGGTTATTAGCATAAACAGTTAACTGTTTTAAGTTTATACTGACTACATATTAAAAGCCATCCTTTGGGGTGGCTTTTTTGCGTTTAAGTTTTGATAAAAATTTCCCGCAGATTTCGCAAATAACGCAGATATTCAATTATGCGATTTAGAAGCAATCAGCCAGAACGTTATCAAAGTCATCGTGTGAACACATCTTTTTTAAGAATGGTATGGGCATTTTGCTAACCAACTCTAATAAAGCACAGATTTTAGCTAAGGACGCTGTCAATCCCAGAAACCGGGAAATCAAAAAAACAGTAGTAATCCAGATAAACCTGCACTAGGAAACCTGAAACGCAGTGGTTTTGTGTTCATGACGAAGATTAATTTTTTAAAAAAAATTGAACACAAACCCCGTAAGGCTCAATCAGACCAAAGAAAACACAAACAATAACTGACTAAACGAAGTTCCGCTGTTTTTTTGATGTGCATGGAATTGTGCAAAAGGCTCACTGCTGGATCCGATTGTTATCGGATGAAGAAGCGCTTTGGGTACTTTGGCGCTCCAAAATGCGTAGCATTCTTGAACACCGCTAAAACAACAAAAATTGCGAAAAACTACCATGCCCCGCGGCATAGAGCGGAAGAAAAATACCGTAATTAATTGCGTCCACACGATAGGTTTTCACGGGAATGAACGAGATCAGCGATTGTATCGCCCATCAACTCGTGTCCGAGCTTCTGGAAAGCAGTCTTTATAGTAAGACCCGCTAGCAGGAAAGATCTCTCCATTTCGCGTAGCTTCAGTCGAGATGACGAAAACTATATGCATATAATCTGCAGGGTAATTAAAAGCTATTCCTCAAATCCCGAAACCCTTTTCGAATTACATTGTTAATTATTGAAACATCCTAAAATCATGGACAAAGAAAAACTGATACAAGAAGCTTATCTGGTTGCACATAAAATTGAAGAAAATGGCAATTTCCCCAACAATCCCAATTTGCCATTGATGATATACAAAGGTACATTCAGGTTGCATCCTGATGATAGTGCAGAGGTAATAAAAAGAGTTTTTGCGCAAAACGGTTATACCAACTCCTGGGTAGATGGCATCTTCGATTATCATCACTACCATAGCAATACACACGAAGTAATGGGGGTATTTTGCGGTAAAGCAGATGTACAATTTGGCGGCGAACATGGTGTTTGCATCGAATTGGATAAAGGTGATGTCGTGATTATTCCAGCAGGTGTAGCCCATAAAAAACTGAACTCAAGTGATGACTTTACGGTTGTTGGTGCATACCCGAATGGCTTAGATTATGATATTAAATATGGCCAGGCAGAGGAGCGTCCTGAAGCTGATAAAACCATTTCTATGGTAAAAAATCCGGATAGTGATCCCGTTTATGGAAGCAAAGGACATTTATTTGAGTGCTGGTATGGCCAAAATTGCGAAAATGTGTAAAACTCTTTTGTTGCAACCGTCTAAAATTCTTTAATTTTCGGGTTTTAAATACACTATCCCCAGTATAAATGAATTTTCGATATATATGTTCAGCATTAGCCCTCTCCGCAACTTTACTAACTGCCTGCTCAGGCAAAAAATCTGAAGAAAAAAAGGAAGCTGATAAAAAAGTCCGTACCAAAGAAGATGATAAGGCGGACAGCCTTTTATTAGTATATAATCCCCAAAAAGGCGATAAATGGATTGCTGATTTTGTTGACAATCTCCATAAAAAATACGGTTTTAACGGAAATATGCTGGTGGCAAAAGATGGCAAAATTCTTTATGAAAAAGCGATTGGCTGGGCCGATTACCTCCATCGCGATAGCTTAAAGATCAATTCGGAATTCGAACTGGCCTCCATTACCAAAACTTTTACCGGCACAGCCATTATGCAACTGGTAGAAGCCGGCAAACTTTCGTTAAATGATGATGTAAAGAAGTTCTACCCTAATTTCCCCTATGATGGCATTACGGTAAAGCTATTACTTTCGCACCGTAGCGGGATGATGAACTATGTTTATTTTATTGATGATATCTGGCGTAAAGAAAAACGCAACATGAAAAAAGGCGTTACCAACCAGGAGGTAATGAACGTTATTGCGGAGCGCAAACCCAATCCATATACCAAACCCGACAACCGATTCCATTATAACAATTCAAATTTTATGGTTTTGGGGGCCATTATAGAGAAGGTAACCGGCCAGCGTTATTCGCAATATATGATGGAGCATGTATTTAAACCCGCCGGATTAAAACATACACATGTATATAGCACAACCGAATATGAAAAAATTCCTGTTGATGTGGTTGGTCACGACCGTACCTGGCGCTATTCGGTGGCTCAAAACTTTTTGGATGGTCCTGTAGGAGACAAAGGTATTTACAGTACGGTACATGATTTGGTATTATTTGATAAATATTTAAAGAATGGTAGATTACTAACTAAAAAGAGCCTCGATTCTGCTTATTTAGGCCGTAATAAACCTGTAAATGGTCATTTTAACTATGGTTATGGCTGGAGGATGTTTGACGGCGAGAATATGGACAAAGTGGTATACCACACGGGATGGTGGCACGGTTTCCGCCATATTTATGTAAGAGACTTAAGCAAAAATATTCTGGTTATATTTTTAGGCAACTTAACAAACGGTAGTTTAATGCATTTGGATGACCTTTACAAGCATTTAAATATGCCCGTTATACGTAAAGGTGCATACCACGGCAACGGCAGTTTACCTGGATCAGACGAAGACTAAAATTATGGCAAAAACAAAATGGATAATCGGACCGGATACATTAACCATCTATCCTAAAAGAAATTTAAGGATTATTGGCATTATTTTTTTTGTACTTTTTGCGGCCTTCATTTTCTTTTTGTTCAGATCAATGCCGGGTTATTCTACGGGTTTTACCTTGGGATATTATGCCATCTTTTTGTTGATTCCTCTAATGTTAATTTTTGCTGCCGAAACAAAAGTAATTTTTGACGGAAGCAGCAGGGTTTTATATAAAAAGGTTGCTTTTTTGCCTATTGGGTCAATCCCCTTCGATGATATTGCTTCTGTTGAACCATACGAAGTATTAGGGAGTGGCTTTAATTATAAACTGTTTAGAAAAAGTAACCGGCACGGCAGTGGTTTATTGGTTTCTGCCGGATATAGTAAACCTAATGATGTCAACCTAATTGCATTTCAGCAGGAGGTATTGCCAAAAATTGATGAACTCGTTTTCGCTAATGCGCCCATAATTCCTAAACAGGCCATTTACGACTTTAAATTTTTCAGAGAACAAGGTAGTGTTTACCAATTGCTCGATAACAAAACGGGAAGTTTTATTTTTGGATTGATTTTCATCGGTGCTACCGTTGCCATATTGTTTAGTCCTGATTTTCTTTCAGGAGAAGGATTCTTTCAAAAAATACTGTTGACATATTTCCCAGCGATAATTGGCTTTGCTTTACTTTTCGCGGCAACCTCCAATATCCGATTTGATAAAAACCAGAAGAAGATTATCCGTTCAACCTTTGCCGGTCGTTTTAATAAAGAATATTCCTTTGATGAACTAATCCGCTTTCAGGTGATCCGTAAAACCACTAATTTTATTTATTCTGGCACCGAAGTTAGGGCAGAGATTTTTTTGCCGGCTAAAAACAAAACAACCGTCTTAAACCTTAAAAGCTTTATAGGCACTAAAAAGATTGAGCGCTTCCTTGATGAGGCCAATACCATTTTAGGCCGGATTTAGTTTCATTATAAAAGAAAACGATTATGTTCGATAAATTATTTGCGGCACAACAAAAAGCCGAAGAAATTAAAAAACGCCTGGATACCATATCCGTATACGGCGAAGTTGAAAATGGTGCCATCAGAATTACTGCAACGGCAAACAAGGCCATCACTGCAGTTGCCATTGATGAAGAATTTTTAAAAGGTGCTGATAAAGAAGAATTGGAAGAACTGTTGCTAACCGCTATTAACAAAGCAATGGCAAGCGCAGAACAAGTAAGCGCAGCCGAAATGCAGGCATCAGCACAAGATATGCTGGGTGGCTTAGGTGGCATGTTTGGCCAATAATATATCATCAAATTATCTTGATACTCAAATCAACCTACTTGATACTAAAACTATGAAATATACTTATTACGGCCAATCTTGTTTCCTGTTGGAAACAGCTGGTAAAAAATTATTATTCGATCCGTTTATATCGCACAATCCATTAGCGAAAAACATAGACACTAAGGCGATTGAGGCTGATTATATTTTGGTAAGCCATGGTCATGCCGACCACGTAGCAGACTTGGTTGAGCTGGCTAAACAAACTCAGGCGACGGTTATTGCAATGCCGGAGATTATCGATTGGGTTTCTAAACAGGGCATAGAGAAAGTACACGGAATGAATTTTGGCAAATTCACCTTCGATTGGGGAACCGTACGCATGGTACCTGCCACACATTCATCTAGCCTACCCGACGGAAGTTATGGCGGAAATCCTGCTGGTTTTGTGCTTGAAGTTGACGGTAAACAAATTTATTTTGCAGGCGATACCGGTTTAACCATCGAGATGAAAGTTTTAGCGGATATTTATAACCTGGATTATGCCATCTTACCGATTGGTGGAAATTATACCATGGATGTTGATGATGCTTTGATTGCAACAAAATATTTCGATTGCGATAAAGTAATCGGCGTTCATTATAATACCTTCCCGGTGATCGAAATTGATACCCAGACCGCGTTAGATAAATTTGCACGTGAAAAGAAAACCTTATTATTACCAGAAATTGGTGAGACAATAAGTTTATAGTTTCGGCGAACCGTCATTCCCAACTTGATTGGGAATCTTAATGCAGTAAGCTTTAAGATTCCCGACTGTGCGGGAATGACGACCTTTTTCATGGACTAGTCTCTGATACTACTTTCAATCTGTTGCAATTAAAACAAAAAAGGGCCTCCAATGAAATTGGAGACCCTTCAAATTATAAACCTGAACCTAGTTCTTTTTAGCAGCAGCTTTATTTGCTTTGTAACGCATATCTGCTGTACCGTCTTTTTTAGTTGGGCCAGCAACTTTGGTTACTGCTTTGGCTTTATTTTCTTTAAAACGCATATCTGGTGTACCATCTGCTTTTACTTTAGCAGCGGTAGTAGTCGTTTTAGTCTCTACTTTTTTAGCTTCCTGTTTTGCTCCTGCTTTAACTGGTGCTGTTGTTGTTTTAACTTCTTTTTTTACAACGGTTTTAGCTTTAGCTGGAGTGGCTGTTGCTGGTGTTTGAGCAAATGCTGTTGTTAAACCAAATGCTGCGATTGCGATTAAACTCAATAACTTTTTCATAATTTTTAGATTTTTTTTAATTGTTATGAAGCTTCTTCGTTTCACTCCGAGGTTTCATAATTTCTGATTTTTTATTTTACTCGTTTATTTTGTTGATATAAAATTCTAAAATCGATATGAAGTTTTAATGAAGATAATAAACATTTTGATTTAAGATAAGTCTGCACCAATTCATTATGAATTTAATGTGCCTCAAGCCAATTATTCCCCTCACCAATTTCTACCACGATGGGTACAGTTAATTTAATGGCATTGGCCATCTTATCCTGGATAATTGCCTTCATTGCCTCTTTTTCCGATTTAAGCACATCAAAAACCAACTCGTCATGTACCTGCATGGTCATGGTTGATTGCAGATTTTGTGCTTTCATCTCTTTATGGATATTGATCATGGCAATCTTAATCATATCTGCCGCAGAACCCTGGATAGGTGCGTTGATGGCATTTCGTTCAGCAAAACCCCTTACGGTCTGGTTGGCCGAATTAATATCTCTCAAATAACGTCTTCTACCCATTATGGTTTCTACGTAGCCATTCTCTCGTGCAAAATTCATGGTATCGCTCATGTAACGTTTAATACCAGGATACTGGGCGAAATACTGCTCAATGATTTCAGCCGCTTCTTTACGCGGAATACCTAAGTTCTGCGATAAACCAAAGGCAGATTGGCCATAAATGATCCCAAAATTAACTGCCTTAGCATTTCTGCGTTGCGTTCCATCCACTTCTTCAATACTAACGCCATATACTTTGGCTGCTGTTGCCGTGTGGATATCAATCCCTTTGCTAAAAGCATCAAGCATGTTTTCTTCCTTGCTTATCTCTGCAATAATGCGCAACTCTATCTGCGAATAATCGGCCGATAACAAAATGTGGTTTTCATCTCTTGCAATAAAAGCTTTACGCACTTCTCTTCCCCGCTCCGTACGGATCGGGATATTCTGTAAATTGGGGTTGTTGGAACTCAATCTTCCGGTTGCGGCAACGGCCTGATTATAAGAAGTATGCACCCTCCCGGTTTTAGGATTAACCATAAGTGGCAATGCATCCACATAGGTTGATTTAAGTTTTTGTAACTGACGGAAATCTAAAATATCCTGTACAATATCACTTTTACTGGCCAGGGCCATTAAAATATCTTCTCCGGTTTGGTACTGACCGGTTTTTGTTTTTTTGGCTTTCGGATCGAGCTGAAGTTTATCAAATAAAACCTCTCCCAATTGCTTTGGTGATGCGAGGTTAAATTTAATTCCGGCTTTGTCGTACACGTTCTGTTCAAACTTGATGATTTCGGTCTCCAGCTCTTTAGAATAGGCCTGTAAAGTTTCGATATCAATGCGAACACCTTCTTTCTCTATATCTGCCAATACGTAAACCAATGGATTTTCAATTTCATCGGCAAGTTTGGCTGCATTTAATTCTTTTAATTTGGGTTCAAAAATGTAGGCCAGCTGCAAAGTTACATCAGCATCTTCAGCAGCATAATCTACCACATCCACTACCGGAACATCACGCATCGTGAGCTGGTTTTTACCTTTTGCCCCGATCAGTTTGGTAATCGAGATTGGTGAGTAACCAAGATAGTTTTCCGATAGAACGTCCATTCCATGACGGGTATCGGGATCAATCAGGTAATGCGCCAGCATGGTATCAAAAACTTTTCCTTTTACTTCTACACCATACCATTTTAATACCAGGATATCGTATTTGGTATTCTGACCGATTTTCTCGATAGCTTCATTTTCCAATACAGTTCTAAATTCATCAATAATTGACTGTGCCTCTGCTCTTTCGGCAGGAACCGGAATATAATAGCCTGTTCCAGGTTTAATGGAAAACGATAGCCCCACCAAATCGGCCATGTTTGCATCGGTACCTGTAGTCTCAGTATCGAATGATATCCGCTTTTCGGCAAGCAACAATTTAATCAGGTCAGCACGCTGTTCGGCAGAATCAACCAATTGGTAATCATGTTCCGTGTTTTCAATGGTTTTAGCTGGTAATTTTTCTGCTGGTTCTTCCTCCAGCGTATTGGTATATTGGATGGTTTCTCCAGATTGATTGCCAAACAAATCGGTTTGAGTACCTTCCTGAAAGCGGGCTGTGGTGACCGAGAATTCATCACCAAATACCCTGCGACCTAGAGTCCTGAATTCCAATTCGGTAAATAATGGCTCCAACAAATCGCGGCTTGGATCGCAAAGTTCTAAACTGGCTTCGTCCAGTTCAACCGGAACATCTAACAGAATAGTGGCTAGTTTTTTGGATATTAATCCCTGTTCTGCAAAATTTTCTACGTTCTCACGTTGTTTTCCTTTTAGCTCATGTGAATGGGCAATAATATTCTCCATAGAACCGTATTGCTTGATCAGGGCCTTTGCAGTTTTCTCCCCAATCCCCGGAATACCCGGAATATTATCTACGGCATCACCCCATAATCCCAGGATATCAATAACCTGTAATACATTTTCGACTTCCCACTTAGCCAATACTTCTTTTACACCCAATATTTCCATATCGTTGCCCATGCGGGCTGGTTTATAAATAAAGATATTTTCAGAAACCAACTGGGCAAAATCCTTGTCAGGCGTCATACAATAAACCTGATAACCTTTTTGTTCCGCTTTTTTAGCCAGTGTACCTATAATATCATCAGCTTCGTAGCCATCAGATGTAATTACCGGAATATTAAAACCTGTAATTAATTTAAGTACATAAGGCATTGCTGCAGCCAGGTCTTCAGGCATGGCCTGGCGGTGTGCTTTATAGGCCTCGAAAGAAGTATGCCTTTCTGTTGGTGCGTCCGTATCGAAAACTACGGCAATATGTGTCGGTTTTTCTTTCTTCAAAACATCCAGCAAGGTATTAGTAAAGCCCATTACTGCAGATGTATTGATGCCTGTTGAGGTAAAACGCGGATTTTTACTGAGTGCAAAATGCGCCCTGTACATAAGCGCCATACCATCGAGGAGAAAGAGTTTTTTCATATTATGATTTCACTGATTAAATGATTACATCGATAACCCACCAATACAATTATCCGATGAGAAATTAATCAAAGTTAATAATCTACGGAACTATAACACGAAATTTTATGAACTGTATCTTAAAACCAATTAAATTGCGTTGTTTTTAAAATCGCATAGATATGAAAAAAGCCACAGCCCTGTTATTACTGATTTTTGCATCGGCATCTACAATTTTTGCTCAGGATTTTATTGTTAAAAACAATGATGACGTCATCCGTGGGACGATAAAAGGCACGGATTATTTTTCTGTTTTCATCAGTGCCAACGATGAAGCGGATGTAATTTTGCCAGCAAAGGATATAAAAAACTTCTTCTGGAATGGGGATAGCTTTGTAAGCAAAGGATTTGCCAATGGCCGCAATTTCGAATATCGTTTTGTAAAGGTCATTGAAATGGGAACGGTTAATCTTTACTCTTTTGGCGGAGGTACACTCGTGCCACAGGTGAAAGAGAAAAAGGTAAAATTCAGACCATCAATTGGGATTGGAACAGGCACCGGAGGTTTTGGAGGCATGGGTATGGGCGGTGGCATTAGTATTGGCGGCGGACGAAACTCAGCTCCGGAAAGACCTGCTGGTGCACCTGCTGTTCGCTATTTTATCGAAAAACCTGGCGCAGGGCCTTTACAAGAGGTGCCGATGAAAGCAATAACTGAGGAGGCTAAAAAGTTAGAGGTTAAAAATATCCTGCTGCAGAAAATAGGGGATCAGCCGGAATTAAAAGCCAAAATTGAAGCGGGAACAGATTTTAATAGCAGGGATGTTATTGAATGGGTTAAGGAATATAATGCGGCAAAAAAATAAAGCCAGGATTAATAATAGATTTTTAGGATTATAGGATCGTTTTGCATAAAAATCATCTTGCACAACAATTTAATAAATGATCGTTCACCATCCCGGTTGCCTGCATAAATGCATAACAGATGGTGGTGCCAAAAAACTTGAAGCCACGTTTTTTCATGTCTTTACTGATTTGGTCGGACAGTTCCGTTCTAGGCGGAACATCGCTCATTTCCTCAATGTGGTTTAAAATGGGCTTACCACCCGGAACAAAACTCCACATGTATTTAGAAAAGCTGCCAAATGCTTTCTGGATTTCCATAAACAATTTGGCATTGGTAATGGCACCAGTCACTTTTAAACGGTTACGAATAATGCCTTCATCGTTCATCAGTCTCTCTACGTCTTTTTCAGTAAAAGCCGCTACCTTCTTTACATCAAAATCTGAAAAGGCCTTACGGTAGTTTTCGCGTCTTCTGAGGATGGTAATCCAGCTTAAGCCAGCCTGAGCACCTTCGAGTATCAAAAATTCGAATAAAATCTGATCATCGTAAACAGGTTTTCCCCACTCTTCATCATGGTATTTAATATAAAGCGGATCGGAACCGGCCCAGGAGCAGCGTATAGTTGAGTTTGGAGTTTTTAGCTGGGAGTTTGGAGTTTCCATACAAAATGCTAAGCAGCTTTAACAAAAAATTTTTCTGGATTATTCATCATATAAACCAAAAGTTTTGCAACTTCCTCAGCTTGATCATTTAACCTGTTAAATTCGTCATCAGAAATGTAACTACAGGCAAAAGCGAATTCCAGCCAGGTTTGAGTTTCACCATTTTCTGTATCAGCATCTGAAATCTTACTCACAAAATGGTTTGGATATTTCCTTTTTCTATAGGCTTCTGCCAGGTTTGCGCAAACACTTCTCGAACATCTTCTGATTTGATCTGTCAAACTATATTTTTCTTCTGACGGAAACCTTTTAGAAATATGGAAAATTTCCATGGAAAGCTTAAATCCTTTCTGATAAGCTAATAAATCTTTAATCGTTCCCATATAATAAATATAAAAAAATTCAATGTTATATTCTTATATCTAAATGCATTCGCTTTCGAAACTCCTGACTTCAATCTGGAACAGGCAAGGAAACTCCAAACGCTAAACTCCTAACTCCGAACTTAATTCATCCCAATACTCTACAGCTCTCCGATAATGCGGTATTACAATGCTACCACCTACCAGATTGGCGATCATGAAAATTTCGTTCATTTCATCATGGTTTACACCGGCATCGAAACATTTGCCCAGGTGGTATTTAATACAATCATCGCAACGCAAAACCATTGAGGCCACCAGACCCAACATCTCTTTCGTTTTAACGTCCAAAGCTCCATCAGCATAAGTGGTTGTATCAAGCGCAAAAAAACGTTTGATATTTGTATTTGCCGTTTCCATAATCCTATCGTTCATTTTTTCACGATAGCCGTTAAACTCTTCTACAAGCTTTCCTATAAATAATTAATTATTGAATAAATGATTTTTTGAGTGAGCGCATGACGTTAATTTTATTCAATCAAAGTTGATTTCTTCCAGCGGATTCCAGAATACTTTTTTAAAGTTTACCACTTTATCGTTCTTCACTTCAATGCCTTCTTGTTTCAACAATTCTTCCATTAGTTCCGGTGGATTAAAATGGAACTTTCCGGTAAGCAGTCCACTGCTGTTTACTACCCGATGTGCAGGTACCTGGGGATGGGCGGCGCCGGCATAAAGCATGGCATGCCCTACCATTCTTGATGATTTTGCTGCACCTAAACTTTTCGCGATGGCTCCGTAAGAAGTTACCCTTCCTTTCGGAATTAACCGGGCAATCTCATAAACCTGTTCATAAAAGTTGGTATTCATTATTCAAAAGAGAACTGAATATAATTAATATTTTTATCGTGTAGTAAATATTTCTTCTCGTAATAGGTTTTGATCGATAGTACCTCATCAACCAAATCTGAAGTATACAAATGATCGGTATTTTTATGGACAGGCAGGTTTAATTCTGCAACCTTTTCGCAAGTGTAAGCATATAACTGGTCATTATCTGTTTTCAGATTAACATATCCACCTGGTTTTAACACCAATTTATAACGGTTCAAAAATGCCGGAAAAGTTAAACGTTTTTTCTCACGGCTATCCTGAGGCTGTGGATCCGGAAAGGTGATCCAGATTTCGTCGATTTCTCCTTCATTAAAATAATCCAGTATGTTTTCAATCTGTATCCTTAAAAAAGCAACATTATCTATTCCATCTTCAATAGCCGTTTTGGCTCCGCGCCAGATGCGGTTGCCCTTGTAATCCACCCCAATAAAGTTCTTCTCCGGAAATAGCCGCGCCAGATTTACCGAGTATTCGCCCTTTCCACAGGCCAGTTCCAGTATAATAGGGTTTGCATTTTGAAAATGCGCTGAAGCCCAATTGCCCTTTAAAGCTTTTCCTTGTTCTAATTGATATACGTTTGCAAATGTTTCTATTTCTGCAAAACGCCTAAGTTTATCTTTACCCAAAAGTTTTTTTTCTGCAAAAATACAATTAAATCAATAATCGGGGTTTCTTTTGCCGCAAAGATTGGTGCCAATTTTATTTAGGAATCGTATTTTTGTGCCTTATAAAAATTACCGTGGAAAAAAACGCAAAAATATATGTTGCAGGCCATCGTGGTATGGTAGGCTCGGCCATTTACCGCAAACTGCAAAAAGAGGGTTACGAAAACATCATTACCAGAACTTCATCAGAGCTTGATCTGCGCAGCCAACAGGCGGTTACTGATTTCTTTACTGAAGAAAAACCGGATTATGTCTTTCTTGCAGCAGCAAAAGTTGGCGGTATCATAGCTAACAACACTTACAGAGCCGATTTTCTTTATGAAAATTTAGCCATCCAGAATAATGTTATCCATAACGCGTACTTAAATAACGTTAAGAAACTGATGTTTTTGGGTTCGAGCTGTATTTACCCAAAAATGGCTCCGCAACCTCTCAAAGAAGATTACCTCTTGACAGGCACTTTAGAACACACCAACGAGCCTTATGCCATTGCCAAAATTGCAGGGATTAAAATGTGCGATGCCTATCGCGATCAGTACGGCTGTAATTTCATCTCCGTAATGCCCACAAATTTATATGGCTTTAATGATAACTATCATCCTCAAAACTCACATGTTTTGCCCGCTTTGATCCGTAAGGTGCATGAGGCAAAAGTTAACGATGAAAAAGAAGTTGTGGTTTGGGGTTCGGGTTCACCCATGCGCGAATTTTTATTTGCAGATGATTTAGCTGATGCCTGCTATTTCTTAATGCAAAACTATAACGAACCAAACTTGATCAACATTGGTACCGGACAGGATCTAACCATCAAAGACCTGGCTTTGCTAATCAAAGATGTCTTGGGATTTGATGGGGAACTGGTATTCGATGCCACAAAACCAGATGGCACCCCACGCAAATTAATGGATGTTAGTAAACTTCATCGTTTAGGCTGGAAACATACAACTGAGCTTAAAGAAGGTATTGCCCTGGCTTATCAGGATTTCGAAAGCCGATATTAAATAAATTTGCAAGGGCGTTTATTATACCGTCTCGCCCTTGTATTTTGCGGCTTATTTTGGATGAGCAGGATTATAAATGGCTACTGCTACCCGGCTATCTGCACAGCCATAATATAAAAACCACTTCTTTTTGAAATAGACCAAACCCTCCATAAAAACCGTACCGGAAGGGTATTGCCCGCTTTTTTCGAAAGGGGCTGTAGGCACAAAAAAAGGTTGATCGAGCCGCGCAATCACTTTTGAAGGATTTTTAAGATCGAATAATACCTGTCCGGCCGAATAGGTATTGGCTACATAATTGGTATCCCTTCTGGCATCGCCCCTGTTTTTGCCATTATAAAGTACCAATATGCCCTGGTCGGTAACAATCGCCGGCGGGCCACATTCTGTTAAATCGCTATCGAAATAGTGTTCCCTGGGCTTCACAATCATATCCAGTTCATTCTTTGCGTTTAATGCAGGCTCCCAGTTAACAAGGTCTGTTGAGGTTGCAATATTCATGAAACGTTCGCCCCAGTACATCATGTATTTACCGTTTATTTTGGCAATTACCTGTTTACCGTTTTCTAACTTCGTAACAATTGAACCAGATTTACATTTGAGGTTCTTAAATTTACCATTATAGGCTTTGCCAAACGCAGGACCGTGTTTGGTCCAGTGTTTTAGATCTTTGGAAGTGGCCACAGCGAGGCGGAATATATTGCGGTTCCATTGTGTATATAACATTACATATATACCCTCTGCAGTAACAGCAATACGTGGATCTTCGCAACCACCCGGCCATTCGTTTGCTTTCTGCTCATCTTCACCAGGATAGAACACCGGCTCCGGACTACGTTTCATTTTAATGCCGTTACTGCTTTCTGCCATTCCTATCCTGGAAGTACGCATACCTATTCCATTGCCAGAACGATCTTCACTACGGTATAATACATAGATCTTATTTTTATGTACAGCGGCAGCGGGATTAAAGACATCGCCTGCCTCCCAAGCTATTTTTTGCCTGAGTATGGGATCAATAAAAACACTTTCTGCTCTTGGTGAAATAATGGGATTTACATTTTCTGGCCGCAGAAACGGCCCAAGTGCCCACTCGGGAAGTTTATTCTGTGCATTTACCGCAATGGCTAGCGGAAGAAATACCACAAGAAGAAATAGGCGTGACAGGGTTGTTTTCATAATAACTAAAATACTAATTAATCTGCTAAGCTGTGATAGTATAATTACCCTAAATTAAATCAATCAGTTTAAAGTAGCTGTTCAACCTTTTGTTTAAACGATTCATTTTAACAGCAGCTTTTAAGCTTAAAACATTCCAATCAACCATGCACAAAGGCAGATCATTTTTAATTATAGTTAAAATTGATATATTTGAAGTGATCAATCAATTTTGCCTATATGACTTTAGTTCAGCTCGAATATATTGTTGCCGTAGATACTTATAGAAGTTTCGTAACTGCAGCCGAAAAGTGTTTTGTAACCCAGCCTACCTTAAGTATGCAGGTACAAAAATTGGAGGAATTAATCAGCGTTAAAATTTTCGACAGGAGCAAACAGCCTGTAAGTCCGACAGAAATTGGTGCGCAGATTATTGCCCAGGCAAGAATTATCTTACAGGAAAGCGGAAAAATTAAAGAGCTGATTAGCAGTCAGCAGCAGGATGTAATGGGCGAACTTAAAATCGGGGTGATCCCAACTATTGCCCCATATTTATTGCCAGAGGTGATTTCGGCCATGCTGGATAAATACCCTGAATTAAAGCTTTTAATCTGGGAATATACCACCGAAGACATCATCCATCACTTAAAAACCGGTGTGCTGGATTGTGGTATTTTAGCTACGCCGCTAACCGATCCAAACATTACAGAAACTCCTCTATACTATGAAAATTTTGTAAGTTACATCAGTAAAAACAGCAAGCTGTACAAAAAGAAATCACTTGATGCCGAAGACCTGAACGACGAAAATATCTGGCTCTTAAATGAAGGTCATTGTATGCGAAACCAGGTATTGAACATTTGCCGTTCTACAAAAAACAACAGGCTACAGGGACTCGAATATAATACAGGTAGTGTAGAAACCCTCGTGCGTATGGTTGATTTAAATGGGGGTGCAACACTATTACCCGAATTGGCCATCGCACAACTGGATGCGAAACAAACCAACAAGGTACGCCATTTTAAATCACCAGAACCTGTACGAGAGATTAGTTTGGTGACCCATAAAAACTTTATTAAGAAACGGATGCTTAACGCGTTAAAAGATGAGATTTTAGCCATTATCCCAAAAGCGATGAAGCAGAAAAAGAAAAAAGATGTGGTGGGGATTTAACTTCGAACTTAATCCGCGATCGTCATTTCGAGCGGAGTGCAACGTAGCCGAGAACCCGAAGGCTCAGCGAAGCTAAATCTGCCTAGATAGATCTCTCCATTTCGCTACGCTTCAGTCGAGACGACTCTTTACAGGATTGATTCTGTGATTGATTGATTTCGTAGCCTTCTAACTTAATTCCCTATCCTTATCCACATGCTCTGCCAGTTTACAGTTTACAACCTGTTGCAGCAGGATTTTTATATTCTAAAAAAGCTCAGATAATTAACAAATTACTGATTTTGTTTTTCTACGGGAGGAGCAGATAGCAATCCCCTGATATCACTCTCCACTTCTTCCTCTTCGCCTTTTTTCTTTTTCTTGTTTTTTGATTTTAAACCTTTACCACTTAAACGCTCCTCAATAATTTTATCATATTCGGTTTGTTGCTCTGGCCTTAAAACGTTGCGGATATTTTTCGAGGTTTCGTTCTGAAGCTTATAAAATTTATCTACATCCTCCTCGCGTGAGTTACCGGCCTGTTGTCTTTTAATTAAATCAGCTTGTTCTTTCGCCTGGTTATAAGTATAACTATAAATGACACTTTTTTGTGTACCATTTAGTTTTAATCGTTTTTCCAGATCATCTACATTCTTTTGAGCAATTTCTGCCGGGGTAGGCATTTTATTCTGTTGTGCACGTACCAGCACATTTACGCCAACAATAATTAAAAATAAAACTACAAGCCTTTTCATTTTGAATATTTTATATGCGAAGTTACTTAAATATCTTAAAACAAGAAAGTCCCGATCTACACCGGGACTTCTCTTGAATTTTATAAAATGTCTCGCTTACAACGCTTTTTTGTAAAGTTCAGCAACTGCATCCCAGTTGATTACATTCCAGATTGCGGCTAAATAATCAGGGCGTTTGTTTTGATATTTTAAATAATAAGCGTGCTCCCAAACATCAATACCCAAAATTGGCGTTCCTTTTACTTCGGCAATATCCATTAAAGGATTATCCTGGTTCGGTGTAGAAGAAACCTGAAGTTTTTTATCTGCACCTACAGATAGCCAGGCCCAGCCTGAACCAAAACGGGTAGCACCAGCCTCCTGTAACTTAGTTTTAAGCTCAGCAAACGACCCAAAAGTTTCATTAATTGCTTTAGCTAAATCGCCGGTTGGCTCACCACCTTTGTTTGGACCTAAAATGTTCCAGAATAAAGAGTGATTATAGTGGCCGCCGCCATTGTTTCTAACAGCTGCAGGGTATTTTGAAATGTTTTTAACAATTTCCTCGATGCTTGAATTTGCCTCTGGCTTACCTTCTAACGCTTTGTTTAGGTTGGTAACATATGCCTGGTGGTGTTTATCATGGTGGATTTCCATGGTAGTTTTATCAATATGCGGTTCTAATGCATCGGTTGCGTAATGTAACGCAGGTAATTCAAAAGCCATAGTTTTATGTTTAAAGATTAAAAAAATATTTCTGTAGCAAATATAACATTACAACGTTAAGATTTGTTCATGTTATTATCATCAAATCACTTTCTGGGTTAATGTTGTAATGTTAAGGCTTTAATGTTGGAAGGTTTTTTGTAAAATTAGCATCGTCCTCCTTTACAACGAAGGATGCTCAATATCGGCGATTGAATCGCTATACCAGCGCTTAAACGCATTACAAATATGCACCTCAATAATGCTCATTAAAAACGAGGAAAATTAGACTAACTACCTCTTCTTTGCAAAGAAACCTTTCATCAATGCGCCACATTCCTCTGCCATTACACCACCTTTTAGTTCTGTTTTTGGATGAAGCAGGTTCACATTTTTCGAGATAAACCCTCTTTTTTCTTCCCTTGCCCCATACACAATACGACCAATCTGGGTCCAATAACTTGCGCCGGCACACATTACACAAGGCTCAATGGTTACATATAAAGTACAATGCCTTAAATATTTACCTCCAATGTTTTGTGCGGCAGAGGTAAAAGCCTGCATTTCCGCATGTGCGGTCACATCGTTAAAACGTTCGGTTAAATTATAGCCACGGCCTATAATCCTATTCTTACTAACCACGATTGCCCCGATCGGAATTTCATCTTCAGCCAGAGCCTTTTTTGCCTCTTCCAAAGCCAATTTCATATAATGGATGTCTTCTTCTTCAGGATCGTTATTTTCGAAATTGTAAAAACTCATGGCGCAAATATAGCGTAATAAAGACCAAAGACTTCTGAAGTTTAAGCTGAAATCTGGTTAAGTTTTGGAGCGCAATGTCACTTCTTATATGCTTCCTCAGTCCTGCTTTCTGTTCCAAGTACGTCCTGAATTACCTGATGCCTCATTTGCGCTATCTACTTCATCCGAGGGATGTCGGATCAGAGCTATTTAACGAGGCCTGAGCTAAATACTTCCGAAGTTTTTGGCGCTGTGCCGGCAAAACTTCGGAAGTCGGCTACACCAGTTTACTTCCGTTCGGCAATTTACGCTCCACCGTAGTTAATACAATATCTCCGTTTTCATCAGCGAAACCGGTTACTAAAAATTCTGACATAAATTTCCCGATTTGTTTTTTAGGGAAATTGATCACCCCGACAATCTGTTTTCCAGGTAATTCTTCCAATGTATAATGTTTGGTAATCTGCGCGCTGCTCATTTTAATACCATATTCGCCGAAATCTACCTTTAATTTATATGCTGGTCTTCGGGCTTCAGGAAATTCGAAAGCCTCAAGAATAGTACCCACCCTTAATTCAACCTTTTCGAAGTCACCCCATGTAATTTGTTCCATATGATTAATGTATATGACGCAAAAATATAAAATATTAAAGCATTAGGCACAGCTTCAAGTTGATGAGAATTAATGTAACCTTGCATTAAACGCAACAGGAATTTATAAAAAATTTGTGTTTTATATTTTTACCACTATCTTTATGCAACCGTTTGCATAACCAAATATTAAATTAAGATGAAAGCATGTATTTATTAGGAATTGATTTAGGTACCTCATCCATTAAAGTTGCAGTTGTTGATGCTGCTACGCAAAAAAATATAGCCACCGCTCAATATCCGGAAAAAGAAACAGCCATCAAATCTTTACAATCAGGCTGGGCAGAGCAGTCGCCCGATGAATGGTGGGAAAATGTTCAGCAGGCCATCCTCAAATTAAATTCAACCGGTCTTTTTGATCCCAAGGAAATCAAGGCCATTGGCATTGCCTATCAAATGCACGGACTTGTTGTGGTAGATCAAAATCAGCAGGTACTCCGTGATAGTATTATCTGGTGCGACAGCAGGGCTGTTGAACTGGGCAATAGCGCTTTTGACGCTATCGGTCACGAAAAATCTTTAAAACAGCTATTAAACTCACCTGGAAATTTTACAGCATCGAAACTGGCCTGGGTAAAAGCAAACGAGCCCGATATCTATAACTGCATCGATAAAATCATGCTTCCCGGCGATTTTATTGCAATGAAATTAACCGGAGAAATCACTACAAGTATTTCGGCCCTATCCGAAGGTATTTTCTGGGATTTTGAAAACCACGAAATCTCTAAAGATGTAATGGATTATTACGGCATCTCCAGAAACCTGATTCCAACCGTAAAACCTCTGTTTTCGGAACATGGTTATTTGAAAACGGATATTGCAAATGCATTAAATTTAACTGCCGGCATCCCGGTAGCTTATAAATCTGGCGACCAACCCAATAATGCGCTTTCCTTAAACGTGTTAAAACCTGGAGAGGTTGCCGCTACAGCCGGAACATCGGGGGTAATTTATGGTGTAAGCGATGAACTTACTTATGACAAGCAATCAAGAGTGAATACCTTTGCGCACGTAACCTATTCAGGAGAAAAAAAGCATACAGGAGTTTTGCTCTGTATTAATGGTACCGGAAGCATGTACCGTTGGGCAAAACATAATTTCGCGCCACTGTCTAGCTATGCTGAACTCAATATACAGGCCTCGAAATCACCAATAGGCAGCAATGGTCTAAAAGTACTTCCTTTCGGCAACGGTGCAGAACGGATGTTAAATAATCAATATACAGGTGCAGAGTTATTGGGCATCGACCTAAACCTCCACAATCAATCAGACATCTTCCGGGCTATACAAGAGGGGATTGCTTTTGCTTTCCGTTATGGATTGGATATCATGCGGGAAAATGGCATGCAGCCTAAAGTTATCCGTGCCGGAAAAGCCAATCTCTTTTTAAGTGAGGTATTTGCACAAACGTTTGTAGATGTTACGGGCATTCCGGTTGAACTTTATGAAAACGACGGCAGTGTGGGCGCAGCCTTGGGTGCTGGTATAGGTGCCAGCATTTTCAAAAGCGCAGAAGAGGCTTTTAGCAATCACAAAGTCATCAAAACTTTAATGCCTCAACATTCAGCTGAGTATGAGCCGGTCTATCAGGATTGGAAAGAAATATTAGAAAAACAATTAGCAACTGGTTAACGGTTGATCGCTTTATCGTGAGTTTTTATCACGAACCATTGACCAACAAACCATCAATCAAAAAACAAAAAAACATGACAAAATTAGTAACCGGAGCAACGGAATTTTTCAAAGGCATTGAGCAGATCAAATTTGAAGGCCTGGAAAGTGATAATCCATTAGCATTTCGATGGTATGACGCCAACAAAGTAGTCGCTGGCAAAACCATGAATGAGCATTTTAAATTTGCTTGTGCTTACTGGCATTCATTTAATGGTAATGGAGCAGATCCGTTTGGAGGTGCAACACACGTTTTCCCTTGGGATGAAAAAAAAGATGCAGTAGAAAGGGCTAAAGATAAAATGGATGCAGCCTTTGAATTTATCACGAAAATGCAGATTCCTTATTATTGTTTCCATGATGTGGATGTGGTAGATTATAGCGATGACGTTGCCGAAAACGAGCGCAGATTACAGGCACTTGTTGAATATGCAAAACAAAAACAAGCAGATAGCGGCGTAAAACTGCTATGGGGAACAGCGAATTTATTTAGCCACAAGCGTTATATGAATGGTGCATCTACCAATCCTGATTTTCATGTACTGGCACATGGTGCTGCTCAGGTTAAAGCTGCTTTAGACGCTACCATTGCCCTTGGTGGTGAAAATTATGTTTTCTGGGGTGGAAGAGAAGGCTATATGAGCTTATTAAACACCAATATGAAACGTGAGCAGGAGCATCTGGCAAAATTCTTACATACGGCTAAAGATTATGCACGCAAACAAGGTTTTAAAGGAACATTTTTTATTGAACCGAAACCATGTGAGCCTTCTAAACACCAATACGATTACGACGCGGCAACAGTAAAAGGCTTTTTACAGGAATACGATCTGTTGGCAGACTTTAAATTAAACCTTGAGGTAAACCATGCTACACTTGCCGGCCATACTTTCCAGCATGAGCTACAAGTTGCGGTAGATAATGGCTTGTTAGGCTCTATCGATGCAAACCGTGGAGATTATCAAAATGGATGGGACACCGATCAGTTCCCAAATGATATTAATGAACTAACCGAAGCCATGTTAATCATTTTAGAAGGTGGTGGTTTGCAAGGTGGCGGTGTGAACTTCGATGCGAAAATCCGCCGTAACTCTACTGATCAGAAAGACTTGTTTTATGCACATGTAGGCGGAATGGATATCTTTGCAAGGGCATTGGTTACTGCTGACGCCATTCTTCAGAAATCTGAATATAAAAAGGTAAGGGCCGACCGCTATGCCTCATTTGATAGCGGAAAGGGAGCCGAATTTGAACAAGGAAAATTAAGTTTAGAAGACTTAAGGAATTACGCTGCAGAAAACGGCGAACCAGAGGTGCGCAGCGGAAAGCAGGAATATCTTGAGAACCTTATTAACCGGTATATTTAATTCATTTTTATAAAATGTAATCTCCGTGGTCTGTGTCCTCACAGACCACTTGCGTTTGATTTAATTAGCATAGTCTGTGGAGACACAGACCATGGATTAAATTAATAAACGTCATTTTAACATTTTTTAATTCAAAAAAAGCGGAGATTAATTTATGATTTTGCTACATTTAGATTTCTAAACCAAATAACTTAAATGAAAGTCACAGATTACATTATTTTTTTAGCCTACTTTGCCATTGTGGCAGTTTATGGCTTTTGGATTTACCATCGTAAAAAGCAGAAGCAGATGAGCAGCAAGGATTATTTCCTTGCAGAAGGTTCACTCACCTGGTGGGCCATTGGTACCTCTTTAATTGCCTCTAATATTAGTGCCGAGCAATTCGTAGCCATGAGCGGCGATGGATTTAAAATGGGATTAGCCATTTCTACTTACGAATGGATGGCAGCTGCAACGCTTGTAATTGTAGCCACATTTTTTATTCCCGTATATCTTAAAAATAAGATCTACACCATGCCACAATTCTTGAGTCAGCGTTATAATGGCACGGTAGCCATGATTATGGCTGTGTTTTGGTTGTTATTGTATGTTGTGGTAAACTTAACCTCTATCTTGTACCTTGGTGCACTCGCTGTAAGCAGTATTTCGGGTATTGGCTTTTGGTATTGTATGATCGGCCTCGCCATTTTTTCTGTAATCATAGCGTTGGGTGGCATGAAAGTAATTGGTTACACGGATGTAATTCAGGTGGCATTTTTAATTTTCGGCGGTTTAGCAACTACTTATCTGGCACTTAACTTGGTGAGCGACCATTTTGGTGGCCATGGCGTGTTAGATGGTTTATCGTTTTTAAGGGAAAAAGCACCCGATCATTTCCACATGATCTTCAAAAAAGATAGTGCAAATTATGCCTCATTACCAGGTATGACGGTATTGCTTGGCGGTATGTGGATTGTAAACTTAAACTATTGGGGCTGTAACCAGTACATCACTCAACGTGCTTTAGGTGCTGATCTGAAAACGGCTAGGGCAGGTATCTTATTTGCCGCATTTTTAAAGCTTTTAATGCCATTAATTGTGGTACTACCGGGTATTGCAGTATATATGTTATATACAGAAAAAACTGGTATTGATGTAAATTCAATGATGCCGGGTGGAGAACTTCGTCCGGATAGGGCTTACCCAACTTTATTGAATATTCTGCCTACAGGCCTTAAAGGTTTATCTTTCGCGGCCTTAACCGCAGCAATTGTTGCTTCACTGGCGGGTAAAATCAATAGTATCTCTACTATTTTTACCCTGGATATTTTTAAGAAACACATTAATACGGCAGCCTCTGAAAAGAAACTGGTAGGTACCGGACGCGTAGTTGTTATTGTTGCAATGGCTATCGCAATTGCCATTTCTCCTTTCTTAGGTATTGATAAAAAAGGTGGTTTCGAATTTATTCAGGAATATACAGGTTTTGTAAGTCCTGGTATTTTTGCAATGTTTATCTTAGGCTTCTTCTGGAAAAAAACTACTTCTAATGCAGCTTTATTTGCCACTATAGGTGGTTTTGGTTTATCGGTATTGCTAAAATTCTTGCCAGGAATGATGGATTTATCTTTCCTTCACAATTTTGGATTCTCGGTAGCCAATGCAGACGGAGTTTATGAAATACCTTTCCTGGATAGAATGGGAATTGTATTTGTAGTTTGTATAATAGTGATGTTTGCCATCAGTATGTTCGAGAACAGCAAAGGCGATAAATCTAATGGTTTAGAAGTAGATTCAAGCATGTTCAAAGTTCATCCTTCGTTTGCCGTTGGATCACTGATTGTATTCGGAATTTTAGTTGCGCTTTACTCTACCTTCTGGTAAAATTAAAAATAGTATACAAAAGGCTCGCGATGAAAATTGCGGGCCTTTTTTGTTTTTCTAATAATATTATAATAATGCTCAATTTTTCACCTATCCGTAGAGACGCTGTGCTTAGCTCTACGGACAGGCAGGGGACTTATAACGGAAAGTAGCACTGCAATTACCAGTCAGTATTGCAATTGTGGCTCAAAAAATACAATAAGACTATGTAATAACCAAACCCGGCTTACCCGAGCTTAATCGAAAAATTGAACTCTGTTTATCTGAAATATTGAGTTTGAAAAAAAAATCCTATTCATCAGCCCGTAGAGACGCTGCGCTTAACTCTAAGGACAGGCGGGGATCGCGGACTTATAACGGAAAGCAGGACTGTAATTAGTCAGCATTTCAATTGCGCTTCAAAAAATAGAAATGATAAGACTATGTAATTAACGAAACCCAGCTTACCAGAACTTAATCGATAAATTAAACTCTGTTTAACTGAAATATTGAGTTTGAAAACCCAACTCTATTTATTAATTCGTAGAAACGCTGCGCTTAACTCTACGGTTAAAAATTATTGTGCGCAGGGTCCGTCTGGAATTTCTTTGCTTATTTTGATCACTTTAGTAACCACCAGGGTAGAATCGAAATCGGCCGCAACGGTAGCGGTATCGGTTTTGGTAAAATAACCTTCGAGTTCTACGTATACCGGCTCATAAGGCTTTTCGAAACCTAAATTACTGTACGATAACTCTAATTTTTTAACACTGTCTGTAACCCAAAATTCGCGGGTATCCTCACATAGCGTAATTGATTTCATTTCAGGGCCAAATGTATACAAACCCTTTACAATTTTAAGATTGTTCTTTTCTCCCTCGGCTTTATCATTCCTGTTACAAGCTGTAGCGGCTACGCCAAGGAGCACAACAAGTACAATTGCTTGCTTAAATAACTTCATTTTATATCGTTTGATTAATTTGATCTATCTTTTTAACGCTTAAATTGGATGACAAAGCAGATGCCAAAAATGAGAAGATACCTACTGTAATAAAAACTAATACAAAATCTTTCCATTTTAATGCAATCGGATAAGAACTTACCAATGTTTTATTTACTTCATCGCCCATTTTAATCAACCCATAGGTATGTTGAAAATAATAAAATATAATTCCTATGATTAGCCCCAATACACAGCCAGACATGGTAATCATCATGCCTTCAAATAAAAATATACGTTTGATTAATTTCTTTCCTGCGCCTAAACTGCTTAGAATGGCCACATCCTTTACCTTATCGATTACTAACATGGTTAACGACCCTATGATATTAAATATAGCAATAATCAGGATAAAAGTAAGGATAATATACACAGCCCATTTCTCGGTATTTAAGATATGGTAGAGTGACTTATTTTGTTCGGCCTGATTTCTGACTTCATAATCTTTTCCGGCCTTTTCGATTATTTCATTTTTAAAATCATCTACATCAACACCTGGTTGCAGATTAATTTCGATAGCAGATACATTTTTATCTTCCCCTAGCAGCTCACGTGCAAAATCGAGTGGAACAATAATCCCATTGTCAAAATCTTGTTGCACTTCAAAAACACCGCTAACCCGGATATTTTTGACCACAAAATCATCAGCCGGATTGATCGTATTTACAGCGATATCCTTTTTTGGCGAATAAATTTCCAGCTCGGTAAAAGGATCAACTGTATTAACAGCCAAATAACTTTGTAATGCAGAACCGATTACCGCATTATCACCGCTTTTGTTATGCAATATAAAACGGCCTTCCTTAATGGTACTGTCTAGTTTTGTGTTCTTTAAGTAATCTAAACTTACCCCTTTTACCATTCCCACAGCCTGCTTATTGTTGTATTTCAACAATGCATTTTCCTGCAGCACTTCGGTAAAAGCCGCCACATCTTTATTTTTTCTAAGCTGATTAAAATAACCTGTATTCGGATCAAAAGTCTTCCCCTTAGCTGGTGTAATCGCAATTTGCGGTGTAATGGTATCAAACATATTCAGCACCACGGTTTCTAACCCATTAAAAACCGACAAGATAATAATCAAAGCTGCGCTGCCAACCATTACTCCTACCATTGATATGCCCGAAATCAGATTAATGGCATTGGTTGACTTTTTGGCAAAAAGATACCTTTTGGCAATGTAAAACGATGTATTCACAGCAGTAAATATAGTTAAAATGTAAGATGGCAGTAATGTGAGATGGAATATGTAAGATGTGAATTACATCATCCCTTATCCATTTTCCATTTTACATCAAAAAAACGGGTTATGTTGTTTTTCAAAACCAATGCTCGTTGCTGGTCCATGGCCAGGATAAACTTTGGTTTCATCAGGTAAGACAAAAAGTTTATCAGAAATGTTTTGAATTAATTGCTGATGGTTACCGCCTGGCAGATCGGTACGCCCGATACTCCCATAAAAAAGCACATCACCTCCTATTAACATATGATCAGCCGCACTGTAAAAACAAAGGTGTGCCGGCGAATGTCCCGGAGCAAAAATCAGTTCCAGTTTGCTACTACCAAAAGAAATTGTCCCTGTTTCAGGCAAAAAGGTATCTGGCAAAGGAGATACTTCATAACGGGTAAAGCCCATTGATGGTGCATAACCTGGAACGGCATTTAAAATCGGCAATTCACCTTTATGAAACTGTGGTTTTAAACCATAGGTTTCAGCCACAAATTTATTGCCGAAAATATGATCAAGATGGCAATGTGTATTAAGCAACAAAACAGGACTCAACTCTTCCTGTTTAATGAAAGCGGCCAATTCATTTTGCTCAAAACCTTCATACATACCTGGATCAATAATGGCACATTCCTTTGTTTCATCATAAAGCACATAGGTATTTTCGCTGTAAGCGTTAAAAGTGAAGGTTTTTACTGTAATCATAAGTATTTAGAAAAAGTCTGTTCAAAGAACAGAAATAATAAACTAATTTTTCCACCTGAAAGTAGAAATCAAGGTATCGATATCTTTTTTAATAAATTTAACAACGGGTTCAATAGAATCGTATTGTGGGCGTTCATTAAAGTATAAAGCTCCTCTAAAATAATGTTTAGCACTATCTGTTAAAAAAAACTGAACGGAAGATGCCGTATTTCCTTCAATGGCATAGTAAATGCCATAAACGTTATGGTCAGGGTAATTAATCATTTTTTGATCTATCGCACTTGCTTTTATGGTGTGTTTAAAGGCAAGCTTCCTGGCATCTTCCACCATTTCATCATACTCACTTTTCCCTGAAACATCATAATAAGTTAAATGCAGAAAGCCGTTAAATTTTTTAAAGTGCAAATTGTACCAGTTTTTTTGAGCATCGCGGCTTTGATCTTGCTCTACAGTAGCATAAGTCGGGTATTTAAACGTAAAGGGAACTGCTTTGGTAAATGTGGTATAATCTTTTTTAGGGAATACAATCCTGAAATAGGCTTTTGGTTTCGGGCTGTAATCGTGGTTTTGACAAGCTGTTACGCATAAAAGCAGTGCAAAGAGTAAAAAAATCAACTGGTTTATTTTCATTCCTCAAAAAATCTGCTTACTGGTTAACAGGATAAAGATAAGCTAAATTATTTATTCCAGATGGCCCAGGCTTTTTCAGCTTGCTGATGCAACATTTCAAGTCCGTTTTTTGTTCTTGCACCGCCAGCAGCAGCCTTAACCAGAAATGCAGTTTCGAGTGGGTTGTAAACCAGGTCGTAAGCCAGGTGTCCAGGCCCGATTAAACTGTAATCAATATCCGGAAAGGTATCTACATTTGGTGACATGCCCAACGGCGTGGTATTGATTAATAATTTATGCGAAGCCAAAATTTCTGGGGTAATCTCCGAATATAATATGGTTCCTGAAGTTGCCTTACGCACCACTGCCTGGTATTCGATATTCAACTTTTCCAAAACATACTTTACCGCTTTTGCTGCGCCACCATCGCCAAAAATAAGCGCTTTGTTATGTTGCGGCCCTAACAATGGCTTTAGCGATTCTTCAAAGCCATAAGCATCGGTATTATAACCTTTCAAATAACTTTCACCTTCAAAGCTTCTGATTGAAATACAATTTACAGCACCAATTTTTTCTGCGGCTTCATCTACTTCATTTAAATAACACAGCACATTAACCTTATGCGGAATGGTTACATTAAGGCCAAAAAGTGATGGATTTTCACTCAGCAGGTCAGGCAACGATTTTATATCTGCGATCGGGAAAAGCTCATATTGATGATCGGTAATGCCTTCATTGTGAAATTTTTCCGTGAAATATTTTTTAGAGAACGAGTGGGAAAGTGGGTAACCGATTAAACCGTATTTTTTCATATTGATATAACAAGCAAACCTTACAGGCTTTTGAAACCTGTAAGGTTTATTTAACTATGCGCCTCGCAATGACGAATTTTGTCTTTATTTTACCTTATTCAGGAAATAATCGAAAGTATCACCTCGTAATCCTAAACGGATGGTTTCTAGCGGAATTACTTCTGCCGGAGCAATATTACCCAGGTTTACATTACTGCCAATCAACTTAATGAACCAAACCTGTTGTTCTTTTTGAGGAGCTTCCCAGATAATGGTTTCTTCCGGAATCTGCGTTAAAATTTCATCAACCAATCCTTCGCGTACTTCACCGCTTCCGCGGTAAATACCAACGTTACCACCCTCGCGGGCCTCTGCAATTACTTTCCACGAGCCTGCCTCAATTTCGGCCTGCATTAATTTGATCCACTTGTAAGGGGCAAATATTTTAGCGGCATCTTTACTGCCTACTTCAGAAATAACGGTAACCTGTTTAGCCAGTTCGCTAATGAATCCGCATTTTTTGTCGTGCTCAATTTCGATAGACCCATCAGATACTTCTGCATATTCCATTCCGTATTGATCTAAAACACGCTGGTAATCTGAAAACTGGTTACGGATAATAAAAGCTTCAAATAATGTTCCACCAAAATAGGTAGGAATGCCTGCGCTTTTATATAAAGCCAGTTTTTCTTTAAGGTTCGGCGTAACATGCGATGTTGCCCAACCTAATTTTACAATATCTGTATGTATGCCGGCAACTTCAATAAAATCTTCAACCTGGCGTAGGCTCAATCCCTTATCCATAACCATTGTTAAGCCCTTTTGGCGCGGTTTAGTCGGACGTTCGGGAACGTTTAATAAAGGATAATTCATATGCGTACAAAAGTGAAAAAAAATTTCAGATTTATTTGTTAAATTTTTCTCACAAGGTCGTTACCTTATATATCGGTTTATAACACTCAAAATGGCACTATTATCCTGTAATTGCGGTAGGTATTCAAACAAAATATAATGTTTATCTGGGTCAGTTGTTAAAGCGGTTTCCAAATAACCCAATGCATCAGCATAGTTTCCTATGGCGAAAAGATAGGCTACCATCCTATAATACAGTTCTGCAGCTTCAGGGTTATTTTTAATTGCCTCTGCCATTGTTTCCGCTGCTTCACGCAATTTTCCCTGTTCATAGAGCACAGTACTAAAATCCAGCCAGGCTTCAACATCCAAAGGATTAAACTCCAGTACTTTTTCATATGCTTCGATCGACTCATCAATCTGGCCCAGCTTATAATAAGCATCGGCCATGGCGAACCAGAAATCTGCATTCTCCGCTTCCAGGTCTATCGCTTTTTTATAAAAGTGCAATGATTCGAAATAACGTTCCTCGAAATTAAGTGTAACCCCGATCCCAAACCATGCATCAGCCATTTTAGGATCCATTTTTACCGATTTTTTATAGTAAGAACGGGCCTCATCCATTTTCTCCAGTTTCTCGTAACATTCGCCAATGGCACAATAAGTATCGGCATTGGGCTGTTCGTACTCAAAAGTCTGTTTATAAACTTCTATCGCCTCATCATATTTATCAAGCTGCACCAGCGCATTTCCTTTGTTAAAATAGGCTGAACTGAAATCTTCTTTAATCAAAATGGCATAGTCATAAGCATCGATTGCTTTTTCGAAAAGATTTAACTTATGGAAACTATTGCCCAGATTGTACCAGGCCGCATAAGAATACGGATCAGTATCAATATATTGCTGATAAAATTTGATACTTTCCTCTTGTTTGTCTAATACATCATAACAGAAAGCAAGCTCATACAAACCATCCTGGTTTTCCATATTCTGCTCTAAGCTAAGCTTGATATAGGTAATGGCACTTTCATAATCGCCCATACTCTGGTAAACATAAGCCATCTGCAGTAATATCTCATCCGTACTTTCGGCCAGTCCCAAAGCTTTTTCATAATTTTCCAGAGCCTCGTCAAAACGTTCGGTATTCTGGAAAATATTACCGCGGAGCAGATAAATATCTGGTTCAGATGGTTCTAAAAGTTCAGCTTTTTGCAAAGCAATAAAAGCCTTTTCGCTATTGTTCGTTAAGATGTAGAGGTGAGCCTGTTTAATTAAAAAAATTGTGGCATAAGGGTGTTGACTGATTGCAAAATCAACTACCTGCAAAGCTTTGACCGGATCATTTTTCTCAATGTAAAAATCTACAATGTATTCGAATGCCCCTGCATCGAAAAAATACTGATCCTGGTTCCGCAGCATTTCTTCGTAACGTTCTACTGAGCGTTGTGCATCTTCGTTGGATTCAAAAAAGAATTCTTCTTCCATATATTATACTATTAAAGAACCGTGCCAATAAGCAGAAAAACACCTTATAATTTTAGCAATTTTAATTATCCGTTTTTAAAATAATTATTAACATCAATAGCCGCAAAAGCGCTAAACAGCTGAATATAAAGCCTGTTAACTATAGTTAAGATGTGTGGATAATCGACAAGATTTGTTGCAGCATCGCGGTTCCTTTTCCCTTCTTTCACAAAAATACTATAAATTTATGGCATATACTAATGAAGAGGGATGAAAGGATTAACCGTGTTTGCCCTGTTTTTGTCTGCTTTATTATAAGGGGGTTTGCTCAAAGCGATGAAGAAACCATGACTGGCAAACCGTTTACGTTATTGATACGGGGAGAAAAGCGCCTGTAATTAATTCTTAGACGTCAAGAGTTTTATACAGATCTCGCGCTTACAGAGACCGTCATTGCGAGAAGGTACGACGAAGCAATCTTTCATGCTGGATACGAATCTTCCCTTATGATTGCTTCATCGGCTGAAAAAGCCTTCTCGCAATGACGAATGCCTGCTCATTATTCCTTTCCTAAATCGGCAGCTCCTTTTTTAAATAACTCCGCCTGCTTATTCAATTTGGCTTTTTCTTCTCCGCTTGCGCCATTTGCCTGTTTAGTTTTGCCCTGGGCAGTAGCATTATAAGCACCAGCAAGTTGTTTGTTTAAATAAGGCTGCAATTTTAATCTTTCAATAGCATTACCAATATTCGTTATACCTTGCTCGGTAACTGCAGGGTTAGTATTGGCTCTTAAATACTGAAAATACTGACCAATTACACCAAATATCTTATCCCTATCACCTGTAAGCATAATATTATCATAAAATGCCTGATAGTCATCCTTTGGATCGCTGACATATAAGGTAGCGATTGACGGTGCGATATGCGTCTTCGTCTCTTCATCTAACGCTGCTATGGCCGACGTCGTTTCCTGCGGTGCCAGTTTAGCCAAACCATCAACGCCCGCAGCAATTACCCTGTAAGATCTGTCTTTTAAACTTTCTGACATTAAAGCTTTATAGGCCTGGTCTCCGGTTTCAGCTAATTTCACAATTGCAGCTGCTCTGGCATCTGTATTTTTATCTGTTTTGGCAATCTGAAGTAAAACAGGTAACGCTGCTGCTTTAATCTGGGCATCTTTTAAATTAATGCCGGCAATACTCAATGCGCGTAAATCTGCCGATTTATCTTTCAAACCTTCTAATAGCACCATTTGACCGCTGTTGGCTTTGCTCTGCATAATAAACTGTATAGCATCAATCCTATTGGCATAACTTGGCGCATTTTTGTATTGAAAATAATAATTTTCGGCCGTTTTATTGTCATTGGTTTCGCCAACTAAAATTTTATCCACATCAAAATCGATTAAATCTGGTTTTGCACTTACCTCAAAACTAAAATCCTGCTCACGGCTATTGATCAGAATTTCTTTCCTGATTTTTTTACCTCCTGCATAAATATCAAGTTTAACCGGCAACGTAAAGGTTTGTACGCTGGTATCCTGTGTTTGTTTAACTTTAATGGTTGCTTTTCCATTTTCATAACCATAATCGATACTTAAAATCGGGTGGCCACCATTGTAATACCATTGATTAAAATAAGGACTCCAGTCTTTTCCGGTAACATCTTCCATTGCCAGACGCAACTGGTGCGTTTCGCCATTTTTAAAGGCATTGGTAGTGAGGTAGCGGTTAAGCGATTTGTAGAAAGCTTCATCGCCCATTTGGTTTTTTAGGGCATATAGAATGACCGAGCCTTTGGCATAACTGATATTATCGAACATGTCTTCCTTATCATTGTAATAAAAGCGGGCCAAAACCGGGCTTTCACCTTTTTTAGTAGAACCAAGATAAGACTGTAATTTTTCGTAACGTGACTTATCTTCCGCATCCTTACCGGCATCACGCCCATGCCAGATGATCTCGCCAAAAGTGGCGAAAGATTCATTCATGGTTAAATTAGACCACGATTCAGCGGTGACATAATCTCCAAACCATTGGTGAAAAAGCTCATGTGCAATGGTACCTTCTTCGTTTCCATCCAACAGCTCACGGTCTGTTTTTTGTACCTGTTCGCCATGTAAAGTGGCTGTAGTATTTTCCATCGCCCCTGAAACATAGTCTCTGGCTACCACCTGCGCATATTTATTCCATGGATAATCCACACCCAGTAAATTGCTATAAAACTGGATCATATCGGGCGTCTTACCAAAAATCTGTTTCGCGTATGGCGCATACTTCGGCTCCAGGTAATAACTAACTTCTTTACCTTTATAATTGTCTTTGTTGATTTTAAAATCGCCTATCGCCATCATAAATAAGTATGGCGAGTGGGGTAAATCCATTTTCCAGGTATCGGTTCTTGTACCGTCGGCATTATTTTTTTGGCTTACCAATTTCCCGTTCGACAGGGTAGTGTATTTCGATTTTACCGTCATCGAAATTTCCTGGGTTGTTTTCTGATCGGGTTTGTCAATTGTTGGAAACCATGCCGATGAAGATTCTGTTTCGCCCTGCGTCCAGATCTGGGTAGGCTTGTTTTTATCGGTACCATCAGGGTTGATAAAATATAAACCTTTGGCATCGGTTATGGCCGCACTTCCCTTTACTTTCAATTCGTCAGGTTTCGCTGTATAGGCGATGTATATTGTATATTTTTCGTTATTGGTATACTTTTTATTTAAATTGATATACAACTTATTATCATTATAAGTGTACTTAAGGGGGGTATTTGCTTTGGCTCCAACCAGCGCAACGGTTTTAATGTCCATCCCCTGCGCATCTAGTGTGAGTGAATCGGTGGTGTAAAAATGTGGCTTTAAAGTTATCCAGGCCTTACCATACAGGTAGCGCTTGGCGTAATCAAATGAAACATCTAGTTTGGTATGCACCAGATCATTGATTTTGGTTGGGGTTACCCGATAAACGCCCAGGTTTGATTTTTCTACGGCTTTTTCCTGCGCCAAAAGCGGATTACTTGCAAAAACCGCTGCCAATAGTATGCCACAGGCAATAATTTTTTTATTCATTTTTATGATTTTAATAAGTCAGTATCTTGAAGGCAAGATATTAAGAATTGTGGTAATTACCATTTACTTTTATTGGTTGCTATCGGTTTTAAGGTATAACCTTTAGCCTGCAGTCCCTTTATCAAGCCATCGTTACCCACTAAGTGACCGGCGCCAACGGCAATAAACAACGATTCCTTTTCCATCAGGGCAGGGAGCTGATCCAGCCAGCGTTGATTCCGGTTTTTAAGCATCTCGGTCATAAACTCTTTAGTTTCTTCATCCTGTGCTTTAAAGAACTGGGTTAATTTATCGATATCCTGCGCCAGGTAATAACCCGTTAGTTCCTGCAATTTAATCTTATTCCTATCCGATTCCCTGACTGATTTAAGCAGGGCTTTTTTCTGTTTTTGCAGATCGTCATCAAATAACAATGCGCCCTGATATTCGGCCGTTTCTAAGCCGTGTATAGATTTAGCGTTGTCTTTTGCATATTTCTGAAAGCTTTCGTCTATGCCATTCGTCAGACTTCTCATTTCGGGGTTGTCAAGAAGCATAATCAGCACACCAACCATTGCTGGCTTAAATCGGTTTAATTGCTTTAAGTTTACAGCCGGATTTCTGGCTTTAATATAATCGTCTACTTCTTTGTATTCGGCAGGGGTAAATACACTGTCAAGTGTATTGTTTTTCATTACTAAAAATGGGGCCATCCGGCCCTGTAAGGTTCCATCCATTACAATTTCGCCCACCACACCATTAACCGATTTTAATTTCTCCTGTAAAACCTGCATCGTATCTGCAAACTCTTTGTTTGTAAAATGATGTGTTCCAAATAAGTAAGAAGGTTTCTTTAATCCATTTCCTGATACTTCCCAAAGCAGGGTGTTGGTAGCCTTTTTTGGCTGCGCATTAAGATTGAGTACGAAGCATAAAAGCGCAACCAATAATAGTTTAATGTTTTTCATTTAATACTGGTGATGAGTAAAATTAGGGTAAGATATTAAGAATTGTGATAAAGTTAAGGGTAAAATGTAGCCTGCTTCCCTTATTTTTTTGTTTTTTTGTGTAAACCGTTAGAAATATGGCTACAGATATTCAATCTATTTTAAACAGACTAGGCGTAAAAGCAGAAAATGCAGCCTACAGCACAGGAAGTAACTGGGGCGGGGCTGCAAACGCAAAAACATTGGAAAGCTATTCTCCTGTGGATGGCAAACTGATTGCTTCGGCTAAAGTTGCCAGCGCAGCCGATTATGATATTGTTGTAACCAAAGCACAGGAGGCATTTACGGCCTGGCGTTCGGTTCCAGCCCCTAAAAGAGGAGAAATGGTACGCCAGTTTGGCGATGCACTTCGTGAAAATAAAGATGGCCTGGGTACATTAGTTTCTTACGAAATGGGAAAGAGTTTACAGGAAGGCTTAGGCGAAGTGCAGGAAATGATCGATATCTGTGATTTCGCCGTAGGTTTATCCAGGCAGCTGTATGGTTTAACCATGCACAGCGAACGCCCCAACCACCGGATGTATGAACAATGGCATCCACTGGGAATTGTTGGCATTATCTCGGCCTTTAATTTCCCGGTAGCGGTTTGGAGCTGGAACGCAGCCCTGGCTTTGGTTTGCGGCAACGTATGCATCTGGAAACCATCAGAAAAAACACCTTTAACCGCTATAGCCTGCCAACATATTATAGCAAAAGTTTTTAACGATAATGATATAGCTGAAGGCGTATGCAGCCTGGTTTTAGGCGATCGGGAAATTGGCGAACTCATGACCAACGATGGAAGAATTCCTTTAATTTCTGCTACAGGATCAACACGCATGGGCAAGGCGGTAGGTGCTGCTGTGGGCGCAAGACTAGGGAAAAGCCTTTTGGAACTCGGCGGTAATAATGCTATTATTATTTCAGAACATGCCGATTTGGATATGAGTTTAATCGGTGCGGTATTTGGCGCGGTTGGTACTGCAGGCCAGCGGTGTACTTCAACCAGAAGGTTAATTATCCACGAAAGTGTATATGATGCTTTTACCGCAAAGCTGGTTAAAGCTTACGCACAGTTGCGCATCGGTAATCCCTTAGATCAAAATAACCATGTAGGACCATTGATTGATACTGACGCGGTTGCTGCCTACTTAGATTCGATAGCTAAATGCAAGGCCGAAGGCGGCCGTTTTGTGGTAGAAGGTGGCATTTTAGCCGGCGATGACTACAAAAGCGGATGTTACGTAAAACCATGCATTGCCGAGGTTCAAAATGATTATAAAATTGTTCAGCACGAAACCTTTGCACCCATTTTATACCTGATTAAATATAAAACATTAGACGAGGCCATTGCCTTCCAAAATGCTGTTCCGCAAGGATTATCATCAGCCATTATGACCTTAAATTTGAGAGAGGCAGAACAGTTTTTATCAGCAAATGGATCTGACTGTGGTATAGCCAACGTAAACATCGGCACATCAGGCGCCGAAATAGGCGGGGCTTTTGGTGGCGAAAAAGAAACAGGTGGCGGCCGTGAAAGTGGATCGGATGCCTGGAAAGCTTATATGCGCAGGCAAACCAACACCATCAATTATTCGAATACCTTACCATTGGCGCAGGGTATTAAATTTGATCTCTAATTAAATGCTGGCCGGAATTTATAATCCCGACCAGCTACATCCTAAATTAATTAATTTATAAAGAAATATATAGCTGTGGTAGAGATGGTAAGTTTATCCAGGTTTTTAAAAAAGATAGATCTTTAAGCACTGCCATGAAGCATATTTTTTTGTTAAAAAAAGTTAAACTATTATAAATAACTAATGCATTAGTTTATATTCGGGAAACAAAACCAAATCCTGTCTATGAAACGTCTACTGCTCTCGCTATGCTTTTTTATTTTTATCACCACTTATTCCAAAGCGCAGGGTCTTCACAGCATTAAAGGCCGAACAATTGACACCGCATCTACAACGCTTTTATCAGGAGCATCAATAGCCATTTTAAATGCAAAAGATTCTACTTTGGTAAAATTTACCCGGGCAGCAGAAAATGGCACATTCGAACTTACCGGAATTAAAAACGGAAAATTTATTTTACTGGTTTCCTATCCGAAGTATGCCGATTTTGTAGACCATTTCACACTCGACTCTACCACCCATGTAAAAGATTATGGCAAGATTAATCTTACCGGGATGGCCAAAATACTCGCGGATGTAATTATTAAGGGAGAAAAAGCCGCTATTAAAATTAAGGGCGATACGACAGAATTTAATGCTTCAAGTTACAATATTCAACCCAACGATAAGGTAGAAGATCTGTTAAAGAAGCTGCCCGGCATACAGATAGATAAAAATGGAAAGATAACCGCCCAGGGTAAAACTGTACCAAAAGTACTGGTGGATGGTGAAGAGTTTTTTGGTGATGACCCGACCCTGGTGACCAAAAATTTAAGGGCAGATATGGTAGATAAGGTACAACTTTACGAAAAATCAAGCGACCAGGCGGCATTTACCGGAGTTGATGACGGGCAGAAAACACAGACAATCAATATTAAACTAAAAGAAGATAAAAAAAGCGGTTATTTCGGAAAAGTTGATGCGGGTTATGGTACGCATGATTTTTATAAGGGCCAGGTATTGTTCAATCGCTTTAAAGCAAAACAGAAGTTTTCTGTTTATGGCACAGCTGGCAATAATGGTACAACGGGACTAAGCTGGCAGGACAACAATAAACTGGGTACAGGAAACGATAATATGCAAATGGGTGATGATGGAAGTATCTGGTTTAGCTATGGTGGCGGAGATGAAATGGAAAGTGGTAATTATTACGGAGAGGGTATACCAAGGGCAATAACCGGGGGTGCACATTATGATAATAAATGGAACAATGATAAGGAAACGATTAATACCAATTATAAACTGGGTGCTTTAGGTATTAAAACTACCAAAAATATCATCAGCCAAAATAATTTACCAGACGGGATTATCAATACCACCACAGATGAAAATTCTGACCGGAATGTATTCAGGCAAAAATTGGATGCCACTTACACCGTAAAGTTGGATACTACAAGTAATTTAAAGGTATCCGTTGATGGGATGCTTAAAAACAGCGACAATACTTCTAGTTCAAAAAGTGAGGGATTAAGAGGCGACAACTCTAAGTTAAATAGTAATGACCAGAAGAACAGCAATGATGGTAAAGAGAAAAATTTTAACATCTCTGCACTTTATACCAGGAAGCTTAAAAAACCTGGGCGTAATTATTCGGTTAACATCAGCCAAAAGATTAACCAGATCAACAGTGAAGGTTTTTTATATTCGGATGTAAAGTATTTTGATGAGGCAGGTGTAAAAAAAGGCGGTGAACTAACTGATCAATTTAAAACGAACAGTACCCGTAATGCTGTCCTTAGCACCAATTTAACCTATAACGAGCCACTGAGCAAGTCGTTAGCTTTAGTTTTGAATTATGGATTTGGTCTTAATGACAGCCGATCTGACCGCAAATCCTTTAATCAATCTACACCAGGAAATTATAATGTGTTGGATAAAGAATTTAGTAATGATTTTAAAGCCACACAATACATCAATCAGGGTGGAGCCGTTTTTAATTATAAAACCACAAAAACAACCATTAGTTTAGGGAGTAAGTTAAGTGCTGTCAATTTCGATCAGCTGGAGCAGCTTTCCGGCCAACGTTATAAACGAAATTTTGTTAACTGGTTGCCACAGGCCAGTTATCAGTATAAATTCTCTGCACAAAAATCTTTCCGCATCGGCTACAACGGAAACACCAACCAACCAACGGTAGACCAGTTGCAGCCTGTAAAAGTAAATGATAATCCACTGTATCAACCTTTAGGCAATCCTAACCTGGCCCCATCATTTAATAGCCGCGTTAATGCAAGTTATAATTCTTATAAAGTATTAAGCCAACAATCAATATACATAAGCGGCGGTTTCGGGTTTGTGAATAAAGCCATTGTTAGCAATACACAAACTGATAGCACTGGAAAAACAATTGCCCAGTCTGTTAATCTCTCCGGAAAAACACCCATCAATTACAATATCTACAGTAGCATCAACAGAAAGCTGAAATTTTTATTTGATTCGGATATAGGCTTAAGTTTAAATGCAGGTGGTAGTACCAGTTACAGTTATGTAAAAAGTCAGTTCAGCAATGAGGTAGAATTAAACCAGATAGTGAACACCAATTTTAGTCCTTCATTAAATATTAACCGATACAAAGATAAAAGTGAAATCTATTTGAGTTTCGGCCCCAGCTATAATGCACAGGTTGCTTCGTTACAAAAAGAACGGTCTAATAAAGGATGGGGCTTACAGGGTTGGGGAGGCATGAGCTTTACTTTACCGAAGAAAATCAAACTCCAGGCCGATGGCGAATATACCTATACCCCAAAATCGCAGGCATTTAACACCAGTTTTGAGCAGATTATCATTAATGCTTCGATTACAAAATCGTTCTTTAAAAAGGAAGATTTGAAATTCACCGTTCGTGGCAACGATTTATTTAACCAAAACCGAGGCTTCAGGCGATCTGCTTATTCAAATATGATTACCCAAACCAATTACAATAATATCAGCCGGTACTTTATGTTTTCTTTAGTTTGGGATTTTAATAAAATGGGTGGAGGAGCACCTCAGAAATAATTTGCATCGCTATCATAGAAACAATATAAAACAGATCTTTTAAAAAAATTTAAATGAAACTGAAACACGCTATACTCATGCTCATTTGCACCATAAATTATGCAATGGCACAAAATGCCAGGTTTGTACACCAGGGGATTATTGAATTTGAAAAGAAGATCAATATATATGCTTTGCTTAAAGATCAGGCAAAGCGCTACCCTGACAATTTTTGGAGTACCCAGGCTTTAGAACAATATCAAAAGAATAATCCGCAGTTTAAAACGTTAAAAAGCGAGCTTGTTTTTAAAAACGAACAAACACTCTTTACTCCACTTGCAGATGAAAGCACCACTAACAATTGGGCCAACAATTTTGCATCCGCTAAACAGAGTAACATTATATTAACAAATTTAAAGACGGGTACGAGCATCAATCAAAAATCAGTTTACGAAGAAACCTACCTCGTCAAAGATTCCATCCGTAAGATAAACTGGAAAATAACGGACGAATTCAGAACCATTGCTGGTTACGATTGCCGCAGGGCAAATGCTTTGATAATGGACTCGATCTATGTGGTCGCTTTTTATACAGAAAGCATTCCGGTATCAGGAGGACCAGAAACTTTTAATGGGTTACCAGGTATGATATTGGGTGTAGCATTGCCCCGCGAGCATATTACCTGGTTTGCTACTGCGGTAAAAGATGTGGAAATAGCTGATGCCAGACTTAAAGCACCAGCTAAAGGAAAACCTGTGAATAAAAAGCACCTGAGCGATATTTTAAAGGGGGCCTTAAAAGACTGGGGCAACTATGCAAACGATATTTTGAAAGCTGCAGATATGTAAGCCGTTAAAGATTTACAGGATCTTGCTTATGCTTTAAACTTTATCCTCAATTGAATTGAGCTGAATCCTGATGGTTATCCTTATTTTCGCATAATTAATAATCAGCCATGGCTAGCGCACTTTACAAGCACATTAATAAATTCATAAACCTGAATAAAGATGAGCAGGAAGTACTGGCGCCTTTTCTGCAACCTCTATCTGTTAAAAAGAAAGGTTTTTTACTAGAAGAAGGACAAACCTGCAGGGCAAATTATTTTGTAGTAAAAGGCTGTTTAAGGCTATATTTCATCGATATAAAAGGTGCTGAACAGACCACTCAGTTTGCTATAGAAAACTGGTGGATTACCGATCTAACCAGCTTTCTTTTTCAGGAGCATTCTGAATTTTATATACAGGCGGCGGAACCAACCGACGTAATTGCCATTGGAAACAACCAATATGAGGAAATGTTCCATCAATTGCCCAAGCTGGAACGGTATTTTAGATTAATACTCCAAAAAAACCATCAGGCTTCGCAACGCAGGATAAAATTCCTCTATAGCCAAACAGCGGAAGAAAGATACCGCAATTTCAATCGTTTATTTCCTGAATTTGTACAACGTGTGCCACAATATATGCTGGCTTCTTACCTGGGTTTTACCCCCGAATTTTTAAGTAAAATCAGGGCAAAGAAGTGATTTACTCTTTTTTAACCACGAAGCCCGCGGAGTATGACACAAAGCACACTGAGTTGGTTGCAATAAAAATTCACTTAGTGCCACTCGGTGAAAACCTCATTTTACTATGTGGTTAATTTATTAATGTGGTAGTGTTGGAGGATAAAAGTATAGCTCTTTGTTTAGCTCCGCGCAAAACCTGGCGGCCTTTGCGGTTAAATAATCATTTCTTAAACTACATTAAGTTTTTTCGATAACGGAATCAGGAACTTTACAACGTAATCAAAAAACAAATAAAATGGAAAGTAGAATTGACGTCGCAAAAGCAGAACCCGCAGCTTACCAGGCCATGTATGGTTTGGAGAAATATTTATCAACCAGCAAACTGGATCCAATTCTTCTGGAATTGATTAAAATGCGTGCATCGCAGATTAATGGCTGCGCATTTTGCTTAAATATGCACGCAACAGATGCCCGTAAAATAGGCGAGACTGAACAACGCTTGTATTTATTAAATGCCTGGCGGGAAACGACCTTGTTTACCCCGAAAGAAGAAGCCGTTTTAGCTTTAACAGAAGAAGTGACCTTAATCAGTCATCATGTTTCTGATGCGACTTATCAAAAAGCGTCCAGCTTTTTTAACGAACAGGAATTGGCGCAGATTATTATGGCTATAGTGACCATTAATGCCTGGAACAGGTTGGCCATTACGGCTAAAGTGATGGTTGGATAATCAGGTATTGATTTCAATTTACTACTAAGACACCTAATGCCCGTTATATTCAAAGTAACTTCAGGCTACTTGTCTTAGTAGTTAAAGTAGTTTGCATGACTTAAAGCACCCTTAACAACAATCCTTTCAAATATTCTCCTTCAGGAAAGGAAATCCGTACGGGATGATCTTCTGGTTGGCAGAATTGTTTAATAATCTGCACTTCTTTGCCCGCATCAAGCGCTGCCCAGGCAATAATCTGTTTAAAGGTTTCGATATCAACGGCACCAGAGCAGGAGAAAGTTGCCAAAAGACCACCTTTTTCCAGCAATAGCATACCTAAACGGTTTAAATCTTTATAAGCCCTCGCTGCACGATCTAACGCCGAACGCGACGGCGCATATTTAGGGGGATCAAGCACAACCACATCGAACAACTGGCCCGCTTCTTTAAAAGCCCGGAGTTGTTTATTCACATCCGACTGGATCGCCGTTACTGTTTTGACATCAAATTGGTTGAGGGCAATGTTTTGCTTTAGGGTTTCAATGGCCAGGCCCGAGCTATCAACACTGGTAACACCTGCAGCGCCATTTGCCAGGCTGTTCAGGCTGAAACCACCACTATAACTAAAACAGTCTAAAACTTTCTTCCCTTTTGTATAACTGGCTAAAATGTTTCTGTTATCACGTTGATCGCAGTAAAAGCCTGATTTTTGCCCTTCGGCTATATTAATGTGGTAAATAATTCCATTCTCTTTTACCTCCAAAAACGCTGGTGGATTTTCTCCCCAAAGTAATCCATTCTCAACAGGCAAGCCCTCATGGGTACGGGCGGTGGCATCACTTTTATCGAATATTCCTTTTGGATTTAATTCAGTTTTTAAAATTTCTACGATTTCTGCTTTTACTTTCTCTATTCCGGAACTTAAAATCTGCAACGAGAGGAAATCGGCATACTGATCAACGATTAAACCCGGCAGAAAATCAGCCTCACTAAAAACCAAACGGCAAGTATCGGTTTGTTCGTTTAAAATGGATTGACGTGATGCAATGGCCTGTTTTAAGCGGTTTTGATACCAGCTGCGATCAATCGTTTGCGCTTCATCCCATTCTAACAAACGAACGGCAACACGCGAATTGCTGTTGAAGTATCCATAGGCGAGAAATTCATGATCGAAAGCAAAAACTTTTACCACATCACCGTCTTCGGGTTTTCCCTTAACTTTTTCTAATGCTCCTGAAAATACCCATGGATGCCTTTGTAGTGCTGCTTTTTCTTTACCCTTTTTTAATATGATTTCTACCATACTGCAAAGGTAATAATTAGTTTGGAGTTGAGGGTTGGGAGTTTGGAGCAAAGCATTTGGAGGCTTAGGGATAGCGTTTTATAAGCGCTATACGCCCCGCGCCACCCGCTTAACACCAGTTGCTCACCGCTTCGTCATATGTACCAGCTCCGTATCCAAAACCTTAGTTTCGAACTCGGTAACAGGCCTTTTCGCTTCAATCATTGAAATTAATAATTCGGTTGCTACCCGTCCCATTTCAAATGCGGGCTGCTTTACAGAAGTGAGAGATGGCGAAAACAAATCGACTAGATTAGAATTGGTAAAACCTGCAATGGCAAGTTTATGCGCCACATCAGGATTGGTTTTCTTTAGCGCCATTATACAGCCTGTGGTTAAGCGGTCGCTCGAAATGAAAATCCCATCGGGCTTAAGTGGCAACAATTCTTTCACTGCTTGTTCCAGTTCTGCGCTATGCATGCCGCCATGCTGGCAATATTTCACCAATTCTGGCCTGAATTCGATATGATATTTGGCTAAAGCTGCTTTATAGCCCGCTAATCTTTCCTTCGTTATAGAGAGGTTTTCGGAATTGGTTAAATGCGCAATGGTCCTTTTTCCTGATAAAATAAGGTGTTCTGTAGCATCAAAAGAACCTTTAAAGTTATTGGCAATTACCTTATGGGTTTCAAAATCCCCCGGCACACGATCAAAGAACACAATGGGTAAGCCTTTGGCATATAATTCTCTTAAATAATCAATATCCTGCGTTTCAGACGAAAGTGCAATCAGCAAGCCATCAATAGAGCGTGATGCCAGGTGCTCTACGTTTAGCTTTTCCTGCTTGTATGATTCGTGGCTTTGTGAAATAATCACATGATAATCCTTATCATAGGCTATCGATTCGATACCGTTAATCACCTGAGAAAAAAAGTTGTTGGCAATTTCGCTCACAATAATGCCGATAGAATAACTTCTGCGTTCTTTTAAACTTCGTGCAATGGGATTGGCACGGTAATTAACCTTTTCGGCATAGGCCAAAACCAGCTTTTTAGTCTCTTCACTTATTTCGTAACGGTCTCTTAAAGCACGGGACACTGTTGAAGTTGACAGTCCAAGTGCTTTAGCAATATCCTTAATGGTAGATGTTTCAAATCTCATGTTCGTATTGCGTACAAGTTACAAAAAATATTTTTTCAAGGCGATTTGTACCGCAATATTATAAACGTTAACTCAACGTTTTTGGGAACGTTTGCACACTTTTTTAGTTAAATCTGGTTTCAATTGCTTTTTAGTTTGTAAAATTGTTAATCTAATGTAACCAAATATAAACCAACTATAACATCTCAAAATAGAATTATATTCTACATGCAAGCGATTGCAACAGCTTAAATAACCAAATCACTTTCAAATAAATAAATTATGAGCAGAGTTCTACTCTTTTTAGCATTTTTCTCTTTTTTTGGATTATATGTAACTCATGCCCAAACCAGGCAGGTTACCGGTACCGTAAAAGATAAAAAAGACGGCCAGCCGCTGGTTGGCGTAAGTGTTACCGTTGCTGGCACAAAAAATGGAGCCAGTACCGATACGAATGGTACTTTCAAGATCAGCATGCCTACAAATGCTGCAGTTTTAACTTTTACCTACATTGGTTATAAAACCAAAAATGTTTCGGTCACAAATGAAACCAAACTATCAGTAACTTTAGATGAAGATGCCAACAATCTTCAAGAGGTAACTGTTAATGTTGGTTACGGCATTGTGCGTAAAAAAGACTTAACAGGCGCCGTTGGTTCTTTAGGTGCTGATGTAATTGCCGCCGCTCCGGTATCTTCTGCGCTCGAGGCCATACAGGGCCGGGTAGCTGGTATTAATATTTCTTCATCAGAAGGATCGCCGGATGCACAGATCAACGTAAGGGTAAGAGGAGGTGGATCTATTACGGGAGATAACTCCCCGCTTTATATCGTTGATGGCTTTCCGGTAACTTCAATAGCCGACATTGCCCCACAGGACATCGAATCAATTGATGTGTTAAAAGATGCATCATCAACAGCCATTTATGGCTCAAGAGGGGCTAACGGTGTAATACTGGTTACCACCAAAAACAGTAAAGACGGAAAAACCAATATTACCTATAATGTTTTCGGGGGAATAAGAAAATTAGCCAAAAAACTGGACGTACTGTCCGCTTCAGATTATGTACACTGGCAATACGAACGCGCATTATTGGATGGTACCCTAACAGATTACACTCAATATTTCGGGAATTACCAGGATATAGATTTATATGATAATATTGCTGAAAACGATTGGCAAGACCTGGTATTCGGACGTACAGGAACCACTTTTAACCAGAATTTAAGCATCACAGGTGGAAGCGACAAAACCAAATACAGCCTAAGCCATAGCTTTGTTACCGATAAGGCCATTATGCAAATGTCTGATTTTAAAAGACAGAACATTAATTTTAAATTAAACCACAGATTGTATGATGCCTTAACGTTAGATTTTGGTTTTCGCTATGCCGACACCAAGACCAGTGGTGGTGGAGCAAATGAGCAAAATGAAAAATCTTCAGCCGACTCCCGTTTAAAATATGCCATTCTATACCCAGCCTTTCCGGTACCGGGCTTAACGGCATCGACAGATACCAATGACGAATTTAATTTATACAATCCACTGGTAGCCATTTCTGATAATGATCAATATATTCACCGTAAAACCTATAATATCAACGGAGCAGCAACTTATGAAATTATCGATAATTTAAAACTTCGGTCTGAAGTAGGTTACGACGGATTTAGGAATGATCAGGACCGCTTTTACGGCATTACAACTTACTATGTAAAAAACCTTGCCGATTATCCTAATCTGCCGACGCTGAACTCCATGAACACCACCAGAAATAGTTTTAGAAATACGAATACGCTTAATTATAACTTTAGTAAGATTCTTGGCAAAAGCCATAACCTTAATATTTTATTAGGTCAGGAATTTATTAAAACGGAGCAGAATACCTTAACTACTGAAGTGCATGGCTTTCCTAAAACATTTGGATTCGAGCAAACCAGGGTATTAACCACTCAAGGTAAAGCTTCGATAATCGATAACAATTTTTTGCCTGATGATAAATTGTTTTCGTTTTTCGGCAGGGCCAATTACGATTATAAAGGCAAGTACCTGTTAAGTGCAACATTCAGGGCGGATGGTTCTTCTAAATTTTCTGCCGAAAACCACTGGGGCTACTTTCCATCGATTTCTGCCGGCTGGAGAATCTCTCAGGAAGACTTTATGAATGGTACAAAATCGTGGTTAACAGATTTAAAATTACGGGGAAGTTATGGTGCTGCAGGTAACAACAATATCCCTCCAGGGCAAATTACCCAATCGTTCCAAAACTCCACTACAACCTGGATAAATGGTTTCAACAATTATTGGGCGGCATCTAAAATTATGGCAAACCCTGATCTAAAGTGGGAGACAACCATCACCAGAAACATCGGACTTGATTTTGCCTTATTTAATTCTAAAGTTACGGGAACAATTGATGCCTACTTAAATAAAACAAAAGACCTCCTCATCTTATTCCCGGTTGGAGGTACCGGCTATGATGCACAATACCGTAACCTGGGCCAAACACAGAATAAAGGTTTAGAATTCTCTGTAAACTGGAACGCCATAAAAGAAAAAAATTTCGACCTAACGGTTAATGCGAACATCAGTTTTAACCGGAACAAGGTGATTTCTCTAGGCTCGGTTAAAAACATTAATGGTACCTCGGGATGGGCATCAACAGAAATTGGTGTAGATTATCTTGTAGAGGAAGGCGCATCAATTGGCCGGATTTACGGATATAAAAGTGCCGGAAGATATGAAGTCTCTGACTTTACAGGTTATAATGCCACCAGCGGCAAATGGATATTAAAACCAGGCGTAGTTGATGCTACTGCATTTGTAGGCACCGTACGCCCAGGTACAATGAAAATTGAAGATATCTCCGGAGATGGAAAAATTGATTTATCTGACCGATCCATCATCGGTAACACCAATCCGTTAAATACTGGCGGTTTCTCGCTTAATTCGAGAATTTACAATTTTGATCTTGGTGCATATTTTAACTGGAGTTATGGAAACGATGTGTATAATGCCAATAAGATCGAATATACCTCTACCAGTAAATACGCTTCCAGAAACCTGATTTCGATTATGGAAAGCGGACAGCGCTGGACAAACTTAAGGGCAGACGGAACAATAAGTAACGATCCTGCTGAATTATCTGCCATGAATGCAAACACCACCCTATGGTCGCCATATACCAGAACTTTTGTTTTAAGCGATTGGGCTGTGGAAGATGGTTCATTTTTAAGGTTATCGACACTTACCCTTGGGTATACTTTACCTGAAAAAATATCGCGCAAGTTAAAGATGAAAAAATTAAGGTTTTATGCTTCTGCTTATAACGTTTGGTTATGGACTAATTATACCGGTTTCGACCCAGAAGTTTCGACGAGACGAAATACACCACTTACACCCGGAGTTGATTATTCTGCTTACCCAAGAAGCAAGTCTTACTTATTCGGACTAAACGTTAATTTTTAGAAGACCATTCAATTTCAAGAAAATGAAAAAAGTTATATATACGTTATTTGTAATTGCAGGAATAACATTTGTTAGTAGCTGTAAAAAAACGTTAGATGCACCAACAAAATCTTCATTAGATGAGTCTGTTATTTTCTCTACCCCAAGTTTAGCTGAAGGCTCTATAGCTGGCGTACTTCAATCATTCGGGGAAACCAATTCGTACAGGGGCCGTTTTTTAGTATTCTACGGACTTAACAATGATACAGAAGTATACAATACATTAAAATCGGTTGACGATGACAAAGCTAAACTCTCTAATTACAACTGTAATGTGAACAATAGCCAAATGAATACTACCGATAATGCATGGGCTAAATTTTACGAAGGTATTGAAAGAGCTAACCTGGCCATAAGGGGCATTAGAACCTATGGCAATATAGAAAGTAACCCCGCAATGGCGCAGATCCTCGGTGAGATTTTAACCTTGAGGGCTGTGATATACAACGACCTTATAAAAGGCTGGGGCGATGTGCCGGCACGTTTTGAACCCATTACTACTGCAACAGCTTATCTGCCCAGAAGCGACCGTGATGTCATCTATAAACAGTTATTAGCTGATTTAAATGAAGCTGCCGGTTACCTGCCATGGCCAGGCGAGAACACCACAACAGCGAGAGTTGAGCGGGTAAACAAGGCTTTTGCAAAAGGTTTAAGGGCGCGTTTGGCATTAGCCGCAGGAGGTTATGCGCAGCGCCTTGATGGAATGGTTAAATTAAGTTCTGATCCTGAATTATCGCACGATAAAATGTATGCCATTGCCAAAAAAGAGTGCCTTGATATTATCAACAGTGGCAAATTAAGGCTTCTTGGATTTGAAGAAGTTTTTAGAAAACTGAATGAGGAAACCGGTGCGGCAGGTTTGGAGTCGATGTGGGAAATTCCATTTAGCGATGGCCGGGGACGCGTAATTTTTGATTTGGGTGTAAGACACATTAAAACAGACCAGTACACAGGCCAGAATAAAGGCGGAACTGACGGACCGAATCCTATTATGCTGTACGAATATGATAATGATGATGTACGCAGAGATGTAACTGTTGTGCCTTATGAGTGGGACGGTGGCGATGGAACAAAAGGTGCGATACAGGTGCCTTCGTCGCTTGGCCGTTTGTATTTTGGCAAATACCGTTACGAGTGGATGAAAAGAAGGGTAACGGCAACCAATGATGATGGGTTAAACTGGATGTACATGCGTTATGCCGATGTGGTGCTCATGGCTGCTGAAGCCATTAACGATCTTGATGGGCCGGCAGCTGCTGCGCCATATCTAAAAATGATCAGAGACAGGGCCTTCCCTACAGCGCCTAATAAAGTTACCGCTTTTATGGCCACGGCAACTGCATCTAAATCGGCCTTTTTTGAGGCAATCGTGAATGAAAGAGCCCTGGAATTTACAGGTGAAATGTTGAGAAAAAGTGACCTGATCCGCTGGAATTTGCTGGGCACAAAACTGGCTGAAGCCAAAACTAAATTACAGCAGTTAGAAAACAGGCAGGGTAAATATGCTGCCCTACCCGCCAAAATCTATTACCGGACAGCTGCTAATGGCGAAACGGTAGAAATTTATGGGTTGAAATTTGGAGATACCGACGCGCAGGGAGTTGCTTTAGGATACACTTCAAATAAAGCCTGGACGATGGTTACAACCGGAGAAACAGTTTCATACTGGAACGCCCTCTATACAAAAGACCCTAATCTTCAGCAATATTGGCCAATATGGCAGGTATTTTTAGATTCATCTAACGGAATGTTAAATAATAAGCCTTTAAACTTATAAACCAGAGGTTATGAAAAAGATTAATAGATATATATACCACTTCTTACTCATGGCGACAGTTTGTTTATCGGCATGTAAAAAAAATAACTTAGAAGAAATTACCAAACTTGAGGTTAACCGGGTTTTTTCTACCCCTGGTTTAACAGCGACCATTGTAAATAAAACTGGTGTTAAATTAACGTGGAACGCTGTACCGAATGCAACATCTTATACCATTGAGGTATACGATAATGCTGATTTTACGGGTACTCCGGTGAAATCTATAACCAGCATTACCGCTGCACAATTACCCTACACCATTACCGGATTAATAGGCGATACGCAATATGCAATCAGGGTGAAAGGTGTTGCACAGGGCATTGCAGATTCCAAATGGGTAAGCACATCTGCAAAAACAGATACTGAACAGATTTTCCAAACGGTAAACCAAACCAAACTAACCGCAAGTTCAGTTGTGCTCAACTGGACCCCTGGCGAAACAGCAACAACAATTACCATATTACCCGGAAATATCACACATACAGTTACCGCAGCAGAGATTGCTGCTGGGGAAGCAACCATAACAGGCTTAACCGGAGAAACAGATTACTCCGCAAAATTAATGGCTGGTACAAAAGTTAGGGGAACGGCAACTTTTACCACACTTTATAATTTTACAGGTGCAACCCTGGTAAGCCCGTCAGATAACCTGGCCACCCTGATTGCAAATGCCACTGCCGGGACTGTTTTTGGGCTTGCACCAGGAACTTATACCGTAAACGCAGATGTTATTGCATCAAAATCAATTACCATCAGGGGAACAAAACCAACTGACAGACCGATTATTAACGGCATGGTTCTGAGATTAAAGTCCAATGCAGGTTTAACGGTGAAAGATGTAATATTGGATGGCACCGGATCGTTAAATGGGAATCAAACTTTTATCTACGATGAAGCATCTGATAACGCTTACGGGAATTTCGTGCTGGAGAATTCAGTTGTAAGAAACTATACCAAAGGGCTTTTCTATGTAAATTTAAAGGTACTTATCGAGTCGGTAACTTTTAAGGGAAATATCATTAACAATATCGAATGTAATGGCGGCGATTTTATCGATTTTAGATCGGGTTTGACCAAAACATTAAATTTCACCAACAATACAGTTTATGCTGCTGTTCTGGCCAGAGATTTTATCAGGATGGACCCTGCAGGCTCGACCAATTTCCCTGGCATAATATCCGTTATAAATGTTGTTACCAATACCTTAAATGGAATTAGCAATGGCGCTTCAAACAGGTTGTTTTACGTTCGACTGGCGAAACATGAGATCTACTTTTCGAAAAATATAGTAGCCAGCTCTGGTGGCATTTTAACCAACCAGCTTTCTACAAATATTGTAGCGGGCAATTTTACAGCGAACAACTATTTTGCTGCCCCAACTTTTATTTCGGGTAGTGCAACTGCCGGTGCTAAATATGATGCCGGAACATATACGACGCTTAATCCTGGTTTTACATCGCCTTCTACAGGTAATTTTACCATCAGTCAGCAAGATTTAAAAACAAACGGAATTGGCGACCCGAGATGGCGAAATTAATAACCTTCTTTAGAAGAGGAAGTATCATTTTGTAATTTCACCCCTAATTTGTCACGTTGAGCCTGTCGAAACGCCTTAAAAACATTTCAAGAGTTCCTTCGACAAGCTCAGGATGACAATTTATTTATGATACAGCCTCTTTTTTTGAAATTTAGCGTTAAGAATTTTCCAATCAAATGACGAAATCAACATTAATCTACATCGCTACTGTTGTTTTTCTATACATCAGCGTTTGTTCAAGCGTTTATGCTCAGGATCCCAAATATCCATCAACCATAACCGTTGCTCAGGATGGAAGTGCAAATTATAAAACCATACAGGAAGCCGTAAATTCGATAAGGGATTTAGGGGAGAAAGAAGTTAAGATTTATGTGAAAAAGGGAATTTATAAAGAAAAGTTGATTATCCCATCATGGAAAACCAAAATTGCTTTAGTTGGCGAAAGTGCCGAAAACACCATCATTACCAACAATGATTATTCGGGGAAGCCAAATCGGACTGGCAAAGACCAATTTGGCAATCTTAACTTTAGCACATATACTTCTTTTACCGTATTGGTCCAGGGGAATGATATCCACCTTGAAAATTTAACCATTACCAATTCATCCGGAAGCGTTGGACAGGCTGTTGCTTTGCATGTAGAAGGCGATCGTTTTGTAGCAATAAACTGCAGGTTTCTGGGCAATCAGGATACGCTTTATGCAGCAATTGAAAATAGCCGCCAGTATTACCAAAACTGTTATGTAGAAGGCACTACTGATTTCATATTTGGCAAGGCAACCGTTGTTTTTAATGACTGTACAATCAAAAGTTTAAGTAACTCCTATATAACCGCCGCTTCAACTTCTGCACAGCAAAAATTCGGATTTGTTTTTTTAAATTGTAAGCTCATTGCAGATTCAATGGTAACAAAAGCCTATCTCGGCAGACCATGGCGGCCTTATGCAAAAACAGTATTCATTAAATGTGATTTGGGTAAACATATTTTGCCCGAAGGCTGGAACCCGTGGAAAGGCGATAAGATGTTTCCAGACAAAGAATTAACGGTTTTTTATGCGGAATATAAAAGTGAAGGTGCCGGAGCATCACCTAATACGAGATTGTCTTGGACAAGACAGCTCACCGATCAAGAGGCAGGAAAATATACATTAAAAAATATACTGGGCGGAGCAGATCAATGGAATCCAATCAAAAATTAATAAAATGAGAACAAATTGCCTTAAGTTTTTTGCAGTTGGAGCCTTATTCATTTTATGCTCCTTTGCTTTCATGCAAAAGAAAACAAAGCTATACATCATTGGTGATTCTACCGCAGCCAATAAAGAAGAAAAGGCCTATCCTGAAACAGGCTGGGGAATGGCACTACAATCTTATTTTAAAAACGATGTTACGGTTGATAACCGGGCATTAAACGGCAGGAGTACCAAATCGTTCAGGGCCGAAAAACATTGGGATCCGGTATTGGCACAGTTAAATCCAGGTGATTATGTGTTCATCGAGTTTGGACATAACGATGAGAAAGTGGATAAGCCGGCGGTTGGTGTTTCGCTGACCGATTTTAAAATAAATCTGATTAACTATATTAAAGAAACGAGAAACAAAAGTGCCTTTCCGGTTTTACTCACGCCAATCTCCCGCAGAAGCTTCAAAAACGGTGTGCTAGTGGATTCACATGGCGATTATCCGCGCATAACCCGTCAGGTGGCCGATTCACTTCAGGTGCCCCTAATTGATATGCTGGCAAAAACCGAAAGTTTATTAACCCGCCTGGGAGATAAACCCTCTATCAAATTATTCAACTATGTTGATTCGGGAAATGTAAATTATCCAAAGGGCAAAAAAGACGATACGCATTTAAGTCCTGAAGGGGCCAAGCAGGTAGCTGGTTTGGTTGTGAAAGGGATTAAGGAGTTAAGGTTGAGTATAGCGAAGAGTTTGAAATAAAATATACTTTGTCATCCTGAACGCTAGTGAAGGATCTTTTTTACCACTGAGTGCACCGAGAAATTCACTGAGTACACAGCGTTAGGCGTATAATTTCATTATTTGTCATCCTGAACGCCAGTGAAGGATCTTTTTTTAACGATCGAGTATGCCGAGAATAATATCTTCTTAAAAATAAGTTGATCTGGATTCTGCCTTTCATCGTTTGGGGATTCTTCAGAATGACAGTTGAGACTACAAAATTGAAAAATCGTCATTGCGAGGAGGCTTTTTCAGCCGACGAAGTAATCTTACAACGATCGCTATTGGCTTACGCATTAAGATTGCTTCGTTGTTCCTCCTCGCAATGACGATCTATGTTAGTTAACTAGCCACTAGAAAATATACTTCGTGCTTAAAAAGTTTGAATCATCTCCTTTAACAATTTCGTTCAATAACTTTTTATTATCATCTGTAAATTTGGTTGCCACCAAAGAACGGATCGAGAATGAACGCAATGCATCCACTACGGAAAGTGTACCTTCAGCACTGTCTTTACGGCCTGTAAAAGGAAAAACATCCGGTCCGCGCTGGCACTGGCAATTGATATTTACACGGCTTACCTGATTAACCAAAGGATCAATCAACGAAGAAATCACCGCCGCATTATTGCTAAAAATACTGACCTGCTGACCATGTGGCGAATCAATTAAATACTCAATAGGCTCTTCCAGGTCATCAAATGGTACCACCGGAACAATCGGGCCAAACTGTTCTTCGCGATAAAGTTTCATATTACCATTTACAGGATAAACAATGGCCGGATAAACAAAGGTTTCCAAGGTTTGTCCACCATTTGTATTGATTACTTTAGCGCCATGCGAAACAGCATCATCAATACATTCCTTTAAATATTCGGGCTTATTCAGTTCAGGCAATGGCGTAAGGTTTACGCCTTTTTCCCAAGGCATGCCAAATTTTAGTTTTTCTACTTCGGCAGATAAGCGCTTCAAGAATTCCTGCGCCAAACTGCGGTGCACGTAAACGATTTTAATGGCGGTACACCGTTGTCCGTTAAAAGAAAGCGAACCCAGTACCGTTTCGGAAACTGCCAGATCAAGATCGGCGTCTTTAGTGATGATGGCCGCATTTTTGGCATCCAAGCCTAAAATCGCCCTCAAACGGTTTACCTTAGGATGTAATTTTTTCAGTTCATTAGCAACCTTACTTGAACCAATTAAGGTAAGCACATTGATTTTACCAGATTTCATCAAACCTGGAACGATGGTATTGCCGCGGCCATAAATGGTATTCACTACACCTTTAGGAAAACTAGAACGGAAAGCCTCTAACAAAGGATAGTGTAACAGGGTACCGTGCTTAGGTGGTTTGAATAAAAGGGTATTGCCCATAATCAAAGCCGGGATAAGCGTGGTAAAAGTCTCATTTAAAGGATAGTTGAATGGCCCCATGCAAAGTACAACACCGAGGGGAGAACGGCGCACCTGGGCCACAATTCCCTGCTCTATTTCAAAACGTGACGACTGCCTGTCGATATCTTTCAACGCATCAATAGTGGCGTAAATATACTCCACCGTACGGTCAAATTCTTTAACCGAATCGGCATAAGATTTTCCAATCTCCCACATAATCAGTTTGGCAACAATTTCCTTTTGCTCAATCATCTTTTGTGTAAAGTTTTCTACACAGCTAATGCGATCGGCAACACTCATGGTTGGCCACTGTCCGCGACCATTATCATAGGCTGCTACGGCTGCATCTAATGCTTCGGCCGACTCTTTCTCCGTACAAACAGGAAAACTACCAATGCGTTTTCGTTTTAAACCCTCAGGGGTTTTTACGCATACAGGAGAAAACACTTCATTACATGGTCCATTCCATGGCTTCATTTCTCCATTAGAAAGAAACTCCTTTTGATTGATTTCTTTCTTGAGCCTAAATTCATCTGGAATCTGGCTCTCTTCAACGAAAATACTTTCGAGGTTTAGCAATGTACTCAATTTGGGTTTGCGATTAGGTTAAATTAATGTTAAGTCTATAGTTTAAGTATAGATTAGCACTTTAAAAAAGATATCAAAGATTTAAGCACAATTATATTGCCTAAATCTTTTAGGGTTGAATTATTTAACTTCTATTACCTTATATTTTGGAACAAGGGCTTTCATTACCGTCCAGCCGATGAGGTAAGCTACCGCACAGAAAGAGAAAACGATAAAATAACCAGCTTCTTTACCTTGAAACCCCATAAAAGCCATCTGTGTATCGCCGGCGTAGGTAAACAGTACTCCTGAACCTTTGTTAATGAAAAAAGATCCTACACCTCCGGCCATACCACCAATTCCGGTTACGGTTGCAATGGCCTGGCGAGGAAACATATCGCTCACTGTGGTAAATATGTTGGCCGACCATGCCTGGTGTGCAGCACCTGCAATACCGATGATAATTACCGGCAGCCAGTAGCTGTAAAGACCTAAAGGCTGGGCCAACAATGCCAATAATGGGAAAAAGGCGAAAATTAACATTGATTTCATCCTTCCATCGTAAGGGTTCATGTTTTTCTTATCGATAAAATAGGATGGCAACCAGCCTCCGATAATGGATAACAAGGTAATTACGTAGAGTATAAATAGGGGAAAAGCACTTTCGGTACCGCTCATTTTATAAATATCTTTAAGGTATGCGGGCGACCAAAACAGATAAAACCACCAAACACCATCGGTCATAAATTTACCAAAAGCAAAGGCCCAGGTTTGTTTAAATTTAAGGCAATCAACAAAAGATAGTTTTTTTACAGGTGATGCTGCGGTAACCGTTTCGCTAACCTGATCGTGTGCTACAATATCCTGTTGAATATAAGCCAGCTCTGCCTTACTTACCCTTGAGTGGTTTTCAGGTTTGCCATAAAGTAAAATCCAGAAAAGCATCCAGATAAAACCTAAGGCACCGATGATAATAAACGACATTTCCCAGCCATAAGCATCGGCAATGTAGGGAATCGTAACCGGGGCGGCCAAGGCACCAACTGTTGCACCCGCATTAAAAATACTGGTGGCAAATGCGCGGTCTTTTTTAGGAAAATATTCGGCTGTAGCTTTAATGGCTGCCGGAAAGTTTCCGGCCTCACCAAGGGCCAGTACAAAACGGGCAAAAATAAATAGCGAAAGACTGGTTGATAGAATTAATGTAGTATTGCCAACAGTAGATAATGCCTCTTTTGCACCTGCAAAGCTCATCACCCACGAACCGGTAATGATTCCCGAAGTAGCAATACCGCAAAAAGCATGAATACAGGCACCCACAGACCAAATTCCAATTGCCCAAAGAAAACCTTTTTTGGTATCCATCCAATCAACAAACCGTCCTGCCACCAACATCGATCCGGCATAAAAAAGGGAAAATAATGCCGTAATGGTTCCGTAGTCACTATCTGTCCAATGAAATTCGGGAACAAAATAGTCTTTCCATGTAAGCGAGAGTACCTGTCGATCTAAATAGTTAATGGTAGTTGCAACAAATAACAGTGCACATATAGTCCATCTGTAATTGCTGATTTTTGGTTGGCTCATTTCGTTTTTGTGTGGTTAGGGGTTGGGGTTATTTACTTTGCTTGATAAGTTCAAGTGCCAGCTGGGTATTGTCGAAAAGCTCATCGTAAAGCCCTTTGCTCATTACATCTTTACTGATTAGTTTGCTTCCCATGCCAACGGCACAAACACTAGCTTTAAACCAGGTTTTTAGGTTATCAGCATTTATTTCTACCCCACCTGTTGGCATAAACAGTTGTCCGGCAAAAAGATCTTTAATTGATGAAATAAATTCAGGACCCAAAATATTTGCCGGGAAAATTTTAATCAGCATAGCTTTGTGTTCCTGTGCCACACTGATTTCTGTCGGGGTCATACACCCCGGTACCCAAAGCATTCCGATTTTGTTTGCAATTTCGGCAACTGCCGGATTTACAATCGGTGCCACAATAAAATCAGTCCCAGCTTCGATAAAAGCATTGGCATCAGCAGGCGTTTTAATGGTTCCGATACCTAAATAAAGATCGGGCATTTCTGCATCACGGATTTCTTTTAACTTTTTAAAGTTTGACAATGCCGATTTACCACGATTGGTGTATTCGAAAACACGAACACCGGCTTTATACAAGGTGCGTAATATTTCTATGCTGCCTGATTCGCTATCCTGATAAAAAAGCGGTAACATGCCCTGCTCTAAAATGGCATCTAAAATTTTGTGCTTGTTGCTAATCATCTTATTATTCTTTTTTCTATATCAGTTACAGTACTGGTTGTAGCATCGCTTGGAATGTACAATTTATCGTATGCCGCTGCTGTGGCAAAACTTATGGTTTCTTGCGCCGGTAACTGGTTGTAAAAGCCATAAATCAGGCCAGCCATAAAACAATCTCCACTGCCCACCTTATCCAAAATTTCATCAGAAACGTATTCTTCAGAAACCGTTAGTTCGTTATCTGTAAAAATGGCGGTATAATATCGTATTCCCTTTCCATGATCGAACCTGAAAGTATTGGCAACCGCTTTACACGCCGGAAACAAACTTAATATTTCTTTAGAAGTATCAGTTGCCTGTTGCAGTAACGTTTCCTTTGCATAACCCTCTGCCACTTTTAAATCTTCGTGAAGCGCAGTGGCCAGCATTTTATTGGCGGCCCAAACATTCCCCATAATCAGTGTGCAATATTGAGCCAGCTCAGGCAAAATATCAATCGGTTCCTTTCCATATTTCCAAAGCTTTGCCCGATAGTTTAAATCAAGTGAAATGGTAATATTTTTTGCACTTGCTACTTTTAAGGCTTCCAAACAAACGTCAGCAATATTTTGGTTAATGGCAGGGCAAATGGCACTGAAATGGAACCAGGCAACATCTTCAAAAACTTCGTCCCAGTTGATCTGTCCAACTTTTAAACCGGCATAGGCCGAATTGGCCCGGTCGTAAATTACCCCGGCATTTTTAAGGTCTTTCCCTTTAGGCAAATAGTACAATCCTAAGCGTTCTCCATGGTAAACCATAGGTGTGGTATCAATATTGCGTACATTAAGGTATTCCACGATTTCGCGGGTAACCGAATTATCAGGCACCGCCGAAAGGTAGGCCGAAGGTACGTTCCATAAGGCTAAGGCAGTGGCCACATTGAGTTCGGCGCCACCCACGTAAAACGGTAATTTATTTTCTTTTAACCATGCTCCATCCATATCCGGACAGATGCGTAAAAGTATTTCACCAAAGCTTAAAACTTTTTTTCCTTTTGCTGATGAAGCGAATATCTGGGTACTCATTTTATATCTGATCGGCGTATTTCATCCTGTTTTCGGCAACCGAATGAAAATGAAAGGAAAACGATTGAAATGATCTGATTCCAATAAAATACCCTTCTAAAGCCTGATTTTGGTTAAAATTTAAAGTAATTTTTTGCGTTAAAATACGAAATATCCTGCACAATCTTGCCCACCCATTCCAAATCATTAGGCAATTCGCCATTCTCCATATCTTCTCCGAACAGGTTGCAAACAATTCTCCTGAAATATTCGTGACGGGGGAAGGAAAGGAAACTACGCGAATCGGTAAGCATCCCTACCAGGCGGCTTAAAAGCCCCATGTTTGATAAGGCATTTAACTGTTTGATCATCCCATCTTTTTGGTCTAAAAACCACCATGCTGAACCAAACTGCACTTTACCGGCTACAGAACCATCGTTAAAGTTACCAATCATGGTGGCAATCAACTCATTATCTGCCGGATTAAGGTTATAGATAATGGTTTTAGCCAGTTTATCCTGGTTATCCAGGCGATTTAGAAATTTCGATAGCATACGGGCCTGGCTAAAATCGCCGATTGAGTCCCAACCGGTATCAGGTCCCAATTGTCTTAACATTCGGGCATTGTTGTTACGCAAAGCACCAAGGTGATATTGTTGTACCCAGCCCTTTTCATGATCCCATTCTGCAAAATAAACCAGCATAGCCGATTTGAATTTCAGGTTTTCCTGATAGGAAATAGTTTGTTTACTGCGGATTTTATTAAAGATTAATGCAATTTCAGCTTCGGTGTAGTCTTCAGCATAAATCTGCTCTAAACCATGATCGGAAACTGAGCAACCATTTGCTGCAAAGTAATCATGGCGGCCTTTTAAAGCATCAATATAATCCTGTAAACTGCTAATGCTTTTATCGGCAACCGTTTCCAGTTTGTCGATATATTCATTTAAGCCTTCAATATCATCACTGTTCATGGCCTTATCCGGACGGAAAGCTGGCAACATTTTAAGGTTAGCGCCTTCTCTTGCCAGTTGTTGATGAAAGTTCAGGCTATCTAAAGGATCGTCGGTAGTACAAACGACCTCTACATTCATTTTGGCTAACAAACCACGTACTGAATATTCAGGCGTTTGCAGTTTAGCAGCGCATTCATCATAAATTTTCCGGGCCGTTTTGCCCGAAAGCAGGTCGTTTATACCAAAATAACGTTGAAGTTCCAAATGTGTCCAGTGGTATAACGGATTGCGTAAGGTATACGGAACGGTTTCGGCCCATTTTTCAAATTTCTCGTAATCAGATCCTACACCAGTAATGTATTTTTCATTCACTCCATTAGCACGCATGGCCCTCCATTTGTAATGATCGCCGGCAAGCCAAACCTGGCTGATGTTGGCAAATTGCGTATTATTGGCAATCTGCTCCGGTATCAGGTGGTTATGGTAATCGATAATGGGTAGTGATTTTGCAAAATGGTGATAAAGCTTTTCAGCAGTTTTGCTTTGCAAAAGAAAATTTTCGTCTAAAAAAGGTTTCATTCTATGTTATTTGAGACAGTAGATTTGAGATGATCAAAACACTTATCTATTCATGTTCTATTTAGGTTCCGACTATGTCCTCACAGACCGGAACTCAATTTGTATTTTAGCTGTTGGTGGTCTGAGGTAACGCAGTCCCCGGTAAATCGTATATTGTATTCATATTATTATCGTTTTATCCCGGTCTGTGTCCCCACAGACCGGAACCCTATTCATTTTGTGGTCTGTGGGGACACAAACCACGGCGACGCGACACAGGCCACGACAATTAAAATACTTATGTATTTATTTTTTTAACCCCGGTCTGTGTCCTCACAGACCGGGACTCAATTTACATTTTATCTATTGGTGGTCTGTGGGGACACAGACTACGGCAACGGGACACAGACCGCGGCAACTGCAAGCTAAAGGCGATTGCAAGGATAGCCACGCAAACCTCCGACCTCGGTCTTCCGACTTCCGACTACAAACTAACCCCCCTTTTCCATGGGATAAAATCATCCTGATTAAGCAACACCGCTTTAGGAATTACTTCACCGCTAGCCGCTTTAATGCAATATTCCAAGATATCTTCGCCCATTTGTTCGATCGTTTTTTCGCCTTCAATTACAGGACCACAGTTGATATCAATGATATCACTCATTCGCTTCGTTAAAGCATTATTAGTCGATACCTTGATGGTCGGACAAACCGGATTGCCTGTTGGCGTTCCTAAACCGGTGGTGAACAAGATTAAGGTTGCACCTGATGCAGCCTTTCCTGTAGTGGCTTCCACGTCGTTTCCAGGTGTGCAAACTAAATTTAATCCGGGCTTAGTTGCAGGCTCGGTATAATCCAACACATCTTCTACCGGTGAAGTCCCGCCCTTTTTGGCTGCTCCGGTACTTTTAATGGCATCAGTGATTAGACCATCTTTAATATTGCCCGGTGATGGATTCATAAAAAATCCAGAACCTACATTTTCCGCAGCCTGGTTGTAAGCCGTCATTAACTGGATAAACTTACGTGCTGCCGTTTCATATTTAGTGCGATCAATCAACTGTTGTTCAGCGCCACAAAGCTCAGGGAATTCAGCAAGTAGCACTGTACCTCCTAAAGCCACCAACAAATCGGAGGTATAGCCCACAGCAGGGTTGGCACTAATCCCGCTAAAACCATCACTACCGCCGCATTTTACACCCAGCACCAGTTTACTTAAGGGCGCTGGCTGACGCTTGATTTTATTGATCTCGGTTAAACCGATAAAGGTTTTACGGATGGCTTCTTTAATCAGCTGTTCCTCGCTCTGCGATTGTTGTTGTTCAAAAACAAACAAAGGTTTATCGAAATTAGGGTTACGATGCTTCAAATCTTCCATAAAATCGTGCACCTGAAGATTCTGGCAGCCTAAACTCAATACCGTTACACCAGCCACATTAGGATGATCGGCATATGCAGCCAGTAACTTACTTAGCACAGCAGCATCCTGACGCGTACCACCACAACCGCCCTGGTGATTCAAGAATTTAATGCCATCAACGTTTTTAAACACCCGGTTGGCAGATGGATTAGCCATACCAATAGATTCCGGATCGGCTTCACCTAAAACTTCACCATTTTTATAGGCTTCAACCAGTTGATGCGCGTATGATTTGTATTTATCTGTTACTGCATAGCCCAGCTCGTTGTGTAAGGCTTCGCGGATGACATCCAGATTGCGGTTTTCGCAGAAAACGGTCGGTATGAACAGCCAATAATTTGCAGTACCTACCCTGCCATCGCTACGCATGTAACCATTAAAGGTTCTGCCTTCAAACTTAGCCACGTCAGGTGCCTGCCATTCGTAATGGTACGGACGAAATTCGAAAGGATCAGACGCATGTTTGGTATTTTCGGTATCCATTAAACCACCTTTAAGGATAAAGTGCTGTGCTTTTCCCACCAATACGCCATACATCATGATGTGATCGCCTGGATTCATATCCTGCATAAAAAATTTATGCTTGGCCGGAATGTCATCCTGTAAAATATATTCCTGCCCATCGTGAATAATGGTTTCGCCTTTTGCCAGGTTTTGCAAAGCAACCAATACATTATCGTTAGGATGGATTTTTAAAATTCTAGTAACCATTTTAAATTGCTGTTTCTGAATGCAAGTTACTTAAAGTTTCTTTTGCACCTTTGTTCTGTAATAAATCAACGTACGATTTTACGGCTGCGTTAAAGCCTGGATAATTATTAAGGTTTTTATCCCACAGGCGCCTGTCGCCTAGGGTATTATCTACAACGGTTTCTGGGTTTTTCCAGTATTCATATAAAATTTCTGCAAATTCATCCTGTATGGGGTAGGTTTTTCCGTTTACGCTTGCTGTGTAAGTGTCACCCTGTTTATCCACATTCATGAAAAGGATGTAGGCAGCTACACCTAAAGCAGTAAGCTGAGGCACTTCATTTTTTAAAGCATAATATCTCCTGATGAGCGGCATATTACGCATTTGCATTTTTGAGGTAAAATTTAGCGTAATGGCCTGCCACTGGTGTGCTAAAGATGGATTGCTAAAACGGTCGATTACACTTTCCGCAAAGGCAATTGCTTCGCTGTATGTAATATCCTCATTCACCACCACAGGCGCGATTTCATCTTTCATCAGTTTTAATACATTGGCCGAGAAATCTTTATTTGCCATGGCCTCTTTTACGGTATCGAAGCCCGCTAAAATAGCCAACCCGCAGCTAATGGTATGTGTACCATTAAGCAAACGGAGTTTAAGTTCTTTAAATTTATCAATGGAAGGAACAATAAAGATACCTTTATCTGCTTTTGCAAAAGATAATACTTCTTTCACTTTTTCGCTTGATGATTCGATCGCCCAAAGCCGGAAAGGTTCGGCCATAATCATCAGTTCATCTTCATAACCCAGTTCATTTTCAACGGCTTTTTGCGCTGCTTCCGGAAGTTTTCCTGGCACAATTCTATCAACTAAGGTTTTGCAAAAATGATTGGCTGTTTTTAACCAGTTTTCAAAATCCCAGCCTAATTTATTGCGGATAGCCAGATCAAGCAAAATTTCTTTCAGTTTGTCGGCATTATCACTAATGAGTTCTGTTGGCACGATCACCATTCCGCTTTCTACTGACCCGTTAAAGGCTTTATAGCGTTCGTGCAAAAAGGCAAGCAGTTTGCCCGGGTAAGATTGTGGGGGATGATCGGTGATTTTATCTTCGCTTTTTACAATGCCTACTTCTGTGGTATTAGAAATTACGACCTGCATGTCGGGCTGGTGGGCAGCTTTTAAAATTTCTGTCCAATCTTGCGAAGCTGCTAAAACCCGGCTTATTGAAGCATTTATCGAATTTTCTTCAACATTAACCCCATCCTCAATGCCTTTTACACAAAGTGTATATAAATTATCCTGTTTCGAAAAGGCATCAGCACCACCTTTTGCTGTAGATTTAACAACAAGTACACGACCGTTGAAAATTCCTTTCTGATTGGCTTTATCAATAAAATAATCAGGTAAACCACGTAGTAAAACCCCGGTACCAAACTGGATTACCCGCTCTGGTAATGCTAAAATTTCGGGTGTAGGTTTTGTAACCTTTTCGCCGTTAATGTTCTTTAAATTTTCTTTGTTTAAAATCATTGCTAATGTTATTTGACCACCAGGGCAACAAGGCACAAGGTGAATTATATTTCCTTTCCAAGAGTATACTTATCTTTATTTACCATTTGTGGTTAACCACTTCGGGTACTCTTTTTCAATTAATTTCTGCGCCCAGTTGCCATACCAGGCATACCCATTGCGCCTTTCAAGGCTTAATTCTTCTAATTTTGTTTTAATGGCATTGTCGCGATCACCAAAAATCGGGGTATTTTTATCAAGGTCGTAAAAGCGCGCCCAGGCAATTGCCGTTGAATCTTCGATCAAGGCCGCAGCTTTGACATTGGCTTTAGGATTTTTCGGCCTATCAAAACGGAACCCTACAATTTTATAGGTATCGAACCATTTTACTGCTGCGGTAATGGCTTTTTTTTCTGCAACCGAAGGATTTTTGATCCGCATTAAAAAGCGCACAATCCCTACAGATTCGCTGGTACTCAGTGAGGCCGGCTCAAAAGCCCTGGCTTTTGCGGGCAACATCGAATCTTTATCATACTGTGCAGCCCAAATGCTTAACACGCCATTTTGTTTCACCTGCGTTTTTAAAATACAATCAATACCATTCGCAATTGCTTTTCCTGCTTTTTTCATGTAGGCTGGGTTTACCACATCGAAATCGTTTGTTTGCGTGGCAATATCCTGTAATATGTTCAGCACATTGATCATTGCATCATCGTTGTAAGTAATCTCCGATCGGTAAGAAGATTGATCAGGATAATATTGTGGCCAGCCACCATTGGCATACTGTGCCGATAAAATATAATCAAGGCCTTTTTCAGCAGCAGCTAAATAAGCTTTGTTCTGCGTTTTTTTATATGCCTTAACCAGGTAAACAACTTCTCTACTGGTAGCTTTATTATCGAAAGTGGCATGTAAATCTTTAGTTGCCTTTATTTTGTCCAACAAGGCTGGCGTTAAAGCCGCGTCGTAGTTAACTACACTTTTATCTTCCAGTTGCTTTGGCCAGCCACCATTGCCTAATTGATAAACCAGCATTTTATCTGCTGTAGAATCAACAGATTGTTGCGCATAACACGACAATAATAAAGTGCTGCAGATTAGGCTTAACAATATTCTCATTTTCATCATTCTGTTTGTTCCGTGGTCTGTGTCATCACAGATCACTAATTCTATTTTACGCCATGGTTAGTTTTTATCACCGAGACACAGATTAGCACGGAGTACTTTTCCTTCTCTTATGCCATGGTTCGTGTCTCCACGAACCACTATTTATCTGTGTTCATCCACTTCATCTGTGGTTAATAAACCTATTTCTTCCCCGGTACTTGCTTGATCAACCAATTCACCAGATCATTCGTGGCTTTAAAATTTTCAAACTCTGCAGGTAATTTTCTACCATCAATATATTCATTATAAAACCATGGATCACCCACGGCGAAAACTGTTCCTTTGCCATATTTTGCAGTGGCAACAATCACGTCTCCCTTATCGGCTAAAGCAGAAACAGCCGGACTCTTAGCCACAATAGTTGATATTTCTTTGATGTATACTTTTTTAGCTGTCTTGAAAATAGCATTGCCGTCTGGAATTTTTATTGCTCCCTGTTCAAAATTCGCACCCTGAACTTTATTGCGGCTATCTTCATTAAAATGGATTCCGAACCTTTCGGGCAAAACATTGAATTTTGAAATTTCGCAATTGCCTGCATCGTTTAGGAGCAGTACCAAAACCCCACCATCTTTCACCCAGGCTGCAATTTGCTTCGCGTGCTCAGCATTCATATAATTGGGACTGGCCGTTTCTTTTTCAGTATCCGGATCTACAATAATGTAAATATTGCTGCCATTTAAGTTTACAGTTGTTGGCGCAATTTTAAGCGTATTGGTTTTTACACCAGCATCGTTAAACATTTTTCCGAACAGAGAAAATCCATTGTTATCATCTTCTTCCCATAAGTAATGGAAAGGGATTTTATCTCCGGTTGGGCCAGCCATGTACTCATTGTTGAAAAAATTATCAATCGTAACGGTTAATCCTTTTCCCGGTTTTGGCAACTGGTTTATTTCCATTTCAGTAGCAGCACAGATAAATGCGCCTACCCCTTTCGGATCATTGGTAATTACTTTTTCACTAATATAGTAGTCGAAGCTTCCATCTCGGTATTTTGGTTTTCCACCCAAACCGGATACGGAAACTGTTTTAGTCAAATTTATCCTTTCAGTTCCTGCTTTTTCCACAAACTCTTTCTTTAAACCCGCATAACCTTTATTGGCCGCAGCCATAAAAGATGATGCTAACCAGCCTTTACGAACGCCTTTAGCCAAACCATACACAAACATGCTCGATGCCGAACTTTCCAGGTAATTTCCTCTACGGGTTGGCATATCTAGAATATCAAACCAAACACCTGATTTTGGATCCTGGTATTTCACTACTGCAGTTGCCGTACGATTTAAAATAGCCAGTAATTCTTTCCTTTGCGGATGATCTGCAGGAAAATTATCCAGCACATCCACCAAAGCCATGATGTACCAACCCATTGCCCTGGCCCAAAAATTTGGCGAACGCCCGGTTGTCTTATCCGCCCACTGTTCGGTTTTGCTTTCATCATAGCCATGGTAAAGCAACCCTGTTTTTGTATCACGCGAGTTTTTTTCCATCAGGATAAACTGTTTAGCAATGTCATCGAAAGCAACATCCTTTTTCATCAGTTTAGCATATTCAGCGTAGAATGGCTCACCCATGTATAAACCATCCAGCCACATCTGGTTTGGATAAATTTTCTTGTGCCAGAAACCACCCTCCCTGGTACGCGGTTGCTTTTGCAGCTGATCGTATAATTTAGTTGCGGCTAACAGGTATTTCTGCTGCCTGGTAACTTTATACAACAGCAATAATGAGCGGCCATTTTTGATGTTATCAATATTAAAATCTTCCGGTTTATATGTAGCAATGTTGCCTTCTTTATCCAGATAGGCATCCATCGAACTTTGGATATAGTTAAAATACCTCCCGTCGCCGGTATTTCGCCAAACGGCAGCTGCACCTTCCAGAACAACCCCCATGTCGTAGGTCCATTTGGGGCCTTTAGCACCTTTTAGCAGCGTTGTATCCTGAAACAGTTTTTCCATCGCAGTTAAAGTTAACTGTTCAGATAACTTTTTTTGGGCAAACCCACGGTGTGTTAAAATAGAAAAACCAATAAATGCAACTATTGTATATAAGATTGATTGTTTCATCATGTTGTTATTTTGAAATTTCCAGTGCTTTTCTAGCTACGCCTGTACCTAAAACGACAGCTGTTTTAGCTTTAGAAACATCCGTTGCAACAATTTTTACACCTTTTGTTTTTTCGCCGGAAACATCAAAAAGCAATTTGCTGTTATCAGGGTACTTTAAGCTGCTGATATTAATATTTGATCCATTCTGGATCATCACCAAGGGGCTGGTATTTTCTGCAATGATGTTGATGTTCTTCAGGAAAATTCCGGTAGCTTCAATAATTTCGATTCCTTTTTTGGCTTTGATGGTTACGTTTTCCAGGTAAATATCCTTAATATTCATTTCAGGTAAACCTCTGAAAAATATCGCTTTTTCGGCACCATTGGCCACTACATCCTTAATATAAAAGTTTCGGAACTGTGGGGTAGCTTCGGTAACAGGAAAGGTAACGGTTTTAATGGCTTCCCGCTTTTCGCCAGCCAGGGGAACCGGATCAACAGCTGCATAATACATATCGAATAAAATGGCCTCGCCAGGAATATCAATCATATTGATGTTATTGATATAAATATTCTCGACCACACCGCCACGGCCACGCGTAGTTTTAAAGCGTAAACCAATATCAGTACCGATAAAAGAACAGTTGTACACCCAGATGTTTTTTGCCCCGCCACTCATTTCGCTACCGATTACAAAACCGCCATGAGCATGGTAAACCACATTGTTTCTAACGATCACGTTTTCGGTTGGTATACCCCGTTTGCGGCCCGCTTCATCTCTTCCTGATTTAATGCAGATTCCGTCGTCTCCAACGTCAAAAGTGCTGCCTTCAATCAATACGTTTTTACATGATTCTACATCAACACCATCGCCATTTTGTGCAAACCAAGGGTTTTTTACCTGCAAATTTCTTAAGGTTAGATCTTCACAAAGCAAAGGATGTAAATTCCACGCCGGCGAATTCTGAAACGTAACCCCTTCTAAAAGTATTTTTTTACAGCCTGTTAACACCAATAAATTCGGACGGAGAAAATCTTTGATATCATCATAGTCTGCGGCAGTTTTGCCCGCTTCAATTACACCGGCATTTTTGGTATTCGAGCCTTTAAGGGTTTTTTCAGATGGGTACCACATCTTTCCGTCGGCTTTAACGATGCCTCCGGATGCTACGAGATTCTTCCACTGTGTTTCAGTAAGTTTATCTCTTTTAACCATACGCCAGGCACCACCATTCCCGTCGATAATTCCTGTTCCGGTAATGGCAATGTTCTCAAGGTTCATCCCTGAAATCGGACTTTGGTTCCGCCATGCGGGTTGACCTTCCCAGTTTCCCTCTACCAATTTGTATTGATTAAAATCTGCCGTAAATTGTAGGATGGCATCGCGTTTAAGGTGCAGGTTTACGTTGCTTTTTAGTTCGATAGGGCCAGTTAACCACAAACCCGACGGGATTAACACCACTCCTCCGCCTTTTTCACTCACGCTGCTAATAGTTTTATTAATGCTTTTGGTATTTAAGGTAATACCATCGTCTTTTGCGCCAAAAGCAACAATACTCGTGGTATCTTCTTTAAATTTAACCTGCCTGATAATGGGTAAGCCTGGCTTTTGTTGCGCCATGGCAGAACCAGCTGCTGTTAAAACTAAGCAAGCGAGAGCTACTTTAATATGGCATAAACGGCCAGAAATATGTTTCATTATTTGCGCTGTTAAATTATACTTGGTTATTGTAATAACAAGTGTACGTTGTTTGAAGTTAAAACAGAAGAGAAATCTATGCAATCGTTGCCGGAGAATGCGTCGAAAAACTCATTACAGACAGAACTTTAAACACAGTATATCAAAGGTTTACAGCCTTATTTTGCTTCAGGATTCCATCCACGGAAAACGTTTTCTAAAATATAGCCTTTATACTCTTCATCTGTCAGTTGGTGTGACCATTTTACCCTGTTTTTAGGACCGGATCCTTTTCCAGTACTCTTATATTCAGCAAAATAAGCCGTTTTTTCATTGCTTTCTTTATCCCAGTTGTTCCAGCCTTCCGGTCGGATAAAATCAGGTAATTCGCAGTTGAGATAGGCCACTTTTGCGTATGGCCTCCATGGACGGCCCAAATAAAAGCTATTGGCTGGTGCATCGCCTTTGATTGTACATTTGTTGAGAACGTAACCAAATTTTGTGGTATCAGCCGTTGAGGCAGCCGTAATATAACCTGCTTTTTTGCAAAAAATGGTGCAGCTTTCGAACCAGGCCGTCGATGCCCCGAAAATAAAATCAACTGTACCTTCAATATAGCAGTTTTTATAATATTGACGGTTATTGCCTCCATAAGTATAAAGCGTATCCTGAAAGCCCAAAAACCTGCAATTGGTAAAAATTAATTTATCGCCACCTGCCCAAACCGCTACAGCCTGTCCTACAGGGCCTGATGAGTTCTCGAAAGTGATATTTTCAGCTGAAAAGCCTTCGCCATAAATGTAAAAGCTCGATGAGCCGGATGTCCCTTTTTCTTCACCAAAAATATTCTTTTTCCGGGCGTAGTCATCATAAGTTAAAATGGTTTCGTTTAAACTTTCGCCAATAAATTTCACATTCCTTTTAGAGCCAGGTAATACCAATTTCTCCTTATAAATACCCTTTTTGATAAAGATTACGGTTATTTTATTCCTAAAATCAGGCACCGCATAAATGGCCTCCTGTATGGTATTAAAATTTCCACTTCCATCTGCAGCCACAATAAAATCAGGTTTTACATCAGCGGCATTTGCGGCAAATGATAATACAAGCAGAAAGAACAGGCTGATTACTTTCATATCTATTTGGTTAGGCTAAAATTAAAACCGGCCACGTAAAAGGTTAAACTTCATTACGCAGCCGTATTTTAAAAATATATGATGAACAATTTTAAACATTAAAACTCAGCAGAAAGAAGTTTTTTATAAATTAAACATTGCAAACGATGTCGGGAACGATTGCATAGTATTGACTTAATTTTATAGATCTCTTCGTTCTGCACTACTCCGGTTTAAGATAACGACCACATTAAAGAATTCTGCAATGGTGGCGGAGTATAGCGAGCTCAGGGATACCAAGGCCCGGAAGCTAAATCTGTGAGGAGCTTAGCTAAAAAACTACAATTCTCCTGAACTTTCTGGCAGTTCATCGTACTCACCTTTCCAGGCATAAAAGCCAAATATCATCAAACCCAGGCTAATGGGGAGGAAAATAAACAGAATAATTGCCCACTGCAATATGGTATTGGTACGTTCGATATCGGTATGCGTTAAGCCTACCTTATCTATCGCCTGGATAAACAAATAAGTCATCGTTAATGGTCCTAAAACCATCCAAACCAGGCCTAAAAATTTCTTTAACGTATTCATCTTATTTAATCGTTAATTTTTTCGTCTCTTTTATTTGATAAATAGACTGCGCCAATAACCAAACTTAGCGCTGCCACCCCAATTGGATACCAAAGACCGGACAATGGTGTTGCGCCTGAAAAACTTGCAATTAGTGTGGCAATAAATGGCACAAGCCCCCCGAAAACACCATTGCCGATGTGATAGGGCAGCGACATAGAGGTGTACCTGATTTTGGTCGGAAATAATTCGACCAGGAAAGCAGCTATTGGACCATAAACCATGGTAACGAGCAAAATCTGGAAGAAAATCAAGCCAACAAATTTCCAGAATACCGGTGTTGGCAAAACTTTATCTTTTATAATTTCTTTGCCCAAAAGAATCCCCCTTGTTGCAGAAACGGTATCTGTTTGCACCCTGTTAAAGGAAGCTCCGTTTTTAAGGCTTACTTTGGTAGAAACGGTTCGTAAGCTATCGGTTAAATTTTCCATTAAAACAGCAGTTGAGGGAGCTGGGGCGACAGCTAAAATATCAGCTTGTTCAATTTTGGTATAATCGGTATCATCCAAAAAGACCTGATATATTGGCCGGTAAAACAGAATGCCTAAAAGCATTCCACTTAACATGATCCACTTTCGTCCAACCCGATCACTCCAGGCACCAAAAACCACAAAAAACGGCGTAGCAAAAGCAATTCCCCAGAGTAAAATATACCGCGAATCGTTAAAATCCAGCTTACAGGTATTTTCCAAAAAGGATTGTGCATAAAACTGTCCGGTGTACCAGACTACGCCTTGCCCCATTGTGGCGCCAAACAATGCCAGGAGTACCATTTTAAAATTTGCCTTATTGTTAAAACTTTCCTTTAATGGATTTTTAGAGATATTTCCTTCAGCTTTCAGTTTAGAGAACAGGGGCGACTCGTGCATTTTCATGCGGATGTAAATCGATACCACAACCAGTACAATCGATAATAAGAAAGGGATTCTCCAACCCCAATTTCCAAACGTTTCGGCACCCAGGATATTTTTTGTGATCACAATAATCCCTAACGAGAGGAATAAACCCAATGTAGCGGTAGTCTGGATCCAGCTGGTAAAAAAGCCACGTTTGTTTTTTGGGGCATGTTCTGCCACATAAGTAGCCGCACCACCATATTCGCCACCCAAAGCCAAACCCTGGATTAATCTCAAAACTAAAACCAGAATTGGGGCAGCATAACCAATGCTTTTATAAGAAGGGATCAACCCGATAAAAAAAGTCGATCCGCCCATAAGCACCAAAGTGAGCAAAAAAGTATACTTGCGGCCAATTAAATCACCAAGTCTGCCAAAAACCAATGCACCAAACGGACGAACAATAAAACCCGCCGCAAAGATAGCCAGCGTGTTAATTAAGGCTGATGCACCTGCATCCTCCGGAAAAAGCTGGTGACCAATGATAACCGCAAGGCTGCCGAAGATGTAAAAATCATACCATTCGATCAATGTACCCAAAGAGGATGCACCGATTACTTTAAAAATATTGTTCTTGGGTAAATGGTCGCTCATAAATGGTCAGGAATATTTGGTTTACCAAGATAAACATTTACACCATAAACGGCAACCTGTAATCTTCGTTACTTAATTTGTTACATGATCAAACATTTTGGCTTTAGTTTTGTAATTTCATCCGTAGCTCATTCATTTTCCGTCATATTATATGTTGTTAATACAGAATATCAGATTAGGTAGAATTTTAAGAAATACGTGGCAAGTTGATCTGATCATGATTGCCTCCTGCACCGTAGCTTATCTCGTACGCGAATATTTAATCTCACATCATTTCTCTGTTCCATCTATCATCCCAACACTTTTAGGTACAGCCATTGCTTTTTTTATCGGTTTTAACAATAACCAGGCTTACGATAGGTGGTGGGAAGCAAGAAAAGTGTGGGGTGCTTTGGTAAACGATTCACGCTCTTTTACAAGGGCCTTGCTCAATTATGTTGATAAAGACGAAGAAAGCGTAAAACGTATGATTTACAGGCATATTGGTTTTTTATATGCTTTAAAGGCCAATTTGAGAGGAACGATAGATGAGATTTATACCAAATATTTAACCGAGGCCGATCTGAAAGAAATAGAAAAACATACCAATAAGCATAATGCCCTTTTAAATATCCAATCGAGAGATTTACAAAGATTATCAAAATCAAATGCTATTGATGGCTTCCGTTTTATTGAAATCAATGAAATGCTGACCAGATTTTCGGATTCAATGGGCATGAGCGAGCGTATTAAAAACACCATTTTCCCTACTACCTATTCTTATCTGACTAAAGTATTTATCTGGCTGTTTGTCGTAACATTCACCCTGGTAATCAGTCAGGATGCTGGGCCTGCATCTATATTTTTGGGTTGGTTGATCGGTTTCGTATTTGTTTCTACGCAGATTAATGGAATGAGCCTGGTTAACCCTTTCGAAAACAATTCGGCTGGTGTTCCGCTTAACCAAATTACAAGAACGATAGAAATCAATCTCCTGCAAATGCTTGAAGAAGAAGAAATTCCAGAACCCGTTAAACCTATAAATGACGAATACGTTCTCTAAAATTTCAGGTTTCTTACTTCAATCCTGCTCTTCGACTAATAACGATTTTAATTTTTCTTCAAAAAGAGCCGATTTAGCTTTAAATTGCGGATCGCAAAAAGAAATGTTGGCTGTGGCATAAACAATCTTACCATCCTTCCCAACCAAAACATTCGACGGAAAACCGTGATTGATATTTAATTTTCTAATCTCATCTTTGCTTAATGATACAATTTCATATTGGTAACCGCTGCGCTTTTGAAATCGTTTGGCACTGGCAGGGCCATCATGTGTAATGCCAATAAACCGAATGGACTTTTTACCATATTTATCCACAAAATTATTCAATTCTGGCATTTCGGCTATACAGGGTGGGCATTTTTCAAACCAGAAGTTAATCACTACCACCTGGTTTTTAAGGTCGGTATTGGAGAACGGCTTGTTATTGACCGTTACCCCATTAAAAGTGGGTAAGCTTTTCCCAATCAGATCTTCAAAAAAAGTTTCCTGTGTAGCCCACTTAACCGGGGCATCTTGGGCCAGCGCGGTAAAAGAATAGATATTTAACAGAATGATCAGGTAAATTTTCATCGGCAATAAATATAAAAAAGTCTCCCTTAATAAGATGAGACTTAATCATTTATTCGGTGTTGACTATTTTATCTTTTTATTGAGGTAATCAAGTGCGGTGTTCAAGGTTACATCTTTATTGGCAATACAATCCTTTAGCGTTGGGATTACTTCTATATCCGGTTTTACACCATTACCAACAAACTCCCGGCCGTCTGGATAAGTATCCCTTTTTGTGCAAACTCTTGCACTTCCACCACCAGGTAAATCGAAGAGGTAGGGTTGTCCGGTACTTCCGAAAGAATTTCGCCCAATCTTTATCATATGCTTTTGATTGTCAGCATAAATCAAAAAGTCTTCAGCGGCCGACGCAGTATTATGGCCAATTAATAAAACTGTAGGTACTACAATCCGCTTTGCCGAGAGTGTATTTTTAAGCGGATAATAATCAAAATTATAGAAATAATTATCCTGATAGGTCAGAAATGCCTTTTTATTCCATTCGCTATTTACCGTATCTTTTGCAGAGGTGTATTTACCCCAGGCCTTGAATGCAGAAGTGAGTTGTCTGGTAGAATAGCGCGAGCCATAAAGTAAGCTGTCATTGGTTAAATATTTTAATATATAACTTCCAATTCCTGTACTTCCGCCTCCATTGTTCCTTAAATCAATCACTATTGCTTTGGCTTGGTATAAATCCGGCAACTTAGTAAGAAAAAGAGAATCAATTTTCTCCTCTCCAAAGGAGTTTAGCGCAACATAAGCTACCTGATTAGGATACCACTTAAAATCAAGAAGCGACGATACTGCAGGAAAGGCCGGATAAATTTCTTTTTCCGCTGTGTGCCCGTGTGTTAATTTTAAACTTAAAACCTGTCCTCCTGGTTTTTTAATTTTAATTTCAAACTGGCTGCCCTCAATCCCCTGAAGTAATTTACTGATCCCCCAATCCTGTAAAACATAGTCAGTAGAGGAAGAAATATATGGAGAAACGTTTTCAGCTATATATTTGGCCGTGGCCTTTCCATTTACCGCTATTATCTCGCTTCCAACCGGGATCTCATCTTTCTTGCTCAGGTTAACATGTGTAATGATTGCTTTATTTTCTACATTCTCAATAAACAAACGATAATCGCCGAACATGGTATTCAGCGGTTCGAAATCCTTGCCGCCCGGCATGTAAATATTGGTATGCCCATCTTTAAGCATCGCGCAAAATCTTTGCATTTCCCGATAGTACTCATAGTCATTAGGCGTTTCAGGTATCGTATTAATTAATGCTTTATAAGTACTATCCCATTTCACCCGGTCTATTTTGTTTATATAAACGAAGTTATAATTTACTTCCTGCCAAAATTTCGATAGTCCATAAATTTTATCTGCTTTGGTTAATTTATTAGATTGAGCTAAAGCAGCCAATGGCAAAAGCATCAATAAAAGAATTTTTTTCATTATTTGTTTTATTTTGTCTGGTGTATTCAGGGCTTCAATTCTTTTGCCAATAAAAAAAGTATCGTCTTTACAAAATTTAGACATTATATTAAAAAAGCCCTGCCAATGCGGCAAGACTCCTTGTTTGTTTGGTTTATGAGGTCTTATTTAAAGGTAATGGAACCATATTCAGATTTTATGGATACGTTTGCAGCGCCACCGCTACCGATTTTGCCCGTATACCGCTTGGTTTCATCATCTTTGCTAACCAAACTTGATGTTACGTTTGAACCATATTTAAAGCCTGCATAAGAAGTAGAAACATTGAAATTACCATTATAACGATCTGCAAAGCCCAATCCAACATTTGCATATTCACCCCCGAAAGTGAAGTTTTTACAGGCCGGAGTAATTTCGTTCACAGTTAAACGGTTGTAATCCATTTTGATAGTGGCATCACCATTCAATGTACCTAAATTAACATTCGAGTATTCTGCATTAACTGCAATTTTACCTGCTGATGCAATATTCAAATCGCCGTAAGCTTGTTTCACTACCGCGTTTCCTTTGACTGTATTGATGTTGACTTTGGCATATTCGGCACCCAGGAGCAAGTTCCCACCAATAGTGCCAACGGTTAAGCCTCTTCCATACTCTACTTTAAGATCCGCAGATTTTCTGATGGTATTGATGTTTACGGCTACGTATTCCGCAACGAGTTCTAAAGTCCCTACAGCACCAATGGTTACAGGTCCGTTATATTCGTGCTTAATCACAGCTGCATTTAAATCCTGAATATCACATTTCCCGTACTGAACATTGATATAGTTGTTGGTACTGCTGAGGTTTCCGGCTACAAGATTGCCGTATTCCACTTTTAGTGAGGTTGGACCTGCAAAATTACCCATTTCAACATTACCATATTGTTGTAGCACAGTTAAAGGGTTTACTGCCGGCATAAACACCGTGTAATTCACCTTTACTTCCCTTCGCCAGGTAGTTACTCCATTTTTTATCCCACGTCCATAACGTCCGTTTCTGTCGCCCATGTTAGTTTTGAATGAAACCACATCGCCATTTTTAGTAGCATCGATACTTACGCCATCGATCAATTTCTGTACATCGCCATCTGAGTTGGCATAGGCTTTAATATCTATATCCACACGTACCTCTTTTTTATCCCAGGTTTTAATCAAAATAGATCCGAACTGGTTATTTAAATTTACCTTATCATTTCTATCCACATTAAAACTTTTGCTAAATGATTTTGAACGCTCCGCATCGCTGCCCGCTTGCTTATATTTTGAGTTATTTACCATCGCTATCAGCGATGATTTCTCCACATTTTTTACAACCACGCTCTCCGATGGACTATTCACCATCGCTTCTTGCGCACTGGTTTTTACGGCAATTAAAGCCAAAAAGGCCAAAAATATTTTTATTGTTTTCATGTTGTTAAATATTAAACACCTGTATGCTTAAAACCTGCCGGCTGGCCTTAAACTTTCGATGTGGTGAGCGTTCTCCTCTTAGTATCAAGTGTGTTGAATCAAGTATCAAGACCGATTTCAGTATTAGAGCTGTTTTATTCGCCCTGTATTAAATCTGGTTAACTCTTTTGTAATCGTCAACCTGGTTAATAATTAATAATTGTTGTTTTAATAACTGTAATTGTATTTCACGGTTTTTAACCATAGCCTTTACCACAAAAGTCTGGTTGGGCGAAGTTGGCAACTCTGCTTTTAATTTTTCGTAATCTTCATCGAGTTTTCTTAAATCAGCCGTAAATTTTTTATAAAGTTCCGGATTTGCAGAGGCAAAAATGGCTAAGCTATCCCTCTTTTCGGTAATTAGACCAGTAAAATGGACTTCCTTTTTGGCATATGAAGCACTAACGTCGGCTATTTCTAAATCTTTGTTTTGCAATTTCCCTACGCATAACCAGACCAAACCAAAAACGACCACTACAGCTGCCGCTGCGCTCATCCATAAATACAGTTTTACCGGTTTTTTTTTCTTTTTGTTATCTAAACCCTGTTCAATTTTTGCCCAAAGATCTGCCGAAGGCTCCATGATATCGAAAGCCTTTCGGTTTTCTTTTACAAAGGTTTCTAATCTATTATTCATCTCTCATCCCTTTCATTTCTAAAATACTCTTTAACTTTTTTTTAGCCCTCATGTACTGTGTACGGCTGGTATTTTCGCTTATTTTTAAAATGTGTGCAATCTCCTCATGGTCATAACCCTCTAACAGGTACAAACTCAGCACCACCCTGTAACCGTCTGGCAAGTGGGTAATGGCCTGCCTTATCTCTTCGGCCTGTAACTGCATTTCACTGTAATCAAAACTATCTTCATCAGGCACTTCCGATATTTCGTCTGTACTTACAAACTCCATCTTGCGCTTACGCAGGTAATTGATGGATTTGTTGATCACTATCTGCTTTAGCCAAAGGCCGAAGGTAGTTTCCTGTCTAAAATCTACAATTCTGGTAAATGCATCTAAAAATGCTTCCTGTAAAACATCTTCCGCCTCTTCCTCATAATTTAAAATGCGCAGTGCCACATTATACATTGCCTTGGCATACAGCTTGTATAATTCAAACTGTGCTGCGCGACTGCCCTGCATGCATTTTTTTACGAGTTCGAGGTTTTTATCGATGTATACGGCTTCCAAAATTTCGAATATTCTGATGATAAGACATCAGTAATTTTAAAACGTTGCATCAAGGTAGAAAAAATTTTAAAATATCTTAATTTCAGGTTAACACTGCGGAAATATCTGAAACATAGTATATTTAAATTATCTCAGGTAAGATATTTTCAATTCTGAATCGCCAATAAATTCAGCATGACGAATACATATAAATCAGGCTCTTTTAAAACACTATTTCAACAGATGACTATTGATTTCAGGTTTTGGAAACAAGGGGTTCTGTGCCTTTGGCATTTTCAGTCCTGCTCTCCCTCCAGCCAATTTGAAGGAAATTGGCGTCCGTCCGATCAGGTTTAATTAACCTAAGCATGTGCTAGAAACCGAAATCTTTAATTAACCATTTAAAATAGCTATTTTGAACAAACCTTTGTTAATAAACCCGACAGCAGCGAGTAGCCCGGAATGGACGGAAACGAAATGAGGACTACAAGCGAATGGCGGGGCGAAAGCACCTATGAAATGCTGCCTTTCATTTCCAAAACATAGAAATACTTTTTAAGTATTGGGAAATGCGGGGTTCTTCACTTTTAGCCATTTCAGTCCCGCTTTGGGTACGAGTTCCGATGAAGGATCGGAAGCGCTCCCCGACAATCGGATTTAGATACAAAGTTTGGTACCACTGAAACAACCCCTTGTTAAATAAACCGATGAAATGCTGCCGCTCATTTCCAGAAAACAAAAGTGATTGATAAGTATCGGCAATTAAATGCCTTTACTTTTTAACATTTATGGAAATTCAGCTGCGAGTTCATCATAAATTTGAAATCCCTGATCCAAACAGCTAACTTCATGGCATGGAAACCGATTTAATCATTTCAGCAATAAACGAAATACATAAAAAAGCAAACCTGGCGCTGGAGAGTAAAGATGTCGTGGCGTATACGGATATGTTCGCCGACGATTTGAGTTTCACACCCTTTGAAAAAACTGCGATAAACAAACGTGATTTTACCATCGACCTCAAAAAATATTTCAGCGGAGCCAAAACCATACAAACCAGTCATTATAGAATCAAATCTTCTGCAGAGAATGATATTTTTACTGAGAAAATTGCACGTAAATCGGTTATTATAAAACCAAACCTACTTATTTTTTCAAAAAAACAGACCGTACAGACTGAAGAAATTTATCATTGGAAAAATATTAAGGGAGAGTGGAAAGTAATTGCGCTTGAAATTGTGCTGGAAGAAAAATATTAAACCTTCATTATGAATATCTTCGAAAAAAATCATGAATCGAATTCAGGTTTCTAAATTCTATTCATAAGAAATCATAAATATTTTTATCAGGTTTGTCATGTTACTTAAATTTAACTTGCTTCATTTTTTGACTTACATCAAAGGTTAAGTTTTTTAATACCCTCAACTTTGATGTATTAAAAAAATCAATATGAAAAAAGAATATTTCAAACACATCAACACACTTTTTGTAGTGATCCCAATGACATTAATTATGGCATTTGTAGGTTTAATGCGAAACTATGGTTTCGGCGAGGATTGGTTCCTCAAATTTTTAAAGGCCTGGAGCGTAATGTTACCCGTAGCTTATCTGGCAGCTTTCATTATTATTCCCAACGCACGTAAACTGGCTGAGAAGGTTACCTCCAAAACCTAAACATTGTTACATTTGGCAGAAGTCATATCATGCAAGAACAGCTTTCTAGTTATATCAGTGCAAAAATTATCATTAGCGATGCGGAGCTCGAACAGGTATTGTCTTTTTTCAAGATGGTGCAGGTAAAGAAAAACGAAATCCTGATCAGTCCTGGGGAAACATGTCAGCGTCTTTACTTTATTGATAAAGGTTGCTTACGAATTTTCTTCTTAACAGCCGGTGGTACGGAAGCCACCCGGCATTTTGCTTTTGAAAATCAGTTTGCCTCAGCGCTGGTAAGTTTCATTACCAATGATATCTCAAAGGAATATGTCCAAGCTGTAGAAGATACGAGGCTATACTACATTTCGCAAAACGATTTTCAACAGTTGCTTAAAATGATCCCGCAGTGGGAGAAATTTTACCGCCATTATCTGGAATATGCTTATGTAACCAATACCAACCGATTAATGTCGTTTATTACACTCAATGCGACCGAGCGTTACCGCCAGTTGCTGGCGCAGAATCCAACTGTGGTAGTGCGCCTGCCTAATAGGATGGTGGCTTCTTACCTGAACATATCACAAGAAACGCTGAGCAGATTAAAATCAAAAGCATAGCTTATTCAAGGGTAACAGTTTTTAAGCATTAGCAGGTTTGTTTTATTTACCTGTTTCTTGGTAATCTCAGGATCTTTGCCTTAAAGCAATTATAAAATCACCAGCACAAAATTTCCTTAACTCTTCTATCCTAAACTTTAAAACAAAATCGGTATTTTTGCCGCTCAATTTAGATTATAGATATGTTAAGAACAGTAACTTGTGGTGCATTAAACCTAAATAACTTAGGCGAAAGTGTTACGCTATGTGGTTGGGTACAAAAATCAAGAGATTTAGGCGGTATGACTTTTATCGACATCCGTGATCGTTATGGTATTACCCAGTTGGTTTTTAACATGGACGATAATCGCGGGCTTTGTGAAACCGCACGTACTTTAGGTCGTGAATTTGTGATCAAAGCGGTTGGTACGGTTGTAGAAAGAAGCAATAAAAACCCAAAAATGCCGACCGGTGAAGTAGAGATTAAAGTTTCTGATTTGGAGATTTTAAACGCGGCGAAATTACCTCCATTCATGATCGATGATGAAACAGATGGTGGTGATGAGTTGCGTATGAAATACCGTTATCTGGATCTACGCCGTAACCCGGTGCGCAATAACCTGGTTTTACGTCATAAAATGGCCCAATCGGTTCGCCGTTATTTAGATGCCTTAGATTTTATTGAGGTAGAAACGCCTGTATTAATTAAATCTACACCAGAGGGAGCGAGAGATTTTGTGGTGCCTAGCCGCATGAACGAAGGTGAGTTTTATGCTTTGCCTCAATCGCCACAAACCTTTAAACAATTGTTGATGGTTTCAGGTTTTGACCGTTATTTTCAGATTGTAAAATGTTTCAGGGATGAAGATTTAAGGGCCGACCGTCAGCCGGAATTTACGCAGATCGATTGCGAAATGTCGTTCATTGAACAGGAAGATATCTTAAGTACTTTTGAAGGCTTGATCCGTACTTTATTTAAAGAAGTACGTAACTATGATTTACCAGAGGTACCCCGTATGCAATATGCAGATGCGATGCGTTTGTATGGTTCTGATAAACCGGATACCCGTTTTGCCATGCAGTTTGTAGAACTTAACCACCTGGTAAAAGGCAAAGGTTTCCCTGTATTTGACAACGCAGAGTTAATTGTTGGTATCAATGCTAAAGGTGCAGCAGGCTATACACGAAAGCAACTGGATGAACTAACAGATTTTATCAAACGCCCGCAAATCGGCGCCACAGGCTTGATTTATGCCCGTCATAATGATGACGGAACTATAAAATCTTCAGTTGATAAATTCTTCAATGAGGAAGATCTTAAACAATGGAGTGAAGCTTTCGCAACAGAAAAAGGCGACTTATTATTGATCTTGGCCGGTTCTACCGATAAAGTGCGTAAACAACTGAATGAGCTTCGCTTAGAAATGGGCAACCGTTTAGGTTTACGCGATAAAAATACCTTCTCTGCCCTTTGGGTATTGGATTTTCCGCTTTTAGAGTGGGATGAAGAAACAGAACGCTACCATGCCATGCACCACCCGTTCACCTCGCCAAAACCTGAAGATATTGCTTTGTTAGATACCAAACCAGGTGAAGTACGCGCCAATGCATACGATTTGGTCATTAACGGAACGGAAGTAGGTGGCGGGTCTATCCGTATCCATGATAGGGAATTGCAAGCCTTAATGTTTAAACATCTAGGTTTTAGCGCGGAAGAAGCACAAAAGCAATTCGGTTTCTTAATGGATGCATTCGAATTTGGCGCACCTCCTCATGGCGGTATTGCCTTTGGTTTCGATCGCTTAACCTCAATTTTTGCTGGTTTGGATTCTATTCGTGATGTGATTGCCTTCCCTAAAAACAATTCGGGCAGAGATGTGATGATTGATAGTCCAAGTACTATTGACGAAAAACAATTGAAAGAACTGAAGATAAAGACGGATTTGTAATAGATCCCGACGTGCTCAAATTATGACAAGTAGTAGTACATTAAATCGTGCCATAATTACTGCATGATTAGCATTTTTAAGAAGATCCTGAATAAATACAACTATCGGATCAGGTAATGAAAAGCATAAAAAAGCCTCATAATTTAAAATCCTGAGGCTTTTTTATCTTCATCTAGTCATTATGTCAATAATGAACTAATTCCGAGTGACACAATGTTAAATAACCTGAACTCGATAATTATTTAGTAAAATACTGTCTTACAAGCACCCTATCCCTGACCGATTCGTCATGCTGAACTTGTTTTACGAGTAGAAATAATATTTTCAATGGCCTTGTAGCTACTCCGTGGTCAGCATCTTTTTAGCAGGGAAGACCCTGAAATGAATTACCTTCGGTGAGCTCGCCAAGGCTCGGTTCAGGGTGACGGTCGATTAATCAAAAATTCAATATAAGCTACCGACAGGTAATATTAATAATCGAATTAGGTTAATAAGTTTCACTATCAGGTGGAATCCCATAGTCAATAAACTTCTTTTCCTTTTTTTCTTTCTTTTTACCGAACCAGCCCTTAACAGAGTTAAAAATTGCCGATAAATGTTCCGCATCAAGCGATTTACCAACCTTACCAGATACGAATCCAACAGCTGCCTTAGTTAAAAAACCAGCACCTCTGAATAGGGTTTTATTCATCACCATAGGTAAAAGCAATGACATGGCTGTACCGCTGATATTTAATTTTTCATCGGCTTTGAAAAGGTTATTAGGCGTTGCATATTTCTTTATTAATGCACTAAGCGTAAATTGTTTAAAGTAAGTTTTAGCATCTGTTTTAAGCATATTCTGCTTAAGCGTATACTCCACCTTGAGTTCTAATTTTCTGGCCTGCAAGTCTTCCAGGTTACGGATGTCTTTATAACTTCTCATCTTCCTCCTTATCTGCAAGTTTATCAAAATATTTCCTGATCGCTATATTGATAATGGCTTTTTCAATGTATTTATCTTTCGTTAAATAAACAATAACGGCCAGTAAAATATAGAATAGGGAAACACAGCCAAAACCTCCTGCATAACTGCCAAGAAGGTCGGATACGTATAGTGCCAATGTTACAGAGCCGAATAAAAAGGCCAAAATAAAGCAAACAATAACAGTGGTACTGGTTACCAGATCAGCAAAAATTTTCGACGCTTTTTCTACAATATAAAGTCTGGTATACTCAACCCTGGCATCTAAAAAGCCTTTGGCGTCATCTACCAGATCTTCAATACTTTTATCTTTATTCTCTTGCATAGTTCAGATGAGATTTAGCCGGGTAAAAACCCGGCTATGCAATATTTATTTATTATGCGTGCTCTACGTCGTCGCTATATTCTTCTTCTACGCTTCTCAATTTAGTTTTAATCGAGTCTACTACTTTATCTTTCAGGCTAGCCAGATTATTAATCTCATCTGCAGCTTTATCTTTGATAGAATCGCCAAGATCTTTCAATGACTGGCTAAGTTTATCACGGGTTTCATCACCTTTATCTGGTGCGAACAAAATTCCTAGAGCTGCACCGGCAGCTAAGCCAGCTAAAAGCGCAACTACAACTTTTGAGTTATCATTCATAATTAATTATTTTAAGGGTTTAACAATGATGTACAATATAAAACTACTACATTATTTATTGTTAAGCTATATTATAACTCGCTATGCTCATTATTTGTTTTAATTCTTTCCAATCTTTCTGATGCAAGCGTGCTGGTTTCGTAAATCTTAACCAACAGTATAAAATAAGATAATAGTAGCGGACCAAAAACAAGGCCCAGTATTCCGAATAAAGGTATACCAATAATTACGCCAATTACTGTTATTATAGGATGAATATTGCCAACTTTTTTTGCAATCATAAACCGCAGCACATTATCAATATTGATAATGACTACAAAACCGAAAACAAGCATGGCCCAACCTGCAAAATTATTTCCGTTTGCGATCTGTAAAATCGCAGCGGGCACAAAAACAACAGGAGGTCCTAAAACCGGTACAAAGGAAATAAAAGTTGTAATTACACCCCAAAACATCGGGTCTTTATAACCCAAAACATAAAAAGACAGGCTTACCAGTGAGCCTTGAACAAGACAGATTAATCCCTGGCCCAATACATTCGCATAGGTGGTATTTCTCATTTCATCGCCAAAACGAAGCGCGTTTTGTTCCCTAAATGGGGCATATTTTATCAGGGAAAACTCGAATCTTTTCCGCTCGATCAGCATAAAGTAGAGTAAAAAGTAAACGACCAACAAGCTTAACACAATATTTACTGCACTTGATAGTAAAGAAGGAAAAAGATCGGTAGCCCAATTGCCTAAGCGGTTTAATCCTTCCTGAATAAGACCCTGATTAATTTTAAACGGAATGAGGTGCTGTAGTTTGATCAGTAAATTCCTGAAAAAAACCTCATTATTCTTCAGTTCTGAAATTTTACTGATCACCATGCTGCTTAACGCATAAAAAGGCATCACAATAAGTATAATGGAAATGACAATGAGGAAAATAGCCGTTACTCTTTTGTTCCAACCCCTGTGTTCTGCCAAATGGATATAGGCAGGCCTCATGATCGTATATAACACCAAAGTACTTAAAATTGCACCAAAGATACTCTGCAGGGAATATGCAATCAACACCCCAAGCGCAATAATAATAACCAGGTTGATGTTATTTCGTTGCTTATAAGAAAATACTGACATTTTTAGACAATAAGGTTATTCTTTAAATCCTGAAACCGCCGGTTTTGTTTTCCCGATTTAAGATTTATATTCCTTTTTCAGGATCAATAAATTTGATTTTATTATAAAGTGTTTTTCTGTCGATATTCAAGATTTTTGCCGCCTTGGTTTTGTTAAAATTAACCGCTCTCAATACTTCTAAAATAGTATGATATTCAGCTTCTTTAGCCGCATGGCGTAAATTGAGAGACGGATCGTGATTTGACCTATGCGGAAAAAGTGCGGCTTTTTTTTCACCCGGTTTCTTCGGGTAATCAGCCATCCCAAATTCCAATGGCAAAACCTGCGGCTCAATCCAGTCGCCATCAGTTAATAGGGCAATTCGCCTGATCACGTTCTTCAGCTCGCGTACGTTACCAGGCCAGTGGTATGCCAATAAACACTGCTTCACTTCATCAGAAAAGCCTTTGATTTCTTTATTCAGTTCTTGGTTTGCTGTCGCCAAAAAGTGTTCGGCAAAAATCAGGATATCCTGGTCACGATCTTTTAATGCCGGCACGTGTATCGAAAATTCATCAAATCGATGATATAAATCTTCCCTAAATGCACCCTTCTCGATCGCTTCCTTTAAATTTTCATTGGTAGCTACAATAAGCCGTACATCCACATCAATCTCCTTTGTACTGCCAATCCGCTTTATTTTCCGCTCCTGCACCGCCCTGAGCAAGGTTGCCTGAATTTCGTACGACAAATTACCGACCTCATCAAGAAATAATGTACCGCCATTAGCTTGTTCAAAATGACCAACTTTAGTAAAGGCAGCACCGGTAAATGCTCCTTTTTCATGTCCGAAAAATTCACTCGCGGCTAATTCTTTGGTTAACGAACCACAATCCATAGCAACAAAAGGCTGTTCACGACGGGAACTATTTAAATGAATGGTTTTGGCAACACATTCTTTTCCCGTTCCACTTTTCCCCGTTAAAATTACGGTATAACCTGTTGGTGCAATGAGCTGGATCTGTTTCAGCAAGAACGCTGAAGCTGCACTCTCGCCATTAATATACTCCTGACAATTAAACCGATCGGAAACGTCCTTGCATCCGGCATGGTCTAAATGTTTAACAGATCTTAATTCACCCTGCGCTTCCAGGGCCTTATTAATGGTATTTAAAATTTCATCCGTATAAAGCGGTTTCTCAATATAATCGAAAGCCCCAAGTTTGATCAGTTCTACCGCAAGCTTAATATCTGAATAGCCCGTGATAATAATCACACTGGTATGTGGATAGTGCTCTTTAACATAAATTAAAATTTCCTTTCCATTTGTATCATCCAAACGATAATCACACAATACCAGATCAAAGCGCTCTTCTCTGAGTGCTTGCATTACCTTTTTACCACTTGTTACATTCGAAACTTCAAATCCCTTTTTGGTTAAAAATCTGGAGAGCAATAAGCCGATGCTAATTTCATCGTCAACAATGAGTATCTTCTTTTTCATGAGCAGCGCTGTTATCTTAAAAACCCATATATGTCGACAACATGTAGAGTTAATAATTAAATAACATAGTTACTCAAAAAAATCTATATTGAAAAGGTTTTGCAACATTTTTGTTATACAAAATATCAAATTAATACTACACTGCACTATTTTCCGGAAAAGTTTGGCTTTCTCTTTTCAACAAATGCAGATACACCTTCTTTAAAATCGGCCGTTTCGAAACATTTCCCAAAAGCCTCAATTTCGGTAGCATAGCCATTATCATTGTTCACCGCTGCGATTACCGCTTTTATGGCAGCCGAAACAGCCAATGGTGCACGTTGTTTGATCAAATTCAATATTTCTTCGGCCTTGCTTATCAGATCAGGCTGCGGAACAACGTAATTTACCAGCCCTATCTTTTCTGCCGCTGGAGCCGTAATCATGCTTGCAGTTGTAATCATTTCTATCGCTTTGCCTTTTCCAACCAATTGGGTAAGACGCTGCGTACCTCCGTAACCCGGAATCAATCCTAAAGTAACTTCCGGCAAACCCAACTTTGCATGGTCTGCCGCAATACGCATGTGGCAGGCCATAGCCAACTCCAATCCGCCACCTAAAGCAAAGCCATTAATTGCAGCAATAAATGGTTTTGAGGAATTTTCGATGGCATTAAAAACCTGATCTTGACCAATTTTTGCTAAATCTTCTCCCTGCTTACCGCTATAATCAGAAAATTCTTTAATATCGGCTCCTGCAACGAAGGCCTTTTCACCCGCGCCGGTTAAAATAACACCCCTTACCTCATCCGTTTTATCTGCGTAGGCAATTACATCGCCCAGTTCTGCCAACGTATCTTTATTTAGAGCATTTAGTGCCTTTTCCCGATTTATCGTAACATATAAAATGTTTTCCTTTAGTTCTGAAATTAAATTTTGATATGCCATAGCTTAAAAATTTCTATTTTCTGTTACCCAATTCTGAATATATTCTACAATACTGGCCACTGTTGTACCCGGAGGAAACAGCTCTCCAACACCCATAGCGGCTAGTTTCAACCGATCTGCCTCCGGGATAATCCCACCGCCGGTTAATAACACATCATCCAACTGTTTTTCTTTCATAAAATGAATAATCTTTGGAAAAACCGTCATGTGTGCACCAGATAGAATAGAGATCCCGATGGCATCTACATCCTCCTGAAGTGCAGTGTTTACCACCATTTCAGGGGTCTGGCGCAAGCCAGTATAAATTACCTCCATGCCGGCGTCCCTTAAGGAAGTTGCAATTACTTTAGCACCTCTGTCATGGCCGTCTAATCCAACTTTAGCTACTAAAACACGGATAGGCCGATTTAATACTTTGCTCATCATTCATATTAAGTTGATGTAAATGTATCGATTTTGGCTTTCAAATTAATCATTAACTAAAACAAGTAGAATTGCACTAATCTTTTTACATTTGCATTCCTAATTTACAGGTTTTTATGAGTGAAGAAAAGTCATTGAACTTTATTGAAGAAATTGTTGAGAACGACTTAAATAGTGGTAAGTATGAAACTTTGGTTACGCGTTTCCCGCCTGAACCTAATGGTTATCTACACATTGGCCACGCTAAAGCGATATGCTTAAATTTCGGACTAACACAAAAATACGGCGGTTATACCAACCTACGTTTTGACGATACCAATCCGGTTACGGAAAAAACAGAATATGTAAACAGTCAGCAAGAAGATATCAGGTGGCTGGGCTTTAACTGGAAAAATGAATTATATGCTTCAGATTATTTTGATGAGCTGTATGGCTTCGCCGTTAAGTTAATTGAAAAAGGTCTGGCTTATGTTGATGAAAGCTCTGCAGACGAAATTGCAGCTTTAAAAGGCACACCAACTGAACCAGGACAGGATAGCCCATACCGAAACCGCAGCATTGAGGAGAATTTAGACATTTTCACGAAAATGAAAAATGGAGAATTTCCTGATGGTGCTTATATTTTGAGAGCTAAAATCGATATGGCCAGTCCGAACATGTTAATGCGCGATCCGATTATTTATCGCATTAAACATGCCGAACACCACCGAACAGGCAATAAATGGTGCATTTATCCAATGTACGATTTTGCTCACGGACAAAGCGATAGTATTGAGCATATTACCCACTCCATCTGTACCTTAGAATATGTTTCGCACCGCGAATTATACGATTGGTTTATCGAAAAATTAGAAATTTTTCCTTCAAAGCAATATGAATTTGCCCGTTTAAATCTCACCAGTACAGTAATGAGTAAGCGTAAGCTGCTTCAACTGGTTAACGAAAACCTGGTAAACGGATGGGACGATCCGCGCATGCCTACCATCAGCGGTTTGCGTAGGAGAGGTTTTACGCCAAAAAGTATCCGCGAGTTTTGCGAACGTATCGGTATTGCCAAGCGCGAAAACTTAATTGAACTCAGCTTATTGGAATTCTGCATCCGTGAGGATTTAAATAAAACGGCTAATCGCGTAATGGCAGTTTTAGACCCGATTAAACTGGTCATTACGAATTACGAAAAAGGCACAGAAGATTTAACCGGTGAAAATAATCCTGAAGCTGAAGACGGCGGTGGCACACGTGTGATCCCTTTTTGCAATGAGCTTTGGATAGAACGTGAAGATTTTATGGAAGTGCCGGCAAAAAAATGGTTCCGCCTGGCTCCTGGGGCAATGGTACGCTTAAAATTCGCCTATATTGTTAAATGCGAAGATTTTGTGAAGGACGAAAACGGAAACGTGACCGAAATTCATTGCACTTACATTCCGGAATCGAAAAGCGGAAGCGACACAAGCGGGATCAATGTTAAAGGAACCATCCATTGGGTGAGTGCACCACACGCTAAAACAGCCGAAATCCGCCTTTACGATCGTTTATTTGTTTCAGAAACACCAGATGCTGAAGAAGGTGATTTTAAAGATTATTTAAATCCTGAAAGCTTAATGGTATTGCCAAACGCTTATATCGAACCTGCTTTGGCAGATGCAGATCTGGATGGCCGCTATCAGTTTATCCGTAAAGGTTATTTCTGTTTAGATAAAGATTCAACAGCCGATAAATTGGTTTTCAATAGAACAGTAACGCTAAAAGATACATTTAAGAAGCCAAATTAATAATATTTTAAACCACAAATAGACACGGATAACCACAGATTATCCGTGTTTTTTTTGCCAGAATTTGGCTGCAAATGCATGCAGAGAAGAATGTGATAGCAAATATTAGCATTCTTTTTACGCCATAAACTTTGGACATTACACTTTTAAAGATCCTGGAACAACCTACCTTTGACAAATTTCTTAATAAAGAGTCGTCATTGCGAGGTACGAAGCAATCTTAAGCGCACGCTAGCAGCGATCGTTGTAAGATTGCTCCGTCGGCTGAAAAGGCCTTCTCGCAATGACGATTCCTCAATGCCTATCACTACAAAAAAACTCCTCTGTAATCTATATGATTTTTATAAAATCTATCCCTCATGACGATGGCACGAGTGCAATCTACAACAAAAGCCACTCCGCTTAATATTTCGTATAAAGGTTATACAACACCAAAATATCAACCGGTGTTAAAGTTTTTGTGATGTCTGATTGTATAAAATGTATTTTGAAAGCTTCAATGGCAGCCGGCAGGTTAGCGGTATTGTAACCAATGTATTTAAGGGCTTTTTCTGTATCAAAGTCTGCAGGTGGATTTTTCAACACCTCATCATACCAAAACCCGAAACCCTTGTCTGCCAATTTCTTCCACGGGAAATTCCTGGGGTCATTTTTACGGCCTGGTGCAATATCTGCATGGCCAATGAAATTCGCCGTCGGTATGTTATATGTTTTTTTTAGCGTTGCCAGTAATTTTAGCAAGCTATTGATCTGTGCATCAGGCCAGGGGTCGGTTAAGCCATTATTATCCAGCTCAATGCCAATTGATGAAGAATTAAGATCAGTATCTTTTCCCCATTTACTCACACCGGCATGGTTTGCACGTAAGTAATCATTAACCATATGCACCACTTTACCATCCCGGCCAATTACGTAATGCGCGCTGGTACCGGCTTTGGTAGAAAAAAATGTTTTTATGGTTTGCGCTAAACTGTCCTGAGCCGTATGATGGATCACCACAAAATTTGGTTTGCGTATTCCAAAATTTACAGAACCAATCCACTGCTGATTTGTTGGATTTAACGAATCGTATAATTGCCCGGCTGGAGGTACCGTTCCGATAATTTCTGCAAAGCCCTTTGCCTTATCCTTATAAATTTTTTCTGTTGCCGCGTACCTGTTGGTTGTGCATGAGGCTAAAATCATGACCAGAGAAAAAGCAGTTAATAAAGATGTTTTGTATAAATTGGAGAACAGCATGGGCATGTTGATTTTAAAAAAATGAAGGTACAAAGTTATGCTAAACTTCGCCCAATGCATCAAACTTTATACAAAGCTTTTAAAATTTACTAATTTAGCGGCCATATACTTTACTATGAAGAATTTATACAGATCAACCCTGTTTGTATCAGCGATAGCCATTTCAGCAGGTGCATTATCATCTTGTACCGGCAATAATAAATCTAATAATGAAAATACTGCAGTAGTACAAAAAGATAGTCTTACCGATTATGTTGCACAGAGGTTACCGATTTATGAAAGGGTAAAATTAACGACCAATATTAACGGGCTTAGTGTTAACGACCGCAAAATTTTGCCTCTGTTAATCCAGGCAGCAGAAATTATGGATCAACTTTATTGGAAACAAGCTTACCCGCAAAGAGATAGCCTGCTGGCCACTATTAAAGATGAAAAAACACGCGATTTTGTTAATATCAACTATGGCCCCTGGGATAGATTAAATAACGATAAACCTTTTGTTGAAGGTGTAGGCACCAAACCAGAAGGAGCATTCTTTTATCCAAAGGGAATTACAAAGGAAGCGATAGAAAAATCAGACCTCAAAGATAAATTTGGTGCCTATTCTGTTGTTCAAAAAGACAGTACAGGCAAATTATCAACCGTCCCTTATCACGTACTGTTTGCTGCTGAGTTACAAAAAGCAAGCTCCCTGTTAAAACAGGCTGCTTTAATTGCAGAAGATGCCGGTTTAAAAAAATATTTAAACTTAAGGGCAGACGCCTTGGTAACCGATAATTTTACGGCGAGTGATTATGCCTGGCTGGATATGAAAACCAATGGTTTGGATATTATTATTGGCCCGATCGAAAATTATGAAGACAAACTTTTCAATGCCCGTACCAGTTACGAAGCTTATGTCTTAATTAAAGATAAGGAATGGAGCAAACGTTTGGCAAAGTATGTAAAAATGCTTCCCGAATTACAGAAAAACCTACCGGTTGCAGCAAAATATAAAACAGAAACCCCTGGAACGGACTCGGAGTTAAACGCGTATGATGTAGTTTATTATGCCGGAGATTGTAATGCGGGATCTAAAACCATTGCTGTTAACCTTCCAAACGATGAAAAAATTCAACAGGAAAAAGGCACACGCCGTTCGCAGCTGAAAAATGCCATGCAGGCAAAATTCGACAAGATCCTGGTACCGATATCAAAAGAATTAATTGAGGCTGACCAACAGCAGTACATTAAATTTGATGCTTTTTTTGCAAACGTAATGTTTCATGAAGTAGCACATGGCTTAGGGATTAAAAAAACCATTACCGGAAAAGGCTTTGTTCGTGCCGCATTAAAAGAACAATACAGCTGGCTGGAAGAAGGCAAAGCCGACATATTAGGTTTATATATGGTAACCGGCCTGCTTAAAAAGGGCGAATTGCAAGGTGATATTAAAGATTACTATACCACATTTATGGCCGGTATCTTGCGCTCAGTCCGCTTTGGTGTTTCTGAAGCACATGGAAAGGCAAACATGCAATGCTTTAATTATTTTCAGGAAAAAGGTGCTTTCGAGCGTACGCCAAAAGGCACCTATAAAGTAAACTTCGAAAAATTTGCATCAGCAATGAACGATTTGAGTGCGTTCATCCTTACCCTTCAAGGTAACGGCGATAAAGCTGCAGTAGAAAAGGCACAAAAAGAGAAAGCAGTTATTCATCCAACGCTTCAAACAGACCTTGACCGTTTGACCAAAAAGAATATTCCGGTTGATGTAGTTTTTGAACAAGGAGTTGATGTACTGGGCGTAAAATAAAAGATTCTTTAATAGAAATTTAAAGCCACAGATGTGCGGGTGTAAACCTGTTTATCTCTGGCTTTTTTATTTTGGTTCATTGGTCATTGGCTCATTTGAACTCATAATTACTTGTTTAAACTGGTTGATCGGTTAATTCGCCCAATTCCCTAAAAAAACCGACCGTCATTTCACTTAAATTGTCTGGTCATTCAAATTTATATCACAAATTAGCCCCAAAATAACGCTCACTTTAAAGTCAGACGATAAGCTACTCCCTCTTCGGACTCTCAAGCCCAACTTTTTCAAAATCCCTGTAACCTTTTCAAAAAACGGTCGTCTTACTGATAACAAATTACGGAAACCCTTCGTTTCCCGGACTAAACTTTAAATAAGCAGGTAATAAAACTGAAAGCGCATGCAAATGCGGTATAGGGATTTTTTTGCCCATTTTTTAAAGAATAAATACACCAAACATGAAAACATTATACAAAATAGCATTTGTCCTTACGCTTCTTTTTACTATTAAAACAGGTTTTGCGCAAACCAATCCTAAACCGAACATCAGCGGGATAATTTTAGATGAAACTAAAAAACCTGCAGATTACGTTACCGTCGTACTCTTTAAAGCATCCGATTCCAGTGTGGTTAAAACAGCATTTACCGACCCAAGCGGAACATTTAATTTCACTATTTCAGGCAAGGGGAGTTATTACTATAAAGCCAGCAACATGGGGTACAAAACCCTTAAAAGTAAAACCATTGTTTTAACAGAAGATCATCAAAAAGTAGATTTTGGAACGGCACAGCTTATTGCAAGCACTCAGAACCTAAAAGATATAAATGTTGCAGTTACCAAGCCATTAATTGAAAGAAAAATGGATAAGATTGTGATGAACGTTTCTAACAGTTCGATTATGACTGGTTCTACTGCGCTTGAAGTTTTACAAAAAGCACCCGGCGTAACCGTTGATCAAAACGATAAGATCTCGATGATGGGCAAGCAGGGTGTATTAATTCAACTGGATGGCAAGCAAACCTACATGAGCAGTGCCGATGTAGCCAACCTGCTACGGAATATGCAGAGTTCAGACATTGAGAGCATTGAATTGATTACCAATCCATCTTCCAAATATGATGCCTCAGGTAATTCAGGAATCATCAATATCAAAACCAAAAAGAATAAAAACGGCGGCACAAACGGTAGCATAAACGGATCATTAGGTTATGGCAAAAACCTAAGGGCAAATACGGGTTTAAACCTAAACTACCGCGCACAGAAAGTTAATCTTTTTGGCAATTATAGTTATGGCAAATTTGAGCGCGATAACCTGATTGCTATCGACCGCATTTCAAATGGCGCAACCGATACTTATTTTATGCAGGTAGGTGAGAGCAACAGAAAACAATATAATAATAACCTGAAGGCCGGACTGGATTATTTCATTGACAAGAAAAACACCATTGGGATATTGGTTAACGGTTATTTTAACCACGGCAATGAAACTTCAACTAATAACACCTTAATCGGTCCGTCTTTTCAAAAGATAGATTCGACTTTGATAACCAATTCATTGCAGACGAACAAATACAATAATGTTTCTTATAATCTAAATTACAAATCTGTTTTAGATACCGCCGGCTCAGAAATATCTGCAGATTTAGATTATTCGAGATACAAAGGGAACGATGGTTCTAACTATGAAAATGATTACCGTTTTCAAAATGGAGACAGAATCCGCCCGATAATTTATACCCGGAACAACACCCCTTCCATTATTGATATCAAGGCATTTAAAATCGATTATAATGTTTCGCTAACCAAAACGGTCAAACTTGAAGCCGGACTCAAAAGCAGTTGGGTGAAGACGGATAATGATCTTCAGGCAGAAGCGTATGTCAATAATACCTGGGAGAATGATACCAGAAGGAGCAATCAATTTGTATACGACGAAAATGTAAATGCAGCTTATACCAATGTAAATAAACAGTTTAAAAATACCAGCGTGCAAATTGGATTGAGGGTTGAGCAAACCCATTCGAAAGGAAACCTGATCACAAAAAATACGGTTGTAGAGCGAAATTACTGGGATTTTTTCCCTACTTTATTCGTGCAGCAAAAGCTTTCAAAAAACAATCAATTAGGGTTTTCTTACAGCAGAAGGATAGACCGCCCGAGTTACGATGCTTTAAATCCATTTATTTATTATTTGGATGAGTTTACCTATAGCAAAGGAAATCCTTTTTTAAATCCACAGTACACACACAATTTTGAGCTGAGTTATACCCTGTTGCAAAAATATATGCTCTCAATAGGTTATAGCAGAATTAATGATGTAATTGCTGAAGTGATTTTGCCTGACGCAGCAAGCCAATCGCTATACCAAACCAATGCAAATATTGCCACCAATATCAGTTACAATGCTAATCTAAATGTACCACTTCAACTTACAAAATGGTGGCAGACCAATAACAACCTAAATGTTTTTTACCTCAGTTTTGAAGCGCCAGATCTGGCCGGGAGTGCTTTAAAAACCGGGAAAACATCTTTTCAGTTTAAATCTCAGCAAACCTTTACCATTATGGACGGATTTACGGCGGAGATAAACGGCAGCTACGAATCGCCACTGGACTATGGAACACTAAGTTTAAAAGCCCGTTATTACATTGATGCAGGCTTAAGTAAATCAATGTTCAACAAAAAAGCAAGTTTGAAGCTGGCTTTGTCGGATGTATTCAATATGTCTGAAAGTAATTTAACAAGTGCTTATCCTGGTTTAACCTACTCATTACACCAAAAAAATGAAACACGAATCGGCCGGATCAGCTTTACCTATCGTTTTGGCAAAAATGAGATTAAACCAGCACGTCGCCGCTCAACAGGCACTGAAGCAGAGCAGGGAAGGATGAAGAATTAGTATCCATAGCCACGTCATCTCGACTGAAGCGCAGCGTAACGGAGAGATCTGCTAAGATAGATTTAGCTTCGCTGAGCACTACGTGGTTCTCGGCTGCGTTGCACTACGCTCGAAATGATGATAATTTGAGAAGATTTAAAACTTATATTCCATTACATAATCATCCATAAAGTAACCCTCACCAATATCAAGCTTCACCGATTCTTTAACCGTAAAACCGCATTTTAAGTAAAAATCCTTTGCTTGATTATGCTTGTTCACATTTAATTGCAAAGCACTTCCCCCGGCATTTTTCACCTGGTTAAAAACCTCATTAATTAAGATTTTTCCGATGCCTTTACCATGCGCAGATGGAAGCACATAAAGTTTGTGCAGTTTGTAAATGCGTTCATCATGACCAATGATGGAATATCCGGCAAAGCCAAACTGATTTTCGCCTTCCTCTGCAATCAGGAAAATATAGCCTTCCATCAATTGTTTCAGCAGTTCCCCTTTGCTATACATTTTATCCAACATATAATCAATCTGGGTTTGCCCTATAATTTCGAGATAGGTTGAGGGCCAGGTTGCAGCTGCAATATCCCTGATCACTTCTATATCTTCTTCTTTTGCTCTTCTAAGGGTGATCATATAGGTTCGCTGATAAAAATCGGTTGTCCTGAAAAAGTAAACTCTACAAAACCATCTTTAACTACAATAAAAATTTCATCTTCATTCTGTGCGAGGTTCGTTACTTCGAGGTATCGGTTGCCATGGATCAGGAATTCACTTCCGGCAGGCTTCCAAACGGAAAATCCCGATTTTATAGGATAATGTTTTGCCCTTTCGGTAAATACCACCAGGTTAATTTTATCTTCAAATCCGGCAAATTTCTCCAGGTCGAATTTTCTTGTAATCACATTTACCGCAGGGTATTTCTCTTCGTACAGATAATTAACAGCTACCATTAAAGCGTCAGCAGGCCCCTGAACAACTTTTGTATCTTCCTGCGCCTCCTGTCCGGTCCCGTTTACCAGCACATCTACCTTTAAACCTAAAGAGAAAATCTTGTCGTAATTTTCTCCGTTAACCAAAAGTGTAGGGCTCCATTCGAGCAACTGTCCTAAAAGTTCTTCGTTAAAATTGCCAAGCTCATCAATGTACAAAGCCGGTTCCTGTTTTTCTTTTACAATATGGTGTGAAGACATAATGCGAATATAGAAATTTCGCTTAAAGTAAGGTACAGGAAGAATCAGCCAGGCGTAAAATGATTAACGATTGTAAGGGTATTCACCTGGGTGTTATTCTTTCAAAACCTATTCTGATACTATTTTTCTTTGCTAGACAGAAATACATCCATCTACCTCTTACGGGAAGAAACACTTTCATTTACCAATGTGTAAAAATCCTGATAGGCTTCAATAAAGTCATCTGCATAATTAATGGCCCCGGAAACAGCTATGCCATAAATACCAGTCTGCATTAAAGCTTCTACATTGTATGTTTTAATCCCACCCACAGCCAATACCGGAATGCTGATGGCCTGAACCTTCAATTCTTTTACTACATGCTGATAGCCCTCAATACCTAAAAGCGCATAATTGTTGGGTTTGGTTTCAGTTTCTACAAACGGACCATAACCAGCATAATCGGCCCCTTCTTTGGCAAGCCTGATTAAATTGTCTACTGTATTCGCCGATCCTCCTAGTGTAATATCATGGCCAACCAGTTTGCGCAGTTTGATAAAATCGGCATCCATATCTTCTATATGAAAACCCTGGATATCGGCCTTTCCATTTAAATGAACATGATCCGTAACGATTAAAGTGGTACCCCAGTCATCACAGATTTCTGCAATAGCATTAATATCCTGCAGGAGTTCTTCATCCGTTTTACTCAGGCAACGGTACTGGATCCATTTTGCACCAGCCTCGCAGGCCTGTTGTACCTGTTCAATGTGGCTTAAATGCGGGATATCGTGTGTGATGTAATGGAGCTTTTCGATATATTTCATGCTGGATCAGGATGGTTAAAATTAAAGGATTTTAAGATCAGGAAGGCAAGATAAACAAAATCGCCATTGAGCGTTTATCTTGCAATGGCGATTTTAATGATTTTCAGCTTTTTGCTTAGTCTTTCTTAAAACTTAACGTTTAAGCTTAACAAAAAGTTGTTGCCCGCTTGTGGGTAAAAAAAGTTTTCAGTTATTCTGCTGCCACCCAATTGGTAGCCGTAAGTATAACCGTTGCTCGCGTATTTTTCGTCTAAAATGTTATTGACTAACAAACCCAGGTTAATATTTTTAACGCCGGCAAATTTAAAATCGTAACCTAAACGTGCATTGCTTACCCAGTAACCATTAATGGTTCTATCGTTGTTCTGCGTGTTATCCAGATATTGTTTGCTCACATATTTACTTTGTAAGGCTACCACAAAACCGTTAACTGGTTTATAAACCAGCTCTCCGAAAAGAACCGCTCCTGGAGAATAAGAGATATCAGTTAATTCATAGTTTTTGATTACTTGTCCACCATTATCGTAATCATCGTAATACTCGGTAAAGTTTTTGATTTTGTTGCGGCTAAAAGCAGCGTTGGCATTTACAATAAACTGTTTGCTAATGGTATAAGAACCATCAAGCTCTATCCCTAAACGGTAACTCTTGTCCACATTCTGACGGAAGTTTCCGCCGACATCGTTTATTTTTCCTGTTACCACCAATTGGTTTTTATAGAACATTCCATAGGCATTGGCACCTATATTAAATTTGTCATTTTTAAAACGGTATCCCAATTCTACATCATTCAAACGCTCCGGTTTAGGGGTAATGCCAACTGTTGCATCCGCATAATCATCGCGGTTTGGTTCTTTATTCGCCACACTGAACGAAGCATATACATTGCTCTGTGGATTGATAAAATAGGTTGCCCCAAATTTTGGATTAAAGAAATTTAAGGTTTGGTTAATGGCCAACGTATTTAACTTATTTTCTGTTCCGGCAATATCATAATATACACGGCGGTATTGCAGATCGGCAAATAAACTCAAATCTTCAATAGGGCTATAATTTACTTTGCCGTAAACATTAAAATCGGTTTTAAAACCATCATTATCATAATAATGCCTGTCAATATTGCCGTTTGAAGCATATTGAGCCCAGATTACCTGCCCAAAGTGCGCGCCTTTATATTCGTTGTATGCACCACCCAAAGTAAAGTTTAAATTCTTTTGGGGTACATAGTTAAAGGCATAAGTAACACCGTAAAAATCGTTATCCAACCAACGGCGGCGGATTAAATCTGTTTTGGCAATAGGTGTACCACCAGCAACAGCAACGGGGTTCAAGCCATAATGTTTCAGACTATCCTGCACCCTGTATTCCTCATAATAACCCTCACCTTTAGTATAATGTAAAGCGCCATTGAAAGACAACTGATCAGAAATCTGCCTGGCATAAATGAGCTGATAGTGGTTCTGTGTATAATTATCCGTCTGGTTATTATATAGGAAACTATTATACCTCCTGCCCGAGTTTAGCAGGTTTGCCGCATCTTCAGCACTCAGTCCATTTCTATCAATATAAGCTTGCATTCCAGGTAAATCATTTTCCAAACGCGATTGCGGGATTCCGTTCCACGACTGGTAGGTTTTCTCATTTCCAGAGAAAACATTTACACGCAATAAGTCTTTATCTCCATGATAAGCACCAGATAAAAAGTACGATTTTAATAAAGAAGATCCACGATCTACATAACCATCAGAGCTGATTCTTGATAAACGTCCATCAAAGCTAAATCGGTTGTTAATCAAACCTGTTCCTACTTTTACAGTATTTTTCCAGGTGTTGAAACTGCCGTAAGTATTGTTTAGTTCTGCATAGGGTTCAGTTTCAGTGGAGGTAGTCTGTATATTTAAACTGGCACCAAATGCACCCGCACCATTAGTTGAGGTACCTACGCCCCGCTGGATCTGCACATTGTCAACTGACGAGGCAAAATCAGGCATGTTCACATAAAATGTTCCCTGGCTTTCGCTATCATTCATGGGAATGCCGTTAACCGTTACGTTAATCCTGCTGTTATCGCTCCCACGTATTCTGATACCTGTATAACCTACACCAGCACCAGCATCAGAAGTAACCACTACACCCGGTGTATTCTGTAAAATAAAGGGCAAATCCTGCCCGAAATTATTCTGCTGGATTTCTTCCCTACTAATATTCTTGTAAGTAGTTGCCGATTTATCTGTGGCACGGGTTGCACGTACAACGACTTCATCAGCCAGGAAATTTTGTGGCGCCAGGCTAAAATCAGCGGTAGTATTTTGGTTAATGTCAATAGTCTTTTCAACTGTTTTATAACCTACGTAACTGACAACAATGGTATATTTTCCGCCTGATAGGTTGGTAATACTATAGGTCCCGGTGGCATTGCTTATTACCGCTGTTTTCTGATTCCGCAATTTAACTGTGGCACCTGGCAGCGGCTGCTGATTCTGATCTGTTACTTTACCCGTAACCGAAATTTGTGCCGATACAAAGAAAGGCAACATTGCAACAAGTGCTGCAAAAAGTAAATTTTTCAATGTTTTTGTTTTTAGTTAAACCCATCGGAAAAAGGGGCTTCCCCGATTTCACTTAAACTTCCATAACTCCAATCCCTACGCCGGCATTACCCGGATCAGGTGCATTTGAGGTTGATGGCCGGAAGGTTTTAAGGCTGATGGGGTTTACCCTCTACCTTTTTACCTTCTACCTTTTGCCTCAAAATGGGTATGATCTCAGCCTGTTTTTGTGTTTATCTAAACAAGGCACCCCTAATGATGGCACAAATGTAGAAAATATTTAACAACAAGCATGTTTTTTGATGCTTGCTAAACAGATAAATCAAAAAACGGATTAGATAAAGTTGAATTTACCTGTTTTAGTTTCAGAAAACTACAGGTTCTGCGCGTTTGGCATTTTCAGTCCCGCTTTACGATCCAAGTCCAGCGCTGCAGGCTTTCCACTTCAATTCGGGGTTAGGTGGCTAGGATGGTACAGCTATTATTTCTGGTATTTTATGCGGCAAATCAACAAGCTCCTGTCCTTAAACCCGACAGGAGTGGCAGCCCCGAATTTTTAATGAGGGCTAAAGCGAATGGCGGGACTGCCGGCGGCCAAAAGCCACTGACAATCATTTCCAAAAAAAGATAAACCTCCTACCTGCCCAAAAAATCATCAATGGCTTTAACCGCATTTGATACCCTTTCATTACCCAAACCGCTAATTACTTTATAATTTGCATCCAAGGCCCGGAGTTCTTTATGCCAAACCTCCATAAAATATTCACGTTTCTCCGGAAAATCGCGAAGCGGATCATCCTGCCATGGCAAATCAATATCCATTAACAAATACAAATCGTAAGGCTTTTTCGGTAAAGCATCCAATACAACCTGGGGCGTTTCACCAAGTACTTCATCGCTCCATATCTTTACCGTAATAAAAGTGGTATCGCAAATAATGAAATCACTTTCCGTGGTAACCAAAATTGCATCCTCTAACGCTACCTGCCCGTAATACATATTCACTTCGTCTTGAAGGGTATAATCGGCAACCAGATTTTCGCAGTAATAACGGGCATACTCCGGCACCCACGAAACTTTGTAGTATTTGGCCAGTAACTGAGATATCGTAGATTTCCCTGTACTTTCCGGACCAACAACAGCGATTTTTTTAATGTTTTTATTCACGATACATTTTCTGAATATAGTCAAATGTAAAAGAAAAAGCCTTAAAAGAAAAAATCCGGTTGAGGAGGGCTCCTCTAACCGGATAATAAACCAAACAAACTATTTATGAAGAAATCCTCATGGCGGGTAACTAATCCGCGGAGGAGGCTTTAGATCATTGTCTAAAGTATATACAAAACGCATATACGTTTCAGTTATTACAACATTATTGCCAATAATCCGATCATCACAACTTCGTGACTTAATTCTGACCAACAGCACTATATTGACAAACGTATTATCACATTATTTAAGAACTTATCACAAATATACATATTTATATTTTACATTTATGTATAATTTATAGTACAAGTGAGAAAATAGTGTTCAGTATTTAAAACTATTTGTACTAAATACTGTTATTTATTTAAGACATTACGCAACTAAAACGTTATACCATGAAAAAATTGTGTGTTGCATTATCGCTGCTCATTATATCGGCATTGGGTTCTATCGCTTTTACCAACAATAAAACGGGTGGCATAATCGGAAAAATTACACCAGTTGATGCTGCGTCAACCGTATCACTTGTAGCAGCGAAAGACACGCTAAGTACACAGATCAATCAGGGTGTTTTTACTTTTACAAACCTTAAAGAAGGTGTTTATACTGTGGTAATCAAGGCTAATGCACCGTATAAAGATACAACAGTAGAAAGGGTTGCCGTTAAAGATAGTGCCACTACCGATTTAGGCGAAATTAAATTACAGCAGTAGCTTATTTTACAAAAGAAAAAACCTTAAAAGAGTGCTAAAATAGTACTCTTTTTTATTTTAAAAAAAACGGCTCAAATCACATCCAAAGATGTATCTTTGCATCCCGACAGAACAGTTGGGATTTTCTTCTTGCAAGCATAAGACCTTTTGCTTCTTCACCTTCGGGTTCAAACACTTTAGAATTTTAATTATTTTAAGCTTTATCATGCCTAAAGACACTTCCATACGCTCAGTACTGATTATCGGATCTGGACCAATTATTATTGGCCAAGCCTGTGAGTTTGATTACTCAGGTTCGCAAGCGGCACTTTCTTTAAAAGAAGAAGGAATTACCGTTTCTATTATCAACTCCAATCCGGCTACGATTATGACGGATAAGGTTATTGGCGACCATGTTTACCTGCGCCCGCTGACTGTTGATTCAATAGAAGTTATTTTACAGGAGCATATTGCCTCTGAAGATTTACCTAGAATTGATGCGGTACTTCCTACAATGGGCGGTCAGACAGCGTTAAACCTTTGTAAAGAAGCTGAAGAACGTGGTGTTTGGGAAAAATACGGGGTTAAGGTTGTAGGGGTTGATGTAGATGCAATTGAGAAAACTGAAAACCGTGAGGCTTTCCGCCAGTTAATGGTTGATATCGGTGTGGGTGTTGCCCAATCTAAAATAGCCAACTCATTTTTAGAAGGTAAAGAAGCCGCTCAGGAAATCGGATTTCCGCTGGTAATCCGCCCTTCGTATACTTTGGGTGGCTCCGGTGGTGGTTTCGTACACAGAAAAGAAGAATTTGATGCAGCTTTAAAACGCGGCCTGGAAGCTTCGCCAACACACGAAGTACTGGTAGAGAAAGCGGTTTTAGGATGGAAAGAATACGAGTTAGAGTTACTAAGAGATAGCAATGATAACGTAATTATCATCTGTTCGATTGAAAACTTCGATCCGATGGGTATCCATACAGGAGATTCAATTACAGTTGCTCCTGCAATGACCCTGTCTGACCGTTGTTACCAGGATATGCGTAACCAGGCAATCAAAATGATGCGTGCCATTGGTAATTTCGCCGGCGGCTGTAACGTTCAGTTTTCGGTTAACCCGGCAAACGATGAAATTATCGCCATCGAAATCAACCCACGTGTATCGCGATCATCAGCATTGGCGAGCAAGGCAACTGGTTACCCAATTGCAAAAATTGCAGCTAAACTGGCTATCGGTTATAACCTTGATGAAATTGAAAACCAGATTACCAAAACCACTTCAGCATATTTCGAACCTACTTTAGATTACGTAATTGTTAAAGTACCGCGTTGGAACTTCGATAAATTCAAAGGCGCCAACAAAGAGCTTGGCTTGCAAATGAAATCGGTAGGTGAGGTAATGGCCATTGGCCGTACATTTATCGAAGCATTACAAAAAGCTTGTCAGAGTTTAGAAATCAACCGTGCGGGTTTAGGTGCAGACGGCAGACAGGTACGTAATATTGAAGAGATTATGGACGGTTTGGAGCACGCTTCATGGAACCGTTTATTCCTGATAAAAGATGCCATGGCCATGGGTGTACCGCTGGAATCTATCCGTAAGGTAACCAAAATTGATAAATGGTTTTTAAACCAGATTCAGGAATTGGTATTGCTTGAAAATGAATTAAAAAGATACTCGCTGAATAATATCCCTCAGGATTTCTTTGTAACGCTTAAACAAAAAGGTTTCTCTGACGTTCAGATTGCCTGGTTGTTAGGCAATGTTACGGAGGATGAGGTTTACGAGCGCCGTAAAGCTTTAGGCATAAAAAGGGTATACAAGATGGTTGATACCTGTGCTGCTGAGTTTCCGGCCAAAACGCCATACTATTACTCCACTTTTGAGGAAGAGAATGAATCAAAACCTTCTGACAGGAAAAAAATAATTGTTTTGGGTTCAGGCCCTAACCGTATCGGTCAGGGTATTGAGTTCGATTACTCATGTGTACATGGTTTATTGGCGGCAAAAGAATCGGGTTTCGAAGCTGTTATGGTTAACTGTAACCCTGAAACGGTTTCAACTGACTTTAACATGGCCGATAAATTGTACTTCGAACCTGTTTTCTGGGAACACGTTCGCGAAATTATCGACTTAGAAAAACCTGAAGGCGTAATTGTTCAGCTAGGTGGTCAAACTGCCTTGAAAATGGCTGAAAAACTGACCCAAAACGGCATCAAGATTATTGGAACTTCTTTCGAGAATATGGACATTGCTGAAGACCGCGGCCGTTTCTCTGACCTGTTAAAAGAATTGGATATTCCTTATCCAAAATATGGTGTTGCAGAAAATGCTGAAGAGGCCATCGTTGTAGCAAACGAGGTAGGCTATCCGGTATTGGTACGCCCGAGCTATGTATTGGGCGGACAAGGCATGAGTATTGTAATCAATGATGAAGACCTTGAAAAAGCTGTTGTAAAGCTGTTAGGCGATTTACCCGGCAACCGTGTATTAATCGATCACTTTTTAGATAGGGCAGAGGAGGCAGAATCTGATTCGATCTCTGACGGTGAAGATGTGCATATTGTGGGTATGATGGAGCACATTGAGCCTGCTGGTATACACTCAGGAGATTCATTTGCGGTATTGCCAACATTCAGCTTATCAGAAAAGGTAACTCAAGCCATGGAAGAATACTCCGTTAAAATTGCAAAAGCGTTAGATGTACGTGGTTTGTTAAACATTCAGTTTGCCATTAAAGATGAGAAAGTTTATGTAATCGAAGCAAATCCTAGGGCATCACGTACGGTTCCTTTCATCGCAAAAGCTTATGATGTTCCATACATCAACATTGCGGCTAAAATAATGCTCGGCGTTGCCAAACTGAAAGATTTTACCATTGTGCGTAAACTTAAAGGTTATGCCATTAAAGAACCGGTTTTCTCTTACGAGAAATTCCCTGAGGTAACGAAAGAATTAGGTCCTGAAATGAAATCTACTGGTGAGGCCATCCGCTTTATCAAAGATTTGGAAGACCCTTACTTCCGCAAGCTTTACAAAGACAAATCGATGTATTTGAGTAAGTAAACCTTCACCAGATTCTAAATAAAAATGGCCAGCGATGATTTCACTGGCCATTTTTGTTTCGTCATCTCGACTGAAGCGCAGCGAAATGACGATCTGGATTCAACCTCGGTTATTGCTTCAACTTCGGAATCCTTGTTGGCGTATCTGCACTGTTTACAATACTGGTTGCACTCTTGGCAATGGCTTTAATGGTAGAAAGGATGTTGTCTACATCTAAAGAACTATATTCGTCTTTCACACTGTGGTATAATTTATCAATATCAATTTTATCCGTACTAATGGTGTGTGCCGGAACACCTAGAGCCGCTAAAGTAGCGTTATCACTTCTATAGAATAAGTTCTGCTCAGGATAGGGATCAGGATGGAAAGTAAACTCAGTTCCTGCCAAGTTTTTCTGCAAAATCTTTCCAAAATCAGATCTTTCATAACCCGTAATAAAGGCCGTATTTTTACCAAATTTCGAATCTTTGCCGATCATCTCGATATTAAACATGGCTACCACATCATCAGGATTCAGTTTTGCAGAGAAATATCTGGCACCATAACCGCCAATTTCTTCAGCAGTAAAAGCAACAAAGATTAAGGTACGCTCGTTATTTTTTTGTGCTTTATAATATTTCGCTAAAGCAATCATTGCTGTTGTGCCAGAAGCATCATCATCGGCACCGTTGGCTATACTATCGCCATCTACCGCTTTTAAGAAACCAAGGTGATCGTAATGACCAGAGAAGATGACCATTTCTTTCGCTTTCGATTTACCAGGAATTACCCCGGCCACATTAAACAAAGGCATTTTATCTACCTTACTTTTAATTGTTACCGAAAAATCTGTTGCGGCATCTTTACCCAAAACGAAAACCTGCACAGGGCCCTTGGTTGCTTTTACGTCTTTTTCATCAATAGTAGATGGTTTGCTGAAATGATCTTTATAACGGTTAAAAAGGTCAGCAAACTTATTGTCGACTAAAACGATCTGGCTTTTATCACTATTTAGCATGGCCCTGAACTGCGCTACAAAAGGCTTTTCGGGATCTAACTTAACAACAGTAGCGTTGGATTTTTCAAGCGTAACACTTTCTGTGGCAACACCTGTAACCATTATGTTTGCAGGTGCAATTTCCTGTCCGTCAATTTTAACGCTTGTACTTAATGAGCTAACCTGATACTTATAAAAAGTTTGCCGGAAAGTTTTCTCACCAGCCAGGGGCTGCAAACCAATCTTTTTGAATTCAGATTCAATAAAAGTAGCCGCTTTATCAATACCTGGCGTAAAAGTTGCACGCCCCTGCATGTCATCAGCGCTTAAGGTTTTAATCAGGTGATCGGTGTATTCGCGGGTGATGATTTTATCAATGTTTTGCGCTTTAAGCTGCAAACTTGTCATCCCTACAAGGGTAAAAAAGAGTATTTTCTTCATATTATATTTATAGCGGGGTGAATTTATGGTTTTTGACTGATAGTTGATTGGTTAATGGTTTAATAGTCTATGGTTGATGGTTACAACAGATTCCCTTTCCTATAACCCATCTTCCATAATCCGCCCTACACCATCCGTTTTACATCATCCATTTTACATCTTACATTTTACATCATTAACCCTCACTGTCCCAATCGTATTTTTCGAGATCACGATAGGCTTTGCCTTTTATGATTTCCTTCTTTTTTGACGACTCAGAATCGACCCTGGTTTCATGAATATTATCGGCCACTTCCAAATGGAAATCCTTATCTTTTTTAGAATGGTAAATCGACACTTCATCCCCGTCTGCAATTGCATAGTCATAAGGTCCTCTGGCACTCATCAGCTTTACAAAAACTGGCAAACATTCAAAAAAGATAAACAACAGCCCAATAAAAGTAACCGCAATTGCGGTATTGTTATCCCGCGTACCATCCACATTAAATTTAAGCTGCCCTAATGCCCAGTTGCGATCGGCAAAACCGGCAATATCCGATAAACTATCCAACTGTTTTTTAGTATACAGCTTTTCAGTAAACAATCCATCGAATTCTTTGCGTTTATCTACAAAACTTTCTGATTTATTGATGTTCGCTTTAAGCGAATCTAACTCTGCTGTACGTTGTGCAATCTCTGCTTCCTTTCTTTTGGCATATGGCCCATAACCCATTACACCCGATGTTTCGGTGGTTTTATTGCCGAAGATTTCGAAGTTAAGTTTTTGCCTGTCGGCTTTGATTCCTTTTTCAAGCGAGTCGCGGGTAGCTTTCTGCTGGTTTAACCGTCCAAATTCTACCTGATATTTTTTCTCAAATGCTTTGTTCAGCGTATCTATTTTAGCACGCTGACCATTTAAATAACTTACTTTTAGGCGTTCTTTAATTTCTTTATCGAAGATTTTAAGCTCTATCGGCCGCGAAATAACCATACCGATCATAATAGCCAACAGAATACGCGGCGTAGCCTGCAATATCTGCTTATTGGTGCTGGCACTTTTATTAATGCTGGACACGATGTACCGATCCATATTAAAGATGGCTGCTCCCCATAAAAAACCGAAAACAATAGCAAAAACTATGGCCAGATCATCACCTTTAAATACAAAATACATGGCATAACCTCCTGAAAGGGCAGCAAAAAGGCCGGTAAAAAAAATGGTGGCACCAATGCCTGTATATTTATTTTGTTCTGAAGGATATTTTTCCAGTGTCGGGATGTGAGCGCCAGAGCAAAACCAAAAGAAACGGTTCAGTTTGTCCATTTGTAACTATTTATAGTTAAACGCCTAAGGGTTCCGGTTGTTACACTTTTAAGCAAAATTTTATGGCATTTTTTTGATAGGGAGCGTAAATTTGATTTTCCTATATTTGCATAAATACATTTATAAAATGAAAGAAATATCGGTACAAGAACTAAAAGAGAAAATCGATAACAAAGAAGATTTTCAATTAATTGATGTTCGTGAAACATTCGAATATGAGGTTTCCAATCTTGAAGGCGAGAACATCCCTTTGGGCGGAATTTTAATTGAGGCCGATAAGGTTGCGAAAGATAAGCCGGTAATTATCCAGTGCCGCAGTGGAAAAAGAAGCGCTGCAGCGGTTATGCAGTTAGAGCAACAATATGGATTTGACAATCTTTATAACTTAAAAGGCGGCATTTTGGCCTGGCAAGCAGCTTTTGATCCGAATATGCCGGTTTATTAGAATAACCAGTATTCAATAACCAATTATCAAGAAAACAATGACCAATAACCAAACTCCAATGATCAATTGGAGAAGGGTTTTATAGCACAAACAAAGATCAATTTTCAAACCTAAACCTTATTGGAGCAAACCTTTTGAATATTTCAGCTCAGGATGGTGTTTGAAAATTGATTATTGCTAATTGGTACTTTGCACGTAAATTCTCTTAAAACTAAAATTCTCTATCTGTGGGTAAAAAATTTGCTTTAAACATTTTCTATAACCTGGCCATTATTCTTTCTATTTTCGGACTGGTTTGGTGTTATAATAACCACAAATATCTGCCAGCTGGTTTTTTGGTAGGCACAACCGCTTGTTTATTTTACTTTAAGTATCAACTTACCAAAGACATCAGAAAAAGTTTTAAAGAAAAAGACCAGAAGTAGCAATTTAATGACAGCATGAGTGAGTTTTGAATGAGTGGATATTAGGGATAGTGCCCAGCCAAAATTCATCTATCTCATCTCGCTTAGGATCTTCAATCATTCTATAATCCTGTCATTCATCATTTCTACTCTGTTTTAAATAAAAAGATCAGGAGTAACCCCTTCCAGCCCTAAACCCGGCAAATTATTGAGGATATACTTTCCATTTTCAAAGGCCGGATCTTTAAACGGATTGTTTTTGGTCAGCCACGGCCCATCTAAATCCGCCCAGTTGCATAAAGGAGCCAAAGCAGCGGCGGCCAAAGTAGCGCAACTGGTTTCGCTCATACAACCGATCAGCACTTTCATTCCGAACGAACGGGCTTTCAAAATCATCTGATGCCCTTCGTACATGCCACAACTCTTCATCAGCTTTACATTGATTCCATGATAAGCCCCTTTTAACTTATCCATATCGGCTAAACGCTGTACAGCTTCATCCGCAAGTAAGGGAATAGGGCTTCGTTCGGTTAACCAGGCGTTCCCGTCCAAGTTGGTCTTATCCATAGGCTGCTCAATTAATACCACCCCCTGGTTATGCAGCCAGTAAATTAAATCAATGGCCTTAATTTTATCTGCCCAGCCCTGGTTAGCATCCACATATAAGGGTACATTGGTCATGCTCCGAATCGTTTCTATAATTTCCTGATCGTTATCTCTTCCCAGCTTAACCTTAATCACTTTAAATGCTTCGGCATCTTTCAGTTTTTCGCGGATGACGTCAGGCGTATCAATCCCAATGGTGTAAGAAGTTACCGGCATTTTAGCAGGATCTGCACCATAAATTTCGTAACAAGGTTTATTTAACAGTTTCCCTTGAACATCATTAAGCGCAATATCAATAGCAGCTTTGATTGCCGGCTGGCCAGGAGCCAGAACATCTAAATAAGCAATAATCTCCTTAAAATCGAATGGAAATTGGATTTTGTCCCAATCTACAAGGTTCAGAAAAGCTGTCGCACTTTCATAACTCTCACCCATATAAGGCACCATAGATGCCTCGCCATAACCGGTTACTCCTTCATATTCAATTTTCAACAACATTAAGGGCGTACTGGTACGGGTAAATTTCGAAATCGAAAAAGGATGTTTTAACGTTAATTCAAATGGCCTGCAACTAATTTTCATTATCAATCGTCTACTTAATATATAAGGTAATTATCGTGTTAAAATTATCTTTATTTATTAACATAACGCCATCGCCATGAAAAATAGCTCAAGATTAAGGTACTTTATTTATTTATCCCTCATAATTGCTGGAGGATGTACCACAGGAAAAAATGCCCTTCAAAAAGGTGATTACGATTTATCTGTTCAAAAATCAGTAAGCAGGCTGCAAAATTCGCCAAAAAACAGCGAAGCCATGCAGGTATTGAAAATGGCTTACGAATTAGCTTTAAAAGATCATTTACGGAAAATTGAGGAAGCAAAAATATCTAACGATCTGTTCAGGTGGGAATCGGTGATGTACGATTATCAGAAAATCAATCAACTGGCAGATGAAATCAATGGCTGTCCGGCATGTTTGGCAATTATTCCGAACCCTTCAAAATATAGTACTGAACTGGCTGATGCTAAATATAATGCTGCCGGTGCAAGGTATAATTCCGGTTTAAGCTATTTAAGAGAGGGTAGCCGCCAAGCCGCCAAAAAAGCATATTACGAATTTGAGAAAACGCTGAATCTTCAGCCAAACTACAAAGATGCCAAAGCAAAAATGGAAGACGCATATTGGTCTGCTGTAACCAGGGTTGTGGTACAACCGATTATCGTAAACAGCAGTCTGTATAAATTAAGCGCTGATTATTTTCAACAGCAGATTGATCAGTATATCGCAAAATATTCCAGAAACAAGTTTGTTATTTTTTACGGGGAAAGGCAGGCTACCGAGCAAAAAATTGTTCCCGATCAGGTACTCAGCTTAAATTTTGATGATTTTGTGGTAGGCCAAACCTATGTAAAAGAAAGGGTAGAAAAGCTAAAACGCGATAGCGTAGTGATTGGCGAAACGCGGGATAAAAAACCGGTTTATGGCACGGTAAAAGCTACGTTGAGTATTTTTGAAAAGAACATTTCTTCATCCGGTTTACTGGACATGAGCATTACTGACTGGAAAACAAGAAAACTGGTTCACCAACAGAAATTTACCGGAACCTATGTTTGGAGAGATAGCTGGGGCAGTTATAAGGGAGATGACAGGGCTTTAACTAAACCGCAATTGGCCATTACTAAACGCAGGGAGCAGTTACCGCCACCGCCAAACGCGCTGTTTTTAGAATTTACCAAACCCATTTACAACCAGCTGGTGGATGATATCAGTTATTATTACAATAACTATTAAACCTCACCCTATTGAAGGAAGAGGTTTCACTTATTGCAGTAACGTCCCTCTCCTGCAGGAGAGGGAAACGGTTGACGCGGACATACTACTGCCGCTCAAAGGGTGAGGTTGTAATCCCTGCGTTAAAATAAAACATCGTTACTTAGCCCTAAAAATATAATGGCTAATATTGCAGCGATGAATACCGGCTTATACAATCCTTTCAAAAATTTCGATTTTTTATACAAAACCTGCTTTTTAAGCGGAAAAACATTTAATTCTCCTGTAATTCAGGTGCCTCTACTTCCCAAATGGTTGTTGGAACAGGCAGGTTTAAGTGGCGAAGAGCAGATCCAGTTTTTGGATGAAAGTATCCGTTCGTACAATACATTGGTTATTCCGGTGAATGCCGAGATCAATGAGCAGTTTTTAAATCCACTGGAAGATAAAATCGAAGCTGCATTTGCAAAAGGTTATAATGCTGTTTCCGCACTGCCAGAGCTGGATCTTTTTAACTGGATTGGCAAATTCCTTTATGGTTTTGTCTATATCGAAATGCATTCGGCCTTACGTAAAGAAATGACTGCCGATGGATTAAACATGTCGCAATCGCTGATGATGAAATTTGCCAACCTGAATTTCATGATGCAAAACCTGTATACCAGCCTGGAGTTTGAAGATTTCACGCCATGGTCTATTACTGTGGCAAAACTGGAAAACACAGAAACACCATTCAGCTTCCGTGATGAGATTAATACGTTAACCTTCTCGTTAAAAATGAAAGATTTTGGGATCATCGCCTGTTTACAGGATAACGGCACCAATAAACGCTACCATCAGGATATTATCAATGAGATAAAAGCAAAAGCTTTAACCGCCGAGCAATTTGAAGAATTGAGCGCCCGCTTTTATTATTCTGCTTACCTCTTTAACCGTTTACCCGAATATACCTTTATGCCTGTTGAAGGTACCACATACATCGAAGCAATGCCTCTTCGTGGTAACATGACCAAACCCCTTTTTGATGTCTGGCAACATAAAATATATGCACAGGTGCTGGAAAATTTCTGGAAACCATGGGGTTATGTCGTGTTTGAGATTATTAAAAACCCTGATGAGCCAATGAGTTTCTTTGAGAAACCTTATCTGCCTACGGCAGGGTAATAAATTCTAGTCGTCAGCCTGAACCGAGCCTTAGCGGGCTCACCGAAGGTCATTCATTTTACTTCGTAGCTTTCCGCTTCGCTACAGGTCAGGGTCTATCCTGCATGAAAGATGCTAAAATAAATTCAGCATGACGATCGTGGGGAACGGCTTGGGCTAACATTAAATGTTAACACTACCTTCCGCCTGTTAACATGGCAATAAAATTCTGCAAAATGCCCGGAACGAAAATAATCGTAAAAATCAATCCGGTCAAGGCGCCAAAAAAATGTGCATCATGATTGATATGATCCCTTGAATTGCGGGAAGCGTAAGCACAATAAATTAAATATATAATTCCAAAAACTACAGCAGGAATCCCGATCGGGATAAACATGATATAGATTTTAGACATTGGGTTATACAATATATAACTAAAAAGCACTGCGCTGATTGCGCCTGAAGCGCCCAGACTATTGTAGTGAAAGTTATCCTTATGTTTGATTACCGTTGGCAGATCACTCAACACCAGGCCCAAAAAGTAAAGCAATCCAAACCGCCAGCTCCCCATCATACTCTCAAGCGCAAAGGCAAAAGCGTAAAAAGTAAACATGTTAAAAAAGAGGTGCATCCAATCGGCGTGCACAAGTCCGCTGGTAATTAATGTATATACATTCTGCCCTTTAGAAACACTAAAAGGATGTAGCATAAATTTTCCATAAATCGAATGGTCGTAGAAAGCGTAAAGGCTCGTAATGATGGTAAAAACGAAAATTAAGGAGGCAACTGGTGCTATATTGAAGTATTCCATTTGGGTTTATTTTAAATCCAGTTTTACATCTGTAACCAAACGTGCAACCGGATATCTGTTGTGTGTTTTTTCGTAATAATCAGAATTTTTATACACAAAATCAAGTTGTGCGGCACCATTCTTTGCAAATTCAGGGTCAGCCAACTTTTTGGCGTCCAGTTTACTTTTTAAATCAGGGTTATTTTTTAGCAGTTCTGTAGCCGTATCTTCAAAAACGTAGGCCGAATAATGCTCTTTCATATCCAGAATAGAATCGAAAAAATTCCAGTTGAAATAAGAATCTGTGGCCTGAGGTTCTAAGGTTTCTACGATATATCGGTTGCTTGGCTGGTTTACATAAACCACATAATCGCCAGCATAGTATTGCAGCTTTTGTGGAACAGTATTTACAGTTACAGCTGAGTGCAGGTAATGGCCTTCATATGGCTTGGTTCCGGTTTTAAAATCACCGATATAATAACTGTCGACAACAATTTTCTGATCGCTTTTTAATTCCCTGAGTTTAACCTGATTCAGTTTAAGCAGCGTGATTACCCGATCCCATGCTTTTGGGATGATATAGGCGACAGGTTTTTGAACAGATAATGCGGGTTCATACTTGTTCCATTCTTTAATGGTTTTGACGTAAGGCTTGCTACGATCGTAGTATAAACGTTCAGCGCCGCTTACCGTGCTGGGCTTTTGCCCTGCTTCAAATCCCCTAAATGGGATATCGTTAACATCGTTTTTGTTTAGTTTCCACGCTAAAGGATATTCTCTTTGTGCAACCACAGCCTCATCGGCCTTTTTCTTATTTGCCCCAATGATTTTGGCATCCCGTTCAATCACCTGGATATAGGTTTTCAAAAGCTTGTAAGTAGCATCTACACGTAAATCGTACGATTTTAACATATGTGTTTCGGGCATAAACCCAATGGTATTGTGCAGCGTGGTATAACCAGTAGAGTAACGTGGCGATTCAATAAAACCTGTTATCCCGGTTTCAGGGGTTTCGCCTATCGAGTTTACATAGGGAATCATCGGATAACCCAGTTTTTCCATAACGGAATATAAATCAGGCACTAACGTTTTGGTTAAGTAATCAGAAAGTATAGGGTTTAACTTATCTTTTTGTGTCGGGATAAGCGTCATCACATATTGATAATCGGCGCCATTGCTGGTATGGGTATCTACAAATATCTCGGGCTGCCAGGTATTAAAAATGAGTTGAAATGCTGCCGAATTTTTGGAATCTGTTTTAATAAAATCACGGTTCAGATCAAGGTTTTTGCTATTTCCTCTAAAACCGTAAGCAACCGGCCCATTTTGGTTTGCCCTTGACGTTCCACTACGGTTAAAACTGCCGTCTATATTGTAAAGCGGAATGATGCAGATTACCACATCCTTTGGCAATTTACCTGCTTTGAGCAGATCACGAGCCAGCATCATCGATGCATCTATCCCTTCTGGTTCACCTGGATGAATGCCATTATTGATCAATAAAATTCTTTTATTTTGCTTACTAATCTGCACCGGATCGAAAACCCGGTCACGTGATAAAACCAATAAGTGTAAAGGTTTTCCAAAATCAGTAAGCCCATAGGTTAACAGTTTGGCTTGCCGGTAGGTTTTAGCCAGGTTTTTATAATAAGATATGGCTTCAGTGTATGTTGTAGTTGCTGTTTTTCCACTTAATTCAAAAGGCGATTGCTGCGCCATCGCGGTTAACGAAAAAGACAGTGTAAAAACTAGTAATAATATCCTCATGCTATTGATAAAATAGAATTTATAGCGTTTTATGGTAAGAACGGACGCTTCCGAACATATACCTGAAGCCTACGGTAATTGAATTATACATATCGGGATAGCTATTATTGAGCTTTAATCTCGACTCATTATAACCATCTAAGCCTTCGCCAAAAGTGAGGTTAGACTGCGCGTTAATATTGATTACGTACCTCATGTAACCATAGGAATCTTTTATGTAATAATTAAAGCCCAAATTTATCGGCAATAAAAGGTTAGTACTTTTATCTTCTCCGCCATAGGGTTGTATGTCAGAACCGGAAGTCTGAGGTGGATACCTTGAAATGTTGGATATGTTGTTATTTATCGCCCCCAATCCGATTCCTAAATACATACCCCTGATATGATAGAGAAATCCTTGCTGGCGATAATTAACAAGTTCACCCAACATCAATTTCAGGTTAGCGGTAATTGATGTATATTTATTTATAAACCAACGGCCCGATGGATCTTTAACTGCAATCCCTCCTTTAATCCTTCCGTATTGCCCTTCCAGTCCCATTGTAAAAAAAGGGGTGATGTGATAATCAAAAACACCATAAACAATTTTCCCATAGTCTCCCTCATATACATCGGTATATGATTTATTCATGCCACCGCCAAAACCATAAGACATTTTGAAATAGTTGGATTGAGCAAAGGAAAAACTTCCAATTAAAACAAACAGAAAGGTTATATAGGTCGCTCTCAACAAATAAAAAATCATATCTTTTTTACAAAAATAAGATGATTATCGGATATCTATAACTTTTACCTTTGAATTATGAGCACATACACCAACTTTAACAAATCGCTTGAACAGCGGTTCATAAAATATGCAAAAATTGATACCCAATCCGATCCAAATTCTCCTACCTGCCCTTCAACTTTAAAGCAAAAAAACTTAGCGGCGGTATTGGTTGAGGAATTGCAGGAAATTGGAATTTCTGATGCCGAAATGGACGATAACGGCTATGTTTATGGAACCATTCCATCAAATACAGATAAACAATTACCCGTAATTTTCTTTTGTTCGCACATGGATACCTCGCCTGATTGTAGCGGAGAAAATGTTAAACCGATTATTCATGAAAAATATCAGGGGCAAGACCTGGTTCTGCCAGACGATAACCACATTGTGATCAAACTTGCTGAACACCAAGACCTGAAACAACAGATTGGCAATGACATAATTACCGCCAGCGGAACAACCTTATTGGGTGCAGATAATAAAGCAGGATTAGCAGAAATTATGGAAGCAGCGGCCTTTTTAATGAAAAACAAAGAGGTAAAACACGGAACCATAAAGCTACTTTTTACCCCTGATGAAGAAATTGGCAGAGGCGTAGACAAAGTTGATTTGAAGAAGTTAGGTGCCGATTTTGGTTATACCATTGACGGGGAAACACTCGGATCAATCGAAGATGAGACTTTTTCTGCCGACGGAGCTACCCTTAAAATTTATGGTGTAAGTACACATCCGGGGTTTGCAAAAGGAAAGATGGAAAGTGCAATTAAGATTCTTGCCGAAATTTTAGATTCACTGCCAAAAGATGCCCTTACACCAGAGGCCACGCACCAGAAAGAAGGGTTTATCCATCCGGTAAGTATTAACGGACAGGTAGAAGAGGCAGAGGCACATTTCATCATCAGGGATTTTACCGATGAGAACTTAGTTTCACATGGCCGGTTTTTGGAAGAAACTGTAAAAAAAGTAATGACTAACTATCCAAAATCCAGCTACAAGCTTAATATTAAACCACAATACCGCAACATGAAACAGGTTTTGGATCAGCATCCTAAAATTGTACAATATGGTATTGAGGCGATTGAACGAGCTGGTGTAGTACCTAAACAACAAAGTATCCGTGGTGGGACTGATGGCTCACGACTTTCTTATATGGGTTTACCATGTCCCAATATTTTTGCCGGAGAACATGCTTTTCACAGCAAACAAGAATGGGTAAGCGTACAGGATATGGAAAAGGCTGTACAAACCATTGTTAATATTGCGTGTATCTGGGAAGAGAAAGGCTAGTCTGGAGTTGGGCGTTTGATGTTATGATTGCGCCTAACGCCTAACGCTAACACCGAACCTGATGGGATTGATTTTTAATAAAATGTAGTTTCAAAGCACAAATTTTGCTAATTTTAACCTGTAATGATAACTCTCGAAAACGATTATATAAAAGTTAGCCTGGCGGCTAAAGGCGCAGAACTTCAAGGTTTATTTAGTAAAGAAACCAAACTTGAATATTTATGGAATGCCAACCCAAAGTATTGGGCCAAACATAGCCCGGTACTATTTCCTATTGTTGGCTCATTAAAAAACAACAGCTTCATTTACCAGGGTAAACACTACGAATTACCCCGTCATGGTTTTGCCAGGGACAATGTTTTTAATTTTGAAAAGTTAAGTGAAAGCGAGGGCATTTTTACGTTAACCCAAAATGTGGACACCTTAAAAACATATCCGTTTTATTTTGAGCTTAAACTGAAGTATCAACTGATAGACAGAAAGTTAAAATTAACTTACGAGGTAAAGAATACCGGCACGAGCGAACTTTTATTCTCTATTGGCGCACATCCGGCATTTGCGGTACCCAACACGCCAGATACCGTTTACGAAGATTATTACCTCTCCTTTAATGCTGATGAGCAATTAACCTTCTGGAAACTGGAAGATGGACTGGTGGCAAACGAAACCAAAAATATAGCGCTTAATGCGCATAAGCTGAAGCTTACACATGAGCTGTTCTATAACGATGCACTGGTTTTTAAAAACCTGCAAAGCAACAGCATTAGTTTACTGAACACCAAAAACGATAACGGCCTGCACTTCAATTTTGAGGAGTTTCCATTCTTTGGGATATGGGCGGCACCCGATGCACCATTTGTGTGTTTAGAACCCTGGTGTGGAGTTGCTGATGGCGTTAACCACAACCAGGAGCTATCCGGCAAAGAGGGAATCATAAAACTTGGGGCAGGCAAAACCTGGTCGCGGTTTTGGGAAGTAGTGTGTTTTTAAACTGGTTTTTCTAATTAGTTTCGCCAGAACTTTGAGTTTGATCTGATCAGCAGAGTCGCGCGATCACCTCCAATATGCGTCCCACCATTCGTGCCTTTTCTTTGCAACCTTCGTGGTAAAAGCAGAACCAAACAGAACGCTGAAATTTAAAGCGATAATCGGCTTAAAGTTTCTCTGGTTACGCCAAGATAAGATGCAATAAGGGTTTTCGGAATCCTTTTTTGTAAAGAAGGGTATTGGTTACGCCATTGCTTGTAACGTTCGCCGGCATTGTTGCTCAATAAAGCCAATACCCTTTTTTGTAAGGCCATATTGCCTGTGGTATATTTTTTCCTGAAAAAATACTCCATCTTGCGAGAGGAGGCACAGAGTTTTTCCTTATTTTCAAATGAAATAGAAAGCGTTTCCGTATCTTCAATACAGTCTACATTTAAAGTAGCAGGCATACCTGTATTGAAAGCGTTTGGATCGGAAAACCACCACTCTTCCATGGCTAACTGTAAAATGTATTCTTTTCCCTCGTGGTCGGTATAAGAAGATTTTACAATGCCCTTCACTACAAAATGTTCCTGACTGGCCACATCACCTGCCTGGATAATATACTGGTGTTTCTTGTATTTCCGCTTGGTAAAAAAAGATGCAGCATGATCAAATTCTTCATCTGTTAAACAAACGATCTGATGGATGTGTGTCCGTAAAAAATCTAATTCCATGTTTCTGATGCAAACAAATGTACTGTTTATTCAAGATTTTTAAACCTGATAAACTTATTTTAACCAAATGCCGGTGTGATAATCATCACGTTAAAATAGTGATGTATGTCCTTTAGCAAAATTTTTTCCTGCATTATGTTTGCATCACACCACATACAAAAACACACAAATGAAACTTAAATCACTTGCCATAATTGCGGTACTGTTTTCTTTAATGAGCGCCAAAACCTATGCACAGAGTTTAGCCAAAATGAACTGGTTTAACGAACCCGAAAAATGGGAAATTAAAGATAAAAATACCTTCAGCATGTTCGTGCCCGCAAAAACCGATTATTGGCGCATTTCGCATTATGGTTTTACGGTTGATGATGCACCCTTTTACTATGCTACTTATGGTGGCGAGTTTGAGGTGAAGGTAAAAATTACCGGAAATTATGTAACTACTTTCGATCAGATGGGATTGATGCTTCGCATTAATGAAGAAGAGTGGATAAAAGCGGGAGTAGAATTTGTTAACGGGAAACAAAATGTAAGCGCCGTTGTCACGCATAAAACGAGCGACTGGAGCGTGGTAGAACTGGAAAAAGCGCCTACATCAATATGGATGAAAGCGGTTAGAAAACTGGATGCAGTTGAGATTTTCTACTCGCTGGATGATAAAAAATATACCATGATGCGTACCTGTTATTTTAAAGATAACGCGCCTGTAATGGTCGGGTTGGTAGCCGCCTGTCCGGATGGTAAAGGTTTTAACGCCACCTTCGAAAATTTTAAGATTACAACTACACCTGATCAGAGAAGATTGGATTGGGCAAAAAAACAACAGCATTAATCAAGGTTTCTTGGCTAGCGAGATCGTTATTGCGAAGCCAATTTTTTATTGGGTGAAGCAATCTTTAATGCGAAGTGCTGAAAGATTGCTTCGTCGTTCCTGCTCGCAATGACGCAGTCTTGTCAACTTACCAAATTCCACTCAACGCACCAACCAACTCCTGAAAACCAGGCCTGTCTAAAGGCGCCGTAGCCAAGCAGGTATCTCTGAGTTCGCTGATCATTTTATAAACTTCCTCACTTATCTCTTCGTTTTTTAAAGAAAGTAAATCATCCAGTAAGTATCCATAAGCACTAACCTCTATCCGCTCAAGCGCACTTGCTGTTTTAGCTGTTTTATCATAAAAGCTTGCTGCTCCAAAATCGCCGAATAAGGTTTGCCCCTCGTCATCAATTAAAGTATTGTGTGCATATAAATCGCCATGCATAATGCCTGCTTCATGTAGTTGAGCTGCTAACGAAGCAATGGTTTTAGCGATGCTGATAATCTGTTTTTCAGAAAGTTTTCGATCAGCAGGAAAAACATCCCTGGTACAGCTTTCTAAACTTGGTGGATTGCCAAGATTATAAAAATGATGCGGGATCAGGTCCATTACCATTCCTTTTTTATCTTCCGGATGTAAAGCAACCTGCCCGATTAGATTAACCAGGCCCGGGTGATAACCTGCAGCGATATAAGCTATCATTTCGTCTTCCGGCAAGCCATCGCTTGTTACATCGCCCTTAAATATTTTAACCGCTACCTCTTGCTTTTCATTGCCAACTGTCTGATAGGCCTTTGAAATCATGCCTGATGCCCCTTCGCCCAACAAATGGCTGATTTCCAAATCATGCCAGTTGATCAGTGAAAGTGTTTCAACAGCTGGTGTTTTACTAAAGTTATTCCCAGAAAATGCAATCCATGATAGTTTTGGCAGTTGCATAATCCATTGCGGTAATTCGTGGAGTTTATTCGCCGCAATCCGCAATAATGCTAAATTCCGGCAATTGCTCAATTCTTCAGGCAGTGTAGATAAACGGTTGCCAGATAACATCAGCTTTTGCATCCTTTTGCAAAGGCCAATTTCTTTTGGTAGTTCAGCAATGTTGTTATTTGTTAAGATCAACCAGCGTAAATTCGGGTTGATCGAATTCGGCGGTACGACTTCAATCCTGTTGGATTTAAAACCCACAATATCCAGAGCAGGGCAATCGGACAGTACTTCTGGTAAAACCGAAAAAAGATTTTCAGAACAGAAAAAAATTCTCAGTTTTTTTAACCGGCCGAAATCTGTTGGCAATGAACTTAATTTATTAGAAGATAAATCCAGTACCTCCAATGTATCGGCCAAATCGAATATTTCTATAGGGAATTCAGTTAAGTTTTCAGAAAGTTTTAACGAAACCGCTCCTTTAAGTTTTCCGTTTTTTAATGCTGACAGGCTTTGCATGAGTGTACTGGGTTAATAATTTCAGACAAAGATAAGGCTATATATTTATTTTAAAGATGTATGGTATGTTCTACCTGTACCTGATCAAGAAAATATTCATCGTGCGATATAACCAGAAGTGTTCCCTGGTAGTCATTAATGGCTGTCGTTAAAATTTCTATATTCTGGATATCAAGGTTATTGGTGTGCTCATCCAATACAATCAGATCGGGCGATTGGTTGCTGATGGTTAACGAACAAAGGATTAACCGCATTTTCTCGCCGCCACTCAAGGCTAAACAGGGTTTATCCCAGTCAGTTTTACCGAATAAAAACCGGTTTAAACGGATTTTTATTTCATGTTCCTGCAATTCTCCCGAATTATACTGTTGTGCTTTGGATTTAACTAAATAGTTGGTTTCAGTTTATTGTGCTACTTTTGCCGCACCTGTGAAAAAGGATGTTACCAAAAAGTGAGCTCCTCTTTCTTTAAAAAAGATATTACCATTTTTAAGTACATCATGAAATTAACTGTTTATCGCTTTTACCTGATCCCCATATTATTTTGCTTTTTATTTTCTGGCTGTAAAAAAACGGAAATACCGGAAATTCCCCCTATAACCATATCTATTGTTCCTGGAGAGGTAAAGCTTGCAAACGATAGTTTTTTCGGTGCCCAACTCGAAGTAAAAATCGAAAATCTACAGCCTGGAGAATCTGCTTCGGTGGTCTGGAGTTCAGAAAACCCGCGAATAGCCTGGGTAACTGAAAAGGGCGTAGTTTGGCCAGATGCCGCAGGTGAAACCTATATTTTAGCCACAATGGCTAATGGAAAAGGGGTCGCCAGATGCAAGGTTACGGTTACCGACGGCAACGATTATAAATTTCGTTTAGTATTAAAAGATAAAGGGCAATCGAACTTATCGATCATTAATCCTGAATCATTTCTTTCTCCAAAAGCAATTGAGCGCAGACGTAAAAGAAACATTCCTATCGATGCATCAGACCTGCCAATTTCTCCTGAATACATCAAAGCTATTCAACAAATTGGCGGTACCATTGTAGCTAAAAGCAAATGGCTGAATACGGTAAGTGTAAATTGTACCAACGAATTCTTAGCCGATCAGTATAAAGCTTTACCTTTTGTAAAAGATGTTGTGCTGGTTTGGGAAGGAAAAAGGAAGGTAGTAAACACCACACCAAAATACAGTGATGTACCACAAATTGGCAACAACGGTACGCCAGATGGTGCATTGGATTATGGTAGTGCATTTGATAACATTAATACAAATAACGGGCAAGCATTACATAATAAGGGATTTAGAGGAGCAGGGATTGATATTGCGGTAATTGATGCTGGCTTTATCAACTTCAAAACTAACCCGGCTTTTAAAAATGTAAATATAAAAGGGGCAAAGTCTTTTGTTTATGAAAATGATAATCCCTACAGTGTAGACAGTCATGGTACCTGGGTAACTTCCTGTATGGCTACCAATCTGCCAGGTACCTATGTGGGTACTGCTCCAGAAGCAAATTATTGGCTTCTACGAACTGAAGATGAATCATCCGAATATCCTATCGAAGAAGATTATTGGGTTAACGCCATAGAATACGCAGACAGCGTAGGGGTTGATATTGTCAATTCATCCCTTTATTATACTACAGGTTATAATTTCCCCTCTTCACGATATAAGTTTGAAGACATGGATGGAAAAACGGCTTTAGCAACGCGAGGAGCCAATGTTGCTGCAAGCAAAGGTATTTTTATTGTTAATTGTGCAGGCAATGAGGGCAGCTGGGTAGGTACTCCTGCCGATTCTCCAAACGTACTTGCAATAGGTTCGGTAAGCAGAAACCTTAATATACATATTTTTACGGCCTCGGGAATCACTGTTGATGGCAGAATAAAACCAGATGTAGTAGCGATGGGAGGCGGGGCAAGTGTAGTTAATGAGAGTGGGAACAGCGAGGCCCGTAGTGGAACATCTTATGCCAGTCCTATTATGTGCGGTCTGGCAGCTTGCTTATGGCAAGCCTATCCAAAGCTTACTAATATGGAGCTCATGCAGGTAATTAGACAATCTGCCGATCGCGCAATAAAACCAGAGATTCCTTATGGCTATGGCATTGCGAATATGCAAAAGGCGATGGAACTGAGTAAGGCAATTACTGCCTCAAGATAGAGGCTTTAGCTAAAGTCTGCTATGCAGATCACCTGAACACGGCTATGCAGATGGAGAATTTATTGGAGAAATCTTATTTTTTTAAAAACATCGTTCAAAGAGTTCTCCGTTTCGCTGTACTACAGTCGAGAGGGCGATCCTTCTATTGGAATTAGTCAACGGTAGCACAACGAAAGATCTTTATTAAATGGATTTTTAATTCGTTTTCCATTTCAATGTTTGCTTAGCAAAGCTTCCACTCGTTTCACTATTTTCGGTATGACAAAAATCCTAATGCAGTTTAGTTTAATGTATAGATTTCATCTATATGTTCTTTTTCATTTGTATTAAAAATTTAATCGCCTATATTTACAAAAAACTTTAGGGGTGCCTACGTGCTGAGAAATACCCTTTGAACCTGATGCAGTTAGTACTGCCGAAGGGAAAAGTGAAAGCAATATTATCATTGCTGTCTTTTCGATCTCCATTCTGGGGCAATCTCTATAGTTTTTCCAATTTTTTAAATATGGAAGTAACTGTAAACAATCAAAACTACCAACTTAAAGACTCTTGTTCTATCGAACAGCTGTTGGCTACTATCATTTCAACCGGAACGGATGGCCTTGCCATAGCCGTTAATCAAACCATCATTTCCAAATCTGTTTGGGACACCTATCTGTTAAACCCAGGCGATCAGGTCATAGTCATCAAGGCTACTCAGGGGGGGTGATATAAGGATTGGATGAAAGAATTTTGAATGACGGAACCGGGACACTTACACTCAAGAATTCACTCAATCACTCATTCTTTCATTTTCCTTCACCCAATCAGTCATTCAATAATCACCCATTATCTTCTTCTCTCCTTCAAACATTCAACATGAAACAAGAAAAAACACCAGATCAGGAAGTCATCAGCCGCAGTCCATTTCCGGCTTCACGCAAAATATTTGTACCTGGAAAAATCCACAATATCCAGGTGGCCATGCGCGAAATCAGCTTAACGGAAACCAAAATCCACAATGGATTTGGTTTAACCGAACCGAATCCACCGGTAACGGTTTACGATACCAGCGGCCCTTACACTGATCCAAATGCCGTTATTGATGTACGGAAAGGGCTTCCACGCCTAAGGGAACAATGGATTAAGGGCAGGGAGGATGTTACGCAGCTTGATCAATTGTCTTCTGCTTACGGGCAACAACGCCTTGCAGATGATAAACTGGATGCTTTGCGTTTTAATTATACTACTAAACCTTATAAAGCCCAGCCGGGTGCCAACGTATCGCAGATGCATTATGCCAAAAAAGGCATCATAACAGCCGAAATGGAATACATTGCCATTAGGGAAAATCAACAGATTGAATTATTGAATGCACAATTGGGCAATCATCACGAGGTCATGAACCACCAGCATCAGGGAAACAGTTTTGGTGCCAATACCCCAAAAGAATACATCACGCCTGAATTTGTGCGTGATGAAGTGGCTGCCGGACGTGCAGTAATCCCTTGCAACATTAACCACCCGGAGTTGGAACCGATGATTATCGGCCGTAATTTCCTCGTAAAAATCAATGCCAATATTGGCAATTCAGCGGTTACCTCAACCATAGAAGAAGAAGTAGAAAAAGCCGTTTGGGCCTGCCGTTGGGGTGCCGATACCATTATGGATCTTTCTACAGGAAAAAATATCCACGAAACCCGTGAATGGATTATCCGAAATTCGCCGGTGCCGATCGGTACTGTCCCCATTTACCAGGCCCTGGAAAAAGTAAACGGGAAAGCGGAAGACCTTACCTGGGAAATTTTCCGCGATACCTTAATCGAGCAGGCCGAGCAGGGGGTTGATTATTTTACCATCCATGCTGGTGTACTGCTCCGCTACGTACCCTTAACGGCTAAAAGGATTACCGGAATTGTTTCGCGTGGCGGATCGATCATGGCCAAATGGTGCCTGGCGCATCACAAGGAAAACTTCCTGTACACGCATTTTGAAGAAATCTGTGAAATCATGAAAGCTTACGATGTAGCTTTCTCTCTAGGTGATGGTTTAAGGCCGGGCTGTATTGCAGATGCAAATGATGCCGCGCAATTTTCGGAGCTCGAAACCCTTGGCGAACTGACCAAAATTGCCTGGAAACATGACGTTCAGACCATTATTGAAGGTCCCGGACATGTACCCATGCACCTGATTAAAGCCAATATGGAAAAACAGCTTGAGCATTGTGCTGAAGCGCCATTTTATACCTTGGGACCACTAACGACCGATATTGCACCAGGTTATGACCATATTACATCTGCTATTGGTGCCGCCATGATTGGCTGGTACGGAACGGCCATGCTTTGTTACGTTACGCCTAAAGAACATTTGGGCCTGCCCAACAAAAAAGATGTTAAAGATGGTGTAATTACCTATAAAATTGCTGCACATGCTGCCGATCTGGCCAAAGGACACCCCGGGGCGCAATACCGTGATAATGCTTTAAGCAAGGCCAGGTTCGAGTTCAGGTGGGAAGACCAGTTTAATTTATCGCTTGATCCGGACACGGCTAAAGAATTCCATGATGAAACCCTGCCGGCAGAAGGCGCCAAGATTGCGCATTTCTGCTCAATGTGCGGACCAAACTTCTGTTCGATGAAAATTACACAGGATGTGCGAGAATATGCTTCAAAACAAGGCGTAGCCGCAGATGAAGCTTTGGCCAAAGGCATGGAAGAAAAATCGAAAGAGTTTACCGAAAAAGGAAGCGAAATTTATTCTTAGCCTATGATGGAACTGATCGTAATTGCCAAGCCAGCTATTTTTAAAGAAGAAATTGATCTTGTGAATCAGCTTTTCGAAGCCGGTTTACAGGTTTTTCACCTGCGTAAGGAAAATGCTTGCGAGGCCGATTACCGGAAAATAATTGAAGGGATTTCTTCTGAATATCATCCGCAGATCGCTTTGCATCATTTCCATGTGTTGGCAAACGATTATAATATTCACAGAATCCACCATACTGAAAGTTTCAGGAAGGAAAGAAATCACGAAGCATTGTCCGAAAACAACATCTATAGCACCTCTATCCATCACTTAACAGCTATGGAACAGGTTGGTCAATACGATTACAGTTTTTTCGGTCCGGTGTTTAACAGCCTTTCCAAGCCGGGTTATAAAAGCATGATTCCGTCTCACTTCCGCTTGGAAAAACATCAGGCCGCACCTAAAATCATTGCCCTTGGCGGCATCGGTTTAACTGAAATTGATCAGGTTAAAGAAATGAATTTCGATGGCATTGCACTTTTGGGCAGCATCTGGAATGACCCTTCACAAGCCATAACCACTTTTAAAAAAGCCTTGGTGAAATGCGAGGTTTAATCAAAAAATTTAACCATCCCCATATGATAGCATCCCTACAGTATATATCGCAAGCCCCTAAAACAGGTACCCATATCGATGCCATTGAGCAGGTACTCCAGGCCGGCGTTAAATGGATCCAGCTCCGTATTAAAAACCAGACGGAGGCAGAAATTCTACCTTTTGCAAAAGCCGCGCAGGCTTTATGTGAAAACTATGGCGCCAAACTGATCATCAATGATTATCCTCACCTGGCAAAGGCCGTAAATAGTTATGGCGTGCACCTGGGTTTGCAGGATATGCCTGTTCCCGAGGCCAGAAAAATTATCGGCAAACACCAGATTATCGGAGGTACGGCGAATACTTTCGAACACATCCGGCAAAGGGTAGCGGAGGGAGCAGACTACATCGGCCTTGGCCCCTTCAGGTTTACGAGAACAAAGGAAAACTTAAGCCCTATTGTAGGTTTGGAAGGATACCAGAAGTTGATGGATAAAGTAAGTAAAGCCGGAATAAGTACACCTATTATTGCCATTGGTGGCATTGAAGCGGCAGATATTCCGGCTATACTCAAAACCGGAATTTACGGAATTGCCATCTCGGCAGCACTCACCAATCAAGTCCAAACTTCAACTGCTTTAGCAGAAATCATCAGTAAATTCACCATGCATCCGCTTTAAACCCCTAAATATGTTAACCATAGCAGATCAAACCTTTAACTCGCGCCTCTTCACCGGTACCGGAAAATTTTCTTCGGCAAAAGAGATGGAAGATGCTTTAATCGCCTCTGCCTCCGAACTCGTTACGGTAGCACTTAAACGCGTTGATTTAATAGGCAAAGACGACGATATCCTCCAGCACCTTAAATATCCCCATATTAACTTATTACCCAATACTTCTGGTGTTCGCAATGCAAAAGAAGCCATTTTTGCTGCTCAACTGGCACGCGAAGCTTTAGAGACCAACTGGATCAAGCTGGAAATCCACCCAGATCCTAAATACCTCATGCCCGATCCTATTGAAACGCTTAAAGCGACAGAAGAACTGGTTAAACTAGGTTTTGTAGTACTGCCATACATCCATGCCGATCCCGTTTTATGCAAACGGCTAGAAGATGTGGGAACCGCAGCGGTAATGCCATTAGGATCGCCAATCGGCAGCAACAAGGGCTTGAGAACAATCGATTTTTTAGAAATTATCATCAGCCAGAGCCGGGTACCGGTAATTGTAGATGCCGGTATTGGTGCACCATCTGATGCCGCAAAAGCGATGGAAATAGGGGCAGATGCCGTTTTGGTGAATACCGCGATTGCCATTGCCAAAAACCCGGCCGATATGGCGACGGCATTTAAACTGGCTGTTGAAGCCGGCAGAATGGCCTTTAAATCTAAACTGGGCAGCCAGCAACATGAAGCTGCAGCAAGCAGTCCATTAACCGCATTTTTAGATGAAGAGTTTTAACGAAGTATTTGAGCACTACAACTGGGACAATACCAAGGCCAGTATTTACGACAAAACGGCGGCAGATGTAGAAAACGCCCTAAACAACCAGCAACGGACACTGGAAGACTTTAAAGCGTTGATTTCCCCGGCGGCATTACCCTATCTCGAAGATATGGCGCAAATCAGCCAGCGTTTAACATTAGACCGCTTTGGCCGGGTAATTCAGATGTATATTCCACTTTATCTCTCCAACGAGTGTAATAATATTTGTACCTATTGTGGTTTCAGTTATGATAATAAGGTAAGGAGGAGAACGCTTAACTCCATGGAAATTATGCAGGAAGTAGCCGTGATTAAGAACATGGGCTACGACCATGTATTGCTGGTAACAGGTGAAGCCAACCAAACCGTGCATACCGATTATTTTAAAAAAGTTCTGGATCTGATCAATCCACATTTTGCCCATATTTCGATGGAGGTACAGCCTTTGGATGTAGAAGATTATGAAATACTTATTCCCCATGGCTTAAATACAGTGTTGGTTTACCAGGAAACCTACCATCAGGACGATTACCGCAAACACCACCCGAAAGGAAAAAAAGCTAACTTTTTATACCGCTTAGAAACACCTGACCGCTTGGGGCAGGCCGGGATTCATAAAATGGGGCTGGGCGTACTCATCGGACTGGAAGATTGGCGCACTGATTCATTTTTTACGGCCCTGCATCTATCATACCTTGAAAAACAGTATTGGCAGAGTAAATTCAGTATCTCCTTTCCAAGATTGCGGCCATTTAGTGGCGGTTTGGAGCCTAAAGTGGTGATGAATGATAAGGAACTGGTACAGCTGGTCTGTGCCTATCGTTTATTTAACAGTGAAGTGGAACTGTCTATCTCTACCCGCGAAACAGAAAATTTCAGAAACCATATTATTAAACTGGGGATCACGGCCATTAGTGCGGGCTCTAAAACCAATCCAGGTGGTTACGAAGTAGCGCCACAATCATTGGAGCAGTTCGAAATATCTGATGAACGTTCGGCGCAGGAAATTGCCGCCATGATCAGAAAACAAGGTTACGAACCCATCTGGAAAGATTGGGATAGGAGTTTAATCCATAAATCATGTTAGCTAAAACAGAATTAAAGCGTTACAACCGGCAAATGATCTTGCCCGAACTGGGCTTGGAGGGACAGGAACGGCTAAAAGTGGCCAAAGTACTGATTATCGGTGCGGGTGGCCTGGGTTGCCCGATATTACAATACCTCACCGCAGCAGGCGTGGGCAAAATAGGCATTGTAGATGATGACGTGGTGGAGCTAAGCAACCTGCACCGGCAGATTTTGTATAACCATACTGATATTGGCCAGCCGAAAGCAAAGGTAGCCAGTGCGAAACTTGCAGTGCTCAATCCCCACATCAGCTTTACAGCTTATCACAAGCGTTTTACCCCCAATAATGCAATATCAATCTGCCAGGAATATGATCTGGTAATGGATTGTTCTGATAACTTTAATACGCGTTACCTCGTAAACGATACCTGTGTAACCTTGGGCAAAACCCTGATATTCGGCTCCATCCTGGCTTTTGAAGGACAGGTTGCCGTATTTAATCACCTGGGAAGTGCAAATTACAGAGATCTTTACCCAACACCGCCAGCCGAAAGCATGAATTGCGGAGAAGGTGGCGTGATTGGGGTTTTGCCTGGAATAATTGGTTTGTATATGGCCAACGAAGCGATTAAATTAATTTGCGGCATCGGCGAAACGTTAGCCGGTAAATTAATGACCATCAATGCATTGAACAATACGGTACTCGTATTTAAAATCGCCCAGGGAAAACAAACCGAAATAGTTAAGGCTGAAACTCCGGTGAGCAGCTCAAAAGAAATCGATAAAGCCACTTTAGATCAATGGCTTTCTGAATCACCTGCTGAAGTTTTCCTGATCGATGTACGCGAACATTATGAACATGAGGAAAACAATATGGGTGGGGTAAATATTTCCTTATATGAATTGACATCATCCCTGAAAAGCATCCCAAAGAACAAAAAAGTAGTGTGTTATTGCCAAACCGGGCAAAGGAGTGAAATGGCGGTGCGGTTAATGAAAGAAGATTACCAGGGAGAAGTATATGGATTGAAAGGTGGATTTACTGGTTAATCGGATTGCTGGCTGTTTAATTGCAAACCGCTAACTGAACCCTGCCTATGGTAATACAAAACTAAGGCTATAATGGGCGGTTTTATTAGTTTTTTCTATATCAGAAACAGGCTTTTGATCTACCAGAACGGATGCCTGCTGTTTATCTTTCGAATCGACAGTAAACTGAACCTTTTGTCCGGATTTTATTTCAATGCTTTTTTCCCATTCACCAGATATATTTTCTAAAGTTTTTTGGTTTCCACTTTCATCGGTAAACGTTACCGTAGCACTGCTGCTGGCCAATACTTTGTAGGTTACTTTGTAACTGGCTTTAGCTGCAATATTAAGTGGGCCTTTGTTCATTTCGTATGTACCATAAGAGCAAGCACTTAAAAATGCTATGCTCAAGATGTAAACAATATATCTATGCATAATATTAAATTCTGGATATGTTTGAATTAATTATTTAGTGTAACTGAAATAGTTAAAAATACTTAATATTTTGATATCTTCTTTAAAGAAATAAATGAGGATTGAAACTATGATTATTGTTAGCATAATGCCAGAACCAAAACGTATAACACCCTTAGGTTTTTTGTTAAGTATATGCTTAATATCAGCACTCATTTTATCCTGAATTTCCATATTATTTTATTTTTTCGAGTTGATTATTGATTAAATTGAAATAAGGCCCTTTATTGTTCATTAAAGTATCATGGTTTCCTGATTCCAATATCTTGCCGTACTCCATTACAAAAATCTGATCGGCATTTTTGATGGTACTTAACCGGTGCGCCACTATAACAACCGTGCGGTTGTCAAAAAAATCCCTGAGGTTATTCATAATAGTCTGCTCGTTGTTCGAATCAAGTGCATTTGTCGCTTCATCAAAAAGTAACAATTCAGGGTTTTTATAAACTGCCCGGGCAATTAACAAACGCTGCCTTTGGCCCTGCGATATGCCATTTGCACCAATACCAATTTCAGTTTCTACACCTTTTGGCAAATTGTACACAAAATCACCTATGTTTGCCATTTTGATTGCATCATGCAACCGTTCTTCATTTATCTCTTCAAAACCCAGTGCGATATTTTTTGCAATAGTATCTGAGAAGATAAAACCATCCTGTAAAACTGTGCCACATAGGTTTCGCCACTGTCCAACATCTAAATCATTTAGTTTCTCTTTTCCGATGTGAATGATCCCACCGGTTGGATCGTATAGTTTGAGTAAAAGCTTTAATAAGGTGGTCTTGCCACTTCCACTCAGTCCAACTATAGCCGTTATTTTTCCTTTAGGTATCACCAGGCTCAAACCATTGAAAACGGCTTTATTCTCAAATCCAGGATAGCTGAACTGCAGATTCTGGATTGAAATATCACCAATCAGCTGATCTATTTTTACCTTTGTAGCCGTTTCGGGTTGTTCATCCTGGATATCGTGGATTTCATTTAACCGTTCTAAACTCATTTTTGTATCCTGATATGATTGCAAAAAGAAAATCAGCGATTCTATTGGCGCAATAAGCTGGCCTACTATAAACTGGATGGCGAAAAGGCTTCCCAAACTAATTTCACCCCTGAGGGTCATAAATGCGGCTACAAAAGTAATCCCGATGTTTCGCATTTCAGTAATGATCAGCGAGCCTGCCTGTTGATATTGGTTATAGGTGAGTCCTTTAACCCTAACTTTAAACTCTTTCACAATGAGCGATTCCCATTCCCATCTTTTCTGATCAGCAGAGTTGCTGATTTTAATATCCTGAAAGCCTTCGATAAGCTGTACAATTTTGCTCTGTACCGAAGAATTTACCTCAAATCTTTTCTGATCGATCTGCCTTCGCTTATTGAAGAATAAAAATACCCAGCCTACATATAAAATGCTGCTTCCTGCAAAAATAAGGAACAGGAGACTACTAAAGTGAAACAGGATAATACTCAATACACAGATGTTGAAACAAGAGAATACGGTTGTTAAGGTATTGCTTGTCAAAAAGTTTTCTATCCGGGTATGGTCGTTAACGCGCTGCATTACATCACCTTGTTTACGTGTTTCGAAAAAAGACAGAGGCAGGTTTAACAGTTTGATAAAAAAGCTGACCAAAATATTTAGGTTTACCCTCACGCTCACAAACAATAAGATCCATGAGCGTACAAATTCGATAAAAGATTTGGACGCAAACACCACCACCTGACCAATGAGTACCAGGTAAATAACATTTACTTCCTTGAGTTTTATACCCTTATCAATAAGCAATTTGCTTAGAAAGGGCAAACTTAATTCCAATATCGAGCTGGCTACTAAACCGATCAATAACTGTAAAATCAACGATTTGTGCCTTTTCAAATATCCTAAGAGCTTCCAGAAACTTACATTTGTTTGTGCTTCCTGCTCTTCTTGATTCAATTGTTCCAGATCAGCATCAGGTTCTAAAACAAGGGCATATCCTTTTTCCTCTACAGCATTCCAATGCTCCAAAAATTCAGATCTGCTTATTTTAACTTTTCCCTGTGCCGGATCAATAATCACAGCCTCGTCGTTGGTTAGTTTTTTAAGCACCACAAAGTGGTTGGTTTTCCAATGGATAATGGCAGGCCAGATATCGGCATTGACTAGGTCGTTGTAATGCAGTTTTACACATATTGCATTCATGCCAAATTTTTCTGCCGCTACTTTAAGCCCTAGAAAGGTACTTCCATCACGGTTAACCCTGCAAGCCTGTCTGATGGTATTTAAAGTATAAGACTTACCGTAGTAACTTAATACCATGCGTAAACAAGTTGGTCCGCAATCTTTTGTTTCCAACTGGCGGTATATAGGAATCGATGGTCTGTAGTTTAGTTTAAACATGGTTAGATTTTTAAATTAGGCTACTAATTGTTGTCTATTTTTCATACCGAATACTTCGCTCATCCAGGCCATGCTTTCTCTTCGGTAATCTGGGTCGCGGGCAATGTCGAAAAATATGACCTCATCTGCATCATACATCTCCGCATAGGCCGACATTTTATCGAACAGTTCATGTGGTTCGCAGCAAAGTCTTGTTTTAGGTTCTACAAAGTCAAATTCTGCTTCGGAAAGCGCTATTACTTCCTCCCTTTTGCTCTTATTCGGACTGGTAAAACCTGCAAGGGCAATATTCACTTCAGGTAAACGGCCAAATTGTTTGTAGAAATCTTCCCGATAAGCCTTGAGATTGTCGAGGCCCAGTTCGAGGTTTACCCCTTTGTGAAAAAGGGTTCTGGAGCAATTGAGCTGGTTGCTTAAACTGGCCTGATAACTGTGAGGCGAACCGCCGAGGTTCCACAGTGAAGGAACTGAGCCTCTATAGGGAGCCAGAATAACACCATTTTTAACATGCTCGTCCTCATCATTCAACAGGCTGCTGATCGCTGCTATCTGACTCTGGATATGCTGTATCCCTTCTTCGTGACTGGCAATTTTAGGCTGACTAAAAAAAGGTAAAAAATTCCCCCCTGGTGTACCTTTGGCAAAACCCAAATCAATACGGTTATTAAACAGGTTATTAAGCATTTTATAGCTCGAAGCGGTTCTGATTGGTGAGGTATATCCTGCCAGTACACCTGCAATGCCTACACGGATGGTATTGGTATTTCCGCAAATAAGGGGTAGTAGCATATCGGGGCTAAACCATGGCGAGTTGGCCGAAGTAATAAAATGTTCTCCATACCACAGGCGGTGAAAACCCAGTTTTTCGGCCAGAGCCGCATCTTCGATAACACTTTCGATGATCGAAAGGCTATCTATCTTTTTGGATCTTGTACCAAAATCCATCAATCCAATTTTGTTGATACCCATAATCTTTAAAATTTAAGATAAAAGAAACATATCGGTCCAGTTTGCTGCAATATCTTCATGTTCGGCAGCTGTCAATACAAACATGGCCCCACTTATACCCTCCAACAGGCCAAATGCACCTTCCCTGTTCATAAACTCAGGTTTGCTAAGGTCGTTTTCCAAGTGATCCAGGGTGCTTTCCAACCAGATCTGTGCAGCTTCCTTATAAAGCGGAAGGCCCGAGAAATGGTAAAGGCGGTTTAAAAAGAGGGCAATTCCCGAGGTACCATGACAGAAATGTGAGTTGATCTTAATACCTGATTGTGGTACGTTGATCATGCTTTGCGCCATTGCCTTGCCTACCTCATCGGCAAGATCGCGGTAGCCAACCTCATCAAACGCAATGCTGCTTTGGTACAATAGCCAGGTTACCGCCAAATCTCCATAACACCAACTGTAGTTTTCGGCATAAAACTCGCCATCAAGCAGTTCCTGTGTGTTCATGGCTTCGTTAACTAAAAGCGGGAAGGCCGAAAAGTTAGCCGAGCTACGTGGATGGTAGTAGTGGATAAAATAATCCAGCCCCAGTTTAATGGCTTTTTCCAGTTTTTCCTTTGCAATGCCTCCATTGAAAATATTCAACAGCACCAATAAAATGCCGGCATTCCCATGCGAAAGGCTCATATTGATATTATCTGTATTCTGAAATTCTTTTACTGTGCTATTTGGAAAACGCATTCCTTTTTCGTCAATGATGGCAAATTTAAGGAGCCCATCCACAAGAATATTGAGATATGTTTCGCGGTTAGGATCGTTTTTGCAGTTAAAAAGATAAAGCATCTGTCCGCCTGCACCATGCAGAAAATCGGTGTTTTCGTCTTTGAGCAAACGCTGGGTATCTTCAAAAATAAGTTCATTGATAGGCAACACGTCTTCAAGGAACAGTTCATCAAGATATTCCTGTTCTACCAGTTTTTGGATCAGGAAATAAAAGCCAGATAAGCCACTGCAGAAAGTCATGTATTTACTCGCCATATTTTCCTGCGAGTTGTATGATTCGATCAGCTTTTCGAGCGCAATGTAAGCGTTGGTTTCGCCTTCAGGGAAAGCTTTCAACAGACTGAAATAATAATAAACGATCCCTGCGTAGCCATTAAATAAGTTACCGTTGGTAATAAAATCGGCCTGATTTTCCTGATGGTGCAGTAGGTGTTTAATCTGCTCATATACCACTCTTATACGGGTATTGATGGTGGTTTCTACTTCTAAAGTGTTCATATTCCGGTTTTTTGACGATGAAAAGTTGATTTATAATACATTAAAAGAAAGTCGTATACCACCAGCTCATGTACACGGTGCTTGGTTTTGAACAGGCGGTTCATATTCATGTGGATGTAGCTGATCAACAAGCTATTTAAATCCTGGTTAATAGATCCATCCGCTATTTTCTCCCTGATGGTCCGTGCCAGTGGAATGATTTCGAAACTGCGGTACTGTAAGAGGTCTGAGCCTGAAAAGTCGTTGCCTGCATCGAGGTGTTTGGCGATCAGTTCTTTGCTGAACCTATATTTTTGCGATAGCTGTTTGATTAGCAAAGCATCAGAATTAAATTCCTGATGAAAAGAAGCGGAAAGTATTTCCATCACTTTTAGCTTATCGGCAAGCGAAAACTCAAAATCGTTAAGCAGGCTGTCGATTGATCGGATGCCCCATAGCCAGCGCAACTGTTCAAAGTTCTCTACCATATCGCGGCGGGATAGAAAGCTTGATACGGCTAAACTATCATAATAGAACAACTGTTCGCTCAAAGCAATTCCACCAGCAGTATAACGTTCTATTTCGCGTTCGTAGGTATCAAACTGCATTTTCCATATCAAACCAGTTTCAGATAGTTTCTCAAAAGTTTTATTGATCTCGCGCATTACGGTTCCTAATCCATCCAGCGTGGTTACATGCACCCTGAACCTTAAATGTGGCTCGGGATCTGCATACCTGATGAAGAACCATTGGTCTATCAACCCGGTATTTACCAATTGCTTTGCCAGATCAAGCAATTCGTTGCCAATCAGTTGATCGGCTGTTTTTATGCCGCTATAAATTTTGACGTAAAGCCACTCCTCTCCTGGAAAATACTGTCTTTTCACTTCCTGATCATTCTGCTGGTTTGCATTAAATACGGGCTTTGCCCTTTTTTTATCATCTTTTCTGATTAACAGGGCAACAAACTGATTATTAACCGCCTTTGCATCTGCATCTTTTAACAAGGTGTTACTCACCGGCAGATATTCTTTTAAGACGATTTGGCTTCGCTTTTTGCAGGCTGATAGCCAGGCCAGCACTTCTATGCGATTTTCCTGGTGAACCAAAAGCTCATTATCCTCATCAGCAAAAATGAAAACCTGGGGCAGTTGCCATTTCTCAAAGAATTTTTTAACCTTTTTATCATGATCAGGAGCATTTACAGTTAAAATCTCTTTAATATCTTCTGCCTGAAGATACCAGGAAGCTAACGAGAGGATCACTTCCTTGTATTTGATCCTTGGGATCTTACAAATGCCCAATTTTGGCAGCACCTCTAAGTTTAAGCCCAGCCAGTATTTATGGTCGTCACCTTGTAAATCTCCAAGGAAATGATACACAGGCAAGGCATTCATGCCGTAATTATGGGCATTGCTCAAACGCGGTATCACGGCTTTGTTGAGCCGTTTGCTCCTTAAATAAAGCTGCCCGTTGCGCACTGAAACCATGAGATCGTTAAGGCTGATCTCGCTTTCATCCGATCCGCTTCCGGCCAGCACAGGGATCTGATAATTCCTGAATTTTGGCCTTGAGGCAATATTACCGTGGCGGTCTTCAGGCAGATGTGCTACTTCGGCCACTACTGCGCCTTCGTAATAAGCATTTTCTACGGTATTGATATCCTGCAGGATCTGTTCAAATTTCTGATCGCCATAGCCAAACCTCCCGATCATACAGGCACCGGTTGGCCAGCCGCAATGCTCCAGATAAACCTGGTCTTCTTCTCCCCCGTTAAGCCTGAAAATGATAGAGAAGCTTGGAGGCAAATCACTAGGATTGATATTAAGGTTACCCAGATCATGTTGATCAAGACAGATTTCTTTACTTAAAGGGTTGCTGGTTAAATAACCGATCAACCATTTGCTAAATTCGGTATATTGGGTCTCCCTGATCTCACTGGTGGCGCCTGATGAGAAAACCATGCGATGTACCAATGGCGCCTCGCCCGCCAGGTGTGTATTGGCTGCGTAGCCCAGGCCCGATTCGGGATCCAGAGCCTGTAACAGAGGGATTTCCTGTTCATCATAACGGTCGGCAAAACGGTTTTTAAAGGCTTGCAAGTCTTTGTTGTTATGTTTTGGCGTAAGCTGGCTCAGAAATTGGACGGCCTCAATCAATTTATCAGCATAACTATTACTTAACGTTTGTTCCGAACCGTCTTTGTAAAGATCAACCTGAAACATACTTTCGCTGTTAAACTCAATGTTAAGCTGATGTAGTATGCCCGATATTTCTTCCTTTTTGTGGATAATACTTCCTGTATCCGCCAAAACTGACTTAATTTTTTTGAAGGCCAAAAGATAGGTTAAGGCATCATCGTGATCTACATCTGCTGTTAATACATCCGCCAGACTTTCAATAATCTGGTCGAGAAAATCAGGACCGCTAACCCTCGGTTCCAGATCGCTCCATAAAACCTGCCCATCAATCAGTTCATCCAAAAATAAACTGGCTTCTTCAACCTCTACCTCAAAGGCTTCTGCAATAAAGGCAGCAATGGCAGGGTAGGGTTTTGTTTCTTTACAGAAATTAATAATTCCCTCCAGATATTCAGATCCGCTAACAGACGATACAGTATATTTCCGGTAGCCCAGGGTTTTGTAATCAACCATCCTATAGTTTCCATCGATATCATAAAGGGTTTTGTTTACGCTGTAACTCAAAGATTTTTTGATCCGCTCATTCTTAAGCAGATAACGGAAAATGGTGCAGAGTACCCCCATATCCAGGCGGGTGTGTTTATTGATGGCACCCAGTTCCAACTTCGTATCTGTTGCCCAGGTTACGGGTGCGCATCCGGCAAACAGACCAAAAGGTGTTGCCCGGTTTTTGGTACGGTTGATATATTTGGATAAGGCTACTTCGATCTTTTCGAGTTTTTTCGGATCGGTGATCGTATCAATGCGAAGTACTGCCTCATACAAATCCCTGGAGGCGATCCACAAGGCTTCCATAAAGAAATCATCCTTGATAAATTCCCTGATCATTTCTTTGGTTATCTCGCCCTCGCTGTGGTAAGATGGAAACCTAAGCATCAGGTTAGGCAAGAACTGGTATTGTTGGTTAAGCGCGTCCCTTTTCATCGTCTGTTATTTAAAAACCAATCGGATTAGTGCTTCCTTCTTTGGTATCGTTATCTTTAATATTGCTTTTGCTCTTTTTATTTACTTTATCATTACCAAACTGGTAGCTAAAACCGAAAGTTAGTCCCCTGCCATAAACGCTTTGGATATTTTGGTTAGTAAGGCCGCCGTTGATGTTCAGCATATCATACTCTATTTTATTGTTCAATGGGTTGATTATCCCCACACTCAGGTTGATCTTATCTTTCATAAAAGATTTATTAAAGCTTACCGCCGAGGTATTGGGTTGTGCTACCCTGCTTTGGAAAAAATAGTTTTTCGAGTAGAGGTAATACTCGGCTTGCAGATTATAACCACCTTTAAAATTGTAAGTACCGATAAAACTGGCGTTAAAGTTTAATTTCTCATTATAGGTGGCATTAAAGGCCGCATCGTTGGTTGAGATGAGATTTAAGGTACCGCCAACATTTAAACCAAGTGCCTTGGTAATGCTCAGGTTCAAGTTTGCAGAAGTACCAAACTGCCTGTATGAGCCAATGTTTTTATAGGTAATCTGGTTCACATTGTTAACAAACTGATTCACACGCAAAATATAATCCGACCAGAAATCGGCACTTGCATCAACATAGAGGTAAACTTTGCCCGCATTATGCGAAAAGGCAAGGTTTAGGCCATTTTTATGTTCTGCCTGTAGATCGGGATTACCCTGCGATACGGTATTGGCATTTACAAAATTCTGGAAGGGGTTAAGGTATGAAATGCCCGGCCTCGAAATCTTATAGCTGTAAGTAAGGCTGATCATGCCGTTTTTTAGGTTTCTTCCGATGACATAAGTAGGCAAAAAGCTATTAAATCCCTGGTTTACGCTACTATGGTTAGATATAAACCTGGCATCGTTCTGCGTCCTTTCGTAACGCATACCACCTATCATGGTCCACTTTTTGGGCAACATCAACTGCAACTGGCCAAATGCGGCATAAACCCCCTGATTGTAAGCATATTCGTCGGAAATGGATGGTTCCGCATTCAGCTGGTTGCTCATGGCATTTTGATACTGCGAATCGAAATGCCTGTTAGTAATCTTGATACCCGCCTGCAGCTTATGTTTACCTAAAGGAAGTTTATAATCAGTCTGTAGGATAAGTGTACGGATATTGCTGTTATTGATGCTTAACTCTCTTAAAAAAGGTATATCATTACCTGAAACATAATTGTTGGTGCTGTTATTCAGGTTGTCCTGTTTACCTGCGGTGAACAAAGCACCAACGTTAAATTCTTTTCCGGGTTTATTGAATTTTAATTTATAATCAAGATTGGCTGATAAGCTGTTGGCTTTAACCGAATTGTCGGAAAAACGATTAAATATGTTTACTGTTCCCTGATTATTGATATTGGTTTGAAGGCTCTGGTTAAAAGTGTATGGCGAATTTGAAGCTGTAAAACCTGCATTAAGCGATTGGTTTTTGCTGATTTCATAAAATAGTCCTCCATTTAAGTAAATAGGATTGCCTTCGTAACCTAAATTTCCCTGTTGTGCTTGTAAGAAATTACTTCTCGAATAAAGCTGGCTGCTAAAACCCAGTGTTTTAAAATTGGTATAACTTCCGTTGAGCGAGAAGTTTACCTTGCCCACGCCATACGTAAAATTTAAGGTAGGTTTGGTGGTATAACTTTTACCAATGGTTGATTCTACGCCCACGGTAAGATTTCCGCCCAAAGAAAGCGTATTTTTGGTTATAATGTTGATGATACCGGCCAGACTCTCGCCATCGCTGCTCGCTCCGGGGCTGGTAATCACTTCTACGCTTTCTACATTAGCCGTTGGAATCATTTTAAGGGCCTGGTCAACCGGAATGGCATAGTCGGTAACTGAGCGCCCGTTAACCTGAACCTGAACTTTTTCACTGCCCTTTAAAGAAGGAACGCCTTTAAAATCGACGGTAACCAACGGAACTTTTTTGATCACTTCGCTGAGCGACCTGTTTTTTGCCATCGGATCACGGTCTACATGATAAACGATCTTCTCGGCAGTGTTTTCAATTACTTTGCGCCTGGCATATACAGAAACCTCTTTCAACAGTTCGGTGTTTATTTTTACGTTAAAAACCTTACTTAATGCATGCATTGGATTATCAGCAGCCACGAGGTTAAAAATTTGGTTTTCGCTACCCATATAAAATATTTTAACCCTATAGGTGCCTGGCTTTATCTTCGCTTCGAACCACCCCAAAGTATCGGTAAGTACCTGTGCTATTATTTTAGGGCCATCATTAATTACTACCTGTGCGTAAATGAGCGGTTCTTTAGAAGCAGAATCGATTACCTTACCGGTAAATTTTAAGTTCACACTGTCTGCAACAATGCTTTCTGCTTTCGCATGGCTGGCAAAGACAGTTGTACTTAAAAAAACGAGTATGAATATGATATATGTTTTCATGGCTTTTAGTATTGTGCAGCATACTCAGATCTGCTGCGGTGTAAAACATTGCCGGCACTTACCGGCAATGTATCTTGATTTAGCAACTACATTTACATGTACTTGTAGCCGGACAGGTTTTTGAAGCAATAATGGATTGCTTACCGCAGCTTCCGCCTTCAGCCTCTGCAGCAGAAAGAATCGGAATATCAATTACAACTGTAGAACCT